>NC_007511.1:0-1200000 GCF_000012945.1 Burkholderia lata
AAGGGCTACCATATACGCAACTAACGGAATAAATCACATGTCTCTTCCCGCCTCTCCCGACACCCCCGCACGCCCGGAAGAAACAGATCTGTTCGACCGCGGCGCATCCGACTGGATCGTCTCGCCAGAAGCCGCCTTCGATGCATGGCTCGCCATGCAGGACTATCGCCGCTCGTCGGCCGACGTCTACCGCGCGCAGTGGGGCGCGTTTCTCACCTGGATGCGCGCACACCAGAAGAACCTGGCCACGGTCGATACCGCAACCATCGCGAATTTCGTCGGCGAGCTGCCGATCCGGAAAACCCAGAGAATGCGCTATTTGCGGCTGATCGAGCGTGTGCTCGACCACATCCGTCGCACCGAATACGCGTCGACCAACCCGGCCCGGTTCATTGCTCAGGATGGCGAAGCGAACTGGCGTAAGGCCCGCGACAACGAACCGACCGGTTTCCTCGCGCCCGCCGAGCGCGCGGCATTGCTCGCGTACCTGTTTTCGCCGATCGGCGTATCCGGTTCAGCGTACTGGAAAGAACGGCGCGACCGCGCGCTCGTCGCCGCGTTTCTGGGCGCCGGCATTAAAACCGGTGAAGCTCGCGCACTTACGATTAGTTGCATCAATACGAGTGGGACGTCGCTGCAGATCGAGTCGACGCATCCGGATTTCGCACGCGAAACCCACCTCGCCTCGTTCGCGATCGCCCTACTGGAAGCCTGGCTCACCGAGCGCAAGCGCCAGGACATTCCGGGGGAACTCGTGTTCCCGGCATCCCATGCCGGGCGGCCGATGCACAAGGCGACAATGCTGCGCGCGATCGACGCGATCGTCGAATCCGCCGGGCTCACGTCGTCGCGCACCGCACGCGCGAGCCCGCAAACGCTGCGCAATACCTATGCGGCTGAGCTGTTCGAACACGACGTGCCGCCCGAACGGGTCGGCAAATGGCTGGGCTTCATGCGGCCGATCTCGTCGAACCGGCTGCATCGCGCATGGAAGAACTGGCGTGACGGTTTGGCCGACAGCAACGGTGACGCGTCCGATAGCGACGAAACTCACTGATCACGAATTGGCTGCTCACACGAACCGATCCGTGAGCAGCCTTGTGTGGCGCAGCCTCACCGTTTCACAGCTCCCGAAAAACCTCACCTCAAGCTCCCCGGATCGTCTCACCTGTGCGGTGTAGCCGATCCTGGCGTCACGTGTGCGCAAAGCGCGCGACCGCTTCGAACCGGGACGGCCATGCGCCCGAAGCGTGCTCGCACTCGGGGCAGGCCACTTCGAAACCCTCTTCGCTATGTGACAGCTCCGGCTCACCGTCGCAATGCGGACAATGGGCCGGCACCGGAATCTCCTGATCCAGCGAGGTGCCGATCGCGGCAAACGCGTCCGGATCCAGTTGCCCGGCATCGGCCAGGCGGCGGATCAGCGCGGCGATTTCAGGATTCATGCCGCGGCTCGCGCGCAACGCGCTCACATCGCGCGTCGCACGTTCGAGTTCATCGCCCTGGCTACGTAACTGTTCTTCGAGCCGGTCGGCACGCGCCTTGGCCGAACTCAGTTGCTGCAGGAAATCGAATTCCTTGCGCTGTACGTCGCGCAAACCGCTCTGATAGGTCGACGCCATGCTGCGCAACGAATCCAGCTCGACCAGCATCGGCTTGACGCGGCGTTCGGCTTCGGCCACCGCGTCCTTGATTTGCTGCGCGTAGTGCTCGGTGCGCTGCTGCAGTTCGGCCTGTAGCGTATCGATGCGGTCACGCAGCGTCGCATTGTGCGTCTGCTCGGCTTCGACGCGGCCTGCGGCCGCGGCCAGTTCCTTCTCCAGTCGGGCGACTGTGGTGAGCAACGTTGCTTCGCTCGCCGAACCGTGCGTCGTTTGCGACGCGAGCTGGACCTCGAGTTCGGTCACGCGAGCCTGCAGTTGCTCGTTTTTTGCTTCGCCACGCGCGAGCGCGCCTTCGAGCGTTTCCTGGCGGACGGTTGCGTCGCGCAACCGCTGTTCGGCATCGGCAACGCCGGCGCGAACCTGCTCGCGATCGCCATCCAGACTATCCCGCGCGGCTTTCAACGCTTCTTCATAGAGTGCGCCGAGTAACGCACCGGCCTTTTCCTCGACAGCTTTCGGGATTGCGGCACCGTCGAGCCTGATCTTGGAGGCGGAACGAATGCGCTCCCAGAAATGGTCGATGTCTTTCGGGATATCGCTGGCGCTGCCGGTCTGGGTGAGATCACGGACGTTGGCAGCCGACGGTCTGATGCCAAGATCGAAGAACAACCGCTTGCACGCGTGCAGCGACAATTCCTGTCGTCGTGCGCCGTTCGCGCGCAGCGATTCCAGTTCGTCCCGAATGGCGTGGCGGATTTCGTCCAGGGTCATCGCTGTGCTCACAGACATTGAAGTGTGGTAATCATAACGAAATACGTATTTATTGATACTTGTTTCGGCTCGACGTTGTGAATTTACGTCGTTGTGCACAGAAATCGGGTCTGTGAGCCAATCCGGACGACTGTGGTTTCGGATTCCGTGAAACAAAGCGAAGAAAGTCCGCCAAGTCCTTGTCCCACAAGCATTTTCCTGCAGCCCCCGAATTTGGGCATTTGTTTCACATGAACACGGATCCGATTGCCTGTGGGTGTTCAGGGGTTGGGGTGTCTGTGGAAAACTCGTCAGCCATTGTCTTGAGAGTATTAGAAGTAAACACCCTTGAACCCTTAGTTAAAAACGTTAACGCCACGGCACAGCCTTATGTTGCAAGGCTTTCCGGCCGACAAGGTGAAGTTTTACGGGAGCCAAGGTGATCTTCTGCGGGAGCTGACGTGATGGGGTTCAGGGAGCTGCGTGAGCCGTTGCGGGAAAGGTCGTGAGGGGATTCAGGATCACAGTGAAACACGAGATTTCCCAAAGGTGAGGCTTTTCGGGGCCTCACAGCCACAGAACCCGCGCTGTGCCTGACTGCACAGTTTTCTGCCTGTGCAGACATAGGTGAGAATTTGCGGGACCTTCTTTGCGCCCCGTTTCTGACCATCTTTTAGGCAGTTTTTCCGAAAGGTGAGGTTTCACGGGACTCCGCGGGCATTTAGTGTGAGGACTTCCGGGAAACGGACGCCATTTTGCACAGCAAAAGCGCGCTTGGGGGCCTGTGAAGCCCTAAAGGTGAGGTTTTTCGGGAGGGAAATCAGGGTTTTCCTGCCCGGAACCCGCTGAGGTGAGATTTTTCGGGGCCCAGATCACAGACTGTGATTCCAGCAACAGGTGAGACTTTTCGGGAATGGAATTTGCCTGAAAAATGGTCAAAGGTGAGGCTTTTCGGGACCGGTGAGTGGCCGAATTCGACGAAAAGCCCGCCAGGACTGGAAGAAATCGCGTTTTTGCTGTGCCACTTTTTGGCACAGGTGAGATTTTTCGGGGGCTGACATGAGGTTGTCGTATGAAGGATTTCCGTCGAAAGGTGAGGCTTTTCGGGGGATGTCCGCGGCGCACAGCCAAATGCCTTCTGTGCATAAGTATCGGAAGGCATTGGGATTTTTGATACCGAGGCAGTTACGGTGAGGCTTTTCGGGAGCCATTCCCGTGGATATTGAAGCACAGCGATTTTTCGGTAAGGTGAGCGTTTTCGGGAGGCTCGGGTAGCGAATCCCGTGTGTGACGGGCATTCGTCGATATCCGGACGAATGAACATACTGTGCTCGAGGTGAGTATTTTCGGGACCCGATACGATTTGTGCACTGTACAATGCGCGCCCGGGCCGACAAAGCAGGCCCAATCGGGTCGCGCAGACCGGTTTCGCAGCCGTCTTTCGGGATGCCGGACCCGCTTCCGATCTCCCGGTGAGTCACGCCTGTACATGCATACAGGCCGATGGGGGCCGATCGGCAGGTGCGACGACGTGGGATCGCAACCCTGTGCCGAACGCACAGCCGCGCAGTCGTAAAATTACGACAAATCGAAAGGTGAGCCGATACGGGAGCACATTTCGCACGTGTCGTGCACAGGTGAAATTCTGTGAATCGGCGCATCCCGCAGCACGTCTGGACGAGTCCGGAACGCTGCAAATCCGGAGCGGTGAGGGTTTTCGGGAGCGCCTGGGGTGAGTGCCGTTTTGCACGCGCGCTTCACCCGCTATGGTGAGCATGTCGTTCTGGACGCACTTCACCGCAGGCGCTATCCTTCCGGAAAACTTCTCCTCCGACCCGACGTATGGCCACGACGAAGCGCGCCAAGAAAACCGATGTGGATGTGGTGAGTGCCAGTTCAGCCGAATTGCGTAAGGCCGTCGAGGCGATCGCAATTCAGCCGAAGAGCGGCAAGATCACGCTCCTCACTCGCAAGCTGTTCAATGTCCTGCTGGCCGTAGCCCAGCAGGCCGACGACTCGGGCGATACGTATCGCGCGCTGTTGTCGGACATCGTTGCCAACTCCGCTTTCGATTCGAACGACACCGCACTGGTGAAGGAGCACCTGCGCCGCATGGTGTCGGTGCAGGTCGAATGGAGCACGGGGACGTCGAGCCAGAAGCCGGGCCGCAAGTGGGGGATCTCGACGCTGATCGCCGACGCGGAAATTCTCGAGGATCCGGCAACCCGCCGCGTGTGGGTCGAATTCTCGTTCGCGCCGAAGATCAAGAAGAAGCTGCTCGACCCGGTGCAGTACGCGCGCCTGAGCCTGCAGTTCCAGAGCCAGCTGCGCAGCAGCGCCGGCCTCGCGCTGTACGAAATCTGCGTGCGTTACCTGACGAACCCGAGCCACCTGACGATGCGCGAGCCGTGGGAGTGGTGGCGGCCGATCCTGTCGGGCACGCCCGATACGGAAGCCGGCGACGAGGCAAAGCGCGAGTACAAGTACTTCAAGCGCGACTATCTGCGTCCCGCGATCGCGGAAGTCAATGCGGTCACCAACATCTTCGTCGAGCTGATCGAGCACCGTGAAGGGCGCCGGGTCGCGGAGATCCAGTTCCGCGTGACCGAACGCAAGCAGCCGATGCTCGCGCTCGACGAACACCCGAACGTGTTCGACAGCACGCTGGTCGACCGGATGGTGAAGCTCGGGATTCCGCTGAAGGAAGCGCAGACGCTCTACGCGGATAGCGAGGAGAACCGCATTCGTGCCGCGCTGCAGATGACCGAGCAGCGGATGCGCAGCACGACGCTGCCGCCGGTGCGCAGCGCGCCGGCGTTGTTCAAGGATGCGTTGAAGAAGGGTTATGCGCCGCCGGTCGAGTCGGTCGACGCGCTGCCTGCCGGCACGCCGTCCCCGAAGATTGCAGCGGCCCAGCCGGACGATCTGAAGGCACGCCTGCTGAGCGAGTTCGCGGCGTTCCGCCGCAAGGAAGCGAAGGTGCTGTACGAAGAGCAGGGCGACGCGGAGCGCGAAGTGGCGCGCGAGTCGTTCGAATCGGAGGCGCTGCCGACGATGGGCACGCATCTGCGCGACGACTGGCGCAAGCGCGGCCTCGATTCCAAGCTGGCCGAGACGGCCTTTTTCGACTGGCTGGCCCAGAGGACCTGGGGCGAGCCGACGGACGGCGACCTGCTGTCGTTCACGCTGAACCAGTCGCGGGCCGCCTGAGGCCCGCTCAGGCCCGTTGACGGGCCGCCGCCGGCCCCGCCCTCGATTGGCGGGCCCGGCGTCCTCACCAGGCCCCGCCGGCCGTTTCCATCACTCCGACAACAGCATCCGCTCGAGCTGCTCGAGGATCGCGTCGCGCTTGTCCTTCGGGAGACCGCGCAGGCGCAATTCGATGCGATCTTCGCCATACGACTTCAGGTCGCCGACCGACTTGCCGCCGAGCTTGATCTCGAGACGCTGCGCATAGCGCTGACGGCCCGCGGCCTTCGGCGTTTCCTGCGCCGCGACGCGGCCCTTGACGATGTCCGACACCTGGCGCGTGCTGAGATCGTCCGACACGATCTTGTTGATCAGCCGCAGCGTGGCCTCGGTGCCGCGTGCGTTGTGATAACGGCCGACCTGATACGCCATGTTCGAACCGAAGCGATCAGGGCGCGCGACCATTTCCTGCATGATCGCTTCCGGCAGCTTGCCGATCGACAGCGCGACGGCCACCGTCGATTCGTCGAGGCCGAGGTGCTCGGAGAGCTCCTTCTGACTCTGGAAATGCTTGTCGTCGAGGAAGCGGCGCCACACGACGGCGTTGTCGAACACCGTCTGCGAATCGCGCTGGACGTTGAGATCGTAGCCGAGCTTGTAGCTCTGGATGCCGATCGGCACGTCGATGACGATCGCCTTGACCGATTCCTTGTTCGCTTCCTTCAGTGCCCGCACGCGGCGGCCGCCGTCGCTGACGAAATACGTGCCCGGGTTCTCGTAGTCCGGAATCACGTGGATCGCCTGCTGCTGCCCTTGCTTCGCCAGGTTGACTGCCAGTTCGGCAATCGACGACTTCAGATAGAAGTGCCGCGGATTGAACGGGCTGTGCTTGATCGCCTTCAGCGACAGCTCGATCACCTGCCCCGGCGCATAGCGGTTCTCGAGACGCCACGCGCGATATTGCGCCGATTCATCGATCGACGGATCAAGCGTGAGCTCGGGAGCGGGCGGCGGCGCGATGTCTTTCTTTGCGGATTTGGTCGGCGCCGGAGTGGGCGTCTCGGACTTGACGATGCCGTCGATCGCATTGAGTCGATCGAGCGCCGTGCGCTTCTCGCTCGTCGTGATATCCGGGCGCGCTTGGAATCCTTTGGCAAATTGGGAAGGTTTCATGTGACTCCTTTGTGCGCATAAAGTCAGGGCAGCATGGCGACGATTTCGTCGGCGCATGCGCGAATTTCTGCGGCAGCCAGCTTGCCGCCACGATCGTTCATCTGCAGCACGGTCTGACCGAGCGCCATTGCCTGCTTGTACGCCTCCCGGGTCGGGATCTGCGTTTTCAGCAACGGGAAGCCGAGTTCCTCGAGCGCGCGCTTGAGCTCGCGGGTCAGCATGCGCTTCTCTTCGGTCTTGTTCAGCAGGAAGACGGCGCGGAGGTCTTCGTTCATGACCTGCGCCTGCTGGATCAGCTTGACCAGCCCGACGCTCGACCAGTAATCGGCCGGCGACGACGACGTCGGGATCACGGCAATCGATGCCGCCAACAGGACCACGCCCGATACCTTTTCGGTGATCGACGGCGGGCAGTCCACGACGATGATGTCGTAGTCGTTGATGAACTTCTTGATCTCGCGATGGATCTGGCCATCGGCTTCGGCCAGGTTGACGACTGGAAACGGAATGCCGGTGTCGCTGTCGCCGGATGCGCTCGACCAGTGAACCAGTGTGTTTTGACGGTCTGCGTCGATGACGAGGACGCGCTTCCCTTTTTCATGGAACGCGGCACCGAGGTGCATGGCAATCGTGCTTTTGCCGACGCCACCTTTTTGTTGAGTGACTGCAATGATTTCCGCGGCCAATTTTCACTCCTATTTTGGTCGTTGGAATTCTACATGACGATATTTGGATTTCAATGAAATTGTCGTTCGACAACTACGCATTGGCCATTCGGGCTATCGGTTTATGCGCATAAACGAACCGGCGATGGTGGGTGGCGTGATTGGATGGTGTGGCGGATACCTGAAGCGTTGATAAGCAACCCGGTGGCATCACGTGTGGCATCGTCGGGGTGAGTAGAGAGTTGCTGCGGGGGCGCGTGCACTGCCCTTTTGTTCGATGGGGCAGCTTTGCCTGAGAGCCGGAGAGTTTGTGCGCATAAACTCCGCGGAAGCCGGGGCGCTCGATGGTGCGACTTGCGCGTTGCGTAACGCCTGACGGAACGGCCGGTGCTTCTGAGCGTGGGTTGTGAGTGGTACGCCCTGGCAGGGTACGCAGCGTCGAGGTGTGCCGCTGAACCCTCGTACGTCGACACACCACGCTATCCGGGCGCTACGTTTATGCGCATAAACCGCAGGCGGTAGACGGCGAGTAACGAGGGATCACATCCCGACTGCGCCGGGATCCGGAGCGCGGTGGTCTACTTGCGAGGCAGCATACCGACGCAGCAATCACACCCAGCAGAGACTCACACCCAGCAGAGACTCACACCCAGCAGAGACTCACACCCAGCAGAGACTCACACCCAGCAGAGACTCACACCCAGCAGAGACTCACACCCAGCAGGCTCAAATGTCGGCAGCGCTGCGCCGCGAATCGCGAGGTACCTCACCCGGCAATAGCCCGCTTTATGCGCATAAACCAACCGTCCTGTGACGCCACCGGCTACCCCCTTCGCAGATAGCCTCCCATCGCATTGATCAGGCGTGCGCGGCCTTTATTCACCATCCCGCGACAGAGCTTCCCTAGCCTTTATGCGCATAAACCCACCAATTCATTGAAGAGCATCCCGAACAGCACTCCCCTCTCGCGCGCCATCGCACTGCCTCATCAACCGGCCTGGCTCTACGAAGCAGCGAATCCACTCCCGATCGCACGATCCCTCGTCGACCACCCCATCAAGCCCACCAATGCAGACTGGCTACAATACAGGGCTCTACCCTCCAGGCCTGAATGATGATCACGATCTACCACAACCCCCGATGCTCAAAGTCGCGCGAGACGCTTGCGTTGGTCGAGTCGCTGAATACCACTGGTGCGCCGTTGAATGTCGTCGAGTACCTGAAGACGCCGCCGACGGTCGAGGAACTGGAAGCGCTGCATCGGCAGCTTGGCCGTCCGGTTCGCGACATGCTGCGCGACGGTGAGGAGCCGTACAAGGAGCTGAATCTTGCCCGTGCCGATCTGACCGATGCGGAAGCCTATGCGGCAATTGCCGCTCATCCGATTCTGCTGCAGCGGCCCATCGTTGTTTATCGCGGCAAGGCCGCCATCGGCCGGCCGCCCGAATCGGTGCAGGCGCTGTTCGAATAATTCTTGCCCGCCGTATTTTTCTGATTGCGTCAGCCCGGCGCAAGCACTAGGGCAAGCGCCGGCAATCGAAGCCGGCACGATCCAGGCCTAGCCTTCCCCGGACGACGTATCGTCATCGTCCGGGGCAGGCCCCCGCCCCGCCGCCGCTTTCGCGGCTGTCCGCAGCAGCGCGATCTGCCCGCGATAGGCCCTGCAGCCACTGCAGGTCGGCAGGTGTATACGCACCTGCAGGCGCTCATGCAGGGTCAGATGCCGGTCGAGCGCATCCGACAGCAGTCGCGTCACGTCAGTACATTTCCCCGGCAGCATCTTCGGTCGTCAGTCCTTGTTCGCTCAGGCAGGTTCGCAGTCGCGTGCGCGCCCGGTACAGCAGCACGCTGCAATGGTTCGTCGTCAGCGTCAATTCGCTGCAGATGTCCGTCATTTCGAAGTCGAGAAATTCGCGCATCATGAACACGCGTCCGATCTGCTCCGGCAGGTGATCGAGGCAGGCCTCGAACAGCGTCCAGAACTGCTGCTGCTGCAACAGCGTTTCGGGGCGCGGCCACGGTCGCGGCTTCGCGTGGGCGGCCCAGTGCCCGTTTTCCTTGAACAACTCGCGATCGAGCACCGATTCGCCGTCGAGCTCGGCATCGAGCGCGGACAGGCTCACCGTCCGCTGCCGCGCGCGCAGTACGTCGATCAGCTTGTTGCGCAGGATGCCGAACACCCAGGTCTTGTGCGCCGACAGCCCGGCGAAATCGCCCGCATGCGACCACGCGGCGGTGAGCGCTTCCTGCACGGCGTCTTCGGCCGCGTCGGCGTCGCGGAGCTGGAGTCGCGCGAAGCGCAACAGGTCGCGCCGCAGTTGCGCGAGATAAACGGGATCGTCGTAGGCGGACGGCATGTCTGGGTTGCGGTGTCTCGAAACGATCACGCGTGCGCCACAGGGCGGGCGCGTCGCAGTGCGAGCAGCTTACTGGGCGCGGTCCCGGCCTGCAATGCATGTTCCGTCACGAATTCACGAAACCGGCCGACGCGCTGCGCTATGCTTGCCGAACCCTGTGTCGCGTGTCGGCAACGACCCGCAGTAGGCAATCTGTAACGTCAGAACATAACGGCCGAGTTATCCACAATTTCTGTGGAAAACCTTGTGGAAAGTCGGCCGTACGGCCCCGTGGGGCGGTTCGCGGGCTGGCTTGCCTATAAACAGACCTTTGTCGCTCGTTCGGAAGCAATCGATCCGATTCCTCACTCACCGGAAGGAGAATGCCATGTCCTATCGCATCGCTGTGGTCGTCGGCAGCCTGCGTCGCGCTTCGTGGAACCGTGCGCTCGCACACGCCGTGATCTCGCTCGCCCCTGCCGATTTCTCGTTCGAGTTCGTCGAGATCGGCGAGCTGCCGCTGTACAGCCAGGACTACGACGCGGATTTCCCGGAAGTCGCGAAGCGCTTCAAGCAGTCGATCGAGGCCGCCGACGCGCTGCTGTTCTTCACGCCCGAGTACAACCGCTCGATCCCGGGCGTGCTGAAGAATGCGCTCGACTGGGGCTCGCGCCCGTGGGGTTCCAACTCGTGGTCGGGCAAGCCGGGTGCCGTGCTCGGCACGTCGCCGGGCGCGACGGGCACCGCGCTCGCGCAGCAGCACCTGCGCAACGTGCTCGCGTATCTCGACGTGAAGACGCTCGGGCAGCCCGAGATGTTCATCAAGCACGATCCGGCGCGCATCGACGACCAGGGCCAGATCGTCAGCGAAGACACCCGCAAGTTCCTGCAGGGCTTCGTCGATCGCTACACGGGCTGGGTGCGTTTGCTGAAGTCGGCCTGAGCGTCACACCCGATCACGCCGCCGGCGTCGGCACCGGCCCGCTCGCAGCGGGTCACGTGCCGGCGTGCCGCGCGTGTCGTGCATCGCGCGCTTCACGGATGCCCAGCAGGATCTCGTCGAGCAGCGCGATGTCGAACGGCTTCGACAGCACGCGGACGTTGACGGTGCGCGTGCGGTCGAGCTCCTCCGCGTAACCCGTGACGAGAATCACGGGCAGTTTCTCCGGCCGCTGCTCGACGGCTTCGGCGAGGTCGATGCCGTTCAGGCGGCCCGGCATGTGGATATCCGAAATCACGAGGTCGAACGCGTCGTTCGCGGCTGCACCTTCGATCAGGCGCAACGCGTCGTCGGCGGTGGGCGCGTAGGTCACGCGATGCCCGAGCAGCGACAGCAGCGCTTCGGTGCCGGCCGCGACTTCGCTGTTGTCCTCGACGAGCAGCACGTGCAGGCCGGCGAGCGCGCCTGCCCCCGCGTCGTGCACGACCGCCTGCGGCCGCGCGACGACATCCTCGGCGCGGGCGCGCGGCAGGTAGAGACGCACCGACGTGCCGGCGCCGACCGCGCTGTCGATCGTCGCGAGCCCGCCCGAGCGTTCGCAGAACGCGAACACCTGCGGCAGGCCGAGCCCGGTCCCCATCCCCTGCGCCTTCGTCGTGAACAGCGGCTCGAACGCACGCGCGAGCACGTCGGGCGCCATGCCCGAACCCGTATCGTCGAGCGAGATCTGCACGAAGTCGCCGGTCAGCGGAAAGCCGTCCTCGCGACGCAGCGTCACGTTGCGCGCGCCGACCGTGAAGCGGCCGCCGGTCGCCATCGCGTCGCGCGCGTTGACCGCGAGGTTAATCACCGCGAGCTCGAGCTCCGCGACGTCGACGCGGATCGGCCAGACACCGGGCTCGATCGCGACGACCAGCGACGATTTCGAACCGAGCGATGTCTTCAGCAGTTCGCGGCACGTGCCGACCCATTGCCCGACGTCGATCGTCTCGTTGTGCAGCGGCTGCTTGCGCGCGACGCCGAGGAGCTGGCGCGTGAGCGACTGCCCGTTCTTCAGCGCGCGTTCGATCGCGCCGAGCTCCTTGTCGAGATGCTGGACCCCGCGCCGCCGCACGATCTGCACGTTGCTCGAGATGATCATCAGCAGGTTGTTGAAGTCGTGCGCGACGCTGCCGACGAGGTTGCCGAGCGCCTGCATCTTGCGCGACTGCCGGTACGCCGATTCGATCGAGCGCCGCATCGACGCTTCGGCCTGCCAGCGGTCCCACGCCTCCTCTTCCGCCTTCAGCCGCTTGAGCGACAGCCAGATCACGGACCACAGCGCGACCGACGGCGCGAACATCGAGATGAACAACACGCTCAGGTGTTCGTACCATTCATGCCAGATCGCCGACGTGCGGTACGCGCACGTCACGTAGACGGGATAGCTGCCGACCTGGCGATACGCGACGATTTCGCTGCTCGCGCCGTCGTGGCGCACGCGCACGACACCGGCGCGCGGATCGTTGCGCGCGTCGCCGAACGTGACCGCGCGATCGGTGTGCGCGAGTGCCGGCGGCGGCGGATACGACGCGATCACCGCGCCGTCCGAACGCGCGAGCGCCATCGTCATCGGCGTGCTCGCGCCGCCGAGCAGGTCGCGGTAGAACGCGTTGAAATACGACGACTTCAGCGCGATCGACACCATCCCGGCGAACGAACCATCGCTATGGCGGCGCGCGACGCCCGTGTTGAACACGGGAATGTTCTCGAGCTTGAGCGGCCCCATCATCAGCCGCGAGATGTGTTCGATGACCTTGCCGTCACGGATGCCGGCGAAGTCGTCGCGGTTCGCGATCGACGCATAGGGCGCCGGATAGTAGAGGCTGTTCGCGAGCAGCATCCCGCTCGCGCCGAAGATCGACACGGCGGCCACCTGCGGATAGCCGCCGCCGATCGTGTTCAGCGCTTCGTGGATGTCGGACTCCCGGTTGCGCACGGTCGCGTCGTCCATGTCCTGCACGAGATCGACGATGCGCGCATCGAGCGTTTCGCTCAGGTCGAACACCTTGAGCGCGTGCTCCTCGGCCACTCGCACCGTGCGCATCGTCACGTCGCTCGCGGCGGCCTCGCGCGTCTTCAGGTCGTTGTACGCCATCACCACGACGTAGATGCACGGCAGTACGATCGCCGCGACGAGCAGCACGATCAGCGTCACGCGACGCACCGCGAAATCGTGCTCGGGCGCACCGGACGCGTAGTTGCCGTCGTCCTGCCAGTCGTCGGCGGGTGGGGAGGCGGGAGCGTGGGAATCGGCGGGCCGGTCGGACGTCATCGAGGAAGCGGGTGAGGCGGAGGTGCCTGCCATCATAAACGAGTTGCGACGGGCCGCCGCACGGCCCCGGACGCTGGTAATCCTGTCGATTTCGACAGGGGGAAATTGTCAGATTGAAAACGCGACGAATCCGGCAGCGCAAACGTACACAAGGAAAAATTTTGCGTGCTTATCTCGAAAATGGTCGCGGCTGTTTTCGGAATGATGCGTGTTCGGACCAATTCTGTTCGAAATGGTGAAAATGGCGAGTTGCATCGCCTCCGGTTTACTCAGAGAATCGCGCCTTGCTTTCCCTATGACAGATATATGCGCCCGCCGGCGTTCGCCGCGCGGTGCGTCGCGCGCACCCGCGTCGCGGCGCCCGCGCGCGGCCGCAAGACGGTTGCCCGCACCCGAACGCATGGCGCCTAAAGAAGTGCGCCGCGCGGTCGTTAACGCGAGAGAGACCATTCCGTATACCGCTTCGCTCCATGCCTTTGCCGATTGTAATTGCCGACGATTCGCTGCTCGCTCGCAAACTTCTGACAAAGGCGCTGCCGGGAGGCTGGGACGTCGAAGTCACGTATGCCGCGAATGGTCGAGAGGCCTTGGCGCTCTATCGTGACGGCAAAGCTTCCGTAATGTTTCTGGACCTGACGATGCCCGACATGAGCGGTTATCAGGTCCTGGAGACACTGCGCCACGAAGATCTGAACACGTTCGTGATCGTGGTATCCGCCGATATCCAGCCGCAGGCGCAAGCACGCGTGCGCGAATTGGGCGCGATCGCATTCGTAGCCAAGCCCGTGACGTCGGAGGCATTGCTGCCCATTCTCAAGGAGTATGGGTTGTATGCCTGACTCGGTGTTCACGGCGGAGCAACGCGACGCGTTGCAGGAGATCGCCAACCTCGCAATGGGCCGCGCCGCCGCGCGGCTCGCGTTGTTGCTCGGGCACTTCATCGAGCTGTCGGTGCCGCGTGTGCGGGTCGTGAAAGCGACCGACGCCGGTGACGCGCTGCGCGAGATGACGGGCATTCACGACAACGTGACCGCCGTGCGCCAGGGCTTTCGTTCCGACATCAAGGGCGAAGCAATCGTGCTGTGCCGCACCGCGAGCATCGCGCGGCTCATGTCGGTCGTCGACCGTACGTTCGGCGACGGCGTGTACGGCGGGATGGCGACACCCGACGAAGTCGTGTTCGACGTCGCGAACGTGCTGATGGGTGCGTGCGTCGCGTCGATCCTCGACGAGCTCGGCCGCAAGCCTGTGTTCTTTCCGCCGGGGCTGCTCGGCGCGAACGTGTCGTTCGACGACGTATTCCAGCCGACCGAGCTGGCATGGAGCGTTGCATTGTTGCTGGAAGTGAACTTCGGGCTCGAGGACCACGCGTTCCGGGCCCACTTCGTGATGCTGATGGCCGAGGATTCGATCCGGCTGATGGGCGATGCGCTCGACGCGTTGCTGTCCGCGCTATGACGGCCACCACCCCGTCGCTGAGCGACCTCGTGATCGAGCGGGTGGGCTTCGGCCTGTTCGTGCTCGACCGCGCGATGACCGTGCTGATGTGGAATCGCTTCATGCAGGACCACAGCGGTATCCCGGCCGCCGACGTGATCGGCCGCAACCTGTTCGACTGCTTTCCCGACCTGCCGCGCGCGTGGCTGTCGCGCAAGCTCGAGAGCGTGTTCCAGCTCGGCAGCTTCGCATTCAGCTCGTGGGAGCAGCGGCCCTACCTGTTTCGCTTCGAGCACGACCGGCCGATCACGGGCGGCGTCGACTACATGCAGCAGGACTGCACGTTCATGCCGCTCACGCGCGGCCGCGACGTCGAGGCCGTGTGCGTGACGATCTCGGACGTCACGCATGTGAGCGTGATGCAGCGCGAGCGCGAGGAAGCGGTTGCGAAGCTGCGCGAGCACGCGAATCGCGATGGCCTGACCGGCATCGCGAACCGGCGTTTCTTCGAGGCGCGGCTCGGCGACGAATTCTCGCGCTGGCAGCGCTACGGTGGTGACATGTCGGTGCTGCTGTTCGATCTCGACCACTTCAAGACGATCAACGACCGTTTCGGGCATGCGGCCGGCGATGCCGTGCTGCGCGAGACCGCGCGTCGTGTCGCGGCGATCGTGCGCGCGCAGGATACGTTCGGCCGTTTCGGCGGCGAGGAATTCGCGCTGCTGCTGCCGTGCACGAATCTCGACGAGGCGATGCTGGTGGCCGACAAGGTGCGCGATGCGATCGGCAGCATGCCGGTCGATGCCGAGGGTGTCAGCGTGCCGGTGACGGCGAGCGTCGGCGGCGCGTGTGCGAAGACGGGTGCGCCGACCTGCGACGTGCTCGTCAACGAGGCCGACGCCGCGCTTTATCGCGCGAAGCGGCTCGGGCGCGATCGGTCGGTCGCGTACTCATAAGTCGCGTACACCCAGGTCGCGCATCCGCCCCGCTGTGCGCGGAGCGGATGCCCTGGGCGCATGTAGCGCTCAGCTTTTCGCGATGTCGGCCAGCACGCCGGCCAGCACGGCCGGCTGCGACATGAACGGCGAATGGCTGCTGTCGAGCTGGTGCACGTGGGTCGGGTTGCCGGGCGCGAACGCATCGGCTTCGTCGATGAAGCGCTGCTGCAGCGCGGGCAGGATCACGCGATCCTGCAGGCACTTGATGTAGTGGCGGTCGATCGCGCCCCAGCGTGCGGCCGTCGTCGGGATCGCGGTCGCGAACGGTGCGGCCGGCACGTCGCAGGTCATCAGGTTCGCGACGGCCTCGAAGTCGGCCTGCGGCACGTCGTCGTACAGCGCGCGCTTCGCGAGGTCGCGATACGCGGCGTCGCCGCTGCGCGGATCGATGCGCAGCGCACCGGCGACGCGCGGGCTCGCCAGCATCAGCGGGCCGAGCATTTCACCCTTGTTTTCAGGTGCACGCACGTAATCGAGGCCCGGCACGCCCGACGCGGGCATGAAGGCCGCGAGATAGACGATCTTCGCGATCTTTTCCGGCGCGCGTTCGGCGGCTGCCGTGATCGCGAGGCCGCCCATGCTGTGCCCGACGAGCACGACCTTGCCGTGGCCGAGCGCGTACGCGTCGTCGACCGCCTGCATCACCTGCGTCGCGTAATCGTCGAGCGTCGTGTTCGCGACCGGCGACGGCTCCGCGCCGAACGCGTCCTTGTCGAGCGGGCGGGCGAAGTACGAAGCGGGAAAGCGGGCATTGATGCCGTGCGCGGGCAGGTCACGCGCGATCGACAGGTGGCCGCGCGCGGCCAGCGCGGCGGCGACGTGCGCGTAGCTCCACGCGCCGTGCCAGGCGCCGTGCACGAGCACGAAAACGGGATGATCGGACTGCGGGGTGGCGCTTGCGTTCGTCTCCATGGGGTCCGGGTCTTCTGATTTTGAGAAAGGTGTCATCTTAGACGAACCCGCGTGCGCCCAGACGGGCCGGATTCGACCTGTCCCTCTTGTCTCGTACAGGCCACATTTCGTCCGTATCCGATTTGAATTTATCCTGAAGCACGCTAATTTGTTGCTTTGCCTGCGATTGCGCCCCATGAACGTCGACTATCTCTTCTACCGGAAGCCGGACAAACCCGGCCCCTATTCGCTCGACGACCTGGGCGACATCGCGCCGCCGATCGGCCCGGGCGACCTGGTGCGCGCGGGCATCGCGCGCGTATTCGCGCAGATCGACTGGCAGGAATCGCCGGATGTGCCGGGCGCGTGGTTCGGCACGGGCGGCGCGGTCTTCCAGTTCACCGCGGAGCCCGACGGTCGCGTGACGAGCTTCATGGGCTCGCGCCTCGAACGCCGTTCGATGCTGCAGCTCACCCGCGAAATGGGGCTCATTGCGCTCGACCTGCAGCGGGACATCGTTTACGGCTGACGCGCGGCCGGCGCCGGGTGCCGCACGGGTCGGCCGCGCTTGCCGGCCAACGGCTTCCGGCATGCCGCCGCACGCGGCGCGTGTCCGCCATCGAACTTCAAAGATTGCTATACTTTCGCCCAATTCCGGCTTCCGGCCGGTAATTTGTGCCTGTCTGCGTCGATCGTTCGCATATCTCGCACGCATTTGACACCCTGACCATCCCAGCCGGGCATGGCTTCTTCAATCGCCCCGCGTGGGTGTCTCCGTGGAGCTCGTCTTGGCCGTTTCCAATTCCGTCGTGGACGAACAAGAAACCGACGCCGCTGCCGTCACATCGAGCAGTTCCTTCTATCTTGCGATGCGCATCCTGCCGGCCGTGCAGCGCGATGCGATGTTCCAGGTCTACGCGTTTTGCCGCGCGGTCGACGACATCGCCGACAGCGACCTGCCGCGCGCCGAGCGCAACGCGGGCCTCGATCGCTGGCGCGCGGACATCGACGCGTGCTTCGCCGGCCGCCCGCCGCGCCACCTGGCTGCGCTCGACCGCGAGATCCGCGCATTCAACCTGCAGCGCGACGACTTCCACGCGATGATCGACGGGATGGCGATGGATGCGGTCGAAGACATCTGCGCGCCGGACGAGCCGACGCTCGACCTCTTCTGCGATCGCGTGGCGAGCGCGGCCGGCCGGCTGTCGGTGAGGATTTTCGGGATGCCGGAAGCCGAAGGGATCAAGCTGTCGCATCACCTCGGCCGCGCGCTGCAACTGACGAACATCCTGCGCGACATCGACGACGATGCGGCGATCAACCGTTGCTACCTGCCGCGCGAACTGCTTGCGCGCGAAGGCATCGCGATCACCGACCCGGCGACGATCGTGCGCGATCCGGCGCTGCCGCGCGTGTGCGCGACGCTCGTCGAGCGCGCGCTCGAGCACTTCCGCCAGGCCGACGCGGTGATGGATAGCTGCGCGCGTGCGCAGGTGAAGGCGCCGCGCATCATGTCGGGCGCGTATCGCTGCATTCTCGAAGCCGCGATCGCACGCGGCTTTGCGTTCCCGCGCGCGCCGCTGCGCAAGCCGAAAGCGCGCATGCTGATGATCGCCGCGCGCTACGCGCTGTTCTGAGCCGACCGAGTCGATGCCCAGGACCGTCCACGTGATCGGCGCCGGCGTTGCCGGCCTGTCGGCCGCGGTCGAGCTGCAACGCCGCGGGCGACGCATCGTGCTGCACGACGCGCACGCGCATGCGGGCGGCCGCTGCCGCTCATGGTTCGACGGGACGCTGAACACGACGCTCGACAGCGGGCTGCACGCGGTGTTCGCGGGACAGCCCGCGACGCAGCGCTACCTGCGTGCGATCGGCGCGACCGACCAGCTTGTGGGGCCCGCGCTGCCTGAATTTCCGGTGGTCGACGTCGCGTCGCAGCAGCGCTGGACGCTGCGCTTCGGCAACGGGCGCTGGCCGTCGTGGCTGTTCGATGCCGCGTCGCGCGCGCCGGGCACGACGCCGCTCGACTACCTCGCGCTCGCCCCGCTCGCATTCGCGCGCATGGGCCGTTCACTCGCACAGACGATGCGATGCGACGGCATGTTGTGGGAACGTTGGCTGCGGCCGTATTTCCTCGGTGTGCTGAACGTCGAGCCGCGCCATGCGAGTGCCGAACTCGCGCGCGCGGCGCTGTGCAGCACGTTTTCCGCGGGCGGCCCCGCTTGCCGTCCGCTCGTCGCGCGCCACGGCCTTGGCAGCGCATTCGTCGAGCCGGCGCTGCGGATGCTGCAGCATGGCGGCGCGCAGATCCGGCTGAACTCGCGGCTCGACGCGTTCGAATTCGGTGCGCACGGCAATGCGGTCGATGCGGTCTCGGTCGGCGGCGAGCGCATCGATCTCGCGCCCGGCGACGCCGTCGTGCTGGCCGTGCCGCCCGAGGTCGCACAGCCGCTCGTGCCCGAACTCACCGCGCCCGACACGTTCAGCGCGGTCGTGACCGCGTATTTCGCGGTCGAAGTGCCGGCCGGCAATCCGCTGCAGACGTCCGTGATCAACGGTGTCGTCGACGCGGTGCGCACCGGCGGCGGCCAGCTCGCGGCGACGATCCGCGACGCGGGCCGCTGGCTCGACACGCCGCGCGACACGCTCGCGCGGCGCATCTGGGAAGACGTCGCGCGCGTGACCGGCGCGAACCCGGAAACCATCCCCGCGTGGCAGCTCGTCGTCGAGCCGCGCGCGGGCTTTGCGGCGGTGCCGTCGCAGGAAATGAAACGTCCGGCCGTGCGTACGCGCTGGACCAATCTTGTGCTGGCGGGTGACTGGATTGCCACCGGTTTGCCCGCCACGATCGAGGGCGCGATCCGCTCCGGCCAGCTGGCCGCGGACGTGCTCCAGACACAATAAGAGAGGGACCGATGAACGATCTCACCGAAATGGCTACCCTGTCCGCCGGCGCCGTGCCGGCCGGCGTCGATACGGCCGTCGCGCGTGCGACCGACGCGCTGCTGGCCGCGCAGAACGCGGATGGCCACTGGGTCTACGAACTCGAAGCCGATTCGACGATTCCCGCCGAATACGTGCTGCTCGTCCACTATCTCGGCGAGACGCCGAACCTCGAGCTCGAGCAGAAGATCGGCAAGTATCTGCGCCGCATCCAGCAGGCCGACGGCGGCTGGCCGCTGTTCACCGACGGTGCGCCGAACATCAGCGCGAGCGTGAAGGCGTATTTCGCGCTGAAGGTGATCGGCGACGACGAGAACGCCGAGCACATGCAGCGCGCGCGCCGTGCGATCCACGCGATGGGCGGCGCCGAGATGTCGAACGTGTTCACGCGCATCCAGCTCGCGCTGTACGGTGCGATTCCGTGGCGCGCGGTGCCGATGATGCCGGTCGAGATCATGCTGCTGCCGCAGTGGTTCCCGTTCCATCTGTCGAAGGTGTCGTACTGGGCGCGCACCGTGATCGTGCCGCTGCTCGTGCTGAACGCGAAGCGCCCGCTCGCGAAGAACCCGCGCGGCGTGCGCATCGACGAACTGTTCATCGATCCGCCCGTCAACGCCGGGCTGCTGCCGCGCCAGGGCCACCAGAGCGCCGGCTGGTTCGCGTTCTTCCGTGTGGTCGACCATGCGCTGCGCGCGGTCGACGGCCTGTTCCCGAACTACACGCGCGAACGCGCGATCCGCCAGGCCGTGTCGTTCGTCGACGAGCGCCTGAACGGCGAGGACGGCCTCGGCGCGATCTATCCGGCGATGGCCAACTCGGTGATGATGTACGACGTGCTCGGCTACGCGGAAGATCATCCGAATCGCGCAATCGCGCGCAAGTCGATCGAGAAGCTGCTCGTCGTGCAGGAGGACGAAGCGTATTGCCAGCCCTGCCTGTCGCCGGTGTGGGACACGTCGCTCGCCGCGAATGCGCTGCTCGAAACGCGCGACGCGCGTGCCGAGGATGCGGCGATCCGCGGCCTCGAATGGCTGCGCCCGCTGCAGATCCTCGACGTGCGCGGCGACTGGATCTCGCGCCGCCCGCACGTGCGGCCCGGCGGCTGGGCGTTCCAGTACGCGAACGCGCACTACCCTGACGTCGACGATACGGCGGTGGTCGCGGTGGCGATGGAGCGCGCGCAGCAACTCAAGCAGAACGATGCGTATCGCGATTCGATCGCGCGTGCGCGCGAGTGGGTCGTCGGGATGCAGAGCAGCGACGGCGGCTGGGGTGCGTTCGAACCGGAAAACACGCAGTACTACCTGAACAACATCCCGTTCTCGGATCACGGCGCACTGCTCGATCCGCCGACGGCCGACGTGTCGGGCCGCTGCCTGTCGATGCTGTCGCAGCTCGGCGAGACGCCGCTGAACAGCGAACCGGCCCGTCGCGCACTCGACTACATGCTCAAGGAACAGGAACCGGACGGCAGCTGGTATGGCCGCTGGGGGATGAACTACGTGTACGGCACGTGGACGGCACTGTGCTCGCTGAACGCGGCCGGCCTGACGCCGGACGATCCGCGCGTGAAGCGCGGCGCGCAGTGGCTGCTGTCGATCCAGAACAAGGACGGCGGCTGGGGCGAGGACGGCGACAGCTACAAGCTCAACTATCGCGGCTTCGAGCAGGCGCCGAGCACCGCGTCGCAAACCGCGTGGGCGCTGCTCGGCCTGATGGCGGCCGGCGAAGTGAACAACCCGGCGGTGGCGCGCGGCATCGACTACCTGATCGCCGAGCAGAACGCAGAGGGCTTGTGGGACGAAACGCGCTTCACGGCGACGGGCTTCCCGCGCGTGTTCTACCTGCGCTACCACGGCTATCGCAAGTTCTTCCCGCTGTGGGCGCTCGCCCGCTATCGCAACCTGAAGCGCGACAACACGACGCGCGTGACGGTCGGGCTGTAACGCGTGGCGCCGCAATCCACCGGCACGTTGCCCGTCATCGCCGTGACGGGGATGGCATTCGAGGCGCGCATCGCGCGCGGCGAAGGCGTCGAAGCCGTCTTTGCCGCACGGGCCGACCGGCTCGAACGCGCGCTGACCGAGGCGACCGCGCGCGGTTGCGCGGGCATCGTGAGCTTCGGCACGGCAGGCGGGCTCGCGCCCGACCTGGCGCCCGGCGCACTCGTGGTCGCGAACGCGATCGACGGGCCGTTCGGCCGTGTCGAGACCGACGCAGGCTGGAGCACACGGCTGGTCGCGGCGCTGCACGACACGCCCGTCTGGGCGCGCGTCACGCGCGGCACGATCGCGGCCGTCGGCGCCCCGGTCATCAGCGAACAGGACAAGGCGTCGCTGCATCGCGCGAAGGGCGCGCTCGCCGTCGACATGGAGTCGCATATCGCGGCGGCCTTCGCGGCTGCGCGCGGCGTCCCGTTCGCGGTGTGCCGCGCGATCGTCGATCCGGCGTGGCGCACGTTGCCGCGCGCGGCAACGGCCGGCCTGCGCGACGACGGCAGCACGGCGATCCTGCCGATCCTGCGTGAACTGCTGAAGCAGCCGTCGCAGCTCGGCCCGCTGCTGCAGGTCGCGAGCGACGCGCGCGCGGCGCGCACGACGCTGATCCAGGCGCGGCACGCGTTCGAGCGTGCCGGCGCGATGCGGATCGTTTGAGCGGCACGCGCCGCTTTTCTCGCCCTTCTCCTTCCTTCCCGGTTTCCCGTTTCTCGCGGACAAAAAAAGAGCGCTGCAGGTGAACTGCAGCGCTCTTTGTCTTTGCGGCGGCGGCCGTTGCAGCGTTACTGCGCGGCCGGACTGCTCGCGGGCGTCGCTGGAGCGGTTGCCGATGCCGCAGCAGGTGCAGCCGGTGCAGCAGCCGAAGCAGCCGAAGCAGCCGCCGGCGCGCTCGCGGGCATCGCATTGTCCGCGCCCGGATCGTCGTAGTTCGGCAGCCCCGGCGCGGCCGGCGCATTGTTCGGCGTGGCGCCCGATGCACCGCCCGTCTCGCCCGGATCCTCGTAGTTCGGCAACCCCGGCACGGCCGGCGTTGCAGCCGGCACGGCGCCCGATTCACCCGGTTCGTTGTAGGTCGGCAGCGTGGACGACGACGACTGGCTGCGATACGTCAGCGACTTGCGCTGCTGCAGGTACGCGTCGCGCACGAACGAATACGGATCGAGCGCGGCCTGCTTCAGCAGGTCGGTCGCGCCGAGCAGGTCCGAACGCGCGCTGATGAACTGCGCGATGTACATCGGGTTGCGCGCGGCCGGCTCGATGTAGTTCAGCAGGTTGAAGCGCACGTCCACCGCGCGGCCGACGCCGTCGCGGATCGTGCTCGGCCCGAACACGGGCAGCACGAGGTACGGGCCCGACGGCACGCCCCAGCGCGCCATCGTCAGGCCGAAGTCCTGGTGATGCTTCGGCAGCCCGGCCGGCGTCGCGATGTCGATCAGGCCGGCGACGCCGAACACCGAGTTCATCGCCACGCGCATCAGATCCTCGGTGGCATCGGTGATGCGGAGCTGCAGCAGGTTGTTCGCGATGTTGCCGAGATCGCCGAGGTTCGAGAAGAAGTTGCTGATCGCGGTGCGCACGGGCGTCGGCGTGACCTTCTGGTACCCCTTCGCGATCGGCTGGGCGATGTTCGAGTCGACGGTGTCGTTGAACTTGTACATCGCCCGGTTCATCGGCTCGAGCGGGTCGTTGGGGTTGCGGTTCGGTCCCGTCGCGCAGCCGGACAGCACTGCGCTGGCGGCAACGGTCGCCGCAATGATTCGCACCTTATTCATTGATTCCTTGCGATTGGTTCTTGGCGCGTTTGACGCGCGGTTTGCCCATCAGGACGGGCTGGAACACCACGGCGCCGATCAGCGTGCAGGTCAGGGCCAGCGCGAGCAGCTTGCCCATGCTCGACGTGCCCGGGTGGTGCGACAGCCACAGGCTGCCGAATGCGGTCGCCGTCGTCGCGGCGCTGAACAGGACGGCATGCGTGAGGCTCGAGTGCAGCAAGCCGGTTTGCCCTGCGCGCCACGCCATCACGAAATACACCTTGAACGCGACGCCGACGCCGAGCATCAGCGGCAGCGCGATGATGTTCGCGAAGTTGAGCGGCATGCCGAGCACGACGCACAGCTCGAGCGTCACGACACCCGACACGAGCAGCGGCACCAGCGTGCGCAGCACGTCGCCGAAGCGGCGCAGCGTGACCCACAGCAGGATCGTGATCGAGATGATCGACCACAGTGCCGCATGCAGGAACGCGCTGATGATCGTGTCGGCCGAATGCAGGATCGAGATCGGCCCGCCGGTCGTGCCCGGCTCCGCGGCCTTCACGGTCTTCGCGAAGCGGCGCAGCATCGTGTCGTCGTTCGGGTCGACGCCCTTCGGCACCTTCGGCGAAATCTGCACGAGCGCGTGGCCGTCCGGCGCGACCCAGTCGCGCACGAGCTGCGGCGGCAGCGATGCGCGCGTGATGTCCTGCGGCTGCAGCAGCGACGCGAGCTGGTTGAGCGCGATGCGCAGCGTATCGGAGAACGCGCGCTCGGCGCGGTCGCGCGTCGCGGCATCCGCGGCGGCGAGCTTCGCGAGCGACGCCGACAGGTGCTGCGCGGCGGCCGCGCCCGGGCCCGGGTGATCTTCTGCCGCGTAGCTCAGCAGGTCCGACACGCGCTTGAGCGCGGCGACGCGCTGCGCGTCGGTCGCGGGCGGCGCGGGCGGCTGCGTCAGCGCGGGCAGCAGGTCGCTCGCGGCGGCGGCGATCGCCGCGCGCTTGGCAGGCTGGTCGGCGGGAATGAAGGTCGACAGCGTGGTCGTGCGGCCGACTTCGGGCAGCGCGTCGAGGCGCTTCGCGGCAGCGTCGGCCTCCGCGAGCGACGGCGCGAGCATCGTGACGTCGTTGACGGCGGCTTCCGGCGAATCCTTCAGTGCAAGCAGCGTCGCCATCGATTCGCTGTTCGGATCCTTCAGGTGCAGCGGGTTGAAGTCGAAGCGCAGGAACGCGAGCAGCGGCAGCGCGCCGACCACGACCACGAGCGTGCCGATCAGGATCGGCTTGCGATGGCGATCGAGGTAATCGTCGACCGGCGCGAGCCACGGGAAGCCCGGCGTCTTCGATTCGCCCGGCGGCGCGAACAGGCGCAGCAGCGCGGGCAGCAGCGTGAGCGTGGTCAGCAATGCGACGAACATCCCGACGCCCGCGATCAGGCCGAGCTCGGACACGCCGCGATAGGCGGTGGGGATGAACGAGAAGAAGCTCGCCGCGACGGCTGCGGTGGCCAGCGCGAGCGGCATGCCCATCGAGTGCGCGGCGCCGATCAGCGCGTGATCGATGCGCGGATCGCGGAAGCGCTCCTCGCGGTACTTCACGCCGTACTGGATCGAGAAGTCGACGCCGAGGCCGACGAACAGCACCATGAACGCGACCGAGATCATGTTCAGCGAGCCGACCATCGCGAGGCCGAGCGCGGCGGTCACGACGAGGCCGACGAACAGCGTGACGAGCACCGAGCCGATCATCCGCTTCGAGCGCAGCGCGAGCCACAGGATGACGAGCACGGCGAGCAGCGTGAAGACGCCGTTGAGCGCCGCGCCATCCTCGACCGATGCGAATTCGTCGTCGGCGAGCGGCTGTTCGCCGGTCAGGCGCACGACCGCGCCGTAGCGCTTCTCGAGGTCGATCGAACGGGCCGCGTCGCGGATCACCTGGCTGGTTTCCGCGCCGGCCTTCAGCGCGCCGTAGTTGACCACGGGCTGCACGGTGACGAACGCGCGCGCGGGCTGCCGCGCGGCATCGTTGTCGACCAGCGCACGCCACGAGAACGCGGCCGGCTTGCCGGCCAGCACGTCGTCGACGGTCGCGGCGCTGCGGGCGAGCAGCTTCGCCATCGTGGGCAGTTTCACCTGGCCGGTCAGCAGCGGCTGGCCGAGCGTGGTGGCGAGCGTCGTGGCGAGCCCGGTGAGGCTCGGGTTCTTCGCGAGTTCGTTGACGAGCGGGCGCGCGCTCGCGAGTTGCGAGGTCGTATCGGTGACTTCCTGCGGCGACAGGAACAGCAGCCCGTTGTGCTCGAAGAACGGCCCGCCGCCGGGCTCGGCGACCTGGCCGATGCGGCCGGCGTCGGCATCCTTCTGCAGCGCTTCGGTCAGCGCCTGCGCGGCGGCATTCGCAAATTCGGGCGCGGGCGCCTCGACGACCGCGAGGATCGTGCCGTTGCGTTGCGGGAACGCTTTGTCGACGGCCTGGCCGAGCGCGGCGAATTGCGGTTCCGCATCGACGAGCTTGCTGATGTCGGTGTTGATCTTGAAATGCTGAGCGACATAGACGCCGCTGAGCGCGGCGATGACGAGCGACAGGACGACGACCGAGACGGGTCGGCGCACCGACCACGCAACGAGTCGGACGATGAGAGATGTCACCATGTGGCGATGGGGAGCGGCTGGCAAGGGCAAAGTAGCCAAGTATACCGGCGCGGCGTGGCGGCGGTCGTGACGTTCGGGGTTACGAGAAGGGAAGGAGATTTGTTCGCGACGGCGGAATCGATACCGAGGGTCGGCCGGTTTGTAAGGGGATATTTACATAAACGGCGCAACGCTGCTTCGACGCGCCACTGCCGGCCTGTGACAAAGGAACCTGAAAGGTAACAGTCGGTCACGGCGGCACACCGAGGCGTCAGGCCCGGTATACTTTGCATCGTCGGCCGGTGCAATGAACCGGTCGTTTTTTCTCATCGAGCGATATTCGTATGAAACGTCATCTGTTTGCTTTCGTCGCGGCAGCCGCCGTGTCGGTTTCCGCTTTTGCGCAGAGCGCGCCGGTCGATATCGTCCGCAATGCGGTCGAGGGCACCGTCACCGCAATGAAGGCCGATCCGGCCGCACGTGGCGGTGACATGGCGAAAGTCACGCAGGTCGTCGAGCAGCGCTTCCTGCCCGCGACCAACTTCGAGCGCACGACCCGCATCGCGGTCGGCGACGCGTGGAAGCAGGCCACGCCGCAACAGCAGCAGGAGCTGTACAAGCAGTTCAAGCTGCTGATGACGCGCACCTACGCCGCGTCGCTCGCGCAGCTCGGCAGCCAGGACGCGAAGTTCTCGTTCAAGGCCGGCGGCGCGTCGGGCGCCGACGCGCTCGTGCAGTCGACGGTCACGACGCCGGGCGACAGCCAGTCGGTCGGCTATCGTCTCGGCAAGGTCGGCAACGACTGGAAGATCTACGACATCGACATGTCGGGCGCGTGGCTGATCCAGGTCTACCAGGGCCAGTTCAAGAGCCAGCTCGCATCGGGCGGGATCGATGGCCTGATCGCGTATCTGCAGAAGCACAATTCGCGGACGAACTGACAGCCGCGGCCAGGCTGCAGTCCGGATGCACAAAGGGCGCCCTCGGGCGCCCTTTTTCATGGCTTTGCGCTGACGGCGCGTTACGCGCCGACGCCGAGCATCCGCAGGCAATCGTCGACCACCGCCTCGACGAACGCGGCATGATCCGTTTCCGGTGCCGCGATGATGTGATCGGTCGCGCCATGCACGCCCGCATAGATCAGCAGCGCGGTGACCTGCGGATGCGCAAGCCGCCAGGTGCCGGCCCGTGCGCCGCCGTCGAGAATCGCACCGAGCTGCTCGAGGATCGCGTTCTTGTCGGCATTCGCGCGATCGTGATGATGGTGGTTCGTGTAGACGATGTCGTGCGTGCGGTAGGTCGCCGCGTAGGTTTCGATGTTGGTGCGGATCCACGCGCGCAGGCGCGCGAGCCAGTCGTCGGCGTCGCACGCGTCGACCGCGTGCTGTAGTCGGTCGAGGAACGATGACGTGTAGCGCTGCGCGAGCGCGGCGAGCATGTCGGACTTCGATTCGAAGTAGTGATAGAACGTGCCCTTCGCGACCTGCGCGTGCTCGACGATCTCGCTGATGGTCGTCGCTTCCACGCCCTGCGCGAGGAACAGCGCTTCGGCCGCCGCCATCAGTTCCTCGAGCCGCACTTCCGCCGGCTTCGTGCGCGGCTTGCTCGCCGGCACGCCGTCTTTCATTGTCGTGATCTCTGCCTTGGTCCTGTCCGTCATCGCGCGGCTCGACGCCCGTTCGTGCAAAGCCCGCAGTTTAGGCCAGCGCCCTGCTCACGGCCAATTCAATCCATTGACCGACGGTCAGTCGATATATATTATGAGAATCATTCTCATCTTCGTGCCCGGGAAGGGCTGACCACCATGCCTCGCTATCGTCGCGCCGCACTCGTCCTGGCCGCCTGTCTCGGCACCTTTCTCGCCACGCTCGACATCAGCATCGTCAACGTCGCGCTGCCGACGCTGCAGACGGCACTCGACACCGATATCGGCGGCCTTCAGTGGGTCGTCAATGCGTATGCGCTCGCGCTGTCCGCGTTCATGCTGTCGGCCGGGCCGCTCGGCGATCGCTACGGGCACAAGCGCGTGTGGCTTGCCAGCGTGATCCTGTTCACGGCCGGGTCGGTGGTCTGCGCGTGCGCGGGCAGCATCGAGCCGCTGCTGATCGGACGCGCGATCCAGGGGCTCGCCGGCGCATTGCTGATACCGGGCGCGATGCCGATCCTCACGCATGCGTTTCCCGATGCGCGCGAGCGCGCCCGCGCGATCGGCGGGTGGTCCGCGTTCAGTGCGCTCGCGCTGATCCTCGGGCCGCTGGTGGGCGGCCTGCTCGTCGAACATGGCGGCTGGCAGAACATCTTCCTCGTCAACGTGCCGATCGGCATCGTGACCGTGCTGCTCGGCGCATGGGGCATTCCGGAGCGCCGGCATCCGCAGCACGCGGCGTTCGATCCGCTCGGCCAGGTGTTGAGCGTGATCTGGCTCGGGCTGCTCACGTACGGGTTGATCGGCATCGGCGAAGCCGGCGCGTGGCATGTGAAGGTGCTCGTGCCGCTGGCGGGCGCCGCGGTGGCGTTCGTCGCGTTCGTGCAGGTCGAAACGCGCGTCGAGCGGCCGCTGCTGCCGGTCTGGCTGTTTCGCGACCGGCGGCTGGTGCGCGCCAATCTCGCGTCGTTCGTGCTCGGATTCTCGGGGTACAGCAGCCTGTTCTTCCTGTCGCTGTTCCTGCAGCAGGCGCAGGGGCGCACGCCCGCCGAGGCCGGCTGGCAACTGATGCCGCAGTTCGTGATGACGGCGATCACGTCGATGCTGTTCGGGCGCATCGCGGCGCGTATTCCATTGCACGCGCTGATGGTGGCCGGTTATGGGCTGATCGGCGCGATGCTCGCGGTCATGGCCGGTTTCGGCGCGGGAACGCCGTACCTGCCGGTCGGTATCGTGCTGGCGGTGCTCGGCGTCGGCATGGGGCTCGCGGTGCCCGCGACCGGCATGACCGTGATGGAACTGGCGCCGGCCGAGCGCGCGGGCATGGCGTCGGCGACGATGAACGCGTTGCGCCAGACCGGGATGAGCATGGGCATCGCGGTGCTCGGCAGCATGATGAGCGTCGGGGCGCTGCACCGGATGACGGGCGCGATGCAGGCGGCCGGCAGCGCGCACGCGGATACGCTCGCGCGGCAGGCGGTGATGGAACATGTGTTCGCGGCGGGGCGGCCGGCGCTGCTCGGTGCGTATCGGGACGCGATGGCGTACGGGTTTTCGATCGCGGTCTTGTGCTCCGGAATCCTCAGTATTTTGATTGCGGCGATGCTGATGATGCGGCGTGAAACGAAGCAGCAATCGGGACGCGCGGCGGCGTGCGTGACGTCGTCACAGCCGGAATGATGCGGCGTGCCGGCAGGTCGAGCCTTTCGTAGCGGATCGGGGCGTCCGTCGGACCTGCCTACCTTCGCCGATGCTCGACCGCAAACTTGATCAGCTCGGCCTGCCCTTCTATCTCCAGCTTGCGCTTCAAGTTGAGCCGGTGCGTCTCGACCGTGCGCACCGACAGCCCCGTCTGCTGCGCGATCTGCTTGCTCGACAGCCCTTCCGCCAGCGCGTCGAGGATGTCGCGTTCGCGCGGCGTGAGCCGGTCGAGCGGCGACGCGGTCGCGCTTGCGTGGATCATCCGCGCGGCGAGCCCTTCGCTGAAGAACGTCTGGCCGGCCAGCACCGCGCCGATCGCGCGCACGATCTCGCTCGCGGGCGAATCCTTCAGCAGGTAGCCGCTCGCGCCGGCACGCACGGCCTGCGTCACGTATTCGACGTTGTCGTGCATCGACAGCATCAGCACGCGGATGCCCGGAAAGCGCTCGTGGAATACGCCCGCGAGCGTGATGCCGTTCATCCCGTTCATGCCGACGTCCATCAGCGCGAGATCGGGTTCGAGCGACGCGGCGAGCGCGAGCGCCTCGTCGGCGTTGCCGGCTTCGCCGACCACGGACAGGTCGGCCGCTTCGAGCCGCATCCGCAGGCCGTCGCGCACGAGCGGGTGATCGTCGACGAGCAGCAGTCGGGCGACGGGCCGGGCGGTGTCGGGGGCGCTCATGCGTGAAAGGTCTCCTGTGATGGGGCGCGTCATGACGCGGCGCCGGGCAGCGGCACGCGCGCGGCGACGATCGTGTGGCCGACCTGCGACGAGATCGTCAGCATGCCGCCGAGCGCGTCGAGGCGCTCGCGCATGTTGCGCAGGCCGATGCCGCGGCGTGCGTCGGCCTGCGAGCGTTCGGCGTCGAAGCCGCAGCCGTTGTCGGCGATGGTCAGCGTGACGGAATGTGCGCCGACGTCGAGCGTGACGGCCGCGCGCGACGCCTGCGCATGATGCACGATGTTGCTGAGCGCTTCCTGGGCGATCCGGAACAGCGCGGTGTTGACGGCTTCGGGCAGCGGCCGGGTGCCGCTGTGTGCGACCTGCGTATAGCCGATGTCGATGCCGCTTTCGGCGCCGAGTTCGCGAACCAGCTGTTCGAGTGCGGCTGCGAGGCCGAGGTCGTCGAGCATGGAGGGGCGCAGCGCATGCGAGATGCGCCGCACTTCGCGCAGCGTGTCGCCGAGCCGTCCGACGCCCGATGCCAGCGCCTGCTCGGCTTCGGGCAGGCGCGCCGTGCCGCGTTCGAAACGGGCGAGCGCGGATTCGAGCATCAGTTTCGCGGACACCATCATCTGGCTGATCCCGTCATGCAGCTCGCGCGATAGCCGCGCGCGCTCCTGCTCCTGCGATTCGACCACACGCTGCGCGAGCAGCTTGAGCTTCGCGTCGGCGCTGCGCGACTCGCTGACGTTCAGCACCAGCGCGCACACGGCGATCGCCGCCGCACCCGTGAGCGCGATCGCGGTGAGCCAGCTCATCGTGCGCTCGATGTTCGCGGACGCGCGCGCGTCGATGCGCTGCAGCGCGGTGTCGACGTCGTCGAGATAGATGCCGGTGCCGACCATCCAGCCCCAGCGTTCGAGCGCGACGACGTAGCCGAGCTTCGGCGCGACGCGGCCCGTCGACGGCCGCTGCCAGGCGTAGCGCACGTAGCCGCCGCCGCTCGCCGCCGCGCCGATCAGCTTCTGGATCGTCAGTGCGCCCTGCGGGTCGCGCATCGACCAGTAGTTATGGCCGACGCGCTCGGGCTCGCGCGGATGCATCAGCGAATTGCCGTGCAGGTCGTATACGAAGAAATAGCCGTCGGGGCCGAAATCCATCTTCTGCAGCATCGCGAGCGCCTGCGTGCGGAGCATCGCGTCGTCGCGCGCGTTGCGGCCGCTCGCGTCGTAGAGCGGCATGATCGCGCTCGTCGCCAGCTCGACATAGTGCTTCAGCTCGACTTCCTTGCTCGACAGGTACGCGGCCTGGATCGTCGCGTGCTGCGTGCGCGCGAGGGACGTCGCCTGCTGGCGCACGCCGAAGCCGATGCCGGCGATCGCGAGCAGGAACGGCACGATGGCCAGAAGGAAGATCTTTGCCTTGAGTCTCATGGTGGTGCGAAGCGGCCGCGCACCCGCGCGGGCCGGCCGGGCGCGTCAGCCGTGCGGCGGCGTGTCGAGGCGACATTGTCGGCGATTTTGCGCACGGGCGGCGATGGCGGCCCGGCGGCCACCCTGCTGCTGCTCGGCGGCGCGGGATGTGTCCCGGCCGCTCAGGCCTGCCGCGCCGCGAGGCCGCCGGAAGCGGCCGCATGCACGACGATGCGGTTGCGCCCGCCTTCCTTCGCGCGATACAGCGCGTCGTCGGCGAGTTTCAGCGCGCCCTGCATGTCGTCGTCGTGTTCGGGATAGCTGGTCGTCACGCCGATGCTCACCGTCAGGCGGCCGGACGTACCGGCATCGTGCCGGATGCCGAGATCCAGGATGCCGGTGCGGATCGTCTCGGCGATCGCCACTGCGCCGGTCGTGTCGACGTCGGGCAGCACGACGAGGAACTCCTCGCCGCCGTAGCGCGCTGCGTAATCGGCCGGGCGGCGCAGGCAGCCGGCGATGCAGTGGCCGACCGCGGCGAGCGCGTCGTCGCCGGCCTGGTGCCCTTGCGTGTCGTTGTAGCGCTTGAAGTAATCGACGTCGATGAACAGCAGCGACAGCGCGTGCTGCGAGCGCGCGGCACGGCGCCATTCGCGCGCGAGCGTGACGTCGAGCATCCGGCGGTTGTCGAGGCCGGTGAGGCCGTCGGTACGCGCGAGCGCCTGCAGTTCGGTTTCTGCGCGGTGGCGCTTGCGCAGCTGCACGTCGAGCAGCAGCGACAGGCCGACGAAGCCGATCGCGAGCGCAACCATTGCGGAGCCGATCGGAATCGCACGGTCGTACCACGCGGCGTAGGTATCGGCTTCCGAGCGCGCGACCATGATGATGAGCGGCAGGTTCTCGAGGTGCCGGAACACGTAAAGGCGCCGCACGCCGTCGATCGACGCGGTGTCGGCGAAGCTCCCTTCATTGGCGCTCATGAACCGCCGGAACGTGCTCGCGCGGCTGATGTCGCGGCCGACGATCTTGGGATCGTAAGGCTCGCGCGCGAGCATCTTGCCGTCCGTGTTGATCAGCGCGATCGAGCCGCGATCGCCAAGCGACAGGCGCGAGAACAGGTTCTGGAAATATTCGAGCCGGATCGACATCACGGCGACGCCGCCGAACGAGCCGTCGGGCTTCGTGATCCGCCGGCTGAGCGCGATGCTCGGCGAGCCGCCGCGCAGCCGCGAGTGATACGGGGGGCTGACGTACAGGCCGGCGTCGGGATGGTCGCGGTGTACGGCGAAGTACGGTTCGTTGCCGAAGTTGGCCTTGCGCGGCACGTCGCTCTTGCCGTCGACCGAGATGTCGCCCTTTGCGTCGAGCACGTAGATCCCGCCGAGGTACTTGGCCGTCGTCGCGCGGTCGAACAGCACCTGGCGGCGCAGCGGCATCGGCAGCTTGACGACGTCGGGGTCGTTCTCGCCCTCGACGACGGCCTGCAGCGACAGCGAATAGATCTCGATGTTGCGCTCGATGTCCCACGACGCCATCAGCGCAAGATTCTGCTGCATCGCGGCCGAGCGGTCGCGCGCGTCGATGCGGCCTTCGTACAGCACGACCCCGCACAGGAGCAGCAGGACCAACGCGATCAGCAGCCCGGTATAGAAGATCAGGTGCGGCAGCAGGAACCGGCGCAGATGAGCAGCGACACGGCTCGTCAGGCCGGATTCGCTGGGCATTGCGTAGTCGGTTTCTGCCATGGTCGGTGGATCGATGGGCATTGCCGCCGGGAGGCGGGCCGATGCGATTGTTCGTATGACGTGCCGGCGGCGATCCGTTACGCGGCCATTCCGACGCCTTCCTGCCGGCCGGCGGAGAAAATGGACGCCGATTATCGGTAACCGCGGCCAGATATACCGGTAAATCAAGCATTCACTGGTGACATCTGCGCCGATTCAACGATCCGACGAATCGGGCAACGCGAATTCAACGGAGTATAACGCGCGCGTCCGCGTGCGCGGAAAATGTTGCGGACCGTTGATCCGGATCAAATTACAGTGAATTCACGGGCTTGCGAATATCGGGCAGAGCGTTCCAGCGCAAGGCTTTGCGGCATGCAGGGACGTCGCGCGCGGCATCCAGCTGCCGATTCCCCCCGGTTAACGGCACGCGAACGCGAAAAATGAAGGCAGACGATTTGCGCCGATTATCCGTTTCAACGGTCGGGCGAACGCGAAAATGAAAACGGGCGGCCGTTGCGGCCGCCCGTTTCGTGAAGCACGCCTGCGCTTAACCGCCGTGCTGTTGCGCCTTGAACGCGAGGCGGAACCGGTGCAGCAGCGGCTCGGTATAGCCGCTCGGCTGCGACGTGCCCTGCAGCGCGAGCGCACACGCGGCCTTGAACGCGGTCGACTGGTCGTAGCCGGGCGCCATCGGGCGATAGTTCGGGTCGCCGGCGTTCTGCTGGTCGACGACGCGCGCCATCCGCTTGAACACGTCGAGTACGAACGCCTCGGTGATCACGCCGTGGCGCAGCCAGTTCGCGATGTGCTGGCTCGAGATGCGCAGCGTCGCGCGGTCTTCCATCAGGCCGACGTCGTGGATGTCGGGCACCTTCGAGCAGCCGACGCCCTGTTCGACCCAGCGCACGACGTAGCCGAGGATGCCCTGCGCGTTGTTCTCGACTTCGCTCAGGATCTCGGCCTCGCTCCACGCGGCGCGCTCGACGACCGGCACGGTCAGCAGGCCTTCGAGCAGCGCGGCGCGTTCGCTTGCGTACGGCGTCTTCTCGAGTTCCTGCTGGACGGCCTGCACGTCGACGAGGTGGTAGTGCAGCGCGTGCAGCGTCGCGGCGGTCGGCGACGGCACCCATGCGGTGTTCGCGCCGGCGCGCGGATGCGCGATCTTCTGCTCGAGCATCGCGTGCATCAGGTCCGGCATCGCCCACATGCCCTTGCCGATCTGTGCACGGCCGCGCAGGCCGGCCGACAGGCCCGCGAGCACGTTGTTGCGCTCGTACGACTGGATCCACGCCGACGACTTCATGTCGCCCTTGCGGATCATCGGGCCCGCTTCCATCGCGGTGTGCATCTCGTCGCCGGTGCGATCGAGGAAGCCGGTGTTGATGAACGCCACGCGCGCAGCGGCCGCGGCGATACACGCGGCGAGGTTCACGCTGGTGCGGCGTTCCTCGTCCATGATGCCCATCTTCAGCGTGTTGCGCGGCAGGTTGTACAGATCCTCGATGCGCGCGAACAGCGTATCGGCGAACGCGACTTCGACCGGGCCGTGCATCTTCGGCTTCACGATGTAGATCGAACCCGTGCGCGAGTTGCGCTTCGCCTTCAGGTCGTGCAGCGAGCACAGCACCGTGACGACGCCGTCGAGAATCCCTTCCGGAATCTCGTTGCCGTCGCGGTCGAGCACCGCGCCGTTGGTCATCAGGTGGCCGACGTTGCGCACGAACAGCAGCGAGCGGCCGTGCAGCGACAGCGTGCCGCCGGCGGGCGTGGTGTACTCGCGATCGGCGTTCAGGCGGCGCGTGAAGCTTTTGCCGCCCTTCGCGACTTCCTCGACCAGCGTGCCCTGCATCAGGCCGAGCCAGTTGCGGTAGAGCTGGACCTTGTCTTCTGCGTCCACCGCCGCGACCGAATCCTCGCAGTCGATGATCGTGCTGACCGCGGCTTCGAGCACGACGTCCTTCACGTTCGCGAGATCGGCGCGGCCGATCGGCGTCGACGCGTCGATCTGGATCTCGAGGTGCAGGCCGTTGTGCTTCAGCAGGATCGCGGACGGTGCGTCGGCCGCGCCCTGGTAGCCGACGAACTGCGCCGGCTGCGCGAGGCCCACGATGCCCTTCGCGGTTTCGACGGCGAGCTGGCCGTCCTGCACGCGGTAGCGCAGCGCGTCGCGGTGCGAGCCGCTCGCGAGCGGCGCTGCGTTGTCGAGCACGTTGCGCGCGTAGTCGATCACGCGCTGGCCGCGCGTCGGGTTGTAGGTCGCGGTGCGTTCGGCGCCGCCGTCTTCAGGCAGCGCATCGGTGCCGTACAGCGCGTCGTACAGGCTGCCCCAGCGGGCGTTCGCGGCGTTCAGCGCGTAGCGCGCGTTCGACAGCGGCACGACGAGCTGCGGGCCGGCCTGCGTGGCGATCTCGCTGTCGACGTTCGCGGTGGCTGCCGCGACGTTCGACGGGACCGGCACGAGGTAGCCGATTTGTTCGAGGAACGCGCGATACGCGGCGTGGTCGCGCACGGGGCCGGGGTGCGCGCGGTGCCAGGTGTCGAGTTCCTGCTGCAGGCGGTCGCGTTCCGCGAGCAGTTCGCGGTTGCGCGGCGCCAGGTCGTGCACCAGGGCCGAGAAACCGCTCCAGAACGCGGCCTTGTCGATGCCGGTGCCCGGCAGCGCTTCGTTTTCAATGAACTGGCTCAGCGCTGGCGCGACTTGCAGTCCTGCTTGGTCGATCATCGTTAATCCTCCCGGGGAAAAAATCGCGCGCGGCTTTGGCTGGTTATACCGCGACGCTTTGTGTGCCGGCGCGGGCGATCTGCGCGTCCTGTTCGGACTTTACGCCAGACACGCCGATCGCGCCCGCGATCCGGCCGCCCACCGTGACCGGCACGCCGCCTTCGAGCAACCCCGTCAGCGGCACGCTGAGAAACGCGGTGCGGCCACCGTTGATCATATCCTCATACGCCTTCGTCTCGCGCCGGCCGAGCGCCGCCGCGCGCGCCTTGTCCTGCGCGATATAGGTGCTGGCCGGCGATGCGCCGTTCAGCCGCGCGAACGCGAGCAGGTGGCCGCCGTCGTCGACGACGGCGATCGATACGGCCCAGCCGTGGCGTTCCGCTTCCGCGCGGGCGGCGGCGAGCATGCGGTCGGCATCGGCGAGTTCGAGTTCGGGTTTCGTCTGCATGGCATTCCTCCGGAATCAGGTCAGTTGACGAGGTGGTTGTCGACGAGCTCGATCCAGTGGCGCACGGCCGTGCGGCCTGCGCCGTTCAAGTGAGTCTGGCAGCCGACGTTGGCCGTGACAATCAGGTCGGGCCGCGCGGCTTCGAGCGCGTCGAGCCGGTTGTCGCGCAGTTGCGTCGCGAGTTCGGGCTGTGTCAGCGAATACGTGCCGGCCGAGCCGCAGCACAGATGGCCGTCGGCGACATTCGTCAGATCGAAGCCGAGCTGCGTCAGGATGCGTTCGACCGCGCCACCGAGGCGCTGTGCGTGCTGCAGCGTGCACGGGCAGTGCACCCCGATGCGACGTGGCGTCGAACCGGCCAGCGCGTCGAGCGGCTCGGCAGCGATCACTTCGGCGAGATCGCGTGCGAGCGCGCTGACGCGTTGCGCTTTCTCCGCATAGACGGGGTCAGAACGCAGCAGGTCGCCGTATTCCTTGACGAAGGCGCCGCAGCCGCTGGCCGTCAGCACGATCGCTTCCGCGCCCGCTTCGATCGCGGGCCACCAGGCGTCGATATTGCGGCGCGCACGGGCGAGGCCGGCATCCTGCGCGTTCAGGTGATATTCGGTCGCGCCACAGCAGCCGGCTTCGCGCGCCGGGGTCACGCTGATGCCGAGCCGGTCGAGCACGCGCGCCGCGGCCGCATTGGTGTTCGGCGACAGCGACGGCTGCACGCAGCCTTCGAGCATCAGCACGCGCCGAGCATGACGCACGGGCGGGCGCGGGGCGGCGGCGGGAACGGCGGCCGGGATCTTGTCCTGCAGCGTGCCGGGCAGCAGCGGGCGCAGCGCGCGGCCGGCCTTCAGCAGCGCGGCGAACGTCGCCGGGCGCGGCACGACGTGCCGCAGCCCCGCGCGCAGCAGGCGCTCGCGCGCGGGCCGCTGCACGCGCTTCTCGGCTTCCGCGCGGCCGATGTCGAGCAGCGTGTGATAGCGCACGCCGGACGGGCAGGTCGTCTCGCAGTTGCGGCACGTCAGGCAGCGGTCGAGATGCTGCTGCGTGCGCTCGCCGCACGGCTCGCCTTCGAGCAGCTGCTTGATCAGGTAGATGCGTCCGCGCGGCCCGTCGAGCTCGTTGCCGAGCACCTGGTAGGTCGGGCAGGTCGCATTGCAGAAGCCGCAGTGCACGCACGCGCGCAGGATCGCTTCCGCTTCGTCGGCCCGGGCGAGGGCCTTGCTTGCTTCGCTGAGATTGGTTTGCATCGGCGGGTGGGGATCGGGTTCGCGTCAGAAGTCGGCGTACAGGCGGCCGGGATTGAAAATCGCGTGCGGGTCGAGCTGCGCCTTGAGCTGCCGGTGCACGCGCAGCAGCGCGGGCGGCAGCGGCTGGAACGGCTCGCGTGTCGTGCCCGGCGTGAAGCAGGTCGCGTGGCCGCCCCATTGCGCGGCGAACCGCTGTACGTCGGCCGGTGCGGCGTCGCTCTTCAGCCAGCGCTGTGCACCGCCCCAGTCGGCAAGCAGCGCGCCGGGCAACGCGTCGAGCGGCGCGGCGGCCGGCACCGACAGGCGCCACAGCGGGCGCGGATCGTCGAAGAACGGCAGCGCGAGGTCGCGCAGCCGTGCCCAGAAAGCATCGTCGCGATCGTCCATGCGCTCGCCGCCGATCGTGTCGCGCGCGGCCTTCACCGAGCCCTCGCCGCCTTCGATCCGCACGCGCAGCACGCCGTCCGCGTGGCATGCGCCCGCGAGCGGCAGCCCTGCGCGACGCCACGCGGCGACGCGCTGTACGGCTTCATCCACGGCAAGTTGTAATGCGAGATCGCCAGTTGCACGCGGCTTCGGCAGCACCTTCAGCGACACCTCGGTCACGACACCGAGACAGCCGAAGCTGCCCGCGAGCAGCCGCGACACGTCGTAGCCCGCGACGTTCTTCATCACCTCGCCGCCGAAGCGCAGGTGCTTCGCGTGGCCGGTGATCACGCGGCAGCCGAGCACGAAGTCGCGCACCGCGCCGGCCCACGGGCGGCGCGGGCCCGACAGCGCCGCCGCGAACATGCCGCCGACCGTGGCCGCGCCGCCGAACGTCGGCGGCTCGCACGGCAGCATCTGGCCGGCCGCGTCGAGCATCGCTTCGAGTTCGGCGAGCGGCGTGCCCGCGCGCGCGGTGACGACGAGTTCGGTCGGGTCGTACGACACGACGCCGCGATGCGTGCGCGCGTCGAGCGTGCGGCCTTCGACGGGGCGGCCGAGGAACGCCTTCGTGCCGGCGCCGCGGATGTGCAGCGGCTGGCGGTCGTGGATCGCCGCGTCGACCTGGGCGACGAGCGCCGCGCTGTCGTCGATCGATTCGATGTCGCGTCGCATCAGAAGCGCTCCAGTTCGGGAAACGGCAGCTTGCCGTGATGGACGTGCATCGCGCCGAATTCGGCGCAGCGGTGCAGCGTCGGGATGTTCTTGCCGGGATTGAGCAGGCCCTGCGGATCGAACGCGGCCTTCACAGCGTGGAAGAACGTGATTTCATCGGCGTTGAATTGCACGCACATCTGGTTGATCTTCTCGCGCCCGACGCCGTGCTCGCCGGTGATGCTGCCGCCCGCCGCGACGCACAGCTCGAGGATCTTTCCGCCGAGCGCTTCCGCGCGGTCGAGCTCGCCCGCGCGGTTCGCGTCGAACAGGATCAGCGGGTGCATGTTGCCGTCGCCCGCGTGGAACACGTTCGCGACCGGCAGCCCGTATTCGGCGGACAGCGCGGCAATGCCTTCGAGCACGCGCGGCAGCTCGCGGCGCGGAATCGTGCCGTCCATGCAGTAGTAGTCGGGCGACATGCGGCCGACCGCCGGGAATGCGTTCTTGCGGCCGGCCCAGAAGCGCTGGCGCTCGGCTTCGTCGCGCGCGACGCGGATCTCGGTTGCGCCCGCGTCGCGCAGCAGCGTGGCGACGCGTTCGGCGTCTTCGTCGACGTCGGTCGGCGAGCCGTCGAGCTCGCACAGCAGGATCGCCTGCGCGTCGACCGGGTAGCCCGCGTGGATGAAATCCTCCGCCGCGCGGATCGCGAGGTTGTCCATCATCTCGAGGCCGCCGGGGATCACGCCCGCGCCGATGATTCGCGCGACCGCCGCGCCGGCTTCCGCGACGTCGTCGAAGCTCGCCATCAGCACCTTCACGCTCGGCGGCTTCGGCAGCAGCTTCACCGTGACTTCCGTGACGATGCCGAGCATCCCTTCCGAGCCGGTGAACAAGGCGAGCAGGTCGAAGCCGGGTGCGTCGAGCGCGTCGGCGCCGAGCGTGAGCGTGTCGCCGTCGATCGTCAGGATCTCGACCTTCAGGATGTTGTGCACCGTGAGGCCGTATTTCAGGCAGTGCACGCCGCCCGCGTTTTCGGCGACGTTGCCGCCGATCGAGCAGGCGATCTGCGACGACGGATCGGGGGCGTAGTAGAGGCCGTATGGCGCGGCTGCCTGGGAAATCGCGAGGTTGCGCACGCCGGGCTGCACGCGCGCGATGCCGGCATCGGGGTCGATGTCGAGAATCCTGTTGAACTTCGCCATCACGAGCAGGAGGCCTTTTTCGAGGGGCATCGCGCCGCCCGACAGGCCGGTGCCCGCGCCGCGCGCAACCACCGGCACGCCGAGCGCGGCCGCGACACGCAACACCGCGCGCACTTGCTCGACCGTGTCGGGCAGCGCGACCGCGAGCGGCACCGTGCGGTACGCGGCGAGGCCGTCGCATTCGAACGGCTTGAGCGCCTCGCGTTCGTGCAGCACGTCGAGGCCGGGCGCCGCCGCGTGCAGCGCGGCGACGAGTGTGTCGCGGCCGACGGTCGCCAATGGGCCGTCGATCCGTTCGTCGTAGGTGAAACTCATCGGGGTTGTCTCCACCATGCAGGCGGCTGCGCGACGCGCGGCACGCCGGAAGGAATGGATTCTTGGCGGGCGGCGCGCGCGTGTCCAGACGTGGTGAATGTGGTCATACCAGTTTTTGTCGAGGGCTCGGAAGGCGGCTGCGTCGATTGCTATAAAACCGAATAGCTACAAGGGTTTGTGGGAAAATCGCCGATATCCTTCCGAAGTGGTCATACCAGTATGGAAATGCAGGAACAGGCGGGCCCGGCGCGCAACGTGGCCGACGTCGTTGCCGAGCGCATCGAGAAGCTGATCGTCGACGGCGTGCTGAAGGCCGGGCAGGCGCTACCGTCCGAACGGCGGCTGACCGAGAAGCTCGGCGTGTCGCGCACGGCCGTGCGTGAAGGGATGAAGCTGCTGCGTGCGCGCGGCATCATCGACACCGCGCACGGCAAGGGCTCGTTCGTTGCGAGCCTGACCCCGCAACGCGAGATCACGCCGATGATGCATCTGCTCGGCTCGCAGCCGCGCACGCTGTACGACCTGTTCGAGGTACGCGGGATGCTCGAGACGGAGGCCGCGCGGCTCGCGGCGCTGCGCGGTACGCCGGCCGACTTCATCCTGATCAAGCGTCGCTATGAAGAGATGACTGCGGCCGACGCGCAGGATCTCGATCCGGCCGCGCGCGCGAAGCTCGATCATGCGTTCCATCTCGCGATCTGTGAGGCTTCGCATAACCCGGTGCTGGTGAATACGCTGCAGTCGTTGACGGATCTGCTGCTGAGTTCGGTGTTTGCGTCGGTGAACAATCTCTATCACCGTGAGCCGCTAAAGAAGCAGATCGATCGGCAGCATGCGCGGCTTTATAACGCGGTGACGGGGCGGTTGCCCGATCAGGCGCGCAAGGCGGCGAGCGAGCATATTCGCCAGTGCGTCGAGTATCTGCGGGAGATCGAGCAGGAGGAGCAGCGGTTGGTGCGGTCGACGTTGAGGCTTGAAGGGTGGACGTGATGTCGGCTGCGCGTTGCGGTGTGTCTTGATGCGTATCACGCACAGTGAGCCGCCTCGAGACGCGTGTCACAGGGCTATGTCAGACTGTGAGCCATTCTTCGTGTGGCCCCGCTGTTGTCAGTCGTGATGCGTGGACGCTGTCGTGTGAACAGTGTCTGACGGAACCACGCCGGACGAACCGGTGCGCCACGCTTCCTGAACGGAGGACATCGCATGTCGAACCGGACCCACGACGACGGGCACGACGCCCGCCCCGCCAAAGCCGCGGACGAATCCGCTGATGCGCAGCGCGACGCGTTGCTCGCGTTGCTGAATGAGCTGCTGGAAGCCGAGCGCGCCGGTGCGCGGGTTGCGTCGGAGACGGCGGTGGAAATCGACGATCCCGAACTTCATCGGCTGGTGGCCGGCATTCGACAGGATGAGGCGCACTGGTGTGCGGTGCTGGTCGATGCGATTCGGTCGCTCGATGCGACGCCGACGCATGCTACCGGGGCGTTCTATGAGAAGGCGATGGCGATCGATGATCTGGCCGAGCGGCTGGCGTTTTTGAATCGTGGGCAGCGGTGGGTCGTGCGGAAGTTGCAGGCGTTACTGCCGACGCTCGCGCAGCCGGACATGCATCATGCGCTCACGCAGATGCTGGTGGCGCATGAGAAGAATATCGGGGCGGTGGATGTGCAGTTGCGGATCAAGGGCGGCGAACCGGGCGCAGTGTAGCGGCAGCAGGCGGGGAAACGTGCATCGCGGATTGCCGCGGCTGCGGCATCCTGGCCTGCAAGCGCCGCTCGGCAGCGCAACGCTTCGATGAGCCCGGCTCGACGATCACTCGGCCTGCGCCTGCGCGGGATACGGATCGCAACCCTTCCGATAGGCCTCTGAAGGCCCGCCGCGCGGGCCTGAATCCAGCCAGCCCAGGTTGAACTGGGTATGGCTGTAGCGGCACCGCAGCGTTGGCGCGCCGGACACGGTCTTGTCATCCAGGGTCAAGGTGTCCAGTTTGAGCGGCACTGACGGAAACACGACCTCCGCCAGCGTGATCTGATTCGCGGGGTGTTTGACCTGATTCTTGTCGATCCACCATTCCTCTGCCTTGCCGGATACGACGCGATAACCGGTAAAGGACATCCTTTTCTGCGTGTAATAGAGTGCCATTGGCTGGTTCAACCGTGCATCGTTGCCGGCTTCGAAGTGAAACAGCTTGCTGGGAACGTATAGATCGGTGGGGTGCTCGCCGGTGTTCGGTTTGAACTTGGGCGGGTTGACGAAAACCCATTGATGATCGTCGTTGTAGATCACCAGCTGCACGTCGATATCTGCGGGGTAAACGAGATCGTTGAAGCTCTCGATGTGCATGTCGCGGCTTCCCTGCACGTAACGATAGGCGCTATTTTTGCTGACCAGTTCTTCCGGATCTGCGAGCACGATTTTGGGATGATGGCCGAACGAACCCACCAGGCGATAGCGCGTACCCGGTACATACGCAGAGAGCGGGCGACGGATGGGGATATCCACATTCTTGACGTTCCAGTCGATCGCACGAGCGTCGATCAGGTTCTTCCAGTCAGGCGGTGTGCCTGTCTTCAACGCCACCAGATTTTGCCAGGGGCACACGTCCGATGATCCGCTGCAATCCTGATAGATGTAAAAACTGATTCCGTCGCGTTCCAGTGTCAGCCAGGGTTGCGGATCGGCAGGAAAGCGATATGTCTTATCGTATTTGTGCGTCTCGACATTCGGCATGATCAAGGGCGGGCAGCCCGCCAGCAACGCACATGTCGGCGCCAAAGCAAGCCACATTGCCGCTTTCGAATACTTGGACCTGCGATTCCCGGAATGCATGTTCATATCGTTTTGTCGTTGTTGTTGTCGAGCCGCTGTTACTGATTTCGACGATTGTTTTGTTTGTCGCCGGCGACCTTGGCGACCTTCTCGCTTCGAATGTGTCGAATATTGATTCCGGAAGCAAGTCTGTCAACTGCTATAGATGGCAGCTTCCGGGGTTTCGCAGTACATCTCGCCCGCTCAATCCACGAGCGACAACCAGAAAGAGAGCGCCCGTCGAAGCGGATGACCTCGCGATTCGCAGCGCGAACGACACCCGTGCGGGTGTGAGTCCACGTTCTCTGGTCGCGCCGCCCCGCCCGGTGATCCCGGCCGGATTATTGCCGCGCCCGGCATAACGAACGGCGTGCCCGCCGGCCTCAACCGCCTTCGACGAGCCGCAGCACGATGCTTCTGGCCGATTCGAGATGCGCGACCGTCATCGAACGTGCCGCGCGCGCATTGCGTTCGCGGCACGCCTGCAGGATCTCCTCGTGCTCGACCTGGAACGACGGTGTATCCGCGAGCAGCGTGGTCTGCAGGCGCTCGTACCGTTCAACCTGGCTGCGCAGCTCCGCGATCGTCTTCAACTGCCGCGCGTTGCCGCAGCACGAATAAAGCAGCGCGTGGAATTCGCGGTTCAGCTCGCCCTGCCGGCGCGGCACGGCGGCATCGCCGAGCAGGCGATGGACGAGTTCGGCACGCGCGAGCGTTTCGTCGTCGAGCCGCTTCACGCTCCGGTAGATCGCGTCGCCTTCGAGCAGCGCGCGCAGGTCGTAGATCTCCTGCACGTCCGATGCGCTCAGCATGCGCACGACGGCGCCGCGATTCCTGAAGATATCCAGCAAGCCTTCGCGCTCCAGGCGCTGGATCGCCTCACGCATCGGAATCCGGCTGATGCCGAACCGGTCGGCGAGGTCGCGCTCGACGAGCCGCTCGCCGGCTTCCAGTTCGCCGTTGATGATCATGTCCCGCAACGAGGCGGCCACGGCGTCCGCCGTGGAATCGAGTTTGGCTTCCATGCCTGCATGTTCCGTCAATTTGGAATAATGGTATACCAAACGGGAATCCGGTGCCAAAATGGCGAGCGCAGGCGGGCTTCGTAAAACGACATCCGGCCCGGCCGAAGCAACCCACATCAATGGAGAGCGAGATGGCATCTGGCGAACACAAGTATCGCGTCGCAGTAGAGTGGACGGGCAATCGTGGCACCGGCACGTCGGGGTATCGCGAGTACGGCCGCGATCATCTGATCCGGGCCGGTTCCAAGCCAGACATTCCCGGTTCGTCGGACCCGGCGTTTCGCGGCGATGCGGCGTGCTGGAATCCGGAAGACCTGCTGCTGGCGTCGGCATCGGCGTGCCACAAGCTCTGGTACCTGCATCTGTGTTCCGACGCGGGCATCCGCGTGCTCGCCTATGTCGACAACGCGGAAGGCACGATGGTCGACAGCGTCGAGCCGGGCCGCTTCACGGAAATCGTGTTGCGCCCGCACGTGACGATCCAGGCCGGCGACGATCGCGAGCGGGCGGAACATCTGCATCATGACGCGCACGCGAAGTGCTATATCGCGAACTCGGTCAATTTTCCGATCCGCTGCGAACCCGTGATCGAATTCGCCGCAGCGTGATAACGACACCCGCCGGATGACATCGACGATGAAGCTCTTCTACTACCCCAGCAATGCCAGCATGGCGCCGCACTTCGTGCTGGAAGAAATCGGCAAGCCGTTCGAACTCGAATTCGTCGACCGCACGCACGACCAGCACAAGTCGCCGGACTACCTCGCGCTGAATCCGAACGGGCTTATCCCGGTGCTGACCGACGGCGACCTGGTGCTGTACGAAGCCGCCGCCATTTGCCTGCATCTCGCGGATACGCATCCCGAGCAGCGGCTTGCGCCCGCACTCGGCACACCGGAACGCGCGCAGTTCTACAAATGGCTGATGTGGCTCACCAACACGCTCCAGACGACGCTGATCGCGTACTTCTATCCGGAGCGCTGGGTCGACGTGGGCAACGTGGCGGGCGCCACGCAGGTGAAGGCGCACGCGGAGGCGAAAATCGCGGCGCTGCTGGATCAGCTCGAGCGTCAGCTGGAGACGAGCGGCGGCCCCTGGCTGCTCGGCGCACACTACACGGTGCTCGATCCGTATGCGCTGATGCTGTGCCGCTGGACGCGCGGCTTTGCCGAGCCGGCGCGGCAGCGTCCGGTACTCGGCGGCTATCTGCAGCGGGTGCTCGCGCGCCCGGCGATCCAGCGGGCGTTGCAGACTGAAGGGCTTGCGCAGCCCTGGGTGTGACGCATCATGGCGGCAGCATGCGCGTCACTCGATGCGCATGCGTGCTGAGCGATCCGGAAACGGCAGCGGCCATGACGTCGCGAACTCAGCATTGGCGTCAGCGTCACAGCGCAACGCCATACACCTCCCGCGCCGTCACACGGATTGCATCGGCCATCACCGCGACGGCCGGCGAATGCAGCCGGTCGGTGCGCGTGATGATCCCGAAATCGTCCATCCGGCAATCCATCTCCAGCGGCAGCACCGTGACGATCCCGTGCCGCGCGTAGTAGCGCGCGACGTCCTCGGCCAGCACCGCGATCATGTCGCTCTGTTCGAGCAGCTGCGTGATGAACAGCAGCGCGGACGTCTCGACGAGGTTCGCCGGCGGCGCGAGGCTCGCGCGCTGGAACACGAGTTCGAAGCGATGCCGCAGCACGCTGCCGGCCGGCGGCACAACCCACGCGGCGCGTTGCACGTCCGCGAGCGACAGCGGTGCCTGCGCGAGCAGCGGATGGCCGGGCCGTACCACCGCGGCCACCGGCTCGCCGGTCAGCGGCTCGTAGCGCAGACGCAGCTTGTCGTGTTCGGCGGAGAGCCGGCCGAGCACGATGTCGATCTTTTCCTGCGCAAGATGTTCGAGCAGCACGTTGCTGGTGTCGATCTCGACCGACACGTGCAGACCGGCATGCGTCCCCTTCACGGCGGCGACGGCCGGCGGCACGAGCCGCAGGCCCGGCGACGTGATCGCCCCCACCGCCACATGGCCGAGATGGCCGGCCTTCAGCGCGGCCAGTTCCTCGTGCGCCTGGTCGAGGCTGCCGAGCGCCGCGCGCGCATGGCGGATCAGCGCGTCGCCGTACAGCGTCGGCCGCATCCCGCGCGGCAGGCGCTCGAACAGCACCGCGCCGATCGATTCCTCGAGTTCGCGCAACAGCTTCGACGCGGCCGGCTGCGTCATGTTCAGCGCGGCCGCCGCGCGGTGAATGCTGCCTTCGTCGGCAAGCGCGACGACCAGCAGAAGCTGGCGCGTCTTCAGGCGGCCACGGTTTCCCCACGGGCTGGCATCGGGCATCGTACGGGTTTATATCGATATCGAAATGGATATCGTAATCGCCCAAAACGTCATTAGCGAGTTATCAAAATTCTGCCTAGACTGCGCCGGTATCCCGTCACCACAGGACTGACGATGTCGGCAACGAAACCCAGGCTGCGCTCCACCCAATGGTTCGGCACGAACGACAAGAACGGCTTCATGTACCGGAGCTGGATGAAGAACCAGGGCATCCCCGATCACGAGTTCGATGGCCGGCCGATCATCGGCATCTGCAATACGTGGTCCGAACTGACGCCGTGCAATGCGCACTTCCGCAAGCTCGCCGAGCACGTGAAGCGCGGGATCTCCGAGGCCGGTGGTTTCCCGGTCGAGTTCCCGGTGTTCTCGAACGGTGAATCGAACCTGCGTCCGTCGGCGATGCTCACGCGCAACTTAGCTTCGATGGACGTCGAGGAGGCGATTCGCGGCAATCCGATCGACGCGGTCGTGTTGCTCGCCGGCTGTGACAAGACTACGCCCGCGCTGCTGATGGGCGCGGCGAGCTGTGACGTGCCGGCGATCGTCGTGTCGGGCGGGCCGATGCTGAACGGCAAGCTGGAGGGCCGGAACATCGGCTCGGGCACGGCCGTGTGGCAGCTGCACGAAGCGCTGAAGGCCGGCGAGATCGACCTGCATCACTTCCTGTCGGCCGAAGCCGGGATGTCGCGCTCGGCCGGCACCTGCAACACGATGGGCACCGCGTCGACGATGGCGTGCATGGCCGAGGCGCTCGGCGTCGCGCTGCCGCACAACGCGGCGATTCCGGCCGTCGATTCGCGCCGCTACGTGCTCGCGCACATGTCGGGCATCCGCATCGTGGAGATGGCGCTCGACGGGCTCGTGCTGTCGAAGATCCTCACGCGCGCGGCGTTCGAGAACGCGATCCGCGCGAATGCGGCGATCGGCGGCTCGACCAACGCGGTGATCCACCTGAAGGCGATCGCGGGCCGCATCGGCGTGCCGCTCGAACTGGAGGACTGGATGCGCATCGGCCGCGACACGCCGACGATCGTCGACCTGATGCCGTCGGGGCGCTTCCTGATGGAAGAGTTCTATTACGCGGGCGGGCTGCCGGCCGTGCTGCGCCGGCTCGGCGAAGGCGGGCTGCTGCCGAACCCGGACGCGCTGACGGTGAACGGCAAGTCGCTGTGGGACAACGTGCGTGAAGCGCCGAACTACGACGACGAAGTGATCCGCCCGCTCGACCGGCCGCTGATCGCGGACGGCGGCATCCGGATCCTGCGCGGCAATCTTGCGCCGCGCGGCGCGGTGCTGAAGCCGTCGGCGGCGAGCCCCGAGCTGCTCAAGCATCGCGGCCGCGCGGTCGTGTTCGAGAACCTCGACCACTACAAGGCGACGATCAACGACGAGGCGCTCGACGTCGACGCAAGCTCCGTGATGGTGCTGAAGAACTGCGGGCCGCGCGGTTATCCGGGGATGGCCGAGGTCGGCAACATGGGGCTGCCGCCGAAGCTGTTGCGCCAGGGCGTGAAGGACATGGTACGGATTTCCGACGCGCGGATGAGCGGCACCGCGTACGGCACGGTCGTGCTGCACGTCGCGCCGGAGGCCGCCGCCGGCGGGCCGCTCGCGGCCGTGCGAAACGGCGACTGGATCGAGCTCGACTGCGAGGCCGGTACGCTGCATCTCGACATTACGGATGACGAACTGCAACGCCGCCTGTCGGACGTCGATCCGGCCGCGGCGCCGGGCGTCGCCGGCCAGCTCGGCAAGGGCGGCTACGCCCGGCTGTACATCGATCACGTGCTGCAGGCCGACGAGGGATGCGACCTCGACTTCCTGGTCGGCACGCGCGGCGCGGAGGTGCCGAGCCATTCGCACTGAGCGGCTGCGCGGCAGCCGGTTGCGGGCTTTCCCGGCCCGCGCTTCGTGAAACCGTGAACGCATGACGGCCGGCCGCTACAAGGGCCGGCGCAGGACGCGAACCATGACATCGAGCAGCACGCCGCGCTATCGTGGCATCTTCCCCGTCGTCCCGACGACGTTTGCCGACACCGGCGAGCTCGACCTCGCGAGCCAGAAGCGCGCGGTCGATTTCATGATCGACGCGGGCTCGGACGGGCTGTGCATCCTCGCGAACTTCTCCGAGCAGTTCGCGATCACCGACGACGAACGCGACGTGCTCACGCGCACGATTCTCGACCACGTCGCGGGCCGCGTGCCGGTGATCGTCACGACGTCGCATTACGGCACGCAGGTGTGCGCGGCGCGCAGCCTGCGCGCGCAGCAGCTCGGCGCAGCGATGGTGATGGCGATGCCGCCGTATCACGGCGCGACGTTCCGCGTGCCCGAAGCGCAGATCTTCGAGTTCTATGCGCGCGTGTCGGATGCGATCGCCATTCCGGTCATGATCCAGGACGCACCCGCGAGCGGCACCGCGCTGTCGGCCCCGTTCCTCGCGCGGATGGCACGCGAGATCGAACAGGTCGCGTACTTTAAAATCGAGACGCCGGGCGCCGCGAACAAGCTGCGCGAGCTGATCCGGCTCGGCGGCGATGCAATCGAAGGGCCGTGGGACGGCGAGGAGGCGATCACGCTGCTCGCCGATCTGCACGCAGGCGCGACCGGCGCGATGACGGGCGGCGCGTATCCGGACGGCATCCGGCCGATCCTCGAAGCCTTCCGCGAAGGGCGTCACGACGACGCCTACGCGCGCTACCAGGCCTGGCTGCCGCTGATCAACCACGAGAACCGCCAGTCCGGGATTCTCACCGCGAAGGCGCTGATGCGCGAAGGCGGCGTGATCGCGTGCGAGCGGCCGCGGCACCCGATGCCGGAGCTGCATCCGGACACGCGTGCGGAACTGCTCGCGATCGCGCGGCGGCTCGATCCGCTTGTGCTGCGCTGGGCACGCTGAACGATCAGCGAAGGACCACCGAAGGATTCGCGAAGGAGGCATGCACGATGAGTGATCAGGTTTCGCTGGGTGTCGTCGGCATCGGCAAGATCGCGCGCGACCAGCATCTGCCGGCGATCGACGCCGAACCGGGTTTCAAGCTGACCGCGTGCGCGAGCCGGCACGCGGAAGTCGCCGGGGTACGCAATTACCGCGATCTGCGCGCGCTGCTGGCCGCCGAGCGCGAGCTCGACGCCGTGTCGCTGTGCGCGCCACCGCAGGTGCGCTATGCGCAGGCGCGCGCCGCGCTCGAAGCGGGCAAGCACGTGATGCTCGAAAAGCCGCCGGGCGCGACGCTCGGCGAAGTGGCCGTGCTGGAAGCGCTCGCGCGCGAGCGCGGCCTCACGCTGTTCGCGACCTGGCATTCGCGCTGCGCGAGTGCGGTGGAGCCGGCCCGCGCCTGGCTTGCGACGCGTGCGATCCGCGCGGTGCAGGTGCGCTGGAAGGAAGACGTGCGGCGCTGGCATCCGGGGCAGCAATGGATCTGGGAGCCCGGCGGCCTAGGTGTGTTCGACCCGGGCATCAATGCGCTGTCGATCGTCACGCGAATCCTGCCGCGCGAGCTTGTGCTGCGCGAGGCGACGCTCATCGTGCCGAGCGACGTGCAGACGCCGATCGCCGCCGAACTCGATTGCGTGGATACCGACGGCGTACCGGTGCGCGCGGAATTCGACTGGCGGCACGGTCCGGTCGAGCAATGGGAGATCGCGGTCGACACGGCCGACGGCGTGCTCGCGATCAGTCGCGGCGGCGCGCAGTTGTCGATCGCGGGCGAGCCGGTCTGGCTCGGTCCCGAGCGCGAGTATCCGGCGCTGTATGCGCACTTCCATGCGCTGATCGCGCGTGGCGAAAGCGACGTCGACGTACGGCCGCTGCGGCTCGTCGCCGATGCGTTCCTGTTCGGCCGGCGCGTGCAGACCGACGCGTTCGGCCGCTGACCCTGCGGGCGCGCTGCGGCGCGATCACGCACGACGAATCATTACGGCATGAGCCGACACAAAGGAGACATCGCATGAACCGCACGACCCACACGATCCGCCGCCATACGTTGCGCGCGCTGCTCGCCGCGCTTTGCATCGCACCGCTCGGCATGCAGGGCGCCGCGCGCGCCGACGCGCCGCTGAAGATCGGCTTCCTGGTGAAGATGCCCGAGCAGGCGTGGTTCATCAACGAGCAGAACGCCGCGTCCGCGCTCGGCCAGAAGGAGAACTTCTCGGTCGTGAAGATCGGCACGCCTGACGGCGAGAAGGTGCTCGCCGCGATTGACAACCTCGGCTCGCAGGGCGCACAAGGCTTCGTGATCTGCGCGCCGGACGTGCGCCTCGGCCCGGCAATCGCCGCGCGTGCGAAGCGCTACAACATGAAGTTCGTGACCGTAGACGACCAGCTCGTCGATTCGACCGGCAAGCCGCTGCCGAACGTGCCGCACCTCGGGATGTCGGCGACCAAGATCGGCAACCAGGTCGGCCAGGCCATTGCCGACGAGATGAAGCGGCGCGGCTGGAAGCCCGAGGAAGTCGGTGCGCTGCGGATCACGAACTACGAGCTGCCGACCGCGAAGCTGCGCACCGACGGCGCGACGCAGGCGCTGCTCGCGAACGGCTTCCGCAAGGAGAACATCTTCGACGCGCCGCAGAAGACGACCGACGACGAAGGCGGTTTCAGCGCGGCCGCGCCGGTGCTCGCGCGCCATCCGAACGTGAAGAAGTGGGTGGTCTACGCGCTGAACGAGGAAACCGTGCTCGGCGCGGTGCGCGCGACCGAGCAGCTGCATATCCCGGCGGCCGACGTGATCGGCGTGGGCATCAACGGTGCGGGCGAGGCGTTCGCCGAATTCCAGAAGAAGGAGCCGACCGGCTTCTACGGGACGATCGCCGTCAGCTCGACGAACCACGGCAAGGACAGCACGCAGAACCTCGTCGACTGGATCCGCAACGGCAAGACGCCGGCGCCCGACACGCAGACGAGCGGCAAGCTGATGACGCGCGCGAACTGGCAGGCCGTGCGTACCGAGCTCGGCATCTGAGCGCACGAGGCGAGAACGCGATGACCACGCAGACGATGACGGCCGTATCCGGCAACGACGGCGACACCGGTGCCGATGTCGATGCTGGCGCGCGGAAGCCCGGCGGCCCGCTGCTCGCGCTCGACGGGATCACGGTGACGTTCCCGGGCGTGCGCGCGCTCGATGCCGTGTCGCTGTCGGTGCGCGCGGGCGAGGTGCACGGGCTGATGGGCGAGAACGGCGCGGGGAAGTCGACGCTGCTGAAGGTGCTGTCGGGCGTGAACCAGCCGCAGGCCGGCACGCTGGCGCTGAACGGCACCGCGCAGCGCTTCGCGTCGACGCGCGCGGCGCTCGAGGCCGGCATCGCGATCATCTACCAGGAGCTGCATCTGGTGCCCGAGCTGACGGTCGCCGAAAACCTGATGCTCGGGCAGTTGCCGAGCCGGCTCGGCGTGGTCGACGAGCGCACGCTCGCGGCGCGTGCGCTCGATGCGCTGGAGCGGCTCGGCGAGCACATCGATCCGGGCATCCCGGTGAAGTATCTGTCGATCGGCCAGCGCCAGATGATCGAGATCGGCAAGGCGCTGATGCGCGATGCGCGCGTGATCGCGTTCGACGAACCGACGAGTTCGTTGTCCGCGCGCGAGACCACGCAGCTGTTCCGGATCATCCGGGCGCTGCGTGCGGAGGGCCGCGCGATCATCTACGTCACGCACCGGATGGAAGAGGTTTATGAACTGTGCGACCGGGTGACGGTGTTCCGCGACGGCCGCCGCATCGACACGTTCGATTCCGTGACCGATCTCGATCGCGACCGGTTGATCGGCTGCATGGTCGGCCGTTCGATCGAGGATGTGTACGGCTACCGGCCGCGCACGGCCGGCGACGTGCTGATCGAGGCGAAAGGGCTGGCGGGGCCCGGGTTGTCCGAGCCCGTGTCGTTCACCGCGCGGCGCGGCGAGATCGTCGGCTTCTTCGGGCTGGTCGGCGCGGGCCGCTCGGAGTTGATGAAGCTGCTGTACGGCGCCGCGCGCCCGAGCGCGGGGCACGTCGAGCTGAACGGGAAGCGGGTGGCGTTCGGGAGCCCGCGCGACGCGGTGCGCGCCGGCCTCGCGCTGTGCCCGGAAGACCGCAAGCAGGAGGGCATCGTCGCGATCGCGTCGGTGGCCGACAACCTGAACATCAGCGCACGCCGGCATTTCAGCCCGGCGCGCATGCTGCTCGACGCGCGGCGCGAACGCGAGCTTGCGCAACGCTACATCGAGCGGCTCGCGATCAAGACCCGCGACGGCGACACGCCGATCGGCGCGCTGTCCGGCGGCAACCAGCAGAAGGTCGTGCTCGCGCGCTGGTTGGCCGAACGCATCGACGTGTTCCTGATGGACGAGCCGACGCGCGGCATCGACGTCGGCGCGCGCGCGGAAATCTACAACCTGTTCTACGAACTCGCGGAAGCGGGCCGCACGGTGATTCTCGTGTCGAGCGACCTGGCCGAGGTGATCGGCGTGTCGGACCGGATCATCGTGATGAAGGAAGGACGGATCGCGGGCGAGGTCGCGAAGGCGCAGGCGACGCCCGACGCGCTGATCAAACTCGCGCTGCCGCGCTAGCGCCCCGCAACGATCAACCGGAATGCAAACGACATGAGCCAGGCAATGCAACCCCAACGCACGTCCCCGTCCGCCGATGCCGCCGCCGTACCCGCGCGAGCGCGCGGCGGCGTGTGGCAGCTGATCAACCGCTCCGGCATCGTGATGGTGTTTCTCGTGCTGTTCGCGACGCTGTCGCTGACCGTGCCGGACTTCCTCACGCCGCGCAACATCCAGGGCCTGCTGCTGTCGGTCACGCTGATCGGCTCGATCGCGGTGACGATGATGTTCGTGCTCGCGCTCGGCGAGGTCGACCTGTCGGTCGCGTCGATCGTCGCGTTCTCGGGCGTCGTCGCGTCGACGCTGATCACCGCGACGCACAGCGTCGTGCTCGGCATCGCGGGCGGCGTGCTCGCGGGCGGTGCGGTCGGGCTCGTCAACGGCGTGCTGATCGCGCGCTGGCGGATCAACTCGCTGATCGTCACGCTCGCGATGATGGAAGTCGTGCGCGGACTCGCGTTCATCACGTCGAACGGCGACGCGGTGATGATCTCCGAGGAGCGCTTCTTCGATCTCGGCGGCGGGTCGTTTCTCGGCATCTCGTATCCGATCTGGAGCAACATCGTCGGCTTCGTCGTGTTCGGCTTCCTGCTGCGCAAGACGGTGTTCGGCAAGAACGTGCTGGCCGTCGGCGGCAACGGCGAGGCCGCGCTGCTCGCGGGGCTGCCGGTGATGCGCATCAAGATCACCGTGTTCGTGCTGCAGGGGCTCGTGACGGGCTTCGCGGGCGTGATGCTCGCGTCGCGGATGAGCCTCGGCGACCCGAAGACGTCGGTCGGGCTCGAACTCGGCGTGATCTCCGCGTGCGTGCTCGGCGGCGTATCGCTGACGGGCGGCGTCGCGACGATCTCCGGCGTGCTGGTCGGCGTGCTGATCATGGGCTCTGTCCAGGATGCGATGAGCCTGCTGAACGTGCCGACGTTTTACCAATATTTGATACGCGGCGGGATTCTGTTGCTCGCGGTGCTGTTCGACCAGTATCGTCGCAACCAGCGGCGCGCGATGAAGCTCTGACGAAAGCGCGGCTGCGCGCGAACGCGACAGATATCGGGAGACGGCATGCAACAGACTCATCCGGCCGGGCAGGCGACGCTGCTGGCCGACAGCCGCAACACGCTCGGCGAAGGCGCGACGTGGTGCGACAGGACGCACGCGCTGTATTGGGTGGACATCGAAGGCGCGCAACTGTGGCGCTGTCGCGCGGACGGCTCCGACCTGACGCCGTGGGCCATGCCCGAGCGGCTCGCTTGCTTTGCGCTGACGCATGACCCGGACGTGCTGCTCGTCGGGCTCGCGACGCATCTCGCGTTCTTCGACCTGCGCAGCGGTGCGTTCACTCGGATCGTCGACGTCGAGCCCGAGCTGCCGACGCGGCTCAACGACGGGCGCTGCGACCCGTTCGGCGCACTCGTGTTCGGGATGAAGGACGAGGGAAGCGAGCCGCCGCAGGCAGTCGGCGGGTTCTACCGGCTCAATGCCGACCTGACGCTGGAGCGGCTCGCGTTGCCGCCGGCCGCGATCGCGAACAGCATCGCGTTTTCGCCGGACGGGTCGAAGCTGTATTTCTGCGATTCGCTCGTGCGTGAGATCTTCGTCTGCGATTACCGCGCGGGCGGAGATGTCGCCAACGTGCGGCCGTTCGCGCGGCTGACCGATCCCGACGGTGACCCGGACGGCTCGATGATCGATCGCGATGGCGGCCTGTGGAACGCGCAGTGGGGCGGCAGGCGTGTGGTGCGCTACGGGCCCGACGGTGTCGAGACGGATCGCGTGGCCGTACCGACCGCGCAGCCGAGCTGCACGGCGCTCGACGGCGAAGGCCGCCTGTACGTGACGAGCGCCCGCATCGGGTTGAGCGACGATGCGCTGGCCGGCGACCCGCATGCGGGCGGCGTGTTCGTCGCGCAGACGCGGCACGCGGGGATGGCGACGGCGCGGTTTGCGGGGACGCCGCGCGGCTGATCGCGTGCGGGATGCCGTTCATGGGATGCCGCTGACGCAGCGGGCTTCGCGGCCAGCCCGGCAGTCCGTCGCGCGTGCGTGAGCGCGCGGCTGCTGCCCGACATGCCTGGAACCCGCCGTTCACCGCCCGACGTGCTGGTAAGATGGCCCGCAATCCCATCCCGCCCGCACCATGAGTTCCGCACCGACCAAACCCGCGAACCCGAAGACTCCCGCGAAGCACACCGCCCGCGCGGCAGGCGACAAGCCGAAGGCGCGCGTGCAGCAGCGCCTGACCTACGTGATCGGCGGTCTCGACCGGCTGCTGCGCCGCCACATGACCGACGCGCTCGCACCGCTCGGCATCACGCTCGCGCAATACACGGCGCTGTCGGTGCTCGAGGCGCGCGGCGCATCGTCGAACGCGCAACTGGCCGAGCGCTCGTGGATCACGCCACAATCGGCGAATGAAGTGATGAGCGTGATGGCCGCCCGCGGTTTCGTTACGCGTGAAGCCGACCCGTCGCACGGCCGCATCATCCTGCTGACGCTGACCGACGAAGGCGCGGCGATGCTGCGTGAATGCGAAGCCGTCCTGCGCCCGCTCGAGACGCGCATGCTCGGCGACATCTCCGCCGATGCCGCCGCGGACGTGCAGCGCACGCTCGAACTGTTCTCGCGCAACCTGCGCGGCTGACCCCCTTCCAGAACCTTCATTGCGCGGGCCCGTGGGGCCCGCGTTCGCTTTGCCGGTCGCCTGACCGTTCCCCGATTCCGTCGTTTCCACCGCTTTCCGCTCCGGGTTTACACCGGCGCTCGTGCCGCTTGCAATATCAGGTAGCCTGATATTAAATGAAGCCGTCCGCAGCAGGGATGCTGCGCCCCGAATCGCACAGGAACGAACGACAGGAAACGATATGAGCAAGTACGACAACCGCTGGCAGACCGTTGAAGTGAAGGTGGAGGCCGGCATCGCGTGGGTCACGCTGAACCGCCCGGACAAGCGCAATGCGATGAGCCCGACGCTCAACCGGGAGATGCTGCAGGTACTCGACGCGGTCGAGTTCGACGATGAAGCGAAGGTGCTCGTCCTCACCGGCGCGGGCGCCGCGTGGACGGCCGGCATGGACCTGAAGGAATACTTCCGCGAGATCGATGGCGGCTCCGACGCAATGCAGGAAAAGGTGCGCCGCGACGCATCGGAATGGCAGTGGCGCCGCCTGCGGATGTACAACAAGCCGACGATCGCGATGGTGAACGGCTGGTGCTTCGGCGGCGGCTTCTCGCCGCTCGTCGCGTGCGACCTCGCGATCGCGGCCGACGAAGCCGTGTTCGGGCTGTCGGAAATCAACTGGGGCATCCCGCCCGGCAACCTCGTCAGCAAGGCGATGGCCGACACGGTCGGGCACCGCCGCGCGCTGCACTACATCATGACCGGCGACACGTTCACCGGCACCGAAGCGGCGGACATGGGCCTCGTGAACAGCAGCGTGCCGCTGGCCGAACTGCGTGAAGCGACGATCGCGCTCGCGGCCCGCCTGATGGACAAGAACCCGGTCGTGTTGCGCGCGGCAAAGCACGGCTTCAAGCGCTCGCGCGAACTGACGTGGGAGCAGTGCGAGGATTACCTGTACGCGAAGCTCGACCAGGCGCAACTGCGCGATCCGGAGCACGGCCGCGAACAGGGGCTCAAGCAGTTCCTCGACGACAAGACGATCAAGCCGGGCCTGCAGGCCTACAAGCGCTGACGCAACCGGACGAGAGACACGCATGGCAGGAGACAACATGACCGACAGACGGATGCTGATCGCCGGCGAGTGGTGCGCCGCACGCGACGGGCGCACCTTCGACCGATTCAATCCCGCGACGGGTGCGCTGGCGTCGCGTGCGCCGGCGGCCGGCCTCGCCGACGCCGACGCGGCGATCGACGCCGCGCACCGCGCGTTTCCCGCCTGGTCCGCACTCGCGCCGACCGAGCGCCGCCGGCTGCTGCTGAAGGCGGCCGACCTGATGGACGCCCGCATCGACACGTTCATCGCGACCGGTGTGGCCGAAACCGGCGCGACGCCGGGCTGGATCGGCTTCAACGTGACGCTCGCGGCGAACATGCTGCGCGAGGCCGCGTCGATGACGACGCAGATCGCCGGCGACGTGATCCCGTCCGACGTGCCCGGCAATCTCGCGCTCGCGATGCGCGTGCCGTGCGGCGTCGTGCTCGGCATCGCGCCGTGGAACGCGCCGGTGATTCTCGGCACGCGTGCGCTGGCGATGCCGCTCGCGTGCGGCAACACGGTCGTGCTGAAGGCGTCCGAAGCGTGCCCCGGCGTGCACGCGCTGATCGGGGCGGTGCTGGACGAAGCGGGGCTCGGTGCGGGTGTGGTCAACGTGATCACGCATGCAGCGGTCGACGCACCCGAACTCGTCGAGCGGCTGATCGCACATCCGCATGTGAAGCGCATCAACTTCACCGGGTCGACGCATGTCGGGCGCATCATCGCGCGCCACGCGGCTGCTCACCTGAAGCCGGTGCTGCTCGAACTCGGCGGCAAGGCGCCCGTGCTCGTGCTGGACGATGCCGATCTCGACGCGGCTGTCGACGCGATCGCGTTCGGCGCGTTCTTCAATCAGGGGCAGATCTGCATGTCGACCGAGCGCGTGATCGTCGCGAGGCCGATTGCCGATACGCTCGTCGAACGCCTCGCCGCGAAGGCGCGCACGCTGGTCGCCGGCGATCCGCTGGCCGGCCATCCGCTCGGCACGATGGTCGACGCGGCGGCCGCCGCGCGCGCAGCGTCGCTCGTCGAAGATGCGCGTGCGCATGGCGCGCAGCTGCCGCTCGGCTGCCGCGTCGAAGGCGCGACGATGCAGCCGGCGATCGTCGATGGCGTGACGCGCGACATGCGTCTGTATCGCGAGGAATCGTTCGCGCCGGTCGTCGCGATCCTGCGCGCGGACAGCGACGACGAAGCGGTCGCGCTCGCGAACGACAGCGAGTTCGGGCTGTCGTCGAGCGTGTTCAGCCGCGATGTCGCGCGCGCAATGGCGGTCGCGCGCCGGATCGAATCGGGGATCTGCCACATCAACGGCCCGACCGTGCATGACGAGGCGCAGATGCCGTTCGGCGGCACGAAGGCGAGCGGCTACGGCCGCTTCGGCAGCCGCGCATCGATCGCCGAATTCACCGAGCTGCGCTGGATCACGGTGCAGACCGTGCCGCGTCATTACCCAATTTAAGCGAGGCGACGATGAATGTAGCGAAGCCTCCGGGTGAGGTCGTACACGGCGCGGGCGGCGTGCGCTATCGCGCCGCGGTGGTTGCCGTGGGCGCGGCCGAGATCCGCCGCGCGGAAAACGGCGCGTGGTACCTGCGCTCGCGCGAACCGCTCGGCGACTACCCGGCGCGCCTGACCGACTGCCTCGTGAACGGCGCGCAAGCTCATCCCGATCGCGTGCTGGCCGCGAAGCGCGGCGACGATGGCCGCTGGATCGAAATCACCTACGCGCAGATGCTCGAACGCGCCCGTGCAATTGGGCAGGGCCTCGCCGATCTCGGGCTGTCGGCGGAGCGTCCGCTCGCGGTGCTGTCCGGCAACGATCTCGAGCATCTGCAACTGATGTTCGCGGCGATGCTGGCTGGTGTGCCGTATGCGCCGATTTCACCCGCGTATTCGCTCGTGTCGACCGATTACGGCAAGCTGCGTCATACGCTTGGCGTGCTGCGGCCGGGCGCCGTATTCGTCGCCGAGCGCGGGCCGTTCTCGCGTGCGCTCGACGCCGTGTTGCCGGCCGATACGACCCTGATCGTCGCGCGCGATGCAGACGCAGATGCAGATGCGCAGGGCCGCGTGGTGCCGCTGTCGCACTTGCTCGCCACCGTCCCGCGCACGATCGACGCGATCCACGCGTCGGTCGGCCCCGATCATCTCGCGAAGATCCTGTTCACGTCCGGTTCGACGAAGCAGCCGAAGGCCGTGCCGACCACGCACCGGATGCTGTGCAGCAACCAGCAGATGCTGCGCCAGACGATGCCGGAACTGACGCGCGAACCGCCGGTGCTGGTCGACTGGCTGCCGTGGAATCACACGTTCGGCGGCAGTCACAACCTCGGCATCGCGCTGTACAACGGCGGCACGCTTTACATCGACGACGGTCGCCCGGTGCCCGGCCGTTTCGACGAAACCGTGCGCAACCTGCGCGAGATCGCGCCGACGATCTACTTCAACGTGCCGAAAGGCTGGGAAGAGCTGACCGCCGCGCTCGAACGCGACGCCGTGCTGCGCGACACGTTCTTCTCGCGCGTGAAGCTGTACTTCTTCGGCGGCGCGGGACTGTCGCAGGCCGCGTGGGACCGGCTCGACCGCGTGACCCACGCGCATTGCGGCGAGCGCATCCGGATCATGGCCGGCCTCGGGATGACGGAGGCGTCGCCGTCGTGCCTGTTCACGACGGGGCCGCTGATGCGCGCCGGCTATATCGGGCTGCCCGCGCCCGGCTGCGACGCGAAGCTCGTGCCGTGCGGCGGCAAGCTCGAACTGCGTTTCAAGGGGCCGAACGTGATGCGCGGCTACTGGCATGCGGACGTCGATCCGCGTGACGTATTCGACGACGAAGGCTATTACTGCAGCGGCGACGCGGCCACGTTTGCCGATCCGGAGCGGCCGGAATTCGGGCTGCAGTTCGACGGGCGGCTGACCGAGGATTTCAAGCTGAGCAGCGGCACGTTCGTCAGCGTCGGGCCGCTGCGCGCGAACGCAGTGTCGAGCGGTGCGCCGTACGTGCAGGACGTGGTCGTCACCGGGATCAATCGGGACGACATCGGCCTGCTCGTGTTTCCGCGTATCGACGCGTGTCGTGCGCTTGCTGCGCTCGCTGCCGATGCAACGGTGGCCGACGTGCTGCGCGCGCCGGCGGTGCGCGCGGTGTTCGAGACCTGGCTCGCCGCGCTGAACCGGCATGCGAGCGGCGGATCGACGTTCGTCGCGCGCATCCGGTTGATCGACACGCCGCCGTCGCTCGATCTCGGCGAAGTGACCGACAAGGGCTCGCTGAACCAGGCGGCCGTGCAGCAGCATCGCGCGGCGACGATCGACGCGCTGTACGACCCGGCCCGCCGTGATCCCGATGTGATTCACGCATCGACCTAACGATAGGCATCGGTACGCGTAACGACCTGCCGGCGATGCGACCGGCGGGCTTTTTTACGGCCAGTGAATCAGGCTGCCTGATAACAAGGGCGGCCGTTCAACCGACCCATTGCGCACCTGCCCGCCCCTGGCCGGCGGCGGCGCGCGCTGCGAGCGGCCCTGCGAGGCACGCCGACGAAAAGACAACAAGGATTGGAGACACGATGAACACCTACGTTGCCGAAAGACCGGCAGTCGCGACGACACTCGCGCTGTGCTTCGCGATCGCGTTGCTCGAAGGGCTCGACCTGCAGTCGGTCGGCGTCGCCGCGCCGCGCATGGCGCGCGAATTCGGGCTGAGCGTGTCGCAGATGGGCATTGCGTTCAGCGCGGGCACCTTCGGGCTGTTGCCGGGCGCGATGCTTGGCGGGCGCCTCGCCGACCGGATCGGCCGCAAGCGCGTGCTGATCGCGTCGGTCGCGCTGTTCGGGCTGCTGTCGATCGCCACCGCGCAGGCGTCGAGCTTCGCGATGCTCGTCGTCGTGCGCGTGCTGACCGGCATCGGCCTCGGCGGCGCGATGCCGAACCTGATCGCGCTGTCGTCGGAAGCGGTCGACGCGCGCTCGCGCAGCAGCGCGGTGGCCGCGATGTACTGCGGCATCCCGTTCGGCGGCGTGATCGCGTCGCTGATCGGCGTGCTGCTCGCCGGCGATACCGAGTGGCGGCACATCTTCTACGTCGGCGGCGCGGGGCCGCTGCTGCTCGTGCCGCTGCTGGCGATGCTGCTGCCGGAATCGCGCGCGTATCTCGACATCGCCGGCACGTCGGCCGCGCGCACGAGCGTCGCCCGCACGCTGTTCGGCGACGGCCGCACGATCTCGACGCTCGCGCTGTGGATCAGCTATTTCTGCACGCTGATCGTTCTCTACTTCCTGCTGAACTGGCTGCCGTCGCTGATGGCCGCGCGCGGGCTCGATCGCGAGCATGTCGGCCTCGTGCAGATCGCATTCAACGTCGGCGGCGGGCTCGGCGCGCTCGGCATCGGCGCGGCGCTCGACCGGATGCGCGCGTCGCGCGTGGTCGGCGGCATGTACGTCGGGATCGTGCTGTCGCTCGCCGCGCTGGCGGCCGCGCCCGGCTTCGCATCGCTCGCGGCGGCCGCGTTCGCGGCCGGGATGTTCGTGATCGGCGGGCAGTCGGTGCTGTACGCGCTCGCGGCGATCTACTACCCGACCGCGATGCGCGGCACGGGCGTCGGCGCGGCGGTGGCCGTCGGCCGGCTCGGCTCCGTCGTCGGGCCGCTCGCGGCCGCGACGCTGCTGGCTGCCGGCCGCAGCGCGCCCGTCGTGATCGGCGCGAGCATTCCCGTCACGCTCGTCGCGGCCGTCGCCGCGCTGCTGCTGATCCGCCGCCCGCAGGCCGGCGACTGACGTTTCGCTTTTATCAATGCGCGTCGTCAGAGCGCGCTTACTCAAGGTCTGGAGACGCAACGAATGAAAACGAAGACAAGGATCGGCCTCGTGGCCGCCGGCGCGTGCTGCGCGCTTGCCGCCCCGCTCGCACACGCGCAATCGAGCGTGACGCTGTACGGGATCATCGATACGGGCGTCGAATTCGTGTCGCACGCGAACGCGGCGGGCGACCACGTGGTGCGCATGCCGGGCGTGACGGGCGAACTGCCGTCGCGCTGGGGGCTGCGCGGCGCGGAGGATCTCGGCGGCGGCTATCAGGCGGTATTCATGCTGGAAAGCGGCTTCAACGTGCGTGGCGGCGATCTCGGCCAGGGCGGGCGGCTGTTCGGGCGGCAGGCGTTCGTCGGGCTGAAGGGCGGCTTCGGTACGCTCGCGTTCGGCCGCCAGTACACGATGACCTACCTCGCGCTGCAGGGCGCGGACATCATCGGCCCCGACATCTACGGGCTCGGTTCGCTCGACGCGTACGTGCCGAACGGCCGCGCTGACAACGCGGTGACCTATATCGGCACCTACCGCGGCGTGACGCTCGGCGCCGCGTATTCGTTCGGCCGCGACGGCGCGGGCACCGGCAACTCGCCGGGGCAGGGCACGTGCGCGGGGCAAGTGCCGGGCCACGCGGTCGAATGCCGCAACTGGTCGGTGATGCTCAAGTACGACAGCGCGTATTTCGGCGCGGCCGCGTCGTACGAGGAGCAGCGCGGCGGCACGGGCGCGGCCGCGAACTTCTTCGACGGCGTCGCACCGGTTGCCTTCACGAGCAGCGCGGGCAAGGACGCGCGCGTGCACGTGAGCGCGTATGCGCAGGCGGCGGGCGCGCGGATCGGCGCGGGCTGGATCGGGCGGCGCGTGTCGACTGGTTCGCCGGCCGCGGCCGGTGCGCATTCCGATTTGTTCTTCGTCGGGGCGTCGTATGCGGTCAAACCGGATTTCGTCGTCGACGGCGAAGGCTACCGGATCGTCAACTCCGCACACGACACGCGCGCGACGATGGCGACGCTGCGCGCGACGTACCTGCTGACGAAGCGCACGTCCGTCTATGCGCAAAGCTCGTATCTGTGGAACAGCGCGCACGCACGCTACGCGGTCAGCGGCGGCGGTGCGGGCACGACGCCCGGCGAAGGGATGGGGCAGCTCGGCGCGATGGTCGGCATCAAGCACATGTTCTGACCCAACGGCCTGACGAACGGGAGTTATCTTGAACAGACAATCTGCATTCCTCTGCATTGCGCCGCTCACCGCCGCGATGCTCGCCGGTTGCGGCGGCGACGATTCGGTGAATTCCGCACCGACCCACCTGAGCGCCGCGACACCGGCCGCGATGGTGCAGACCTGCGATGCGCTCGCCGCGAAGCTCGCGTATGCGAACACGTCGTTCACGTCGGTGACGACCGCGGCCGCCGGCGCACTCACGGTGGCCGGCAAGCCGATCGCCGAGCACTGCGTGATCGAAGGGAAGATGAACGAGCGCGTGAGCACGGTCGACGGCAAGACCTATGCGATCGGTTTCGAGATGCGCTTGCCGAAGGCGTGGAACGGCCGCTTCTTCTACCAGGCGAACGGCGGGCTCGACGGCAACGTCGTGACCGCGACCGGCGAGATCGGTGGCGGCGGGCCGTTGACCGACGCGCTGAACCAGGGCTTCGCGGTGATCAGCTCGGATTCCGGGCACAGCGCCGCGCAGAATCCGCTGTTCGGCATCGATCCGCAGGCACGCATCGACTACGGCTATGGCGCGGTCGATGCGCTCACGCCGATGGCGAAGCAGGTGATCCGGCTCGCATACGGCAAGGCGCCCGACCGCAGCTATTTCGACGGCTGCTCGAACGGCGGCCGCCACGCGATGGTCACGGCGGTACGCAACCCGGCCGACTACGACGGCATCATCGCGGGCGATCCGGGCTTTCATCTGCCGAAGGCGGCGATCGGCGAGATGTATGGCGCGCAGCAGTTCGCGAAGATCGCGTCGGCGACCGGATCGAACGGGCAGCCGGATATCCGCAGCGGCTTCACCGATGCGGAGCGGCAGTTCGTCGGCGCGAAGATCCTCGAGAAATGCGATGCGCTCGATGGCGCGGCCGACGGGATGGTGCAGGACGTCGCCGCGTGCCGGGCGCACTTCAGCGTCGATGCGGACCTCCCGACCTGCGCGAACGGCACGCGCACGGGCGCCTGCCTGACGACCGCGCAAAAGACCGCGCTCGAGAACGTGTTCACGGGCGCGCGCAACAGCGCGGGCACGGCGCTCTATGCGGGCTTTCCGTACGATCCGGGCATCGCCGGCAGCGGCTGGGCCGCGTGGAAGCAGTCGAATTCGATCACGCTCGACCCGGCCGCGATGGCGTTCACGTTCATGACGCCGCCGAAAACCGCCGCGACGCTCGCGAACCTGCCCGGTTTCGCGCTCGGTTTCGACATGGACAATGACGCGCCGGCGATCTTCGCGACCAGCGGCGTGTACACGCAATCCGCGTGGTCGTTCATGACGCCGCCCGACGAGACCAACCTGTCCGCGCTGAAGGCGCGCGGCGCGAAGCTGCTGGTCTATCACGGCACCGGCGACCCGGTGTTCTCGTTCGACGACACGCGCGACTGGTATGCGCGGGTCGCACAGGCGAACGGCGGCGATGCGTCGGATTTCGCACGCCTCTATCCGGTGCCGGGGATGAATCACTGCTCGGGCGGGCCGGCGGCCGACCAGTTCGACCTGCTGACGCCGCTCGTTGCGTGGGTCGAGCAGGGGCAGGCGCCCGGTGCGGTGGTGGCCACCGCGCGCGATGCGACGAACGCGGTGCCGAATGCGGACGTGCCCGCGTCGTGGGGCGCGGGGCGCACGCGGCCGCTGTGCCCGTATCCGCAGGTGGCGCGCTACAACGGGTCGGGCGACGTGAATTCGGCGGCGAGCTTCAGTTGTCGCTGACGTAGCCGTCGATGGGAGGCGGCCGGCGCATGCATGCGCCGGCCGGTCGCCTCATGTGTGCAAACGCTCACTTACTCGCCCGGTTCGACCGGCACCTCGAGCCCGACCTTCACGCGGCTCATGCTCACCAGCGTCTTGAACCGCTTCACGTTGTTGTTCGCGAAGAACAGCTCTCTCGTGAGCGCGTTGTACTGATCCATGTTGCGCACGGCCAGGATCAGCACGAAATCCCACTCTCCCGTCACGTAGTAGCACTGCTGGATCTGCGGGCAGCGCTCGAAGGTGCGCTTCATCGCGTCGAGCTGGTCGATCTGCTCGCTTTCGACCTCGACGTTGACGACGATCGTCAGCGGATGATCGACCTTGTCCGGCGCGACGATGGCGGTGTAGCGCTCGATCACGCCGTCGTCCGCGAGACGTTTCAGGCGCCGGTTCACGGCCGCGGTCGACAGGTTGACGCGCGCGCCGAGTTCGCTCTGCGGCGTTTGCGCGTCGCGCTGGATTTCCATCAGCAGCTTGCGATCGAACGCATCGAGTGAGGTGGTCATGATGGCGCGTGAGGCCTCGAAAGAATGAGAAATTTTTGCGTGGCGGCCGCCGAATTGGCGATTTTATTGACCGGCGTGCGCAATATTATTTTTCGAACCGGCGGCGCGTGCAACCCGTGCGCGCCCGACCCGAACCGACTCACGGAGTGCTGCCCGCCATGCTGATCGCCAACCCCCGCGCCTCGCGCGCCGCCTATCCCCACGCGCTGCGCCGCGTGATGAACATCGCGTCGGCCGACGAAAGCGGCGCGTGGCTGTCGCACTGGCCACTCGTCGGCAACGCGCGCACGCCGCTGCGCGCGCTGCCCGATCTCGCCGCGCGGCTCGGCGTCGCGAGCGTCAGCGTGAAGGACGAGTCGTGCCGTTCGCCGCTCGGCAGCTTCAAGGCGCTTGGCGCGCCGATCGCGCTGGTGCGGCTCGTGAAGCGCCTGCGGCGCACGCAGGATCTCGATCCGCAAGGGCTCGTCACCGGCCGCTATGCGGCGGAGCTGGCCGACCTGACGGTGATCAGCGCGACCGACGGCAATCACGGCCGGGCGCTCGCCGCCGCCGCGCGTGCGATCGGCTGCGGGTGCGTGATCGTGCTGCACGCGAACGTCGAGGCCGAACGCGAACGCGCGATTTCGGCGTACGGCGCGCGGATCGTGCGCATCGCGGGGAACTACGACGAGTCGGTCGTCTGCGCGGCGCAGCTCGCGCAGGCGAACGGCTGGTATGTCGTGTCGGATACGTCGTACGACGGCTACGAAGCGATTCCGCGCGACGTGATGCAGGGCTATGGCGTGATCGCCGCCGAAGCCGCCGTGCAGGCAGCGCAGGACGACGGGCGGCCGTTCACGCACGTGCTGCTGCAGGGCGGCGTGGGCGGCCTCGCCGCGGGTGTCGCGAGTTACCTGTGGGAGCGCGATGGCGTGCAGCGGCCGCATTTCATCGTCGTCGAGCCGCGCCAGGCCGATTGCCTGTACCAGAGCGCGCTGGCAGGGCGCGCGTCCAAGGCGACGGGCAGCGTCGATTCCGTGATGGCCGGGCTTGCGTGCGGCGAGGCGTCGCCGCTGGCGTGGGATTTCCTCGAGATGTGCATCGACTACTTCATGCTGATCGACGACGAGGACGCGGTGCAGGCGATGCGTGGCCTCGCGACCGGCAGCGAACGCGACGTGCCGCTCGTGGCCGGCGAATCGGGCGCGGCCGGCGTCGCGGGGCTGGAAGTGCTGATGCGCGATCCTGCGCTCGCGCGTCAGGTGGGGCTCGACGCGCAGTCGCGCGTGCTGGCGATCAATACGGAAGGCGCGACGGCGCCGTCCGTGTACCGGAACTGCGTCGGCGAGACGGCCGACGCGGTGCTCGCGCGGCAGCGCGCCTGGCTGGACCGCGCGGCGCTCGCGGCCTGAACGACATCACGACCGATCCCGATCGACTACGACCGACCACGACTGACGAGGCCAACGCCATGGACACAATCGAAGAAAGCACGCTGCAGGGGCAACTGAAGACCTGGCGCCGCCATCTGCACCAGCATCCCGAGACGGGTTTCGAAGAAGTGAACACGTCGGACTACGTCGCGCGCATCCTGACGACGCTCGGGCTCGACGTGCATCGCGGGATCGGCGGCACGGGGCTCGTCGCGAACCTGACGGCCGGCACCGGCAAGCGCGCGATCGGCATTCGCGCCGACATGGACGCGCTGAACATCGCCGAGCACGCGCCGGGTCGCGAACATGCGTCGCGCACGCCCGGCAAGATGCATGCATGCGGGCACGACGGCCACATGTCGATGGTGCTTGGCGCCGCGCAGCTGCTGGCCGAGCGCAAGGATTTCGACGGCACCGTGCGTTTCATTTTCCAGCCGGCCGAGGAGCATGGCCGCGGCGCGAAGGCGATGATGGCCGACGGGCTGTTCGAGCGCTTCCCGGTCGACGCGATCTTCGGCGCGCACAACATGCCGGGCATGCGCGCGGGCACGTTCTCGACGCGCGCCGGCGGCATCATGGCGAGCGAAGACAATTTCGTGATCCGGATCGACGGGCGCGGCACGCATGCGGCGCGCCCGCACATGGGCATCGATCCGATCGTGATCGGCGCGCAGGTCGTGCTCGCGCTGCAGACGATCGTGTCGCGCAATCTCGATCCGGGCCAGCAGGCCGTGATCTCGTGCACGGAGTTCATCACCGACGGGCTGCGCAACGTGCTGCCGTCGACGGTGACGATCAAGGGCGACACGCGCAGCTATTCGCGCGACGTGCAGGCGCTGCTGGCCACGCGGATGCGCGAGATCAGCGAAGGGATCTGCCGCACGCACGGCGCGACCTGCGCGTTCGAGTACACGCACGAGTTTGCGCCGACGGTGAATTCGCCGGAGTGGGTCGATACGGCCGTGCAGGCCGCAGCGCAGGTCGCGGGCGGGGAGAACGTGAACGCCGACGTCCAGCCGATGATGATCTCGGAAGACTTCGGCGCGTTCCTGCAGGCGGTGCCCGGCAACTTCGTGTTCATCGGCAACGGTGAAGCGGCCGGGCGCGGCGGCGTGCCGCTGCATAACGCGGGCTACGATTTCAACGACGAGATCCTGTCGATCGGCGCGCGGTATTTCGCGGAAGTGGCGCGGCTGGCGTTGAAGGCCGCGTGATTTTTGGCATTTGACGAATTACCTCGATAAAGCCGAATGTCGTGAATTGATCGATCAAACAATTTACGCGTGCCGTCTGGTAGTTATGCGTGAACTGGTTTTGTGAGCGGGAGTGCAGGTTTATACGAATTATTGATTTTGATATAGCTGGGTTAATGTCGGTGTTCATCGGGGTCCGGGCTTTCGCTTGACTGCCAAAGAGATGCGGCGCCGAATGTTGGATCGATTCGATTTTTTTGAAATGATTTTGTATGAATTCTTTCGATTTTTCGGGTCGTCTGAATTTCATGAAATCATGAATAAGTGAATTGATCGTAAATCCGGCATGGCCCAGCGAAATCAGCCCGCCTCGAATGATTATCAAAATGCGAATGCATTGAAATCGTTCACGTTCGGGGTGAAAAATGAACATCGGCAAATGGATCGTGGCGCTTGGCGTGAGCGGCGCGCTGGCGGGCGTCGCCCAAGCGGGCACGGTGTCGAATCAGGCAGTCGTGAAGACGATCAGGCTGACCGCCCACATCGGTGACAGCCTCTACGTGTCGCGGCCCGACAGTCCGGCCGGGTATGGTGTGGTCGAGCTGGAGGCCACCGATCGCACGCAGCAATCCTTCCGCAAGACCGTGCCGATCCGCGTCTGGTCGACGAACCCCGATTTCATCGTCGAGGTCGCCCATCCGCTGACGCTGTCGAACGGCCCGCTCGAAATGACGCATGCGACGGTCACGCTCACGAGCGCCGCAGGGACGTCGACGATCGCGCCCGGGGCAGCCCAGACGATTGCGCAGGTCAAACAGGGCACCGGCGCGGGCAGCGGTGGATTCGATGAAGTCCACGACCTGAAGATCAGCGCCGATGCACCGCCCCGCAGCAGCGCCGGTGTCAACGGGAGTTACCGGGGCGATCTCGTGCTGTTGTTCGAACCGCGCGCGTCGGCCGGCGACGACAAGGTGGGCGAGGAGTAGGCGCCGCCACCACGCGGGGCGGGCGGCGGAAGATGCACGGTGCGATCGACGGTCGCGCCGCGCGGCCCGCATCCGCGTGCGATGCGCTCAGACCAGCTCGCCGAGACACGCGTCGAACTGCGTCACGAGCCGGTCGACATCGTCGGCCGTCGTCTGCGGACACACGAGCATCATGTTGTGGAACGGCGTGATCAACACGCCGCGATTCAGCAGGTACAGGTGCACGATGTGTTCGAGTTCGCTGTCGAGCTGTGCGCCGGCGAGCGTCCCGTTGCGCGGCGGCACGGGCGCGAATTGAAACTCGGTACGTGCGCCGATGCGTGTCACGCACCACGGCAGCCCGTGCTTCGCGATCGCCTGTTCGAGCCCGGTCGCCAGTCGCGCGGCGAGTTCGAACATATGCGCATAGGCCGCGTCGGTCGCAACCTCGGCCAGCGTCGCGCGCATCGCATGCATCGCGAGCATGTTCGCGGTGAGCGTCGTGCCGATCCCCGAATGGCCGGGCGGTGCGTTCAGCTTGGCCTGCTTCGCGCGTTCGGCAAATTCCGCGCTGAACCCGTACACCGCGCACGGCACGCCGCCCGCGATCGGCTTGCCGACCACCAGCAGGTCCGGCTCGAGATCGTGCGCGACCGCATAGCCGCCCGGGCCGCTGCTGATCGTGTGGGTTTCGTCGATCACGAGCAGCGTGCCGTAGCGGCGCGTCAGTTCGCGTGCCGCCTCCCAGAAGCCCGGATCGGGCAGCACCATCCCGATGTTCGTCATCGCGGGCTCGGCGAGCACGCAGGCGACGTCGCCGCCTTTCAGCGCCGCTTCGAGTGCGGCCAGGTCGTTGAATTCGACGACGCGCGTGTTCGCGAGCAGGTCGTACGACTGCCCGAGCAGGCTGTCGCGCTGCATGGGGCGGCCATCGACGAGATCGACGAACACGTCGTCGACCGTGCCGTGATAGCAGCCGTTGAACACCACGATCGTCTTGCGGCCGGTGGCCGCGCGCGCCCAGCGCAGCACGAAGCGGTTCGCGTCGCTCGCGCTCAGCGCGAACTGCCAGACCGGCAGCTTGAAGCGCCGTGCGAGTTCGCGCGCGACCCACGCGGCGTCCTCGCTCGGCAGCATCGTCGTGTAGCCGCGCGTGGCTTGCTCGACGAGTGCGCGTGCGACGGGTTCGGGCGCATGGCCGAACATCGCGCCGGTATCGCCGAGGCAGAAGTCCACGTAGCGATGGTCGTCGACGTCGGTGAATGTCGCGCCGCGCGCCTCCTTCACATACAGCGAGAACGGCGTCGACCAGTCCTGCATCCAGTGCAACGGCACACCGAACAGCAGATGCTCGGATGCTTCCGCGGACAGCGCGCGGGAGACCGGCATGGCTTCGGTGAATGCGCGGCGCTCGCGATCGAACAGCGCGCGGGCGCGGATGAGGTCGACTCCGTGACGGGAAGGCAAAGGCAGCTCCTGGGCTGTGAAGGTACGGAGACGATAGCGCGGGCGCTGGGGGGATGAACAGGGGCGGAATTACGGAGGCGGGTTGCGTTGGGCGCGGCAGCGTGGGGCGAGACCGACGCGCAGATATTTCTTCTAAAAGTTTTTGCGCATAAACCGTCGAGGGTCGGCCCGGCCGGATTTACTGCATGGAAAGTTGGTGGGTGCTCACATCTTTCGCGTCGAATCCAGTGCGGACGAAGCGGGCACGGGGACGCATCTGGCTGCGTCTCGCGATGCCCGTTCGCCGCCGTGACGCGTTACGCGAGCGTCTTGACCATGTGGTGTTCGTCGTAGAACCGACCATCGACGAACATCGAGCGCGGTTCCGTACCGAACCGCACGAACCCCTGCGACGCATACAGCCGCTCCGCGGTGGCGTTGACCTCGTTCACGCACAGCATCAGCTGCTTGCATTCCCACTCGTGCGCCGCGTGCGCGGTCGCACTTTCGAGCAGCGTTTGCGCGATGCCTCGCCCGCGATACACGGGATCGACGAACACGCCCCAGATCGTCGCCTTGTGCGCGATCTTCACGCGTGCATCGCGGCGCACGCCGGTGATGCCGACGAGCGTATCGCCGTCGAACGCGCCGAACACCGCACGTTCACGGGTCGGCGTAATGCGCGTCGCGAATTCGTCGACCGGCACCTGCGATTCTTCGTCGAGCGTAGGCAGGAAAGAGGTGGGGGCGGTGTCGACCGCACGCAGGCGAACGGTCTGGAAACGGGCGGCGTCGGCCGCATCGAGCAGGCGGGTGGTGATCGTCATCGGGGGCGTTCCGGTTGAAGGTCGTGCATGCCGGCGCGGGCCGCTGCGGCCGCGGGATGCATCGTCCTTATCGTAATAGGAATCCGGATGTCGCGTGGCGGCGTTCGATACAGCCGCGTGCCCGAATTCAGGGAGTCAGATCGCGTCGCGCGGCCGCTTGGCATCGCCGTCGACGCAGCACGCGAGCACCTCGGCATCGGTGTCGCCGAGGCTCAGGTACACGTGCCCGACCGCGCTGTCGAAATACAGGCTGTCGCCGGCGCCGAGCCGGTACGCATGGCCGTTCTCGAAGCGCAGCTCCAGCTCGCCGCTCAGCACGAACACGAACTCCTCGCCGCTGTGCCGGATGTAGTCGGCGAAGTCCGACAGCTTGCGCGCATGGATCCGCCCGCGCACGGGCACCATCCGCTTGCCGGTCAGGTCGTTCGCGAGCATCCCGTACGCATAGTTCGGCGTGTCGTAGACCATCTGCTGGCCCGCCGGCGTGAACGACGGCGTCATCGCGCCGGCCGGTGCGGGGCGGCCGAACATCGTGTCGAAGTCGAGCGCGAGTGCATGCGTGAGCGCCGCGAACTTGTCGTAGGTGAGCGCGATGTCGCCGCGCTCGGCCTTCGAAATCGTCGACACCGCGATACCGGAACGCTCGGACAGTTGCGCGAGCGTCAGGCCGCGCGACTTGCGCGCGTCGCGCAGCCGCGCGCCGACCGTCTGGTGGTCGAGCTGCGGCGCGGCGTCGGTGGGCGGCGGAACGGGGACGGTGGATTTGGGCATGCGGATACGGGGCGCGACGTGCGTGACGTGAATACGGGTTTTGTCGTATACGAGAATAAATTTTCTCGTATATGATAATTTTCGTCGAAATCGCCGACGGTGGGCGTGACGGCCACTCTAGCATCGGACGGCGCGAAACTCGCGCGGCCGGTGCGGCCGGCGTGAACGACACGTGTGCGTATCGGCGCAGCTCGCCCGTGCGGCGGTTGCCCGACGATTCCGTACACGGCAGCGGTTTTTCCAGCCATTTATTTTCCCGGCCGGTCGCGGCCGGGCCAGCGAAGGTGCAAACCATCATGTCCAGTGAAATCAAACGTCTGCAGACCGGCACGCGCATGAGCCAGGTCGTGATTGCGAACGGCTTCGTCCACCTGGCCGGCCAGGTGCCCGATACGGCCGGCGCGCCGATCGCCGTGCAGGCGACCGAAATCCTCACGCGCATCGACGCGTTGCTCGCATCGGCCGGCGTCGACAAGACGCGCGTGCTGACGGCCAACGTGTGGCTCAGCGATGCCGCGCACTTCGACGCGTTCAATGCGGTGTGGGACGCCTGGGTGCCGGCCGGCCACGCGCCGACCCGCGCGTGCGTGCAGGCGTTGCTGATGAAACCCGGTCTCGACGTCGAGATCGCCGTGACCGCGCTCGCCTGACGCCGGCGCCGCCCGCCCCGAGGAACTCCCGATGACATTCGACACGCTCGTCCTGGGCGGCGGCATGATCGGCGTGTCCGTTGCCGTGCACCTGCAACAGCGCGGCCTGTCGGTCGCGCTCGTCGACCGCAAGGCGCCCGGCAACGAGACGTCGCTCGGCAATGCCGGGTTGATCCAGCGCGAAGGCGTGTATCCGTATGCGTTTCCGCGCGGCTTCGGCACGCTGCTGAAATACGCGTGCAACCGCTCGCCCGACGTCCGCTATCACGTCGGCGCGTTGCCGAAACTGATTCCGTTCCTGTACCGCTACTGGCGCAATTCGCATCCGGCGCGTCATGCCGAGATCGCGCGTGCGTATGCGCCGCTGATCGAACACTGCGTGACCGAGCATCGCGCGCTGATCGAAGCGTCCGGCGCGGGCGCACTGCTGCGTGAAGGCGGCTGGCTGAAGGTGTTCCGCACGGCCGCGACGCGCGATGCCGAAACGCGCGACGCCGAGCGCTGGCGCACCGAATACGGCGTGACCTTCGACGCGCTCGATGCGGCCGCGCTGCGCGACGCGGAGCCGAACCTGAGCCGGGCGCTGGTCGGTGCGCTGCGCTATCCGGACTCCGATTCGATCAGCGATCCGAATGCACTCGTGACCGCGTATGCGCGCCACTTCGAGCAGCTTGGCGGCCGCATCCTGACCGGCGACGCGCTGACGCTGTCGGCTGAGAACGGCTGGCACGTCGACACCGCGCAAGGCCCGGTCGACGCGCGCGCAGCGGTCGTCGCACTTGGCCCCTGGTCGGACCTGCTGTGCGAGCGGCTCGGCTATGCGCTGCCGCTCGCGGTCAAGCGCGGCTATCACATGCATTACGCGGCGCAGCCGGGCGCGCGGCTGAACGGGCCCGTGCTCGATGCCGACAGCGGCTTCCTGATCACGCCGATGACGCGCGGCATCCGCCTGACGACCGGCGTCGAGCTCGGCTATTGCGATACGCCGCCGACGCCCACCCAGCTCGCCGCCGTCGAACCGGTCGCGCGCGAGCTGTTTCCGCTCGGCGCGCGCGTCGACGGCACACCGTGGCTCGGCCGCCGGCCGTGCACGCCCGACATGCTGCCCGTCATTGGCGCCGCCCCGCGCCACCGCGATCTGTGGTTCGCGTTCGGGCATGCGCATCACGGTTTCACGCTCGGCCCCGTGACCGGCCGGCTGGTTGCCGACCTGATGACCGGCACGCAGCCGTTCGTCGACCCGACGCCGTTTCGCGTCGAACGCTTTCTGCACGGCCGCTGAACCGGCGACCGTGCGCTGCAGCAGGGCGGCCGGCACACGACGCCGGCCGCTCCATCCAGCGGCCGGCCGATCCGGCTCGCCGCGACGATCAACGACTGGAGACAACATGCAACAGCACACGATGCGGCGCGAACTCGGCGCGCGCCAGATCTCGTTCATGGCCCTCGGCATGGCCATCGGCGTCGGCCTGTTCCTCGGCTCGGCGTCCGCGATCAAGGCGGCCGGGCCCGGCGCGCTCGTCGCCTACCTGATCGGCGGTGCGATGATTTTCCTGATCATGCGTGCGCTCGGCGAGATGGCCGTGCACCGGCCGGTGTCCGGCTCGTTCGGTGCGTATGCGTTCGAATACGTCGGGCCGTTCGCCGGCTACGTGGTGGGCTGGAGCTACTGGCTGCTGATGGTCGGCGTCGGCGTCGCGGAGACGACCGCCATCGGCATCTACATGGGCTTCTGGTTTCCGGATGTGCCGCAGTGGCTGTGGGTCGTGTCGGCGATCGCCGCGATCTCGGCGTTCAACCTGCTCAACGTGAAGGTGTACGGCGAGCTGGAGTTCTGGTTCGCGATCGTGAAGGTCGTGACGATCGTGCTGATGATCGCGGGCGGTGCGCTGATCGTGTTCACGGGGATCGGCCATGGCGGCGTGCCCGTCGGCCTGTCGAACCTGTGGCGCCACGGCGGCGTGTTTCCGCATGGCGTGCTCGGGGTCGTGAGCGCGCTGCCGATCGTCGCGTATTCGTTCGCGGGCGTCGAGATGATCGGCCTCACGGCCGGCGAGGCGCGCGAGCCGCAGAAGATGATCCCGCGCGCGATCAACTCGGTGCTGTGGCGCATCCTGATCTTCTACGTCGGCGCGCTGTTCATCATCATGGCGCTATATCCGTGGCACGAGCTCGGCGAGCACGGCAGCCCGTTCGTGACGACGTTCGAATCGCTCGGGCTGCGGCAGGCGGCCGGCATCGTCAACTTTGTGGTCGTGACGGCTGCACTGTCGAGCTTCAACTGCATCGTGTTCAGCGGCGCGCGCATGCTGTCGAGCATGGCCGGCAACGGCCTCGCGCCTGCGTCGTTCGCGGCGCTGAGCGCAAGCGGGTCGCCGTCGCGCGCGGTGCGGGCGACCGTGTTGTTCATGTCGGTCGGCGTCGTGCTGAACTATGTGATCCCTGCACGCGTGTTCGGCTGGCTGATGTCGTTCCTGTCGTTCGACGTGGCCGTGATCTGGGCGATGATCGTGCTGACCCACATGCGGTTCCGGCGCGCGCTGGCCGCGCGCGGCGAGACGGTGGCGTTCCGCATGCCGTATGCATCGGTCACGTCGTGGATCTGCCTCGTGTTCGTCGCGTTCGTGTTCGTGATGCTCGGTGTCGATCCGACGACGCGCGGGTCGCTGTATGCCGGCGCGGCGGTGATGGCGCTGATGGCGATCATCTACCGGCGTTCGCGGCACCTGCAGGCGGCTGCGCGGTCGACGCGTGTCGGGCTCGGCGTCGAGCGTGTGTGACGGCTGGGCGCCGGGTCGCTGATGGTGGTGCGGGGGAAAGGTCGTGCGATGGGGCGCGCTTGAGGCGAAGGCGTGGCGCCGCGGCAGTGTCGGCAGCGCGTCATGCGCGCTGCCCCGGCACGAAGCATGAGGGTGAGGTGAAACAGGCGTGCCGTCACGCCGAACCGGCGCGCGACGTCAAACGCACGACGATGCGCCCGATCAGGTCAGGCGCTCCGTATCGGCATCAATACCGCGCGAGCTGATTGCCGTTGATCTGCACGCGATCGCCCGGCCGCAGGTTGCCCGGCGACTGCACGTCGAACGAGCGCATCGAGCCGTCGCTGACCTGCACGTCGATCCGGTAGCTGCTCGGGCCTTGCGCGGCGCCCATCTGCTGGCCGATCTGGTTGCCGGCCACCGCACCGCCGAGCGCACCGATCACGGTCGCCGCATCGCGGCCGTGGCCGCGGCCGAACTGGTTGCCCACCAGGCCGCCGACCAGCGCACCGACGACGGTGCCGGCGACACCCGACGGGCCGACCGAACCGTTGACCGGCTGGATGTTCGAGACCGTGCCGTACTGGGTGCCGTACGGGGTGGCGTATTGCTGCTGCTGATTGCCGTACTGGTCATACGGCTGCGACCCGTATTGCTGCTGGTTGCCGTACTGATCGTACGGCTGCGGCGCCTGGTTCGGATACGGCTGTTGCTGTTGCACGTAGCCCGGTTGCGAATACGCGGGCTGCGCGTAGCCGGGCGTCGCGTATTGCTGCTGCTGCGGATACCCCGGCTGCGCGCCGTAGTAACCCGGCGCGACGCACGCGGTCAGCGGAAGCGCCGCGACGGCGACGAGCGAGGCGAACAGAACGGTCTTCGTGGAAGGCATGCGCATCATGATGTTTCCTGCATCGGCAACGGGTTCGCCGACGAATGCCGGGACGGGTGGCGAACTCGGCGTGAGTATAAGGAATGGCCGGAGGCGCGTCCGGTGCGGCCGGGTAACAACGTGTAAAGTCTGTTGCCGCGTAAATCGCCGCCCCGGCGGGGCGCGGAAGCGACGCCCGGCAAGGGCGCGACGCGGCTTCCTGGCCCCCGCATTCCGCTGATGCCGACACTGCGCGGCGATCGGCTTTTCCGTCGCTTTCCCCACGATCCCGCCCCATCGCTGTGCCACGCCCGGCGACCTCGCACGCCCTGCATCGCGAAATCGAATGCGCGGCATCGCGACATTTAATTGGCCTCGGGTGATGGCGTCCGATATCGTGGCCGGATTCCCTGCCAACGGTCGCGCCGTGCCGGCTGCGGTGCCTTCCCCTGTCCGCACCGGTGACATGCAGCGACCGCCCCACATTCCGAGCCATGACCGATCGTATCTTCATCAACGCCGTCGACGCCGGCGGCCAGCCCATCAACCTCGTCGTCCGTGACGGCCGCTTTACCGCGATCGGCGCCGATTGCGCCGCCGCGCCCGGCGCGGAAACGATCGACCTCGACGGCCGCGTCGTGCTGCCTGGCTTCGTCGATGGCCACATCCACCTCGACAAGAGTTTCGTCGGCGATCGCTGGGTGCCGCACGAATCCGTCGGCTCGTTGCGCGAGCGGCTCGCGGTCGAGAAGCGCCAGCTCGCGGCAGCGCCGCCGATCGTCGAGCGCGCGAATGCGCTGATCGCGCAGGCCGCCGCATTCGGCACGGTTGCGATGCGCAGCCACGTCGACGTCGATGCGACCACCGGCCTGTCGAACCTGCAGGCTGTGATGGCTGCACGCGAGCAATGGCGCGGGATCGTCGATATCGAACTCGTCGCGTTTCCGCAGGCGGGCGTCGTGTCGTGCCCCGGTACCGCCGAGATTCTCGACGCAGCCGTGCGCGAAGGCGCGGACGTGGTCGGCGGGATCGACCCGACGACACTCGACGGCGATGCGGACGGCCAGCTCGACATCGTGTTCGGCATCGCCGAGAAGCGCGGCGCGAAGATCGACATCCACCTGCACGAGCCGGACGAAACGGGCATCGCGCAGTTGCTGCGGATCGCGGCGCGCACGCGCGCGGCGGGGCTCGGTGGCCGCGTGAACGTGAGCCATGCGTACGCGCTCGGCCAGGTGAGCGAGGACGACGTGCAGCGCACCGCGGCGGCACTGGCCGAAGCTGGCGTGTCGATCCTGACGAATGCGCCGGGCGACTGCGCGTTTCCGCCGGTGCAAGCGCTGCGCGACGCGGGCGTGCACGTGTTCGCGGGCAACGACAACATCCGCGACGCGTGGTGGCCGTACGGCAACGGCGACATGCTGCAGCGCGCGATGATGGTCGGCTACCGGTCGGGCTTCTACACCGATGAAGCGCTCGGCATCGCGCTGGACATGGCGACGCACGCCGGCGCGCGCGTGATCGGCAAGGATAACTATGGAATTGCAGTCGGCTGCGATGCGACGTTCGTCGCGGTGCGTGCGCCGAATGCGGCGGCGGCGGTCGCGGGCGTGCCGGCCGAACGCTGGGTGTTCCGTCGCGGCGAAAGCGATACGGGCGCGCCGTTCGCCCCCGCGCTGCGCTTTACGCGCTGACCAACCTGACCGGCGGAGCGGCATGCGCCGTGCCGCCTTCGCATTGACTGCACGACCGTACTGACCGACCACATCGGAACCGACATGACGAACCTGCTGATCCGCAACGTCCGCCCAAGCGCCGACGCTGCGCTCGACATCCTGATCGAAGGCGATCGCATCGCGCGTATCGGCCCGTCGCTCGACGCGCCCGCCGGCTGCGCGATCGAGGACGGCGCGGGCGCGCTCGCGCTGCCCGGCCTCGTCGAGGGCCACACGCATCTCGACAAGACGCACTGGGGAATGCCGTGGTATCGCAACCAGGTCGGGCCGCGCCTCGTCGACCGGATCGAGAACGAACGCCACTATCGCGCGACGAGCGGGCATGACGCCGGTGTCGCGTCGCTCGCACTGTCGCGCGCGTTCCTCGCGGCCGGCACGACGCGCATCCGCACGCACGTCGACATCGACACCGAAGCCGGGTTGCGGCATCTGCACGGCGTGCTCGCGACGCGCGAGACGCTGCGCGGGCAGGTCGAGATCCAGATCGTCGCGTTTCCGCAATCGGGCGTGCTCAAGCGTCCGGGCACCGACGCACTGCTGTCCGAAGCCCTTGCCGCCGGTGCCGATCTGCTCGGCGGGCTCGACCCGTGCGCGATCGAAGGCGATCCGGTCGAAGCGGTGGACGTGCTGTTCGCGATCGCCGAGCGCCACGGCCGCGGGCTCGACCTCCATCTGCACGAGCGCGGATCGATGGGCGCGTACTCGCTCGACCTGATCCTGCAGCGCACGGCTACGCACGGCATGCAGGGCAAGGTGACGATCAGCCACGGGTTCTGCCTCGGCGATATCGCCGAACGCGAGCGCGATGCGTTGCTCGCGCGGATGGCCGAACTCGGCGTCGGGCTCGTCACGACCGCGCCGGCAGCGGTGCCGGTGCCGCCGGTGGCCGCGTGCCGCGCGGCGGGCGTGACGGTCATCGGCGGCAACGACGGCGTGCGCGACACGTGGACGCCGTACGGGTCGCCCGACATGCTCGAACGCGCGATGCTGATCGGCATGCGCAATGATTTCCGTCGCGATGATGCACTCGAAGTCGCGCTCGATTGCGTGACGCACAGCGCGGCGCGCGGTTGCGGCTTCGACGGTTACGGGCTCCAGCCGGGCAGCCGGGCGGATGTCGTGCTGGTCGACGCGCTGACGTTCGCCGAGGCCGTTGTCGCACGGCCGGTGCGGCGGCTCGTCGTGTCGTCGGGGAAGATCGTTGCGCGCAACGGCGCGCTGGTGTGAGCGAAGCGTGAGCGCGGCGTCGCCCCGGTATGATCCGGTTTTCAGCCGGATTTCCCCGGGAGACGACGATGCGACGCACGACAGCGGCACGGGCCGCACGATGGATGGCGGCGGCCCTGTTCGCCGTGACGGCCGTACACGCGGTGGCGGCCGGCCCGACCGACGCGCAGCAGGAAGCCAACCGGCGAACGGTGCTCGCGTTCTATGAAAAAGGCCTGAACGAGAAGGACGCGGACGCCGCGCTCGCATACGTCGGCGATCGCTACGTGCAGCACAACCCGAATGCGGCCGACGGCCGCGACGGCTTCCGCAAGTTCGTCGCGTTCCTGCGCGACAAGTATCCGCAGTCGCACAGCGAGATCAAGCGCTCGTTCGTCGATGGCGACTACGTGATCCTGCACGTGCATGCGGTGCGTGAACCCGGCACGCGCGGCAGCGCGATCATGGATATCTTCAAGCTCGAGAACGGCAAGATCGTCGAGCACTGGGATGTCAATCAACCCGTGCCCGAACAGGCCGCGAACGGGAACACGATGTTCTGACGGGGGCCGGGTGCGCGTGCGTATCGATGCGCCCGCGATCCCGTTGCATCGGCCGTGCCGGCGGCGCCGCTTCCGCGGTGTCCTTCACATTGCCGCCGCATCCCGCCTGTTTGTTACTCCTCCAACTCCAGCATCGTCGCGAGCGCCTTCGTCAGTTCGCTGACCATCGGGTCGGCCGTCGGCCGATGCAGGATCGCAATGTCCATGTGCTCGATCGGCGCGAAACCCTGTTTCGCGGTCAACACGACGTGCTCGTCCGTCACCACGCGCGCGGGCAGCACGCTGATGCCGAGCCCGTCCGCGACGGCGGCCTGGATGCCGCTCAGGCTCGACGTCGTGAAGCTGATCCGCCAGCGGCGGCCACGCTCCTCGATCGCCTTGATCATGTCGTCGCGATAGAGCCCGCGCGGCGGGAACACGACGATCGGCACCGGGTCGAGATCGATCGTCGGATGCTTCGCGCTGTCGATCCAGCGCAGCTTCTCGGGCCAGCGCACGACGGCCTCGCGGCTGTCGCGCCGCTGCTTGATCAGCACGAGGTCGAGCTCGCCGCGGTCGTACGCGGCGCTGATGTCGCGGCTCAGCCCGCACATCACTTCGAGCTTCACTTGCGGATGCGCGCGCTTGAACGCGGCGAGCGCATGCGTCGTGCGGCCTGCCGCGAAATCGTCGGGCACGCCGAGCCGGATCGTCAATGCGACCGTGGCGCCCGACAGCGCTTCCAGCATCTCGTCGTTCAGCGCGATCATGCGCCGCGCATAGCTGAGCACCGTCACGCCCGCGTCGGTCGGCCGCACGTCGCGCGTGCCGCGGTCGAGCAGCCGGTGCCCGGCGATTTCCTCGAGCCGGCGCACCTTCTGGCTGACCGTCGACTGCGTCGAATGCAACCGCGCGGACGCCGTCGTGAAGCTGCCGCAGTCGGCGACCATCACGAGCGCGCGCAGCAGGTCGAGGTCGAACAGGGGTCTATTCATTTCTGCACTTTTGTGGATTCGAACATTTCATTTCCAAATGCGTGCGACGACTTTTAACATGGCCGGACGCCGCGGGCAATCGCGGTTTCGCCGGACATGGCGCGGCTTCGTACGGCGCCACGGGGGCGCCTGACGCATTGCATCGGCCGCGCTTCGGCGTGCGCGGCACGCAAGGAGGAAACGGGATGTTTTTCAAACGGATCGCGATCATCGGCTCGTTTGCGCTGACCACGCTCACGTCGGCGGTGGCCGCCGCCGACGGCGGCGCGCTCGAGGGCCGGCTGCGCAGCGCGGCCGATCGCGGCGACGCGGGCGAAGTGCGCACGCTGCTCGAGCGCGGCGCGCAGATCGATTCACGCGACGGGCGGGGCCGCACGGCGCTCTTGATCGCGACGCACGGCAATCACGTCGACGCGGCGCGCGTACTGATCGACGCAGGCGCGGACGTCAACGCGAAGGATGCGATCCAGGACAGCCCGTACCTGTATGCCGGTGCACGCGGCCATCTCGACATCCTGCGGATGACGCTCGCGCATGGCGCCGACCTGCGCAGCACGAACCGGTATCGCGGCACCGCGCTGATTCCGGCGGCGGAGCGCGGGCATGTCGAGACGGTGCGCACGCTGATCGATGCGGGCGTGAACGTCGATCATGTGAACCGGCTCGGCTGGACCGCACTGCTGGAGGCGATCATGCTCGGCGACGGCAGCGAGCGGTATGTGCGGATCGTGCAACTGCTGGTGGACGGGCACGCTAACGTCGATCTCGCCGATACCAACGGCGAGACGCCGCTGCAGCATGCGCGGCAGCGCGGGTATGGGGCGATCGAGAGGGTGCTGGTGGCGGCGGGGGCGCGGTAGGGGCAGCGTGGGCGAAGGGGGCAGCGATCAGACCCATACTTCCCGATAGAGATGAAGCGCCTTCGACCACTCGGCCAGATTTTTCCAGATGGTGCGAAGTGGCGTGCCCGAGCGCTCGGCAGCTTCCTCGGCCGCCCTTACTACAACCGGTAGCGGGACCTCGTCGAGGATGACGGCGAACGGCGCTTCATACCCGGCGGGGATTTGTCCGGAGACTAACGCGTCGACGAGCAATCGCTCGGTCAATTCGCTCTTGTGGCTGACGTTCGCACCAATGACGGCCATGTGAAGACCGCGCCGAGCCGGCCGCGGTCGGGTCAGGAGTTCGATGCCGAGCAAGCCTAGCAACGGGATCAGCTTGTTGACGCCGAGATCCTTGAGTTTGCCGTTTTCCAACTGATTCACGGTGAGGCGAGACAGTCCGGCGAGCCTGGCCAGCCGAGCCTGCGTGAGGTCGAGTTCCGCTCTCCGTTTCGCGACGGCCTGACCGATCTCGTAAAGTTGCATGCGGGTCCTTCCTGCGCGGATCAATGGCTCATGAATGTAAGGTATATCTTGCATCGCCGGATGTGCCTGCGTATTCGAGCAGCTCTTTTTGCGGTATAGGATGCGTCATCGATTTCCTACGAAAGGCAGCGGGCGAGGCTTCGTCTTGACTCCCTGTATAGACATCACCATCTGACGGATATCCGGAAAAACTCGCTTTGTGGCAGATGTGCGTCGCAAAGGGTAAACACCGGAAAGCTGTGTAAATCCTGCAAGATGGCCTTATTTAAAGCGCCATCCCATCTTTTCATCCCGATTCCGGAACGCGCCGGCCCGCCCTCCACCCCGCCCCCGTTTCCCCTGCTTGCGCTCGAAAATTGAGCGGTCTAGACTGCATCGCAGTTTCATCGAAGTCCCTGTCTTTCGCGCACCGCGCCGGGCCTACCGGCGCACCGCTCCCCACCGGACGCCGGCGTTCGCCCGCCGCGTCGAGACCTTCAAGGACACGCCATGAACCGCACTGCAAAGCTCCTCGTTACCGCGCTGGCGTTCGCGCCGCTCGTGTCGTTCGCGCAGGACACGTCGACGATCCGCTGGGGCATCGACCCCACGTATCCGCCGTTCGAGGCGAAGCAGCCCGACGGCTCGCTCGCCGGCTTCGACATCGACCTGCGCAATGCGATCTGCGAGCAACTGCATGCGAAGTGCGTGTGGGTCGAGCAGGGTTTCGACGGGATGATTCCGGCGCTGCGCGCGCGCAAGTTCGACGTGATCATGTCCGCGATGACGGCCACCGACGAGCGGCTCAAGCAGATCGACTTCTCGAACAAGCTGTATGCGTCGCCGGGCGCGCTCGTCGCGCCGGCCGGCTCGAAGCTGCTGCCGACCGCGGAGTCGCTCGCGGGCAAGCGCATCGGGATCGACCAGGGCACGACGCAGGAGGCGTACGCGAAGGCCGAATGGGCGACCAAGGGCGTGACGATCGTCTCGTACCAGAACCAGGACCAGGTGTACCAGGATCTCGTCAACGGCCGCCTCGACGCGACCTTCCAGGACAAGACGCAGGCCGGCTACTCGTTCCTGAAGACCCCGCGAGGCAAGGGCTACGCGTTCGCGGGCCCCGACGTGACCGACGTGCGGATCACCGGCTACGGCGTCGCGATGGGCGTGCGCAAGGGCGACGAAGCGATGAAGAAGCGGCTGAACGACGCGATCGTCGCGATCCGCGCGAACGGCACGTACCAGAAGATCGCCGCCAGATATTTCGACTTCGACATCTACGGCACGAAGCAGCAGCTGACTTCGGCACCGTGATTCCGTGATTCATTCAATCGACAGGCACACCATGACGAGTATCCAGGATCGCGTCGCGCAAGCCGTGACCCCCGAATTGATCGCCGCGTTCCGCGAGGAAGGGGCGGTCTGCATCAAGGGCATCTTCTCGCCCGACGAAGTTGCCGCGCTGCGCGCGGGCATCGACACGAATCTCGCGCAGCCCAGCGAGCGCGCAAAAGTCGCGAGCCGGCCCGACGATCCGGGCTGGTTCTTCGAGGATTTCTGCAACTGGCAGCACAACGACGCGTATCGCGACTTCATCGTGCGCTCACCGGCACCGTCGGTCGCCGCCGCGTTGATGGGCACCGACAACGTGCGGCTGCATCACGACCACCTGCTCGTGAAGGAGCCCGGCACGCGGCAGCGCACGCCGTGGCACCAGGACCAGCCGTACTACAACATCGAAGGCGACGACAACGTCAGCATGTGGATTCCGGTCGATCCGGTGCCGCTCGAATCGACGCTGGAATTCGTCGCGGGCTCGCATCTCGGGCCGTGGCTGATGCCGCGCACGTTCATGGACAAGGAGGCGAAGTGGTTCCCGGAAGGCAGCCTGGCGGACCTTCCCGACATCGAAGGCGACCGTGCGGCGTTCCCGATCCGCCATTGGGCGCTCGAGCCCGGCGACATGGTGTGCTTCCGGATGCTCACGCTGCACGCGTCGGGCGGTACACAGAACCGTCGTCGCGCGTTCTCGATCCGGTTCGTCGGCGACGATATCCGTCACGCGCCGCGCCGCTGGAAGACGTCGCCCGATTTCCCCGGGCTCGCCGAGCAGCTGCCCGACGGCGCGCCGCTCGATCACCCGCTGTTTCCGGTCGTGTGGTCGCGAGGCGCGGGGCAGGCCGGCGCGATCTGACGCGGGTGGGCGTGGATGACGGACGCGGCGGCCGTTTCCTGACGAAACGGCCGCCGCGCGTTTTTTTGTGCGTGGGGAAAGGCTCAGGTCGGGTGGCGTCCGGCGCCCGGCTTGAAGCGCGAGCCGAGCCGGTAGCGGTTGCCCGGATGCAGGAAGTGCACGAACGTGACGGGCTGCCCGTTCGTCCAGGTGCGGCGCGTGAGCGTGAGGCACGGCTCGTCGGCGCGCATGTCGAGCAGTCGCGCCTGTTCGCCGGTCGGCAGCGACGCATCGACCACGTGCTCGATTTCCAGTTCGTAGTGCGACACGTTGTTGTACAGGTACTCGGACGGCGGCTCGACCTGGAAATCCTGGTCGATGAAACCGGGCGCGGCGGCCGGGTTCACGTAGCGATCCTCGAGCTGGATCGGGCGGCCGTTTTCCTCGTGCACGCACACTACATGAAACACCGGCGTGTTGACCGGCAAGCCGAACGCGGCCGCGACGTCGAACGACGCGGGCTCGCTCGACCGGCTCAGCACGCGGCAGCGATATTCGTGCCCGCGCGCGCGGATTTCGTCGCGGATATGCGCGATCATCAGCAGGTTCGATTGCGGCTTCACTTCGGCGACGAACGTGCCGACGCCCGCGATGCGTTTCAGCACGCCTTCCTCGGTCAGCTCGCGCAGCGCGCGATTGACCGTCATGCGCGCAACGCCGAACTGCGCGGCGAGATCGAGTTCGGACGGAATGCGGTCCCCGGGGCGCCAGTCGCCCGATTCGACGTTCTGGCGAACGAGCGTCTTGATCTGCTGGAACGGTGCGGTGGCCTTCGTGACCATCGGGGATCCTTGCGCGAAAAGGTGACGATGCTAGTCGTCGTGACTGACGATGACCAGGATCTCCGCCTGCGCGGTGCCGAGGCTGCGCGTGCGGTGCGGGATGAGTGCGTTGAAATAGACTGAATCGCCGGTCTTGAGTTGCACCGTTTCGTTCGGAAATTCGATTTCGACGCGCCCCTTGTGCACGAACAGGAATTCCTCGCCTTCGTGCTCGCGGAACGTCGATGCGACGAATTCGTGCGGCGGATGCACGACGAACGGCAGCATCTTCTTCGGCGCGACACCGGCCGCGATGCTTTCGAAGCGGTGTGCCTGGCTGTCGGCCGCCGCGCCCATCGCCGTGCGCTCGCCGGCACGCGTGACCGTGATCAGCTCGCGGTTGTGGCTTTCCGAGAACAACTGCTCGACGTCGACGTTCAGTGCCTTCGACAGCTTCAGCGCGACCGCGATCGACGGCACGCTCAGGCCGCGCTCGACTTTCGACAGGTAGCTCTTGGTGAGACCCGTCTCGTCGGCCAGCACGTCGAGCGTCCAGCCCTTCTGTTTTCTGAGCAGCTTCAGGCGAATCGTCATGGGGCGCCGGGTGTCCTTCGAAAAACCGATTGTAACGCATGACACAATGTGTCCTTTGGTGTATCGTGTGTCATGTTTTGCCGGGGAAGCGGCTGCGGACGGCGCGGCCGGCCCGATCCATTCAGGAGGTGAACATGGCGGAAACGCTGAATCTGACGAAGGAGGCGCTGGTCGCGCTGGCGGAGCGGCGTCTCGACAACGCGGTGGGCGACAGCGGCTGGTCCGCGCGGCAGAAGGTGGCGCTCACGTGCCGGATCCTGTTCGACGCCGGTCACGACTCGGGCCTGGCCGGGCAGATCACCTGCCGCGCAGGCGACGCCGGCACGTACTACACGCAGCGGCTCGGGCTCGGTTTCGACGAGATCTCGGCGGCGAACCTGCTGCGCGTCAATGAAGATCTCGACGTCGTCGACGGCGAGGGCATCCCGAATCCGGCCAACCGGTTTCATACGTGGATCTACCGCGAGCGCCCGGACGTGAACTGCATCATCCATACCCATCCGGCGCATGTCGCGGCGCTGTCGATGCTCGAGCAGCCGCTCGTCGTGTCGCACATGGATACCTGCCCGCTGTACGACGACTGCGCGTTCCTGAAGGACTGGCCCGGTGTGCCGGTCGGCAACGAGGAGGGCGAGATCATCTCGAAGGCGCTCGGCAGCAAGCGCGCGATCCTGCTGTCGCATCACGGCCAGCTCGTGGTCGGCAAGACGATCGAGGAAGCCTGCATCCTCGCGCTGCTGATCGAGCGGGCCGCGAAGCTGCAACTGCTCGCGATGTCGGCCGGCGAGATCAAGCCGGTGCCGCCGGCGCTGGCGCGCGAAGCGCACGACTGGATTTCGAAGCCGAAGCGCGATGCGGTGACGTTCGACTACTACGCGCGCAGGGCATTGCGTACGCATCAAGACTGTGTCGCATGAGCGGGCGATTCGTCGCTGCCGTGCCAGACCATCACTGAGGAATACCTATCGTGTCCATCTTGCTGAAAGGCATCATTGCCTACCCGGTTACGCCGTTCGCCGCTGACGGCGGCGTCGACCTGAAAGCGCTCGACGCGCTGATCGAGCGCCTGATTGCCGACGGCGTCCACGCGATCGCGCCGCTGGGCAGTACCGGCGAAAGCGCGTACCTGTCCGACGCCGAATGGGAGGCCGTTGCCACCGCGTCGATTCGCGCGGTGAACCGGCGCGTGCCGACCGTCGTCGGCATTTCCGATCTCACCACGGCCGGCGCGGTGCGCCGCGCGCGCTTCGCCGAACAGGCCGGCGCCGATGCGGTGATGGTGCTGCCGGTGTCGTACTGGAAGCTCGCCAACGACGAGATCGTCGCGCACTATCGCGCGATCGGCGCTGCCATCGGCATTCCGGTCATGCTGTACAACAACCCCGCGACGAGCGGCGTCGACATGTCGCCGGACCTGATCGCGACGATCTGCCGGACCGTCGACAACGTGACGATGGTGAAGGAGAGCACCGGCGACATCGGGCGGATGCACCGGCTCGCGCAGCTGAGCGACGGCGCGATCCCGTTCTATAACGGCAGCAATCCGATGGCGCTCGCCGCGCTTGCAGCGGGCGCGGCCGGATGGTGCACGGCCGCGCCGAACCTGAACGCGGCGTTGCCGTTGGCGCTGTTCGACGCGATGCGCTCGGGCGATCTGGCGCGCGCGAGGACGGTCTTTCATGCGCAGCTGCCGCTGCTGCAGTTCATCGTGAACGGCGGGTTGCCGGTGACCGTGAAGGCTGGCTTGCGCCTGCGCGGCTTCGATGCGGGTGAACCGAGGAAGCCGCTGATGCCGCTCGGCGACGCGCGCACGCGCGAACTCGAACGCTTGCTCGCGGCACTGCCCGACGGTGTGACGGTATGAGCGATGCGGCACGGCCGGCGATCTCGGCCGCCATCGGCGCGGTGCGGGTCGGCAAGAGCCGGCCGCTGGCCGGCACGCCGCACGCCAGTGCGATCGACAAGCAGCCGGTCGGCGCGCGTCTGTGGCTGGGCACGCTCGGCTTTGCCGGCGACGAACAGGCCGATGCGCGGCATCACGGCGGTCCCGACAAGGCGGTCCACCACTATGCACACGATCACTATGCGTGGTGGTCGGCTCAGATCGGCGTGCGCGACGTACTCGCGCAACCGGGTGCGTTCGGCGAGAACCTGTCGACGCACGGCATGACCGAGCACGACGTGTGCCTCGGCGACATGTTCACGCTGGGCGGCGCCGTGCTTCAGGTATCGCAGTCGCGGCAACCGTGCTGGAAGCTCAACGCGCGTTTCGAGCATCCGCGGATGGCCGCGCTCGTGCAGCAAAGCGGCCGGACCGGCTGGTACTACCGTGTGCTGCAGGAAGGCTGGGTGGCGCCGGGCGACGTGCTGGCGCTGCATGAGCGCCGCTACCCGCAATGGCCGCTGTCGACCGTGCTCGACGTGCTGTACCGGCGCACGCTCGACATGGCCGCGCTCGATGCGCTGTGCGATGTCCCGATACTGCCGCCTGGCTGGCGCAAGATGCTCGACAAGCGCCGGACGGAGCGGCAGGTCGAAGACTGGACGAAGCGGCTCGAAGGGCGTTGACGAGCCGCGCGGCCGCGTGACTTAGTGGCTCGGCAGTTCCCGCACGTCGGTGGTCGGCACCGAGCCGAACGCGTCGCTCAGCGCATAGCCGATCAGCTGTCGCGCGGCCGCCTCGGGCGTCGCGAGCGCGCCGCTCGACTTCAGCTGGTCGAATTTCTCGCGCATCGGGAAATTGTCTTCGCTGCTCGATCGGATCGTCGCCTGCATGCCCGTATCGACGACGCCCGGCGCGACGCTGCAGATCCGCAGCGCGCGGTTCGCGTCGAGCGCGACTGCGCGTGCATGGTGATCGAGCGCGGCCTTGGTCGCGCAGTAGATGCTCCAGCCCGCGTACGCATTGCGTGCCGCGCCGCTCGACACGTGCAGGATCCGGCATTCGGTCGTGGCCGACACCGCTTGCGCGAGCGCGGCCGACAGCATCAGCGGTGCCGCGACGTTCACGCCGACCGCGCGTGCGACGATCGCCGGGTCTTGCGTGGCGAGCGGGCCGATCGGATCGACGATGCCCGCGTTGTTGAACAGCAGCACGATTGACGCGCCGTCGACGAAGCTGCGTAGCGTGTCGCCCGCCAGCCAGGCCGCGACGGCTGCCGTGTCCGACAGATCGAGTTCGACTTCGGCGAAACGGTCGCCGGCTTGCGACCCGAGCGACGGGTGGCGGCTGCGCGACACGCCGAGCACGGCGACGCCTTCCAGCAGCAGTTGTTCGGCGAGCTGCGCGCCGAGGCCGCGCGTGTGTCCGGTGACGATGGCACGCACGTGCGGGGTGGAAGAGGATGCGGTCATGGTGGTGGGCGGTTCGAAGGGGTGAATGGGATGAGCGGCGTCGATGGGCGGTGCGCATGCATGGCGGCATCGCGTGCGGGACGAGCGACGCGTGGTGCGGCGTGCGAAGGCGGTCGCGCGGCGCCGCGTGCGTCAGGGTAACGCATATCGTACGCCCGCATGCGCGGCGCACAAACGCCGCCGCGTGCAAGGAGGCGGAATCCGCCACGCGGCACCGGCTCGCCGATACGTTGGACGAAAGCCGGCTGCGGCAAGTGCGCGCGCCGGCACGTCGCGCGGCGCCGGGCCACGCGACGCGAGCTATCATATGGCTCGCCCGTGCGCGATGCCGGACGGGCCGCGACCGTTTCCCTTCACCTGCTGCACGCTGCGACGCCAATCATGAACACCACGCCGGATACGCCCACGCCACGCGCCCTTCGCGAACTCACGCCCCTCGAGGCCCGCATTGTCGGTGTGCTCGTCGAGAAGCAGCACACGGTGCCGGACACCTATCCGCTGTCGCTGAACGCGCTGACCGCGGGCTGCAACCAGAAAACCGCGCGCGCGCCGGTGATGAGCGTCAGCGAGGACGAAGTCACGACCGCGCTCGACGGGCTGAAGCACCTGAGCCTCGTGATGGAAGGGAGCAGCAGCCGCGTGCCGCGTTTCGAACACAACGTGAACCGCGTGCTCGGCATTCCGAGCCAGGCGATCGCACTGTTGACGATCCTGCTGCTGCGCGGCCCGCAGACGGCCGCCGAACTGCGCCTGAACAGCGCACGCCTGCACGGTTTCGCGGATATCTCGTCGGTCGAGGCGTTCCTCGACGAACTCGCGGCGCGCGCGCAGCCGCTCGTCGTCCGGCTGCCGCGTGCGCCGGGTGCGCGCGAGAACCGCTGGATGCACCTGATGTGCGGCGAAGTGAACCTGGCCGACTTCGCGAGCGCGGATGCCGGCGGTGCCGATTCCGTGCCGCCTTCGGAATTCGAAGCGCTGAAGGCCGAACAGAAGCGCCTCGCGGATGAAGTGGCGCGGCTGAATGCGCTGGTTCTGCGGATGGCGAGCGAGTTGGGCATCGACGTCGACGCGCAAGGCGACGCGTCCTGATATCAGCGTGCGGGGCGTGGGCATCGCCCGGCCCCGTCGCCACGCGGCCGGACCGGTGCGCGATGCGGATACCGCCACGCATCGCCGCATTACTTCAGCTTGACGCCCGGTACGAGATAGTGCGAACCACCCGGTTTCAGGATCGGCGCGAGCGCCGCAAATGGCGCATCGAGTTGCGGCCCGAGACAGGCGCCTGCTGCGTGGCCAATCCCGGATACGGCGAACGACAGCTTGCCGGGCGCATCGAGTTCGAACGCCAGATACTCGGGGAACACGTCGGCGCACGACAGTGAATTGCCTTGGCCGTCCGTCACTTGCAGACCGTGTGTTGCCTTGTCGCGCAACCGCGTAATGAAACCCGCCAGCGCGGGACTCGTTTCCGGATTGCCGTCCTTGCCCGCCGCGGTTGCGTCGATCACGCGATTCCAGTCGAGGTATGCGCCGCGCAGCAGGTCGAACGTGACCGGATCGTAGTGATTGTCCGGGTACGCGCCGCCGCAGAACAGGCTGCCCGATTCCACGATACCCATCGCCGCACGCGACAGCCACGTGACCGTCACGTGCTCGTCGTCGTCGTAGCCGCCGAGCGATCCGGAGGCCGATCCGTCGTCGCTGTAGCGCGTCGATGCGCATGCGAGCGCCGCGAGACTCATCTGCCAGTGCCGTTGTTCCAGCAGGTGGTTGACCCGCGCCATCACGGCCGGATCGGGATGGCGGCTCAGCCGCGGATACGCGAGCACCGTGCGCGGGTCGCTCCACATCCGGTACGCGACCGTGCCGTCGCCGATCTCGGGACCCACCGGCCGTGCGTGCCCGGCAAGCTTCAGCGTGGCATACGGCGCGTGTCGCATGTCGATGTCCGCGCTGCGCGCGATGCCGCTGCCGACACCACTTCCAGACACAGCGGTGATCGCCTCGACGGCGCCCGGCGCGACTGCGTCGGGATCGTATTCGGCGACGCGGTGCAACGCGAAGGCACGTGACTTGCCCGAGCGCGCATCGGTCCAGCGGCCGCGATAGCCGGCCTTGTCCCGCGTGCCCTGCCAGGTGGCCGCGGCATGATCGAAATCGGCTTGCTGGCCGAATCCCAACGGACTGCGTGCATCGTCCGGCAACTGCGATCGCACGAGCGGCTCGAGCAATTCCGCGGGCGTGCCGTGTAGCGGAATATCGACGCCGTGCTGCGCATAGAAGTAGCGGCCCGAGATTGAACCATCCGCAGCCGGGCGATCGTCGAGTTCCATCACGACGGCGCCGGCGCCCTGCAACGTTCCCTCGTAGACCGTGCGCGGCGCGGCATTCGCGAAGCCAGCGTGCAGGGCGAACAGCACCCATACAATCCTGATCAGCGGGCGCATCACCAGCGGCACCCGGTTTGTTCGGACGCGTCGATGTCCAATACTCTGCCGAACGCGGTCTGCTTGCCCGTGCGTGCGCTGGTATAGGTCATCGAATAGATCATCGCGCCCTGCGACATCATCTCGTACCGTCCATTGATCCTGCCGTCGACCATTTCGACCCAGGTCGTCGTGAACTGGTGCGGGCGGCCTTCGGCGAGCACTTCCTCGTCCACGTGCTCGACCACGAGCGGCAGGGCCGTTTTCGCTTTCGCATAGCGGACCATGCCGCCCGACCAGTCGACGGCGTCGTCGTAGTAGGTGCGCATCTCGAAGCGCACGGGCTTGTCGCCGTCCGATTTGAAGCAGTACACCTCGGTGGAGACCTTGGCGAAAGCGGGCAGCGACGCGCAGAGCAGCAGGGCGGCAAGGGCTTTTTTCATGATGGGCCGGTGAAGGATGAAATGCGGCATCAACCGAGCACGATCCGCGTAGCGCCCGCATCGACGAGCCGGAACAGCAGATCCTCGACGGCTGTCTCGGGTGCGGACCCGAGATCCGCATTGACGCGCCAGCCCTGTTCCGTGCGAACCGGTTCCGACAGGTAGTGAACGATGCCGTGCAGGCCGTCGTCCGCCGGCGTGTTCTCGTCGTCGACATCGAACCACGCGAAGAACCACGTCTTGAACGCCTCGGCCGCCGCGCTTTCGTCGAGACCGTCGGCCTCGATCGCGGCCCAGTCCCACACGAACGGGCGAATCGACACGGCCGCCGTTTCGAGTTCGAATGCCAACGGCTCGAACGCCAGTTGCGTGGCGGAATCGACCATCACCGGCTGGCCGGCCGATTCGCCTGCGGTTGGGATGATGTCGGCCCGGCACGGCAACGCGAGCGGCCCTTCGGTGGCGAGCGTGCCGTCGGCACGCCGGTAGGCCGGTTCGACGATCACGGCCGGTTGCGCAGCCGCTTTCGCGAGCAGGTCGGCATAGGGTTGGCGGATGGCGCGGAGCAGTTCGGAGACGGTCATCGTGGCGTGTCGGTTGGGCAGGAAACGAGCGGTTACAGGCAGTGCGCGGCGCGGCGGGCATCGCGCGACGCGGCCGCTCAGGTACCGGACAGCCGTGATCGTACGGCACTTCGGCAAAACGCGGACAGTCGGCCAAATGGCCGGAGCGACCCGCATCGCGCGACGACGGGTTTAGACGTTTACCTTCAAACAATCGAAAACGTCCATCGATTGCGTGCACGTTGTGCTTCAATTCATCCGGTTTGTACTCCTACTAAAATTACAGATTCAGAACAGCCCGGATTACTTATTCACAGGAGACAGTCGATGGCTTGGAAACGGTTTTGAAGCGACACACGCGATGGTCTGCAACACCGCGAACTTCCTTCGATGAAAGCAGGTTATCCCAGGGGCCCCAACCATGTCCTCCAGACGTTTCATGATGGCCGCGGCGGCCGTATCCGCCACGCTGGCCATGACCGCACCGCCGGTCAGCGCCGCCGCGCCCACCGTATCCGACCCGTTCTACACGTACACCGGCACCACGCCGCTGGCATCGATTCCACCGGGCACGGTGCTCAAGACGCGCAACGTCACCTATCACGTGGCCGGCATCCCCACCGCGCTGACCGCGCAGCAGTTGCTGTATCGCACCAATAACGCGCTGAACCAGCCGGTCGTCAACGTGACGTCGGTGATCCGGAGCCAGGTCAGCAACGGCCAGGCGATCTCGTACCAGTCGGCCTACGATTCGCTGAACCCGTACGACGAGCCGTCGCAGGTGATCGCCGGCGACCGCGACGTCACGAAGGTCATCAACATCGGCACGCTGCTCTACAGCGCGGAATCGATCCCGCTGTCGACACTGCTGCTGCTCGGCTACAACGTCATCGTGCCCGATACGGAAGGCCAGACGGCCGACTTCGCTGCCGGCCCCGAATACGGGATGACCACGCTTGATTCGATCCGCGCGGCGCTCAATACGCCGTCCACGGGCCTGAACCCGTCGAGCAAGGTCGCGATGATCGGCTATTCCGGCGGCGCGATCGCGACGAACTGGGCCGCGCAGCTCGCGCCGAGCTATGCGCCCGAGATCAACAAGCAGCTCGTCGGCGCGGCGGAAGGCGGCGTGCTGGTCGATCCCGCGCACAACCTGCGCTACGTCGACGGCAGCATCGTGTGGGGCGGCGTGGCCGCGGCCGCGCTGGCCGGGCTGTCGCGCGGCTACGGCTTCGACCTGACGCCCTATCTCAGCGATACCGGCGTCGCCGTGTTCAAGGACATCCAGAGCCAGTCGCTCGCATACATCCTGCCGAAGTACACGGGGCTGCACTGGGGCACGCTGTTCAAGCCGCAATACGCGAACGACATCAACAGCATTCCGGTGTACGTGACGTATGCGAACAAGGTGAATGCGGGGCTGGCCGCATCGCCGACGATCCCGATGTTCATCGGCCAGGGCACGGCGGGCGCGCTCGATGGCACGTTCAGCAGCCAGGTGGGCGACGGCGTGATGATGGCGTACGACGTGCGCGCACTGGCGCAGAAGTTCTGCGCGAGCGGCACGCCGGTCACGTACAACGAGTATCCGCTCGAACATGCGGGTGCGATCGTGCCGTGGGTGGCCGGCATGCTGCCGTGGCTCTACGACCGTTTCAACGGGAAAGCCGCGCCGAGCAACTGCTGGCTGACGTCGCTGCTGCCGAGCAATTCGCTGGCGCCCGAGACGCTGCACTAGCCGTCATGCCGCATGTGATGCGGCGCGTGGCCGGGCGACCCTCCGCGGGTCGCCTTTTTCTTTTCGCCTGTTGATCTCCGTCGCGCTGCCGTCATGCAGCCGCGCCCGCTCCCCCGCCGCAACCCGCCACCGCCCCGCCCGGGTGCCATAATCGAGCCTGCCCATCATTCCAGACGTCCCCCGGAGAATCACCATGCAGAACCTCGACAATCCTTCCCACGATCGCGAGGTAGGCAGCGCCGACGCGACGCAGGACACCACCCGCATCGACGACGTCCGCATCGGCGCCGTGCGCCCGCTGATTTCCCCGGCGCTGCTGCTGGACGAACTGCCGGTGCCGGCCGCCACGCAGACGCTCGTCGAGGATACGCGCCGCGCGATCGGCGACATCCTGCACGGCCGCGACGACCGGCTGCTGCTCGTCGTCGGCCCCTGCTCGATCCACGATCACGACCAGGCACTCGACTACGCGCGCCGCCTGAAGGTCGCCGCCGATGCGCTGAAGGACGACCTGCTGATCACGATGCGCGTCTACTTCGAGAAGCCGCGTACGACGGTCGGCTGGAAGGGCTACATCAACGATCCGCGCCTCGACGGCAGCTTCCGCATCAACGAAGGGCTGCGCGCCGCGCGGCAATTGCTGCTCGACATCAACGCGCTGGGCCTGCCGGCGTCGACCGAATTCCTCGACCTGCTGAGCCCGCAGTACATCGCCGACCTGATCGCGTGGGGCGCGATCGGCGCGCGCACGACCGAGAGCCAGAGCCATCGCCAGCTCGCGTCGGGCCTGAGCTGCCCGATCGGCTTCAAGAACGGCACCGACGGCGGCGTGCAGGTGGCGTCCGACGCGATCGTCGCCGCGGCGGCGAGCCATGCGTTCATGGGGATGACGAAGATGGGGATGGCCGCGATCTTCGAGACGCGCGGCAACGACGACGCGCACGTGATCCTGCGCGGCGGCAAGAACGGCCCGAACTACGACGCCGAGCATGTCGAGGCGAGTTGCGCGGTGCTGCGCAAGGCCGGCTTGCGCGAGCAGGTGATGGTCGATTGCTCGCACGCGAACTCGAACAAGTCGCACGACCGGCAGATCGACGTCGCGCAGGATCTCGCGCGGCAACTGTCGCAGGGCGAACAGCGGATCGTCGGCGTGATGGTCGAGAGCCATCTCGAAGCCGGGCGCCAGGACCTGAAGCCGGGTGTGCCGCTGAAGTACGGCGTATCGATCACGGACGCATGCCTGAGCTGGACGCAGACGGAACCCGTTCTCGACGTACTGGCCGATGCTGTGCGGCAACGGCGCGCACAGTCGCGCAACGTGTGACGAGGGTAATGCCGACATGACCGATTTCCCGTCCGACGCATCGGCGATTCCGGGCGAACCGGCTGCGTCCGGACCGACGGCATCGACTGCATCGACTGCACCGGTGCCGCCCGGCAAGCTGTTCACGATGGCGGGCATCGGCTGGGCGGCATTTCTCGGCTCGCCGCTCGCCGGCGGCATCCTGCTCGCGGCGAACGCGCGGCGCCTGGGCCAACGCGCGCTCGCGCAGCGGCAGATTCTCGCCACGGCGCTCGTCACGCTCGTGTCGATCGCGCTTTACGCGGCCGTGGACATTCCGGAAACCTCGGTGGTGCCGCACGCGCTCGTGCATGCGGTCGTCATTGCCGGTCTCGCCGGGACGATTTTCTACGCGCGGCATGCGCAAGGGGCGACCGTCGACGCGCACCGGGCCGCTGGCGGCGCGCTGCAATCGAACTGGCGCGCGGCGGGCATCGGCCTGCTGACGCTGCTCGGTGTCTGGCTGTCGATCGCCGTGGTGGTCGTGGCGCTGGGTGTCGCGGGCGTGCTGAATTTCGACAACGACCTGCGGCTCGTGCGCAATTATCCGGCGCCGGCGGAGCTGCGTTTGCCTGCGGGATGGCGGGTCGCGAACCAGCCGGAGGATCGTGGCAATGCGAGCTACCGGATCCGGCGTTTCCGATTCGGGCTGATCTCGGCGGGGATCGATTTCGTCATCGGCGACAAGAGTGACGATGCCCTGTCGAGCTTGTGCGACGGGTGGGACGATCCCGTCAAGGAAGGTGGCAGCGAGATCGAATCGTCGCACGCGGCGAACGGCACGATAGCCGGTCGGCCCGCACGGACGTGCGAGCACAAGGAGGCGCTCAACGATGCGGTCGTCCACCAGGCGGTCGTGGCAACCTCCGGCGACACGAAGACCTGCGCGCTGATCTACACGGCGCGCGAGGAAAACTACGCGCGTTATCTGCCGGAGTTTAACCGCGTACGCGATTCGTTGCGGTGTCCGTAATGTCGCCATCGCGCGGGTCGCGTGACGGGGGCTGCGTCATCGCGTCCGATGCAGCGTTTCGCCAGTGGCGCTAACATGGGCCGGTGCGATGCGCCGTGCTTCACGCGGCGCACGCACGGCGGCGGCTTGGCCGGCCGCCGACACCGACAACAATTCACCGGAGTACATAACAGCATGGCTTTCTACAAGACCCTCATCGCAGCAACCGTCCTCGCTTCGAGCGTTAGCGCGCACGCGCAGATCGCGGGCGCGCAGCCGATCAGCGTGACCGTCGAGCAATCGCAGGCGCTGCTCGAAGGCTGGAGCGTGAAGAAGAGCGTGCTCGGCAAGGCCGTGTACAACGACGACAACCAGAAGGTCGGCACCGTGCGCGACCTCATCGTCGCGCCGGACGGCTCGGTATCGGCCGCGATCGTATCCGCCGGCGGCTTCCTCGGCGTGGCCGCGCACGACGTCGCGGTACCGATTGCGTCGCTCGACGTGCGCAAAGGCAACATCTACCTGCCGGGTGCGACGAAGGATGCGCTGAAGGCGACGCCGGCGTTCCAGTACGCGAAGGTGCCGTCGCCGCCGAAGCCGAAGAAGATCGACGAAAAGCAGTGAGCAAGCGCTGACTTGCACGGCCCGGCGCGCGATGCGCCGGGCCTCCCGTCCGCGATCAGCTGCTCGATGGATCGTCCGGCGGCGCGAGCGCCACGACGTGGCTGATACCTTCGTGCGCCATCTTCGTGTAAGGGCTGAAGCGTTCCGTATTGCGGACGAGTTCTTCCGCCACCGTGCGCTCGACGCCCGGCAGCCGCACGCGAATGTTCGCGCTCAGCATGAACAGCCCATCCACCGGATCGCGGCAGAAGTCGACCGATGCGCGGACCGAAGCGCCGGCGATCGACACGCCGGCCCGCGCGGCGAGCAGGCTCAGCGCACCGTGAAAGCACGCCGCATAGCTCGCGGCAAACAGCTGTTCCGGATTCGGGCCGTCGCCCGGCCCGCCGAGCGCGGACGGCAGGCGCAGCTCCACATCGAGACGGCCGTCGTCGGAACGCGCAACGCCCGACGCGCGGCCGTGCTCCGCCGCCCCACCCGTGACGGTCACCGTCGTCGAATAGAGCGTCTGCGGTTCCCGCCCGCGATACTTGTCGAGCAGCGAGAGCGGCGGCGGGCGCAGCGGCGTCATGGCGTACGTGATCCTGTGGTGCGGCTCAGCGCGCGGGCTGGCTTTTCTGGAACCACATGTCGAAGGTCGTCGCACCGAGGCGCGCGCCGGGCCCGGGCACGAGCGTGTCGTCCTGCAGCATCGCGCCGAAGTAATCGGCGCCCGCGTCCCTGACGACCGTGCGCGGGTCGTGCGTGACCTTCAGGAAATGCTCGACCAGGTCGGCGATCCGCACCCGATCGGGGCCACCGATTTCGACGATGCCGTTGCGCGGTGCGTCGAGCGCGACATCGGTGACGGCGGCCGCGACGTCGTCCGATGCGATCGGCTGGAAGAACGCGGTGGTTTGCCGCGTGGTGTCGCCTTCGGCGCTCGCCTGTGCGATCGCGCCGACGAATTCGAAGAACTGCGTCGAGCGCACGATCGTGTACGGCACGCCTGCTGCGCGGATCAGGTCTTCCTGAATGATCTTGCCGCGGAAATACGCGCTTTGCTGCAAGCGGTCGGTACCGACCACCGAGAGCGCGACGTGATGGCGCACGCCCGCCGCGCGCTCCGCGGCGAACAGGTTGCGCCCCGACGTCTCGAAGAATGCCTTCACGGCCGCTTCCTCGAACGACGGCGAATTCGCGAGATCGACCACGACGTCCGCGCCCGCCAGCGCGTCGCCCAGTCCCGCGCCCGTGATCGTATCGACACCTGTCGACGGTGCTGCCGCAACGGCGTCGTGGCCGCGCGCGATCAGATTCCTGACGACTTTGCTGCCGATAAGGCCGGTACCACCAATCACGACGATCTTCACGATTGCTCTCCTTGAATGGGCGCGCGAGATGCTCGCCGCTTGAACCGGTCGAAGCCGGCGCGCAGCGCATTCGCGCGCGGGCGCCGGCACCTTGCCGAACGGCGTGCCCCGATGTCCGCACGCCGTTCGACCAGCCCGCATCGTAGGCAAACGCCGCGCGGTCCGGTAGAGCCCCGCAGGGGCTCACGATGTTGCTTCGAATGCATCAATCGACCGTCTCCAGCGGTGCCGTCGTCGTCATCGTGGTCATCGTCGTCAGGCACTGCAGGTCGCGCGCGCGCGTCTGTTCGATCATGTAGTCGATGAACACGCGTATGCGTGTCGGCAGGTGCTTGCGGCTCAGGTAACAGAGATAGTGTCCGCCGTCGTCCGGCGCGTGCTGGCCGAGGCAGCTCACCAGTTGCCCGTCGGCGAGCAGGTCGCACACCTGGTACGCGGGCAGTTGCGCGATGCCGAGCCCGTCGAGCGCCGCGCGTACGACCAGATCCATGTCGTTGAAGGTGTGATGCGCGGCGAGCTGGCGCTGCTGGGTCAGCCCGTCGACCTTGAATTCCCATTCCGTCACGCGGCCCGATGCGGTGCGCAGGTTGATGCAGCGATGCTGCGCAAGCTCGTCCACGTGACGCGGCAAGCCGTGCCGGTGCACGTACGACGGCGACGCGCAGACGATCATCTGCATCGGAATCAGCTGGCGCGCGACGATCGCGCTGTCCTCCATGCGGCCGTCGCGAAACTCGACGTCGATGCGGTCGGCGGAGAAATCGGCCGGCCGGTCGTTCAGCAGCAGCTCGAGCGTGATGTCCGGATACTGCGCGTGGAAATCGCGCAGCAGCGGCGCGATGATCTTGCGGCCGAAGCCCGGCGTCGAGCCGATCCGCAGGTGTCCGCTCGGCGGGCCGCTGCGCAGTTCGCGCATGTCGTCGAGCGCCTGCGCGAGATGTTCGATGCCGGGCCGGCAGTTTTCATAGAAGAGTTCGCCTTCGCGCGTCAGCGACATGCTGCGCGTCGTGCGCTGGAACAGGCGCGCGTCGAGCCGGTCCTCGAGCCGCTGTACGTGGCGGCTGACCGACGAGCGGCCGACGCCGAGGCGATCGGCGGCACGGGCGAAGCTGCCTTCGGTGACGACGGCCAGGAAGGTGACGACACCGGCGTAGCAGGTCGAGAAACTGCGTGCAAACGGATCGTCGGCGTCAGGGCGGCGGATGGAGGTATCTGACATGGAGGCGCTGGATTCGTGGTGTCCATATGCGACTAGACGTTTCAGCATTGCCGCCTGTGACACCGTCCGCCGCATTTTTTGAAAAAGGGACGCGGCGGCGGGCGGGCCGGTTATTTTTCCGGCACGAGCACGGGCGCTCCCTTGTCCTTCAACAGCAGCACGATGAACTTCGCGGGCCGGGTCTGGCTCGCGTTGCGTCCGACCGTGTGCAGGTCGTCGGGCCCCTCATAAAACGTCTGGCCCGGTTTCAGCGTGACGGGCTCGCCGCCCTTCACCTGCATCACGATCGAGCCTTCCACGACATAGACGAACGCATCGGCGTGGTGACGGTGGACGGGGTCGACCGCGCCGGGCGGATATTCGACCGAGATCATCTCGGCTTCCTTGCCAGGGTATTCGGCGAGCGGCTTCGTCATCAGCGGGGTGACGATGGCAGCAGGCGCCGCATGGACGGCGCCGGCGGACGCGGCCGCGACGACGAGCGCGGACGCGATGGCATGTTTCAAGCGAATCATCGGAGGGATTCCAGTGATACCGCCGGCAGGCAGCCGGCGGTGAAGGAGGGCGGCGGCCCGTAGCCGGGCGCGGGCGTCAGGCGAGATTCGCCTTGTCGAGGCCGTAGGCCTTGTCGGCCGAACCCGGTACGGTCCGGAACGCGACATTGGCGCGGTTCCAGCCGTTGATCGCCATCACTTCGAACGTCAGGTCCGACAATTCCTTCTCGGAGAGCTGGCCGCGCACGCGATCGTAGACGTCGTCCGGCACGCCGTGCTCGGGCAGTTTCGTCAGCACTTCGGTCCACGCCAGCGCGGCCCGCTCGCGCGGCGAGAACAGCGTCGATTCGCGCCACGTCGCGAGATGGTGAAGGCGCAGTTCGCGCTCGCCGTGAAGGCGAGCTTCCTTCACGTGCATGTCGAGGCAGAATGCGCAGCCGTTGAGTTGCGATGCGCGTGCCGACACGAGATCACGGATCGATTCCTCGATCGCGCTGCTGCGCAGCAAGTTGCTGAGTTCGAGGAATTGCTTGAACAGCTCCGGCGATTGATGCATGTAGTTGAGACGCTGCGTCATGATTTCTCCTGGCGACGAAGAGGCTTGCCCGCGCTCGGCGGGTGTCATGGGGCGGCAGGGTGCCGCGCGAAATCATCTTAGGAGCGCGTGGCGGCACGCGGTAGCCACGCAGAGGGACGCATCGTGTTGCGCGCGCTGCACCAATGCCGCATCGAGCGGAGGTGCACGGCGCGCGCCCCGGGTTTCAGCCCATCGATCGTCAGGCGCTAGCCGGCACCGCACACGGCGGCGATGCGCGCGAGCTTGTCCGGGTTGCGCTGCACGAGAATCCGGACGATGCGCGTGCCGTCCGTTTCGAACGCCATCGCGGATTCGAGCTGACCGGCGATGAAGCGCAGCATTGCCCACTCGTCGTTCAGCACGACCGGACGCATTTCGACGCCGCTGCCGCAGCGCAACCACGTCGCGTAGAACAGCTGCGCGATGCGGCGACCGCCGACCATCGGCTTCGGGAAACTCTGGACCTTGCCGCCGCCGTCGCCGATCAGCATCGCGTCTTCGGCGAGGAGCGCCTGGATCGACGGAAAATCGCCTTGCGCGAGCGCATGCGAAAAGGTCTGCAGCAGTTGTCGGTGCGTTTCACGCGGCACGATGTGGCGCGGCCTGTCGTCGTCACGCAACTGCGCCTTCGCGCGGCTGACGAGCTGCCGGCACGCGGCTTCGGATTTGCCGATCGCGTCGGCAATCTCGTCGTAGTCGGCATCGAACACTTCGCGCAGCAGAAAGGCGGCGCGCGCTTCCGGTGTCAGCCGTTCGAGCAGCAGCAGGTACGCGACCGACACGTCGTCCGCGCGCTCCGTCATTTCCTCGGGCGTCGCAGGCGATTCGCCGAATTCCGGCTCGGGCAGCCAGATACCCGTGTAGTGCTCGCGCCGGATCTTCGCCGCGCGAAGGCGGTCGATCGACGTCCGGGTCGTGACCGAGACGAGCCATGCCTCGGTATTCTCGATACTGTCGCGCGCCGCTTCGTGCCAGCGCAGCCACACGTCCTGCACGATGTCTTCGGCGTCCGCGACGGAGCCGAGCATCCGGTACGCGATCTTCTGCAGGCGCGGGCGCAGCGCGCGGAAAGTCTGTGCGTCGTCGGTCATGACAGCCACACCCCGCTGAACCCGAACGTAACCGGCCCGCTCAGGAGCACGCTGCCGGTGCCGCTCCATTGAACGGTGACGTCGCCGCCGTCGCACTCGACTCGCACGATGTCGTCGAGCAGCCCGCGCCGGATGCCATTGACGACCGCCCCGCACGAACACGATCCCGAACCGAGCGGCACGCCGCCGCCGCGCTCCCAGATGCGCAGGCGAATATGCGTGCGATCGATGACCTGAACAAAATGCACGTTGGTTTTTTGCGGAAACAGCGGATGCGTTTCGATGGCCGGGCCGAGCGCCGCGACATCGATCGCGCGGAGATCGTCGACGAAGAACGTGCAATGCGGATTGCCCATGTTGCACGCGGCCGGCGCGCCGGGCAGCGGCAGCGCGAGGGTATCGAGTGCCTCGGCGAGCGGCACGTCCCGCCAGCCGGTGAGCGGCGTGCCCATTTCGACGCTGATCCGGTCGTTCGCCTCCGCCGAGCACACGAGATACCCGCGGGGCGTTCGCAGCACGAGCGACGACAGGCCGGTTTCCCGCATCAGTTGCCACGCGACGCCGCGCGTCGCGCTGCCGCAGGTGTCGAGCGGCGAGCCGTCGGCGTTCCAGAACGCGACGCGGGCCGCCGCGTCGTCGCAGTCCGACACGACCGCGAGTTGATTGAAGCCGATGCCGCGCTTCCGGTCGCCCATTTGCCGGGCAAGGCGGCCGTCGATGGCGTGCGTGGCGCCGCGCAGGTCGACGATCGCGAAGTCGTCGCCGTTCGCGTGCATTTTATGAAATCCGATCGGCATGGTGGTTCCGGTATCGAGGCAGGCGAACACTGTACGGTGCGCGCCGGCCCGGATCAATGTTGTTCGGGCACAGGGCTAAGCGGGGCCGATGCATTCGGCGCGCCCACCGGGCGGCGTGCTGCCCGATTGTCGCGAACGTCGTTGCAACGCCGCCCGGGCTTGTCGCGCGCCGCTTGGGGGACATCCCGATTCCGAATGTAATCGTAAGGTATGTAATATAAATGAAAGATCATTCGGATCTGTCCGTAGTCGTGACTCCCGCGCGCTCGCGTAACGGATCCGACCCTCCGCCACGCGTCATTCCCGCCTTCAACAGAAACGCCTCATGGAAAAACTCGTCGATTCGCTCAACGGTGTCATCTGGAGCCCCGCGCTCATCTTTCTCTGTCTTGCCGCGGGGCTGTACTTTTCGCTGCGCACGCGTTTCGCGCAGGTGCGCCATTTCATCGAGATGCTGCGCCTGATGCGTGGCAGCAAGGCGTCGGCGGAAGGCGTGTCGTCGTTCCAGGCGCTGGCGATGTCGCTGTCGGGGCGCGTCGGCACCGGCAACATCGCGGGCGTCGCGACGGCCATCACGTTCGGCGGCCCCGGGGCGATGTTCTGGATGTGGCTCGTCGCGTTCCTCGGCGCGAGCACCGCGTTCGTCGAATCGACGCTCGCGCAGATCTACAAGGTGCGGCGCGAAGGGCAGTATCGCGGCGGCCCCGCGTATTACATCGAGAAGGGGCTCGGCATCCGCTGGTATGCGATCGCGTTCGCGATTGCCACCGTGCTCGCGTGCGGGCTGCTGCTCCCGGGCGTGCAGGCGAACGGGATCTCGTCCGCGATCGAGAATTCCTTCGGCATCGCGAAGCCCGTCACGGGCGCGGTGCTCGTGCTGCTGCTCGGCCTGATCATCTTCGGCGGCGTGAAGCGGATCGCGCGCGTCGCGGAAATCGTCGTGCCGTTCATGGCGCTCGGCTACATCCTGATCGCATGCGTCGTGATCGCGCTCGACATCGAGCGCCTGCCGGGCGTCGTCAAGCTGGTGTTCGAAAGCGCGTTCGGCTTCGAGGCCGGATTCGGCGCGGTGCTCGGCATGGCGATCCAGTGGGGCGTGAAGCGCGGCGTCTATTCGAATGAGGCGGGGCAGGGCACGGGCCCGCACGCGTCGGCTGCCGCCGAAGTGACGCACCCGGCGCAACAGGGGCTCGTGCAGGCGTTCTCCGTCTATGTCGATACGCTGTTCGTCTGCTCGGCCACCGGCTTCATGATCCTGATCACCGGTGCGTACAACGTGGTCGCGCCGGGCGGCCGCGCGCTGTTCTCGGGCGCGGCCGGCATCGAGGCCGGCCCAGGTTACACGCAGATGGCGGTCGAGTCGGTGCTGCCGGGCTTCGGTGCGGCGTTCGTCGCGATGGCGCTGTTCTTCTTCGCGTTCACTACGATCCTCGCCTACTACTACATCGCGGAAACCAACGTCGCGTACCTGAGCCGTGCGCGCAGCAGTGCTGCCGGCACGTTCGTGCTGCGCGGGGTGATCCTGCTTGCCACGCTGTACGGCGCGGTGAAGAGCGCGAGCGTCGCGTGGGCGCTGGGCGACATCGGCGTCGGGTTGATGGCGTGGCTGAACATCGTCGCGATCCTGCTGCTGCAGAAGCCGGCGCTCAAGGCACTGCGCGACTACGAAGCGCAGAAGCGCGCGGGACGCGAGCCGTCGTTCGATCCGGCCGCGCTCGGCATCAAAAACGCGACGTTCTGGGAGAAGCCGGCGACGACAAGCGGCGCGCGCGACAACCGGGCGGAACCGGTCGTGGCAGCCGAGCGGCAGTCGTAGCAAAGCATCGCGTGGCGATGCGCCGCTGCGAGGGCGGCGGCGCGCGACGCGGGATGCATTCGTTTCACACGAGCGGCCGGCACCTCTGTTGCCGGCCGTTTTGCATCGTACCGCGCCTCGAAGGCCGGTGCGTTTCCCGGCCTTTTCGCCCGAACGTTGCGCACAGGCCGGCCGTTTTGCATCGTGCTGCGCCCTGCAGGCCAGTGCGTTTCCCGACCCTTCCACCCAAACGTTGCGCACGCATCTACGTAATTCTACGTAGCTCCGCATACGTAGTTAACCGCTTGTAAGCCGCCCCGGTCGCACGGAATACTACGGCCCATCGCCCGGTCTCAGCGAGACCGGGGCACGACGCATCGACGTCACATGTATGCGGCACCCTCGCCGCATGCCATCTAAAACCACATTGGAGACCAGGAGACGCCATGAATCGGGCTTCCAGTACCCTGCTCTGGATTGCGGTCGCGCTGCTCGGCGCGTTCGCGTTCGGCACGATCGCACTCGCACACGGCGAGCGCGTCAGTGCCCTCTGGATCGTGATCGCCGCAGTCTGCGTGTATCTGATCGCGTATCGCTTCTACAGCCGTTTCATCGCCAGCAAGGTCATGCAGCTCGACGGGCTGCGGATGACGCCGGCCGTCAAGTACAACGATGGCCTCGACTACGTGCCGACCAACAAGTACGTGCTGTTCGGCCATCACTTCGCCGCGATCGCCGGCGCCGGCCCGCTCGTCGGGCCCGTGCTCGCCGCGCAGATGGGCTACATGCCCGGCATGCTGTGGATCCTGGCCGGCGTCGTGTTCGCCGGTGCGGTGCAGGACTTCATCGTGCTGTTCATCTCGACGCGCCGCGACGGCCGCTCGCTCGGCGATCTCGTCAAGATGGAGCTCGGCACGGTGCCCGGCGTGATCGCGCTGTTCGGCGCGTTCCTGATCATGGTGATCATCCTCGCGGTGCTCGCGCTGATCGTCGTGAAGGCGCTGACCAATTCGCCGTGGGGCACGTTCACCGTCGCCGCGACGATTCCGATCGCACTGTTCATGGGCGTCTATACGCGCTACATCCGTCCGGGCCGCATCGGCGAAGTGTCGATCATCGGCTTCGTGCTGCTGATGGCATCGATCGCGTTCGGCCAGCACGTGCACGATTCGCCGACGCTCGCCGCGTGGTTCACGTTCACGGGCACCCAGCTCACGTGGATCCTGATCGGCTACGGCTTCGTCGCCTCGGTGCTGCCGGTGTGGCTACTGCTCGCGCCGCGCGACTACCTGTCGACGTTCCTGAAGATCGGCACGATCCTCGGCCTCGCGATCGGCATCCTGGTCGTCGCACCGGAACTGAAGATGCCCGCGCTGACGAAGTTCGTCGATGGCACGGGCCCCGTGTGGTCGGGCGGCCTGTTCCCGTTCCTGTTCATCACGATCGCGTGCGGTGCCGTGTCGGGCTTCCATGCGCTGATCTCGTCGGGCACGACGCCGAAGCTGATCGACAACGAAACCAACGCGCGCTTCATCGGTTACGGCGCGATGCTGATGGAGTCGTTCGTCGCGATCATGGCGCTGGTCGCCGCGAGCGTGATCGAGCCGGGCATCTACTTCGCGATGAACGCGCCGGCCGCCGTGCTCGGCTCGACGCCGGAAGCGGTCGCCAACACCGTCACGCAATGGGGCTTCGTGCTGACGCCGGACATGCTGACGCAGACCGCGAAGGCCGTCGGTGAAACGACGATCATCGCGCGCGCGGGCGGCGCGCCGACGCTGGCCGTCGGCATGGCGCACATCCTGCACCAGGTGATCGGCGGCGAAGCGATGATGGCGTTCTGGTATCACTTCGCGATCCTGTTCGAGGCGCTGTTCATCCTGACGGCCGTCGACGCCGGCACGCGCGCAGGCCGCTTCATGCTGCAGGACCTGCTCGGCACGTTCCACCCGGCGCTCAAGCGCACCGAGTCGCTGCCCGCGAACCTGGTCGCGACCGCGCTGTGCGTGGCCGCGTGGGGCTACTTCCTGTACCAGGGCGTGGTCGATCCGCTCGGCGGCATCAACACGCTGTGGCCGCTGTTCGGCATCTCGAACCAGATGCTTGCCGCGATCGCGCTGGTGCTCGGCACCGTCGTGCTGTTCAAGATGAAGCGCGAGCGCTATGCGTGGGTGACGATCGTGCCGACCGTGTGGCTGCTGATCTGCACGCTGACCGCCGGCTGGCAGAAGATTTTCGACGCGAACCCGAAGGTCAGCTTCCTCGCGCACGCCGCGAAGCTGCAGGCCGCGGTGGACGAAGGCAAGGTGCTTGCCCCGGCGAAGTCGATCGCGCAGATGAAGCGGATCATCTTCAACGACTACATCGATGCGGCGCTGGCCGGGTTGTTCATCTTCGTCGTCGTGGCGATCGCGGTGTACGGCGTGATCGCCGTGCTGCGCGCGCGCCGCGAGTCGAAGCCGACCGTGCGCGAGACGCCGTACGAAGCCATGCCGGCCGCGCAGGCGCTCGGCAGCGGACGTTAAGGGGAGGCCGCGATGTTCAGCGATCTTGGCAGCGACCTGCGCAGCGCGGGGCGTTACCTCGGGCAGGCGTTGCGGCTGATGGTCGGCCTGCCCGACTACGACACCTACGTCGCGCACATGCGCGCGACCCATCCGGACCGCGAGCCGATGACGTACGAGGAATTCTTCCGCGAGCGTCAGAATGCGCGGTATGGGTCGGGAGCGGGGAAGTGCTGTTGAACCGCACCGCCACGGCAGTTCGGTGATCGAACGGGAAGCGCCGCGAAGGATTTCGCGGCGCTTTTTCTTTGGCGGGCCGGCGGCGCGCATGCCGCGGGAATCGCCGCGTCGTTTGCCGGCGCGCAGCACGGCAAAACCCGCCGGCCGGTATCATAGGGTTCATTTTTCCCGATGGACCCGCAGGAGAACACGTCGTGCATGTCGGTGAGCGTTTCAACAGCATTTCCCATCTCGTCGGCGCGGTGCTGTCGGTGGTCGGTCTCGTGGCGCTCGTGACGATGGGCGCGCTCGAAGGCGATCCGTACAAGGTGGTGAGCTTCAGCGTGTACGGCGCGATGCTGATCCTGCTCTACGCAATCTCGACGCTGTACCACAGCGTGCGCAATCCGCGCCTGAAAGCGATCCTGCAGAAGTGCGACCACTCGGCGATCTACCTGCTGATCGCCGGCAGCTATACGCCGTTCACGCTGGTCACGCTGCGCGGCCCGTGGGGCTGGTCGCTGTTCGGCGTGAGCTGGGGGCTGGCCGTGTTCGGGATCGTGCAGGAGCTGACGCTCGGGCGCCGCACGCGCCTGCTGTCGATGATCCTGTACGTGGCGATGGGCTGGCTCGCGCTCGTCGCGGTGCGTCCGCTGATCCACGCGCTGCCGCCGGTCGGTACCGCGTGGCTCTTGGCCGGCGGGTTGATCTACAGCGCGGGGATCTACTTCTTCATTAACGACGAACGCATCCGCCACGGGCACGGCATCTGGCATCTGTTCGTGCTGGCCGGGAGCCTGTGCCAGTTCGTCAGTGTCGCGATGTACGTTGCGTGAGCGGCAGGCTGCACTGACCCCAAGGCGATGAGCAGCCGGCGCGTCTGCCAGAGCCTGCTCTAGCGGCGCGTGGCGGTCCGCAACTGCGCGGCCGTTTCGCCGGGTGCCGGTGCCGGCCGCGCGGTGATCCACCACGTCGTTGCGGCGAGCGCCGACAATCCGGTCGCGATGCCGAGCGCCACGCGCATCGCCGCCGGAAACGGCTGCAGCGTCGCAATGCACGCGCCGAAGATCGCCACACCAAGCGCCGATCCACTCTGCCGCGCTGCGTTCAGCGCGGCCGCCGCCACGCCGGCATGGCGCCGGTCGATCGTCCCGAGCGCCGGTGACGTCGCGGCTGGCGAGATGAATCCCGACGCGAAGCCGATCGCGAGCATCGGCGCGACGGCGAGCCACGCGGGCGTCGTCGCACCGATGCCCGTCATGCCGAGCGCGCCGGCCGCATAGAGCGCGAATGCCGCGCACATCGAGCCGCGCGCGCCGAAGCGCGCAACCAGCGTCCCCGAACACAGCCCGCCGAGCGCGACCATCGCGGTCATCGGCAGGAACGCGAGCCCCGTGTCGAGCGGGCTCGCGCCGCGGATCTGCCGATAGAACAGGCTGAGCACGAACAGCAGGCCGTAGAACACGAACGCCGACGCCATCGATACGAACGTCGAGCCCGCGAACAGCCGGTTGCGGAAGAACGCGAGCGGCAGCATCGGTTCGCGGCGGCGCGCTTCGATCGCGATGAACGCGATCCATGCGACGGCGCTCGCTATCGCGCCGCCGACGATCGGCGCCGAGTGCCAGCCGAGCGACGGGCCTTCGATCAGCGTGCCGATCAGCGCTGCGATCGCGACGATGGCCGCGGCCTGGCCGCCCCAGTCGAAATGCCGCGAGGCGTCGCCGTCGGCGCGCGCGACCGTGCGGCCGAGCCAGATGCCGGCAAGCCCGAGCGGCAGGTTCACGAAGAAGAGGCTGCGCCACCCGAACAGATGGATCAGCAGGCCGCCGATCAACGGGCCCGATGCCATCGCAATGCCGCCGCAGCCCATCCACAGGCTGATCGCCGACGCGCGCGCGGCCGGTTCGGGGAAGGCGCGGTTGAGCAGCGCGAGCGAGCAGGGCACCAGCATCGCGCTGCCGACGCCCTGCAGCGCGCGGGCAATCGCGAGCGCCGGAAGGTTCGGCGCGACGCCGCACAACGCCGACGCAGCGACGAATACCGCGAGCCCCGCGATATAGACGTCGCGATCGCCGAGCCGGTCGCCGAGCGTGCCGCCTGTCATCAGCAGGCTCGCGAACGCGAGCGTGTACGCGTTCACGATCCACTGCAGGCCGGCCACGCGGCTGCCGAACGTGTGGGCGATGTCGACGAGCGCGACGTTGACGATGGACGCGTCGAGCAGCACGAGCGTGTAGCTCACGCAGGTCGCGGCGAGCACGCGGCGGGCCGCGGCGCGGTTCGGCGCGGCGGCCGTCATGTGCGGTCGGGCGTTGGCATGATGGCTTGCAGCGCGAGAAAGCCGACCCATCCCCAGTACACGCGATGATGCGCGATCAGCCCGTCGCGCAGATCCATCACCTCGACGAGATCGACCTGGTCGCCGTCCGGCGTGGCGCGCGGATATTCCCACGTGAGCTGGCGGCCGTTCGAGAAGAACAGCCCGGTGCGGTACCAGCGCCCGAGCTGGTTGCCCGGGTTGCGCAGGCCCGCCGCGAAGAATGCACCGATCGCGGCCTTGCCGCGCAGCACGCCCGAGCCGTGATCGGGCAGCGTGACGACGATCAGCGGCGTTTCGAGCACCGCGTCGTCGGCATACAGCGCCATGAGCGCATCGACGTCGCGCGCGACGACGGCCGCGTGCCAGCCTTCATAAATGTGCCGGGCCTCGGCGTGGGCGTGTGACATGGCGGGTTCCGGAAGCATCGATAACGGAACCCACTGTATGGGCGCGCCGTCGCGGGACGTTTCACGTCGACCCGAAACGTGGATGTCGACGCGGCGCAGGCGGCCGCGTGCCGGCCCTTATCCGGCCAGCGCGTCGAGATTCAGCTCATACGATTTGCCGATCCACACCGCGCAATCGCGATGGTCGCGCAGTTCGTCGTTCGTATTCGGATGCAGGAAGATATCGAGCGCGCCGTGATTCAGCACGAGCCACGGCACGATGTCGTCGAAGCGCGCGGCGTCGAACGCGATCTGGTACGACCAGGCCGGGTGCGGGCCGACGAGGCGTTCGTGAAAGCGGCCGAGTTCGATGACCGCGCCGAACCGTTCGTCGACGACCTGGCGAAACGCCCAGGCCGCGTCGCGGCTGGCCGCATCGAAATAGACGTGCGCGTGCCAACTGTGGATGGCGGTGGTGTCGAGGGCAGCCATGGAAGGACTCGATAAAAAGGGGAATGCATGAGGTGCCGTGCGAAACGGCCGATGCATGATTATCGCGCGTCCTTGCTGTGCGCGTCGTGTCGCAATCCGGCAATCCGGACGCGATGACTTGTCCTGAATCACAGCAACCGTTCGATTCGATCGGGTCGGCGATTGAGGTATCCGCACGCGCGATATCACGCCGGAAGCCTTGCCGGCAGGTGCGCGAGCCGCGATTGCATCGGCAACACGTCATTTCGGAAATTGAAAAAGCGCTGCGTGCGCTGCTGCGGATCGTCTGAACAAATGCGATCAGGGCGTTGAATGAAATAAAGAAATTCCTGTTGGGCGGGATTCGCGCGTGACGGGGCTTGCGCACCGGATTTCGAAGCCGAAAATATCAATTGCAGATTCGGCTATTCATGCGGAATGCGGCGCGTCTTACGATGGTTTCAACGCATCGTCGAACACGATCGATGCGGGGACAACCACCTGGAGGCCACTATGCGATCCCTCGTTCCCGTTGCTGTACTTTCCTGCGCACTCGTTGCGCTGCCCGCTGTCAGTTTCGCTCAGTCTGCCGTGACCTACGGCGGATCGAATGTCTCACTATCGAGCTGGTCGGCGGCACGTGCCGAAACCGACGCGCAACTGATGCAGATGACGCGCGCAGGCTATCGCGCGACGTCGGCCGGCAACCAGAACTATCCGCTCGCGATGCAGCGTGCGCTCGAGCGTGTCCACAACCCGGTGCCGGACCGGTCGCGCGAAGAGCGGGCCGAGATGGAAGCGCGCGCGGCGCGCGACGTGCAGGGCGGCCATCCGGTCAAGGCGTTCTTCGTGAAGACCGCGTACTACCTGAAGGGCGAGAACACGTTCTGATGCAGGAGACGAGCATGGCTTGCACGATCCGATTTGCCGGCGTCGTGCGCGCGTCGGCGCCGCGCCGGCTGCCGGACGCGCGAGCGACGCAGCGGCGCGACGATAGGCACGGCGCGTGGCGTCGTGTGAAGCACCGGCGCCATGCGCGCCGTGACGCCGTTGCGTGCCGCATCGCATGGCCGGCCGTCGCGGCGAGCGACGCGACCTCAAGCGGGAGCCAATCATGAAGGGCACCCGGAAGCACCGTCGCCACGTGCCGCTGACCCGAGAGTGGCTGCTGCCGCTGCCGCCCGTGCAAGCACGCGACATCTCGCTGAAATGCCACATGGCGCTCGTCGCGCTGCGTGGCGGGCATGGCAACGAGGCGCTGCTGATGCGGTTGCGCACGAGCGTCTACCTGGTGTTCCTGGCGCTCGACGATGCGGTGAGCGCGGACGCGGACATCGACGTGTGTGTCGACGCGGAGCGTGCGCTCGATGCGGGCGTGGCGCGTGCCGCACAAAGCGGCGCATGGACGCTGCACGACGACGAATGCGCGGTACTCGAGCATGTGCTCGCGGCGAACGACACGTGCGTCACGACGCTCACGCGGCATCGGCTGGCCGAGCTGTGGGAGCACGTCTGCACGTTCGCGTCGAGCGGCCAGCCGGCACTCGTCGCGAGCGCGGCGGAGAGGATGCGCGTGCATGCGGCCGAATCGCTGGCCGCGTAGCGTCGCACCGGTTTCGCAGGGAGGATGGAGGAGACAGGGCCGGCCGCACCGGCGCAGCGACCCAGTCGCGTGGTTTCAGCGAATGCGTGGCTGTCGCGGCAATCGATACGGTGACGGCGGAACGCGACGCAAAATCGCGGCCCAAAACAAAAGCGCCACGGAGCGGACTCCGTGGCGCTTCTTTTTTTCCCGCCGGCGCGGAGGCATGGCCTCCGCGTGGCGAAACGCACTCAGGCTGCTGCTGCCGGCTTCGCCGCCTTCTGCAGTTTGCCCTTGCCGGCGCGCTGGATTTCTTCGAGCTTGATCTCGACGTGGCGCGAGAACACGTACTCGGCCGGGCGCTGCTTGTCGATCGGAATGTCCGGAGCGAACGGGCCGTCGGTCTTGATGCCCTTGCGGCTCACGGCGAACGCCTTCAGCGGGTGCGCCATCGTGTCCATCACGGCGGTCGCTTCGAAGCCGCAGTGGACCATGCAGTCCGCGCACTTCTCGTAGTTGCCGACGCCGTAGTTGTCCCAGTTCGTGTCTTCCATCAGTTCCTTGAAGGTCTTCACGTAACCTTCGCCGACCAGGTAGCACGGCTTTTGCCAGCCGAACACCGTACGCGCCGGGTTGCCCCACGGCGTGCACTTGTACGTCTGGTTGCCGGCCAGGAAGTCGAGGAACAGCGACGACTGGCTGAACGACCAGCGCTTGCCGCCTTCACCGCGCTTCAGGATTTCGCGGAACAGGTTCTTCGTCTTGTCGCGGTTCAGGAAGTGCTGCTGATCCGGCGCGCGCTCGTACGCGTAGCCCGGCGACACGGTGATGCCGTCGACGCCGATCGGCTTGAGCGTATCGAAGAACTTCGCGACGCGTTCCGGTACCGCATCGTTGAACAGCGTGCAGTTGATGTTCACGCGGAAGCCGCGGCGCTTCGCTTCCTTGATCGCCGCGACGGCCTTGTCGTACACGCCTTCCTGCGACACCGAGTGGTCGTGCGCCTGCTGGTCGCCGTCGAGGTGGACCGACCAGACGAAGTACGGGCTCGGCTGGTAGTCGTCCATCTTCTTTTCCATCAGCAGCGCGTTCGTGCAGAGGTAGACGAACTTCTTGCGCTTCATGATGCCGCGGACGATTTCCGGCATTTCCTTGTGCAGCAGCGGCTCGCCGCCCGCGATCGACACGATCGGTGCGCCGCACTCGTCGACCGCTTCCAGGCATTCCTGGACGGACAGACGCTGGTTCAGGATGGGGTCCGGGTAATCGATCTTGCCGCAGCCGTTGCACGCGAGGTTGCAGCGGAACAGCGGCTCGAGCATCAGCGCGAGCGGATAGCGTTTGTTGCCGGACAGGTGTTGGCGCGTGATGTACGCGCCGACGCGGACTTGCTGGAGCAGCGGAATAGACAAGAGATGTCCTCCTTAAACTTCGCGGGCGACAGCTTGCGTGAGCTTCGCCGGCAGCTTGAATTCGACTTTTTCCTCACGGCCCGCCATCGTCGTGACGTCGACGGGACCCAGTGCGCGCAACGCGCCGATTACATCTTCGACCATTTCCTCGGGCGCGGACGCCCCGGCGGTCAGGCCCACGGTCTTCGCATTCGCGAACCATTCGGCCTTTACTTCTGAACCGTCGGCGACGAGGTAGCTCGGCACACCACTTTCGGTGCCGATCTCGCGCAGGCGGTTCGAGTTCGAGCTGTTCGTCGCACCGACGACGAGCAGCACGTCAACCTGTTCGCTCAGCTCGCGCACGGCGGCCTGGCGATTTTGCGTCGCGTAGCAGATGTCGCGCGTGTCCGGGCCGACGAGGTCGGTGAACCGGCGCTGCAACGCTTCGATGATGCCGCGCGTATCGTCGACCGACAGCGTGGTCTGCGTAATGTACGCGACCGGCGTATCGACAGGCACCGTCAGCGTATCGACTTCTGCTTCGCTCTGCACGAGGATCACCTCGGCCGGAATCTGGCCGATCGTACCCTCGACTTCCGGGTGGCCCGCGTGGCCGATCAGGATCAGCCGGCGGCCCGCCGCGACATACTGGCGGCCCTGCACGTGCACTTTCGTGACAAGCGGGCAGGTGGCGTCGAGCACGTCGAGCCCGCGCGTTTCCGCGTCGCGCTCGACCGTTTGGGCGACACCGTGCGCGCTGAAGATCGCGACAGCGCCGTGGGGCACCTCGTCGAGTTCCTCAACGAATCGCGCCCCTTTATTACGCAGATTTTCGACGACATGCCGGTTATGCACGATCTCATGACGCACATAGACCGGCGCACCGTGCTGTTGCAGCGCGCGATCGACGATCTCGATCGCACGGACAACCCCCGCACAAAAGCCGCGGGGCTGGGCAAGGATGACTCGCATAGGTGAGCGAACTCCGACGACAGACGCCGGGGTTCGAGGAGCTGGCACTCGCTCGCTCGCCCCGGCTTGATGTTATGAAGGCAGGAACGAACCGGCCGGCCAGGCCCCGGAACCCCGAATTAATCGCGCATTTTAACCCTATCGGGAAGTCCTTGCTCTGGTGCTGTGTCTGGCGTGTTGCATTTGCGGGAGAGCCGCGTCGGCGCTGGCGCGCGCGGAACCCAGTAAACTAGGCGGTTTCGCGGGCAGCCGCTCCGGCTGCCCGGCGTCGCGCTCATTTCAAGGCCATTCGATGACCGTCGATTCTTACGCGTTTTGCCCGGCCGCCCGTGCGGTTTCGGGCGTTTTGTTCCTGACCCCTATTGATTTTGCCGATGCCGGCGCCCGACAGGAGGCGCGCCGATGATGCTGGTTCTCGCTTTCCTGGTGTCCGGCCTGTCGCTGATGATCTGGATCGTGCTGCTCGTCGCGCGTGGCGGCTTCTGGCGCGCGGTGCCCGCGCGGCCGCTGCCGCCCGAGGCGCGCGGCGCCGCGGCCGAGGCCGGCTGGCCGGCCGTCGTCGCGGTCGTGCCGGCGCGCAACGAGGCCGACGTGATCGCCCGGGCGGCGACTTCGCTGCTCGAGCAGGATTACCCGGGCGATTTTCATCTGATCATTGTCGATGACCACAGCGACGACGGCACCGCCGACGCGGCCCGCGCGGCCGCGCTCGCGATCAACCGCGCCGACCGGCTGACGGTGCTGGCCGCGAAGCCGCTGCCGGCCGGCTGGTCGGGCAAGGTGTGGGCGCAGTCGCAGGGGATCGCCGCGGTGCAGACGCTCGGCCTGCCGGCCGACTACCTGCTGCTGACGGATGCCGACATCGGCCATCCGCCCGACGCCGTCGCGCAGCTCGTCACGCGCGCCCAGGCCGAAAACCGCGATCTCGTGTCGCTGATGGTGCGGCTGCGCTGCGATTCGTTCTGGGAAAAGGCGCTGATCCCCGCGTTCGTGTTCTTCTTCGCGAAGCTCTATCCGTTCTCGTGGATCAACAACCCGCGCAACCGGACGGCCGGCGCCGCGGGCGGCTGCATGCTCGTCAAGCGCACGGCGCTCGAGGAAGCGGGCGGCATCGAGTCGATCCGCGGCGCGCTGATCGACGACTGCAGCCTCGCCGCGCAGATCAAGCATCGCGGCGAAGGCCGCCATCCGATCCGGCTCGACCTGGCCGACCGCAGCGTGTCGCTGCGCCCGTACGACAGCTGGCGCGACATCTGGAACATGATCGCGCGCACCGCGTTCACGCAGCTGCACTATTCGCCGCTGCTGCTGGCCGGCACGCTGCTCGGGATGACGATCATCTATCTCGTGCCGCCCGCCGCGGCGCTCGCGTACGGCGCGCGCGCCTGGCCGGCGTGGCTCGCGTGGGCGTCGATGTGCGCCGCGTATGCGCCGATGCTGCGCTACTACCGGCGCTCGCCGCTGTGGGCGCCGGCGCTGCCGCTCGTCGCGCTGTTCTATGTGGGGGCGACGTTCGCGTCTGCATGGCGCTACTGGCGCGGCAAGGGCGGCCAGTGGAAGGCGCGCGTGCAGGCGCCGGTGGATCGCTGAGTACTGTCCGGGAGGCGCGCCTCCCGGCAACCGGAAAGCAAACAGCCCGATCGGTGGAAACCGGTCGGGCTGTTTCGTTTTCGGCAGTGCCTTTTCGGCGGTGCGGCTTGCCGGTGCTTAGCGCTGGGTCAGCATCATGTACATCTGGACCACGACGTCCGGCGAGAACGTGAACGGTACCCAGCCGTAGCCCGTGTGGCGGGCCACCAGCAGGCGGTCGCCATTCGACTGTTTCTGCACGGCCATCATCGGATTCTTCGTCGTCACGAAGCGCCAGCCGGCCGGGATGCCGGGCGGCGGCTCCGGCTGCATCGACGCGCGTGCATGCGCGAGTTCCTCGATCAGCTGGCCCAGCTGCTCCGGATGCAGCGTGATCGATTCGCCGTTGATGGTCAGCGTGAGTTCGTTCTGCGTCGGACGCGACACGTGCAGCGTCGATTTGTCGGACGGGGCCGGGGTGATGGCTTCGGCCTCGACTTCGGCTTCGACTTCAACCGGCGTTTCGGCTTGCGCCGTCGCGACGACGGCCGCTTCGGCATCGGCCGTTGAATCCACCGTTTCGGCCGCAGCCGGCGCGGGCACGATCACGGTCGGTTCCGCCGCCGGCGCGTCGGCCGGTGCAGGTTCGACGACTTCGGCCGCCACCGCCGTGGCGGCAACCGCGTTGGTCGCGGCTTCCTTGACGACGGCCTCGACCAGCGCTTCGGCGTCGGCGATGGCCTGCGCGTGGTGCTGCGCAGCCGCTTCGGCTTGGGCGATCGCTTCGGTGTGGCGTTGCGTGACGGCCTCCGCCTGCGCGGCGGCGTCGGCGTGGCGTTGCGCGGCCGCCTCGGCCTGCGCGATCGCTTCGGTATGGCGTTGCGTGACGGCTTCTGCCTCGGCGGTCGCATCGGCATGACGCTGCGCGGCGGCCTGCGTTTCGGCGATCGCCTGCGTGTGCTGCTGCGCGAGCGCTTCGGCTTCCGCGATCGCAGCCGTGTGGCGCTGTGCGGCGGCTTCGGCGTCGGCGATCGTGGCTGCGTGACGCTGCGTGGCCGCTTCGGCTTCGGCGGTCGCTTCCGCGTGCCGCTTCGCAGCGGCCTCGGCTTCGACGGTCGCGGCCGTGTGGCGCTGCGCGGCCGCATCGGCTTCGGTGGCTGCTGCGTGATGGCGCTGCGCGGCGGCCTCGGCTTCGGCGATCGCGGCCGCGTGGCGCTGCGACGCCGCTTCGGCATCCGCGTGACGCTGCGCGAGCGCTTCGGTCAGCGCGGTGGCTTCCGCATGGCGCTGCGACGCGGCTTCGGCTTGCGCGGTGGCATCGGTATGACGCTGGGCGGCGGCTTCTGCGGCGGCGGTCGCGCTGGCGTGGCGCTGCTGCGCAGCCTCCGCATCGGCGGCAGCGGCCGTGTGGCGTTGTGCGGCGGCTTGCGCTTCGGTTTCCGCGGCGGCGTGACGCTCTGCTGCGGCCTGGGCTTCCGTTGCGGCGGCGCGCGCGAAGGCTTCCGCGCTGCGGGCCGCCTGCTGCGCGGCGTGGTGATCGTGGAGCAGCTGATCGACGCCCATGGTGAGCGAAGCGATCTGATCGTTCAGGTTCATGCGTGTCTTCTCTGCGTAAGACCCGCGATTTTAACCGCTGCGCCGGTAGCGGGCCGCGCGGGACGTGTAACAAAGTGCGCAAAGCGGCGTGAAGCACGCCGCTTTGTGTTACTTCAGGTAGCCCGCGGAGCCGAACCAGTCGAGCGCATCGCGCAGCCCTTCGCGGTACGGGCGCGCACGGTAGCCGAGCTCGCGCTCGGCCTTCGCGGACGTGAAATACATCTTGTTCTTCGACATCCGCAGCCCGTCCACGGTGACGAACGGCTCCTTCTTCGTGAACTTCGCGACCGCTTCCGCCCCGACCGCGAGCGGGTAGAGCGGCCAGCGCGGCAGCGCGATCGTCGGCGCCTTGCGGCCCGTCATCTGTGCGATGTCGGCGAGCATCTGCTGCAGCGGCAGGTTCTCGCCGCCGAGGATGTAGCGCTCGCCGATCCGGCCGCGCTCGAGCGCGAGGAAGTGGCCGTGCGCGACGTCGTCCACATGCACGAGGTTCAGCCCCGTGTCGACGAACGCGGGAATCTTGCCGAGCGCGGCTTCGACGATGATGCGGCCGGTGGGCGTCGGCTTCACGTCGCGCGGGCCGATCGGCGTCGACGGATTGACGATCACGGCCGGCAGCCCTTCGTCGGCGATCATCCGCTCGACCGCGCGTTCCGCGAGCACCTTGCTGCGCTTGTAGACACCGATCGCCTGCTCGGCCGTGAGCGGCCGGTTTTCGTCGGACGGATCGCCGGCGCTCGTCACCTTCAGCGTCGCGACGCTGCTCGTGTAGACGATCCGCTCGACGCCTTCCGCGCGTGCCGCGCGCATCGTCGCGACCGCGCCCTCGAGGTTCGCGCGCTCGATCTCGTCGGGATCGGGTGCCCACAGCCGGTAGTCGGCCGCCACGTGCAGCAGGTAGCGCACGCCGCGCAGCGCGGCGCGCATCGACGCCTCGTCGCGCATGTCGCCGGTGACGATCTCGGCGTCGAGGTCCGCCACGTTCGTGCGCGGGCTGGTCGGGCGCACGAGCACGCGCACCGCATAGCCTTTCTGCTGCGCAATGCGCGCGACGGCCGAGCCGACGAAGCCGGACGCGCCGGTGACGAGAACGAGATCGCGGGAGGTATCAGTCATGCGTTTCCTTCAGGGCCGCGCGCGAGCGGCGCGGCGGTTGAGCATCGGCGAGATTGTACGTGGTCGGCGCGCGCGGCGACGCAAGGCCGTGACCGCCGCGAACCGGCTCCGGCACGTGTGCGAAGCGGCCGACGCGACTACAATGCCGGGCTTGAATGCAACGGGAGGGCGACGCGATGAGCCGCAATGAACTGGACGAACGGATCGAGACCTACTACGTGCGGGTGCGCGGCGTCGTGCAGGGCGTCGGCTTCCGTCATGCGACGGTGCGCGAGGCGCATGCGCTGAAGCTGCGCGGCTGGGTCGCGAATCTCGAGGACGGCACCGTCGAGGCGATGATCCAGGGCTCCGGCGCGCAGATCGACCGGATGCTCGCGTGGCTGCGCCACGGGCCGCCGGCCGCGCGCGTGACCGAGGTGACGTTCGAGGAACGCCAGACCGAAAGGCGCTTCGAGCGCTTCCAGCAGCAGTAAGAGGCACGGAACGATCATGACGGGGTATCCGGAGGCCGGGCGCGGCCTCATGTTGTCGGTGACGGCGTCGATGCTGTTCGCGCTGATGTCCGCCTACGCGAAACTGCTCGCGCCGCTCACGGGGCTCGACATCTTCGCGTGGCGCGTGTTGTGGACCGCACCGGGCGCGCTCGCGCTGATCGCGCTGCGCGGCCGCTTGCCCGCGCTCGTCGACCTCCTTCGGCGCAGCGTGCGCGACTGGCGTCTGCTGATTGCGCTGCCGGTGAGCGCGGCGCTGCTCGGCGTGCAGTTGTGGCTGTTTCTTTGGGCGCCGTTGCACGGCCGCATGCTCGAAGTGTCGCTCGGCTATTTCCTGCTGCCGCTGACGATGGTGCTCGTCGGCCGCTTCTACTATCACGAACGGCTCGATCCGCTGCAATGGGCGGCGGTCGCGTGCGCCGCGCTCGGCGTTGCGCACGAAGTGTGGGCGACGCGCGCGTTCGCGTGGCCGACGCTCGTCGTCGCGCTCGGCTATCCGCCGTATTTCGTGCTGCGCCGGCGGATCAACGCCGATTCGCTCGCCGCGTTTGCGGTCGAGATCGCGCTGCTGTGCCCGATCGCGTTCGCGATGGTCGCGACGAGCACGACGCACGTCGCCGATCATCCGCTGCTGTGGGCCGTGCTGCTGCCGGGCCTCGGCGTGCTCAGCACGCTCGCGCTCGCGAGCTACCTGAAGGCGAGCCGGATGCTGCCGATGGCGCTGTTCGGGATTCTCGGCTACGTCGAACCGGTGCTGCTCGTCGCGGTGTCGCTGCTGCTGCTCGGCGAGACGCTGAGCGTCGCGAAGCTCGCGACGTACGGGCCGATCTGGGTTGCCGTCGCGCTGACCGCATGGCACAGCGCGATGCTGATGCGGCGCCTGCCCGCGCGCGGATAAACGTCGATCGCGATGCGGCGGCTGCGTGCAGCATGCCGCGTCGCGCATCGCAAAACGATGGCACCGCAGCGGTCGAACCCATCGATGCTGACCGCGAACTGGCGTCGCGCTGGCATGAGGCTGGCGACGCTGCCCGCTTTGTGCCACAAGGCTCGTGCCTGTAATCGAACAGAAGATTCGGTTGCACTTTGTTACTTAGGGTCTCCCCGGATCGGCCATTAGACTGGCCTCACCGACTTCCCTTCGTATGCAGCCTTTCAATGAACGGTCATCTCCGTGCCTGGCCGGCCGGGTTGGCGCGATGCGAGCATACGCGTATCGCCGCTGATTCCGCTCGCCTTCTCCTTCCCGATCCATTCGCCGGTGCGCGCTGCACCGCCGTCGTGCAGGTGTGCTCATGTCGTTGAGCCCGCCGCCTTCCGCCACCTTTCCACCGTCGCGCAGCGGCCGCCTGATCGAAGTCGATTTCTTCCGCGGCATCGTGCTGTTGATGATCGTCGTCGATCACATCGGCGCGAGCGTGCTGTCACGCGTCACGCTGCATGCGTTCGCGCTGTGCGATGCGGCCGAGGTCTTCGTCTTTCTCGGCGGCTTCGCGACCGCGAGCGCCTATGGCGCGATCGCCGAGCGACACGGCGCGCGCGCCGCGCAAAAGCGCTTCGTGCGCCGCGCGATGCAGATCTACCGCGCGTTTCTCGCGACCTCGACGCTGATGCTCGTCGTGTCGGCCGTGCTCGACCACTACGGGATCGATGCACCGAACCTCGCACTCGACGACGTCAGCGTGATGCTTGCCTCGCCGCTCACGGGCGCCGCCGAGTTGCTGACGTTCCAGCGCCAGCCCTATCTCGCGTCGGTGCTGCCCATGTACGTGCTGTTCGCGCTCGCGTCGCCGGTGCTCGTGCCGTTCGCGCGCCGGCATCCGTGGCTGCTCGTCGCGCTCGGCGTCGCGTCCTGGATCGCGGCGGGCTGGCTCGGCCCCGAGCTGCTGGATACCGATGGATTCCGCTGGAGTTTCAATCCGTTCGCGTGGCAACTGATGTTCGTCGCCGGCGTGCTCGCGCGCTGCCAGCCGTTCTACCGGCGCATCGCGCTCGGGCGCTGGGGGGCCGCCGCGACCGGGCTCGCGTGCGCGGTCGTGCTCGGCTGCGCGAGCTACAAGCTGTTCTCGGGGCTGCCGCTGCCGGAAGGCGTGTTCAAGCGCGATCTCGCGCTGCCGCGCGTCGTGAGCTTCGCGGCCATCGCGTGGCTGATGGCCGACTGCGTGCGCTTCGGCTGGATCGCGCGGATCGCGCAGGGCGTGCGGCCCGTCGTGGCCGTGGGCCAGCGTGGGCTGATCTGTTTCGTCGCAGGCGCGGCGATCTCGCTCGTCATCGATTCGCTCTTGCATCCGGTCGTGCGGAGCGCCGATCTGCGGCATGTCGGCGTGGGCCTCGTGGCTGACGCGTGCGCGCTCGGGCTGATGATGGCCGTGGCCGGTTCGGGAACGTGGATCGCGCGGTGGCGCAGCGCGGCTGCTTGAGCGGCGCGGGAGGCGGCGCGTGCGGCACCGAATGTGCCGCGCGGCGTCAGTGAGGTGAGCCGATACGGGAGCGGGGAACGGCGGTGGCGTCGTCGGATTCGGCGTCGTCGCGTTCGTCGGGCGCCGGATCGTCGCGTTCCGCGAGTACCGCGTCGGCTTCGGCTGCGGCGCGCGCGGCGCGTATCGCGGTGCAGCGCTGAGCGTGCCGGATGTCCGACAGTATCCTCAAGAGCCGCATTGTTCTGCTTTTCATTGTCCTCTCCCGCCAGTGCGCATCTCGCGAAGCGGATGCGCTTCCTGCAACCAGTGTAGGACGCGTTTGCGTGACTGGCGGGAGAATGTGGCGTGCAGGCCGCACGCCGAGGGATATTACTTACTGCGCGGCGGCGACGCCCTGCGTCTGCAGCGCTTCTTCGCGACGCTCTTCTGCACAACGCTGGTGCTGACGCGACAGGCGATTCATCAGCGGCAGCAGCAGCAGCGCGAGCACCATGCCGATCGCGGCGAGCCAGCCGAGCTTCTCGAACAGCGACAGGTACAGCGGCAGCGATTCGGTGGCCGGCAGGTCGTGCGACGGCATCTGCGCGAAGTTCGCGACGACGCTGCCCAGATACTGCGACACGCCCGTCGCGACGAAGTACGCACCCATCATGAAGCCGCTCATGCGCGCCGGCACGTAGCGGGCGATCATCGCGAGGCCGAGGCCGCTCACCAGCAGTTCGCCGAGCGAGTAGAGGCCGTAGCCCCATACCATGAACCACGACGACACGCGGCCGTCGATCGCGTAGCGGCCGCTGATCGTGAACACCAGGTAGCCTGCGGCCACTGCGCCGAAGCCGAGCGCGTATTTCGCGGCGACCGGCAGGTCACGGCCGCTTTTCGCGACGGCGTTGTAGACCCACACGAGCACCGGGCTCAGCAGCATGATCCAGATCGGGTTCAGCGCCTGGAACTGCGCGGCGCTCCACGTGAACAGCGTCGTGTCGAACAGCATGAAGCGCGGATCGACGTTGCGCAGCGCGAACAGCGTCAGCGACGTCGACATCTGCACGTAGAAGATGAAGAACAGGATCACCTGGCCGATCAGCACGAGCGCCGCGATCAGGCCGGCACGCTCCGAGCGCTCCGACTTCGCGATCATGTACGCGAAGATCGCGAGGATCGCGAACGCTGCCGTCCACACGCTGGCGACGGCGAGCTGCTTGTGCTGCAGCACGTACAGCGTGATCAGCGCGAGCCCGACGCCGCCCAGCGCGACCGCGCCGAGACGCTTCCAGCGGATCGGCTGGTCGTCCGGCAGCGAGCCGACGTGCGCGAGCGTGCGATGCATCAGCATGAAGTTGAGGATCGCGAGCAGCATGCCGCCGCAGCAGACCGCGAACGCGGTGTGCCAGCCCCAGTGATCCTTGATCCACGGCGTCGCGAGCATCGACACCGTCGAGCCGATGTTGACTGCCATGTAGTAGATCGTGAACGCGCTGTCGATGCGTGCGTCGTCGCCTTCATAGATGCGGCGCACGAGGTTCGCCGCGTTGGCCTTGAACAGGCCGTTACCGACGACGATCACGCCGAGCGACGTATACATGTACGTCAGGTGATCGTTCGGTACCGCGAGCATCAGGTAGCCGGCGCACAGCACGGACGCGCCGATGATCATCGTGCGGCGGGCGCCGAGCACCTTGTCGCCGATCCAGCCGCCGATCGACGGCGCGGCATAGACGAGTGCGGTGAACGCACCCCAGGTCAGGTTCGCATGGCTGTCGGTGAAACCGAGCCGGTCGACCATGAAGAGGACCAGGAGCGCGGCCATGCCGTAGTAGCCGAAGCGCTCCCACATTTCGATGAGGAAGACCGTCGTGAACGATCGGGTTTGTGAAACAGGTGGTTGCATCATCAATCTCGTTTGAAACGGACGGCACGGATCGCGCGTCGTCTAGGGGTCGAACTGGCGCCGGTGCACAATGGGCCGGGTAGGCTTCGTGCTGGCGATGGAACAGTCGGGCGGTTAGCCCGGGCCGGGGTCTGACTCCGCCTGGTGTGGCGGGGAGGGGCCCCGACCGGCGCGCGCATGGTAGCGGCTACCGGTCCGGTGCGTCACGTATCTGCCACCTAGGGAAACTCCTAATGTGGCAGTAGCTTTCAGGAACATTCGTCTCATCATCTAGTTGTAAGCTTTCGCACCGGCCATCCGAAGATTCCCGGAGAGCCGCTTGCAGCTTGCCTGTGAAGCCGGCGAGTCTGGCAAGATAGCGCGTCATTTCGCTCGTCTCGTGTCCCGTTTAGTGCACCGGGCTCAACACCGAAGACGTGTGCGAACCCGAAGACTAAGCTATATCGTTCTAACTTAGTTATTTTCCATCAAACATTTTTTGACGATCACTTTTCGGCCTGCTATGGTTCCCCCCACTGAAAACTCGCGGTCTGCAAACGCTACCGCCGCACTGGGCAGCAAGATTCGCGCGTTGCGCCAACGACTGAAGCGCACGCTCGACGACACCGCTACCGCCGCGGGGATTTCGAAGCCGTTTCTGTCTCAAGTCGAACGCGGACTCGCGTCGCCGTCGCTGACATCGTTGGCCGGTATCGCGCACGCGCTCGGTGTGACGGTGCAGTACTTTGTGGATACGCCGAGCGAGGAACGCTCGGTTTGCCGAGGCGAGCAACTGCGCTTCTTCGGGTTTGCCGATTCGGCGAACCTGTTCGCGCGGCTGACGAACGTATCCGAAGGGCGCCAGCTGGAGGCGATCCTCGTGAGGATGCCGCCGGGGCAGAAGCGGTCGGAGGTGACGACACATGCAGGAGAGGAGTTCCTGTATGTGATTGAAGGGGAAGTGTCGCTGACGCTGGAAGGCAAGACGTTCGTCCTGCAGGCCGGCGACAGCTCGCACTATCAGTCGACGGTCCCGCACAGCTGGGTCAACACCGCGAAGATCGAGTCGGTGGTGGTCTGGGTCGGTACACCGAGGCTGTTCTAACGCACAGGTATTCCTTCGTTTCGAAGACGGAATGCCTGTCGAAAGAAACGTAAGGAATACTAAAATGCAATACGAGAATCACGGGCCTCCTCAATCGCTGCACCCGTCAGCGTCTCACGCGTAATCCGCGGCATCCGCCGCGCGACGCTCACCGAACAACCCTTCTCAAGACTGCCACGATGAAATCCTTGCATGCCATGTCGGCCGTGCTGGCCGCGCTCGCCCTGACGCCTGTCGCCCACGCCGTTACCGTTCCGTCGAACGTCGCGCTCGCTCCTCAACAGGACCTGACGCGACAGGTGCCCGCCGAGGTCGAGTCGCTCGACCCGGCGCACATCGAGTCGTGGACCGGCAACACGATCGGCCTCGACCTGTTCGAAGGGCTGGCCCGCATCGATGCAGCCGGCCAGGTCGTGCCGGGTGTCGCGCTGTCGTGGGAACACAAGACGCCGACGACGTGGATCTTCAAGCTTCGCCGTGACGCGAAGTGGAGCAACGGCCAGCCGGTGACGGCCGCCGATTTCGTCTATTCGTGGCAGCGCCTCGTCGATCCGAAGACGGGCTCGAAATACACGATCCTCGTCGAGTTCGTGAAGAACTCGAAGGACATCATCGCGGGCAAGGCCGCACCGTCGACGCTCGGCGTGCGCGCCGTCGATCCGTACACGCTCGAGGTGACGACCGACGTGCCCGTCGCGTTCTTCCCCGAGCTGACCGCCATGGCGCCGCTCGTGCCGGTGAACAAGGACGTCGTCGCGAAGTTCGGCGACGCGTGGACGCGCCCGGGCAACATCGTCAGCAACGGTGCATACCAGCTCGTCGACTGGCAGCCGAACAACCGCATCGTCGTGACGAAGGACGCGAAGTACTGGAACGCGTCGAAGGTCGTGATCAACAAGGTCACGTTCCTGCCGATCGAAAGCGACGAAACCGCGATGCGCATGTACCAGGCCGGCCAGATCGACTACAGCTACTCGATCCCGTCGGGCATCTTCCAGCAGGTCAGCAAGCAGTTCGGCGGCGAACTGCGCCCGGGCCTGCAGCTCGCAACCTACTACTACTACCTGAACAACAGCGACCCGGCACTGAAGGACAAGCGCGTGCGCCAGGCGCTGTCGATGGTGATCGATCGCGACGTGCTGACGTCGAAGCTCACGCAGGCCGGCGAGAAGCCGATGTACGGCCTGATGCCGAACGGCACGAAGGGTGTGCAGCCGTTCACGCCGGAATGGGCGTCGTGGCCGATGGCCAAGCGCGTCGACGCCGCGAAGAACCTGCTGAAGCAGGCCGGCTACTCGGACGCGAAGCCGCTGTCGTTCACGCTGACGTACAACACCAACGACCTGCACAAGAAGGTCGCGCTGTTTACCGCATCGGAATGGCGCACGAAGCTCGGCATCAACACGAAGCTCGAGAACGTCGAGTTCAAGGTGCTGATGAAGGAGCGGCATGACGGCAAGGTGCAGATCGCGCGCGACGGCTGGTTCGCCGACTACAACGACGCGATGACCTTCTTCGACCTGATCCGCTGCGGCAGCTCGCAGAACACCGTCGGCTACTGCAACAAGCAGGTCGACACGTACGTCGAGGACGGCAACCAGAAGCTCGACGACAAGTCGCGCGCCGCACTGCTCACGCAGGCGCACGACACGGCGATGAACGACACGCCGATGGTGCCGCTGTTCCAGTACTCGGCGGACCGTCTCGTGAAGCCCTACGTGGGCGGCTACTCGCTGAAGAACGTGATCGACATGCGTGCTTCGCAGGACATGTACCTGATCAAGCACTGAGCGGAGCGATCATGCTGGCCTACGCACTGAGGCGCACGTTGTGGGCGGTGCCGACGATCCTCGCGGTCGTCACCGTCTGCTACCTGCTCCTGCATTTCACGCCCGGCGGCCCGTTCGATACGGAGAAGCAGCTGTCCGCGGCAACGCTCGCGAACCTGAATGCGAAGTATCACCTCGACGAGCCGCTGTGGAAGCAGTACCTGATGTACCTGAACGCGCTGCTGCACGGCGATCTCGGCCCGTCGTTCCGCTACGTCGACTGGTCCGTGAACGATCTCGTGAAGAAAGCGCTGCCCGTGAGCCTCGGCGTGGGCGGCGTGTCGATCCCGATCTCGATCGGGTGCGGCGTGCTGCTCGGCACCGTCGCGGCCGTGCGCCGCGACAGCTTCATCGACCGCTTCGTGATGCTGATCGGCAACTTCGGCAACGTCATCCCGCCGTTCGTGCTCGGCCCCGTGCTCGTCTGGATCTTCGCGATCCTGCTGAAGACGTCGTCGGGCAACGGCTGGCTGCCGGCGGGCGGCTGGGGCGACGGCGGCTGGCAGTACCGGCTGCTGCCGATCGTGCTGCTGACCTTCATCAACATGTCGCTGCTCGCACGCGTGATGCGCGGCTCGATGATCGAGACGCTGTCGAGCAACTACATCCGCACCGCGCGCGCGAAGGGCCTGCCGGGCTCGACGATCGTGCTGCGCCACGCGCTGAAGCCCGCGCTGATGCCGGTCGTGTCGCTGTTCGGCACGGTCTGCATCTCGTCGATCACGGCAGCCGTCGTCACCGAATCGGTGTTCGCGCTGCCGGGGCTCGGGCAGCTCGTCGTGAACGGTGCCATCAACCGCGACTACACGCTGGTGCTCGGCCTCGTCGTGCTGACGACCGTCTGCGCGGTGCTGTTCAACCTGCTGGTCGACCTCGCGTACGCGTGGCTCGATCCGCGCATCCGTTATTGATCGAGGCACAGCGATGACTCCGACTACTCCTGTCGTCGGCCTGCCCGTGCAGACCGACTCGCCGCCGCGTTCGCGCTCGCCGCTCTCGCTTGCGATGGCGCGCTTCCTTCACAACCGTGCGGCCGTGTTCAGCCTCGTGCTGCTCGTGCTGATCACGCTCACGTGTTTCGTCGGCCCGTGGCTGCTCGCGGCCGATCCCGCCGCGAGCGACTGGGGCTCGATCAGCCTGCCGCCGACCTGGGCGAACCAGCACTGGTTCGGCACCGACGAGCTCGGCCGCGACCTGCTGGTGCGTACGCTGATCGGCGGCCGCGTGTCGATCGAGGTCGGCCTGCTCGGCACGCTCGTGTCGGGCCTGTTCGGCGTCGCATGGGGCGCCACCGCGGGCTTCGCGGGCGGCCGCGTCGACTCCGTGATGATGCGCATCGTCGACATGATGTACGCGATCCCGTACCTGCTGATCGCGATCCTGATGATGACCCTGTTCGGCCGCTCGTTCATGCTGGTCGTGCTGACCATCAGCGCGTTCTCGTGGATCGACATGGCGCGTGTCGTGCGCGGCCAGACGCTGTCGCTGCGCAGCCGCGAGTTCGTCGATGCGGCACGCGCGATCGGCGTGTCGCCGGCGTCAATCGTGCTGCGCCACATCGTGCCGAACCTGCTCGGCGTGGTCGTCGTGTACGCGACGGTCTCGGTGCCGGGCATCGTGCTGACCGAATCGGTGCTGTCGTTCCTCGGCCTCGGCGTGCAGGAACCGATGACGAGCTGGGGCGTGCTGATCCAGGACGGCGCGCAGAAACTGGAATCGATGCCGTGGCTGCTGCTGGCCCCGGCCGTCATGCTGTGCGTGACGCTTTATTGCGTGAACTTCGTCGGCGATGGCCTGCGTGACGCGCTCGACCCGAAGGATCGCTGAAATGGCCGCACTGCTTGAAGTAGACAACCTCGGCGTGCGCTTCACGCGCAGGGACGCGCCGCCGGTCGACGCCGTGAGCGGCGTGTCGTTCTCGCTCGAAGCCGGCAAGACGCTCGGCATCGTCGGCGAATCGGGCTCGGGCAAGAGCCAGACCGTGATGGCGATGCTCGGCCTGCTGGCCGGCAACGGCTCGACGACCGGCGCTGCGCGCTATCGCGGCGACAACCTGCTGGAGATGGATTCGCGTGCGCTGAACAAGGTGCGCGGCGACCGGATCGCGATGATCTTCCAGGATCCGATGACGTCGCTCAATCCGTTCCTGACGATCGAGCGGCAGATGACCGAGACGCTGCAGCTGCATCGCAAGCTGTCGCGCAAGGAAGCCACGAAGCGCGCGATCGAGGCGCTCGAATCGGTGCGCATCCCCGACGCGGCACGCCGCATCCGGATGTATCCGCACGAGTTCTCGGGCGGCATGCGCCAGCGCGTGATGATCGCGATGGCGCTGCTGTCCGAGCCGGAAGTCCTGATCGCCGACGAGCCGACCACCGCGCTCGACGTGACCGTGCAGGCACAGATCATCGACCTGCTGCGCGAGCTGAACCGCGAGCGCGGCACCGCGATCGTGCTGATCACGCACGACATGGGCGTGGTCGCGGGCCTCGCGGACGACGTGATGGTCATGTATGCGGGCCGCACCGTCGAATACGCGCCGGCCGAATCGATCTTCGCGGCGCCGTCGCATCCGTACACGATCGGCTTGCTCAATGCGCTGCCGCGCCTGACCGACGCGGACGATGCGCCGCTCGTCGCGATTCCCGGCAACCCGCCGATGCCCGGCACCGCGCCGGCCGGCTGCGCGTTCGCGAAGCGCTGCACGTATGCGGAAGAACGCTGCGGCGCGGCGCGCCCCGCGCTCGAAACCTATGGCGCCGTGGGCGCGGTGCGCGCGTGCCACCGTCCCGTGGCCGATCTGACGGGAGGTCTGCGATGAGCGTCAATGAACGCCGCGATGCCGGCGCGACGGACGACACGCTGCTGTCCGTCGATGGTCTGAAAGTGCATTTCCGTGTGCCGCTCGGCGGCTATCCGTGGTCGCCGAAGGGGACGCTGCGTGCCGTCGACGGCGTATCGTTCGACGTGAAGCGTGGCGAGACGGTCGGGCTCGTCGGCGAATCGGGCTGCGGGAAGTCGACGCTCGCGCGTGCGCTGATCGGCCTCGTGCCGATGACGGCCGGCACGGTGAAATGGCGTGGCGAAACCGTGGCGCCCGATCACCTGCGCGGCACCACGATGCGGCGCGAAGTGCAGATGATCTTCCAGGATCCGCTCGCGTCGCTCGATCCGCGCATGACGATCGAACAGGTCGTCGCGGAGCCGCTCGTCACGCACCAGTCCGGCCTCGGCCGCACCGAGGTGCGCCGCCGCGTCGTCACGATGCTCGAACGCGTCGGCCTGAACGCGCATCACCTGCTGCGTTATCCGCACGAGTTTTCCGGCGGGCAGTGCCAGCGCGTCGGCATCGCACGCGCACTGATCGGCGAGCCGAAGCTCGTGATCTGCGACGAACCCGTATCGGCGCTCGACGTGTCGATCCAGGCGCAGATCGTGAACCTGCTGCGCGACCTTCAACGCGAACTGTCGTTGTCCTATCTGTTCGTTGCGCACGATCTGGCGGTGGTGAAGGCCATCAGCCAGCGTGTGCTCGTGATGTATCTCGGCCGCGTGATGGAGTTCGGCACGCGGCATGACGTGTACGGCGTGCCTCAACACCCGTACACGAAGGCGCTGCTCGATGCGGCGCCGACGCCGGAGCCGGCGCGCGAGCGTGCTCGCCGTCCGATGCTGCTGGCGGGCGAGATGCCCTCGCCGCTCAACCCGCCGTCCGGCTGCGCGTTCCGCACGCGCTGCCCGGTTGCGATCGAAGCGTGCGCGCAGGACGTGCCGCTGCCGGAAGTTCGGCAGGGGTCGGCCGCGCGTGTCGCGTGCATCCGCGCGGGTGTGGCGTGAGCTGAAGTGACGCAGCAAACATAACCAAGGCAGGTCAACAGGGGTAGGTGCGGCGCGAACGATCTTCGCGCCGCGGGTACAGGCGCGTCCTTAACCGGGCGCGCCGGGGGGCCGGGCGCGGATCGCAACCGGCGTGGACGATATCAACACAAGACGAGAATTACGATGAAAAAACAGAAGACGATCGGGACGGCATCGAAAATGCTGCTTGCATGGGGGCTGCCGGCACTCGCCGGTGTCTCGCTGACGGGCGTCGCGCACGCCGACGACGCGGCCCCCGCCCCGCTGACGGTCGCTCAGGCCGCACCGGGCACGACCGTTGCGCAGGCAACGACCCCGAACGCCATTGTCAACGCCGAAGCTACCCAGGCCGTCACGCCGCCCGACGAGCCGTCGGCTCAGTCGCAGTCGAAGGGCTTCATTGCCGACAGCCACCTCAACTTCCTGTTCCGCAATTACGCGGACGTGCTCGACGCCAAGGGCGGGCCGCATCGTCACGCGTGGGTCCAGGGCGCGATGGCGAACTTCGAGTCGGGCTATACGACGGGCCTGATCGGTATCGGTTTCGACGCATCGCTGTATGCGGCGCTGAAGCTCGACGGCGGCCAGGGCGCCGGCAGCATGGTGCACATCGCCAAGGGCGGCGGTGGCGGCAACCAGCTCGCCTGGGCCTATCCCGGCATCTACGACGTGAAGGTGCGCATCTCGAACACGGTGGTCAAGTACGGTCTGCAGGCCGTCGACAACCCGTTCATGGAGCAGCACGACAACCGTGCGCTGCCGCCGACGTTCCTCGGTACGACGATCGTCAGCAATGAATTCAAGAACGTGATGCTCGAAGGCGGTAGCTTCACGAAGACCGATGCACGTGGTCACACAACGCTCACCAACCTGACGACGCAGTACGGCGGTACGCGCATCAATCGCCTGTCGTATGTCGGCGGTACGTGGGACTACTCACCGAATGGCGAAGTCGCGCTGTACGCGAACCAGGCCGACGACGTGTGGCACCAGTACTACGCGTCGTTGAAGCACAGCATCGGCAGCCCGCAGACGATCAAGTGGACGGGCTTCGGCAACGTCTACTCGACGCACGATACGGGCGATGCGCTGCAAGGCAAGATCAACAACAACGCATACAGCCTGTCGCTGGCCGCGCAGCACGGCCCGCACGAGCTGCTGCTCGGCTTCCAGCAGGTGCTCGGCGACCAGTTCTTCGACTACCTGAACGAAACGAACGGCATCTTCCTGACCAACTCGATGGACGTCGACTACAACGCGCCGCACGAAAAGTCGCTGCAGCTGCGTTACACGTTCTACGGCAAGGAAGCGGGCCTGCCGGGCTTCAAGGCGATGGTCTGGGGCGTGACGGGCTGGGGTGCGGACGGCAGCGCGGGTGCGGCGAACGACCCGAGCAAGTCGAGCATCTACTGGAGCAACGGTGCGCCGGTGCAGGGCCGTCACCACGAGTTCGGCTTCATCCCGTCGTACACGTTCCAGAGCGGCAAGCTGAAGGACACGAAGGTCACGTTCATCGCGATGTGGCACGCCGGTTCGGCACACTACTCGGACGCGACCAACACCGAGTACCGTCTGGTCGTGAACCTGCCGCTGCACGCGTTCTGATCGAAGGGGGCGCAGGCGCCCCCGCCTCGCACGGCCGGCCTTCGATCGAAACGATCAGGCCGGCTTGTGCAGCCCCGCGACCGGATCGTTCGCAGCGGGCATGTCTTCCACGAGCGACGTGAGCTGGCGGCCCGTATCGCGCCATGCGTCGAGGCCGCCGCGCAGCGCGAGCGCATCGGTGAAGCCTGCGTCGAGCAGGCGCTTCGCCATCAACGCGGCCGTGAACTCGTTCGGGCACGAGCAGTACACGACGAACTTCTGCGAGAACGGATAGCGCGCGACGATGTCGCCGATCTGGCGTTCGTCCGCGAACTGCGCACCGGGAATCGTGAACGGGTCGAGCTTGCGGTGCTCGGGCGAGCGTACGTCGAGGACCACCGGCGCGGACGTGTCGCGCAGCATCGCGTCGAGCTCGTCGACGCCGACCCGCGCGCTCGCGAGCTGGCGGATCAGCGCGCGGCGGCGCATCCAGCGGATCGCCGCGTACACCGCGAGCACCGCGACGGCCACCAGCAGCGCCACGCGGCCGAGCTGGCCGGCACCGGCGAACAGCCAGTCGATCTGGCGATAGAACATCACCCCGATCACCAGCCCGACGATCGTCCACAGCGCGGCGCCGAGCGCATCGTAGCCGACGAACGTGCGATAGCGCGTGCCGAACGCGCCGGCCATCGGCACCGACACGAGCGACAGCCCCGGAATGAAGCGCGCGACCGCGAGCACGCGCACGCCGTAGCGGCCGAAGAAGCGTTCGGTTTTCTTCACGCAGCTGTCACGCGACAGCGACAGCCGGCAGATCGTCTTCAGCGTCGTGCCGCCGAAGCGCCGGCCGGCGAGATACCAGACCGTATCGCCGATCAGTGCGCCGAGCACCGACAGCGCGACCACCGTGACCAGTTGCGAGCCGATCATCGCCGGATGCATCGCGGACATCGCGCCGAACAGCACGAGCGTCGGCATCGCGGGCACCGGCAGTCCGATGGCCGCCGCGAGCACGTTGGCGAAGACGAGAAGCGGCCCGTATTGGGCGACGAGGTCACGAAGGAGCATGACGGCTGGCCGAAAAAGAAACGCGTGCGGAAGGCACGCAGATGGGCCGATTATCGGCCTTTTTCAAGTCAGCGGAGGGAATAACGCAAAGCGCCTGACGGCGGCAGGGAGATGTCGGTGAGCCGGCGCGTTGCGCGCGGCTCACCGCTCGAAATCAGGAGGAGGTGCGGGCCAGCGACGCGGCGCCGTGGTTTTCGCCGGGCAGCTCGGCGCCATGCGAGCGGATCGCCGCGATCAGTTCGGCCGGCGTGATCTCGTAGCGGACTTCGCGGTGGATGCCGGGCTTGCGTTCGTCGATCTCGATCAGCAGCACGCTCTTGCCGTCGCCGGTTGCTTCGAGCCGGAGCGAGCGCAATTCGCGGCCGTCGGCCGGGTCGTGTTCGGTGAGCAGGGTCATTGCCCCGGATGAGCCGGTAGTGCGCATCGAACCTATCCTCGTATCGTGGATGCCGTAGTGGCGAAGATGTCTTTGTTGAATACAGCTTGACGCAGTTTAACGCGAACGGGCCGCAATTCGGAGCATTTTCGTGGGGCGAAATGAGGGCTGAAGCATCGATCCTTCTGATGTTTGAGCCGCGCGGGGCGGGCGTTTGCGGCGGATCGGGCGCAGCCGCGGCCGGCGCCTGACCGCCGTTCGCGGCCGGCCCGGCCCGGGCGGCGACACGCGGTGCAACGCGGGTCGCCGCGGCGGCATCAGAAGCGGTCGGCGAGCCCCATCGCCGGGTCGCTGACCGAGTGGCGGCCGGTTTCGACGCGGCCGGCGACGCGGCGCGAGAAACTCGCGTCGCTGTCCGCGGTGACGATGAAGTCGTACCAGTGGCCGGTCGAGTCGAGCTTCCAGTGCAGTTCGGCCTGGTCGCCGGCGCGCACCGTGACCGTCCACGTGGTACCGGTACCGTGGCCGTGACCCTGGCTATTGCCGTCCTCGTTGCCGTGACCGCGATCGTCGTGTGCGCCGCGCCCGGACAGCGGCCCGTAGACCTGGTTCGACTTCACGGTGAAGCGCACCGTCCCGCCGCCGTGGTTGCGCAGCTTCAGGTGGAGGTTGCCGCTCGCGCCCGCATAGCCGACGCGAACTTCCGGATGCGGCGCGCGTGCACCGGCGAGGCGGCCGAGGTCGCCGGTGAAGCGGCGGTGATAGCCGTTCGGGCCCAGTACCCACAGGTCATATTTACCGCCGTTGTCGGCGCGCGCGGCCCAGTCTCCGTGCAGCGTCTTGCCCGGTTCGACGACGTAGCGCTGCGGCAGGCGGTCGAGGTGCAGCTTGTCATAGACGTGAAACACGGCGGCGGCGCGGCCCGTGTTCGCGAACTTCAGCGTGACCGTGCCGTTGCCGGCATCGGCACGCGCGCTGGCATGCAGTTCGTAAGGCAGCGCGCGCGACGGGCGCACGCCGGTCGCCTGCGCGGGCAGCGACGGCGCGGCCGGCGGCACGATCTTCGGCGCAGCCTGTTGCGCGGCGCTCAGCGCGTCGACCTGGCTTTTCGTCGTATGGCCCGCGAGCGTCGGCAGCGGTTCGTTGTTCGGCGAGCGGAAGTTGAACGCGCTCGTCAGGTCGCCGCACACCGCGCGGCGGTACGCGCTGATCTGCGGCTCCGCGACGCCGAAGCGCTTTTCGAGGAAGAGCAGCGTCGACGTATGGTCGAACACCTGCGAGTTGACCCAGCCGCCGCGGCTCCACGGCGACACGACCCACATCGGCACGCGCGGGCCCGGGCCGTACGGACGGCCGTCGATTGCAGGCTGGCTCGACGTGGCCGGCGTGAAGTCGTGGTACTCGGGGGCGACGTCGGCATCCCGCAGTGTATGGCCGCCCGCGAGCGTGCCGTCGGCGTTGCGCGACGGCACGGCCGGCGACGGCAGGTGGTCGAAGAAGCCGTCGTTCTCGTCGTAGTTGATCAGCAACACGGTTTTGCTCCACACGTCCGGGTTGGCCGTGAGCGCATCGAGCACCGCCTGCACGTACCAGCCACCCTGCGCGGGGCTCGACGGCCCCGGGTGTTCGCTGTACACGGACGGCGGAATGATCCACGACACCTCGGGCAGCGTGCCGTTGCGGATGTCGTCGCGGAACGATTCGAGGAAGCCGTACGGCATCGTGTTGCCGAACCCTTTCGCGAGCGGGCTCAGCGGATCGTCGATCGCCGGATCGTAGAACGCGCCGGCCGCCGTCACGGGCTGCGTGATGTCCGTCGACGCGACGTACGCGGGCCGGCGCGCGGGCGGCATCTGCTCGATCGCCGCGCGCCAGTGGCGGAAGCTCATCATCTCGTTGCAGCCGAAGTTGTCGATCAGGCTCTGGTAGACCTTCCAGTGCACGCCGGCCTGCTGCAGCCGGTCGGCGTAGGTGGTCCAGGTCCAGCCCTGGCTCGACGGGCCGATGTCGTTGCCGCCGTTGAACTGGTTGTTCAGCGCGGCGATCTTCACGCGGCTGCCGTCGGCCGGGCTGATGCCGTTCGGGCCGTTGGTGCCGCTCCAGTAGAACAGGCGGTTCGCGATCGTGCCCGTGTGCATCCCGCAGTGGTAGTGGTCGCACAGCGTGAACGCATCGGCGAGCGCGCGCTGGAACGGGACTTCCGCCGCGTCGTAGTAGCCCATCGACAGCGGCGTCTTCGCGTCGGGCCAGCGGTTCATCCGGCCGTGGTCCCACGCGGCCTGTGCATCGGCCCACGTGTGCGGCGTGCCGCCCGCGCGCTGCGCGTTGCCCTGGCTCGCGTCGAGGTGATACGGCGTGACGGTGGTGGCGGGCGCCGGCTTCGTGTACGTCTGGTAGAACACGTTGCGGCCGTTCGGCGACGGCACCGCAAAGCGGTCGCCGTAGCCGCGCACGCCCTTGAACGTGCCGAAGTAGCTGTCGAATGCGCGGTTCTCCATCATCAGCAGTACGACGTGCTTTACGTCCTTGATGGTCCCCGTTTCGTGAAACGCGGGAATCGCGAGCGCGCGGCGGATGCTTGGCGGAAACGCGGACAGCGCGGCGGCGGCGAGGCCGGAAGTGGCGGTCTGCTGGAGGAATTTACGGCGTGACGTCATGGCGTTCGGGTCCTGTGATGATGGGAGCGTTCGTGACTTCGTCTGGAGGTGCCCCTGCGTCGCCCCCTGGGACGATTCACGCGGCGTGTGCGTTCGAGTGCATCGGCCGCGCAGGGCGGAGATGTGCGCATCGTGCGACGCGTGATGTCGCGCGGATGCCTTGGCCGTCGCCGCGATCCTGTGCAACGCGCGCTCGTGATGCGCGGGCCGGGACGTCGGCACACGCCGGCCCGGCGCGTGCCGGGATGGGCGGCGCCCAGTCTAGGGAGACGACGTGACGTCGACGTGATGAAGGCATGACATCGCATGTCGCGCGCGTGACGTTGCGTGCGCAACGATTGATCGGGATGCGATGCACGACGAAAGCGAGTCAGGAATTACCGATTGCAGTGTGCGGAATCGGTCAGATTTTTCCGGTTCGCGGTGGCGTGGAGCCGCGTGATCGCGTGTCGTTGCGGGTGCAACGGCATCGCATGACGCCCATGTTTCAAATGCGTGAAATCGGATAAGCTCGATCTGTTGCTGCGCATGTGCGCAGTCCGCGCGACTGGCGCGACTTTTCGGAACCGGCCCACCCATGACCGACATCAAGATCCGGCACAGCGAGACGCACGACATCGACGCGATCCGGCAGATCGCCGCGCATCCCACGGTGTACGCGAATACGTTGCAGCATCCGTTTCCGTCGTTCGAGAAATGGCAGAAGCGGCTCGACGGTGTGCGCGAGCACGGCGTGAGCCTCGTCGCCGAAATCGACGGCGTGGTGGTCGGCCATCTCGGCCTGCATCCGGAACAGAATCCGCGCCGGCGCCACGCGGCAGGGCTCGGCATGATGGTCGACGCGGCGCGTCACGGGCGCGGCATCGGCAGCCGGTTGCTCGCGGCCGCGATCGATCTCGCGGAAAACTGGCTGAACATCACGCGTCTCGAGTTGACCGTGTTCACCGACAACCGCGCGGCGATCGCGCTCTACGAGAAGCATGGCTTCCGGATCGAGGGTGAAGCGCCGGGCTATGCATTGCGCGATGGTGTGCATGAGTCCGTGTATCACATGGCGCGGATCAAGGCGCGGCAGTGAAGGCTCGGCCGACGCGTATCCGACAGCACGCGCGGCCGCGATGCCGCGCGTCATATTCATTCGAGAATTCGTTCGTTTTCCCCCGACTGTGCGCGTCGTATCGTTGAACGATTTGCCGGTCGCCTCGGCCGGCGTGCGCATTTCCGTAACGATCATGCGCGGCGTTGCACGTCGGCTGGTTTCATCGTCATCGCTTCATGGCTGTCTTTGCACAGCCGCTGCTTCGCGCGCCTCACCTTCCCGCAACCGTCTCTTTCAACGGACCCGCTTCGATGAAAACCGCTCTCCGGAATCTGACCGCCGCCTGCCTGCTCGCCGCCGCGGGTGCGGCGCTTGCCGCCGCCACGCCTACCGGCGCCCCGGTGGCGAGCGCGTCGCCTGACGGCGCGCACCTGCCGCCCGGCATCGCGTGGCAGCACGGCGACGTCGACGCCGCCTTCGCGTTGGCGAAGCGCACCGGCAAGCCGCTGCTGCTCTACTGGGGCGCGGTGTGGTGCCCGTCATGCAACCAGGTGAAGTCGACGATCTTCAGTCAGCAGGCATTCAAGACCCGTTCGTCGTTCTTCGTGCCCGTGTATCTCGACGGCGATACCGAAAGCGCGCAGAAGCTCGGCGAGCGTTTCAAGGTGCACGGCTATCCGACGATGATCCTGTTCCGTCCCGACGGCACCGAGGTGACGCGGTTGCCGGGCGAAGCCGATCTCGATCGCTACATGCAGGCGCTGTCGCTCGGGATGACGGCCGCGCACCCGGTGCGGCAGACGCTCGCGACCGCACTGAAGAACGGTGCGTCGCTGACACCGGACGAATGGCGCCTGCTGGCCGACTATTCATGGGATACCGACGGTGCGCTGCCGGTGCAGGCCGATCGCGTCGCCGAGACGCTGCAGTCGCTCGCGCAACGCGCGCGGACGGCCGGCGCGAAGGCCGAATCGGCGCGCTTCGCGTTGAAGTCGGCGGTGGTCGCCGCGTCCGACGATCCGGCGCAGGCCGGTGCGCTCGACAAGGCGGCGCTTGCCGATTCGTTGCGCACGGTGCTGCAGGATCCTGCGTTGTCGCGTGCCGATTCGGATGTGCTGGTTGCGGCGCCCGCGCGCGTGGTTGCGTATCTCGGCGGCGACGACGCGCAGCGCACGAAATTGCGCGGTGCGTACGATGCGGCGCTCGCGCGCCTGTCGACCGATACCACGCTGTCGTCGATCGACCGGCTGATGGCGCTGCACGGCCGCGTGCTGCTCGCCCGCGGCGATGCACGCAAGGGTGCACCGCTGGCGGCGCCGGCGCTGGCCGACACGGCGCGCAAGCAGATCGCCGCGTCGGTGCAGGGCGCCGCGAATGCATACGAGCGGCAGGCGCTCGTCAGCGAAGGTGCGGACACGCTGACCGACGCCGGGCTGTACGACGAGTCGGATGCGTTGCTGAAGACCGAGCTGACGCGTTCGTCCACGCCGTACTACTTCATGTCCGGGCTGGCTGCGAATGCGAAGGCGCGCGGCGACAAGGCCGCGGCGCTCGACTGGTACCGCAAGGCCTATGATTCGGCGAGCGGGCCGGCCACGAAGCTGCGCTGGGGCGCGACCTACTTTGCGAATGCGGTCCAACTGGCGCCGGACGATTCGGCGCGCATCGAAGGGATTGCCGCGAGCGTGCTCGCGCAGGCCGACAAGACGCGGGACGCGTTCTACGGCGCGAACCTGCGTGCGCTGACCAAGGTCGTCACGCAGTTGAACCGCTGGCGCGGCAGCGGTGCACACGAGGCATCGGTTAAATCGATCGCGAAGCAGTTCGACGGCATCTGTGGGAAACTGCCCGCCGGCGATCCGCAGGCAAGTGCCTGCGCGCGCTTGATCCAGCCGGTCAAGGCATAGCATCCGGTGGCGCAGCGCAGGCTTTCGGGATGCCGGCCGGCGCTTTTCCCGATACCAACGAGGCCACCGACACCATGCCCCACCTGACGCTCGAATATTCCGCGAACCTCGACGGGTTCGACGCCGGCGCAACCTTGCGCGCACTTAATACCGCGCTTGCCGCGTCCGGCCATTTCGATGAGCTCGACATCAAGAGCCGCGCGCTGCGGTTCGATACATTCGCGGTCGGTACGTCGTCGGCGCCGCGCGCGTTCGTCCACGCGAAGCTCGCGGTGCTGAGCGGCCGGACGACCGACGTCAAGCGCGAACTCTCGGAGCAGGTGCTGGCGGAACTGAAGCGGCACGTCGTCGCGCCGTCCGGCACGCACCTGCAGCTGTGTGCGGAAATACTCGAACTGGAACGCGAGTCCTACGCGAAAGCGAGCATCGAGCCGCGCTGAGCGAGCGGTGCGGCGCGCGCTGCGCGGGCCGGGAACGTGGCGCTGACGCGCGCGCAGCCGGCGGATTCGGAACCGGATTATTGGCCCGGGGAGTACGCGCCGCGATTGCCATAGCCGGCGCCCGCATCATGCGGCGCACCCTGCTGCCGGGCGATCTTTGCCTCGGCGGCCTGAATGCTGGCCGGGTAGAACCAGTCGCTCGGCTGGAAGCCGGCTTTTCTCAGCGCAACCACTTCAGAATGAACTTCGGCGCGCGTGAGCGGCTGGTTGGCTTGCGCCTGCGCGGCGACGGGAGCGGCGAAGGCGGCAGCGAGGGCGATGGAGCGGATGAGCGGGTTCATGAGCGGATACCTCCAGGTTTTCGACGGTGCCGATCGCATACGGTGACCGTCGAAAGCAGTGTAGGCGCCGCCCGACGCGCGAAAAATGCCGCTGGGACCAACGTAGTGTTCTGCTGCGGACAACAATGAGTGAGCCGGCGAGAGCGCCTGGGCGGCGTGCGGCAAAAAGGGGGAGGAGCGGAGGAGAAGCCGGCCGCATCGCCGCGGCCGGCGGGCAGCGGCCCGGAGACGGGCCGCTGCGGAGCTGTTACACGAGCCCCGTCGAGTAGTACACGGCGATCACGAAGAACACGGCGAGTGTCTTGATGATCGTGACCGCGAAGATGTCGCGATACGACTCGCGGTGCGTGAGGCCCGTGACCGCGAGCAGCGTGATCACCGCGCCGTTGTGCGGCAGCGTGTCCATGCCGCCGCTCGCCATCGCGACGACCCGGTGCAGCACGTCCAGCGGGATATTCGCGGCCTGCGCACCCTTGATGAACAGATCCGACATCGCGGCGAGCGCGATGCTCATGCCGCCCGACGCCGAGCCCGTGATGCCGGCGAGCGAGCTGACCGACACGGCCGCGTTGACGAGCGGGTTCGGAATGCTCTTCAGTGCATCGCTGACGACGAGGAAGCCCGGCAGCGCGGCGATCACGCCGCCGAAGCCATATTCCGACGCGGTGTTCATCGCGGCGAGCAGCGCGCCGGCGACGGCGGCCTTCGAACCGGTCGCGAAACGGCCGCTCACGCGCTTGAACGCGGTCAGGATGACCAGCACGATACCGAGCAGCAGCGCGGCCTCGACCGACCAGATCGCGACGACGGTCTTGATCGACGTCGTGACCGGCGCGTGCACGCCGGGCAGCACGTCCGGCGCGACCGTGTACGACGCGGCGCCGTACCACTGCGGAATCAGCTTCGTGAATGCGAAGTTCGACACGCCGACGAGGATCAGCGGCAGGATCGCGAGCGCGGGATGCGGCAGCGACGTGGTCTCGACGCGCTCCGGCTCGTTGACGAGCGACGTGCCGTAGCCTTCACCCTTCGCCATCGCCGTACGGCGGCGCCATTCGAGATACGTGAGGCCGACGACGATGATGAACAGCGAGCCGATCGTGCCGAGCGCGGGCGCGGCCCAGGCAGTCGTCTTGAAGAACGTGGTCGGGATGATGTTCTGGATCTGCGGGGTGCCGGGCAGCGAATCCATCGTGAACGAGAACGCGCCGAGCGCGATCGCGCCGGGCATCAGCCGTTTCGGGATGTTGCTCTGGCGATAGAGTTCGGCCGCGAACGGATAGACCGCGAACACCACGACGAACAGCGACACGCCGCCATAGGTGAGCAGCGCGCACACCGCGACGATCACCGCATTCGCGCGTGAACGGCCGATGTAGCGGATCGCCGCATGGACGATCGACTCGGAGAACCCGGAGAGTTCGATCACCTTGCCGAACACTGCGCCGAGCATGAACACCGGGAAATACAGTTTGACGAAGCCGACCATCTTCTCCATGAAGATGCCGGAGAAGACCGGTGCGACGGCGGCGGGTTCGGTCAGGAGCACCGCGCCGAGCGCGGCGATCGGCGCGAACAGGATCACGCTGTAGCCGCGATACGCGGCGAACATCAGGAACGCCAGCGCGGCGAGGACGATCACGAAAGACAAGGGAGTCTCCTAATGGCTTTGGTTGTTGTTCGATCGCGCGATGCGCCGCGGACCGGCTCAGGTTCGTGCAGGTTTCGTGCCATCGGCCGGATTGCGCCGCCGGACGTGGGTCCGCCGGAGATCGGCGGGCCCGCGCCGGTCGTTGTCTGAGGATTCTACATAAAACGTCTCCATTCGGAGACGAAATGGCTGTCCGGCCAGCTCGTGGAGTCGGGCAGGGCTTTCCCGGACAACGCATTGCGGCGTGTCTCCAGAGTGAGATAATCCGTCTCGTTCTGGAGACAACCGGTCGAAAATACACGGAGACGAAGACACGATGATGAACGACTGGGCCCGCCTGCCCGTCAACTACGGCGACGTGCTGCGGCGCGCCGCCGAGTCGCTGTTCCGGACCTTCGAGGATTCGAGCGCGGGCACGGTGGTCGTCGATCGCGATGCGCGCGTCGTGTGGATGAACGAGCGGTACGCGGCGCGCTTCGGCTTCGCCGATCCGCAGCAGGCCGTCGGCCTCGACTGCGAGGCCGTGATCCCGAACAGCCTGATGCGCGAGGTCGTGTCGACCGGGCAGCCGATCCTGCTCGACATCATGGAGACGGGCCGCGAGCCGCTCGTCGTCACGCGCCTGCCGCTGAAGAACGAGGCGGGCGAGACGGTTGGTGCGATCGGCTTCGCGCTGTTCGACCAGTTGAAGACGCTCACGCCGATCTTTTCCCGCTACGCGCAGCTTCAGCAGCAACTGATCGCGACGCAGCGTTCGCTCGCGCAGGCGCGCCGCGCGAAATACACGTTCGCGAGCTTCGTCGGTACGAGCGCCGCGAGCCTCGAAACCAAGCGCCAGGCGCGCCGCGCCGCGCAGGTCGATTCGCCGGTGCTGCTGCTCGGCGAGACGGGCACCGGCAAGGAACTGCTCGCCCATGCGATTCACGCGGCGTCCGCGCGTGCGCTCCAGCCGCTCGTGACCGTCAACGTCGCCGCGATTCCCGACACGCTGCTCGAAACCGAATTCTTTGGCGCGGCACCTGGCGCATACACGGGCGCCGATCGCAAAGGGCGCATCGGCAAGTTCGAGCTGGCCGATCGCGGCACGCTGTTTCTCGACGAAATCGGCGACATGCCGTTGCCGCTGCAGGGCAAGCTGCTGCGCGTGCTGCAGGACAAGGAATTCGAGCCGGTCGGCTCGAACCGGATCGTGCGCGCGGACGTCCGGATCATCGCTGCCACGAGCGCCGACTTGCCGGCGCTGGTCGCGGCCGGGCGTTTTCGCGCGGATCTCTATTACCGGCTGAACGTGCTGACGATCCATGCGCCGCCGCTGCGCGAGCGCGCGTCCGACATCGCGGCGCTTGTCTACGCGACGCTCGAAGAGCTGGCCGCGCAGCACGGGCGCGCCGCCCATTGCGAGCTGACCGACGATGCGCTGCGGATGCTGTGTGCGTATCCGTGGCCGGGCAACGTGCGCGAGTTGCGCAATACGCTCGAACGCGCGCTGATGCTGTCGGACCGGTCGGTGATCGATGCGCGCGCGCTCGCGCCGTTTCTTGGGCCGGTGCGCGTATCGACGGACGGGGCAGCATCGGCGCAGCCGCTGGCCGTGTCGCCGGTGGGGCGACGCGCGGGCGAGGTGCCCGCTGCGTCGGCCGCTTCGTATGCCGATGCATTGGCGGCGTGGGAGCGCCAGTTCCTGACCGATGCGCTGGCGGCCTGCGACGGGAAGGTGGTGGAAGCGGCCGCGCGCATCGGGATCGGCCGCGCGACGCTGTACAAGAAACTGGCGGCGCTGGGCATCGACCGGTAAGCCGATCGGCCAGGCCGACGCGCTCGGACGTGAAGCATCGAACAGGAGATCACGATGAAACGGATCGGCATCGCAGGGTGGCTGACCCTGCTGCTGGCGACCTCTGCGTTCGCGCAGTCCGGCGACACCGATGCGCCCGAGGCACGGCGCAACTGGTACAACGATCCGTTCATCGCGCTGTCGCGGGACGTGGCCGAATGCCCGTTGCCGCTCGGCCCGTGGATGACCCGGGCCGAGATGACGGACGACGCGCATTACCGTGCCGAACGCGGCACCACCTGCTGGCTCGCGCATCGCTGTACGAAGCCGAATTCGTATATGTATGACGCGCCGATCGCCGACGCCGTGAAGGCGCACTTCGCCGGCTCCGATCGGCTGCATGGCACGAGCCTGTGGATCACCGTGCAGCGACGTTTCATTTACGTCGAAGGATGTGCCGACACGGCGTTCGATCGACAGGCGTTGCAGCGCGAACTCGAGGCGCTTCCGGACGTCGAGCAGGTGTTCGTTCGCATCACCGACGATCCGCGCAAGAGCCTGCCGTACAAGGCGCGCGGGCAACCCGGCCGTACGCCGAACTGACGGCCGAAGGGCCGCGCATGGCATACTCGCGACATTCAAAAAAAGGTTGACGGGAAGAACAATGAAACACATGCTTGCGTCGGTCTGTCGGTGGCCTCGGGCGGCCGTTGTTTTGGCTCTGGTTGCAGGGCTCGGCGGGTGTGGCGGCAGCGCGCCGCTGTTCACTTCGGACGGGCGTCCGACTACCCAGGTGCAATGCACCGGCAGCGACTGGAGCAATTGCACGGACAACGCCCGGGCGATCTGCAACGGCGATTTCGAAGTGCTTCAGCAATCGACCGATGACGCCACGCGAAATCTTCTCTTCGCGTGCAAGAAGAAGAGCGGTTATTGATCCCGAGATAACCGGCTGAGGCGACCACGATCGGGCGAAGCGTTTTTCTGTTGGCTGAGAGTCATCTATTTTTCACGAATAACACTCACGGAGTCCCATCCATATGGCGACCTACAGGCAACTGACCGCACAGCTCGAACGGCTTCAGCAAAAGATCGACAAGGAGCGCGAAAAGGCGATTGCCGACGCGATTGCCGATATCCGCGCGAAAATCGAGGAATACGACATTACGCCGGAAGAGCTCGGGTTTCGTCCGGTAGGCGCGGCCGCTGCCGCAGCAAAGCCGAAGCGTGCGTCGCCGCCGAAATACCTGAACCCGAAGACGGGCGAAACGTGGAGTGGCCGCGGGCGCTCGCCGACGTGGCTCGGCAAGAATCGCGAACGTTTCCTGATCAAGGACTGACTCCCGAAAAACCTCACCTTTCGCGTACTGACTGACGGTGCGATCGGCCATGCGGCCGTCGCACCGTTTTGTTTTTGTGCATTCCCGGCGCGATTCCGGACGGCGTATTGAACTGCGACGCCGCGCAATCAACGGATCCCGTTTTGCGAATTCGCTGCGATTCGACGGCATATCGCGGCGAATTCCGGTAAACAGCCGTGCAATTGCGCAGCCCATGCGCGTCGGCCCGCGCCATTCTCGTGGTGCACGCGTGCTGCAAATTCCGATCACCTTTCGCGTGTTGGCGCGTGGCGCCGTGCAATTCCCGAAGAGTCTCACCATGGCTCCTGTAAATCCTCACCTTTGACGAAGCGGACGCTGCGTCGCGCTGCACGCCTGCACCGTGTGCGCCGAGCGAATGTGCTCGGCCGGTACGCGGCGATGGCTTCCGTACTCGTGTTGCAGATCCATGATGCGAGCGTTGACGTGGGTCGAACAGTCGGCCGTTCGGCATATAGGCAGCCGCATGCGCTTCGCCTATGCTTTGGGTTCGCGTCGATCGGCGTATGGCCTCTCCGTGCCGCATGCCGATCGGGTCGTCTTTCGTTACCGCAGGGAGCCGATGTGACCGTTCGCCATCTCGATGCGTTGTTCCAGCCCAAGTCCGTTGCGGTCGTCGGTGCGTCGTCGCGCGCGGGCAGTATCGGCGCGATGGTGTGGTCGCGCGTGCTCGACGGCGCGTTCGAGGGGCCCGTGTGGCCCGTCAATCCGAAGTACCGTGACCTGCACGGGCATGCGGTCGTTGCCGATGTCGACCGGTTGCCCGCGCCGCCGTCGGTGGCCGTGATCTGCACGCCGCCCGCGACCTGGGCCGGCATCGTGCGCAAGCTCGGCGAGCTCGGCACGCGCGTCGCGATAATCGTCGGCGAGGCGCGCACGGACGCCGATCGCGCGGCGCTCGATCGCACGCTGAAAGCAGCGAAGCCGTTCGTGCTCCGTATCGTCGGGCCGGGCAGCCTCGGCGTGCTGTCGCCTGCACGGCATGCGCATTTCGGTGCGCCGGCCTATACGGCGCGATCGGGAGGCGTCGCCTGGGTGTCGCAATCGAATGCGCTGACGAACGCGGTGCTCGGCTGGGCCGATGCGCGGGGTCTCGGCTTTTCACATGTCGTCGCGCTCGGCGGCGAGTCCGACGTCGATGCGGGCGACGTGCTCGACTATCTCGCGAGCGATCCCGGCACGCGCGCGATCCTGCTCGAACTCGATACCGTGCGCGCCGCGCGCAAGTTCATGTCGGCCGCGCGCGCGGCTGCGCGCAACAAACCGGTGCTCGCATTGCGCACCGGCCGCGCGGATCCCGGCGACGCGCTCTATACGGCGGCGTTCCAGCGCGCGGGGATGGTGCGTGTCGATGCGCTCGACGATCTGCTCGACGAGATCGAGACGCTCGGCGTCGGTCGCGTCACGGCGCGCGGCGCGGCCACGCTCGTGACGAGCGATGCGGGCGTCGCGAAACTCGCGGTCGATGCGGTGGCGGAGGTGCGTGACGTGCTGGCCGACTGGTCGCCCGCGGCCACGTCGGCGGTGTCGGCCGCGCTGCCGCATCTCGCGTCACCCGGCAATCCGCTGACGCTGGGCGACGATGCGCGCCCCGAGCACTTTGCCGCGGCGGTCAAGGCGCTCGCGCCGTTCCCGCAAACGGGCACGCTGTTCGTCGTCCATTCGACTTCCCACAGCGCGCCTGCCGATGCGGTTGCGCACACGCTGATCGAATCACGGCAGTACGCGCATCGCGGCATCCTCGCGTGTTTCTTCGGCGCGGTCGACGCGGCGACGCGCGATGCGCTGCACGCGAACGGCATTCCCGTGCACACCACGCCGCAGCGGCTCGCGCGCGCGTATGCGCGTCTCGTCGACTACAACCTCGGGCGGCAACTGCTGATGCAAACGCCCGAGGGTACGCCGCCACAGCCGGCCGAGTGTGTTGCATCCGCACAGGCCGACGCGCGCCGGATGGTCGAAGCCGGCCAGCATGAGTTGACCGGCGAAGCCGCGCTGCACTGGCTGTCCCGTTTCGGCTTGCAGGGCGAGCCGGCTGTTGAGCCGGCCGGGAAGAAAGTCGTCGATGTCACCGTCGACATGTATGACGATTCGAACTTCGGCCCGGTGTTTCGCTATGCGGTGCCGCCGGCGGACGGTGTATCGGCGCCGTTCGTCGTCTATGGCCTGCCGCCGCTGAACACCGTGCTCGCTCGCGCGGTGATGGAGCGCTCGCCGTATGCGCGCAGCACGCCCATCGAGCCGACGCTCGACGCGTTGACGGCGCTGTCGCAGGTCGTCTGCGACGTGCGCGAAGTCGTGGCGATGTCGGTCACGCTGCGCGTGCTGCCCGACCGCGCACACGTGATCGCGCCGCGCATCACGCTGGCGGCGGGGCGCAGCCGGCTCGCGATCATGCCGTATCCGCGTCACCTCGAGCAGACGCTCGAATGGCGCGGCGAGACGGTGACGATCCGCCCGATCCGTCCGGAAGACGAGGCCGCGCACAACGAACTGCTCGGCGCGATGACGCCGGACGATCTGCGGATGCGTTTCTTCGGTGCGGTGCGCAGCTTCGATCATTCGCAGGTCGCGCGCATGACGCAGATCGATTACGACCGTGAGATGGCGTTCATCGTGTCGTTCACCGATGTGTCGGGGCGCGACCACACGCTCGCGGTGGCGCGCGCGGTGGCCGATCCCGACAACGAGACGGCGGAGTTCGCGATCGCGGTGCGACCCGATCAGAAGGGCAAGGGGCTTGGCCGGCTGATGATGACGCGGATCATCGACTACGCGCGCTCACGCGGAACCGCATGGATGATCGGCGAGGCGCTGCGCGAGAACTCGGCGATGATCTCGCTGGCGAAGGCGTGCGGGTTTGCAGTGTCGACGACGGAGGAGCCTGGCGTCGTGGGCTTCCGGATGAAGTTGCAGCCGTAGCGTCTACTGACTGCCCAACGCGCAGAGACGTTGCATGCAGTCGATGTCTCCAGCCTCCTTGCACGTTGCGGATGTTCTTGGTCGGGGATGCACGGCGTTCGAACCTGTCTCGCCACGCGAGCGAAGCCGCCGCGAACGTGTCGGCGCCCGTTCGAGACGGAAATATCGGCGCACAAATGGCACCGGTCAGGCACCGCGCGACGCGTACCGCTTGCCGTGATATCCGTCCCGCGTCGCGGTTTTCCGCAAGGTATCCGCACTCGTTTATCGCCGCATTCCACCCTCGAAACTTCGAACTTGCCCAAAAGGTGAGATTTTTCGGGAGCCGTGGGTGAGCTTCTCCGGGAAGGTGGCGGTGAGCTGATACAGGAGCGCTCGGTGAGCCTTCCCGGGAGTGGCCGGTGAGACTCTGCGGGATCGGCCGGTGAGGGTCTCCGGGAGGCGTCGGTGAGCCTTTCCGGGGCGCTTCGGTGAGGTTCTGCGGGAACTGTCGGTGAGGACATCCGGGAGGCTTGGGTGAGCGTTTCCAGGAGCCTTGGTGAGCTTTTTCGGGAGGCGTCGGTGAGCGCTTGCGGGACGTCAAGGTGAGACTTTTCGGGAGCGTCCGGACGCACTGCTCCCGCAAGCGCAGCGCCGGCCAGGGCCGGCGTCACGCAGGGTACGGGCACGCATGAACCGTGCCCGTGGCTACATTCAGGCAGCGAGTTTCAACGCCGCGTCGTTTACCTGATCGCGCGAAATCGCGAGTTCCTCGAGGTGCGGATCGGCATAGACGGCGCCGGTTTCGCGCTCGAGACGGGCGATCGTCAGTGCACAGCGTGCGGCGTCCTTGGGCATCGCGATGAAGCGCTTGACCGATTCGCCGGACGTGAACGCTTCGAACAGCGCGCCGCGCACGTCGTCCGGAAGCGTCTTGGTCCACTGGTACGGCTTGCCGTTGAACGTGATCGACGGCGGCAGCGTGCGTTCCTTCTTGGTCGCCGTGATGAGCCCGTAGGTGCGGGCGGCGTCGCCGATCTGTTCGGGCGAGAAGAGTTCGTCGGGCGTGATGTCGAACTGCTCGATGTAGCTCTCGATCGCCTGCATTGCAGCGGTACGATCGTCGCGCTTCTTCTGCGCGCGCGCGACGATATCGCGCAGCTCGTCCGCCTCTTCAGGCGTGATCGTGAAGCTTGCCTGCTTCTGCTGAAGTTCGGAGAAACGCTGGAATTCTTGATCGTTCAGAAGTTTGGCCATGACATCCATCGGACACGACGGCCGCGACAACCGGCCGCCGTAGTTTTTGAGAGGGCCGCTATTTTAGCGTAGCGCCGTGTGCGCACGATATGGCACCGTGTGTCGCGCTCCGCGGAAGGGGGGGGGCGCGACCGGGGGCGACGCGATTGTGCTGCTCCCGGTGCGCTCCGCCGAGCCTGCGCGTCAGCAGGTCTCGTCGCGGCACATCGACAGATTGGCGGCCGTGTCGCGCAACCCTTCGACGACCGTGTCGACGGACGGCGCCGTGTGCGCATCGATCCGGCGCATGTATGGGCAGGTCAGCACCGCGATCGCATGGCCGGACGGCCCGAGGATCGGCGCGGTCAGGTCGGTCACGCCGTATGCCTGGCGGCTGTCCTGGCGCAGGTAACCGTCTTGCCGGATGGACTGGCACGCATACGCGAGTTCCTGCTCGTTCAGCGGCCCTTCGCCCTTGACCTTGCGGTGCTCGGCGAGCATGTGTGCGCGCTGCTCGGCGCCCTGGAACGACAGCATCACGCGCCCCGATGCCGTATCGGCGAGCCCGACGCGCGAGCCGAGCCGGACCGACACGCCCCACGAGCCGGGCCCGTCGACCTGCGCGATCACGAGCAGGTTGCCGCGATCGTAGACGGACAGGTGGCACGATTGTTCGGAGGCGTCGGCGAAACGCTGCATCGGCGGCAAGGCTTCGGCAATCAGCCGGCTCATCGGCGGATGCCGGTGCGCGAGTGAGAACAGCTTGAGGCTGAGGGTGTAGCGGTCGCCGCCGGTCGAGCGCATCACGTAGCGGCGCGCGACGAGGCGTTCGAGCATCCGGTAGATCTCGCTCGCGTTACGGCCGAGTTCCTTCGTGATTTCAGTGCGGGTGAGGCCTTCTTTCTGCTCCGAAAGGAGTTCGAGAATGTCGAGACCCTTGTCGAGCGCGGGTGCACGGTAGCGGTCGATTGCGCCCATCGATTCCCGTGCGTCGCAGCCGGGAAGCAGGTCGTTGGTTGTTTGCATTGTTGGTGTGAAGTTGGAGGGATTACTTTCGATCGATTGGCGACGCACGCTGGCCGATTCTGCAACACGCATGTGTCGGGCCCGCGTGTGGCGACGAACGCCATCCGTTTGAGCTTAACAACAAACATTTAGTGTGCAATGCAGCGTCTTTTTACCGATCGTTACCAAACAAGAACGGATCGATTCCCTTCCGGGATGACAGGGAAGCCCCGAATACCCGGTATTCATGACAGGTGGCACCGGTTCAAGGTGTTCGAAAGGAAATCGGGCTGCGGCGCGGCCCGCGATGCTGCGCCGCAGCGTCGGCAGGCGCACCAATAGTCGGTATCCGTCGCGCGTCATTTCACGGTGCGCGGCCGGTGGTACAAAGGCTGGCGGGCCAGCGACGGTGCGGCCGCGCGTGAAGCCGGCCGGTCGGGCCGGACCATGTCGCGGGTGCCGGGCCGTCGTCGCCGATGCGCAGACCGGCGGCCGCCCGTTCGATGCGCGCCGTACTTCCGTGCGGCGCCACGATCGCTGCGCCCGCGCGACCCTCGCGCGTCGACGGCATGCCGGATGCGGCGCCGACGCGCGCAATCGACGATCGACAATCAGTCCGGCGCGCGGCCGCGAAGGGCCGCGTCGGCCGGAATCCTGTCCCATTCGACAACAGAGGTTGAGCACGATGAAACTGCTTCGCTATGGCCCGTCCGGCCAGGAAAAGCCCGGTATTCTCGACGCGGACGGCCGGATTCGCGACCTGTCCGCGCATGTGCCGGACCTGTCCGGCGATGTGCTGTCCGACGCGGGTCTCGCGCGGCTGCGCGCGATCGATCCGGCCACGCTGCCGCTCGTGTCAGGCGAGCCGCGCATCGGCGCGTGCGTCGGGCATGTCGGCAAATTCATCGGCATCGGCCTGAACTACGCCGATCACGCGGCCGAAGCCGGCATGCCGGTGCCGAAGGAGCCGGTCGTGTTCGGCAAGTGGACGAGCTCGATCTGCGGCCCGAACGACGGCATCGACATCCCGAAGGGCTCGGTCAAGACCGACTGGGAAGTCGAGCTGGGCGTCGTGATCGGCGCGACCTGCAAGGACGTCGACGAAGCGCGCGCGCTCGATTACGTCGCGGGCTACTGCGTCGTCAACGACGTGTCCGAACGCGAATGGCAGATCGAGCGCGGCGGCCAGTGGGACAAGGGCAAGGGCTTCGACACGTTCGGCCCGATCGGTCCGTGGCTCGTCACGCGCGACGAGGTGCCCGATCCGCAGCGCCTCGACCTGTGGCTCGAAATCGACGGCCACCGTTATCAGAACGGCAACACGCGCACGATGGTGTTCACCGTCGCGCAGCTGATCGCCTATCTGTCGAGCTGCATGACGCTGCAGCCGGGCGACGTGATCACGACCGGTACGCCGCCGGGCGTCGGCATGGGCATCAAGCCGTCGCCGGTATTCCTGAAGGCCGGCCAGATGGTGCGGCTCGGTGTGGAAGGGCTCGGCGAGCAACTGCAGCACACGCGCGACGCGCGATAGCCGCGCATTCGGCGATCCCGTCGAACGACCGCCGCCGGCGGTCGGCGGGCGCCGGATACCGATGGTTCAAAGGCAAGGGCCCGATTCCGCATTGCGCGGAATCGGGCCCTTGCCATTCGTACGCGGGCGGGATCAGACGACGTTGTCGAGTTCGCAATGCGCTTCCAGCCGATACCCGTCGGGATCGACGACGAACGCCGCGTAGTAGCCGGGGCCGTAGTGTTCGCGCTTGCCGGGTCCGCCGTTGTCCTGGCCGCCGTGCTCGAGCGCGGCGCGGTAGAACGCGTCGACCTCGACGGGCGAAGCGGCCTTGAACGACAGGTGCATCCCCGAGTCGGGATCGGCGGCAACGGGGCGAGCCGCATGCTGCAGCCACAGCTCCGGCTCAGTCGCGCCGTACCCGATGGAGTCATCGTCGCTATACAGCCGTTTGTAGCCGAGTGCGCCGAGCGTGCTGTCGTAGAACGCGCGGCTGCGGCCGATGTGTGCAACGCCGAACGAAAGGTGATCGATCATCTGTTGGCTCCTTGGACTGAGAGGGGACTTCAGTGCGGCAAACCTGCTTATAACCACCATGCCAGCCGCTTGTAGCGGAGTGCGCCGAGCGTGCTGTCGTAGAACGCGCGGCTTCTGTTGTTGTGGATAACGCCGGACAAAAGGCGATCGATCATCTGTGGCTCCTTGAACTGAGGCGGGTGTCAGTGCAGCAAACCTTTTTATAACTATCATGCTGGTTATGTTAGAAAGCGCTCGCAGGCTTGTCAACCGGTATGGTGGTTAGATACGATTCGGGGCATGAGCGATACGCAACCTTCCGTCACGATGGACTGCCTGATTCCGGCGCCGCCCGAAACCCTGAGCATCGATTTCGCGAACACGCTGTACTGGCGCGGCAGCGATCCGCCGACAGAAACCTTCGGCACATTGGGCGATCTGCTGTCATGGTGTCGCGAGCAGGCTGGCGTGCCGGCCGGCCTGGCGGAAGCATGCCGCGCGCGTGGTGAGGAGGCGGGAGAGCCGGCGATGCTGGCGCGCGCACTCGCATTGCGCGAGGCGCTTTATCGGCTCTTTCATGCACAGGCCGAGCAGCGCGAGCCGCAGGCCGACGATCTCGCGCTGCTCGGCGGCTTCCTCGCGGAAGCGGCGCCGCGCGTCGCGCTGGCGCGCATCGATGGCGGCTATGCGTGGCGGATCGGGGAGGGGCGTGCGACGCTGGCCGGGCTGCTGAGCCCGGTACTGTGGTCGGCGATCGACCTGCTCGGCGGTGCGCGGCTCGCGAAGGTCAAGCGTTGCGCGAACGACGCCTGCCAGTGGCTGTTCATCGACGACAGCAAGAACGGCAGCCGCCGCTGGTGTTCGATGTCGTCCTGCGGCAATCGCGCGAAGGCATACCGCCACTATCACAAGGCCGACTGACGGTCGGCCCGTTCACTGCGCGGCAGTCGCCCCTATTTCGCCGACAACTTCCGCCACAACGTCGTCTTGCTGATGCCGAGCATTGCGCATGCGCGGTCGCGGTCGCCGCCGCATGCGTCGAGTACCGCGCGGATCTCGTCGGCTTCCGCGCGACGGCGGCGCGCTTGCAGTGTCTGCGCGTCGTCGCTGTCGGCTGCGTCGGGCGGTGCCGCGAACAGCTCGGGTGCGATCGCTAGCAGCGCGTCGGGATCGAGCGCGCCGCACGCGGCGGCCGGATCGCTTTCGTCGGCTTCCTCGGCCAGCTCCACCGCGATCCGTTCGATTACGTTCTGCAGTTCGCGCACGTTGCCGGGCCACCGGTAGCGTGCGAGCGCAGCCTGCGTTACGCCGAGCACGCGTGCGGCATCGGCGGCGTCGCGCAGGCGTTCGGCGAGGCGCGGTTCGCGCCGCGCGGCCTGTACGAGCAGCGTGGCCGCGAGCGCCGGGATGTCGGCGGCGCGCTCGCGCAGCGGCGGCAGGCCGACGTTCAGGATGTTGAGCCGGTAATAGAGATCCGCGCGGAACGTGCCGGCTTCTACGGCCGCGAGCAGCGGGCGGTGCGTCGCGGCGATCACGCGCACGTCGATGCGGATCGGCTCGGTCGAGCCGAGTCGGATCACCTCGCGCTCCTGCAGCACGCGCAGCAGGCGGCTCTGCAGCGACGGCGGCATCTCGCCGATCTCGTCGAGAAACAGCGTGCCACGGTGGGCGGCTTCGAACAGGCCGGTCTTGCCGCCGCGCCGCGCACCGGTGAACGCGCCTTCCTCATAGCCGAACAGCTCGCTTTCGAGCAGCGCTTCCGGAAACGCGCCGCAATTGACCGCGACGAACGGGTAGCTGCGCCGCGCGGACAGCGCGTGCAGGCTTTGCGCGATCATTTCCTTGCCGGTGCCGCTTTCGCCGAGCACGAGCACGGTCGCATCGGATTTCGCGTAGCGGCGCACGAGATCGCGCACGCGCGCCATCGGCGCCGATGCGCCGACCACGTCGTCGAGCGCGTAGCGCGCCGCGAACTGCTGCGTGGTGGGCTGCGAGCGCAGCGCGCGGTCGAGCCGTTCGACCGCACGCGACTCCTGGAACGTCAGCACGCTGCCCGACGTGACGCCGCGATCGACGAGCGGCCCGCGATGCACGACGTAGCGCACGCCGCGCACGGTCGCGAGCGCGTCGCCGTCCTCGCCGCGCAGCGTGCGCAGCTCGGGCCGCAGGTCGACGAGCGCGCGGCCGACGGCCGCCGCGGGTTCGACCCCGAGCGCCGACGCGAGCCGCTCGTTGATCGCCTCGACACGGCCGCGCGCGTCGAGCGCGACCACGCCGTCGCGCAGGTGCTGGAGCAGGTTGTCGAGCCGCTGGCGGCGGAATGCCTCGGCATGCGTCGCATACGCGACTTCGAGTGCCGTATCGACGGCCTTGCGTACCGATGCGTGCGAATACAGGAACACCGCGCCCATGCCGGCGCTGGCCGCGAGATCGGTGACGAGGCCGGGGCCGACGATCGTCTCGATGCCGCGGTCGCTCAGCTCGTGCACGCAGGCTTCCGCTTCCTGTGCAGACTGATATGACGCAAACTGCACGTCGAGGCTGTACGCGGCGACGAAGCGACGCACTTCGGGCGGGGTTTCCCCGGCGCTGACGAGTGCGATCCGCGACGCGTCGCGCCGTGCGCGCGCAAGCGCCTGCATCACGTCGAAGCCGGTCGGCGACACCACCACCACCGGCACCTGCGCCCGCGTTTTCAGGAAGCCGCCGTTCGAGCCGGCCGCGACGATCACGTCGGGCCGCGCGGTGCCGGCCTCGGCGATCGCGCTGAGCGCATCCTCATAGGCGCGCGTCACGATGCGCACGTCGGCGCGTTCGTCGAATTCGCCGGCGATCTCGCGAAAGAGATCGCGCAGGCGGCTGATGCCCATCGCCCAGATGCGCGGGCGCACCGCGCGATCGGCCGGGCCGACGGGCTTGGTCGAGGAGAGGTCCATGGCGGTCGATTATGCGCGTGCGATTTCATTTTTGAAACATGAGATTGCCGAATTGAAATCGTCGGGCGCTGCCTCGCCCGTGCAAGGTGCTTAAGAATCAGTGGGTTAGCGGCATTGCGTGAGCTGGCCCGGTCCTTGCTGTTAATGGTCGTTCCTTCAGGAGGCCGTTCATGAGCAATACGCATCTTCAGAGCGCCGGCGCGAAATTCCGCGCGGCAGTCGCGGCGGAGCAGCCGCTGCAGGTAGTCGGCGCGATCACCGCCTACGCAGCCAAGATGGCGCAGGCCGTCGGCTTCAAGGCCGTGTACCTGTCGGGTGGCGGCGTCGCCGCGAACTCGCTCGGGATCCCCGACCTCGGCATCAGCACGATGGAAGACGTGCTGATCGACGCGAACCGCATCACCAACGCGACCGACCTGCCGCTGCTGGTCGATATCGATACGGGCTGGGGCGGCGCGTTCAACATCGCGCGCACGGTGCGCTCGTTCATCAAGGCCGGCGTCGCGGCCGTGCACCTGGAAGACCAGGTCGGCCAGAAGCGCTGCGGCCACCGTCCGGGCAAGGAAGTCGTGCCGGTCGAAGAAATGGTCGATCGCGTCAAGGCGGCGGTCGATGCGCGTACCGACGACCAGTTCGTGATCATGGCGCGCACCGACGCCGCCGCGGCCGAAGGGATCGATTCGGCGATCGAGCGCGCGGTGGCCTATGTCGAAGCCGGCGCGGACATGATCTTCCCGGAAGCGATGAAGTCGCTCGACGACTACCGTCGTTTCAAGGCAGCCGTGAAGGTGCCGATCCTCGCGAACCTGACCGAATTCGGCTCGACGCCGCTGTTCACGCTCGACGAGCTGCGCGAGGCGAACGTCGACATCGCGCTGTACTGCTGCGGCGCGTATCGCGCGATGAACAAGGCCGCACTGAACTTCTACGAGACGCTGCGCCGCGACGGCACGCAGAAGGCGGCCGTGCCGACAATGCAGACGCGCGCCGAGCTGTACGACTTCCTCGGCTATCACGAATACGAGCGCAAGCTCGACGAGCTGTTCGCGCAGGGCAAGAAGTAACGCGCCCGCGCACCGGGATTCGATTCCGGAGAGCGCTGCATGGGGCCGCACCAGGCGCTAAAGCGCCAAGTCCGGCCGACAGCTTTGCATGGGGCCGCACCAGGCGCTGAAGCGCCCAGTCCGGCCGACAGCTTTGCAGCGGTCGGGCCCGGCGCCGAGGCGCCGGTTGAACCGGCCTCTGATACCCCCGATACACATTGGAGAGCAGAAACATGAGCGAGACGAAAGACGCAGCAGCACCGGCCGCCGCAGGCGCATTCAAGCCGAAGAAGTCGGTGGCGCTGTCGGGCGTGACGGCCGGCAACACCGCACTGTGCACGGTCGGCAAGACCGGCAACGACCTGCACTATCGCGGCTACGACATTCTCGACGTCGCCGAGTCGTGCGAATTCGAGGAAATCGCGCACCTGCTCGTTCACGGCACGCTGCCGAACCTGACCGAACTGGCCGCATACAAGAACAAGCTGCGCGCGCTGCGCGGCCTGCCGAACGCGCTGAAGGCGGCGCTCGAGCAGATCCCGGCATCCGCGCACCCGATGGACGTGATGCGCACGGGCGTGTCGGTGCTCGGCACCGTGCTGCCGGAGAAGGACGACCACAACCTGCCGGGCGCGCGCGACATCGCCGACCGCCTGATGGCATCGCTCGGCTCGATGCTGCTGTACTGGTATCACTTCTCGCACAACGGCAAGCGCATCGAGACGGAAACCGACGACGACTCGATCGGCGGCCACTTCCTGCACCTGCTGCACGGCAAGACGCCGTCGAAGTCGTGGGTCGAAGCGATGCACACGTCGCTGATCCTGTACGCAGAGCACGAATTCAATGCGTCGACGTTCACCGGTCGCGTGATCGCGGGCACGGGCTCGGACATCTACTCGGCGATCACCGGCGCGATCGGCGCGCTGCGCGGGCCGAAGCATGGCGGCGCGAACGAAGTCGCATATGAGATCCAGAGCCGCTACAGCTCGCCGGACGACGCCGAAGCCGACATCCGTCGCCGCGTCGAGAACAAGGAAGTCGTGATCGGCTTCGGCCACCCGGTCTACACGATCTCCGATCCGCGCAACAAGGTGATCAAGGGCGTCGCGCACAAGCTGTCGAAGGAAGCGGGCGACCTGAAGCTGTACAACATCGCCGAGCGCCTCGAATCGGTGATGTGGGACGCGAAGAAGATGTTCCCGAACCTCGACTGGTTCAGCGCGGTGTCGTATCACATGATGGGCGTGCCGACCGCGATGTTCACGCCGCTGTTCGTGATCTCGCGCACGTCCGGCTGGAGCGCGCACATCATGGAGCAGCGCATCGACAACAAGATCATCCGCCCGAGCGCGAACTACACCGGTCCGGAAGACCTGCAGTTCGTACCGATCGAAAAGCGCTGAAACGCCCACCGTGCACACCGGCCTCCCGCGTGACGGGGGCCGGGCGTGCGCCGGACGCCATACCCGAGTTCCCCACACCATGAATACCGCCAACCGCAAACCCCTGCCCGGCACGTCGCTGGACTATTTCGACGCGCGTGCCGCGGTCGAAGCGATCGCGCCCGGCGCCTACGACACGCTGCCGTACACGTCGCGCGTGCTCGCCGAAAACCTCGTGCGCCGCTGCGACCCGGCGATCCTCGCCGATTCGCTGAAGCAGATCATCGAGCGCAAGCGCGAACGTGATTTCCCGTGGTTCCCGGCGCGCGTCGTGTGCCACGACATCCTCGGGCAGACGGCACTCGTCGATCTCGCCGGCCTGCGCGACGCGATCGCCGACGGCGGCGGTGACCCGGCCAAGGTGAACCCGGTCGTGCCCGTGCAGCTGATCGTCGACCACTCGCTCGCCGTCGAATGCGGCGGCTTCGATCCGGACGCGTTCGCGAAGAACCGCGCGATCGAGGATCGCCGCAACGAGGATCGCTTCCACTTCATCGAGTGGACGAAGAAGGCGTTCGAGAACGTCGACGTGATCCCGCCGGGCAACGGCATCATGCACCAGATCAACCTCGAGAAGATGTCGCCGGTGATCCAGGCGCAAGACGGCGTCGCGTATCCGGACACCTGCGTCGGCACCGACAGCCACACGCCGCACGTCGACGCGCTCGGCGTGATCGCGATCGGCGTCGGCGGCCTCGAAGCGGAGAACGTGATGCTCGGCCGCGCATCGTGGATGCGCCTGCCCGACATCGTCGGCGTCGAGCTGACCGGCAAGCGTCAGCCCGGCATCACCGCGACCGACGTCGTGCTCGCACTGACCGAGTTCCTGCGCAAGGAAAAGGTGGTCGGCGCGTACCTGGAGTTCCGGGGCGTTGGCGCGTCGAGCCTCACGCTCGGCGATCGCGCGACGATCTCGAACATGGCGCCCGAATACGGCGCGACGGCCGCGATGTTCTTCATCGACGGCCAGACGACCGACTACCTGCGCCTCACCGGCCGCAGCGACGAGCAGGTGAAGCTCGTCGAGACCTACGCGAAGGTGGCGGGCCTGTGGGCCGATACGCTGGACAACGCGCAATACGAGCGCACGCTGACGTTCGACCTGTCGAGCGTCGTGCGCAACATGGCCGGCCCGTCGAACCCGCACAAGCGGCTGCCGACGTCCGATCTCGCCGCACGCGGGATCGCCGGCCAGTGGGAAGAGAAGGCGGGCGAGATGCCCGACGGCGCGGTGATCATCGCCGCGATCACGAGCTGCACGAACACCAGCAACCCGCGCAACGTGATCGCAGCGGCCCTGCTCGCACGCAACGCGAATGCGCGCGGCCTCACGCGCAAGCCGTGGGTGAAGAGCTCGCTCGCGCCCGGCTCGAAGGCGGTCGAGCTGTACCTGGAAGAAGCGAACCTGCTCCCCGAACTCGAGAAGCTCGGCTTCGGCATCGTCGCGTTCGCGTGCACGACCTGCAACGGGATGTCGGGCGCGCTCGATCCGAAGATCCAGCAGGAGATCGTCGATCGCGACCTGTACGCGACGGCCGTGCTGTCCGGCAACCGCAACTTCGACGGCCGCATCCACCCGTATGCGAAGCAGGCGTTCCTCGCGTCGCCGCCGCTGGTGGTCGCGTATGCGATCGCCGGCACGATCCGCTTCGACATCGAGAAGGACGTGCTCGGCCACGACCAGGACGGCAAGCCCGTCACGCTGAAGGACATCTGGCCGACCGACGAGGAGATCGATGCGATCGTCGCGTCGAGCGTGAAGCCCGAGCAGTTCCGCAAGGTCTACGAGCCGATGTTCGCGCGTAGCGCCGATGCGGGCGAGCGCGCGGCGCCGCTGTACGACTGGCGCGCGCAGAGCACGTACATCCGCCGTCCGCCGTACTGGGAAGGCGCGCTGGCCGGCGAGCGTACGCTGCACGGCATGCGCCCGCTCGCGGTGCTCGGCGACAACATCACGACCGACCACCTGTCGCCGTCGAACGCGATCCTGCTGAACAGTGCAGCCGGCGAATACCTCGCGAAGATGGGCCTGCCGGAAGAAGACTTCAACTCGTACGCGACGCACCGGGGAGACCACCTGACCGCGCAGCGCGCGACCTTCGCGAACCCGACGCTGATCAACGAGATGGCGATCGTCGACGGCGCGGTGAAGAAGGGCTCGCTCGCGCGCGTCGAGCCGGAAGGCAAGGTCATGCGGATGTGGGAAGCGATCGAGACGTACATGAATCGCAAGCAGCCGCTGATCGTCGTGGCCGGCGCCGACTACGGCCAGGGCTCGTCGCGCGACTGGGCCGCGAAGGGCGTGCGTCTCGCGGGTGTCGAGGCGATCGCCGCCGAAGGCTTCGAGCGGATCCACCGCACGAACCTGATCGGGATGGGCGTGCTGCCGCTCGAGTTCAAGCCGGGCACGAACCGGACGACGCTCGGCATCGACGGCACCGAGACCTTCGACGTGATCGGCGAGCGCACGCCGCGCGCCGACCTGACGCTCGTGATTCACCGCAGGAACGGCGAGCGCGTCGAGGTGCCGATGACGTGCCGGCTCGATACGGCCGAGGAAGTGTCGATCTACGAAGCGGGCGGCGTGCTGCAGCGCTTCGCGCAGGACTTCCTTGAATCGTCGCAGGCGGCTTGATCGAGTCACACAGGGATAACGCACACATGGCTCACACTCCTCAAATCAGGATTCCCGCGACCTATATCCGCGGCGGCACCAGCAAGGGCGTGTTCTTCCGGCTGCAGGACCTGCCGGATGCCGCGCAGGCGCCGGGCGCCGCGCGCGACGCGCTGCTGCTGCGCGTGATCGGCAGCCCCGATCCGTACGGCAAGCAGATCGACGGGATGGGCGGCGCGACGTCGTCCACCAGCAAGACGGTGATCGTGTCGAAGAGCACGCGGCCCGGCCACGACGTCGATTACCTGTTCGGTCAGGTCTCGATCGACAAGGCATTCGTCGACTGGACCGGCAACTGCGGCAACCTGTCGGCGGCGGTCGGCCCGTTCGCGATCAGCGGCGGGCTCGTCGATCCGGCGCGCGTGCCGCGCGACGGCGTCGCGACCGTGCGGATCTGGCAGGCGAACATCGGCAAGACGATCGTCGCGCATGTGCCGGTGACGAACGGCGCGGTGCAGGAGACGGGCGACTTCGAGCTGGACGGCGTCACGTTCCCGGCCGCCGAGGTGCAGCTCGAGTTCATGGACCCGGCCGCCGAGGAAGAAGGCGCGGGCGGGTCGATGTTCCCGACCGGCAACCTGGTCGACGATCTCGCGGTGCCGGGCGTCGGTACGCTGAAGGCGACGATGATCAACGCGGGCATTCCGACGATCTTCGTCGAAGCGGAAGCGATCGGCTATACGGGCACCGAGCTGCAGGACGCGATCAACGGCGATGCGAAGGCGCTCGAGAAGTTCGAGACGATTCGTGCGCACGGCGCGCTGCGCATGGGCCTGATCGACACGCTCGATGAAATCGCGACGCGGCAGCACACGCCGAAGATCGCGTTCGTCGCGAAGCCGGCCGATTACGTCGCATCGAGCGGTAAGCGCGTGAACGCGGGTGACGTCGACCTGCTGGTGCGCGCGATGTCGATGGGCAAGCTGCACCACGCGATGATGGGCACGGCGGCGGTCGCGATCGGCACGGCCGCGGCCATTCCCGGCACGCTCGTCAACCTCGCGGCGGGCGGTGGCGAACGCAACGCGGTGCGCTTCGGGCATCCGTCGGGCACGCTGCGCGTCGGCGCGGAAGCGCAGCTCGAGAACGGCGAGTGGACCGTCACCAAGGCGATCATGAGCCGCAGCGCACGCGTGCTGATGGAAGGCTGGGTGCGCGTGCCGGGCGACGCGTTCTGAGCGTGGCCGGCTGGTGCGGTGCAGATGCGGGCGGCTTCGGCCGCCCGCGTTGTTTTCATCAGCCGTGCAGGAACCGGCGCAGCGCGTCGTGGCTGAGGCGACGTGCCGTTTCGGCGACGCGGGCTCCGGGCACGATGTCGAAACCGTGCACGCCGCCGGGGAGCACGTGCAGTTCGGTCGGCACGCCTGCGCGAAGCAGGCGCTGCGCGTAGTCGAGATTCTCGTCGAGGAACAGGTCGAGCGAGCCGACCGACAGGAACGCGGGCGGCAGGCCTTCCAGCTGCGTGGCGCGTGCGGCGGCCGCGTACGGCGACACGCCGTCGAGGCCCGGCGCGTGACCGAGCAACGCGCTCCAGCCGAACCGGTTGTTGGCCGCGTGCCACACGAACTCACCGGCATGCGGATGCGGCGCGCGCGTGCAGGTGCGATCGTCGAGCATCGGATAGATCAGATGCTGGAACGCGAGCCGGTATTCGCCGCGATCGCGTGCCAGCAGCGCCAGCGCGGCGGCGAGCCCGCCGCCCGCGCTTTCGCCTGCCACGCCGATCCGCGCCGGGTCGATGCCGAGTGCATCGGCCTGGCGGAAGACCCACGCGAGCGCTGCGTAGCAGTCCTCGATCGCACCGGGAAATACGGTTTCCGGCGCGAGGCGGTAGTCGATCGAGATCAGCGCACAGCCGAGCTCTGTCACGACCGACCGGTGCACCGCCTCGAGATCCTTTGCCGCGCCGCGCACGTAGCCGCCGCCGTGCATGTGGACGATCGCCGGGAGCGGGCGCACGCCGGCGTCGGGTCGGTAGACGAGGACCGGGACGTCCGGCGCGCCGGCGGGGCCGGGCACCGCGCGGCGTTCGAGCGTGCTGCCGGCGAGGTCGGGCGGTGGTAGCGGCAGCACGCGTTCGCGCGACTGCGCGAGGGTGTCGGCGCTGAGCGTGACGGTCGGCCAGGCCACGAGCAGCGGGCGGATTTCACGATCGACGAGATGCAGGGTATCCAACGCGTCACTCCATCGAAAAGGCGGGATGCGCGCTCACAGCACGCTGCGCGCGACGACCCAACGGTGTACCTCGGTCGGGCCCTCGAAGATGCGCATCAGCCGCGCTTCGCTGGCCATCTGCTGCAGCGGCATTTCCTTCGTCATGCCCATCGCGCCGAGCGTCTGCATCGCATGATCGATGACGCGCCATGCCATTTCGGTCGCGAACACCTTGACCATCGAGATCTGCGTGCGCGCGTCCTGCCCGGCATCCACGCGCGCGGCCGCTTCGTAGGTCATGAGGCGGCACGCATGGATTTGCGTGAGCGCATCGGCGACCCACCACTGAATCGCCTGGCGTTCCGCGAGCGGCACGCCGAAGGTCTTGCGCTGTTTCGCATGGTCGCACAGCAGCGCGACCGCGCGCTCGGCGCGGCCGATGCACCAGGCGGCCATCTCCAGCCGCCGGTTCGCGAGCCGTGCCTGCATCGGCGCGAAACCGGCGCCTTCCCGGCCCAGCAGTTGCACGGCGGGAATGCGGCAGTTCTCCAGCACGATTTCATACGTGGACAGCCCGCCGATCATCGGGATCCGGCGTTCGATGATGAAGCCCGGCGTGTCGCGGTCGACGATGAACGCCGACATGCCGCCGCGCTTGCCCTTGCTTCGATCGGTGAGCGCCATCACGATCGTCCAGTCTGCTTCGGTCGCGTGGCTGATCCAGATCTTGCGGCCGTTCAGCACCCAGCCGTCGCCGTCACGCACGGCCGTCGTGGACAACGCGCCCGGATCCGAGCCGGCGCCCGGCTCGGAGATCGCCATCGCGGCGCGCGTGACGCCGCGTGCGTACGGGTCGAGATAGCGTGCGCGCTGCGCATCGTCGGCCACGTCGCACAGCATCCGCAGGTTCGGCGAATCGGGCGGCAGGATGTACGGGGTCACGGTCGTGCCGATCGCTTCGTTCACGCCGACCATCGCGACGGCCGGCAGGTCGGCGCCGCCCGCATCGAGCGGCGCGTCGAGTCCCCACAGGCCGAGCTGCCGCGAGCGCTCGTCGAGGTGCGCGCGCTCGTCGTCGAGCAGCCCGAAGGGCCGGCCGTCGGACTCGCGCGCCATCACGGCTGCTTCGAGTGGAATCAGTTCGTCCTTCACGAAGCGTGCGACGAGGTCCCGGATCATCCGGTGGTCGAGTTCGAGTTCGAAATTCATGAGAGTCGATGAGGGGGAGGGAAGGAAATGCCGACGCGGTCAGCCCGCGTTCGGACGAGACGATGCGCGGGCGCGCAGCGTGAAAAGCAACGCGACGGCACCAGCTGCGAGCAGCGCGGCGTTGAAATAGAGTCCGCCGCGCATCGACCCGGTGGCCGTGTTGAGCACGCCCATCAGGAACGGGCTCGCAAACCCGCCGATCGCGCCGGACATCGTGATCGCCGCGATCGCGACCGCCATCGAGCGCTTCGGCAGCGCGAGCCCCGGCAGCACCCAGAACGCCGGTAGCGTCGCTGCGTGCGTAGCGACCGCGATGCAGAGCGCGATCATCAGGTGCGGCGTGCCGGTGACGCTTGCGAGACCGATGAGCGCCGCTGCGCACGCGATCATCGCGAACGCGCCGTGCCCGCGCCATTCGCGCCGGCGTTCGGTGCGCCAGCCCATCCCGAGCATGCCGACGATGCCGCACAGGTAGGGCAGCGCGGACAGCAGCCCGATCTGCATCGCGCCATGCAGGCCGCCGCGATGCAGGATCACGGGCATCCAGAACACCAGCGCATAGCCGGCGGCCGCGATCGCGAAATTGGCCGCGCACAGCAGCCAGAAATCGCGGTGCGCAAGCAGCGGTCGAGCTGTGATTGCCTCCGGCGTGCCGGCTTCGGCCTGCGTGTGCGCGGCGCGCAGCGCGGCCTTGTCGGCTTCCGACAGCCAGCGTGCGTCGTCCGGCCGGTCGTCGAGAAAGCGCAGCGCGACGAAGCCGAGCACGCTGCTCGGCAGCCCTTCCACGAGGAACAGCCATTGCCAGCCGCTCAGGCCGGCGGCGCCGTCGAAGTACGACAGGATCGCGCCCGACACGGGGCCGGCGATCATCCCCGCGAGGTACAGCGCGGTCATGAAGAGCGCGAACGCCTTCGCGCGTTGCTTCGGCGGATACCACGCGCCGAGATGGAACAGGATGCCGGGGAAGAAGCCCGCCTCGAACACGCCGAGCAGGAAGCGGCACGCATAGAACTGCGCGGGTGTGGTGACGAACATCGTCGCGGCCGAGCCGAGCCCCCACAGCACCATGATCCGCGCGATCGTCCGGCGCGCGCCGATCCGCACAAGCAGCGCATTGCTCGGAATCTCGAACGCCATGTAGCCGATGAAGAAGATGCCCGCGCCGAGCCCGTACACGGCGTCGGAGAAGTGCAGTTCGGCCGCCATCTGCGCGTGCGCGAAGCCGATGTTGATCCGGTCGATGAACGACAGCGTGTAGCAGAGGATGAGGAACGGCAGCAGCCGGCGCGAGATCCGGCGGTAGAGCGCCGGTGTCGCACCATCGTCGACGGCGGCCGGGTCGGTCGAAAGGGTCGGGGTCATGAGGACTCCATCAGAAACGGTGAACGATGCCGAGCGCGAACACCTGCTCGGTGCCGCCCGGTTGCGGCTGCAGGCCGACGACGACGGTGTTGCGCGCGTCGCCGCCGTTCTTCATGTAGAGATAGCGTGCATAGAGCGACGTCCGCTTCGACAGCGGGTGGTCGTACCCGACGCCGAGCGCGGTCGCGTCGTTCGCCGAGCCTTTCACGTCGCGGCGCACGACCGAGACGAGCACGTGATCGAGCGCGCCGACGTCGATCGACGCACCGGCACTCGCGGTCGAGAACGCAGGCAGGTTCGGTGCCGTGCTGACGCCATAGAGAAATGCGGCGTACAGCTTGACGTGCGCGAACGCGTAGTTGGCCGCGAACACGTAGTGGCGGGTGGTCGACGGCGAGACGACGGGCGACAGGTTGCCGGCCGACGTGTCGCCCTGGAAGCCCGCGCCAACGTAGAACCCGCCGCTCCGGTACTGGAGCCCGGCGCCATAGTTGCGTCCGGCCTGTGTGGACAGCGCATTCGGCGTCGGGAAGCCGTATGTCGCCATCACGCGCAGGCCGTTCCAGTCGGGGCTCAGGTACGACACCGCCTGGTTGAAGCGCGGAATCGGCGGCGTCGTGTTGGGGGTGATCGTGTCCGTCGACGTCGCGAGCAGCGCGAGCGGCGACAGCCGTTCGTTGAGCCCGAACGGATCGCCGTCATAGACGACATAGAACGACGGCGTGTATTGCCGGCCGAGCCGGAGGTCGCCGTAGCGCGTGTTCTGCAGCGCGACGTAGGCCTGCCGGTAGAACAGCGTGCCGCCCTGGAACGAGCCGTCGGCTGGCGAGAAGCCGCTTTCCAGCACGAACTTCGTCGATGTACCGCCGCCGAGATCCTCGACGCCCGTCAGCCCGAACCGGCTCGTCGACGATCCGCCGCCGCTTTGCCGCACGCTCGACAGGCTGCCGATGCGATCGAATTCGACGTAGCTGTCGACGATCCCGTACAGCGTGACCGACGACGCGTGCGCCGATGTGGCGCATAGCATGCACGCGCCGACCACGAATGCTTTTCGTTGCATGAAGGTGTCTCCGTTCCATGTTTTTTTCGTGCGCCCGCGTTCTGGGAGCGGTTGCGCGCGTGATGCTGCCGTGCTGCGTCGGGTTCAGCGTCCCTTGAATACCGGTTTGCGCTTCTCGAGGAACGCGCGGGCGCCCTCGATCCGGTCCTCGCTCGCATAGACGTCGGGGCCGACGTCCAGCCGCAGCGCGGCGGCCACCGGCAACCCCTGGCTGCGTGCCGCGGTTTCCTTGATGCGGCGGATCGTGAGCGGCGCGTTCCCGGCGATCGTCTGCGCCAGGTCGCGCACGGTGTCGTCGAGTGCGGCGCCGGGGACGACGCGGTTCAGCAACCCGGCGCGCTGCGCCTCGTCCGCGTCGAAGCGGCGGCCCGTGAACAGCAGCTCCATCGCGATCGCACGCGGCAGCATGCGCGGCAGCAGCACGCTCGCGAAGTTCGCGCCCATGCCGACGCGTGCTTCGGGCAGCGCGAAGGTCGCGTGATCGGCGGCGATCCGCAGGTCGCACGCGAGCGCGATCTCGAAGCCGCCGCCGATCGCGTAGCCGTTGATCGCCGCGATGGTCGGCTTGCGCAGTTCGAGGATCAGCTCGTGCACGTTGCGTGCGAGCCCGCGCATCGGCTGCATCCCGCGCATCTCGGGGTCGCCGAGATCGACGCCCGCGCTGAAGGCACGGTCGCCCGCGCCGCGGATCACGATCACGCGAATCGACGGGTTGTCGTCGAGCGTGACGAGTTCGTCGCACAGCCGCCGGATCGCTTCCGCGGACAGCGCATTGGCGACGTGCGGACGATGGATCGTCAGCCACGCGATGCCGTTGTCGTCGTTGCGCAGGATCGACGGGGCGTCGTCGCCCGTCAGCGAAGAGAACGAGCCGGACGAGGTCATGACGCGCTCCCGGTGGTGTCCGCGCGCATGTCGTGGAGCACGCCCGCTTGCCGGAGCGCGTCCCGGTGAGCCGCGTCGATGCCGAGTGCGTCGAGCACGGCGTCGGTGTCGGCGGCGAACGGCTGGGGCGGCCGGCGTATCGATCCGGGCGTGCGGGAGAGCTTGGCGGGGACGCCCGCGCCGGTGTACGTGCCGGTCTTGACGAACATCGCGTTGCGGGCGGCTTGCGGGTGGCCGAACGCATCGGCGACGGTGTTCACCGGGCCTGCCGCGACACCGGTATTCAGCAGCCGCTCGACGATGTCGTCGGCATGCCGTTCCGCGGTCAGCTGGCCGAGCAGCGTATCGAGCGCATCGCGATTGGCGACGCGCTTCGCGTTGGTCGCGAACCGCGGGTCGTGCGCCAGCTCGGGCACGCCGAGCGCTTCGACGAGCCGCGCGAACGTGCGGTTGTTGCCGGCGCCGGTCGAGATCGGTTTGTCCTTGCACGGATAGATGCCGTACGGCGCGATTGCGCCATACACGTTGCCGGTCGCGACGGGCACGTCACCGGTCGCCATCCAGGTCGTGCTGACCGGATGCAGCATCGACAGCGCGGTGCTGAACAGGTCGATGTCGACATGCTGCCCGAGGCCGGAGCGGGTCCGTTCGACCAGCGCGAGCAGGACGCTCGACACGGCGCTCAGGCCTGCCGCGTAATCGACGACCGGGAACGGCACCTTCAACGGCATGCCGCCCGGTTCGCCGTTGATCGACATGAAGCCGGCGAGGCCCTGTGCGACGGCGTCGTAGCCCGGAAACCGCGCCAGCGGGCCGTCGGTGCCGTATCCGGAGATCGAGCAGTGGACGAGGCGCGGGAAGCGCTCGCGCAGGCAGTCGTCGTAGCCGATGCCCCAGCGTTCGAGCGTGCCCTGCTTGAAGTTGTCGATCAGCACGTCGGCCGTGTCGAGCAGGCGGAACAGCACGTCGCGCCCGTCCGGATGCGACAGGTCGAGCGCGAGATTGCGCTTGTTGCGGTTGAGCCCCCAGTAGTAGCTGGAGATGCCGTTCGGCATCGCGGGCCCCCAGTCGCGCGTTTCGTCGCCCTGCGGCGGTTCGATCTTGATGACGTCCGCGCCGTGGTCGGCGAGCGTTTGCGCGCAGAACGGCCCCGCGTAGACGCGGCTCAGGTCGACCACGCGCACGCCTGCGAGTGCGCCTTCGTGACTGCTTGTCATGACGATGTTTCCTTCGATGTGGGATTCGGCCTGCCGGCATGCCGGCAGGCGATGCGTCGCGGATTCAACCGCGCGCGGCGAACAGTGCGTTCACTGCCGCGCGGTGCTCGGGGGTGGCGTGCGCGAACGCCTGGTACGACGCCGACAGGTCGAGCAGCGTGTCGAGGCTCGCGTGGCGGCCTTCGCGCAGCAGCCGCTTGGTCAGGCGCAACGCGGTGCCCGAATGCCGGGCGATGCGGCCCGCCAGTTCATGCGCGTGCGCAAGGAGGTCGCCATCGGGAACGACGCGCGACACGAGCCCGCAACGCAGCGCCGCCTGTGCGTCCAGCGCATCGCCGGTGAACGACATTTCCGCGGCGACGGCGGCGCCGACAATCCGCGGCAGGAACCACGCACCGCCGTCGCCCGGCACGAGGCCGAGCGCGATGAAGCTTTCGGCGAAGCGGGCGCGATCGGCGGCGATGCGGATGTCGCACATGCACGCGAGATCGGTACCGGCGCCGATGGCCGGACCGTTGATTGCCGCGATGGCCGGCACTTCGAGCTGGTGGAACGCGTGCGCGATGCGCTGGATGCCGCGGCGATAGCGCGTCCGGATCGCGGCGAGGTCGTGCGGGTCCGATTCCATGAATGCGCGCATCGCCTTCACATTGCCGCCCGACGAGAACGTCGTGCCGGCACCGGTCAGGACCAGCACGCGGATCGATTCGTCGCGGTTCGCGTCGTCGCAGCATTCGGTCAGTGCGTCGATCGCATCGTTGTCCGAAATGGCGTTGCGTGTTTCCGGACGGTTCATCGTGACGGTCAGGATCGGTCCCTGCCGTTCACGGGTGAGAAAGGCTGTCATCGTGTCTCCGAGTGTTCCGTACCGCGGGACTTCACGTCGCGGGCCGAAGCCTAGTATCGTCACGACGGTTGGCGCCGGGAAATTCCGTTCCACATATGTGGAAGGCTCACCCGGTGGCGTGAGGAGACGGCGGGATGAGCGGAAACGTGGTCAAGAGCGCGGCGCGCGTGTTTGAAGTGCTGGAGCTGTTCAGCGCATTGCAGCGGCCGCTGAGCGTGCGGGAGATTTCCACGCGCTGCGGCTATCCGGGGTCGAGCGCGGCGGCGTTGCTGACCAGCATGAAGGCGCTCGGCTATCTCGCGTACGACGATGCCAGCCATACGTATGCGCCCACCGCGCGGCTCGTCAATCTCGGCGAAGCGCTCGTCGATTCGACGGCAGGCAGCCGGCGGTACTGGCATGCCGTCGCAAAGCGGCTGGCGGTCCGCACGCGCGAGGCCGTCGTGATCGCGGTGCAGAGCGACCTGTACGTGCAGTACATCGATGCGGTCGAGGGTGCGCATACGCTTCCGATCCAGTTCTACGCGCCGATCGGCACGCGTCGCGAGATCTGCATGTCGAGCCTCGGCTGGGCGTTGCTGAGCCTCCAGCCGGACAGCGCGATCCGCCGGCTCGTGTCACGGAGCATTCGCCGGCTCGGCAAGACGGGCCGGACGATCGACGAGGATGTCGTGCTCGACAAGGTCGAACAGACGCGCCGGTTCGGCTATTCCTATTCGGCGAACACGGTCACGCAGGGCGCCGCGATGATCTCGATGGTGATCGCGGACGGCTGGAACGGCCTGCCGCTGGCCATGGGCGTGGCCGGGCCGGTCGAGCGGATCGAAGCGCAGCGCGACGCGATCGTGCACGCGATGCGGGAAGCGCTGGCCGGGCAGCGGCCGGATGCTGCGGCCGGCTAGCCGGCCGAGGCTGGCGCACGCAGGCATTCGCATAGAATCGGGAGGTTTCGTTGCTCCTGTTCCGGCTGCATTTCAGCGAGGTTGCCATGCCATTGAACACGCCGCTTTCCGGCATCCACATCGTCGAATTCGAAGGGCTCGGCCCCGGCCCGCTCGCGGGCTGGATGCTCGCCGGGATGGGCGCGCGGATCACGCTGATCGCACGTCCGTCCGGCCGCACGAGCGCGCCGGATGCGTTGAAGGCCCGCGACGGCGACCTGCTGCGCGAAGGCAAGACGATCGTCGAACTCGACCTGAAGTCGCCGGCCGGCCGCGACGCCGCGCTCGACCTGATCGCGCAGGCCGATGCGCTGATCGAGGGGCTGCGGCCCGGCGTGATGGAGCGGCTCGGCCTCGGGCCCGACGATTGCGCACGCCGCAATCCGACGCTCGTGTACGGGCGGATGACCGGCTGGGGCCAGCACGGCCCGCTCGCGGCCGCGGCCGGGCACGACCTGAATTACGTCGCGCTGACGGGGCTGCTGTCGTTGTCCGCGCCATGCGACGGCCGGCCGGGGGTGCCGCCGACTGTTGTCGGCGATGCGGGCGGCGCGCTCGGGCTCGCGTTCGGGATCGTCTGCGCGCTGTTCGACGTGCGCGGTGGCGGGCCGGGGCGCGTGGTCGACGGTGCGATCGTCGACATCGTGTCGATGCTCGGCTCGCTCGCACTGTGGGCGCGCGCGAACGGGCAGCTCGACGGCGCGCAGCCGAGCCTTTTTCACGATGCGCCGTTCTACGACGTGTATCGCTGCGCGGATGGCGAATGCGTGACGATCGGCGCGCTCGAGCCGCCGTTCTATGCGCTGCTGGTCGAACGGCTCGGGCTGACGGATATCGATCCGGCGTCGCAGTACGACCGTGCGCGCTGGCCTGCGCTGAAGGCGCGTTTCGCCGACGTGTTCGCGCAGCAGCCGTCCGCGCATTGGCGTGAATTGCTCGAAGGCACCGACGCGTGTTTCGCGCCGCTGCTGAGCGTGGCCGATGCGGCTACGCATCCGCACAACGCGGCGCGCGGGATCTATCGGACGGATGAGAACGGTAACGTGCGGGCGCGTGTGGCGCCGCGGTTTTTGCCGCTGGCGGGGGAGGGGGCGGAGTAGACGAGGCGGCATGCCGAGGTCGCCAAACCGGTGGCGAAATGTACTTCACTGAAAGGCTTCGCAAGCGGAGGGCGCCAATTTTGGTGCTAAATTTGGTGCCAAATTAGATGTAACCGCCATTCTGTAAGAGAGGGAGCCGACATGCCTCGCACAATTCTGGCCGACTTTACCGCGAGCGTTTCAGATTTGAAGCGGAACCCGATAGGCACGGTCGCGGCGGGAGAAGGCTTCCCGGTCGCGATTCTGAATCGCAACGAGCCCGCGTTCTATTGCGTCCCGGCGAAGACGTGGGAGGTGATGGTCGAACGTCTGGAGGATATCGAAGACAACGGGCTGGTCGACAAGCGCGCCAATGAGAGAGTCGTCAAAGTCAAGCTGAAGGACCTTTGAACTTCAATTTCACGAACCTGTGTTGAAGGCGTGGACGATGCTCGATCGCACCGTTCGCGACCAGTTCAAATCCCGGCTCGCCGAGCGGCTCGAGAATCCTCGGATTCCGTCTGCAAAGCTGCATGGCCATCCGGATCGCTACAAGATCAAGCTACGCAGCGTCGGTTACCGGCTCGTCTACGAAGTGCGCGATTCGGAAGTGCTCGTACTGGTCGTGGCGGTCGGTCGACGCGAGCGCGATGCGGTCTATCTTGCCGCGATGAAGCGTTAGAACCACATGTGCCGCACATCGGAGCGGCAAGCTTGTCTACATGTCTGGCTGCTCGGGTCGACTACACGCTCATCGTCTTCTGGGCGGAGGGGCGATCCTTCAAGCGCGGAGAACCGCTCACGCCGTTTCCTCCGGCGCATCCGGCATCTTGCCGTCGCCGACGCGGTTGATCGTGCCCTGCGCGATCGCGACGAGCCGCTCGTGATCGCCGTCGATGACGAACACATGACACTGGCAGGTCGCCTGGTGCCGGCCCGCATAGACGAGCTTCGCGCGGGCGACGAGCGTACCGTTCACGGCCGGCCGCAGGTAGTTGATCTTGTATTCGGCGGTGATCACGCGCGGGCCGAGCACGAGCGCGCCGGCGAACGTCAGCGCGTTGTCCGCGAGGTAGCTGATGACGCCGCCGTGCACGAAACCGTGCTGCTGCCGCAGTTCTTCACGCACGGGCAGGCACAGCGACACTTCGTTGTCGCCGATATGCATCAGCTCCGTGCCCAGCAGCATGCTGAACGGTTGCGCACGCAATGCGCCGCGCGCGTGGTCCGTGATGTCGGTCATCGACTTTCCTCGAAATGAGTACCCGCTTGCGCTGAACTCTAGGAAGGGGGATGCGGATAAGCAAGGAAATTCGTCCGCATTTTGCGCAATTTTCGGCGCGATGCGACGCGATTGTTGCGTCGAATGCCGTAGATTTCCCTGTTTGCGGGCGATTCCGCGAGAATGCGCGGGCAACGCGAACTTTGCCGCCGTCCGTTCCTAAAGTCCGACGAAGAAATGCCGCTAATGCCGGGGCATTGCCTCATCGTCCGCTTTCCAGGAATCTCCCCCATGTTCGGAAAAATCAAGCTCGCGTCGGGTCTGCTCGGCGTGTTGACCGTGTTTTGCCTCTTCCTGTTCGCGATCGAGGCGCTCGGCTTCTGGGCGCTCAAGTCGACGCGCAGCGGCGTCGACGATCTGTCGAACATCGCGATCGCACAGGTCGACGCGGCCAGCCAGGCGACCCAGCAACTGCTCGACGCGCGCATCAACCTGTCGCGCGCCGGCACGCGGATGGTGCGCGGCGGCCCGAAGCCGGAAGACATCATCCGCCATGCCGGCGCGTCGCTCGCGGAGGCGGACAAGGCGTTCGCCGCCCTGACGGCCGCGCAGCCGGTCGACGATACCAACCGCGCACGCGTCACGGCGCTCGCCGAGCGCTATCGCGCGCTGCGCGGCGCGCTGGGCGAACTCGTGCAGTTCCTCGACGCCGACAACATCCAGGCCTTCCTCGACCAGCCGACGCAGAGCATCCAGGACGCGTATATCGCCGAACTGCGCCGCTTCACCGACTATGGCGGCGCATCGAGCCGCACGGCGCTCGACACGATCGACGGCGGCATGCTCTGGTTCAAGTCGGTCGGCATCGTGCTGCTGGTGGCGATGCTTGCGGCGAGCGCGGCGATCTACGCGGCCGCGCGGCGCGCGGTCGTCGCGCCGCTGGAAGAAGCCGGCCGCCATTTCGAGCGGATCGCGCAGGGCCGGCTCGATGAAGTCGTGCGGGCAGGCGGCGTGTTCGAGATCGACCGGATGCTGCGCGGCCTCGCCACGATGCAGACGAGCATCGCGGGCACCGTGCGCACGGTGCGCCACGCGTCCGATGCGATCCACCTCGGCGCGGGCGAGATCGCGGGCGGCAACGCCGACCTGTCGGCGCGCACCGGCACGCAGGCCGCGTCGCTGGAGGAAACGGCCGCGAGCATGGAGGAACTGACGGCGACCGTCCGGCAGAACACCGACAGCGCGCGCGCGGCGAGCGCGCTGGCCGACGCGGCGCTCGAGGCGACGAGCCACGGCGGCGGCGTGGTCGACAGCGTGATCGACCGGATGCGCGGCATCGCGCAGAGCTCGGGGCGGATCGCGGAGATCATCTCGGTGATCGACGGCATCGCGTTCCAGACCAACATCCTTGCGCTGAACGCGGCGGTGGAAGCCGCACGCGCGGGCGAACAGGGGCGCGGCTTCGCGGTCGTCGCCGGCGAAGTGCGCTCGCTCGCGCAGCGCAGCGCGCAATCGGCGAAGGAGATCAAGGCGCTGATCGAGGATTCGGTCGCACAGATCAACGGCGGCGCGGAGCTTGTCGAGCGCGCCGGCGAGGCGATGCGGACGGTGTCGTCGTCGATCACGCGCGTCGTGCAGACGATGTCCGAGATCACCGCGGCGTCGGTCGAGCAGAGCGTCGGGATCGAGCAGGTGAACCAGGCTGTCACGCAGATGGATCAGCTCACGCAGCAGAACGCGGCACTGGTGGAGGAGGTCGCGGCGGCGGCCGCGTCGCTGAACGACCAGACCGCGCACCTGATGCAGGCGGTGTCGGTGTTCGAGCTGGGCGATGGCCGCGCCGCACGCGGCGAGCGCGCAGCGCCGTCGTTCGCCGACGCGGGTTACGCGCCGGCGGGCAGCGCCGCGTAAGCGGTCTCGAGGTGGTAGGGCGTCGTCGACGGCATGTCGGCGCGCGCCACCTGCCCGTCGGCCGTCTTGCACTCGAACCAGCCGCGCGGATGCAGGAAGTGCGCGGCGAAGCGTTCGATCTGCTGCGCGAGCGGCGCGGAGGCCGGCGTGCCGCCGTGCGTCGCAAGCGCGCGCAGGTATTCGGTCTGCGCCCAGATCCGCTGCGTGCCGTCGATCCACGCGCCTTGCGCGTCGAGCGCCGCGCAGACGCCGCCCGTCTGCGGATCGACGCCGTATTGCTCCGCGAACGTGAACGCGCGCGCCAGCGCGCCGGGGAGCCCGGTCTGCGCGAGCCGCGCGCCGGCCGCATCGACCAGATAGAACCACTCGAACTGATGGCCGGGCTCGAAGCGGTTGTCGGCTGCGCCGAGCGGCAGCTCGGCCACGCAGCCGGTTGCCGCGTCGACGAACGTGCGCTCGACGGCCTGCGTGGTGTGCGCGAGCGCGTCGTCGAACGCCGCGTCGCCGAATGCGTCGGCCGCCGCGAGCCACGCTTCGGTCAGGTGCATCAGCGGATTCTGCAGCGCCCCGCTGCCGGATGACGAGAAATCGGCGTGGCGCGCCGCATCGAGCAGCGCGTCGCCGGGGCGCGGCGCGAAACGGTCCTGAATCAGCGCGGCGGTTTCCTCGGCCGCCTGGCGCGCGGCGGCGTCGCCCGACGCCGCATACCACGCGGCGCACGCGAACACGATGAACGCGTGCGTATAGAGATCCTTGGTCGTGTCGAGCGGTGCGCCCTGCGCGTCCACGCTGTAGTTCCAGCCGCCGTGGTGCGGGTCGCGAAAGCGCCGGCCCAGCGCGTCGAACAGCGTGGCGGCGTGCGCGGTGTCGCCGGCCTGCGCGAACACGAACAGTTGCCGTGCGCAGGCCATTGCGCGATAACGGGTCACGGGCAGCGGCGCGTGGGTGGCCGGATCGACGGCTTCGAACGGCAGCTGTAATGTCTGGTCGAACCCTGAACCTCGCCAGATCGGCAAGACGACGTGCGCGAAATGGTGGCGCAGCTGGGCGGCCTGGGCGGAAGCGGAGTCGGAAACGGACATGACGGGGTTGAGCGCTGGGTTCGAAACGTGTCGGCACGGCCCGGAGGATCGGCGCGGCCGGGGCCAAGGATAAAACATTCCGCACGGCCGGCACCAAAAAAGGAGATAAATCGCATGCTGAGCAACCTGGAACTCGTGATGCGGCTCGTCCTCGCGGCGGCGCTGGGCAGTGTCATCGGCTTCGAGCGCGAGCGCCTGTCGTGGGCGGCTGGCCTGCGTACGCACATGCTCGTCTGTGTCGGTTCGACGCTGATCATGATCGTGTCGGCGTTCGGGTTTGCCGACGTGCTCGGCAGCAACGACCACATCGTGCTCGATCCGTCGCGGATCGCCGCGCAGGTCGTGTCGGGCATCGGCTTCCTCGGCGCGGGCTCGATCCTGCTGCGCGGCGAGATCGTGCGCGGGCTGACGACCGCCGCGAGCCTGTGGTCGGTCGCCGCGATCGGCCTCGCGGTGGGCGGCGGGCTCTACGTCGCGTCGATTTCGGCGACGATCATCATCCTGATCATCCTGGCCGGTATCAAGCCGCTGGAGCGGCGCTACTTCACGGTGCGCCAGCGGCGCCAGCTTGCGCTGACGGTCGTGAGCGGCACGCTGAACTTCGATTCGCTGCACGCGGCGCTCGGCCCGGACAGCGCGCGCGTGAAGCAGTTCATCGTGCAGCGCGCCGACGATACAGGCGAGCACGACGAGGTGCGCATCGCGCTCGCGCGGGTGTCGGAACTCGAATACCAGGCGATCTGCGACAAGCTGCGTGTGCTGAAGGGCGTCACGCGTTTCGAAGAGGGGAACGGGTTGTCGGGCGACGAATAGGCTGAATCGGCGACGGGGCATGCGACAATGGCCGACCAGATTCCGTTCGACATCCGGTTCCGCGCCAGCGGGCCCCGCCATCCGATTTCCATGACCGAATCCGTTTCCTCGCCTCGCTCCCGTTCCCGTTCCAATCGTTCGTCGACCCGTTCGCGCCAGCGCTCGGCTGCTGCCGCGGGCAATACGTCCGCAAGGGCGGCGGTGCGGTCCGGCAGTGCGCCGGCCGGCGAGGCGTCGCGGGACGAACGGACGCTCGACCTGTTCGGCGATCCGGTGCTCGAGCCGGGTGAGCGCGTGCCGGCTGCGGCGCGTGACGAAGCGGGCGCGCCAGGCGATGCGGCGGTCGATGTCGCGGACGATGTGGCTTCCGGGCGGCAGGCTGCGCTGGACGGGTTCAGTGCGCCGGAAGGTGTGGACACGGCAGCACATGTCGAAGCGGCAGAAGGTGCTGCGACGCCGGAAGTCGCGACGGTGGTGCGCGGTGTTTCGGCGCCTGAAGGTGGGGATGTTGCGCACGTCGACGTCGCACCCGCTTCGGGCGGTGTCGCGATGAAGGCGGTCGATATTCCCCTGGCCGGTGACGTTGCAACGAAGGCCGCCGTTGTGTCTGCGGAAGAGGGCGCCGCAGCGGTGGCGTCCAAGCTGCAAGCAACCGATGGTGCTGCGGCGAAGGCGACCGAGTCTCAAGCGGTTGGCGGTGAAGTCGAGACGGCAGGTGTTGCTGCTGCTGCCGCCGTCAAATCCCGTGAAGGACGACCTTCCGATGGTGCCGTGAAGGAACGCCGTGCGTCGTCGGGCGGCAAGCGCCGGGTGGCTGCCAGTGCAGGCGACGCGACAACGGGGCAATCCGCGCCGGTCGTGACGAATGTCGACGCGGCGCTGGAGGCGGCCGGGGCGAGCACGACGCCGGACGCGGTGTCGACGGTAGAGCCGCAGATGTCGGCGCAGCCGGCCAAGCCGGTGATTGCCGCGAACACGGCGAACACGGCGAACACGGCGAACACGGCGAACACGGCGAACACCGCGAAGGCCCAAGACGCCGCGCCGCAGGCTGCCGCCGTATCCCCCGTCACGCAGGCGATGGCTTCCGCTGCCTCGTTTGTCACGAAGCCGTCGGCGGAGCGCGCGCAACCGGCCGCGCCGGCCTTCGATCCGGATACGCACCTGCGCCCGCTGACCGACCGACTCGCCGCACTGCAGGCCGACGTGGATGGCCTGACGGGCACGGCCGATCGGGAGATGCGTCGCGTCAACCGCTTGCTGCTGGCGTTGGCCATCGTCGTGCTGGCCGGGCTCGTCGCGCTGGTGATGCAGACGCGGCAGATCGCGCACCTGAAGCAGGACGTCGCCACGAAGCAGCAGCGGATCGATCGCCTCGCGGCCGATCTGTCGACGCAGCAGGCAACGCTGATGACGCTCGAGGAGCATCACGAAGCGCTTCTGTCGCAAGTCGACCGGCTTCAGCGCAACGCGAATCGCGAGGCGGCGGTCGCGAAGCGTGCTCGCCGCACGCGTTAATCGTTTCGACCCTATCCTGGGAGCCCGACGGAGCAAGGATCGCCGTTCTGTACCGGCGATCGGCCGTCGCGCGCATGTGTCAAACGGATGCGGTGCGCTGGCAGAGTTCAGGGAAAACCCTTAGAATGGAGTCCATCTAAGGGAAAACCCTAGCCACATCTGTCAGGAGTCTCACATGAGCTTCATCCTCGCCCTGCTGCAAAAGATCGACGACCTTTTCGTGTCTCCGCACCTGCCGCTCGACGCCGAATACTCGTACGCTGCACGTCGTGCCGAAGCCGAGCGTGTGCGCCGTGCACACCTCGTGCCGATCGTCCTGTACCGTCGCTGATTCGCTGATTCGCTGATTCGCTGATTCGCTGATTCGCTGATTCGCTGATTCGCGGCGCCTGCCGCACCTTCCTGTCCGCTTTCCGCCGCTGCCATCGCGCGCCCGCGCGACCGTCCCGCTACACTGGAAGTCCGATTCCGTTCACGGTGACCGGGCCATGTTGCAGATGCGGCCGATGACGGCCAGCGAATTCCACGCGTACCGCACGCGAGCCATCGACGGCTACGCGAGCGATCTCGTTTCATCCGGGCAGAATGCTGTCGAAGACGCGGCCAGCCGGGCGCGTGCCTGTTTCGACACGCTGCTGCCGGATGGCCTGCGGACCTCCGGCCAGACCCTCGTCATGCTCATCGACGGCGCCAGCGGCGACGTGGTGGGCGACCTCTGGTACGCGATCGTGCCCGAAGGGCCGAACCGCACGCTGTTCATCTACGACCTCGACATCGCCCCATCCCGGCGCCGCCAGGGCTGGGCCACGCGTACGCTCGAGGCACTCGATGCCGAGGCACGCCGGTACGGCGTCACCGAGATCGGTCTGTCGGTGTTCAATCACAACGCGGCGGCCCGCGCGCTGTATCGGGCGTGCGGCTTCGCGCCGATCACGACGACCTTGATCAAGCCAGTCATTTCGGACTGAATCCACTGGCGGGCGCCGCGTCGTCATGCGCTGGCGAATCGACTCGCCGCGACGGGCCAACGCTGGCCGACCTCACGATCCGTCCTGGTCGCCGAACGCCGAACGCCGAACGGCCATCCGGCCGTTCGGCAGCCGTCACCGGCAGCCGTCACCGGCACACATCACCGCGCGCGCCCCTTCCATCTCCGCAACAGCAACGCATTGGTCACGACGCTGACGCTGGAAAACGCCATCGCCGCACCCGCGATCACCGGGTTCAGCCAGCCGAGCGCCGCGAGCGGCACGCCGACCAGGTTATAGACGAACGCCCAGAACAGGTTCTGCTGGATCTTCCGGTACGTGCGTCGCGAGATGTCGATCGCGTCGGCGACGAGCGCCGGATCGCCGCGCATCAGCGTGATGCCGGCCGTGTGCATCGCGACGTCCGTGCCGGTCGCCATCGCGATGCCGACATCGGCCGCGGCGAGCGCCGGCGCGTCGTTGATCCCGTCGCCGACCATCGCGACGATCCCGCCGTGCGTGCGCTTCAGCTCGGCGACGACGCGCGCCTTGTCGTCGGGCAGCACCTGCGCATGCACCTCGCCGATGCCGAGCGACGCCGCGACGGCGGCCGCGCTGCCGCGGTTGTCACCCGTCACGAGCACGCTTGCGACGCCGCGCGCAGACAGCGCCGCAATCGCGTCGCGGGCGCCCGGCTTCACGGTGTCGCCGAAGGCGATCAGCGCGAGCAACGCGCGCGGCGCGTCGGCGCGCATCAGCCACGAGATCGTGTTGCCGGCGCTTTCGAGTTCCGCTGCGCGGGCGTCGAGCGCGGGCGGCACCGCGATGCCGAGCTCGTCGCGCCAGCGCGTGCTGCCGAGCGCGAGCAACTGCCCGCCGACGCGCGCTTCCACGCCGCGTCCGGCCACCGCGCGCGCATCGGCGGCGATGGCCGACGGCACCGCACCGCCGCGTGCGGCCATGTCGGCATCGTGCGCGGCGACCACCGCGCGCGCGAGCGGATGGTCGCTCTGACGCTGCACCGCCGCCGCGAGCGCGAGCGCTTCGTCATGCGGCACGCCGACCGCTTCGAACGCCGTCACGGACGGCTTGCCTTCGGTCAGCGTGCCGGTCTTGTCGAACGCGACCACGGTCGCGCGCTGCGCGAGTTCGAGCGCCTGCGCATCCTTGATCAGCACGCCGTGCCGTGCCGCGACGCCGGTGCCGGCCATGATCGCGGCGGGCGTCGCGAGGCCGAGCGCGCACGGGCACGCGATGACAAGCACCGCGACCGCGTTGAGGATCGCGGTTTCCGTGCCGGCACCGGCGATCAGCCAGCCGACCAGCGTCAGTAAGGCGATGCCGAGGATCGCCGGCACGAACACCTCGCTCACGCGATCGACGAGCCGCTGGATCGGCGCCTTCTCGGCCTGCGCGGATTCGACGAGGCGGATGATGCGCGCGAGCGTCGTCTCCGCGCCGATCGCGGTGGTTTCGACGACGAGCGCGCCTTCGCCGTTGATCGAGCCGGCCGTGACGGGGTCGACGTCGTCCTTCGGCACGGGCAGGCTTTCGCCGGTGATCAGCGATTCGTCGATGTGCGAGCGACCCGACACGATCCGGCCGTCGACGGGCACGCGCTCGCCGGGACGGATGCTGACGCGGGTGCCGACGCGCACCTGCGCCAGCGGCACGTCGCGCTCGATGCCATGCTCGATGACGCGCGCGCGGTCGGGACGCAGCGCGTTCAGCGCGCGGATCGCGTCGGTGGTCTGGCGCTTCGCGCGCGATTCGAGCCATTTGCCGAAGCGCACCAGCGTGACGATGACGGCCGACGCCTCGAAATACAGGTGGCCGGGATGCAGGGGGGCGCGCAGCAGCATCCACAGGCTCAGCCCGTACGCGGCCGACGTGCCGAGCGCGACGAGCAGGTCCATGTTGCCGGTGCGCGCCTTCACCGCATGCCAGGCCGCGCGATAGAAGCGCGCGCCGTAGCCGAACTGGACGATCGATGCGAGCAGGAGCTGGAGCCAGCCGGGCAGCATCAGGTCGATGCCGAACGGCGCGACGAGCATCGGCGCGACGAGCGGCGCGCTCAGCACGGCAGACCAGATCACGAGATCGCGTTCGCGAATCGCTTCGAGGTGCTTGCGGGCGTCGTGGTCCTGCGCGGGGCTGGCAGGTTGCCCATCAGTGCCGACTGCGGCACCGGCTGATGATGCGGCGGTGAGCGACGCGCGGTAGCCGGCTGTGGTGACGGCTGCGATCAGCGTGGCAGCGTCGAGGGCGCCGGCGCCGTGCACCGATGCCCGTTCGGTCGCGAGGTTGACGGTCGCGCGCGCGACGCCCGGCACGGCGGCCAGCGCCTTTTCGACGCGGCCGGCGCAGGACGCGCAGGTCATCCCGCCGATGTCGAGTTCGAGATCGGCGGGGGTGGTGGAGGCTGCCGGCGGGATCGCGGCGCCGGCAACCGGCGTCGCGCCATAGCCGGCTTGTTTCACGGCGTCGGCGAGCCGGGCGGCGGTCACGTCCGGGGTGGCGTCGACGGTGGCCCGTTCGGTCGCGAGATTGACCGACGCACGCGTGACGCCCGGCACCTTCGCCAGCGCCTTTTCGACGCGCGACACGCACGACGCGCAGGTCATCCCGTCGATGTCGAGTTCGATGCTGGCGGGCGCGGCGGGTGCGACAGGCGCTAAAGGTGCGAACGCGGCGACGCCGCCATCTGTTACGGTCGGCGTCGCGCCGTAGCCGGCCTGTGTCACTGCTTCAGCGAGCCGTGCGGCGGAAACGTTCGCCGCGGCATCGACGGTAGCCCGTTCAGTCGCGAGATTGACCGACGCGCGCGTGACGCCCGGCACCTTCGCCAGCGCCTTTTCGACGCGCGATACGCAGGACGCGCAAGTCATCCCGTCGATGTCGAGTTCGATGGTGGTGTTGGCCGGAAGCGGGCGGCTGGTAGTGGAAGCGGCTGCGGCCATCACCGCTGGCGGCACGTCGACAGGATGTGCATGCGGCGCTGCGGCGGCTTCGAGTACCGGTTCGCGCACGGCGGCGCGGTAGCCGGCTGCGCCGACGGCCTCGACGAGTTGTGCGGCGTCGACCGTTTCCTGCGCAGTCACCGTCGCCGTGTGCGCGTCGAGGTCGACCGTCGCGTCGACGACGCCCGGCACCGCGGCCAGCGCCCGTTGCACGCGGCCCGTACAGCCGCCGCAATGCATGCCGTCGACGCTCAGCTCGATCGTATGCAGCGCTGCGGAGGCAAGTGGTTCAGTCATGTCGGATTCCCTGAATGCGCGGCTCATGCCGCCAATGATCCCAGTATCAACATTCCCATGATGGTAAGGTCAAGCGGTGCATGACGATGCGATGCAAGGCGGGCGAATCGGCTCGAGGCCATCACCGTTCACAGGGTGCCACGGCCCGGAAAAAGCGAACGTCCGGCTTCCGGACGGAAGGCCGGGCGTCACGTGCTTGCACGCGATCGCGTGGTCACGCGCAGAGCTTGGCGCTCGCGAGACGGTTCAGGCTGACGCCTTGTTCGGCGGCCTGGATCGCCAGCGCGCGGTGAGCTTGCGGCGGGATGCGGACCTTGAATTCACCGCTGTAGGTTCGGTCGGCGATCGGCTCGGGCACCTTTTCGCCGTTCGCGGTCATGTCGCGCACGACATCGGCGACGCGTCGGCGAATGCCGGCCAGCGCGCCTTCCGGCGTCGCGTCGAGCCACGAAAGAGACGGGAACTCCGCGCACAGGCCGACGTGCTCCCCGTCCTCCGGGGACCACGTTACGCGGTACGTAAAGTGGTCTTGGGTCATGGTTTCTGTTCCTTCAGTCGGTCGATCGCGCGAGAACCTGCCGCACCTGACAGGCCTTGGCGTTCCCGCAATCGTTCTGGATGTTCACTCGAGGGTCGCCTTGCCACGGTCTCTTGAAAATGGCGTGGCTTGAACCGGATTGGCGGGCCTCGCCGAAGTGTGCGTCGCAGACCTCGAACGGATCGCCGAATCGCACATTCGCGGGCTCGCGCCTCATTTGCTCGAGGATCTTCCAATCGCTTGCCATGTTAAATGGTGTCAATAGTGACACCAATCGTCAGTCCGGATGGCAGCTCGATCGACGCCGAGACAGATCCGAAGCCGGCGACACCCGCTTCGATGCCGCCCCAATTTGCCTGAAGATCCGGCGACATATTTCAGACCTGCTCGGCCGGCGGATACGCGCCGCCAGCTAATCGGCATATTGGGGGATGCCCTGAGGCGCTATGATACCGGCCTGACATCAGCGCCCGCCGTTGTGAACCGTAGCGAAACGGTTGTCCGGGCAGGCTGGGGTGCCTTGCTTTCGCCATTCGCAAGTCGAACAAGGCGTTGACTGAAAAGAACGATATTCGGCCAGTAATCGATGATTGAAAACCAGCAGGAATCAGTTTCTCTGCGGCGCGCGTGCGCGTCGCTGGCCATTGCGGCGATGCTAGCGGGGTGCGCGTCGCAACCGGACGCGATCCAGCGGAAAACCGGCTGGATGCGCGCGGAAGTCGCCGACTCCTATGTCTACGCGTATCCGCTCGTGCTGATGGACGTCGCGAAGGAAGCGGCGACGGGCGGCGACGGTGCGCAACCAGGGCAGGCGCCGCTCAACACGCTGCGCCACGCGCAGGCGCTGCCGCCGGTCGGCGCGGTCAATCCGCCGCTGCCGGGCGTCGACACCCTCGACTCGACCGGCTGGCTCGACGTCGCGACCGAACCCGTGATCGTCACGTTGCCCGACACGCGCGGCCGTTACTGGGATGCGCGCGCACTCGACATGTGGACGAACGTGCTGTGGTCATCGTCGAGCGTGGCGGCACGCGGGGCTCGTGGCGGCGCGCGATCGCAAACGATTGCCTTCGCCGCGAAGGATTGGCAGGGCACGCTGCCGAAGGGTGCGGTGCGGATCGACGTCCCGTCGGCCAACGCGTGGCTCGAAGTCCGGCTGCAGACGAGCGGCGGGCGCGACCTCACGAACGTGAAGAAACTGCAGCGCGCGATCCGCGTGGTGCCGCTGTCCGTCTACACGGGCGCCACGCGCGGCGCGTCGGTCGCGGTCCATGCGGGCAGCGCGCCGTCCGAAGCGGTGGGCGGCGGCACGCCGGCCGAACAGGTGGCCGCACTCGATCCGAAGGCGTTCTTCGCGCGCTTCGCGCAGGCGCTGCAGGACAACCCGGCACCGGCCGACGACGCGCATGCCCAGGAGCTGCTCGGCGACATCGGCGTGTCGGCCGGCTACCCGGTGCTGTGGACGGGCGACCGCCTCGCCGCCGCGACGGCCGGCGTCGCCGAGGCACGCGCGCGGCTCTCGACCCCGCCGTCGAACCTGCTGAACGCGAACGGCTGGAGCTGGATCGGCGATACGGCGGGCAAGTACGGGCAGGACTACACGCTGCGCGCGTACGCGGCCTACACGCAGTTCGGCACCGCGACGCGTGACGACGAAACGCTCGCGGTCGTGCGCGTCGACAGCGACGGCCATCCGCTGAACGGCGCGAACCGCTATGTGCTGCATTTCGCGCCGGGCGCGCTCCCGCCGGCGCGCGCATTCTGGACGCTGACACCCTATTCGACGAACGGCGCGCTGCCGGACGTCGGGTCGGCGCGCCGTTCGCTCGGCGATCGCGACCGCCTGCGCCGCAACCACGACGGCTCGATCGACATCACCGTGTCGGCATCGCCGGGCGGCACGCATGCGGCCAACTGGCTGCCGGCGCCGCGCACTGATTTCGCACTCGCATTGCGCCTGTACGCACCGAAGCCGCAGGCGAGCGACGGGTCGTGGATGCCGCCCGTCGTCGTCCGGAAATGAACGGATGACCGGCGGCGTTGTCCGACCGGCGGGCGCGACGGCGCCCGAACCCCGTACCGTCACCTCCTGAGCCTATACTTTCGGGATAGCGTGCGCGGCCGCCCGGTTGTCCGGTGCGGCCCGGCACCCCATCCCGAGGCATTCAAGCATGGCAAGCGCAGACAAAGAAACCGTATCCTCGACCCTCCATGCCCTCGGTGGCGTTGCACGCTCGCGCCGGACCCGGCGCATCGGCATCGGCCTGCTGATCTTCCTCGTTTTATTCGGACTGCTCGGGTTCTTCGCGGCGCCGCCGCTGATCCGCCATATCGCCGAACAGCAGTTGAGCCAGCAGCTCGACCGGCCCGCCACGATCCAGCGCATCGCGCTGAACCCGTACACGCTGAACCTCGAAGCCGACGGCATCCATCTCGGCGACAAAGGCGGGCAGGGCGACTTCATCGACATCGCGAAGCTCGTCGTGCGGCCGTCGTGGTCGTCGCTGTTCCGCGGTGCGCCGATCGTCAATGAAGTCCGCCTCGACTCGCCGCGCTTTCATATCGTCCGCTACGACGCGCAGCGCTTCAATTTCACCGACCTGATCGAGAAGTTCTCGAAGCCGTCGCCCAAGCCCGAAAGCAAGCCGACGCAGTTCTCGGTGTCGAACATCCAGGTCAACAACGGCCGGATCGATTTCGACGATCGTCTGCTGAACGAAAAGCACGTCGTCGACAACTGGACGCTCGGCATTCCGTACGTCGCGACGCTGGCTTCGAAGACCGACATCTTCGTCGAGCCGAAGCTGCGCGCGCGCTTCGACGGCAGCCCGATCGCGATCGACGGCAAGACCAAGCCGTTCGCGCAGTCGCGCGAATCGGAGATCGCGCTGAAATTCGACGGCCTCGACGTGCCGAAGCTGATCTCGTACGTGCCGGCGAAGCTGCCGGTGGCCGTGACGAGCGGCCTCTTGAGCAGCGACCTCAAGGTCAATTTCGTGATGAGCGGCGAGACGCCCGCGCTGCGCGTATCGGGCACCGTCGACCTGAAGGACGCGAAGGTGACCGACCACGCGTCCGCACCGCTGTTCGCCGCGCGTGGCGTGCACGTCGCGGCGGCCAGCCTCGAGCCGCTGCGCAACGCGATGCACTTCGACGAGATCCGGATCGACCAGCCGGTGGTCGACCTGTCGCGCGACAAGCAGGGCGTGCTGAACGTCGAGAAGCTCGCCGCGCAGCCGGCAGCCGCATCGAAGGCCGCCGAAGGCAAGCCGGCGGCGTCGGGCATCGCGGCCGCTTCCGCCGCGGCCGTTGCCACCGCCAGCGGCGCGAAGGCCGAAGCCGCCGCTGACGCGAAGGAGGCGCCGCCGCTCGACCTGACGATCCGTCATTTCGCGATCGACGGCGGCACGGTCAACGTCGACGACCGCGTACCGGCGACGCCGACCGCGCTGTCGCTCACGAAGCTCGCCGCGACGCTCGACGGCTTCACGATGCAGGGCAAGACGCCCGCGAAATACACGCTGTCGACGTCGCTGTCGCGCGGCGGCGACGTGAACGCCGAAGGCACGTTCAATCTCGCGGAGAAGCAGGTCGAGAGCAAGCTGACGGTCGCCGCGCTCGCGTTGCCCGCGCTGCAGCCGTACCTCGGCGAGGCGACGCGTGCGCGCGTGCTCGACGGCACGCTCGGCGCGACCGTCAACGCGAAGGCCGACTGGGGCAAGACGCCGCTCGCCGCGCAGGTCGCCGACAGTACGGTCAGCCTGAAGTCGCTGAAGATCGCGACGCCCGACGCGAAGGCGCCCGCGATCGTGCTGCCCGACGCGAGCGCGAAGATCGCGAAGGTCGACGTGGCCACGCGCACCGCGGAGATCGCGAGCGTCGACGTCAGCGGGCTCGCGCTCGACGTGCAGCGTCTGAAGGACGGCAAGATCGACCTCGCGGCGCTGGCCGAACCCGCGCAGGCGTCGGTGCCGAAGCGCACGGTTGCGCGCAAGGCGGAGGCCGCCGCGCCGTCGTGGCATTACCGGATCGACGCGCTGAACGTGAAGGATTCGTCCGCGAACTTCACCGACCTGTCGACGCCGCGCCCGGTGAAGCTGGCGATCAAGCCGCTGGACCTGTCGGTGCAGAAGATCAGCGACGACATGACCAAGCCGCTGCCCGTGCAGCTGAAGGCGACGCTGAACCGCAAGGGTTCGCTGAACGTGACGGGCGACGTGACCGCGCAACCGCTGAAGCTCGGCCTGAAGATCAACGGCAACCGCCTCGACGCGGCCGCGTTCGAGCCGTACTTCGGCAGCGCGCTGAACGCGACGATCGCAAGCGCGTTGCTCAACGCGCAGGGCAACCTGACGTTCGCGCAGGTGAAGGACGCGCCGCGCGCGACCTATCGCGGCGACGTCGCGCTCGTCGACGTGCGGATGCTCGACAAGGCGACCTCCGACCCGTTCGCGGGCTGGCGCTCGCTCGCGCTGACGAACCTGAAGGCGAACTACGACGAGAAGGGCACCGACGTCGATGCCACCCGCGTGACGTTCTCGAACTTCTACGGCCGCGTGCTGCTCGACGCACAAGGGCGCCTGAACCTGAAGGACGTGGTCGCGAAGCAATCGGGCCCCGCGCAATCGCTCACGCGTGATGCGAGCAAGGGCGAGCCGGTGCCGCTGTCGCCGGGCATGACGCCGCCGGCTGCCGCCCAGGCCGCACCGCAGGCGTCCGCGCCGGCCGCCGCATCGGCGACGGTCGTCGTCAAGGCCGCGACGCCGCCGCAGAACCCGGTGCGCATGCATTTCGGCGAGTTGCTGCTGCAGAACGGCCGTGTCACGTACACCGACAACTTCATCAAGCCGAACTACACGGCGAACCTCGTCGCGATCAAGGGCACGGTCGGCGCGTTCGGCACGGATTCGACGACGTCCGCACCGGTCGACGTGGCCGCGAACCTCGCGGGCAACGGGCCGATCTCGATCAAGGGTTCGGTGAACCCGCTGATCGAGAAGCCGGCGCTCGACCTCACCGCGACCGCGCACGACATCGAGCTGACCAACCTGACGCCGTACTCGGCGAAGTACGCGGGCTACCCGATCACGAAGGGCAAGCTCAACGTCGACCTGCATTACGCGCTCGAGAACGACCAGCTGAAGGCGAACAACCACATCTTCATCGACCAGCTCACGTTCGGCGACCATGTGGAGAACGACACGGCGACCAAGCTGCCGGTGAAGCTCGCGATCTCGCTGCTGAAGAACACGCGCGGCCAGATCGACGTGAACCTGCCGGTGTCGGGCTCGCTGTCGAATCCGGAGTTCAGCGTCGGCGGGCTGATCTGGCGTGCGGTGCTGAACCTGATCGCGAAGGCCGTCACGTCGCCGTTCTCGCTGCTCGCGCATGCGTTCGGCAGCGGTGGCGAGGATCTCGGCTACGTCGAATTCGCGCCGGGCTCGTACCAGCTCGACGACGCGCAGCAGAAGAAGCTCGACACCGTCGTGAAGATGCTGACCGAGAAGCCGTCGATCCGCCTCGACCTGATCGGCCGCGTCGATCCGGCGAAGGACACGTCGGGGCTCGGCGATGCGTACGTCGATCGGCTCGTGCGCCAGCAAAAGCTGAAGGACGTGGTCGGGCAGGGCGAGAGCATCGACCCGATGTCGGTGAAGGTCGAGCCGGCCGAGTACAGCAAGTACCTGGCGCGCGCGTACAAGGCCGCCGACTTCAAGAAGCCGCGCAACCTGATCGGCCTGCAGAAGTCGCTGCCCGACGCCGACATGAAGAAGGCGCTCGCCGACCATGCGCCGGCCGACGACAACGCGCTGCGTGCGCTCGCGCAGCAGCGCGCCCAAGCGGTGCGCCAGTACCTCGACGGGAAGATCGATTCGAGCCGCGTGTTCGTCGTCGCGCCGAAGCTCGATGCGAAGGGCATCGAGGACAAGGGCGCGACGACCCGCGTCGACTTCGGCCTGCAGTAAGCAGGCCATCCGCCGCCGCTGCGTCCGTTCATCCGTTCGGACGCGGCGGCGCGTTTCCTTCAGCGCGCGGCGACCGCCGGTTCCACGCGCTTGCCCAGTTCCTTCTTCGCGGCCAGCGGCAGACGCGCGTCGTCCCACTGCGCCAGCCATTCGACTTCCTTCGCCGTGAACACCTGTCCGTAGTTGCGCAACGCGTACTGCAACGCGTCGACGACGTGGTGGCGAATGATTTCGGGGGTGCGTGCATCGTCCAGCACGAACCGGAGGGCTTCCAGGGTCGACATACTCGTGCTCCGGGTCAGGGAAAACCCTTTATCACACGCCAATAGTCGCGCGCCAAGCCGGAAAAAAAATCGTGCGACAGGTGACGCTGCGGACGATTTGACCGATGCACCGGCGCAGTGCCGGCCGGTGAGCGCGCACGTCGCAACGTGCGCCAGGCCACCTTGCTTTGCGACCGATTCGTGTCACTTGCGATTGGTTACGTTTGATAGAAAACAGAAAGCCCCGCTTCATGCGAGCGACCCACGGCGCGGCCATATTCTTGCGCGCCTGATGGCAAGTCACGCAGTTCAACGTCAATCGATGAGGTGGGGTGATCATGTCTTTCCTTGGTAAGCAGCGGAAGTTGGTGGCGATGGTGGCGGGCGCGCTGGCGCTCGCCGGCGCGGGTGCGCACGCGGCGCAGCAGGACGGCAACAGTCAGGGCGAGGACCGCGGCCACGCGAACCGCGTCGTGAAGCATGTGCTGCTGATCAGCGTCGACGGCCTGCACGAGCAGGATCTCGCGCGCTGCATCGGCGCGAACACGTGCCCGAACATCGCGGTGCTCGCGAAGAGCGGCGTGACGTACACGAATGCCTATACGCCGGGCCTGTCGGATTCGTTCCCCGGCCTCGCCGCGCTCGTGACGGGCGGCTCGCCGAAGACGGCCGGCCTGTTCTACGACGTGTCGTACGACCGCAACCTGTACGCGCCGGGTGATACGAGCTGTTCGGGCAAGCAAGGCTGGAACGTCGTGTTCGACGAAACGACCGGCATCGATGCCGAGAACGGCGGCGCGCTCGTTCACCTGAACGGCGGCGGCGCATTCAACCCGCAGGCGATCCCGAACGCGAAGGTCAACGGCAAGTGCGTGCCGGTCTATCCGCACAACTACGTGAAGACCAACACCGTGTTCGAGGCCGTGAAGGCCGGCATTCCGAACGCAACCACCGCGTGGGCCGACAAGCACGCATGGGGCTACGACTGGCTGAACGGGCCGTCGGGCACCGGCGTCGACGATCTGATGCGCACCGAGATCAACTCGATCGACCCGGTGACGAAGACGGACTACACGGACGTCTATTCGCATACCGCGCAGTTCGACAACCTGCACGTGCAGGCGCTGATCAACCAGATCAACGGCCGCGACTCGACGGGCACGAAGAGCGCGCCGGTGCCGACGCTGTTCGGCGCCGACTTCCAGACGCTGAGCGTCGCGCAGAAGGCGGTGGTGACGAAGGGCGGCGGCTACCTGGATGCCAACTTCACGCCGAACGGGCAGGTCGCGAATGCGATCACGTACGTCGACAACTCGATCGGTTATATCGTCGCGGCGCTGAAGCAGGCGAGCCTGTATTCGTCGACCGCCGTGATCGTCACGTCGAAGCATGGCCAGTCGCCGACCGATCACACGAAGCTCGTGAAGAACGGCGACACGCTGACGAAGCTGCTCGAAACGAACAACTACCTCGACCCGAACGGCAACTTCGGCCAGGCCAACACGAAGACGGGCAACCTGAACGACGGCTCCGGCCTGGTCGACACGGGCTTCGTGCAGACCGACGACGTCGGCCTGATCTGGCTGCGCGACCGCAACCAGCGCACGGCCGTGGTGCAGACGCTGAAGGCGAACCTGGGCTGCAACGCGCCGGGGATTTGCGCGGACGGCTCGCAGGCGTACATCCTGTACGGCGCGGCGCTCGCCGAGCGCTTCGGCGATCCGGCCAACGGCCGCACGCCGGACATCATCGTCCAGCCGAATCCGGGCGTGATCTACACGTCGAGCACGAAGAAGGACGAGGAGCACGGCGGCAACGCGCCGGACGACAGCCACCTCGGCCTGCTCGTGTCGTATCCGGGCCTGCATCGCGCACGCACGGTGACCGACACGGTCGGCACGAAGCAGGTCGCGCCGACGATCCTCGGGCTGCTCGGCGCGAACCCGCGCCTGCTGCATGCCGTGGTGGCCGAGAATACCGGCGTGCTGCCGGGGCTCGGTATCGGTCGCTAAGCAACGCAACGCGACGCCGAAGGATTGCCCGCCGCCGGTTGCGCGGCGGGCGCGATTGCGCGCTGCGCGAGGTGCTGCTCGCGTCTACTTCGCGAACAGCACCGGCATCATCTGCAGTGCGCAATCGTGCATGCGTTTGCCGATCGCCTGTACGTCCGGCTCGTCCCGCGCCATGAGCGAATCGCCCGCGCGTTTCATCGCCGCGTAGCTGCCGCGCATCGCCGCATACAACGGGATCGGCGACGTGGCGCCGGGGCCGGGCCCCTCGAAATAGCCGGTGGCGGCGAGTTCGCCCAGGTAGTAGGTGTACAGCGCGCCGACGTGGTTCGCCTGCAGCCACGTCATCAGCTGGATCCGCCGGTAGACCGACACGAGGTCGTCTTTCGGGCGCGAGCCGAGCGCGACGAAGATCTGCAGCCGCGCGAGCCAGTTGCCCTTGCGCGCGGCCTCGACGAGCGCCGTCCACTGCGCGGGCGTCGTCGAGCCCGGTTCGCGCAGGCTGCTCATGTAGTCGATCACGGCCTGCTGGTCCGGTGCCGGGCCGATCTGGTCGGGCGACCTGCACACGAAGCGGGACACGTCGATGTCGGCGTCGCCGAGATTGTCGAGCTCGTGCTTGATCTTGCCGTACACGTCGTCGAGCTGTTTCTGGACGTCGTCCTTCGACCATTCGGCCGGCAGTGGGCCCAGCCACACGAGTTCGTCGTCATGGGCAGCCGCGGCCGCGCGGTAACGGGCGAGCGCGGCATCACGGCGCTTGGCGGCGGCGGCCTGCTCGGTGCGTGCGTCGTCGGCCATGCGCTGCCGGACCAGGTTGACGGCGTCGGTCAGCTTCGCGCAGCGGGCGAAGGCGTCGTCGCGGTGCGTCCAGCACGCGTTGTCGACCGTGTAGATCCAGCGGGTGTTGACGGTCTCCAGTACATAGTGCGTCTCGCCTGCCTGCCGTGCGATGGCGGCACGGCCCTTGTCGTCGGTCACGCCCTCGGCCAGCACCTTGCCGTCGTGCGTGGTCCAGCTGTACGGCTCGCTGCTCAGCGGTATTTCGCTGCCGCTGTCGCGGGTCAGGTTGATCGCGTAGTGCGTCGTCGGCTTCGTCTCGGCGTGCGCGATGCCTACGGCGGCGAGGGCGGCGAAGGCGGCGAGCGCGACCGCCGCGCAGCGATGCCGGGTTGTCTTCGGGTGCGGGATGGCGGGCCGCGTGCGGCCGCGGTGTGACGACGGGGTGTTCATTGCCCTCTCTCTCCGTTGTTGTTCTGGTCGTGCTTCGTTTGACGACGCGCGAGTGTAGCAGGCGGGTATCGCGACGGACGGCTTGAATTCTGCCGCCCGCACCGGCATATTCGCCACGCATCACCCGTTCAACGACGCACCGAGAGGTTTGTCCATGCGCCTTCTGCTTGCCCTGCTGCTGCCGTGGTTCCAGTTCTTCACGATCGGCCGCCCGATCGCCGGGATCATCTGCCTGATCCTGCAAATCACGATCGTCGGCTGGCTGCCGGCCGCGATCTGGTCGGTGTATGCGCTGAGCCAGTACAAGACCGATCGGAAGATCGAGGCAGCGCTGCGCGAGCGGCGCTGACGCAATCGGCAACGCCGGACGTCGCCCGCGCGGCGCGGATTACTGCGGCGGCGCCCCCTCCAGCGCCTCCGCCCGCGCGAACAGCCAGTCGACGAACGTGCGCAGCGACGGATCGTCGTCGTCGCGATACAGGCAATGAAACGGCGGCCCTTCCAGGTGGACTTCCGGAAACAGCGCGACGAGCCGCCCGTGCTCGATGTCGTCGCGCACCACCGCGCGTGGCGCGAGGCATACGCCGAGCCCACTCGCGGCGGCCTTGGTCATCAGGAAGAACTCACGATAGAACGGCCCGCGCAGCGTCTCGGTGACGGCCGAGCCCGCCTGGTGGAACCAGTATTGCCACGCCTGCGGCATGCCCGCGTAATGCAGCAGCGGCGCGTTGCGCAGGTCGGCCGGCGTACGCGCCTGTTCGAGCACCGGGTGGCCGGGCGCGCACACCGGCACCGCGACGGTCGCGAGCAGCGGCCGCGACACGAATCCCTTGCGGCGCAGCTCCGGCGTATAGCGGCGGACCACGATGTCGCAGGTTTCGTCGAACTGGTCACGCTCGTTGTCGGGCGTCGTGACGAGTTGCACGTCGATATCGGGATGCTCGGCCTGGAACGCGGCCAGTTGCGTGAGCAACCATCCGTGCGAGAAAGACACCGACGCGTTGATCCGCACCGGATGGCCGTCGACGGGTTCGAACATCTGCCCCGTCGCCTGCGCGAGCCGGCCAAGGCAGCTCGCGACGTCGACGAGGTAATGCCGCGCACGCGGCGTAAGCCGCAACGAGCGTCCGTCACGCTCGAACAGCTTCTGACCGAAGAACGATTCGAGCACGCGGATCTGCTGCGCGACCGCGCTCTGGGTCACGTTCAGCTCGTCGGCGGCGAGGGTGAGGCTCTGCAGGCGGCCGGCAGCTTCGAAGCTGCGCAGCGCGTTCAGGGGCGGCAATCGGCGCATCGTGAGATCGCGAAGAAAAGCTACACAGTGGGTCAAAAAATGTCGTTTGTGGCGGTCGGGGCGCCTCCCTATCATGGCGCCGACAGGAGAACACGCCCGATGACGATCATATCGCCACCCGACACCCGGACGACCGGAATTCGCCGCCGTCTTCGCGACCGGCGCACGGCGCGACGCGCGATGCGTCGCGACGCAGCGGTGCCGCCGGTGCGAGGCCGCGGCGCGCTGGCGCTCGCCTGTGCCGGACTGTTTGCGGTACTGGCCGGGTGTGCATCGAAGCCGGAAAACGAACGCCAGATCGGCAGCGGCGGATCGCTGGTGCGCTACAGCTCCAGCCAGACCGAAGTCGACCTGTCCGACAGCGAGCAGCAGACGCTGCGCATGATGACCGATCGCCGCTATGCGGGTGCGACGCAGGGGCGTGCACTCGACGCGGTGGCCGGCGTGCTGCGCACACAGGGCTATGCGCCGGTGACAGTCGATCGCGATTCGGGGCTGATCGAGGGCGGGCGCAGCGATACGCTGATCCCGAAGTGGCGGCAATTGCTGCGCGGCGCGCTCAAGGCCCGCATTGGCGGCTTACCCGCGAAACCGGATCACGAGCGGGTGGCCGCCGTCGTCACGGTTCGCGTGACGGCGGCGCGCGACACGATCGTGCGTGCGCGATTCGACCGCACGGTGTGGGACAGCAACGGCGACTCGCGGATGAAGACCATCGTCGAGCCCGATTACTACCAGACCTTCTTCGGCGCGATGGACAAGGCGATGTGCACGACATCGTGCGAGCGGTGATCGGCACGCTGGGGCCGACGGCGGGGGCGCAAGGAAGGATCGGGAGCGGAGGGCGCGCAGCCGCCGCTCGGAGCATGGGCGCGGATGCCGGCGCGTCGCCCGGTGCATCCGGTCGACGCCGAAGCCGTCGACGAGAAAACGGCTGCCGGATCGTCGCTCGACCCGGCAGCCGCTTCGCCTACTTCACCGCAAATAGCGTCAGGTTCATGAAGATCTTGAACGCATAGCCGAGCGTGACGGCCCCGATCACGCCGCCCGCCCACAGGACGACGAACCACATCCAGCCGCGCATCCGCGACCGTGGTGCCGTAGCGGGGCGCTCGGCGGAATCAGTGGTGGTAGTAATGCTGGTCTTCATGGCGCACCTTGCCTCGGAATACCCAGTAACCCATCGTCGTGTAGGCGATGATGATCGGGAGGATAACCGCTGCGCCGACCAGCGTGAAGGTCTGGCTCGAACGCGGCGCCGCGGCTTCCCAGATCGTCATCGTCTGAGGAATCGCGTACGGGAACAGCGTGACGAGCAAACCGACGTAGCCGAGCAGCACGAGCGCCAGCGCGAGCACGAACGGGGTCATGTCATGCCGGGCACGCACCGCGCGGCGCATCCACACCGCGCAACCGGCGACCAGGAACGGCACCGGCAGCAGGCGCCAGAACAGCCCCGAATCGAACCAGCGCTGCGCGATGGCCGGATCCTGCAGCGGCGTCCACAGGCTGATTACCGCGATGAAGCCGAGCAGCACGACCGTCAGCGGCCACACGACGCGATGGAGGCGCCGTTGCAGGTCGCCTTCCGTCTTCGCGACGAGCCAGCAGCAGCCGAGCAGCGCATAGGTCACGATCAGGCCGAGGCCGGTCAGCAGGCTGAACGGCGTGAGCCAGTCGAACGCGTCGCCCGCGAACACGCCGTCCTTCACGTTGATGCCTTGCAGGAACGCGCCGAGCGCGATCCCCTGGAACAGCGTCGCGCCGGCCGAGCCGCCGATGAACGCGAGATCCCACAGCTGCTTCGTGCGCCGCGCCTTCGCGCGGATCTCGAACGACACGCCGCGGAAGATCAGGCACACCAGCATGAAGATCAGCGGCAGGTACAGCGCCGACAGCACGGTCGAATAGACGATCGGGAACACTGCGAACAGCCCGGCGCCGCCGAGCACGAGCCACGTCTCGTTGCCGTCCCACACGGGGGCGACCGTGTTCATCATCAGGTCGCGTTCCTTCTCGTCCGGGAAGAACGGGAAGACGATGCCGATGCCGAGGTCGAAGCCGTCGAGCACGACGTACATGAAGAGCCCCAATGCGATGATCGCGGCCCAGATTACGGTGACGTCCATAGGTTTTCTCGTATGCGGAAAGGTTGGGCTCAGACGGTCTCGAGCGGCTCGTCGACGGCCGACATCGGGCGCCGCGCGGTGTGATCGGGGCGCGTGTCGGGGGTGTCGTCGTGCTTCACGTCGGGCAGCGCGGGGCCGGCCTTCATCAGCTTCAGCATGTAGTACACGCCGGTGCCGAACACGAGGAAGTACACGATCACGAACGTCATCATCGACAGGCTGACCTGCTGCACCGACAGCGGCGACACGGCTTGCGCGGTGCGCATCACGCCATACACGACCCACGGTTGGCGGCCTGCTTCGGTCGTCACCCAGCCCGCGAGCAGCGACACGAAGCCGGTCGGGCCCATCACGAGCGCGAAGCGCTGGAACCACTTCGATTCATACAGGCGGCCGCGGCGGCGCAGGAGCCACGCGAGCGCGGCGAGGCCGATCATCGCGAAGCCGAGGCCGACCATGATCCGGAAGCTCCAGAACACGACGGTCGAATTCGGGCGGTCTTCCGGCGGGAATTCCTTCAGGCCGCGGATCTCGCCGTCCCAGCTGTGCGTGAGGATCAGGCTGCCGAGGTGCGGCACCTTCACCGCGTAGCGGGTCGTTTCCGCCTTCATGTCCGGAATGCCGAACAGGTTGAGCGGCGTGCCGCCCTTCTCGGTTTCCCACAGCCCTTCGATCGCGGCGATCTTCGCGGGCTGGTGCTTCAGCGTGTTGATGCCGTGCTGGTCGCCGATCACGGCCTGCAGCGGTGCGAGCACGAGCAGCAGCCACAGCGCCATCGAGAACATCTTCTTCACGCTCTTGTCGCGGCGGCCCTTCAGCAGGTGCCAGGCGCCCGTTGCGGCCACCACCAGCGCGGCGACGATGAACGCGGCGATTGCCATGTGGAACAGGCGATACGGGAACGACGGGTTGAAGATGATCGCGAACCAGTCGGTCGGCACGACGCGGCCGTCGACGATCTCGAAGCCCTGCGGCGTCTGCATCCAGCTGTTCGATGCGAGGATCCAGAACGTCGAGATCAGCGTCCCGATCGCGACCATCAGCGTCGCACCGAAGTGCGCGCGCGGGCTCACGCGGTTCCAGCCGAACAGCATGATGCCGAGGAAGCCGGCCTCGAGGAAGAACGCGGTCATGACCTCGTACATCAGCAGCGGCCCGGTGACGGCGCCCGCGAAGCTCGAGAAGCCCGACCAGTTCGTGCCGAACTGGTAGCTCATCACGACGCCGGAGACGACGCCCATCCCGAACGCGACCGCGAAGATCTTCGACCAGAACAGGCAGAGGGTTTTGTAGTACTGCTTGCCGGTTTTCAGCCAGCGATATTCGAGCACGGCGATGAAGCTGGCGAGGCCGATGCTCAGCGCCGGGAAGACGATGTGAAAGGAGACGGTGAACGCGAATTGCAGGCGGGCCAGATCGAGGGCCGAAAGAGCGGTGTCCATACCAGTTGACCGAGGCTGACGATACCCGCCGGCGGGTGCCGGCGGACCCCGGCGGACGGGCGTCGGGGTTGGCTGGAGTATGTGCCGCGATGTTGCACCGCGAAATGCGCCAACTCGTCGCAGATGTCCAGCCCGCCGCGCGCGATTCCGGGGTAAATCGTTGATTCGTATCAAGAAGGCTGCTTGCAGCGCGCGCGGCCGCGGCGTGGCGGTCTGACGCACGTGCGTCAATATGGCGCGTCGCGTCATCGGAACGGTTCGACGCGGGTGCAAACCTTGGGCGGACGCGCGCAACGTGGCGCCCGCGCGCGGCCGAACCGTTGCGGTGCGTTATCGCGTAACGCACGCGGCCGTGCCGGCGGGCCGCGGCCGATGGGGTCTGTCACATTGGTAACGCCGCGCAACATTGGCGCGCCCGCCCGTAATGGATGACGGATCGGGCGCGGCGTAGCGTTCGGTATGTCGGGTTCGCATCGACGAACCGCCAGCCGGAGAACGTGACGTGAATGGATTGAAGCTCGCGCTGGGCGCAGTGGCCGCGGTGGCGATCGCGACGGGCGGCGTGGCGCATGCCGCCCGGGTCGGGGTCTATATCGGCCCCGGCTACCCGTATTACTACCCCGTCGTCCCTGCGCCTTACTACTACCCGCCGCCGGTCGTCGCGGTGCCCGTCGATCCGGGGCCGCCGCCCGAGTACGTCGAGAAGGGGCAGCCGCAGGACGAGGGCGACGCGAACGTCTGGTACTACTGCGACGCGTCGAAGCATTACTACCCGTATGTGAAGACCTGCAAGTCGGGCTGGCGATCGGTGCCGGCGCGGCCGCAGTGACGGAGGCGTAACGATGAAATCCGTATTTCGACCTCTGCGCGTGACGGCCGCGCTGGCACTGGCCGGCCTGCTCGGCGCGTGCGCGTACATGCCGACCGGGCCGAGCGTGATGGCGCTGCCCGGCACCGGCAAGTCGTTCGACCAGTTCCGCGCCGACGATGCGAACTGCCGTCAATATGCGTTCCAGCAATCGGGCGGCGTGAGCGCGGGCCAGGCGTCGACCGCGAGCGCGGTCGGCAGCGCGGCCGTCGGCACCGCGCTGGGGGCGGCGGCCGGCGCAGCGTTCAACGGTGGCACGGGTGCGGCCGTCGGTGCAGGCGCGGGGCTGCTCGCGGGCAGCGTGGTCGGCGCCGGTGCGGCGCAAGGCTCGGCCTACGACATCCAGCGCCGCTACGACTACGGCTACCTGCAGTGCATGTACGCGACCGGCAACCGCGTGCCGGTGCCGGGCGGGATGAGCGGCGGTGGCGGCGGTGGCGGGTACGGCGGTGGCGGATATGGCGGCGCACCGCGTGCGGCGCCGCCGATGCCGCCGGCGGGCGTTCAGCCGCCGCCGCCGCGTTACTGACGGCAGCCCGGGCGGCGTCGTGCGCCATGCGCGCATCGATCGCCGGTACACACATGCCGCATGAATTGCGTACACTCTGAGTCTCGTTTCGGCAGGGCCGGGCGCATCGGTTCCGGTCCGCGTTTACTCAGGATTCAGCGATGATCGATTTACGCAGCGATACCGTGACACGTCCGAGCCAGGCAATGCTGGCCGCGATGACTGCCGCCGAAACCGGCGACGACGTATGGGGTGACGACCCGACCGTGCTGCGCCTGCAGGCGGTGATGGCCGAGCGGGCCGGCAAGGAAGCCGGCCTGTTCTTTCCGAGCGGCACGCAGAGCAACCTGGCCGCGCTGATGGCCCATTGCGAGCGCGGCGACGAGTACATCGTCGGCCAGCTCGCACACACCTACAAGTACGAAGGCGGCGGCGCGGCCGTGCTGGGCAGCATCCAGCCGCAGCCGATCGAGAACGCGCCGGACGGCACGCTGCCGCTCGCGAAGATCGCCGCGGCGATCAAGCCGATCGACAATCACTTCGCCCGCACGCGCCTGCTCGCACTCGAAAACACGATCGGCGGCCAGGTCTTGCCCGAAGGCTATGTGCAGGAAGCCACTGCGTTCGCGCGCAGCCGCGGCTTGTCCCTGCATCTGGACGGCGCACGCGTGTGCAACGCGGCCGTCGCGTCGGGCCGTTCGATCGCCGAGCTGAGCGCGCCGTTCGACAGCGTGTCGATCTGCTTCTCGAAAGGGCTCGGTGCGCCGGTCGGCTCGGTGCTGGTCGGCAACCGCGCGCTGATCGAGCGCGCACAGCGCTGGCGCAAGGTGCTCGGCGGCGCGATGCGGCAGTCGGGCATTCTCGCCGCGGCCTGCCTGTATGCGCTCGACCACAATGTCGAGCGGCTCGCGGACGATCACGCGAACGCCGCGCATCTCGCCGCAGGCCTCGCGCGCATCGACACCGTGAAGGTGCTGTCGCATGCGACGAACATGGTGTTCGCGCAATTCCCCGAAGCCGATTGCGCGCCGCTCGAGGCGTGGCTCAAGGAACGCGGAATCCTCACGCAGATGCTGTACGCGTCGCGCTTCGTCACGCACTGCGACGTGTCGCGCGCGGATATCGATACGTTCATCGACGCGGTCGGTGCGTATTTCGCGCAGCGCCGCGCGTAAGGTGGAATGCGCCGGCCGGCGGGGACGCCGGCCCGATGTGGCGCGAAGCAGGAGGTGGGGAGGCGACGGGGGCGACGTGGCAACCCGTCTGTCGATATCGGGCGAGCCGGCGGATTACGCTTGCCGGGGTGCATCGGCGGGCGGTGTGCCGTCGCGGAACAGCGCTTGCAGTTGCGTGCGCAGTTCGGCGCTGTCGGTGTGCTGGTGCACCAGGACCGCATGTTGCACGGCGGCCTCCAGCAATTCGTTATCGGAGTCGGCAGAAATCGCGACCGAGCAATTCATCGCGCTGGGAAACTCGCGGCAATCGATGTAGCGGCGAGACATGATGTTCTCCTTGCGGGAAAGGGCGCGGCCGGATGTGCGTGACCGGCCGCGCGGCGCGTGCGCGAGGCCGATGGAAAAAGTATAGGCGGCGCGGCGGAGATTCTCGTCGCCAGGTTTACCGCGTCGCACACCGTCCACCGTCCACCGCACACCGCACACCGCACACCGCACACCGCACACCGCACACCGCACACCGCACACCGCACACCGCACACCGCACACCGCACACCGCGTCCGCGGTGTCGCTCACACGCGCGTCACGGCAGCGGCGCGAGCAGCCGGCGCGCTGCTTCGACCACCCGCTCGGACAACGACGCCATCGTCGGCGACTGCACGGTCCACGCGTGCCAGTACAGCGTGACGTCGGTCGGATGCGCGGGCGCGAGATCGACGAGCCCTTGCGCGTCGAGCGGCGCGCTGCCGATCAGCGGTTCCGGCACCATCGCGTAGCCGAGCCCGTGCCGCACCGCCGCGAAATGCGAATGCGTGCCCGGCACGTAGTGGCACGGGTACGCGCCCTCGGGCAACCCGAACTTCTCCTTCAGGAACGACGACTGCAGCGTATCGCGCCGCGAATACGCGACGACGGGCGCCTTGCGCGCGCTCGTGCGGTTCAGCCCGCGCGGAAACCAGCGCACCGCGAACGCGGCGGCCGCGAGCAGCCGGTAACGCATCGTGCCGAGCGGCGTCGCGAGGCAGCCGCGCATTGGCTTCGGCTCGGTCGTCACGCAGCCGACTGCCATCCCGCTTTCGAGCAACGCGAACGTGTGGTCCTGATCTTCGACGATCAGCTCGAACAGGATGCGCTCGCCCGCGAGCACGGAGGTCAGTGCCGGCAGAAACCACGTGCCGAGGCTGTCGGAATTGAGCGCGATCGTGACGGAGATCGGCGATTCGCGCTCGGTCGCGAGCGTGCTCTGCAGGTCGGCCTGCAGCAGCGCGACGCGGCGCAGGTGCTGCAGTACGCGCTGCCCGGCCACCGTCGGGCGGCACGGCCGCGTGCGCAGCACGAGCGGCGTGCCGAGGCTCGCCTCCAGCGCGCGGACCCGCTGCGTGACGGCGGATGCGGTCACGTGCAGCCGTACGGCCGCCTGCTCGAAGCTGCCCGTGTCGGCGACGGCCAGCAGCGCGGCGGCCTGCTTCGGATCGATCGTCATCGACATGTCGGTGGAATTCCTGTGAACGTAAGACGAGAACAGCCGGTAGTGTAAGTCAGTGCGTCCCGGCGACCGGGTGCGGTGCAACGTCCTGCCGCATCGCATTCGTCGTCGGAATCGGTCACGGCACGACGGTTTGCCGCACGCCGCACGCCGCACGCTGCATGCCGGTGGCGCGCGCATTTTGAACTAGGCTATATGAACGCGTGGAACCCGGCATGTGCCATGCCGGCACTTCGCGCGCGGACGTTCGCGCGTCGCGCGCAAGCCGCGGCGCGGGCGTCGTGACGATTCCCACTTGATGGAGACGAACATGTCGATTCGACTAGGCGAGGACGCGCCCGATTTCACCGCGGAGACCACCGAGGGAACGATCCGCTTTCATGAATGGATCGGCGACCACTGGGCGATCCTGTTTTCCCATCCGAAGGATTTCACGCCGGTGTGCACGACCGAACTCGGCTACATGGCCGGGCTCAAGCCGGAATTCGACAAGCGCAACACGAAGATCATCGGGCTGTCGATCGATCCGGTCAGCGATCACCGGAAGTGGGTGGCGGATATCGCCGAAACGCAGGGTCACGCGGTCAACTATCCGCTGATCGGCGACGACGAGCTGACGGTCGCGAAGCTGTACGACATGATTCATCCGAATGCGAGCGGCGGCCCGCGCACGGCGGTCGACAACGCGACCGTGCGCTCGGTCTTCATCATCGGCCCGGACAAGAAGGTCAAGGCGATGCTCGTCTATCCGATGAGCGCCGGGCGCAATTTCGACGAGGTGCTGCGCCTGCTCGACGCGCTGCAGCTCAACGCGAAGCATACGGTGGCGACGCCGGTGAACTGGAAGCCCGGTGACGATGTCATCATTCCGACGTCGGTATCGGACGATGCGGCGAAGCAGAAGTATCCGGACGGCTTCCGGACGCTGAAGCCGTACCTGCGCTACGTGACGCAACCGAGCTGACGCGCCGGGCCGGCCGGATGCTGGCCCTGCAGGACCACGACGGGGCGGCCCGCGCGACAGCGGCAGTCGCGGCGCGGGCCGGACGACGGCAGCAAGCACACATCAAACAAGCATCCACCCGCGACGGAGCGACTTCGCGATGATCTTCCGGCAACTCTTCGACCCGCAATCGTCGACGTACACGTACCTGCTCGCCGACCGCGCGTCGCGCGAAGCGGTGCTGATCGATCCCGTGTTCGAGCAGGTGCGCCGCGACGCGGCGCTGCTCGACGAGCTCGGGCTGCGGCTCGTCGCGACCGTCGACACGCACGTGCATGCCGACCACGTGACGGGCGCGTGGCTGCTGAAGCAGCGCACGGGCAGCACGATCGCGATCTCGGCCGCGAGCGGCGCGCAGGGCGCCGATCGTTATCTGAACGATGGCGACCGCTGCGCGTTCGGCGCGCGCTACCTGACCGTGCGCGCGACGCCCGGCCACACGAGCGGCTGCATCAGCCTCGTGCTCGACGACGAATCGATGGCGTTCACCGGCGATTGCCTGCTGATCCGCGGCACGGGCCGTACCGACTTCCAGCAAGGCGACCCGCGCGCGCTGTATCGCGCGGTGCACGGCCGGCTCTTCACGCTGCCGGCCGCGTGCCTGCTGTATCCGGCGCACGACTATCGCGGGCTCACGGTGACGAGCGTCGGCGAGGAGCGGCGCTTCAATCCGCGTCTCGGCGGCGATCTGAGCGAAGACGATTTTGCGGGCTACATGCGCAACCTCGGGCTCGCGCATCCGCGCCAGATCGACGTCGCGGTGCCGGCGAACCTGCAGTGCGGCGTCGCTGCGAACGCGCCCGATGTGCAGGCCGCGCCCGACTGGGCGCCGCTCGTCTATACGTTCGCCGGGTTCTGGGAAATCGATCCGCAATGGCTCGAGGATCACCTGCCGGCGGTGCAGGTCGTCGACGTGCGCGAGCCGGATGAATTCACGGGCCCGCTCGGCCACCTGCCCGGCGCAACGCCGATTCCGCTCGGCGAACTGGCCGCACGCGCCGGCGAGATCGCGCGCGACCGGCCGGTCGTGACCGTGTGCCGGGCCGGCGGACGATCCGCGCAGGCGACCGTCATTCTGCTGAAGGCCGGCTTCGATACGGTGGCCAATCTAGGCGGCGGGATGCTGCGCTGGCGTGCCGAAGGCCGCGTCGTAATGGACGGCCGGTCGTAGCGGCCCGAGTCAGTCGCACTACAAAAAAATTCCGTGCCGCTGTCGAAACGGCCGCGTGCCGTTCGTCGTCAAGGTATCCGATCACGTGGCGCCGCATCACGCGGTGCCGAAACCCTGAGAGACCGCACGATGATGCCGACGCTATACGCCCATCCCTTTTCGTCCTACTGCCAGAAGGTGTTGACTGCGCTGTACGAGAACGGCACGCCGTTCGCGTATCGCGTGCTCGCGCACGACGATCCGAAGCCGATGCAGGAGCTGACCGTACTGTGGCCGCTGAAGCGCTTTCCGGTGCTCGTCGATGCGGGCCGCACGGTGATCGAGGCGTCGATCATCATCGAGTATCTCGGCCTGAACCACCCGGGCCCCGTGCGCTTGCTGCCCGACGATCCGCATGCGGCGCTCGAGGTGCGGACGATGGATCGTTTCTTCGACAACTACGTGTCGACGCCGCAGCAGAAGGTCGTGCACGACGCGCTGCGGCCGGAAGCCGAGCGCGATGCGCGCGGTGTCGCCGATGCGCGTGCGATGCTGGAGACGTCGTACGCGTGGCTGGACAAGAAGATGGCCGATCGCGAATGGGCGGCCGGCGACCGCTTCAGCCTCGCCGACTGCGGCGCGGCGCCGTTCCTGTTCTACGCGGACTGGACGCACCGGATCGATCCGTCGTTCGCGAACGTGATTGCGTACCGCCAGCGTCTGCTGGCGCGGCCGTCGTTCGCGCGCGCGGTCGACGAGGCGCGGCCGTTTCGCTCGTTCTTTCCGCTGGGTGCGCCTGATCGCGACTGACCGGCGCGGCCGATGCGCGGCGCGCGGATGCCGCGCATGGCCGGCAGCGCGTGCCGGGGCGACGGCGGAACGTAAGCAGCGGCAGCATCGCGGCGTCTCCCCGTTACATCGTGTGGGTGGCCGACTGCGCGAGCGTCAGCAGTTCGTCGAACTGCGTGATCAACTCGAAGCACAGCAGGAACGCGAGCGTATAGGCCGGCGCAGGAAAGCGCCGGATCGCCGCCAGCACCTGTGGCGCGAAGCGCGAGCGGATTGGGTCGCGCGTCAGCAGCCACGCGATCGCGATGCCGATCGCGGCGCCCGCGATCAGGTCGGTCGGGTAGTGAAAGCCGAGATACGCACGCGGCACGCAGATGAACACGACCGCATACACCAGTGCCAACACGCCGACGCGGCGCGCGATGATGAAGATGCCGGTGGCGATCGCCATCCACAGCATCGCGTGATCGCTCGGAAACGAGCTCCATGCCTGCAGCGTGGCTGCGCGCAGTCCTGCGGACGGGAAGTGCAGGTGCAGGTCGGGGTTGTAGATCGGCCGCACGCGGAACGGCAGCACCTGGGCGAGCAGCCGGCCGAACGCGAGCGCGATGAGCCCGCTTGCGATCGTCGCGACGACCAGCTCGCGCTGCCGCTCGCGGTTCGGGCCCGGCTGGAACCACAGCCAGCACAGCACGGGAATGAGCACGAAGCCCTTGAACGTGTATAGGCCCGCAATCACGCGGATCGCGTGATTCATCAGCGGACCGAACGTGATGTGGGTGAGGAAGGTCTGGATCGTGGTGTCGAAATCGTTCATGTTCTGTGCGACCCGGGCGGACGCTCAGCGCATGACATGCGGCCGGCGGGATCGGAAAGCGCGCTCGTACCTGAGCGCAACGGGGGGCAAGTATGTCACCCGTTATTTCGAAGAAAATGCGAAAAAATACCGGGAATCCCCTGATAAAACGGGGCTGTGCGGTGGGGCCGGATGGGTGAGCGCCGCATGGCGGGGCGCATCGAATCGTCCGACGTTTTCGCATCGATGCGTACGGTCGCCGGAAAAATAATCGGTTGAACTGGACATTCGTTCGAACTGGTGCGGACCTTGCGCGGGATGGGCGTTTTTCATGCCGGATGCGCACGAATCTGCCGGGCCGCGCAGCGTCATGCGTGCGCCGATCGAAAATAAAAGAAAAGGCGGGCAAGCCCTTGTGGGCCCGCCCGCCAGGTGTGTGCGGCGCGGGAATTCAGTGGCGCCAGATCCGCACGGCGAGCGCGGCCAGCGATGTGACGACGGCCAGCGCGGTCACCGCATTCCAGCCCAGTTGCGCGAGCAACAAACTGCCGATCGCGGCGCCGGCCGCCATCCCGATGAACATGCCGACGAACAGCACCGCGTTGAGGCGGCTGCGCGACGCGGGGTCGATCCGGTAGACGATCGCCTGGTGCGCGATCAGCGTGGCCTGCACGCCGAGATCGAAGCCGATCGTCGCGACCGCGAGCAGCACGAGCTGTGCATGCGGCGACATCAGCGGCGCGGCGGCCATCGACGCGAACGACACCGTCGCGATGCCGATCCCGATGCGCGTGACGCGCTCGGGGCCGTGATGGTCGGCCATGCGCCCGGCGATCGGCGCGGCCAGCGCGCCGGCGGCGCCCGCGAGGCCGAATGCGCCAGCGGCCGCGCTGCCGAGGTGGAACGGTGCGCCGTGCAGCATCACCGCGAGCGTCGACCAGAATGCGCTGAACCCGATGGCCAGCAGCCCCTGTGCGAGCGCGGCGCGGCGCAGCGCCGGATGCTGGCGCCACAGTGCGCCGAGCGACCCGATCAGTGCGCGATACGGCAGGCGCGTGGTCGGCTCGAAGTGCGGCAGCCCGCGCGCGGCCACGACGCCGATCACGGCGACGCTGGCGGCCGCGAGTGCGAACATCGCGCGCCATCCGGCCGTCTCGGCGACGAACCCGGCCACGACGCGCGACAGCAGGATGCCGAGCAGCAGCCCCGTCATCACCGTGCCGACGATACGGCCGCGATGCGCGTCGTGCGCGAGCGTCGCGGCGGCCGGCACGACGTCCTGCGCCATCGTCGCGGCGAGGCCGATCGCGAAGCTCGCCGCGAGCAGCGGCCCGAGCGACGGCGCGATGGCGGCGAGCAGCAGCGCGACGACCAGCGTCGCGGCCTTGGTCACGATCACGCGGCGGCGGTCGAAGCGGTCGCCGAGCGGCGCGAGCAGCAGGATGCCGAGCGCATAGCCGAGTTGCGTGAGCGTCGGCACGAAGCCGATCGCCCGTGCCGACGCGCCGAGATCGGGCCCGAGCGCGCCGAGCATCGGTTGCGCGTAGTAGAGCGGGGCGACCCCGAGACCGGCAGCGGCCGCGAGCAGCAGCACGAGCCGGCGATCGGGCATCGAATGGGCGGCCGGGTGGGCCGGGGCGTGGGCTGCGCGGGGCGCGGCATCGAGTCGGGACGGAGTGGACATCGCGTACTTCCTGGATGGGGTGAAGGAATGGACGCGAGTGTGGCGGCACGCAGCCGGCCACGGTAGTGCCGCCCTGCGCAGATTTGTTATACGCTCCACGCATGACTGAAAAACCTTCCTTCTCTCCCGCTGCTGGCGGATCTCCGCGCATTCAGGCAGTGCCGCTGGACGGCGCCGGCTATCGTTTTGAGTTGATGGAAACCTTCGTACGCATAGTCGAGGCCGGCAGCCTGTCGGCCGCGGCCGCGCAACTGCATACGACGCAGCCGACGATCAGCCGGCGGCTGCAGGCGCTCGAACGCTCGCTCGGCATGCGCCTGCTGCAGCGGACGACGCACACGATGCGGCTGACCGTCGACGGCGAACGCTGCTTCAAGCGCGCGAAGGAGCTGCTGGCGAACTGGGCGGCATTCGAGGCCGATCTGCGCGGCGCACAGGAAGAGCCTGACGGGCTGCTGCGGGTCGCGGTGCCGCACGCGTTCGGCCAGGAGCGTTTCGTCGAGCCGCTCGCGCGGTTCCTGCGCGACTATCCGCGCGTATCGGTGGAGTGGCTGCTGCAGGACGAGGTGCGGGATTTTGTCGGCAGCGGCATCGATTGTGCGATCCAGGTGGGCGAGCCGACCGATCCGGCGGTGGTCGCGATCCGGCTCTCGAAGGTGCCGCGCTTCGTGGTCGCCGCGCCGTCCGTGCTGAACGGCGCCGAGGTGCCGGCCGACCCTGCCGCGCTGGCTGCGTTGCCGTGGCTCGCGCTGCGCACGTACTACCGTACCGAGCTGGCGCTCACACATTCGGTCACGGGCGAGACGCGGCGCATTGCGATCCGCCCGCGCATCACGACCGCGAACCTGTACGCGCTGCGTAGTGCGGCGCTGCTGGGAGTGGGGGCGTGCGTCGGCTCGTCATGGATGTTGGCCGACCATCTCGCACGCGGCGAGCTCGTCCACCTCGCGCCCGAGTGGCAGGCCGCGCCGTTGCCCGTCTATCTGACCTACCCGCATGCGCAGTTCTATCCGTCGCGGCTCGTGCGGTTTGCCGCGATGATGCGCGAGGCCGTGCCGGGGCTCGTCGAAGGGCGCGACGCCTGATACCTGACACCTGACGCGGGATGCGCCGCGAACGCCGGGCGGCCGCCGGGCCGTCAACCGCGCCGGATTCCTTCGGGCAGCGCGCTGATGCGGCGCACTTCGGGCGAATCGAGCCACGCGCGCGACGTCGCACAGTCGGCGAACATGTCGGTCGCATCCTCGCCCCAGAACAGGTCGCCGTCGAGTTCGAAGGTCGGCACGCCGAATACGCTGTGCGCGATCGCATCGTCGGTGTTCGCGCGCAGCGCGTCCTTCACTGGCTGGGCGTCGACCGCCGTCACGCCTTCCGGAAAGCCGACGGCTTCGCACAGCGCGGCGAAGCCTTCCGGCGTCGACACGTCCTGGCCGTCGCGCCAGATATGCCGGAAGATCCGCCGGATCGCGTCGGGTGAATTGCCCATCGCGATCGCGAGGCGCAGCGGCTTGATCGGATTGAACGGGTGCGCGGGCGGCATCCGGAACGCAATGCCGAGCTTGTCCGCGCGGTATTGCGCGTGGCGGTAGGTGAAGACGCGTTTCGCCGCGATCTCGGCCGGCGCTTTCTGGCCCCAGTGTGCGAGCAGTGCGCCGAGCACGATGGGCCGCGGCTCGAATGCGGCGGCGGCCGGCAACCGGTCGAATTGTTCCTGCTGCAGGTAGGCGAACGGCGAAACGAAATCGAAATACCAGGTGGCGGTGCGCGCGGCGTTCATCGGGAGCGTCTCCTCGTGCGGGTCCGGATGGATCGGGTGCGGGCCAGTGTCGCACGCGGCGGCGTTTTGCGCTGCCGCATCGCAAGCCCGCCGCCGGCGCGAACGCTGCTACGCGGCCTCCACCAATGCCGCGAGCCTCGCCAGCGCCATTTGCCAGCCGGTCTCGTTGTCGGCGGCCGGCACGCCGGGCGGCACCCCGTCGTGCACGGCGTCCACGCGTGTGCCGCCCGCTTCGTCGGACAGCGTAATCGTGATCGTCATCGCGCCGCGCAGCATCGGATCGTCGGTCTCGAACACGTCGATCTCGACGATCTGCTGGTCCGGCACGAGCGTGACGAAGCGGCCGTGATAGGTATCGGTGCGCGCAGTGGTCTTGCCGGTGCCGGCCGACGGCGCGTCGTAGCTCAGCGACACGCGCAGCGCGCCGCCTTCCCGTGCGTCGTACGCATGGACGCGGCACGTCATGCCGGCGGGCACCTTCCATTGCTCGACCGCGTGCGGATCGAGCAGGGCGCGGTAGACGCGGCCGCGCGGGGCGTTCAGGTGCCGGCTGACCCGGGTCGAATGCGTGTGCGTGTGCAACATGTTGCCTCCCGCGGAGCGCGCGCGACGGTGCACGCCGGAGGCCGGCGTGTCGTCATGCTTCCTTCAGGAATCCTAGGCGCGCGAGAGGCGGCATGCAATGACCGCCCACGCGGCCACGGTCGGCTCAGCGCAGGGCGGCGGCGAATTCGTCGAGTTGCGTGATGCAGGTGTTCCAGCCCTCGAAGAAGCCGAGCGCTTCGTGGCGTTCGCGTGTGGCGGCGTCCGGATGCATCACGCGCGCTTCGTAGCGGCTGCCGGCATCGTCGTCGGCCATCGTGATGATCGCCGTGAAACCCATCCACGGCGCCTGCGGCCGCCAGCCGCCCGCGAGCATCGACGTGAATGCGATGCGCGATTCCGGCACGATTTCGAGGAAGCAGCCGGGATTGTCGCTGCTGCCGCCGTCGGGGCCGCGCATGAACGTATGGAAGGCGCCGCCCGGGCGCAGGTCGAACGCGCGCACTTCGGTGGTCCACGGTTTCGGGCACCACCACTCCTTCAGCAATTCGGGGTCGGTCCATGCACGCCACAGCGCATGGCGCGGCGCACGCAGCGTGCGCGTGATGACGAGATCGTGAGCTTCAACGGGTTCGACGGGGCTTGCTGACATCTTGCTCCTCCTGGTGACGGCGTTCGACGAATTCGACGAGACGATCGGATCGTGCTTCCCACTGCGCGCGCTGCTCGGCGAGCCATGCCTCGGCTTCAGTCAGCCGGCTGCCGACCAGCGTGCAGGTACGCGAGCGGCCGGCTTTGCGGGTCTGGACGAGACCGCTGCGCTCGAGCACCGCGACGTGCTTCATGAACGACGGCAGCGCCATGTCGAACGGCGCGGCCAGCGCGGAGACGGTCCGTTCGCCATGACCGAGCGCGCTGACGATCGCGCAGCGCGTCGGATCGGCGAGGGCGTGGAAGACGTCGCTGATGCCGGGTTGAAAGTTAGCCATGTGGCTAAGTATAGGAAAAGCGGACGGCGATGCAACGGAATTTTTCGTCGCGTAGGATGATGGGGCGGTAACGCGTGCCGACCGGGTGCGGCGTTGCCGCGCACCTGCCGCCGTTGCGCGAGCCGCGACGGCCGGCTGGTGTTCCTTCCGATCCGGACGCACGCCGAACCCGCGTGTGCGACCCAACTGACTACCGGAGTGGGCATGACCGAATCTGTTACCGTCCGCCGCGTCGATGCGGGCGAAGCGATGAGCCGTGTTGAAGCGCTGGCCGACGTGCTGATCGATTGCGTCGAGGGCGGCGCGTCCGTCAGCTTCATGTTGCCGATCGCGCGGCCGACCGCCGTCGCGTTCTGGACCCACGTCGCCGATGGCGTCGCGAACGGCGAGCGCATCCTGCTCGTTGCCGAGGACGCGGCCGGCCGGATCGTCGGCACCGTGCAGGTCGTGACCGCGCAGCCCGAGAACCAGCCGCATCGCGCGGATATCTCGAAGATGCTCGTGTCGCGGCACGCGCGCCGGCAGGGCATCGCCGCGCGGCTGATGGCGGCGGCCGATTCGGCCGCGCGCGACGCCGGCAAGACCGTGCTCGTGCTCGACACCGTGACGGGCGGCGACGCCGAGCGGCTGTACGAGCGGGCCGGCTGGCAGCGTGTCGGCGTCGTGCCGAACTATGCGCTGATGCCCGACGGCGCGCTCTGCGCGACGACGTATTTCCACAAGCAGCTCGCGTGACGGCATTCGTCATGCATCCCGTCGCCCCGTTGCTCCTGTTCCTCACACTCGCGGCGGGTGCCGTGGCGCTGATCGCGCCGGTGGCGCTCGCGGTCGCGTGGCGGCGCCGCACGCAGGTGTCGTTGCGGGTGTTTTTCTACGGCATGCTGACCTTTTTCGTGTTCCAGCCGGTGCTGCGCCTGTCGTGGCAGGCGCCGTTGCTCCACTGGCTCGGGAACGATCCCCGCTGGCACCTGCCGATGCTCGTGTTCGCGGCGTTGACGGCCGGGCTCTTCGAGGAATGCGGGCGCTGGGTCGCTTTCCGGTATCTGCTGCCGAAGCGGCATGATGCACCGACGGCCGTGATGCTCGGGCTCGGGCACGGCGGGCTGGAGGCGATGCTGCTGGTCGGCGTCGGATTTCTCGCGCTCGGCACGGGCTATCTGCTCGCTCACGAGGGTGTCGTGGTGCGCGAGGGCGTGCAGTCGCTGATCGGGTCGCAGTTCGCGGGCATGACGCTGGCGTCGCCGTTTCTCGCGCTGTTCGAACGCACGAGCGCGCTGGCTGCGCATGTCGGGCTGTCGCTGATCGTGTTGCAGACGTTCGTGCGCGGGACGAAACGCTGGCTGGCGTATGCGATTGCGCTCCATTTCGTATTCGACCTTGCCGTCGTGCTGCTGACGCGGTACTGGCATGTCGATACGGTACTGGTCGAGGTGATCCTGTTCGCGTCCAGCGTCGCGCTTCTGTTGCTGGGCATGCGCTGGAGCCGCCGGACGACGGGCGCCGGCGACGCGAGCACGGGGCATGTCGCCTGATGGTCAGGGTCCGGTTCAGCCATGTGCAGCGGAGTTCAGCCGCCGGATGGCCGGCGCATGGCCCGTGCGCCACCGGCTCGCGAGGCTCACGGCCATCCCGGCCGTGACGATCGCGATGCCGGCCAGCGCCGGCGCATGCGGCCGTTCGTCGAGCAGCAGCATGGCCTCGAGCGTGGCGAGCAGCGGCATCAGCGCGGCAAAGGTCGCACCGATCGCCGGGCCGAGCGCGACGACGGCCTGGCTGAAACAGTAGAGCGCCAGTACCGACATCAGCACGCCCTGGTAGATCGCCTGCGTCGCGATGGCAGCGACCGGCGCATGCAGCACGGCGCCGCCGCGTGCGGCCAGATAGAGCGGGCAGTAGAGCACCGCGGAGCCGACCGACACGACGGCCGTCGCGTGCAGCGCACCGGCGCCGGCGCGTTTCGTCGTGACGTTATAGACGGCCCACAGCAGGCCGCCGAGCATGAACAGCACGAGGGCCGGCAACCCGATCGCGCCGCGCAGCGCATCGGACGCGGCCAGCGCGATGCCGGCCAGGATCGTGACGATGCCGGCGACCTGCGCGGCGCTCAGCCTTTCGTGCGCGACCTGCCGCCCGAGGATGGCCGTGAGCGCGATCATGCTGCCGGGCGTCAGCGCGAAGTAGCCGACCGGCGCATGGCCCAACGCCGCGGCGACAGTCAGGATGTAGGGTGCGCCCGCACCGATCACCATCAGCGCGATCGACGCCGGGCGCAGCGTGCCAAGCCCGCTGCGCAGCAGGACGGGCAGCAGCAGCGTGCCGGAGACGACGAAACGGATGAACGCGATGTCGTACGCATCGAGGGCCGAGTGCGTGACCCCGAGGCGCGTGACGACCGGAAAGCCGCCCCAGATGAGCGCCGCGAGCAATCCGTAGCCGATGCCGGCGAACCGTTCGTTTCCGTTCATGTCCTGTCCTGTCGTTGTCGTGCGGCCGTTGCGAGCCGGTTGAGGACAAGGATGCGGTGCGCCCGGTAATGCGTCCAATATATTATTTGGTCGCTATTAGGTCGCAAAAAGTCTTTGTTTCAACGAAGTGGCGGATCGCAATGGCCAGCGCCGGAACGGTTGCCCAGGTTGCGGCGAGCGCAAGCTGGGCAACCGGACGCCGGCCGGGAATCAAGCAGGGCCGCAGACGTCTCCAGTCCGATATATTCACGCAGGAAGACTTCAGCAGAACGCCCCGGAACCACCGCCTCGATGAAACGCTCCCATGTCGCTTTCGCCCTCACGGGCCTGCTTGTTGCGCTGCCGATTGCCGCGTATGCGCTCGTCAAGCCGTTGCGTGTCGTCGCGCCCGCGCTGGTTCCCGGCGTGTCGTGCCCGAGCGCCGATATCTGCACGGACGATGCCGCGAAGCTCGGCGATGCGCAGCAGCTCTATCGCGACGGCTATGCGCGCGCGGCGGCAGCCGTCGGTGCATTCCGGGAGGCGCCGCGCGTCGTGTTCTGCTCGACGCGGGCGTGTGCCGATGCGTTCGGCCTGGGCCAACGTGCGGCGCTGACGCTCGGGAATTTCGGCGTCGTCGTCGCGCCGCGCGGCTGGCAGACCTACTTTCTCGCGCACGAACTGATCCATCACCGGCAGGCCGAAGTGCTCGGCAACCTGGCCGTCGCGACCAAGCCGCGCTGGCTGATCGAAGGGATGGCTTATTCGCTCAGCGACGATCCGCGCCACCCGCTGGCGGAGCCGTTCGAAGCGTGGCGCACGCGTTTTGCCGCCTGGAATGCGGCGCGCGGCGCACAGCCGCTGTGGGATGCCGCGCGGGCGGTCGAATAGCGCGGCAAGACGCTGAAACGTCGGCGCGCACGTCGACACGCCAACACACGGCGCGAGCCGACACGTCACGACGTCATGACGCGGTTATGCCGGCGCGACCGGATCGTCGCGCCCGGCGGTGAGCGTGTCCCGCCCCGCGGCGAGGATCTCGTCGGCCAGCGCGGGATCGGTGCCGGCGATCGCGCGCGACAGCACGAGCGCGCCGACCATCTGGCTGAAGACCGCGACCGCGTCGCGACGCGTTTGCGCCGGCGTCGCGCCTTCCACGGCCACCATCCGTTCCAGCCGATCGAGATAGGTGGCGAGGCCGTGCGCATAGCACGCACGCGCCGCATCGGTCAGTCGCGGCGCATCGCCCGCGAAGCCGGACAGCGGGCATCCGGCCTCGACGTTGTCGCGATGCGCGGCCGACAGATACAGCGCCACCTGCGCGTCGAGACTGCCGGCGTTTGGCGAATCCGCGCGGTCCTGCATGGCCTTTTCCATCACCTCGGCGACCAGCGCGTCTTTCGACTTGAAGTGGTTGTAGAAGCCGCCCTGCGTGAAGCCGGCTTCCTTCATCAGCTCCGTGAGCCCGACCGCGTCGACGCCGCGCGCGCGGAACAACCGCTCGGCGGCCGCGACGATCGCGCTCCGGTTCTCGGCGGCCTGCTGTCTTGATACGCCCATCGATCCCTCCCTGATTCTGTCGATCGCGTCGATTGGAAAACACAATGTCGATCACCATTGACATGCCCGAATTGCGCGAACACAATGCACCGCAAAGACAATGGTGATCGACATTGACATCGAGTGTAGCCGACTTGGCGGTGGGTGCAAAGCCACTGCCGGAACACCGGATGGCAATCGGTCGGCGTCTTTGGCGTCGCAAGGGCAGGAGGAGCAGCGGAAGGCTCACCGTCTGCCGCCTGGCGGCGCAACGGTTCGATATGCAATGGCAGCCTGGTTTTCCACCGGATCTCATGCGCGCGGCGAGCCGGCGCGTATGCGATTCATCATGCGAAAGGAACGAACATGAAGATCGAAGGTGCAGTCGTTTTCATCACGGGCGCGAACCGCGGGCTCGGGCTCGAGTTCGCGAAGCAGGCGCTCGCCAGAGGGGCGCGCAAGGTCTATGCGGCGGCGCGCGATCCGGGCACCGTGACGCTGCCGGGCGTCGTGCCGGTGAAGCTCGACGTGACCGATCCGGCGGCCGTTGCCGCGGCGGCCGATGCCGCACGCGACGTCACGCTGTTGATCAACAACGCGGGCATCGCGCGGCTCGGCAGCCTGACCGACGACGGCGCGCCCGACGCGTTGCGCGATCACTTCGAAACCAACGTGTTCGGGATGCTGGCGATGTCGCGCGCGTTCGCGGGCATCCTCGCCGGCCAGGGCGGCGGCGCGATCCTGAACATCCTGTCCGTTGCGAGCTGGGTGAACCGGCCGATCCTGGCGGGCTACGGCGTGTCGAAATCGGCCGCGTGGGCGTTGACCAACGGCCTGCGCCATTCGCTGCGCGAACAGCGCACACAGGTCGTCGGGCTGCATGCCGGCTTCATCGATACCGACCTGACGGCTGGCCTCGACGTGCCGAAGGCGACGCCGGCCGACGTCGTGCGCCAGGCGTACGAAGCGATCGAAGCGGGGGAGGAGGAGGTGTCCACCGACGAACTCACGCGGCACGTGAAGGCCACGCTGTCGGCGGGCGTCTATCTGGAAGAGCCGGCGCAGCGTTGACGCCGCCGGCATCCCGGGCCCACCACCCGAGCTGCATGCGCAGCATGGGCGGCGGGCCGTACCATCAGACAGTGGTGTCGATGATGCCCGGGATCTTCACGTCCGGGTTCACGTCCGCGTCGTAGTCGACGCCGGCGATCTCGAAGCCGAACAGGCGCAGGAACTCGGTCTTGTAGCCGGTGAAGTCGGTCAGCTCGTACAGGTTGTCGTTCGTCACGTGGTCCCACTGCGCGACGACCTTCGCCTGAACTTGCGGATCGAGCTCCTTGTAGTCCGCGCGCAGGCGGCCTTCTTCGTCGACGTGCGGCGTCGCGCCATACAGGCTGTCCTTGAACAGGCCGTACACCTGCTCGATGCAGCCTTCGTGCGTGCCGGTTTCCTTCATCGTCTTGAACAGCAGCGACAGGTACAGCGGCATCATCGGGATCGCCGAGCTGGCCTGCGTGACGACGGCCTTCAGCACCGACACGCGCGCGTCGCCGCCGTGTGCGGCCAGCTGGTCGCGGATCGACAGCACTTTCTTGTCGAGATCCTTCTTCGCTTCGCCGATCGAGCCGTTCCAGTAGATGTCGTGCGTGATCTGCTCGCCGAGATACGTGAACGCGGTGGTCTTCGCGCCGTCGGCCAGCACGCCGGCTTCATCGAGCGCGTCGATCCACATCTGCCAGTCCTCGCCGCCCATCACGGCGACGGTGCCGTCGATCTCTTCCTGCGTCGCCGGTTCCAGCGTGACGTCGCGGAGCACTTCCTTGTCGGTGTCGAGGCCGCGGAACGTGACCGTCTTGCCGATCGGCTTGAGCGTCGAGCTGATGGTTTCGCCCGTCTTCGGATGCGTGCGGCGCGGTGCCGCGAGGCTGTAGACGACGAGGTCCACCTTGCCGAGATCCTGCTTGATGGTGTCGATCGTGACCTGCTTCACGTGGTCGGAGAATGCGTCGCCGTTGATGCTGCGCGCATAGCGCCCCTTTTCGGTGGCGAATTTCTCGAACGCGGCGCTGTTGTACCAGCCTGCCGTGCCCGGCTTCGTTTCGCTGCCGGCGCGCTCGAAGAACACGCCGAGCGTGTCCGCGTCCGAGCCGAAGGCGGCCGAGATCCGGGCGGCGAGGCCGTAGCCGGTCGACGCGCCGATCACGAGCACCTTTTTCGGGCCGTTGGCGATCGGGCCGTGCGAAGTCACGTAGTCGATCTGTTCCTTGACGTTGGCTTCGCAGCCGACCGGATGAGTCGTCACGCAGATGAAGCCACGCACGCGCGGTTTGATGATCATGGAAACCTCTAGTCAGAAAGGCTGGGATGGCCTGAATTCGGGAAAATCCCGCGCATTGTAATGGATGCGGCAGATCGCGGGCGGGCGCAGCCGGAACCGGGCGGATCGTTCAGTAATTTCTCTCTTGACAGAAATAACTGAAATGCCTAAATTTCACGTCATGGAACTCACACCGATTGCCGAACGATTCATTCTCCACTGGGGCGAAATGGGCTCGCGGTGGGGCGTCAACCGCACTGTTTCGCAGATCCACGCGCTGCTGTATCTGGCCGGCCGGCCGATCGCGGCCGACGAGATCGCCGAGACGCTCAACGTGGCGCGCTCCAACGTCAGCACGAGCCTGAAGGAACTGCAGGCGTGGCGGCTGGCGAAGGTCGTGCACGTGCTGGGCGACCGCCGCGACCATTTCGAGACGTCGACCGACATCTGGGAACTGTTCAAGCTGATCGTCGAAGGGCGCCGGCAACGCGAGATCGAGCCGACGCTCACGGTGCTGCGCGACTGCCTGACGAATCCGGAGATCGCTAACGAAAGCCGCGAGACCGAGCAGCGCATCCGCGACACGCTGCAGTTCGTCGAGACGCTCACGACCTGGTCGGACGAGATGCTGCGGCTCAAGCCCGATACGCTGATGAAGGCGCTCGGCATCGGCGCGAAGATCAGCCAGACGGTCAGGCGCAAGCCGTCGAAGTAAGCGGGTCGCGGAGCGGTACGCGCAGTGCGGGCAGCCAGCCCGCTTTTTTCGGGGTTGTTATTTCTGTCTGTACAGAAATAACTGTAAGTAGAGGATGAAAATGAACGCAGTCTTGCCGTCGATTAGCCAGCACGATTGCACCGGGGCGCGCAGCATGACCGTCCTCGTGTGCGGTGCGAACGGCTTCATCGGGCGGGCCCTGTGCGCGCAGCTCGAAGCCGGCGGCCATCGCGTGCTGCGCGGCGTGCGTCATGCGGCCGGCCCGTGCGACGTCGCGATCGACTTCGCGAAGGACGTCGACCCCGACGCGTGGCTCGCGCGGCTGGAAGGCGTCGACGTGGTGATCAATGCGGTCGGCATCCTTGCCGATCAGCGCGGCGCGACGCTTGACGCCGTGCATCGCGCTGCGCCGTGCGCGCTTTTTACCGCGTGCTGCCGCGCCGGCGTGCGGCGGGTGATCCAGATCTCGGCGCTCGGCGTCGAGCGTGGCGATACGCGCTACTTCGCCAGCAAGGTCGCCGCCGACCGCTTCCTGCAGACGCTGCCGATCGACTACCGGATCGTGCGTCCCGCGCTCGTCTACGGCACGACCGGCGCGTCCGCGCGGTTTTTCCGGATGCTTGCGAGCCTGCCGGTACAGGTCCTGCCGGCGGGTGGCCATCAGCGGCTGCGCCCCGTGCACGTCGACGATCTCGCCGAAGTCGTTGCGCGATGCGTCGATGCACCGGCGGCCGGCCGCCCGGTGATCGACGTGGTTGGCAACGACGAAGTCGAATACCGCGAGATGCTGGCCCGTTACCGCGCGGCGCTGGGATTTCCGCCGGCCGTCCGCATTGCATTGCCGGGCCCGCTGGCCGGCGCGGCGGCCACGTTGTTCGGCATGCTGCCGGGCGCGATGTTCACGCGCGACACGTGGACGATGCTGCGCGGCGGGAACACCGGCGATCCGGCCGCCGCCACGGCGATGCTCGGCCGGCCGCCGCGCGGGATCGACGGCTTCATCGGCGCGGAAGCCGCCGCGCTGCGTCGCGATGCGCTCGCGATGTGGCGTCGTCCGCTGCTGCGCGGTGCGCTGGCGATCGTGTGGATCTGGACGGCCATCGCCAGCGCGTTCATCCATCCGCTGCACGCGAGCCTCGCGCTGCTCGCGCCTGCGCATCTGACCGGGCTGCCTGCGCTGATCGCGCTCTATGCGGCCAGCGCGCTGGACTTCGCGTTCGGCATCGCAACCGTCGTCGCGCCGTCGCGCCGGCTGTGGGTCGCGCAAGCCGCGCTGATCGTCGCGTATTCGGCGGTCATCGCGGTCACGATGCCGGGCCTGCTCGCCGAACCGTTCGGCCCCGTGCTCAAGAACGTGCCGATCCTCGCCATCCTGTTGATCCTTTTTTCAGAAGAAGAACAAGCATGAATACCTATCTCGTCATCAAGGCGCTTCACATCCTGTCCTCGGTGCTGTTGGTCGGCACGGGGTTCGGCACCGCGTTCTACCTGTTCTTCGCGAACCGCACGCGCTCGGTGCCCGCGATCGCGGCCGTGTCGCGGCTCGTGGTGCGCGCGGACTGGTGGTTCACGACGCCGGCCGTGATCTTCCAGCCGGCATCCGGGCTCTGGCTCGCGCACACGGCCGGCTGGCCGTGGGATACGCCGTGGCTCGTCGCGTCGATCGTGCTGTATGCGATCGCCGGCGCGTGCTGGCTGCCGGTCGTGTGGCTGCAGGTCGAACTGGCCGCGATGGCGAAGCTCGCTCACGCGAACGGCGATGCCGGGTTGCCGGAACGGTACTGGCGCTATGCGAAGCGCTGGGAGCTGCTCGGCTATCCGGCGTTCTTCGCGATGCTGACCGTCTACTTCCTGATGGTGCTCAAGCCGATGTAAGTGCGCCGCTGCCGCCGCACGGGAGCGGCGGTGCGGCACAGCGGAAAGCAGTCGATCGATTCATGAGGCATGCAACCGACAAAAAGAAGGAATGCGAATCATGAGCTCAAGTGAACTGGTGCTGTACTTCGACGGACGATGTCCGTTATGCGTGGCGGAGATCAAGCGTCTCGAGGCGCGCGACGCACGACACCGGCTGGCGTTCGTCGATATCGCCGAGCCGGGATTCGATCCCGCGCCGCTGGGCGTCGACCTGCCCGCGCTGAATCGCGAGCTGCACGCGCGCCTGCCCGACGGACGCATGCTGACCGGCGTGGACAGCATCCTGGCCGCCCAGGCGCTGACCGGGCGCCGCTGGCTCGTCAGGCTGCTTCGCGTGCCGGTCGTGCGCACTGCGCTGGCGCCGCTGTATCGCCGCTTCGCGCGCAACCGGCAGGCCGTCTCGCGGTGGCTCGGTTATCGCGCCGAAGCGCCGTGCGATGGGGCGGCGTGCGGTAGCGGCCGAGCCGCTGAACCCACTGCGAATCGCCCAGCGGGGGACGCTGCGCGTCGCATCGTCGTGACCTGGATGTACGGCGCCGCGATCGCACACCTGCTCGTCGGCATTGCCGTTCCGTGGGTGGCCGGCACGCCGTGGCTCGACGCGTATCACCGCGTCATCGAGCTGCACTTCTGGGCGGGAGCCGCGCCCGACGCGGCGCGTGCGCAACAGGTCTGGTGGATGTCGCTGATCGGCGCGACGGTGCAATGCGCGTCGGTCTGGATGCTCGCGCTCGTCCACCTCGGCAACCGGCTGCGCCGGCGGGAAGTGTGGGGATGGCTGCTCGCCGGCCTGCTGGTCTGGGCGCCGCAGGACATGCTGTTTTCATTGCAGGCCCATGTATCGGGCCACGTGGCGATCGACGCGGCGGCACTCGTCGCGATGGTGCCGCCGCTTGTCTGGCTTTGGAGGAGGGATACGGTATGAACACCTTGCCTGCTTACGACTGGGCGCTCAACCTGCTGATCGTGCAGGGCGCGATGGGCGCATTCGATACGCTCTATCACCACGAACTCACGCAGGATCTTCCGCACAGCCCGCGTGCGCGGCTCGAGCTGGGAATTCATGCGGTGCGTTCCGTGCTTTACGGTCTCGTGTTCGCGTCGATCGCGAACGTCGCCTTTCACGGCGCGTGGGTCGCGGCCCTCGCGGCCGTGGTGGTGGTCGAGGTGGTGCTGACGTTGTGGGATTTCGTCGTCGAGGACCAGAGCCGCAAGCTGCCGTCGACCGAGCGCGTGCTGCACACGCTGCTGGCCGTCAACGGCGGCGCGCTGTTCGGGATGATTGCGATGCAACTGGCCGTGTGGGCGCACGAGCCGACCGCGCTGCAGGCGCTCGATCTCGGCTGGCGTGGCTGGGTGCTGAGCCTGTTTGCCGTCGGCGTGGCGATCTCGGGAATCCGCGACGGGATCGCGGCTTGCCGGATCGCGCGACACGCGCCGGTCGCCAATCCGTTCGCGGGGCAGGCGCCGGGGAGTGTGCTCGTGACCGGCGGGACCGGCTTCATCGGCGAAACCCTCGTGAACCAGCTGCTCGATGCGGGGCATGTGGTCACGTTGCTGGCGCGCGATCCGCTGCGTGCGGCCTACCTGTTTCACGGCCGCGTGCGCAGCGTCACGTCCGTCGAACAACTGCAGCCGCACGAGCGTTTTGACACGGTCATCAATCTCGCGGGCGCGCCGGTGCTCGGCGCGCGCTGGAGCAAGCGCCGGCAGGCGGTGCTGCTCGCCAGCCGCGTCGGCGTCACGGAATCGCTGATGCGCTGGGTCGAGACCGCCGAGGTCAGGCCGCGCACGTGGATCCAGGCATCGGCGATCGGTTACTACGGCGTGCGTCCTTCAGATGAGCGCCTCGATGAAAGCAGCAACGCCGGCACCGGCTTCATGTCCGAGCTGTGCCGGCAGTGGGAGCAGTCCGCGCAGCCGCTCGAGCGTCATGGCGCGCGCTCGGTGGTGCTGCGGCTGGGCGTCGTGTTCGGCCCCGGCGGCGCGCTGCGCCCGATGCTGTTGCCGCATTACTTCGGGATGGGCGGGCGATTCGGCGACGGCAAGCAGGTGATGAGCTGGATCCACCGGGATGACGTGCTGCGGATCATCGCGCGTGCGATGGCGAACCCGGGCATGCGCGGCGTCTACAACGCGGTCGCGCCCGCGCCGTTGACCCAGCGCGAGTTCGTGCAGGTTGTGTCGAAGGTGCTGCATCGTCCGGCCTGGCTGCACGTGCCGGCCGCGCCGCTGCGTATCGCGATGGGCGAGATGGCCGAGGTGCTGCTGGACGGGCAGCGCGTGATGCCGGCGCGGCTGCATCAGGACGGATTCATGTTCCGGTTCCCGACGGCCGAGCATGCGCTGCGTGACCTGACGAATCATCCGCACGCGGATTTTCCGCGTACGGCCTGTTGTTTGCCCCGAGGTCGTGTATAAATTCGACGTGAACGCGTTCGGGACGTGTCGTGCGTCCCGAATGCTCCGCATCCGACCTCACAAGGAGACTGCATGCTGCACATCCTCGGCAAGATCCCGTCCATCAACGTTCGCAAGGTGCTGTGGCTGTGCACCGAGCTGAACCTGCCGTTCGAACAGGAAGACTGGGGCGCGGGCTTCCGTACGACCAACGATCCGGCCTATCTCGCGCTGAATCCGAACGGTCTCGTGCCCGTCATCAAGGACGACGATTTCGTGCTCTGGGAATCGAACACGATCGTCCGCTATCTCGCGAACCGCTATGGCGGCGACGCGCTGTATCCGGCCGAGCCGCAGGCGCGCGCACGGGTCGATCAATGGATCGACTGGCAGGGCGCGGACCTGAACCGCTCGTGGGTCGGCGCGTTCCTCGGCCTCGTGCGGAAGTCGCCCGATCACCAGGATCCGGCCGGCATCGCGCAGTCGATCGCGGGCTGGACGAAGCACATGCAGGTGCTGAACGCGCAGCTCAAAGCGACCGGCGCGTACGTGGCCGGTAACGGCTTCACGCTCGCGGACATTCCGATCGGCCTGTCGGTGAACCGCTGGTTCGGCACGCCGTTCGAGCATCCGGATTTCCCGGCGGTGAAGCGCTATATCGAACGTCTCGCGACGCGCGAAGGCTTCCAGAAATACGCGGGTAGCGCGAACCCGTGATGCCGCGCAGGTAGCGCACGGCGGCGCGGCGGCGTGACAATCGCTGCTGCGTCCGCGTCACGACCTGCATCACGGCATCATGGCATTACGGCATCACAGGCCGGTTGTTACGCGCCCGGCGCCGGCAAAGCGTCGAGCACGCGCGCGAGAAACGCCTCGTGATTCCACGCGGATTCCGGCCGCGACAGCCCGAGCCGCACGACCACCAGCTGCCGGCTCGGCACCACGCTCACGAACTGGCCTTCATGGCCGACCGCATGAAACGCGTCGGCCGGCATCGCGACCGCATGCGGATCGCGATCGTTGAACGGCTCCGGCACCTTGACCCACAGCTGCGCGCCGTATTCCTGGCGCTCCGACTGCGGCGTGGTGCGCGTCAGGTAGCGCACCCAGCCTTCCGGCAGCAGCCGCTGCCCGTCCCACACACCGTCCTGCAGCAGCAACTGCCCGAAGCGCGCCCAGTCGCGTGCGCTCGCATACATGTACGACGGGCTGACGAGCGTGCCGGACGCATCGGGCTCGAACACCGCGCTGCGCATCCCGAGCGGCGCGAACAGTGCGCGGCGCGGCAACGCGAGGTAGTCGTCCTCGCTGCCGCCCAGCGCTTCGCGCATCACGCGCGCGACGATCGCGCTCGTGCCGCTCGAGTAGGACCACCGCGTGCCGGGTGTCGCGGCGAGCGGCTTCGCCGACGCGAACCGCGCGGTATCGGACTGCGCGTACAGCATCAACGCGACATCGGACAGCGGGTCGTCGTAGTCCTCGTTGAATTGCAGGCCGCTCGTCATCCGCAGCAGCTCGTCGAGCGTGATGGCCGCGCGCGGATCGCCGCTGCCGCGCCATTCGGGCAGCAGCGCCGACGTATCGAGCGACAGCTTGTGCTGCGCGACGAGCGTGCCGACCAGGGCGGCCGTCACGGTCTTCGTCATCGACCAGCCGGGCAGCGGCGTGTCGGCCGTGAAGCCGGGCGCATAACGCTCGGCGATCACCTGGCCGCGCCACATCACGACGACCGCGCGCGTGCGCCGCGGTCGTGCCGGGTCGGGCTCGTCGAACGCGCGGTCGAGCGCGGTCTGCAGCTTCTGCGCGTCGACGCCGGCCGGCGGCGTGGCAGGCGCGGGCTGCGTGGACGGCGGGTCGGGGAGGGGCGGCAGCGCGGCCGGCAACGCGCCGGGCGACGGCCCGAGCGCGAGCGTGCAGCCGAGCCCGGGCCGGAAGTCGGCTTCGCGTTCGGCGAAGCCGGCGAAGGTCGCCGTCGCGCGATGATGGTCGGGATCGATCGACGGGTGCACGAGCTTCAGCAGCGGATGCACGCCGGCCATGATGTCGACGTCGATCACGGACTCGGCCGGGCGGCCCGATACATACACGCCGGAACACAGTGCCTTTGCCGCATAACCGGTCGCGATGGGGGCGAGCCGGGACAGCATGTAGCCGGTGTAGCCGACCGCGGCGACGACGGCGAGCGCGACGCCGCGCAGGATCAGCTTCTTGAAGGGGATCGTCATGCGCGAACGTCCTCGGTTGTCGGCAGGCAGAACATGAACCGGCAGTGTCGCAGGTTCGAGCCGGCGGTGGCAATTGCGAGGGCTTGCGAGGCGGGGCACTGCCGACAGCGCGCAGATTGCCCGGCGTGTGCGAATCGCGTGTGTCGATCGCGCAAGTCGAACGGGCCGCGTGCGGCCCGTCCAGGCGGCGCATCACTGCGCGTTGTTGTTGTCGGACCGCAGGGTCCAGACCGTCGCGGTATTCGTGTTGTCGTCGACGGCTGCGAATTCCAGCTGGCCTTTGCTGCCGTGCCCGAACGCGAGGCCGAACGCGGCCCCCGAAACGGTGTCGACCTGCATTTGCGCGACGAAGCGCCCGTCCACCGTAAATTCGACGATCTCGCTCGGCTGCTGCGGGTCGGCGTTGACCGCGTCGCCGTTCGCGGTCACGAGATGGCCGTTCGGGGCGAGCGCCAGCGCGAGCGGGCCGTGCAGGTGCGCCGCGTCGAAATAGATCATCCGTCCGACACCGCCGTTGCGATTCGTCGACGCGGCATTCTGGATCGCGAACACCGCGTTGTCGCCGGTGGATGCAACGTAAAGCACGTCGATGTTCGGGTCGTACGCGAGGCCGGTCGGCCCGACGACGAGCGCATTGGGATCGGTTCGATTCACGTAGCCCGATGCGATGACGCGAGAGCCCGGCAGCATCGTGACGCCGTTGTCGCCGATCGCGAGTTCGATCCGTGACACCGTCCCGTTCAGCACGTTCGACACGAACGCGGTCACGCGCTGGCCGCGATCGATCACGGTCATGTCCCAGGGCCCGTCGAGCAGCGCCGCGCTGCTGAGTTGCGTGACGAGATTGCCCTGCGGGCCGATGACGAGCAGCGAACCCGGCGCCACGACGGTCTTGCCGTCCGGCGCCGGCACGTTGCCGACCAGCACGAAGCCGCTGCGCAGCACCGTGAGCGCGGTTGTCAGGCCGAGATTGCTGCCCTGGAAGAACGTCGTCGCCGGCGTCTTGCCGGGTGTCAGCTTCACGATCGTCGTACCGGTGCCTTGCGCGTTCGACGCCGCGTTGAAGTTGGACACGACGACGTCGCCGGGTTTCAGCGTGCTCCAGCTCGGCACGCCGCGCGGCACGAACGCGATGCCGTATGGATTGACGTCGCCGTTGGTGGGCACCGTCGAGGCGGTGAACGATGGAATCGGCAGGATGATGTCGCTGCCGCCGGCCCACGCGAAAGCCGAAGACAACGCGACCAGCCCGGCGCCGCAAGCCGCGCGGCATAGCGAGCGCGCAAGCGTGCGCCGGACGCGTGCGACGACCGGCGGATCGACCGCGAACACGGGCGCGGCGGGGGAACGACAGGAGGGGAGAGGGTCCATGGCATGACTCCGGTTGATGATCGCGAGCAGTCATCCCGGCTGCCGGCCTGCGCAGCCGACGGGTGTCCGGCGCAGGTTCGCGATCGTGCGGTTGCCGCGTGAACCCGCGCTCGAAATAAACGGATGGCGACGGCCGGATATTCCAGTCCGTTACGCGCGTTGCATGCGTATCGACGTCCATTGTTCGCAGAAAGAGCGACTCGACCTGACAAGTTGAAATCCGACCCGCCATCGGCCGATAATCGTCCGGCATCGCTTTCCTACTCTCCCAGTCCAACCGTTAATGGAAAACGCCATGTCCTACGACAACAACAACCCGTTCGCCAAAATCCTGCGCGGCGAACTGCCGTGCGTGAAAGTCGCGGAAGACGACGCGACCCTCGCGATCATGGATCTGATGCCGCAGGCCGACGGCCACGTGCTCGTGATCCCGAAGGAGCCGGCCGCGCAGATCTTCGAGTTGTCCGGCGACGCCGCCGCGGCCGGCATCCGCATGACGCAGCGTGTCGCGGCGGCGGTGCGCGCGGCGCTCGAGCCGGATGGCGTGTTCATCGGCCAGTTCAACGGCGCGGCCGCCGGCCAGACGGTGCCGCATGTGCACTTCCACGTGATCCCGCGCTGGGAAGGCGCCGAGCTGAAGATGCATGCGCGTGAGATCGCCGACGCGGCGACGCTCGAAGCGCTGGCGCAGCGCATTCGCGCGCGTTTCGTGTAACGCGTCGATTGCACACGGCGATGGCACGGCCTGGCGCAGCGGCCAGCCGTCGTGCCATCGCCTGTTTCAGCGGTCATGCGAGGTAACACGTGTAACCGCCGGCGAAACTCGGCCCGGCCCCCCCGGCGCTAGACTCCGCGCATTGCTTCACTGAGCGACAGGAAGGGCGGATCGCCTCTTCGTGCCGGCCGCCGCATCGCGCGATGGCGCGGCTTTCGCGAGGTGCCATTCGTCTTTCGCGCCGGGAATCGAGCCATGACCAGACTTCTCATCACGCTTGCCCTGATCGGCGGCCTGTCCGGCTGCTATGTCGCGCCGCCGTATGGCTATGCGCCCGCGCCGGCCTACTACGGCTATGCGCCGGCGTATTACGCGCCACCCGTCAGCGTCGGGATCGGCGGCAACTTCCGCATTCGCTGATCCGGCACCGGCACCGGGCTCGGGCGCTGGCCGCACCGGTCAGCGCCATCGCGTTGTGCCGGATGACGCGCGCGGATTCGCGTACCGCATGACGGCGGTGCGCTGCGCGGCGTGTGCGCGCTTCCTATACTTCACAGGAAAGGGCACTTCGGCGAGGCAGTCATGACAGTCACCCGCAAGGTCGCAGTCGTGTCGGGCGTCTCCACGCTCGTCTATCTCGGGCTCGCCGTGCTGGGCAGCGGCGGATTCGCAGCCTTCTTCTCGCATCCACCGCTGACCGTCGTCGTCGTCGCGACGCTCGCGATGGCCGTCGTCGCGATGTTTACCGAAGGCAACCTGAGCAGCGGCGAGCGCGAGAACCGCGATAATCGCTGGGTGCTCGCGGCATTCGGGGTAAGCGGGTTCCTGCTCGCGTACCTGCCCGCGCTGACCGACCGGCTCGACTTCTGGACCTTCGGCGGCGATGCGGTGCGCTGGATCGGCGTCGTGCTGTACATCGCGGGCGGCGTGCTGCGCATCTGGCCCGTATTCGTGCTCGGCAAGCGCTTCAGCGGGCTCGTCGCGATCCAGCCGGGCCATACGCTCGTGACCGACGGCATCTACAGCCGCATCCGCAATCCGAGCTATCTCGGCCTGGTCGTCAATTCGGTCGGCTGGGCGCTCGCGTTCCGCTCGGGCGTCGGCTTGCTGCTGGTCGTGCTAACGATGGTGCCGCTCGTCGCGCGTATCCGCTCCAAGGAGGCGCTGCTACGTGCGCAATTCGGCGCCGAATACGACGCGTATTGCGCGCGAACGTGGCGTCTGCTGCCCGGCGTGTACTGACCCTCTTCGTTTCTTCACGGCCGCCGTTTCGGGCCCGGCCCACGTTTCGTTCCCGATGTGTTGCCACGTGTGTCGCAAACGTGCGACGCCACGCATGGCCGGCGTGTTTTTCCACAGGGCCGGACCCTCGGCGAAGCCAATGCCGGCGCGGGTTTGCGGGCATTTCGGCGCGCGCGTTCGAGGTTGCTTATTCGTAAACAACTTGTTACCAGAATGTCCACGGCAAGGACGTGGGACCGGTGCTATTCTTCGCCGCAAGCTCATTGAAATGAATTGGTCCGCGGTTCGGCACAATGCCTGACCCGACGTCGATCGATTCAGATCGTCGTACCGAGCGGACCTTCAATAACCAGATTGCGAACAAGGAAGAATACGGGAATGTGGAAGAAAATCGCCCCCGCTCTCGTCGTCGCCGCGTTGACCGGCGCGACTGCACTGCCGGCTATGGCAGGTGACATGAACAACGCGCTTGGCGGCGCGCTCGGCGGGGTAGCCGGCGCAGCGGTCGGCGGTGCGCTCGGCGGCAGCACGGGCTCGGTGATCGGCGGCGCCATCGGCGGCGGCGCGGGTGGCGCGGTGACGTCGAACCGTCGCGAGCGCACCGGCGCGATCATCGGCGGCGCCCTCGGCGGCGGCGCAGGTACCGCGGCAGGCAACGCAATGGGCGGCCGCACGGGCGGCCTGCTGGGTGCGGCGGTCGGCGGCGGCGCCGGCGCGGCGCTCGGCGGCAACATGTCGCGCAGCTCGTACGAACGCGATTACGGCGGTCGCGGCGATCGCGGCTATCGCCACCGCAAGCATCGTCACCACCGCGACTGGGACTGATCGCCGCTGGCGCGGCTCGGTGCGCGAATGGCGCACCGGCGCGCCGACGGCGTCGGCACCCGACGCGAGATTCGGCCCGGCGGCCTGCCGGGCCGTCATCGCCGGTCATACCGGCGAACCCCTTCCGGCTTCCTCAGCCGCGACCCGATGCCCGACCGATGGGCCGGCAAGTCTTCCTCCTCGCTGTATTTCCCCGTTTTCCGACTACACCGCCACTCGCGACTGAATGCGTCCGAGGCGTGTCGATACCATTCGCGTTCCGTTCGATCCCGCTGGTCCGTTCTCCGGCCTGACGACGGCTCATGACTGGCGCGGTGCGGCTTGCTGCCGTGCGCACGTCGTCACGCTCCAATCTGCGTAACCGGATGTATCGCGAACCGCGTGTGTCACTGCAGCGGCTGCGGTTTTTCACCTGCCCCTCCAGCATCCCGGCGAACGTGCGCGTTGCCCCGTCCGTCAGGATTTCCCTGATAGCCAGACCGTCGCGCCACGCTTCCCCACCGCGTATCGCGGCTGCCGGCTAGTAGTGGGAAATCGAATGGAATCCATCGCAACATTTAATTGGTCGATTGCGAACGACTTCGCTATCGTCGGCGATGCTCGCGTACGGCATCGCACCGTGCCGCTGGCCGCGCCTCGCCGCATGATCGCGAGCGCCACGGCCCGGTCGCCGGCCCCACAAGCATGGGCCGCCGCGTCCGAAGAACCGGACGAACCCGTCGCGAAGCCTGGCCGACCGAACGAAGGCGCATGCGCCTTCAAGCCACCCCGGCAATGACGTCCCGCCGCTTGCGTGCCCCACGCGCAGGTGTGCCGCCCGATGTCGTTGGTGTCCGGGGCCGGACCAACCCATTGCCTGGATGCACTATGTCTAAGACAACGTATTACGCGCCGCATGGCGGCCACCCGCCGCAGACCGATCTGCTGACCGATCGCGCGATGTTCACCGAGGCGTACGCGGTGATCCCGAAGGGTGTGATGCGTGACATCGTCACGAGCTGGCTGCCGTTCTGGACGAACACGCGCCTGTGGGTGATCGCTCGCCCGCTGTCGGGTTTCGCGGAAACCTTCTCGCAGTACATCGTCGAAGTGAACCCGGGCGGCGGCAGCGACAAGCCCGAGCAGGACAAGAATGCCGAAGCCGTGCTGTTCGTCGTCGAAGGTGAAGCCGAGCTGACGCTGCAAGGCAAGAAGCACGTGCTGAAGCCGGGCGGCTACGCGTTCATTCCGCCGGGCGCCGACTGGACGCTGCACAACGTCAGCGATGCCGCGGTGCGTTTCCACTGGGTGCGCAAGCATTACCAGGCTGTCGACGGCATTCCGCTGCCGGAAGCCTTCGTGACCAACGAGCAGGACGTCGAGCCGATCCCGATGCCGGGCACCAACGGTGCATGGGTGACGACGCGCTTCGTCGACATGAGCGACATGCGCCACGACATGCACGTGAACATCGTGACGTTCGAACCGGGCGGCGTGATTCCGTTCGCCGAAACGCACGTGATGGAGCACGGGTTGTATGTGCTCGAAGGGAAGGCTGTTTATCGCCTGAACCAGGATTGGGTCGAGGTCGAAGCCGGTGACTTCATGTGGCTGCGCGCGTTCTGCCCGCAGGCATGCTATTCGGGTGGCCCTGGCCGCTTCCGTTACCTGCTGTACAAAGATGTGAACCGTCACATGAACCTGTTGCTGAACCCGGCGCGTTAAGCGTCGAGCGAGCAGTTGGATGTGAAAGCCCGCCGGCGGATGCCGGCGGGCTTTTTTTCAGGTTCTTCGCGGTTTCCAGGGGTGTCGCTTGACGACCCACCAGAGGTAAAAGCCGGAATCCCAGCCAGTGCGTGCTGCAAACACACTGACCGTCAGTCGGATGCCGCTGGCGACTCGTTGCCCTGCGTAGCACCGCATTGATGGCAATGCGGGAAGAAGAAGAAATTCCGGCCACCGCATCCGCATACGTTGAAGAGCCTCAATCCGCAATGCACGCAGAACGTGGAGTCGTCGCCGCCGAGATTCCACTGTTTGTCGCATGACGGGCAGCGCTTTTTTTCGAGTGAGCGAACGGCTTTTTCGTATCCGATCGTGCGCGCACGTTCTCCCTGATCCTGCTGCAATTCGAGCCGCTTGCGTTCGGCATAGCGTTGAAAGGCCTTCATCATGTAAAGGCCGGCGAACACCGTGAGCGCAATGCCGACCAGGACCCGTACATAGCCGCCGAAATTCGGCAGGTACGGGACCAGTTCGATGAAAAATGCACTCAGTGAAAACAGGCCAAAGCCATACACGAAAGGCCAGTAGCGCATCTTGCGATAGCGCATGAACAGCCAGATCGCAATCAGCAGAATCGGTAACGTGAGCGCAAGGCGCAGTCCGAACACCTGCAACTCGTATTGCCGGTCCGCCTTTTCGAAGCGCCGTTCGGCTGCCGCGTCCGCGTCGGCGATTTGCGTGTCCACTTGAGTCTGCTGCGATGCCAGTGCCCGTTGCTGGTCACCGATCGCATCGATCTGATGCTGCCAGTTGATGACCACTGCCTGAAGCGTATCCAGCTTGCGAGTTCTCGCCAGAATGTCCGGGTCCCTCGCACTGTCTCCCGTCACCGAGCGGGTTGCCAGCCAGTTGCGGAAACTTTCTTTCTCGGCCGCGTACTCCTTCGCGGCACGTCCGCGTGCCACCTCCATTGCGTCGGCCTTCCCGGCAAGCGTGTCGTGCTGCGCCTGCAGATCGCGACGCGCTGCATCCAGCCGCGCCTTCGCTGGAGCATCCGCGAATTGCTCGACGACGGGCGGCCCGCCCCTCGGAGCGAAGGCCATGTCGCGGATTACGAGGCTGCCGAGCATGTTCAGAAAGACGGCGAAGATGATCGCAATCACCCACGAGGCGAGCCGCAGGAGACGTGCGGGACTGGTCAGGCCGTCGCTGGAAGTCATCATTGTTTTGCCTTTGTTGGAATGGTTATACAAGCGGACTTGATTGTCGACGAATCCCGTACCCTTGTCGAACATCCCCTTCTGGCCGAGCGCCGTCGGTCATCCCCGCGTCCCCCGGAAATTCATGATGAACCTGTTTTCACGGGCGATGCATCTTGCTACACGCCGAGTGCAGCCGCCGCGAGCATCGCGACCTGCAGCCGCGTATCGGGTGACAGCCCGTCCTCGATCAGCCACACCGCCGACAAGCCCGACCATGCGAGTATCCACTGCAGCAGCCGGCGCCGGTCGAGCTGCGCGGCGCTGGCCACGAGTGTGACACGCTGCTCGAAGCGCACGGGATCAACCGCAATATCGTGCGAGGGATTGCAGAACAGGTTCGCGTAGTCGAACGCGCGATCGCCGCGCAGCCCTTTCGGATCGATCGCACGCCAGCCGCGTTCGCCGAAATGAAGGATGTTGCCGTGATGGATGTCGCCGTGCAGGACGAAGTCGTCGACGGGCGGTGCGACCAGCAATTGGCGAGCGATCGCGGCCGATCGGCGCAGCGCGGCGTTGTCGGCGTCGTTCGACAGCAGTGCGTAGAACCAGTCGTGCAGCGGCACGACCGAAGGCGGCTCCGAAGCACGATGCGCATGCAGCCGCGCGACGACATTACACGCGATGCGCATCGCATCGTCGTCATGCCCCGATGCCGAAAAGCCGGCCAGCGTCGGTTCCGGCCGCGCGCGTTCGAGCAGGACTGCATCGCTGTCGTGCTGCCACACCTGAGCGGCGCCTTGCCCGTTCCACCAGGTCATCAGCGCATTGCCGCGACGCTCTTCGTCACACGTGGCGACCTTCAGCATTGCCGGCCGCGCTTGCCAGACGACCGGCAGCAGACCACCGCTCGCGGTCAGGATCGGGCCGCCATCGGGAACGAGGCCCCACAGGCCGAGGTATCGATCGAACATCACGCGATGCTACAGCCGAACCGGATTGCTTGCAGAGCGGTTCGCCCGATGATGCGACACGCGGTCGCAGATACGACCTGAACGGCCCCGGCGCACTTTCCTAAATAAAATTTAGCCAGCCAAACTTTGGCTAAAGAATGTTCCGGTTTCGCGCCATCCCTTCGACAATGCGCGCCTTTCGTGACCAGTCGGTGCCTCTCGCGCACCGGCCGTCGCAGCATCGAAGAAGGAGCCCGACATGACCGACCACACCGCATCCCCGCCACCCCCACCCGCGCCGCCGCCACGCCGCCGCCGCGTGTGGCGCACGCTCGCAGGCGCGCTGCTCGGCCTGACGGTCGCATGCGCGGGTATCGGCGCATGGACGATCCAGCGCATCTGGACGCAGTTGCCGTCCGTCGAGCACCTCGCCGTGTATCGTCCGGCGCTGCCGCTGCGGATCTTCTCGCGCGACGGCGACCTGCTGGCCGAATACGGCGTCGAGCGGCGCGAGTTCGTGCCGCTCGAACGCATCCCGCCGCTGATGCGGCAGGCGCTGCTCGCGGCCGAGGACGCGAAGTTCTACCAGCACGGCGCAGTCGACTTCAACGGCCTTGCGCGCGCGACGTTCGCGAACGTCGTGACGGGGCAGCCGGGGCAGGGCGGCAGCACGATCACGATGCAGGTCGCGCGCAACTTCTACCTGACGCGCGACAAGGTGCTGAGCCGCAAGCTTGCCGAGATCCTGATGGCGACCAAGCTCGAACGCGAATACAGCAAGGACAAGCTGCTCGAGCTGTACATGAACGAGATCTATCTGGGCGAGCGCGCGTACGGCTTCGCGGCGGCCGCGAACGTGTATTTCGGCAAGCCGCTCGACGCGCTGAGCGCGGGCGAAGCGGCCGTGCTCGCGGGGCTGCCGAAGGCGCCGTCCGCGTTCAACCCGGTCGTCAATCCGGCACGCGCGACCGCGCGACGCAACTACGTGCTCGGCCGCATGCATGCGCTCGGCCAGCTTGACGACGCGACGTACCGCGCGGCCGTCGACGCGCCGATCGCGCTGGCGACCACGCCGCCGCCCGGGATCATCGCGGCGCCGTACGTTGCCGAGCGCGCACGCCGGATGATGGTGGAGCGTTTTCACGACGACGCATACACGCTGGGTCTCGATGTGACGACGACGATCTCGATGCGCGACCAACGCGCGGCCGAATCGTCGCTTGCACGCACGCTGAGCCGTCAGCCGCGCGCGAAGCGCGATGCGCGCAACGGGCTTGAAGGCGCACTGATATCGCTCGACGCGGCGACCGGCGACATGCTCGCGCTCGTCGGCGGCGCGGATTTCAACCGCAACGTGTTCGACCATGCGCTGCAGGCGTATCGCCAGCCGGGCTCGAGCTTCAAGCCGTTCGTCTATTCGGCAGCGCTGGAGAAGGGCTACTTCCCGGGCGTGCTCGTCGACGACACGCAGCGCACGCTCACGCATGAGGAAACCGGCGCGCGGCCGTGGCGCCCGCGCAATTTCGCCAACAACTACGAGGGCTTCATCCCGGTGCGGCGCGGGCTCATGCGCTCGAAGAACCTCGTCGCGGTCAGCCTGATGCAGGCCACCGACGCGCGCTACGTGCAGCAGCACGCGGTGCACTTCGGTTTCGATGCGCAGCGCAATCCGGCGTCGCTGCCGCTCGCGCTCGGCGCGGGCGCCGTGACGCCGCTCGAACTGGCGAGCGCGTACAGCGTGTTCGCGAACGGCGGCACGCGGATGGAGCCGCGCCTGATCCTGTCGGTGAAGCAGCGTCACGGCGGCGCGATATACGAAGCGACGGCGCCGGCAGGCGAGCGCGTCGTGTCGGCGCGCAACGCGTTCGTGATGGACAGCATGCTGCGCGACGTCGTGAAGTCCGGCACCGCGCGCGGCGCGCTCGCGCTGCGCCGCGACGACGCGGCCGGCAAGACGGGCACGTCGAACGGGTCGAAGGACGTCTGGTTCGCCGGCTACTCGTCGGGCATCGTCGCGGTCGCGTGGCTCGGCTACGACACGCCGCGCCCGATGGGACGTGCGACCGGCGCGTCGCTGGCGCTGCCGGTCTGGCTCGACTACATGAAGACGGCCGTCGACGGGCGTACGCCGGTCGAGGCGACGCCGCCGCAGGACGTCGCACTCGTCGACGGCGACTTCGTGTACGCCGAATACACGCGCGGCACGTGCACGGCCGACGTGCCGTCGTACATCCGCAGCCGCTTCGCGTGCGGCGGGGCCGCGGCGGTTTCCGGTGCGTCGGACGCGCCGGGCAACAACGGCAAGCCCGCCGAGCCGATGCCTGGCGCGGTCGATGCGGCCGAGCGCGAACGCGTGCTCGACCTGTTCCGGACGGAAGACTGACGTACGCCATGCATACGCTTTATCTGATTGCAATCGTCGCGGAAGCGATGTCGGGGGCGCTGATGGGCATGCGCCGCGGGATGGACCGCTTCGGGCTCGCGCTCGTCGGTGCGGTGACGGCGCTCGGCGGCGGCACCGTGCGCGACGTGCTGCTCGGCCACTATCCGCTCGGCTGGATCGCGCATCCGGAGTACCTGGTGATCACGCTCGTCGCGGCGACCGTCGCGTCGTGGGTCGCACGGCATGTCGCGCGGATGAAGACGTTGTTCGTCACCGTCGACGCGATCGGCCTCGCGGCGTTCACGATCATCGGTTGCGACATCGGCGCATCGACGGGCGCGGTGCCGATCATCGTCGTGCTGGCTGGCGCGATCACCGGTGTCTGCGGCGGGATGCTGCGCGACCTGCTGTGCAACGAGATGCCGCTGATCCTGCGCGAGGAACTGTATGCGAGCGTCGCGTTCGTCACGGGCGGGCTCTATGTCGGGATGCAGTACGTTGGCATCGATGCGGGCTTCGCGACGGTCGTCGCGCTGGCGGCCGGGTTCTCGATGCGGATGCTTGCCGTGCGGCTCGGGTGGAAGATGCGGACGTTTGGTGCGGCGGATCTCGAGCATTGAGCGGGAAGGCATGACGCCCGCGCGACAGGTGAGGGCGCGAGCGGTGCCGGCCCGGGCGTTCGGGTGAGCGCCCGGGCCGGACGGAACGTCAGTCGGCCTGCATCACCTGGAAGACGTTGCCTTCGGGATCGATGCCGTCGTACATCGTGTACGCGAACCCGTCATAGCGCTTGAGATCGCGCACTGTCACGCCGTCGCCGGCCAGCCGGCCGCGATGCGCGCCGATATCCTGGCCAATCGAGAACACGAATTTCACGTGGCTGGTTTCCGCGCGCGCTTCCGCATCAGCAGGTGCTGCGTGGCGGAACGCTGGGCCGGCGAGATGCAGCGCGAGCTCGATGGCGCCTGCGCCAAGCACGACCCACTCGTTTTCGATTTCCTCGATGACGGGCAGGTCGAAATACTGTTGGTAGAACGACTTGAGCGATGCGACGTCCTGGACGTACAGGATGATGCGGGTCATCGGAAGCGGCACGTGGGTCTCCTTGAAGGGGATGCGCGAAGCGCGAATGATGCGTTGTGAAAGTCGTTGCTATCGATCATGCATGACATCGCGCGGCGCAATGCTCACGCGACAAGCGACACGCGCCCGCGCTACGCGGGCACCATCACCGGCGGCGCACCGTCGCCGGTTTCCACCATCTTCACCGCGAACCCGTAGCACTGCGCGATATGAGCCGGCGTCATCACGTCGCGCGGCGAGCCGTGCGCGACGATCGTGCCGTCGGCGAGCATCGCGATCGTATCGGCGTGCCGCGCGGCGAGATTCGGATCGTGCACGATCGCAAGCACGCCGAGCTGCCATTCGCGTGCAACGGCACGGACGGTTTCGAGCAGGCGGTGCTGATGCGAGAGATCGAGCGCGGCGGTCGGCTCGTCGAGCAGCAGGTAGCGCGGGCCGCTTTCAATCGCTTCGTCATCCGGCCACAGCTGCGCGAGTACACGGGCGAATTGCACACGCGCAAGTTCGCCGCCTGACAGCGTCGTGACGTCGCGGCCGACGAGCGCATCGGCGCCCGCGCGTTCGAGCGCGCACCACGCGATGTCGCGGTCGCGGTGCGACGTCGCGCCGCTGCGCCGTGCATGCGGATAACGGCCGAGCAGCACGATTTCGTCGACGCTGAACGGGAACGCCGGCTGCGCGGCTTGCGGCAGCACGGCGCGCAGGCACGCAAGTCGCGGCGCGTCGATACGCGCGAGCGGTTCGCCGTTCAGCGTGATGTCGCCGGTCACGCGCACGCCGTTCGGCGCGACGCCGCCGGTGAGTTCGCCGGCGAAGGTCTTCAGCAGCGTGCTCTTGCCCGCGCCGTTGCGGCCGAGCAGCGCAGTCACGCGACCGGGTTCGATCGACAGCGACAGGTTGCGCAGGATCGCATGGTGTCGACGGGCGACGTCGAGGTGATGGGCGGTCAGCATGGTCGTCGGGAGGGAAGGGTTAGCCGCCGAGCGCGCCGCGGCTTTTCCACAGCAGCGCGAGAAAGAACGGTGCGCCGAGCAGCGCGGTCAGCACGCCGAGCGGAATTTCCGCGGGCGCGGCAACCGTGCGCGCGGCGAGATCGGCGGCGAGCGTCAGCAGGGCGCCGAGCAGCGCGGCGCCGGGCAGCACGACGCGCTGGTCGGGGCCGCACGCGAGGCGCACGCAATGCGGCGCGACGAGCCCGATGAAGCCGATGATGCCCGCGCACGACACCAGCGCGCCGACTGCAAGCGCGACCGCGACGAGCACGCGCCGCTTCAGCCGCTGCACGGGCACGCCGAGGTGCAGCGCCTCGGTTTCGCCGAGCTGCAACGCATTCAGTGCGTCGCGTTCGCGCGCGAGCAGCACGCAGCCGATCGCGACGCACGGCGCGACGGCCGCCAGCGCGGACCATTGCGCGCCGCCGAGACTGCCTAGGCTCCAGAAGGTCAGCGAGCGCAATTGCGCGTCGTCGGCGACGAAGGTGAGGAGACCGATCGCCGCGCCGACCAGCGCGTTGATCGCGATGCCGGCGAGCAGCAGCAGCGGCAGCGCGAGCCGGCCGCGCGACGCGGCGAGCCGGTAGACGAGCGCCGCAACCGCGAGCGCGCCCGCGAACGCGGCGATCGGCAACGCGGCCGCGCTCACGTGCGCGGCAAAGAGCGCGGGGCCGAGCACGATCATCGTCGTCGCGCCGAGCGCAGCGCCGCTCGATACGCCGACGAGCCCCGGATCGGCGAGCGGGTTGCGGAACAACGCCTGCATCGCGGCGCCGGTCGCGCCGAAACCGCCGCCGACCAGCAGCGCGAGCGCGACGCGCGGCGCGCGGATGTCGAACAGCACCGCGCGCGCCTGCTGTGCGGCCGCAGCGCCGGTCAGCGCGGCCCAGGCTTCCGCGAGCGGAATGCGATAGGCGCCAACGCACAGCGCGACGACGGACATCGCGCACACGAGGCAGGCGAGCGCGGCCAGTGCGAACGGTGCGAAGCGACGCGACGTGCCGATGCGCGCGGCGCCGGAGCGCGACGCGGGCGACGAGGCGGGGAAAGGCGAGGCGTGAGCGGGCATCGGGGCAGTCCGGAATCAGGCGAGCGCATCCGACAGGCGTCGGTGCAGGGTCGTAACGGCGAGCGGCAGGCGCGGGCCGAAGCCGAGCAGGAACAGCGCGTCGAGCGCCACCACGCGCTGCGCGCGGCCGGCCGGCGTTGCGCCGAAGCCGGGCGTCGCGAGCAGCGCGGCGCGACCGCCGACGGCCGCGAGCCCTTCGTCGGAGATCAGCACGACGTCGGGCGCGGCGGCTGCCAGCGCCTCGGTCGTCAGCGGCTTGTAGTGATCGAAGCCCTGCATCGCATTGCGGGCGCCCGCGTAGCGGATCATCGCGTCGGCGGCCGTGCGCTGGCCGGCGACGAGCGCCTGGTTGCCGGTGTGGTTCAGCACGAACAGCACGCGCGGCGGCTGCGCGCCGCCGGGCGCGCGGGCGGCGACCGCGTCGCGCGCATCCTGCCAGTCGCGATCGAAACGTTGCAGTAGCGCGGTGCCCGCGTCACGCACGTCGAGTGCCTGCGCGACGCCCGTGATCTTCGCGCGCACCGATTCGACGTCGTGGCGCTCGTCGAATGTCGTGACTGCGACGCCGGCGTTTTTCACCTGAGCGATCGCGGTGGGCGGGCCGGCTTCCGCCGACGCGAGCACGAGATCGGGCCGCAGCGACAGCAGCCCTTCAGCCGACAGCGCACGCTGGTAGCCGACCTTCGGCAGCCGCTTGGCGGCGTCAGGGTACGTGCAGGTCGTGTCGGCCCCGACGAGCCGGTAGCGCGGCGTCTCTGCGCCGCCGAGCGCGAACGCGGTTTCCGCGAGTGCGCCGCCGATCACGACCACGCGTTTCGGCGCGGCCGGTGCAACCTGGGCGAGCACGCTGCCGGGCAGCGCACCCGCGAGTGCGCCGGCCGCCGCGCTCGCCAGCACCGCGCGGCGGCGCGGATCGAACGGTCGCGCGCTCACCGCGCGCCTCCGCGTGCCGCGGCCGGCAGCGTCGCGACCAGCGCGCGCCAGTCGTCGCGCTCGACCTTGCCGGGCTTGCGCTCGCCGAACAGCAGTGCGACGTGGTCGCCCTGCCGGTCGAAGAGTTCAAGCGACGTAACGATGCCGTCGCTCGTCGGCTTCTTCACGACCCACGCGGCGGCGATCAGGTCCTCGCGCACGTGCAGGTTGAAGCCCGGGTCGAGCACGTTGATCCATGCACCGACCTCGCGCACGTTCGCGACGGGGCCCGTGTGGATCTGGATCATCCCGGCATTGCCGACGAACACCATGATCGGCTGGCCGCTTGTTGCGGCCTGTTCGAGCACGTGACGCAGCGCATGCGCGGTTTCGACCGGATACGCGTATTGCGGATCGGCGAGGCGCAGCGCCTGCATGCGGCTCACGCCGAAACGCTGCGTGATGCCGAAGAACTGGTGCGTGTCGGTCATCGCGTCCCATGCGGCGCGGAAGCCCGCGACGTCGATCTCGGTGTCGGCGCGCTCGGGCGTTTTCGGCGCGGCGGGCGCGACCTCGAGGCCCGGCTCCTGCGACGGCGCACGCCAGCGCTCGACGAACGCGTCGTACGCGGCGTGGTCGCTGTGCGCGCGCAGGTACACCTTGTGAATCGCATGACCCTGCGCGTCGAAGAACTGCAGGCTCTTTAGCGGACCGTGGGCGGTTTCGTCGCGCACGGCGAACGCCGACACCCAGTGACGATAGAAGATGCGCAGGTCGATATCGCCGAGCGCGAGGCCGACGGGGCCGTCGTGGCTCATCTGCGCATATTCGCCATCCTTTTCGTGGACGGCCGTGTCGTTGCGCGTGAGCGCCATCACGCGGCCGAGGCGCGGCATTTCCTCGAACATCGCCGGAAAGCGCGCATCGAGCCGCACGACGTGCTCGCCGACGAACGCGGCGAGCGCCTCGCCTTCGCTGACGCCGAGCGCTTGAGCCACGTCGCGGTTGCGCAGCTGGCGCTCGGTCTTGAGCTTGATGAACGCGTCGCGCAGCGCGGCGGCCGCGCGGGCCGGCGTGGCCGGTTGACCGGGAAGGGCGGATTGCATCATGTCGGACTCCTTCAAGTAACGGTTGGGGTGGCAGCGCGGGCGGCGCGCATCAGAAATCCACTTTCATGCTGACGGCGACCGTGCGTCCGGACGACGTATACGCATCGAGCACCTGCGAATCGGCCGCGATGCCGCGCACGTCCGACCAGTTCCAGTATTTGCGGTCGAACAGGTTGCGGATGCCGATCGTCGCGCTGACGTGCTTGTTGAAGCGGTAGCCGCCGCGCAGGTCGACGACGAACGACGACGGCGGCGAGAAGCACGCCTTGTTCGAGCAGTCGGACTTGTCGATGTCCTTGTCGCGTTTCGCGGCCTGGAACAGCAGGTCGGTCTGCACGTACCAGCGCTCGGTCGGCTCGTAGCGCACGCCGAACACGGCCGAGAACGGGTTGACGGTGTTGAGCGGCTGGCTGGCCGTGCCGTCGTTCTGCGTCGAGCCTTTCGTGAATGCCATCGCCGTCTTCAGCGTGATGCCGTTCGGCATCACCCATTCGGCGCGGCCTTCGAGGCCGTGAATGCGCGCGTCGGCAAAGTTCACGTACTGGAACACGAACGGGTCGGTCGGCCGGCCGCTGCCGGCGATCGTCGTGCGCGAGATGAAGTTGCGGTAGCGGCCCGTGAACGCAGCGGCGCTGTAGCGCACCACGCCGTAGCCGGTGCCGGCCTTGCCGCGCAGCCCCGCTTCGAACGTATCGCTCGTCTCGGGCTTCAGGTTCGGATTGCCGATCGACGTATAGCCGTACACCGGGTTCGAGAAGCTGCTGTTCACCTGGTCGGGCGTCGGCGCGCGGAAGCCGTGCGCGTACTGCACGTACGGGATGACCGCGGGCGTGATCTCGTAGAGCACGGCGACGCGCGGCGACAGTTCGTTTGCGCTCGTCGACACGGCCTTGCCGGTGAACAGCGGATCGTTCTCGGTCGGGCTCAGCCGGTACGTGTCGAAGCGCAGGCCCGGCGTGACGAGCAGGCGGCCGTAGCCGATCTGGTCCTGCACGAACGCGCCGAACAGCGTGTAGTCGGTGTCGGGGAACGCCTTGTTCGGGAACGCTTCGCCGACGCCCGGCACCGTGCCGTCGCGCATGTTCGTCACGCGCGACACGCTGCCGTCGACGCCATACAGCAGCTTGTGCGCGAACGGGCCGGTCGTGAAGCCGCTTTCCGCGAACGCGGAGCCGCCGAACGTGCGCTCCTTGTACTGGTTGTCGCGCGAACGCGAAGCCGCCCGGCCGCGCGTCTCGAACGCGTACTGGTCCTGCTTGGCTTCCTGGTAGTAGAACTGCACGTGCGCGGTCTGGAACCAGCGGAACGCATCGTCGCGGAAGTCGTAGTCGACGCTGAAGCGGTTGCGCTCGAGCCGGTCGTAGGTCGTGAGGCCGAGCGTGGTCGGCGGGCTGATCGCCGACAGCACGTCGGTGCTCACGCGGCGCTGCACCGTTTCGGCGGTGAACTTGATCGTGTCGCGCGTGGTCGGCGTCAGCACGAGCTTGCCGAGCAGCGATTCCGAATAGACGTCCTGCGGGTTCGACGTGGTGCGCAGCGTGCTCGCCGAGTTGTTGCTGCCGCGCGTGTCGACCTCGTGGCCGCGCCGGCCGTCGGCGATGATCATCCCCTGTACGCGATCGTTGCCGCCCGCGGCCGACACGGTCGCGCCGACGCTGCGGTCGGCCGAGTCGTAGCTCGGCCGGAACGAGAAGTAGTAGGGCTTGTTGTAGATCGACAGCAGGTCGCGCGGGTCCTTCGTGATGAAGTTCACCGCGCCGGTCAGGCCGTCGCTGCCGTAGAGCGCCGAGGCCGGCCCGCGCAGGATCTCGATGCGCTTGAGCGTGTCGAGATCGGCGTAGTCGCCGCGCCCCGCTTCGAGCGGGCCGAACGAAAACGCGTTCGGCAGGCGGATGCCGTCTTCCATCAGCAGCACGCGATTGCCTTCGAGGCCGCGGATGTTGATGCTCGAATCGCCGTCGCGGCCGCCGCCGAGCGCAGCGCTGCCTGGCCGGTACGCGGTGCGGCGCACGGTGACGCCCGGCTCGTAGCGCAGCGCGTCCTTGATGTTGGTGGCCTGCTGTTCTTCCAGATCCTCGTCGGTGATCACCGAGACGGACGCAGCCGTGCGGCTCGTGGCCGTGGCGGTGCGGTTGGCCGTGACGGTGACGGGGTCGAGCAGCGCCGCATCGCCGCGGGTGGACGCGGCGACGAGAATGGTGGAAGGCGAGGTGGCGCCTTGCGGCGTCGAATCGGCGTGAGCCGTGGCGGCGGACAGGCCGAACGCGCCGAACAGCGCGGCACAGATCGGCCGCCGCGCCAGCGTATAGCAATGCACAGGTGGTCTCCCATTGATGATGACAAGCCCGAAGGCTGGCTGGGTGACGCGTTCACCTGGCTGGCCCGCCCGCGCGCGGAAGGCGGCGAGCGGCGAATTGAAAGGCAACTGATAACTTTACCAGTGTAAATGAGAATTATTATCAATACAAGAACGGGAAGCGGACCGCGTGGGTGAGCGCTTACCTGCGCGGCTCGGGCGAGCCGCGGCGGGAAATTCGGGAGAAGCGTCGGTTTGGTCAGGCCAGCGCTTCGATGCGGATCAGCAGGTTGCGCGCATGCGTGATGAACGCGTCGTGCGTCGCGCGATCGCTGTGGCCTTCGAGGCCGGCTTGCTCGGCGAACGCGATCTGTTCGGTGTAGAGGTCGACGAGCGCTCGGCGTGCGTCAGGGGGAAGCGCGCGGATCATCGACACGATCAGCAGTTCCTGCGCGCGAAGCGTGCCGGACAGCGTCTGGACGTTCATGCTGGCCTCCTCGGACGATGCGGCGGCGAGCCGCTCTTTCCATACTAGGCGGTCGGCGTACGCAGCGCAGGCGCGGTGTTGGCCAGGCGGTGGGCGGAATGCGTTTCGACGGGGCAATCGACGGCGCCATGGCGCGACGCGAAACGTGCCGCGCGCGGCCGGGTACCGCGAATCGAAGCGCGCAGGGATGCGAACGGGGAATCAGCCGGCCGACTTCGCGGCCTGTGCCTCGCGCACGACCTGCGCGACGCGTTCGACGAACTCGACGTCGACGCTCGACAGCGCTTCGCGCTTGCCGTCGGGCATGTCGACCATCAGGCGATACGTGACGTCCTGCGTGGCCCATGCGAGATAGCCGACGACGGCGAGCATCACGCCGACGACGAGCACGGCGCTCGATCCGGCGATGCCGCCCGCGACGGCGGCGGCCGCGCCGATCAACGAGATCAGCGACGGCACGAGGCGGTTCTTCGGAATCTTGACGACATCGACCTGGCGGATATCACGGAGTGCGAATACCTGACCGGCGGCCGACAGGCCGTTGCGCGTGATCATCACGCCACGTTCGTTGAATGCGTTTTCCATCGTGTGTTGCGTGGACGAAAACGCGCAGCGTAGCAGGTTTCGTTGCGGCATCAAACGAGACCGACTGCCGCACGATGCGTGCGGCGCGGCTGAAAGACGGGAAGCGGGGGGAACAAAAAGGCGTTCAGAACTGCAGGCGACCGTCGCCGTAAAGCCGGCCCGGCACGTGTGAGGCGACCACTTCGGCGATCTCTTCGTCGGTCGATTCGGCCGGTACGATCTGGCGCCGTGCGGGCGCGTCGAGATGCATCGTCCATTCGACGAGACGATATGGCCGGCCCCACGGGCGCTGCATTTCGACCGATACGCGGCAGCTCTGGACCGGCATCGAGTGTTGGCACGTCAGAATCGCGTGCAGATGGCTGAAAACGGTATCTTCGATCATCATGGCCTCCGATCCTGTCTTGTGGGCAATCGATGGCGGCGCCGTCGGCGGTTCAAAAAAAAAGCCGCCGATGCTCAGGCGGCCAACAGGGGGGGTGAGAGCATCCTCTCAGCCCAGAATTAAGCGAAACTTAAAAGCACATAAAAAAGCGCCCCGCGTGGAGCGGGGCGCTTCTTGCCGTCGTGATCCGCGAGTTAAGCGGATGCTTTAGAACTTGTGACGGATACCGACGCGAGCGGCGAGCTGGTTCGATGCGCCCGTGCCCGACGTGTTGAAGTAGCTCGTGCTCGAGCCGATCTGCGCCTGCACGTTGTTGCCCGACGCCTTCTGGTAGACCACCAGGCCGTACACGTCCGTACGCTTGCTGAGTGCGTAGTCGAGTGCCAGGTTGCCCTGGTTCCAGTGTGCCGAGCTGCCGCTCTGCGTGGCGTTCGTGTACGTGTAGCCTGCTGCTGCCGACAGGGCCGGCGTGATCGCGTACTTCAGGCCTGCTTCGTATGCGTTGTAGAACGTGCCCGATGCGCCTGCAGCGATCGGGGTGAACTGCGTGCGCGTCCACAGGGCCCATGCCGTTGCCGGGCCGAAGACGTAGCGGCCGCCGACGCCGTACGTGCGCAGGTCGCGGATGTTGGTCAGCGCGAGGTTCGCGATCGACGTCGAGAATGCCGGCGTCGACTGGCTCGGGAAGCGGATGTCCGTGTACGCGGCGCCCAGCGAGAACGGGCCGTTCGCGTAGTTCAGGCCGAAGCTGTAAGCGCGCGACGAGCCGCCGGTGTTCGACGCGCCCGAGCCGTTTGCGCCGGCGAAGTCGGTCGAGTTCGAGAAGCCGTACAACGCGCCGAACGTGAAGCCCGAGTAGTTCGCGCTCTGGAACTTCACAGCGTTGTTGATGCGGCTCGACGTCAGCTGGTCGATGTCGTTGACGTGGTACGCGTAGTTCCCTGCGACCGTGTTGCCGCCGGTCGAGTAGTTCGAGCCGAGGACATCGGTCGAGAACGAGTACTGGCGACCGAACGTGACCGTACCGTATTGTTGCTGGCTCAGGCCGACGTACGCTTGACGACCGAAGATCGCGCCACCCTGGCCGATCGTGCCGTTGCCGCTGTTGAAGCCGTTTTCGAGCACGAAGATCGCCTTCAGGCCGCCACCGAGGTCTTCGGTGCCGCGCAGGCCCCAACGGCTGCCCTGGGCAACGCCGTCGTCGTACTTGAACATCTTGCCGCTACCGGTAGCGGTCTTGCTGTGGTTCACGTAGCTGATACCGGCATCGATGACGCCGTACAGGGTCACGCTGCTTTGTGCGTGAGCTGCGCCAGTCGTGGCTGCCAGGACGGCGATGGTCAACAGTTTCTTGTTCAAAGGATTCTCCGAGCGAATAAATGGCGTGTCCAGTTGCGGTTCCGGCGCTCTCTATGGGCGCTTTCACGGACCGGCGGCAACTTTATCGAGGGGCCACGTAATGAATATGACAGCGACTGTCATATGAAGAATGTGTGGCGTCGATGCGACACTGGATTCTGCCCGGTTGCGCTATCGGGGGTTATACCGAATTCGGCTGAGAATCGATCCGGATCGGGAATATGCACATGAAATAAGCTTGGTTGGTGGCGTTCCGGCCCCATGCCACGATCCGTGTTCCAACCAATAACACGGGACAAGAGGACACCATGCGACGTTCATTCCTGACCGGCCTCGGCGCACTCGCCGCGGCGCTGGCATTCGCGGCGCCCGGCGCGCACGCCGACCCGCAAACGCTGAAGATCGGCACGATGAGCGGCCCCGATGCGCAGATCTGGACCGAGGTGACGAAGGTCGCCGCGCGCGAAGGCCTCGCGATCAAGGTCATCGAATTCAACGACTACGTGCAGCCGAACGCGGCGCTCGATTCCGGCGATCTGGACGCGAACGGCTTCCAGCACCAGCCGTTCCTCGACAGCCAGATCAAGCAGCGCGGCTACAAGATCGTCAACGTCGGGCTCACTTACACGGCGCCGATGGGCTTCTATTCGAAGAAGCTCAAATCGCTGAAGGACTTGCCGGTAGGCGCGAAGGTCGGGATCCAGAACGATCCGTCGAACGGCAACCGCGCGCTGCTGCTGCTGCAGAAATACGGCGTGATCAAGCTGAAGGCGGGCGCCGGCACGAACGGCGTGAACGCAACGCCGCTCGACGTCGCCGAGAACCCGAAGAAGATCAAGATCGTCGAACTCGACGCCGCGCAGCTGCCGCGCGCGCTGCCCGACGTCGATGCCGCGTCGATCAACACCGACTACGCGGTGAAGGCCGGGCTCACGCCGGTGAAGGATGCGATCGCGATCGAGGATCTGCGCGGGCCGTACGCGAACCTGATCGCCGTGCGCGCGCAGGACAAGGACAAGGCGTGGGTGAAGAAGCTCGTCGCGGCCTATGAATCGGACGACGTGCGCAAGTTCATCGACCAGAAGTTCGGCGGCGCAATCGTGCCGGCGTTCTGAACGTTTTCACGTACGTACCGGATGGCCGGATATCGACGATCCGGAAAGCAAATCGCCCGCGCAAGCGGGCGATTTCGTTGGTGCGCGCGGGTGAGCGCGATGCGCGCCGTGACCCGGCGCGCAAGCCGCCCGCTCAGGCCGACAGCAGCGAACCGGTGCGGATCGCGGTCGCGCCGGCAATCCGCGCGACTTCCATGCCGGCCGTCGCGAAGCGCACGATCTGGCGCGCGTACAGCACGCCCGACACGCTGCTCTTCAGTGTGACGACGCGATCGGTCAGCGGATCGACGATGTCGGCCACGGCCTGGCCGACCTCGATCATCACGCCGACCGGCGTGCGGAACACGATCACGCCCGACACGGGCGCGACGAGCGGATCGGTGCCCGCGAGCGGCGTAGCCGGATGCGCGAGCGGCGGCAGCGGCGCCGGCGTGCCGTCGACGACACCGCGCTCGGTCAGGTATTCGACGATCGCCTGCGCGTCCTTTTCGGCGAACTCGTACGACACGTCGCGCTCGCTGCGCAGCTCGATCGTGACGGAAATCGCGCCGTTCGGGATCGGGAAGCGGTCGCCGAAACGGTTACGCAGGTCCGACCAGCAGAAGCTGTGGATCTCGTCGAACGGGTTGCCGACCGAGTTCAGCGCGAGCAGCGACGCCTGCGCGTCGAGGTAGCGCGACAGCGGCTCGACGTCGGGCCACAGATCGGGATTCGTGTAGAGGTGCATCACCGCATCGCTGTCGCAGTGCAGGTCGAGCACGATATCGGCGTCGAACGACAGCTTCTGCAGCGCGAGGCGCTGCGAGTCGAGCTCGGTGCGCGGCGCCTGCTCGTCGAGCGCTTCGCGCATCGCGGCGCGCACGGCGACGAGGTTGTGCTGCGCGTCGTTCGTGAGGCGGTGTTCGACACGCGGCAGCACGAGCGCCGCGAGATCGTAGAAATTGCGGTTGAAGTTCTGCATCGAGCCGAGCTCGAAGCGGCCGAGATGATCGCCGAACACGTGTTGCGACAGGCCGATCGGGTTCGGCACGGGCACGATGACGACTTCGCCGCGCAGCTTCCCGGCAGTCTCGAGCGCGGCGATCTTGCGGCGCAGCAGCGTGGCGACCAGCATGCCGGGCAGTTCGTCCGCGTGCAGCGACGACTGGATATAGACCTTCTTGCCGCCGCGCGGGCCGTAGTGAAAGCTCGTGATCTGGCGTTCGGTACCGACGGCGGGGGAAATCAGCGGATGGGTCTGCGTTTGCATGATGGGGGAGTGCGGCGCAGCCGCGAATGATCCGGTGTGCGTGGAAGATCGATTGTACGTTGCCCCCTCGCCGCCATCAAACCGGCGCCAGAACACGTCGATTTTCTTTGAGAATCATCAGGTTGGTGCGGAAAAAATAACACCGCCGGTACCGCGCGCGCAAAAAAACGGGCTCCTTGCGGAGCCCGTTTGCGACGCAGCGAAGCGTGCGCCTGGCGTGCGGATTACTTGCCGTAGACGTCGAAATCGAAGTACTTCTTCGCGATCTTCGCGTACGTGCCGTCCTTGCGCATGCCGGCGATCGCGCCGTCGATCTTCGCCTTCAGGTCGGTGTCTTCCTTGCGCAGGCCGATGCCGGCGCCTTCGCCGAGCGTCTTCGGATCGTCGAGATCCTTGCCGGCGAAATCGAAGTTCGCGCCGCGCGGCGTCTTCAGGAAGCCGATTTCAGCCTGCACCGCATCCTGCAGCGCGCCGTCCAGACGGCCGGAGATCAGGTCGGCGTAGACCTGGTCCTGGTTCTGGTAAGGCACGACGTTCACGCCCTTCGAGGCCCAGTACGTCTTCGCATAGGTTTCCTGGATCGTGCCCTGCTCGACGCCGACCGACTTGCCCTTCAGCGATTCGGCCGTCGGCATCAGGCCGGCGCCCTTCTTCGTCACGAGGCGCGTCGGCGTGTTGAACAGCTTCGCCGAGAAGGCGATCTGCTCCTGACGCGCCGGCGTCATCGACATCGACGACAGCACGCCGTCGAACTTGCGGGCCTTCAGTGCCGGAATCATCCCGTCGAAGTCGTTTTCGATCCACACGCACTTCGCGTTCATGCGGCGGCAGATTTCGTTGCCGAGGTCGACGTCGAACCCGACCACCTTGCCGTCAGCGCCTTTCGATTCGAAAGGCGGGTAGCTTGCGTCGACGCCGAACCGCACGGTCGTCCAGTCCTTCGCATACGCGGTGCCTGCCGATACGGCGAGCAGGGCTACGGTCACAGCCGCAAGAATCTTTTTCACTCGGTGACTCCTCGTTTTGTTCGATGGGTGCGCGGTTGTGCCGCGCCGTAAGCCTTCGGCCCGGCGCGGCTTCGCGACAGGCTGTCCGTTTCGCCCACCCGATGCGGGCGCGCGACGTGCGCAAGATTATCAAGACAAAATACCGGCAGGGCGCCTAGGACAAGCCCCGATACCGGGCCCGGCGGCGGCGCGTCGGGTGCGCCGCCGTTTCAGACACAGGAACGATTCAGCCGAGCGTTTCGTTGACCGCGCGCTGCAGGCACGTGACGAATTGCGTGACGGCCGGCGTGGGCAGCAGGTCGCGCCGCGCGATGATCGACAGGTCGAAGCGCGGCATGCTTTCGTCGAGTTCCGCCGTGCGGATGCCGAGCGGCGCGACCATCGCGGCGAGCGGGCGCGTGAAGCAGCCGATCACGTCCGAGCGCGCGACGAGCCCGAGCGTGACCGCGAACGACATCGGCGATCGCAGCAGGCGCTTCGGCAGCGGCAGCCCGTGCGCCTCGAACATCCCGACCATCACGCTGTGCGGAAACTGCTCGGCGCCGACGGTGACGATCCACTCGGCATCGAGCAATTCTTCTAACCGGCGCGCCTGCGCAAGCGGGTGGCCTTCGCGCATCACCACGGTGAATTCGGTCGACAGCAGCGGCGATTGCGTGAAATCGCGGTCGAGCGCGGGGACATGGTGCATCGCAGCGATGTCGAGCGTGCCGTTGCGCAACTGCGCAAGCGCGTCGGGTACCGTCACCTCCTCGAGATGCAGGCTCACGTTCGGCATCGACTGGCGGAACGCCGTCACGGCGCGCGGCAGCGCCGTCAACGCGATCGACGGCATCGTGCCGACCGCGACGCGCCCCGACATTTCGCCTTTCACCTGCTCGACGGCCTCGACCGTGCGGCGGATATCGCCGAGCAACTGCTCGGCGCGCGGCAGCAGCGCATGGCCGCACGCGGTCAGCTCGACGCCGCGTACGCTGCGCGCGAGCAGCTCCGCGTTGAGCGCCGTTTCGAGCTCGCGGATCGTATGCGTGATCGCCGGCTGTGTGACGCCGAGTTCGCGCGCGGCGGCGCGCAGGCTCTTGTGATGCGCGGCGGAGACGAACGCCTGGAGCTGCGCGATGTTCAGGGGGTTACGGATGCGGGTCATCGATCGGGTCCGGTTGGCGCGATGCTGGGGCGGGCGATGGGGTGGGTCGGCATTCGGTAGCGATCCTGACGGTTGCGTGCGCAGGGCTTTGCGTCGTCGAGGTGACGTAGCGCGAGCCGAGATGCGGTGGGTAGCGACGAGGTGATCATCATGCGCTGGTTCGCGCGCGGAACGCCTGACGGTACCGCTGCGGCGACGTGCCGACGATGCGCGCGAACCGCTCGCGAAACGCGGTGACCGAACCGAAGCCGGCCTCCGTCGCGACATGCTCGATCGACAGCTCCGTGACCTCCAGCAACTGCTGCGCATGCCTGACGCGGGCGGTCTGCAGCCATTGCCGCGGCGACGTGCCCGTCTGCTCCTGGAAACGTCGCGTCAGGGTGCGCACGCTCGTCGACGCCTTGCGGGCCATCGCGTCGAGCGTGAGCGGCTTGCGCAGGTTGGCCTGCAGCCAGTCCATCAGGCCTTGCAGGCCGTCGGTGCCGCCTGGCCATTCCGGTGCGATGAACTGCGCCTGCCCGCCTTCGCGGACCCGCGGCGCCACCGCACAGCGCGCCGCGTCGACGGCGACTGCCGCGCCGTAGTCGGCCTGGATCATGTGCAGGCACAGATCGAGACCGGCTGCCGCGCCGGCCGACGTCAGGATCTGCCCGTTGTCGACGAACAGCACGTTCGGATCGACCGTCACGCTCGGATAGCGGCGCGCAAGTTCGGCGGCCGCGAGCCAGTGCGTCGTCGCGCGCAGGCCGTCGAGCAGCCCGGCTTCCGCGAGCACGAATGCGCCGCTGCAGATCGACGCGATCCGGCAACCGCGCGCGGCTGCCGCGAGCAGAGCAGCGATCACGTGGCGCGACGTGGGAGCGAGCGGCACGGACGTGCCGGGAACGACGATCGTGTCGGCATCGGCGAGTGCGTCGAGACGAAACGGGGGACGCAGGTCGAACAGGTCGCCCGCGACACGCGCGTGCTCGCTGCACACGCGGACGCGGTATGGCTGCGCGACGTTGGGCGAACGCACGCGCGCAAACGTGTCGCACGCGATGCCCAGATCGAACGGGACGACCTCGGGCAAGGCGAGAACGGCGACCGTATGCATGGCGTTCGGGGGCTTGGCCAGAATCCGTTTAAAGATGTCATTTTAGCCAATGGCCCGGAACGGCACCACACGCGACAATCGTCGCGGACCAACCTGGAGGCTGCCGATGCAACAAGACGATCGCAATGCGCTGCGGAACCTGCAATACCTGTCGTTGCTGGAGGCGACCACGCTTGTCGTGCTGGTATGCGTCGCCGTGCCGCTCAAGCACCTGGCCGGCTATCCGGTCGCGGTATCGATCATGGGCCCGGTGCACGGCATCGCGTTCGCGATGTACGTGTGGGCGGTCGTCGGCACCGCGTCGAGCGGGCTGTGGAGCAGGGCCGAAGTCGCGCGGCTCGTGCTGGCGGCCGTCGTGCCTTTTGTGGGGCTGACGAGTGCCGGATGGATCGCGCGCAGGAGGCACGCGCAATGATCTATCTGTGGCTCAAGGCCGTTCATGTCGTCGCCGTCGTCACGTTCGTCGGCGGCCTGCTGATGCTGTCCGTCAGCGTGCGTATCGCGAACCTCGCCGTGCATCGCGCGGTGCGCCGCTGGGACCGCACGGTGACGGCACCCGCGCTCGCGCTCGTCTGGATTGCGGGAATCGCGCTGGCGCTGAACGGCCACTGGTTCGGCGCGGCGTGGCTGTCGGTGAAGCTTGGGGTGGTCGCCGCGCTGTCGGCGCTGCACGGGATCCTGGCCGGCACGCTGCGGCGCATGGAACGCGACGATCTGGTCGTCGTGCCGGCGCCGTGGCTCGGGCAGGCGGCAGGTGCGGTCGTGGCCGCGACGGCGATCGTTGTCGGGTTGGTCGTGGTCAAGCCGTTTTGATGCGGGGCGCTTGCGCGTGCCGCAATGGCAGGCGTGGCGAGTCCCTACGCCAGCGCCATCTCCACCGCCGTCAGCGTGCGGCGCCGAATCCAGCCGCTCGCCATCCGGATCGCGAGCCAGTACGGCATGAACAGCAGCCGCGTGCGGACGGTCGGGCAATGCACGAAGGTTTCGGTGCGCAGCATGTGCGCGCCCGACGCGAGCCCGACGACTTCGAAGCGGAGCACCAGCTTCGCTTCGCGCGGGTCGTCGTGCCGCACGAACGCCGCCGCGTCGGCGATCTTCAGCACGCCGAGGTCCGGACGCCAGAAGCGGCCGATCAGGCCGAACGACAGCGACGTGTCGTCGCGATGCAGCGGCGTGAACGCATGGAGGCCGAAGCGTTCGCGTTCGATTCGCGGGGTGCCGTGGCGCAGCGACGCGGCAACGGCTGCCGGGAATTCGCGGACGTTGAGCAGTGCGTCGACGATCGGATCCGTGCGCATGTCGAGCGCGGCGACCGTGTCGATGATGCGCGCCGGCGCGGCATCGATCGGCTTCGATTCGTGCACTTCGTGGAAGCCGAACGACGGGATGAACGGCGGCTTGTGCGCCGACGTCCGGGTGCTCGATTCGGAGACGATGCCGAGCGCGTTCATGGGGGCTCCTGAAGGCAAAGCACGATCGTAGCATCGGGGGCGGATTCACGTCGCGCCGTTTGCGCGATGCGCGCCGCACGGCGCCGCCTCAACAAAAAAAGCCTGGAAACTTGCGTTCCCAGGCCTGGAGACCATCAACGATGATGGTGGAGGAGACGATGTCGTCCCGATGCGCGCCGTCCTTCTGCCGGCGACGTCGCGCACGTTTCGCGGTCAGATCGCCCAGCCGCCGAGGTAGAACGTGACGAGCACGGCTGCGATGAGCACGGTGCCGACGTTGAGCTTGCGGAATTCGCCGCTGGCGATGCGGCCGATCACGAGCGTCGAGAAGCCGAGCATGATGCCCGTCACGATGTTCGCGGTCAGCACGATGAACACGGCGCACACGAGGCCCGACATCGCGTCGACCATGTCGTCCATGTGCAGCTTGCTCACGCTGCCGAGCATCAGCAGGCCGACGTACATCAGCGCCGGTGCGGTGGCGTACGACGGCACGAGGCCCGCGAGCGGCGAGAAGAACATCACGACGAGGAACAGCAGGCCGACCACGGCGGCCGCGAGGCCCGTCTTCGCGCCGGCGGCCACGCCGACGCTCGACTCGATGTAGGCCGCTGCCGGCGCACCGCCGAGGAAGCCGGAGAAGATCGAGCTGAGCGAATCGGCGGTCAGCGCCCGGCCGCCGTTGATGATGCGGCCGTTCTCGTCGAGCTGGCCGGCCTGGCCCGCGACTGCGCGGATCGTGCCGGTCGCGTCGAACACCGCGGTCATCACCAGTGCCAGCACGCTCGGCAGCACGGCCATCGACAGCGCGCCCTTGATGTCCATCGCACCGATCAGCGACGCATGGCCCGGTGCGCTCAGTGACGGCAGCGCGAAGATGCCGTGGTACTTCACGCTCGGATCGAAGATCAGGCCGAAGATCGAGATCGCGATCACGACGAGCAGGATGCCGCCCGGCACGCGACGCTTTTCGAGGCCGAAGATCGCGGCGAGGCCGATGACCGACATGATGACCGGGAACGCGGTGATCTGGCCGAGCGAGACCGGCAGGCCGGCGCCCGGGTTCTTGATCACGAGGCCGACGTCGTTCGATGCGATCAGCAGCAGGAACAGGCCGATGCCGATCCCGGTGCCGTGCGCGACGCCCGCGGGCAGGTTGCGCAGGATCCACGAACGCACGCCGGTGACGGAAATACCGGTGAACACGAGGCCCATCAGGAACACGGCGCCGAGCGCGACCGTCGGGGACAGCCCCTTGCCGAGCACGAGGCCGAACGCGGTGAACGCGGTCAGCGAGATCGCGCAGCCGATCGCGATCGGCAGCTTCGCCCACAGGCCCATCAGCAGCGAACCGAACGCGGTGGTGAGGCAGACCGCGACGAACACGGCACTCGTGTCGAAGCCGGCCTTGCCGAACATGCCGGGAACGACGAACACGGAATAGACCATCGCGAGGAAGGTCGTGACGCCGGCAATGATCTCGCGGCGCTGCGTGCTGCCGCGCGACGAAATGCCGAAGTACCGGTCGATGACTCCCTTGGTGCCAAAGTCAGTTTCTTCCGCGCCGACGCCGACCGTCGGCTGCACCGGGGTATCACTCATGAGCTTGCTCCTTTATCAGCGTGCTGAAACGGCCCGTAGCGAACCGTCGTCAGGGTGTCTCGTATCTAGTTGGGATTGTCGGCAACGTCGTGGGGACGAATGACGCGTGATCCGTGTCGTTACGTGCGAATCGAAACGATCGCGAGGGTGTCGCGTCGTGCGACGCGTTGTGGGGTCGACCCCGTCACGTGCGCTTTGCCGTAGCGAAGGTTAGGCGAACCGCCCATCACGTCCCATTGGGGGAAGAGCATGCAGCGCATGTCTCAGCGCTTATATCGGCGTGCAACGGGGCTCCGTCGCGACGACACGCGTGTATACGCCTAGTTCGAATCCGTTAAGGCGATTATTTGAACGCGGGGTCGACGGGCTGGGGGAAAGCGGGGGATGCATCGAAAATTACAAATATCTTTCATGGTGGCCTGGAAGGCCGGTGGAAACAGGGGCGGGTGACGGGATACGCCGCCGGGCGCAACCTGCATTCGGACGATACCGCCCTTGCATGGGGGCGGTTCTTGGCGTCGCCCCGGCCTCAATTGTGCGCGAGATGGTCGAGATATGCGCAGAACATGTCGGCCATCGCGGTCGAATACGCATCGATTTCGTCGGGCGAGCGCTCGCTTTCCGAAAACGCCTTGCCCGCCGTGGTGAGCGTCGTGGTGATCAGGTCGCACGCGAGCGCGCGCGTGGCAGCCGGGGCATCGGGCAGCGCCTCCCGCATGAACGCCTGGAAGATGCGGTTGCCGGCCGCCTTCGCTTCCTGCGCCTCGGGCGCGTCGCGATAGAGCGGTGCGGTGTCGTCGAGCGCGATGCGCATCCGCGCCTCGTCGCATTCCGAACGGATGAACGCGTGAACGGCCGTGCGCAGCCGCTCGGGCGGCGTCTGGTTCACGTCCTCCAGCATCCCGCGCAGCATCTCGGCCGTCTGCCGCCACTCGTCGTGCTGCAGCCGGAACAGCACGGCCGCCTTGTTCGGGAAGTACTGGTACAGCGAGCCGACGCTCACGCCGGCGCGTTCGGCGACCCGCGCCATCGTGAAGCGCTGCGCGCCTTCGCTCGCCAAAACCTGAACAGCCGCCTGCAGGACGTCCTCGACGAGCCGGGTCGAGCGGGCCTGCTGAGGCTGCTTGCGCGTGGCAATCCGGGTGTTCGGGCGGTCGGTCATGAGCGGCTGGCCAATGCGAATAGTAAAACCTGAATAGTTCGTCATATTCTAATCGGGTGCCACGACGCACTCAACCCGAACCCGGAGATTCGCATGACCACCCTGACGCTCGACCCGCTGGCTTCGCTGCTGGCACGCCTGTTCGACGAAGCCGACGCCTCGTCGCCTGCGACGAGCCCGGACTTCGCCAGCCTGTCGCGCGACGAGCAAGCGCGGCTGATGCGCAGCAAGACCGACTACACCGATCTGTATGCGCGCCTGAAGGACTATCCGCTTGCCGTGTCGCGCGAGACGGGCACGCTGCTGTACATGCTCGCGCGCAGCGGCGGCGCGCGGTCGATCGTCGAATTCGGCACGTCGTTCGGCATTTCGACGCTGCATCTCGCGGCCGCGCTGCGCGACAACGGCGGCGGCCGGCTGATCACGAGCGAATTCGAACCGTCGAAGGTCGTGCGGGCGCGCGCGAACCTGGCGGCGGCCGGGCTTGCCGATCTCGTCGAGATCCGCGAGGGCGATGCGCTGCGCACGCTGGCCGCCGATTTACCGGATTCGGTCGACCTGTTGCTGCTCGATGGCGCGAAGGCGCTGTATCCCGAGGTGCTTGCACTCGTCGAGCCGCGGCTGCGAACCGGCGCGTTCGTCGTTGCCGACAATGCCGATTTCAGCCCCGACTATCTCGCTTGCGTGCGCTCGCCGGAGAACGGCTATCTGTCGGTGCCGTTCGGCGGCGATGTCGAATTGTCGATGCGGATCGGCTGAGCGCAGCGTTACCTGAACGGAGGCAAGCATTCTTGCTAGAAGAACAGGATGACTGATTAATCTGGTGTGCGAAAGCCGATGCCGCGGCGGCGCCCGACGCTTCGGGCGCCGCCGTGCGTTACTTCAGGAACACGTAGCGCGCGAAATACGGAAAGCGGCCGATCGCGTGCTCGGTCGAACACGCTGCCTCCGGCGGCATGCCGCCCGCGGTATCGAGCCGCTGCACAAAGCGCACGCCGGCGAGCGTGCCAGCCGTGGCCTTCGCGTCCGTTGTGGCCGGTGTTGCAGCGAGCAGGAGTTGCGGAATGCTGCCCGGGCGTGCACTTGGCGCTTCCGCGAGCTTCTTGCCGGTGATGCGGCTGCCGTCGGGCGCCTCCCATGACGGCCCCGTGCCGTGCCGGACGACGAGCGTGCCGCCGGCGTCGAACAGCATCGCTTCCGGGTGCTGGAACACCCACGCGAGCTTGTGTCCGGCACCGTAGTCGCACGTGTAGACCTGTATGCCGGCCGCAGTCGTCGACAGCACGGGCGTGGCCGGCTGGGGCGGCGCGAGGCCGGCGGAGTCGTCGGCGCGGGCGGACGACGCGCAGAAGGCGAGTGCAACGCAGGCCGCGGCGGCCGGCAGCATGGGGCGTTTCGGGAAGCGGCTTCGCATGGCGAGGCATCCTTTCAGGTCGGGTGACGGGTATACGTCGACGAACCCGTAAACGCTAGACGCCAATTGCACCGGCTGCAATGCGCAAATGGCAATCGTGGCGATAGCCGTTGCGATTGCGCGCGGCCCGGGATGCGCGGCCGTTGGTTGACGCGGCCGCGCATGCCCGGCTCAACCTCAAGCCGGGCCCACCGGCGTCGGTGCATGTGCGGCAATCAGGCGCTCGGCTTTCAGCGTATCCCACAGTTCGGCCGGGATCGACGCCGCCGCTAGACGCAGGTTGTCGTCGATGCGATCGGGCCGGCTCGCGCCGGGGATCGCGGCGGCGACTGCCGGGTGTGCGAGCGAGAATTGCAGCGCCACCGCGCGGACATCGACGCCGAATCGTTCGCAGATCTGGCGGATGCGCGCGACGCGGTCGAGCATGGCCTGCGTGGCCGGCTGATACTCGTAGTGGGTGCCGCCCGCCAGCACGCCCGAGTTGTACGGGCCGCCGACGATGATGCCGAGCCCGCGCGCGGCGCTGTCCGGCATCAGCCGTTCGAGCGCGCCGGCATGATCGAGCAGCGTGTAGCGGCCGGCGAGCAGGAAGCCGTCGGGGTCCGCGCGTTCGAGTGCGAGTTCGCACGGCTCGACGCGGTTCACGCCGAGGCCCCAGCCCTGGATGACCTTTTCGTCGCGCAGCCGCGTGAGGGCCCTGGCCGCGCCCGACATCGCGACGTCGAACACGTCGCGCCATGCGTCGCCGTGAAAATCGACGGCCGGGTCGTGAATCCACACGGTGTCGAGCCGGTCGGTGCGCAGCCGCTTGAGGCTCGCGTCGATCGAGCGCAGCGTGCCGTCTTCGGTGTAGTCGTAGACGATCCGGTTCGGCAGCCCGTGGCGGAACAGGCCGCCTTTTTCGCCGAGATCGCGTTGCGATGCGTCTTCGTGCTCGTCGAGCACGAGCCGGCCGACCTTGGTGCCGAGCGAATACGCGTCGCGCGGGCGCCCCGCGAGCGCTTCACCGAGGCGCAGCTCGGCGAGGCCGGCGCCATACAGCGGCGCGGCGTCGAAGTAGCGGATACCGCTTTCCCACGCTGCGTCGACCGTGGCCAGCGCTTCTTCGTGCGGGATGTCCCGGTACATGTTGCCCAGCGGCGCGGTGCCGAAACCCAGGCGGGAAGGGAGCGTGATTCTCATGAGCAGTCTCGGGTAGGCCGGCTCAGGCCGCGGCCTGGGCCAGCGTCGGGTAGTCGGTCAGGCCGCGCTCGCCGCCGCCGAACAGCGTGTTGCGGTCGTGCGGCGCGAGCGCCGCGCCGGTGCGCAGCCGCTCGGGCAGGTCGGGGTTCGCGACGAACGGGCGGCCGAACGCGATCAGGTCGGCCCAGCCGGCGGCGATCGCGTCGCGCGCGCGCTCGGCGGTGTACGCGCCGGCGTAGATCAGCACGCCCGGGTACGCGGCGCGCAGTTGCTGCTTGAATTCGACCGGCATCAGCGGCGCGTCGTCCCAGTCGGCTTCCGCGATGTGCAGGTAGCCGACACCGAGTTTGCCGAGCAGCGTCGCGGCCGCGAGGTAGGTCGTTTCCGGATCGTCGTCGACGCACCCGTTCAGCGTCGTCAGCGGTGCGAGGCGGATGCCGACGCGCGATGCGTCACCGGTGCCGTCGATCAGCGCCTGCGTGACTTCGCGCAGGAAGCGCAGCCGGTTTTCGAGCGAGCCGCCGTATGCGTCGGTGCGCGTGTTCGCATTCGAGTCGATGAACTGGTTCACGAGATAGCCGTTCGCGCCGTGCAGCTCGACACCGTCGAAGCCGGCCTCGATCGCGTGGCGCGCGGCGGTGCGGTATTGATCGACGATCTCGCGGATCTCGTCGATCGTCAGCACGCGCGGCTCGGACGCCTGCACGAAGCCGGGTGTGCTGCCGTCTTCACCGGCAACGAACACGTTCACGCCTTTCGCCTGCAGCGGCGACGACGACACCGGTTGTCGGCCACCGAGCAGGCTCGTGTGGCTCAGCCGGCCGACGTGCCACAGCTGCGCGAAGATCCGGCCGTGCGCGGCATGCACGGCGTCCGTCACCTTGCGCCAGCCGGCCACTTGCGACGGCGTATGGATGCCGGGCGTCCATGCGTAGCCCTTGCCGAGCGGCGCGACATAGGTGCCTTCGCTGACGATCAGGCCGGCGCTCGCGCGCTGCGCGTAGTACGCGGCCATCAGTTCGTTGGCTTCGTCGCCGGGCTGGCTGGCGCGCGAGCGCGTCATCGGCGGCATCACGATGCGGTTCGGCAGCGTCAGCGCGCCGAATCGCAGCGGTTGAAAAAGCGGGTCCTGGGTCATGGGGATGTCCTGTCGGTGCCGTGGCCCGCGGGCCACGGCGAATCAATCGATGAGTCGCGCGTGGCGCGTTCAGTCCCACTTCGGCGCGAGGCCGGCCGGGTCGACTTCGCGGCCGTTGCGTTCGAGCGCGGCGATCTGCGCCATGTCTTCGTCGGTCAGGCGCAGCGACTGCGCGAGCAGGTTGCTCGCCAGGTTCTCGCGCTTCGTCGACGACGGGATCACCGAGTAGCCGAGCTGCAACGCCCACGCGAGCGCAACCTGGGCGGGCGTCGCGTCGTGACGCTGCGCGATCGCGCCGATTACCGGATCGCCGAGCACCTTGCCGTACGCGAGCGTCATGTACGACGTGACGTGGATGCCTTCGGCGTTCAGGAACTCGACGAGCTTGCGGTTCTGCAGGTACGGGCTGAGCTCGATCTGGTTCGTCGCGATCGCATCCTTGCCGACGGCCGCGATCGCCTGCTTCGTCAGTGCGATGTTGAAGTTCGAGATGCCGATCCGGCGCGTGAGGCCCTGCGCCTTCGCATCGGCGAGCGCGGTCATGAACGTGTCGAGCGCGACGCCGTTGTCGGGGGCCGGCCAGTGGATCAGCGTCAGGTCGACGTGGTCGGTGCGCAGCTTGCGCAGGCTTTCTTCGAGGCTCGGCACCAGCTTGTCCGGCGCGTAGTTGTCGACCCAGATCTTGGTCGTGAGGAACAGGTCTTCGCGGGCCACGCCCGACGCGGCGATCGCTTCGCCGACTTCGGCTTCGTTGCCGTAAATCTGCGCGGTGTCGATCGCGCGGTAGCCGACTTCGAGGCCGTTGCGGACCGAGTCGATCACGACCTGGCCCTTCAGGCGGAAGGTGCCGAGGCCGAATGCGGGAATCTTGCTCATCATGTGCTCCTGGAGGGTGGAATGGCTTCGATTCGTCGGTCGGGCCGGCGTCGGAAGCGGAATCAGGTTCGAGTGACGCCTAGTGTGCCGCCTTTACTTTTGCCGAAAAACGGGTCTATAAACCAAATTGTTTTGATTTGAGATCAAGAATGAGGCGATGAAGATTACGCTCGACGAACTCCAGGCCTTTGCCGCCGTGGTCGATTCCGGCTCGATCACCGCGGCCGCGCAGCAGCTCGACCTTACGGTGTCGGCGACGAGCCGCACGCTCGGGCGGCTCGAGGAGAAGCTGAAGACCACGCTGCTGCGCCGGACCACGCGCCGGCTCGAACTGACCGAGGAGGGGCGCACATTCCTGCAGGACGCGCGCGCGATCATCGAATCGGTCGAGACGGCGGAGGAGCAGATGCTCGCGCGGCGCGAGATGCCGTCGGGGCGGCTGCGCGTGGACGCGGCGACGCCGTTCATGCTGCACGTGATCGTGCCGCTCGTGCGCGGCTATCGCGAACGCTTCCCGAACGTCGAGCTGGAGCTGAACAGCAACGAGGGCATCATCGACCTGCTGGAGCGGCGCACCGACGTCGCTTTCCGGATCGGCCGGCTGAAGGATTCGACGTTGCACAGCCGGCGCATCGGCACCAGCCGGATACGCATCTTCGCGAGTCCCGCGTATGTCGCCGCGCACGGCCAGCCGCGCAAGGTGGAGGATCTCGACAAGCACACGCTGCTCGGCTTCACGCAGCCCGAATCGCTGAACGTGTGGCCGATCCTCGGTGCCGACGGCGAGCCGTGCCGTATCGAGCCGGGCATCCGGTCGTCGAGCGGCGAGACACTGCGGCAGCTCGCGCTCGATGGCGCAGGCGTCGTATGCCTGTCGGATTTCATGACCGCGCAGGATCGCGAGGCGGGCCGGCTCGTGCAGGTGCTCGCGCGCCAGACGCTCGAGGTCGAGCAGCCGATCCACGCGGTGTACTACCGCAATACCGCGATCTCGTCGCGAATCGCGTCGTTCGTCGATTACCTGATCGAGGCGCTGGGCGGCAGCGGCAACGATACGCCGGGGCGGCGCAAGGCTGCGTCCTGGATGGAGCCGCAGTAGGCGGCAGGGACGACGGGGCGAGGCACGCCCCGTGCGATTTGACGTGCGATCCGGCGTGCCGCACTCGGGCACGCCGTCGTGTGGCGGTTACGCTTCTTCCGACCAGGACATCCCGTCGCGCGCGAGCAGCGCCGACGAAGCCGCGGGCCCGAACGTGCCGGCCGTGTACAGGCGCGGCCGGTCGCCGAGCTGCTTCCAGCCGTCGAGGATCGGCTCGACCCACGACCACGCGGCTTCGAGCTCGTCGCGACGCATGAAGTGCGTGAGGCGGCCGCGGATCACGTCGATCAGCAAACGCTCGTACGCTTCCGCGCGCCGCTCCGGAATCGCCTGCTGCAGGTCGAGGTTCAGGCTCACGGGCACCATGTTCATGCCGCTGCCCGGTTCCTTCGCGAGCATCTGCAGCTGGATCGACTCTTCCGGCTGGAGCTGGATCACGAGGCGGTTGCTGTAGTGGCGCGGGCCGGTCGGGATGATCGAGAACGGCATGTCCGCGAACTCGATCACGATTTCCGACTGGCGGCGCTGCAGCCGCTTGCCGGTGCGCAGGAAGAACGGCACGTTCGCCCAGCGCCAGTTGTTGATGTGCGCGCGCAGCGCGACGAAGGTTTCCGCGCGGCTGTCTGCCGGCACGTTGTCTTCCTCGAGATAGCCCTTCACCGGCTGGCCGTCGACCGCGCCGGCCGTGTACTGGCCGCGCACCGTGTCGCGCGCGACGTCCGCCACTGCCATCGGCCGCAGGGAGCGCAGCACCTTCAGTTTCTCGTCGCGCACCGCGTCCGGGTCGAGCGACACCGGCGGTTCCATCGCGACGATGCACAGCAGCTGCAGCAGGTGGTTCTGCACCATGTCGCGCAGCGCGCCGGTATGGTCGTAGAAGCCCGCGCGGCTGCCGACCCCGACCGACTCCGCCACCGTGATCTGCACGCTGCGGATGCTCGGCGCCTGCCACAGCGGCCCGAAGATCGGGTTGCCGAAGCGCAGCACCATCAGGTTCTGCACGGTTTCCTTGCCGAGATAGTGGTCGATCCGATAGATCTGCGATTCTTCGAAGTGCTTGCCGACCGCATCGTTGATCGCCTTCGCCGACGCGAGATCGTGGCCGAGCGGCTTTTCGAGGACGACGCGCGAGTGCTTGTCGACGAGATGCGCGGCCGACAGGTTGTCGCAAATGGTGGTGAACAGCTCCGGCGACGTCGACAGGTAGAACACGCGGATCGCGTCGCCGCGCGCCGCTTCCGCGAGCCGCAGGTAGTCGTCCGGCGCGTTCACGTCGATCAGCACGTACTTGAACAGGTCGAGGAAACGGCTCCAGGCGGCGGGATCGAACGCCTTTTCGTCGATGAACGGGCGCGACTGCTCGTCCATGAACTTGCGATAACCATCGATGCCCCAGTCGCGGCGGCCGACTGCGATGATGCGCGTTTCAGGCGGCAGGTTGCAGTGCAGGTGCGCCATGTACAGCGCGGGCAACAGCTTGCGGGCGGCCAGGTCGCCGCCGCCGCCGAAGATGATCATGTCGACGGGCCGGTCGGCTCCGGTCTGGGTAGGCTGATTCGTCATGGGAGGTTCGCGGTTTGAAACGGGGAACGTGAAACGAACGTCGAGGCACCGGGCGCCGATACGTGAACGCACCAGTACGTGAAAACACTAATAGTGCACGGTTTTGATGGATTGCGTATGGGTTCCCCCGGATGTAACAGCGCTTGCATTCCGTATGATCGCCCCATTATGATTGAGCGCTCACTCATTAAAGGAATCGAACGTGGCCCGTCCGCGCAGTCCCGACAAGCACGAAGCCATCCTCGCCGCGGCCGCACGCGCGCTCGCCGAGGACGGCGCAACCGCGACGACCGCACGTATCGCGCGGCTCGCCGGTGTGGCGGAAGGCACGGTGTTCACGTATTTCGAGACCAAGGACGCGTTGCTGAACGCGTTGTACCTGAGCCTGAAGGCGGACATGCGCGACGCGATGATGACGGGTTACCCGGAGAGCGCGCCGGTCGAGCAGGCGCTGCGGCACGCGTGGAACGGCTATGTGTCGTGGGGCGTCGCGAATCCGGACGGGCGGCGCGCGCTGCAGCAGCTCGGCGTGAGCGGGCGTATCGACGACGCGCATCGCGCGGCCGGCGCCGAAGGCTTCGGCGGGATCAATGCGCTGCTGCGCGAGCAGGTTGCGGCGTCGGGCGCGCTGAAACCCGACGAAGCACATGCGTTCTGCGCGGCGCTGTTTACGTCGATCGCGGAAACGGCGATGGAATCGGTCGCGCGCGATCCGGCGCGGGCCGATGCGTACCGGGAGGCCGGGTTTCGCGCGTTGTGGGCCGTGTTGCACGCGGTGTAAGGCAACGGTTGCCGCCGTGGTGGCGTGGGCGGATTCACGTTCACGCGCTGCGGCGAGGACGGGTAGCGGGTTTCAGGCAGGGTGATGGCGGTCATGAACGACCGGTACATCGTCGTTATTAATGAGTGAGTAATCATTCATTTTGTGGTTTCACCTCGATCAAGGAGTGGAAAAATGTCGAAAGTCTGGCTGGTAACAGGGGCCGCACGCGGCCTGGGGCGAGCGATTTCGGAGGCCGTGCTGGCGGCGGGCGACCGGCTGGTGGCCGGTGCGCGCGATCCCGCGCGGCTGGCCGATCTGGCCGAGCGTCATGGCGACCGGCTGCTGCCGGTCGCGCTCGACGTCACCGACGAAGCGGCGGCCGCGCAGGCCGTCGCGGCGGCGCGCGACGCGTTCGGCCGCATCGACGTGCTGGTGAACAATGCGGGCTACGGCCATACGGCGCCGTTCGAGCAGATGGGCGCCGACGATTTCCGCGACCAGATCGAAACGAACCTGTTCGGCGTGATCAACCTGACGCGTGCGGTGCTGCCGACGATGCGCGCGCAGCGCGCGGGGCACATCTTCCAGGTGTCGTCGGTCGGCGGGCGTACGTCGACGGCCGGCCTGTCGGCGTATCAGGCGGCGAAGTGGGCGGTCGGCGGATTCAGCGACGTGCTGTCGAAGGAAGTCGCGCCGTTCGGCGTGCGTGTCTGCACGCTTGAACCGGGCGGGATGCGCACCGACTGGGCCGCTCAGGCGAAGCGCGGTATCGACGGCCTGCTGCCCGACTATCAGCCGTCGGTCGGGAAGATTCTCGAGCTGCTCGGTGCGTACGGCGGCCACGAAGTCGGCGATCCGGCGCGGATCGCGGCGCTGATCGTCGAGCTGTCGCGCCGCGAGGATGTGCCGATGCGGTTGCTGCTCGGTGGTGATGCGCTGTTCGTGTGCGAGCAGGCGGAGAAGCAGCGCGCGGAAGAGGCAGCACGGTGGCGCGACACGACGCTGTCGACGCAGTTTCCGGATGCGAAGCTGCCGGACGGACTGGAGGCGCTGAAGGGGCTGGAGTGAGCGCTGACATCCGCAGGGCTGCCCGGGCGGCGTGAGCAGCCGACCGATGCCGGCGCGTGCACCTCACTTGCGCGCAGGCATCGGCGCGGCAGCGCCCATGCGATCGACGGGCGTTGCCTGCCGTTACATCAACCGGCCTGTTCCACCAGCGCCTGCAGTTCCTGCCCGGCTTTCGCGATCGCCGCCTGCACCGCCTCGGCACCCAACACGGTGCCTTCCACGCGCACTTCGCGGATGTCGGTCATCCCGATGAAGCCGAGCAGATGCTTCAGATAACCGGACTGGTAGTCGAAGGGCGCATACGGGCCTTCCGAAAAGATGCCGCCGCTGGCGGTCACCAGATAGACCTGCTTGCCTTCCAGCGTGCCGGCGACGCCGCTTTCGCCATAGCGAAACGTGACCTGCGGCCAGATCACGCGGTCGAACCACGCGCGCAGCTGCGTGGACGGGCCGAAGTTGGTCATCGCGGAGCCGATCACGACGATGTCGGCGGCGCGCAGTTCGTCGACGAGCGCTTGCGCCAGCTCGACGGCTTGCGCCTGCTCCGCGCTGCGCGCGTCCGACGGCAGCATGCGGCCGACGATGTATGCGTCATCGATATGCGGCAGCGGATCGTTGGATAGGTCGCGCAGCGTGACGGCGCCGGCTGCGTCGCGCGCCGCGAGTTGTCGCGCGAGGTCGTGCGCGAAGCGCGTGGACAGGCTGTCGGTGCTGCGGGGGCTGGAGGTGATCAACAGGATGCGGCTCATGAGCGTTCCTTTCGGGCTAAGATGAGAACCAGGTAACTTTTGATAACTTGGTTACCAAAAAGCATGTGGAATGCTAGGGTTCGCGCCCGGGTCCCACAAGAACGCACAGGGTTGTGCCCCAGTCACATCGATGTTCCTGCCACCATGCCCCGACCGAGCGACAACGACTGCCAGGCGACCCGCCAGATCCTCGACCGGATCGGCGACAAATGGAGCCTCTACATCATCGCGACGCTGAGCGACGGCTCGCGGCGCTTCAACGAGCTGAAACGCGAGATCGACGGGATTTCGCAGCGCATGCTGACGCTGACGTTGCGCGGGCTGGAGCGCGACGGGCTGGTTACGCGGACGGTATTCCCGACGATTCCGCCGCGCGTCGACTACGCGCTCACGCCGCTCGGCGCAACGCTGCTGGAGCCCGTGATGGCGCTCGTCATGTGGGCGGAGAAGAACAAGCAGCCGATCGCCCAAGCGCGCGAGCGTTTCGACGACGCGGCTGATGCGGCGCCGGAGCCGGGCGTGGGCGTCGTATATCGCAGCCGATAGGCGTGCGCGACGACTCGCCCCGGTCGGTTCATTCGGTCGGTACGGCGACCGGCACGCGCATCCGGTACAGCGACACGGCCTGGATCGCGAGCGTACAGACGATCGCGAGACCATAGGCGGGAACCAGGTCCAGCCGCGTGAGCGTCAGGCTCAGCACATGGAAGAACGCGGCGAAGCCGAGCAGCCCGGTTGCCATCCCGCGCATCAGTTGCTGCGCAGCGGCCGCGCCGCTCATGCGATGCGCGAACACCGCGAGGATGATCACCATGAACGGGAAGGAAGCCAGCACGCCGCTCGTTTCCGGCCCGACATACGGCGCGATCATCGTCACGCCGATCACGAGGCCCGCGATCAGCGCCATGCGCAGCGGCAGGTCCCAGCGCGGCGGATCGAGCCGCGCGGCCCTGACCGGCGCGGCGGGCACGACGCTCAGCACGAGCGCGACCGCAAGGATCGCGATCAGGAACAGGCCGGTTTCCGGCAACGCGCTGGCCTTCAGCAGGAACGCGATGACGGAAAACGCGGCGGCGGCACCGGCCAGTGCGGTGGGCCAGCCACGTTTCGCCAGCCGGCAATATGCGATGCAGAAGGCTGCCTGCCCTGCGGTCGCGACGAGCGAACCGGCCGTCGCATGCGCGGCAAACGCGGGGCCGTGCTCGAGCGCGAGAAACACTGAGACCGGCCCCGACGTGAGCGGCAACCCGACCAGCAGCCCGCCGATCGCTTCGCCCCAGCGGCGTGCGGCGAGCGTGGCAGCGGCCAGCAGCAGCGGGGTGGCGACGAGCTTGAAAAGAAGATGATCCATGATGAGCGGCACGACCCGGCCTACGCGACCCTCGAACGAAGCGCGCGCCGGGTATCGCGGCTTCAGGCATGAAGCGCAGCCGCAATTCCGGTTGTGACGCATGACGGAAAAGCGGTGCATGGACGCAATCGGGGCATCGGCCGGCACGGCCATCGATCTGCGCCTGCCTTCGATATTGCGAGCCACCGCGGGCGCTGACAAACCATTTATCGACATACAATGCGTGAGTACAACTCACGCGTAATGCCATCGTGTTCGACCGGCTTCCTCCCCTGCAAACGCTGCGCGCCTTCGAGGCGACCGGCCGGCTGTTGAGCATGACGTTGGCGGCCGAGGAGTTGCACGTCACGCATGGTGCCGTCAGCCGGCACATCAAGAACCTCGAAACCCATCTCGGCGTCGCGCTGTTCCAGCGCCTGACGCGGCGCATCGTATTGACCGAGGCCGGCGCGGCTTTCCTGCTCGACGTGAGCCGCACGCTGGGCGACCTGACGAAGGCGGCCGAACGGCTGCGTGCACACGACAGCGTCACGCGGCTGAAGATCAATGCCAGCGTGTCGTTCGCGAACAAGTGGCTCGCGCCGCGGCTGCATCGGTTCAAGGCGCTTCATCCGGAACTCGACATCCATCTCGACGTGACCGACGCACATGTCGACCTGAACGAAGGCGAGGCCGACGTGGCGATTCGCTACGGCAGCGGGCGTTATCCGCGCGTACTCGCCGAGCGGATTCTCGAAGAGACGGTGACGCCCGTCTGCAGTCCTGCGTATCGGGCGAAGATGGACGGGCTTGCATCCGTCGAGCGCATCGTCGACTGCACGTTGCTGCACGAGGACCGGATGCTGGCCAACTGGGAGCAGTGGTTCGCGCTGGCCGGCATTCGTGGCGCGCGCAGCGATCGCGGGCCGGCGTACAGCCACGGGAGTCTCGCGATCGAGGCGGCGATGCGCGGCGAAGGCATTGCACTGGGGCGCAGCGTGATCGTCGCGGACGATATCGCGGCGGGGCGTCTCGTCGCGCCGTTTCCGCAGTACGCGTTGCAGGCCGAGCGCGGGCACGACCTGATTTATCGGATCGGCAGCAAGGACGATCCGAAGGTGTGCGCGTTGCGCGACTGGCTCGCGGAGGAAATTCGCGTGTTTCTGTGCGGGACGGACTGAATGCCGGCGGCATTGGCCGCGACGGCGAGCGCGACAGGCATCGTTGCGCTCGCGTCCTCCGACGACACGACGGGCTGGACGCGGCCGTAGTCGCCGCGTCCAGCCCGCGTGACCGCACGATCGCTCGGTGTGCGCTCAGCGCCCCAGCGCGTAGAACTCCGCATTCGGCCGCATGTTCGTCACGTTCGCGATGCGGTTGGACATGCCGAAGAAAGCCGAGATCGCCATGATGTCCCACACGTCTTCTTCGACGAAACCCTGCGACTTGAGCGCATCGAAGTCGGCTTCGCCCACCAGATGCGCGGCCTGCGACACCTTCATCGCGAAGTCGAGCATCGCCTTCTGCCGGGCGGTGAGGTCGGCCTTGCGATAGTTGGTGGCGACCTGGTCGGCGATCAGCGGATCCTTCGCGCGAATGCGCAGGATCGCACCGTGCGCGATCACGCAGTACTGGCACTGGTTCACGCTGCTGGTGGCCACGACGATCATCTCCCGTTCGGCCTTGCTCAGGTTGCCCGGCTTGTCCATCAGTGCGTCGTGGTAAGCCATGAACGCGCGAAACTCGTCGGGGCGATGCGCAAGCGTCAGGAACACGTTGGGGATGAAGCCCGACTTTTCCTGGACGGTCGTGATGCGTTCGCGAATGTCCTCGGGCAAGTCTTCGAGCGCGGGCACGGGAAAGCGGCTGATGGGGGCGGTGTTTGCGGCGGTCATGAGGTCTCCTGGATAACGTGGAACGGACGCGCTCGATGCGCGAGCCGCCGTCCGAATTAAGAAGCGCGGATGGTAGTCGGCGGCGTCACGCGTTGACGTCGACCACGATACGCCCGCGAACCTTGCCGTTGATCAATTCCCCCGCAAGCGGGATGGCGTCGCCCAGGCCGACCTGGTGGCTGATCGCGCCCAGCTTCTCGACATCGAGATCGGACGCGAGCCGGCGCCATGCCTCCAGGCGATCGGCGCGCGGGCACATGACGCTGTCGATCCCGACGAGCGTGACGCCGCGCAGGATGAACGGCATGACGGTTGCGGGGAAATCCATGCCGGCGGCGAGGCCGCAGGCCGTCACGACGCCGCGGTACCGCGTGGTCGCACACACGTTGGCGAGCACGTGGCTGCCCGCCACATCGACCGCGCCGGCCCAGCGCTCCTTGCCCAGCGGCTTGCCGGGCTCGCTGAATTGCGATCGCTCCAGGATCTCCGCGGCGCCGAGCTGCCGCAGGTAGTCGGCATCGGCGGGGCGGCCGGTCACTGCGACGACGCGGTATCCCAACTTGGCGAGGATGGCCGTGGCGACGCTGCCCACGCCGCCTGCCGCGCCGGTCACCACGATCTCGCCGTCGCCCGGGCGCACGCCGTGTCGCTCCAGTGACATCACGCACAGCATCGCGGTGTAGCCCGCCGTGCCGATGGCCATCGCCTGTTGCGGCGAAAAGGCGGGCGGCAGCGGCACCAGCCAGTCGCCGTCGACGCGGGCTTTCTGCGCGAGGCCGCCCCAGTGCGTTTCGCCGACACCCCAGCCGTTGAGCACGACCTGGTCGCCGGGGCGATAGTCCGGGTGCGTGCTCGCTTCGACTTCGCCGACCAGGTCGATGCCGGGCACCATCGGGAACTTGCGGACCACCGGGCTCTTGCCGGTGATCGCCAGCCCGTCCTTGTAGTTCAGCGTCGAATAGCCCACGCGTACCGTCACGTTGCCGGCGGGCAACTGCGCGTCGTCCAGCGTTTGCAGCCGCGCGTGCTGGCCGGTTTCGTCCTTGTCGATCACGATGCCCTGGAACATCCCGTCCTCCTTTCTAATTTCTAGACCGATCGTCTAGTTAATGGCAAAAAAATTCAGCGACGCGGCAGTCCATTGAAGAAAAACTGCGCGAACAGGGTCAACGGCGTGTCGCTGCGCTCCAGCTTCGCGCGCAGCACGGCGCCTTCCCAGCCGATCCAGAAGAATGCGGCGAGTTCGGCGGGATCGGCCGAATCGGTCAGTTCACCGGTTTGCTGCGCGGCGGCCAGGCATTCGGCGAGGCGGCGTTGCCAGTCTTCGAACGTGGTGCGCAGGCGGGCGCGGAAACTTTCGGGCAGCGCGCCCATTTCCTGCCCGAGGTTGCCGATCAGGCAGCCGCGGCTGTACGCGTAGCGGGCCATGCCGTCCCGGGCATCGTCGACGAATGCGCGCACGCGCTGCAGCGGCGAGCGCGCCGGGTCGCTGAAATGACGGTCCAGCTTGCGCGCGAAGAAGTCGGCATAGCGGTCGATCAGTTCGAGGCCGAACGCTTCCTTGCTGTCGAAGTAGTGATAGAAGGAGCCCTTCGGCACGCCGGCGCGCCCGAGGATCTCGTCGAGCCCGGTCGCCGAAAAGCCCTTCTCGGTGAGCACTTCCAGCCCGGAGCGCAGCAGCATGTCCCGCGTGGCGACGAGGTCCTCGTGCTGCTTCGGTGGCCTGCCGCGACGGCGAGGCGGATCAGTTCGAACGTCCATGTGCGAATAATAGACCGTTCGTCTCAAAAATCAACGGGTCGCGTGGCGATCGCGTTCGATGAGGTCGATCCAGCGGGCCGTGCCCGTACTAACCCTGATTAAAAAATCTTATCGCGGTGAAAAATTCCGCATCTTATTGAACCGATATCGGCTCGCTATAGTGGCTCGCTTTCCCGCACGCACGCGTGGCGTGTGCAGACAAACAGCAGGAGCCCCTTGATGACCACCGATACCCGATTCACCGAAGTCGAGGATCTGATGCCCGCCGCCGGCGGGTTGCGCGAGATCCGCCACCACATCCACCACCATCCCGAACTCGCGTACGAAGAGCACGACACGGCCGCGCTCGTCGCCGAGAAACTCGAACAGTGGGGCTGGCAGGTGACGCGCGGGGTCGGCAAGACGGGCGTGGTCGGCACGCTGCGCGTGGGCGACGGCACGCGCAGCATCGGCATCCGCTCCGACATGGACGCGCTGCCGATCGTCGAGGCGACGGGGCTGCCCTATGCGAGCGGCACGCACGGCAAGATGCACGCCTGCGGTCACGACGGCCACACGACGATGCTGCTCGGCGCCGCGCAGCACCTCGCGAAGACCCGTAACTTCTCCGGCACCGTGCACCTGTATTTCCAGCCGGCGGAAGAGCATGGCGTCGACAGCGGCGCGAAGAAGATGATCGACGACGGCCTGTTCGAACGCTTTCCGTGCGACGCGGTGTTCGGCATGCACAATCATCCGGGCGCGGCGCCCGGCGTGTTCCTCACGCGGCGCGGCCCGTTCATGTCGGCCGGCGACAAGGCGATCATCACGATCGAAGGCGTCGGCGGCCACGCGGCCCGGCCGCACCTGACGGTCGACCCGGTGGTCGTCACGGCGAGCATCGTGATGGCGCTGCAGACGATCGTCGCGCGCAACGTCGACCCCGCGCAGCCGGCGGTCGTCACGGTCGGCTCGATGCACGCGGGCACCGCGAACAACGTGATCCCGAACGGCGCGCGTCTCGAACTCAGCGTGCGCTCGTTCAGCCCCGACGTGCGCGCGCTGCTCAAGCGCCGCATCACCGAGCTGGCCGAAACGCAGGCCGCGAGCTATGGCGCAACCGCGAACGTCGAGTACATCGAGGGCTATCCGGTCGTCGTCAATTCGGATGACGAAACGGATTTCGCTGCGCAGGTGGCGCGCGAGCTCGTCGGCGACGCGCACGTGGTCGAGCAAACCGACCTGCTGATGGGCAGCGAGGATTTCGCGTTCATGCTGCAGCAGCGGCCGGGCTCGTTCGTGCGGCTCGGCAACGGTGAAGGCGAGGACGGCTGCATGGTGCACAACCCGAAATACGACTTCAACGATCGCAACCTGCCGATCGGCGCGGCGTACTGGACGCGTCTCGTGGAGCGTTACCTCGGGCGGTGATACCGGCAGCGGGGCGCGCGGCCGGCGCTTCCGGCCGCATTGAGAGGAGACGATAACGATGCAGAAAGACCATCTCGCGCTGCACCCCGCGTCGACGGGGGCTGCCGAAGCCAGCACGCCCGGCGCACCGGCCGTCACGCGACGCGGGGCGATCGCCGCAGCCGTGATCGGCAACTGGCTGGAATTCTTCGATTTCACCGTGTACGGCTTCTTCGCGGTGCTGATCGGCAAGCTGTTCTTCCCGTCGAGCGACCCGACCACGTCGCTGCTGTTGTCGGTCGCGACGTTCGCGGCCGGCTTCTTCACGCGGCCGCTCGGCAGCGTCGTGCTCGGCGTCTATGCGGACCGCAAGGGGCGCAAGGCCGCGCTGAACCTGACGATCATGCTGATGGCGCTCGGCACGGGCCTGATCGCGATCGCGCCGACGTACGCGCAGGTCGGCGTGGCGGCGCCGCTGCTGGTCGTGTTCGCGCGGCTGATGCAGGGCTTCTCGCAGGGCGGCGAATTTGGCGCGGCGACGTCGACGCTGCTCGAACAGGGCGGCACGTCGCGCCGCGCGTTCCGCGCGAGCTGGCAGCTCGCGACGCAGGGCGGCGCCGCGCTGATGGGCTCGGGCTTCGCGGCGCTGCTGTCGAACACGATGACCAAGGACGCGCTGGAGAGCTGGGGCTGGCGGCTGCCGTTTCTCGTCGGCGTGCTGATCGCGCCGGTCGGCATGTATCTGCGCCGCCGGCTCGCCGACGATGCGCCCGGCGACAGCCATCACGGCATCGAACGCGGCGTGCTGCACGAGTTGTTCTCGAAGCACACGCGCACGGTGCTGCTGCTGATGCTCACGGTGATGGGCGGCACGGTGTCGACCTACATCCTGACGTTCTACATGCCGACCTATGCGATCCACACGCTCGGCCTGCCGATGAAGCTGTCGATGTTCGTCGGTGTCGCGTCGGGCTGCGTGATGCTGGTCACGTGCCCGCTGTTCGGCTGGCTGTCGGACAAGCTCGGCAGCCGGCGCCTGCCGATCTTCGTCGGCCGCGGCGTGCTGGTCGTGCTGCTGTTCCCGGCATTCTGGCTGATGAATCATCACCCGACGCTGTCGGTGATCCTGCCGCTGACCGCGCTGATGCTGCTGTTCTATTCGCTCGGCTCGGCGTCGGAAATGGCGCTGATGTGCGAGTCGCTGCCGCGTCACGTGCGCGCGACCGGTATCTCGATCGCGTATGCGCTCGCGGTGACGATCTTCGGCGGCACCGCGCAGCTGATCGCGACCTGGCTCGTGAAGACGACCGGCAGCAAGCTCGCGCCGGCCGGCTACGTGGCCGCGTGCGTGGTGCTGTCGCTGATCGCGGTGGCGATGCTGCGCGAGACGGCGCGGGATTCGATCGACTGACGCAAAGCACGGCGCAGCAAGGCGGGCGGCAGGCGGCAATCCGCGCTTACCGCCCGCGCACCACCCTCAGGTACGACGCGAGCATCGTCGCGAGTTCCTGCGCGGCCGGCGTCAGCGGCACGGCCGCGCGCTGCAGCAGGCAGATGTCCTGCGATTCGGCCTGTTCGCGTACGGGCACCTTCGCGAGCGCGCCGGCAAACGGCCCGTGCCGCGTCACGGCTTCGGTTTCGAGCGACAGGCAATCGGTCTGCGTGACGAGCTGCAGCGTCTCGAACATCCCTTCGACGGTGGCGAGAATCTTCGGCGGCGGCAGGCCGTGCCCGTCGAAGTACGCGAGCAGCCGGTTGACGACGGGATCGGCGCTCAGGTTCGGCGAGCGCGTCGACACCCACGCGTAGTCGGCCAGTTCGGCGAGCGATTGCGCGTGCATCGCCGGATGCCCGTTGCGGCACACGACCACCGGCGCCGATGTACGCAGCGGCGTGACCGCGAGATCGGTCGTGTCGGTCTGCTTCGCGACGAGTGCGATCGCGAAATCGACCGTGCTTTCCCGCAACCAGCCGATCATCATCCGCGACGTGCCGGTGCGCAGGTGCACGTCGACCTTGTCGAAGCGCGCGCGGAACGCGCTCAGCACCGGCGCGAACGCATCGATCAGCGGCTCGGCCACGAGGCCGAGCGTGACGGTGCCTTCGTACGCGCCGCTCAGTTGCCGGATTTCCCGCTCGACCTGCTCGCATTCGCCGAGGATCGAACCGGAGCGCGCGAGCAGCCGCTGGCCGACGGCTGTCGGCACGATCCCGCGATTGGTGCGCGTGAACAGCGTCGCGCCGAGTGTCGCCTCGAGGCTCTGCAACTGCTGCGTGACGCCGCTCTGCGCGAGATCGAGCGCGCGCGCGGCGGCGCGCAGGCTGCCGTGCTCGACGACGGCCTGGAAGATGCGGAGCTGGGAGAGCGTGAACGCCATGGGCAAGCGCGGGGCCGGTGATCGGGAAAAGTGATCATGATAAGGCAGCGGGCGATTCCGGCGGCGGCGCGTGCGCACTACGATCGCAGGCAGTCCGGCTCGTGCCGTTTGCCCATCGTCCCGCCCTTCGTCGACCATGAAACGTACCTTCCTGCCGTTCGTTTACCTCTGCCTTGCGTTCACGGCCAGCGCCGCGCACGCGCTCGATGCGCGCCCCGTGCGCCTCGGCATCGATCCGACCTATCCGCCGATGGATTCGAAGGCGCCCGACGGCAGCCTGAAGGGCTTCGACGTCGATCTCGGCAACGAGATCTGTCGCCGCGCGCAGTTGCGGTGCCAGTGGGTCGAGCTCGAATTCTCCGGGATGATTCCCGCTTTGCAGGCACGCAAGATCGACGCGATCCTGTCGTCGATGGCGATCACCGAGAAGCGCGAGAAGCAGATCCTGTTCTCGTCGAAACTGTTCCGCTTCAAGTCGCGGCTCGTTGCGCGGCCCGGGAGCGGCGTCGACAGCACGACCGCGTCGCTGGCCGGCAAGCACGTCGGCGTGCAGTCGGGCACGCAGTTCGAATCGTGGGCGCTCGCGCACTGGGCGCCGGCCGGCGTCAGCGTGGTGCCGTACAAGAGCCAGGACGACGTGTTCGCCGATCTCGTCAACGGCCGCCTCGACGCGGCGCTGCTCGGCACCGTGGAAGCCGACTACGGCTTCCTGCGCATGCCGAAGGGCAAGGGCTTCGCGTTCGTGGGCGCACCGCTCGACATGGGCGATCGCGGTGTCGGCATCGGCATGCGGCAGTCGGATACGGCGCTCAAGGCGTCGATCGACGGCGCGATCGCGTCGATGCTGAAGGACGGCACGTACGACCGCATCGCGAAGAAATATTTCGACTTCAACCCGTACGGCGACTGAGCGCCGAGTCGCTCCGCCGTTTCACCCGCTCTTCGTTTTCATTTCGTTCGAGACCATCGATGCAGATTCGCACCACGCCGCTCCTGTCGCCGTCGATCGGCACGCAGCGCACGCTGACGAGCTTTCATTTCGGGCCGGCCGACACCGGCCGCAAGATCTACCTGCAGGCCGCGCTGCACGCGGACGAGACGCCCGCGATGCTCGCGGCGTTCGTGCTGAAGCAGCGACTCGCGCAGCTCGATGCCGAAGGCCGGCTCGCGGCCGAGATCGTGCTCGTGCCGGTCGCGAACCCGGTCGGCCTCAATCATCATCTGCTCGGGCAGTTCATCGGCCGTTTCGATCTGGCGAGCGGCCGAAACTTCAATCGCGGCTTCCTGCCGCTCGCGGAAATCGCCGCGCGTGCGCGGGACCGCCTCGGCGACGACGGCGAACACAATCGCGCGATCGTGCGCGAGTGCGTCGGCGCGGCGCTCGACGAGATCGCGCCGCGCACGGAATTCGATGCGCTGCAGCTCGCGCTGCTGAAGCTGTCGCTCGACGCCGATGTGGTGATCGACCTGCATTGTTCGCTCGAAGCGGTGATGCACGTGTACACGAGCGACACCGCATGGCCGGAAGTCGAGCCGCTCGTGCGTTATCTCGGTGCGGACGTATCGTTGCTCGCCGAGGATTCGGGCGGGCACGCGTTCGACGATGCGCATCACCTGCTGTGGACGCAATTGCGGCAGCACTTGCCGGCAGGCACGCCGATGGCGGCGGGCACCGTGGCCGTGACGGTCGAGTGCCGCGGCCAGCGCGACGTGACGTACGAATATGCGGAACGCGATGCCGATGCGCTCGTCGACTATCTCGTGTGGCGCGGCGCGGTACGCGGCGAGCGTACGCCCCTGCCGCCGCTCGCTGCGCCGGCCACGCCGCTCGCGGGCAGCGAGCAGTTCTACGCGCCGGTGAGCGGGATCCTCGTGCACCGCGCGGCGATCGGCGCGACGATCCGCGCCGGCGATCCGCTGTTCGACATCGTCGATCCGCTGACGGATGCGATCACGACGATCTCGAGCGGCACGGATGGTGTGTTCTACATGCGCCGCGCGATTCGTTTCGTCACGGCTGGCGCACCGCTGGGCCGTGTGACAGGCACGGTGCCGGTACGCAAGGGAATGTTGCTGGGTGCGTGAGCGGCGCGGTGTCCTACCGGTTCACTGCGCAGTTTCGTTCTTGTCAAATTGACCGCGTTTCCGTGCGTCACTAAATTGTGCGGCGCGGAGTTCGCTCCGTGTTCCGTGAGAAGGACGTTGTAACCAAGTGGAGTTGATACGGGCAGCCCTGGGCTGCCCGTTTTTTTTGCGATTCGTCTACGGCAACGCACTGTGGCGAAGGTCGTGAAACAGGTCGTAGACGAGCGTGCGCAACCACTGATGACCTTCGTCGCGCTGATAGCGTTCATGCCAGAACTGCGCGATGTCGGCTGGCGCCGTGTCGAACGGCAGCGATACGGCGCGCACGTCCTGCAGTCGCGCCAGCTCGCGGGCGAGGCGGCTGGGAATGCACGCGATGAGGTCGCTCGACGACACGATGCGTTCCAGACCGAACGAATGCGCGAGCTGCAGCACGACATGGCGCGTGCTGCCGGCGTGCGGCGACAGCGCGTAAAGCGCCGCTTCGAAGTGCGCGTGGCTGCCGGCCGTGGGTGTGTAGCTCACATGGTCGGCCGCGAAGAACTGCTCCGCGGTGAGCGTCGCGCCGATCATCGGATGGTCGTTGCGTACGAGCGCGACGTAGGTTTCGTGGAACAGGCGCTGCTGATGGAAATCGGCATGCAGCCCGGTGAACATGCCGAGCGCAAGGTCGATTTGCCCGAGCTTCATCATCTGCTGCGCGGCATCGAGCGGTGGATCGGCCGTGACGATCCGGATGCCGGGCGCGACCCGGCGCAGATGCGCGACGAGCGGCGGCATGAAGATTGCCTGCCCGAGATCGCTCGTGTACAGGCGGAAGGTGCGGGTCGACGTGGCCGGGTCGAACGCGCGGCCGGCCTGCAGCGCGGTGCGCAGCGACGCGAGCCCTTCGTCGACGCGCGCCGCGATCGCGTCCGCACGCGGCGTGGGTTGCATGCCGTCGGCCGTCTTCACGAACAGCGCGTCGTCAAACAGCGTGCGCAGCCGCTTCAGCGCGTTGCTGACCGACGGCTGCGTCAGGTGCAGCGCGTCGGCGGCGCGCGTCGTGCTGCGTGTGCGGTACAGCACGTCGAACACGAGCAGCAGGTTCAGGTCGATGTTGCGCAGATCGGGGTCGTGTTCCATCGCGTCGGTCGGTAGGCGGGCATAGATGCCGTGAATGACGGTATTCAACGCCGCAATTTAACAGGGCGCCGCGGCCCTCCTATGCTGGTTCCGACTCGCCGCACCAAGGTGGCGCGGCGGCCCGGATCTCACAGGAGGCAGCATGCGGGACAAGATCGCACTCGAGGAGCACTTTGCCACGCCGGACACGATCGGCGATTCCGAACATTACTTTACCGCCGACATCTGGCCGGCGCGACGCCGTCAGCTGCTCGACGTGCAGGAGGAGCGCGTCGAGCGCATGGATGCGTGCGGGATCGGTTACACGATCCTGTCGCTGAACGCGCCGGCCGTCCAGGCGATCACCGACACGGGGCGCGCGATCGACGTCGCGCGGCGCGCGAACGACCTGCTGGCCGAACAGGTCGCGCGCCGGCCGGACCGCTTCGGCGCGTTCGCGGCGCTGCCGCTGCAGGATCCGGACGCCGCCGCGCGCGAGCTGGCGCGGACGGTGACCGAACTCGGTTTCAAGGGCGCGCTCGTCAACGGCTTCTCGCAGATCGGCCACGCCGACAACGCGACCTACTACGACCTGCCGCAATACCGGCCGTTCTGGGCCGAGGTCGCGCGGCTCGACGTGCCGTTCTACCTGCACCCGCGCAATCCGCTGCCGAGCCAGCAACTGGCGATCGAAGGCCATCCGTGGCTGATGGGGCCGGCGTGGGAGTTTTCACGCGAAACGGGCGTGCATGCGCTGCGCCTGATCGGCAGCGGCCTGTTCGACGAACACTCGAACCTGACGGTGATCCTCGGACACCTCGGCGAGCTCGCGCTGCACAACATCTGGCGCACGTCGCACTGGGCGTCCCCGAACGGCAAGAACCCGATGGGCGTGAAGGCGAAGCGCTCCTTCATCGATACGTTCCGCGCGCATTTCTACGTCACGACGAGCGGCAATTTCCGCACGATCGCGATGCGCAACGCGATCGACGAGATCGGCAGCGACCGCGTGCTGTTCTCGGCCGACTATCCGTTCGAATCGATGGAGGAGGCGAGCGCGTGGTTCGACGCTGCCGAGATCGGCGACAACGACCGGGAGAAGATCGGGCGCGACAACGCGAAGCGCTTGTTCAAGCTGGACTGAGCGGAGCGGGCGCTGCCGATTCGTCGGAACAATCCGGCGATGTGCGGCGGCGCCCGGTTCGGCGATATCGAATGGAATTCGGAATTCGCAGTGCAAATGAATGATTGGAGTTGATCGGAACGATCGGCAACGGCCGCGGCAGACGGGCGTGCCGTATCGTCCGCCGCGCCCGATACGCGATGCACGGACCCGGCTCAGGAAGCCCGGCCCGTCAGGATAAAACGAAGGAGACACCCTCTTGCAACCCACCCCCGCATTCGACGTGCAGCGCTGGATCGACGCGCTGCCGTTCTCACGTTTCCAGTTGGCGATTGCCGTGCAGTGTTTCGCCGTGGTCGCACTCGACGGGCTCGACACCGCGCTGATCGGCTTCGTCGTGCCCGCGTTGCGCAGCGACTGGCATGCCGGCACGACCGGCATCACGTTGCTGCTCGCGTCCGGGCTGGTCGGCCTCGCGGTCGGCGCGTTTTTCGCGGGGCCGCTCGGCGACCGGCTCGGCCGCAAGCGCCTGCTGGTCGGGTCGGTCCTGTCGTTTGGCCTGTTCAGCACGCTGTGCGCGGTCGCGCCGGAGATTCATTCGCTGACGGCGCTGCGCTTCCTGACCGGTGTCGGCCTGGGCGCGGCGATGCCGAATGCGATCGCGATGACGTCCGAGTACAGCCCGCGCGCCCGCCGTGCGCTGATCGTCACGACGATGTTTTGCGGCTTCACGTTCGGCTCCGCGGCGGCAGGGTTCATCGCCGCGCACGTGATTCCGCGTTACGGCTGGCATGCGATGTTCGTCATCGGCGGCGTGCTGCCGATCGCGCTCGGGCTCGTGATGCTCGCCGCGCTGCCCGAATCGATCCGCTTCCTGATCCATCGACGCGCGCCGGCCGCGCAGGTCGCGGCCGTGCTGCGCCGCATGTCGCCCGATGCGCCGGACAGTGTGCAACGCTTCGTCGCGGACGAGCCGGCGAGCGTTGCGGCGCGCTCGCCCGTGTCGCAACTGTTCGCGCGCCCGCTGCGGTTCGGCACGCTCGCGCTGTGGTGTGCATTCTGGATGAACCTGCTGATCGTCTATCTCGTCACCAACTGGCTGCCGAGCCTGTTTCGCGAAGCGGGCTTCGATCTCGCGCAGGCGGCGATCGTCACCGCGATGTTCCAGCTGGGCGGCACGGTCGGCGCGATCCTGCTCGGGCGCGCGATGGACCGCTTCAACGCGTACGTGGTGCTGGTGGCCGCCTATCTCGCCGGCGCGCTGTGCGTGTTCCTCGTCGCGTGGCGCTATGACGACCTGCCGTCGCTCTGCATCGGCATCTTCGGGATCGGCTTCGGCGTCGCCGGCTCGCAAACCGGGGCCAATGCGCTCGCGGCCGATTTCTATCCGACCGGCAGCCGCGTGACAGGCGTGAGCTGGGCGCTCGGTGTCGGCCGGCTCGGCGCGATCGCGGGCTCGTTCGTCGGCGCGCTGGTGATGGCGAGCGCGATGGGGTTGTCGGGTGTCTTCATGCTGCTGATCGCACCGATCGTCTGTGCCGCCGTCGCGATCGGCGCGATGGGGCTGCGTTACGCGCGTGCCGGCGGCTATGCGAAAGCCGTCGAATAAGCGCGAGCCGTCACATTCCCCATGCAACGAGGAGACACCGATGCAGACGTCGGCAAGCCGCCGCCGCGCGGCCATGATTTTCGCGGTATTGAATGCAGCGGCCGCAAGCGCCGCGCATGCACAGAGCAGCGTGACGCTGTACGGCAGCCTGGATGCCGGCGTTGCGTACGTGAACAATCGCGCGGGCAGCCCGCAGGCCGCGATGCTGCAGGGCGTGATGCAGCCCGACCGCATCGGCTTCCTCGGCAACGAGGAACTGGGCGCCGGCTGGCGTGCGGTGTTCCGGCTCGAGAACGGCTTCGCGACCAACACGGGCGCGCTGATGCGCAGCGGCACGCTGTTCAACCGGCAGGCCTACGTCGGGCTGTCGTCGGAGCGGGCCGGCACGATCACGCTCGGCCAGCAGACCGCGTTCAACTATGACTGGCTCGCGCCGATGGGCAACGGCTTTCAGTCGTCGAACCTGCTCGCGGCCCACCCGGGCAACCTCGACGGGCTGGTCGAGACGACGTCGGCGCAGGAGAGCAACGTCGTGAAATACCGCTCGCCCGCGTTGTACGGGTTGAGGGTCGGACTGTTGCTCGGGTTCGGGGGCGTGCCCGGCAATTTCTCGAGCGGACGCATCGCGGGAGCAGGCATCGATTACGTGAACGGATCGTTCGGGCTCGCCGCCGCGTACGTGAACGAGCACGACCGCGCGCTCGGCCCGATGCTTGGCGATACGACTGCGGGCCTCGGCCTGTCGACGTTCCAGGGGCGTCCGGCGCTGTCGTATGTGGCCGACAAGGTCGAGAACGCGGGCATCGGCGCGCGCTACGACTGGGGCACCGTGCGGCTGCACGCGCTGTACACGTACGTGAGGCTGAAGGCCGGCGCGCAGACGGATTCGTATCGCACGTTCGATGCGGGCGCCACGTGGCAGGCGACGCCGGCCAATGCGGTGGCGGGCGGGATGTCGACGACGTCGTTCATCGGCCGCCGCTATCTGTCGGCTTCGCTCGGCGACGTGTATGCGTTGTCGAAGCGCACGCAGGTCTACCTGCATGCGGTTGCGCAGCAGGCGACGGGGAGCGCGGCGGCGCGCGCCGCGATCTTCGCGATCGGTGCGTCGGGCACGCAGCGGCAACTCGCGATCGTGGCCGGGATTCATCATCTGTTTTGAGTGGGGGGGGCGGTGCGTCACTCGGCCGTGTCGTGGGCACGGTGCCGGCAAGCAAGGGGGCACTGCTCGTCAAGTGTGCGGCGCGGTGTCCTACGAGCTCGTAGAAGTTTCGTTCTCGTCAAATTGACTGCGCCTATGTGCGTCACTAAATTGGGCGGCTCGTCGTTCGCTCCGGGTTCCGTGAGCAGAACGCTGCAATGCAATCAGCGTGTGCGGGCAGCCGGTGCTGCCCGCTTTTTATTTCACCGCGACGCCGGTCCGGTACCGGGCTGATCGATGTCGGTGCAGTCGAATAGGCGGCAGGGAGACACCGAACGATTGCGGGTCGGCGGCACATCGAGGAGGCAACAGCATGACCCGACACAAGGTTGTCGTTGCATCGCCAGTCGCGACGCAAACGCTGCTGGGTGACATTCGGGCATTGATCGAAGCGGCGCGGCAGCGTACTGCCTCGGCAGTGAACAGTGAGTTGACGATGCTCTACTGGCGCATCGGTCAACTCGTTCACACCCAGATCCTGTCGGGCAAACGGGCCGACTACGGCGAGGAAGTGCTACCGACCCTGGCGGCACAATTGACGAAGGATTATGGCGGTAGCTTTGCCGTGAAAAATCTGCGCCGCATGGTGCAGTTTGCTACCACCTTTCCGGATGAACGGATTGTCGTATCGCTGATACGACAATTGAGCTGGACGCACTTTGTTGCGTTGGTCCCGCTCAAAGACCCGCGTCAGCGTGACTACTACGCGCAGATGGCCAGCGTGGAACGCTGGAGCGTCAGGACGCTGCGCGAGCGTATCGACTCGATGTTGTATGAGCGCACTGCACTCTCCCGGAAGCCGGATGCATTGATCGCGGAGGAGCTGGCAACGATGCGGGATGCGCAACGTATGTCGCCCAGCCTGATCATGCGCGATCCCTATATTCTCGATTTCCTTGGTCTGCGCGACACCTGGCAGGAAGGCGACCTGGAGACCGCGATCATTCGCGAAATGGAGTCCTTTCTGCTGGAGCTTGGCGCAGGCTTCACTTTCGTCGCCCGGCAGAAGCGCATCCAGATCGACGACGAGGATTTCCACCTCGATCTGCTGTTCTATAACCGGAAGCTGCGACGGCTGGTTGCGGTCGAGTTGAAAGTCGGTGAGTTCAAGGCCGCGTACAAGGGGCAGATGGAACTGTATCTGCGGTGGCTCGACAGGCATGAGCGAGAGGCGGATGAAGCACCACCTCTTGGGATCATCCTCTGCACCGGCAAGAAATCAGAGCAGATCGAACTGCTGGAACTGGACAAGTCCGGCATCCACGTTGCGGAGTACCTGACCGCTTTGCCGCCGCGAGCGGTGCTGACGGAGCGACTGCAACAGGCGATGCAACGGGCACAGTTGCAGATCCGGCCACGCAATTCGGTACGGAACACGTCCTGACGCGTTCCGTACCTTCGTTGTCACCCCCGCCGCGCCACCAGCTCCGACACCGTCTGCGCGGCCTGCTGCAGCGGCCCGAGAAACTCCTTCACCATCTGCTTCGCGGTATGCCGCTGCGCGTTGCCGCTGATGTTCATCGCCGCGATGATCTGCCCACGCCGGTTGCGGATCGGCGCGGACAGCGACATCAGGCCCACTTCGAGCTCCTGGTCGACCACGGCCCAGCCCTGCTGGCGCACCTGCGCGATCGCCGCCTTCAGTTCGCCGAGGTCGGTGATCGTGCGCGGCGTATGCGCACGGATGCCGCTTTGCGCGAGCGTTTCGTCGAGCGCGTCATCGTCGAGCGCCGACAGCAGCACGCGGCCCATCGACGTGCAGTACGCGGGCAGCCGGCTGCCGATCGACAGGTTGATCGTCATGATCTTGCGAGTCGGTACCCGCAGCACGTAGACGATCTCGGTGCGGTCGAGCACGGCCGCCGAGCAGCTTTCGTGAATCTGCGCGGACAACTGCTCCATCACGGGATCGGCGAGATTCCAGAACGGCATCGACGTGAGGTACGCGAAGCCGAGCTCGAGGATCTTCGGCGTGAGCCGGAACAGCCGGCCGTCGGCTTCGACGTAGCCGAGCGTCTGCAGCGTGAGCAGGATCCGGCGCGCACCCGCGCGCGTGAGCCCGGTGGCCGAGGCGACCTCGGTGAGTGTCTGCTCCGGACGGGCCGCGTCGAACGCGCGGATCACCGCGAGGCCGCGTGCGAACGACTGGACATAGGAGTCGCCGGGTTTCGTCTGAGTGTCTTCGGTTGTCATGAGCGATGGGAATATCGTGCAGCCGAGAAGATAGCGCATGGGGCCTGACACGCCAACCGCCCGGCGGACCGGGCGCTTGACAGGTCGTCCCCGCACTCCCTATGATGCGTTGAACGTTCGATACACGATCTTATGTTCGTATATAGAACATTTAAGCGCATCCCGGCGGGCAATGCAAGGGGCGCGCCCTGTTCATTCCCCAGCCTGTCCTGGGAGCGGAGACACTGATGACCGAAGCTTTTCTGTGTGATGCGATCCGTACGCCGATCGGGCGCTACGGCGGTGCACTGTCCGGCGTGCGCGCCGACGATCTGGGCGCAGTGCCGCTCAAGGCGCTCGTCGAGCGCAACCGCGACGTCGACTGGACGGCGATCGACGACGTGATCTACGGCTGCGCGAACCAGGCCGGCGAGGACAACCGCAACGTTGCGCGCATGTCGGCGCTGCTCGCTGGGCTGCCGCAAGGCGTGCCGGGCTCGACGATCAACCGCCTGTGCGGTTCCGGGATGGATGCGGTCGGCGTGGCCGCCCGTGCGATCAAGTCCGGCGAGGCCGCGCTGATGGTCGCGGGCGGCGTCGAGAGCATGACGCGTGCGCCGTTCGTGATGGGCAAGGCTGCGAGCGCGTTCGCGCGCCAGGCCGACATCTACGATACGACGATCGGCTGGCGCTTCGTCAATCCGCTGATGAAACAGCTGCACGGTGTCGATTCGATGCCGGAGACGGCCGAGAACGTCGCGGTCGACTACAACATCAGCCGCGCCGACCAGGACCTGTTCGCGCTGCGCAGCCAGCAGAAGGCCGCGCGTGCGCAGCAGGACGGCACGCTCGCCGAGGAAATCGTCGCGGTCACGATTCCGCAGAAGAAGGGCGATCCGGTGGTCGTGTCGCGTGACGAGCATCCGCGCGAGACGTCGCTCGAAACGCTGGCGAAGCTGAAGGGCGTCGTTCGCCCGGACGGCTCGGTGACGGCCGGCAATGCGTCGGGCGTCAACGACGGCGCCGCCGCGCTGCTGCTCGCGAACGAGGAAACCGCGAAGCGCTTCGGCCTGACGCCGCGCGCACGCGTGCTCGGGATCGCGACGGCCGGCGTCGCGCCGCGCGTGATGGGCATCGGCCCCGCGCCGGCCACGCAGAAGCTGCTCGCGCGGCTCGGGATGACGATCGACCAGTTCGACGTGATCGAGCTGAACGAGGCATTCGCATCGCAAGGTCTCGCGGTGCTGCGCATGCTCGGCGTTGCCGATGACGATCCTCGCGTGAACCCGAACGGCGGCGCGATCGCACTGGGCCATCCGCTTGGTGCGTCGGGCGCGCGTCTCGTGACGACCGCGATGTACCAGCTGCATCGCACGAACGGCCGCTTCGCGCTGTGCACGATGTGCATCGGCGTCGGCCAGGGCATCGCGATCGCGATCGAGCGCGTCTGACCCGCGTCTCGGGGTGAAGCGGCCGCGTTACCGCTTCGCTCAATTCGAATCGATGCGCGGCACGAGAATCCTCGTGCCGCGCATCGTCGTTAACCGGCCTGCGACAACTGCTTGAGGCGCGCATCGAGCGCGTCGATCTCGGTGTCCGCGAACACTTCGATGCCATGCTCGCGCAGCAACGCCGCCGTGACACCGGCGCCCGTGTGCCGCCGGTTCTCGAAACTCCCGTCGTAAATGAACGTGCTGCCGCACGACGGACTGCCGTCGGCCAGGATCGCGAAGCGGCAGTCGTGCGTGCGCGCGAGGGCCAGCGCGGTATGCGCACCGGACACGAACGGTGCCGTCACGTCCGTTCCGTTCACGTCGACGATGCGCGCAGCGCCCGACAGCACCCGCTGCCCCGATTCGCCGCCGGCGATTTCGGCGGGTGGGCGCGGCACGCTGAAGCCGCCGGCCAGTTCGGGGCAGACGGGCACGAGACGTCCTTCGCGCTGCCACCGTTCGAGCGCCTCGTGTGCGGCGGTCTTGGCCGACCCGTTGTAACGGACCGGATGACCGACCACGCACATGCTGACGAGGATTTTCGGCATGGCGTGTGGCTGCGCTTCGTTCTGCAATTTCGCTCTCCGTGATGCCGTGATGGCCGATGGCGGCAGTGGCAAAGCGGGAAATTCTACGCTTCGCCCGCGTGCCGGTGCGTCAGGCTGTCGGCCCTTCCAGGTGAATGTCTTCCGGCTCGAGCGCGTACAGCGCCGGGTCGGGCGATGTGCTGACCGTGAAGCCGAGCCGCAGGTAGAAGTCGATCGTGTTCTGCGATGGCGTGGCCGACACATACAGGCGTGCGGCGCCCATCGCGCGCGCCTGCTCACGGGCCGCGCGGTAGAGCTGCTCGCCGAGCCCGCAGCCGCGCCAGTCGCGGCTCACGTGCAGGAACTTCAATTGCAGCATGTCGCTGTGCGGGCCGAGCGGCTGGCTGTCGACGACGACCGCCGCGACGAGCCGTGCGCCGTCGAACCTGCCGAGGCACCAGCCGCCGCGATCGTGGCAGTCGAGCAGGATTGGCGTGTAGTGGTCGGCTTCGCCGTCGGGCCAGCCCGCGACGTCATAAAAGTCGGGCACGAGCTGCAGCGCGCCGTCGCGCAGCACATACAGGTGTTCGATGATCTCGCGCCGGTCGATGGTCCACACGAGCGGCACTTCGTCGCGCGTGAGCAGGCGTGCCGAAAGTGCGTCGCGTTCGGCGGCGGTGCGGCGCGTCATGCGGCCTCCCGATGCGCGGCGATCGCATACATCAGCGGCAGGCGCGGCATGCCGTCGGGCGGCACCATCCGGTGGCCGTCCAGCTCGCGCATGCCGTCGAAGCCCTTCCAGCCGTTCGCATACGGATATTCGGTCAGGCGGTCGATCGCGAGCCCGGCCGATACGAGCGCGTTCACGACTTCGCCGATGCCCCACATGAACTCGTAACTCGGATGCGGGTTAGCGAAATCGACGACGCCCGGATGGTCGTGCTGCGCGCCGAGCCCCGTGCCGGAGGCGGCAACGTAATCGCCGACACCTGCTGGCTCCTCGGTCGCGTCGCCTTTGAAATAGTCGTAGTGCGGCTTCCAGTGTTCGTCGAAATACAGCGCGAACGGATGGAACTCGACCATCGCGAAACGGCCGCCCGGCGCGAGCAGCGCGGCGATCCCGCGCGCCCACGCGTTCAGGTCGGACAGCCAGCAGATCGCGCCGTACGACGTGAACACGCGATCGAAGCGCTCGCCGCGCGCGGCGGCCTCGGGCATCCAGTCGAGCACGTCGGCGCGCTCGAAACACGCCGGCAGGCCCGCGTCGGTCGACAGTTGCCGTGCGAACGCGATCGCTTCGTCGGAGATGTCGACGCCCGTCGCATCCGCGCCGTCGCGCACGAGGCTCAGCGTGTCCTGCCCCGCGTTGCACTGCAGGTGCAGAAGCCGCAGCCCGCTGACGTCGCCGAGCAGTTCGCGTTCTTCCGGAAAGAGCGTCGAGCCGCCTTCACGGAAAAACGCGGCCTGATCGCCTTTATGGCTGTTATGCGCGACTGTCGCCGTATTCCAGGACAGCCGATTCAGTTCGTGCAATGCCTTTTTCATCGAATTCGAATGCCGATTGAATGGAGCAGGATAGACGGAATCGTTTCGCCGCGTGCAACGGCCGACGCCGTAGGCGTGCCGTGCGATGGGGCTGGGCGGTGCGCCGTGACATGCGGATGAACCTGCGCGGCGAATATTGCCGGATTATTTGATCGAAATCATGGCGGCCGCCGAATTGAATATTTTATGCGAAGAAAGGGTAAGGTTTTTCCCCAATATGCCGACAGTAAGATGAAGACCGTCGTAAAGCGATAAACCGTTTTTCGGCTACTGAGCGTGAAGTCAGCGCGACGCGGACGTCAGATCCGCTTTTCGGAGCCTTGCATGCGCAATAACCAGCCCGTTACCCAACAGGAATTCGATTTTCCCGACGACGTCACGCTGATGTCGACGACCGACGCGGACAGCATCATCACCTACGCCAACACGACGTTTGCGCAGGTGAGCGGCTTCACGAACGAGGAACTCGTCGGCCAGCCGCACAACGCGGTGCGCCACCCGGACATGCCGCGCGAAGCATTTGCCGACATGTGGGCGACGCTCAGGCGCGGCGAGCCGTGGACCGCGCTCGTGAAGAACCGCCGCAAGAACGGCGATCACTACTGGGTGCGTGCAAACGCGATTCCGGTGATGCGCAACGGCGAGCCGCAGGGCTACATGTCGGTGCGCACGAAGGCGCCGCACGACGAGAGCGAGGCCGCCGATGCGCTGTATCGCGCGTTTCGCGAAGGCAAGGCGGGCCAGCGCCGGTTCCACAAGGGGCTGGTGATCCGCACGGGGCTGCTGCGCATCGCGTCGCTGTCGCAGACGATGTCGGTGCGTGCGCGCGTGCATTCGGCGCTGTGCGTGCTCGCGCCGGCGGTCGTCGGCGCGGGCTGGGCATGCGGGCTGGCCGGCGGCGGGCTCGCGGCGTTTGCCGGCGTGACGGTCGGCGTGGCGGCGGCGGCCGGCCTGTGGCTCGATGCGCAGATCGTGCGTCCGCTGAAGCGGCTGCACGACCAGGCGCTGAACGTCGCGACCGGTGAAAGCCGGCGCGGTGTGCGAATGAACCGCGTCGACGAGATCGGCATGACGCTGCGCACGATCAACCAGCTCGGGCTGATGTTTCGCTGGCTCGTCGATGACGTCAGCGAGCAGGTGCACAACGTGCAGCGCGCGAGCAACGAGATCGCGCAGGGCAACAACGACCTGAGCGCGCGCACCGAGCAGGCGGCGTCGAGCGTGCAGGAGACGGCCGCGTCGATGGCCGAGATGACGGCGACCGTCGACAGCAACGCGGAGACCGCGCTGCAGGCGAACCGGCTTGCGATGTCGGCGAGCGAAGCGGCCGGACGCGGCGGGCAGGCGGTGGGCGAGGTCGTCACGACGATGAGCGACATCACCGCCAGCTCGCGCAAGATCGCCGACATCATCGGCGTGATCGACGGCATCGCGTTCCAGACCAACATCCTTGCGCTGAACGCGGCCGTGGAAGCGGCACGTGCAGGCGAACAGGGGCGCGGTTTCGCGGTGGTCGCCGGTGAGGTGCGGGCGCTCGCACAACGCAGCGCGAATGCGGCGAAGGAGATCAAGACGCTAATTGGCGCAAGCGTCGACCGCGTCGAATCGGGCGCGCGGCGTGTGGACGAGGCAGGCAAGACGATGGAGGACATCGTCGCGCAGGTGAAGCGCGTATCGGACCTGATCGCGGAGATCAGCTCGTCGACGGCCGAGCAGAGCACCGGCGTGTCGCAGGTCGACCAGGCGGTCGTGCATCTGGACAACATCACACAGCAGAACGCGGCACTGGTCGAGCAGAGTACGGCGGCGTCGGAGAGCCTGAAGCAGCAGGCGACGCGTCTCGTGGATGCGGTGAACGTGTTCCGGTGATCGCCGGGGCGCGCACGAATGTGCGCGCCCGATCAATGCATCGGGATTGACGCGCGCAATGCGCGTTCAGTTTTTCCCATTCAATCGAAAATACGCCGAACAAGACATATTCGTATTCAAGATTTTGCGTTTATGGATTGAGCTGCTATTGGGAAAATTGCGCTTGATCATCAGGCGAATGACCGTCAAACCGTTACCCGGTATGGCGTTTAGTTTCATCCATAAACAGATTGTTCGGTAAAAACAAGATCATGCATTTCTAATGCATATTTTCCCGAATACACCATAATGTTTTCGTGGAATTTGCCGAAAGCGCAGGGGCCAGACCAACTCGCATGCGGATCGACCGTCATGCGCGGGTCTCGAATCAATCGACAAGCGGACGCAAGATCCGTTACCCGGAGCTCCACACCATGCGCAACAACCAGCCCGTCACGCAACGCGAATTCGATTTTCCCGATGACGCGACGCTGATGTCGACCACTGACGCGAACAGCTACATCACCTACGCGAACGCGGCCTTCATCCAGGTCAGCGGATTTTCTCCCGAAGAGATCGAAGGCCAGCCGCACAACGTCGTGCGGCATCCGGACATGCCGAAAGAGGCGTTCGCCGACATGTGGGCGACGCTCAAGGGCGGCGAGCCGTGGACCGCGCTCGTGAAGAACCGCCGCAAGAACGGCGATCACTACTGGGTGCGCGCGAACGCGATTCCGGTGATGCGCAACGGCGAGCCGAAGGGCTACATGTCGGTGCGCACGAAGGCGACGCGCGACGAGATCGCGGCCGCGGAGGCGCTCTACAAGGAATTCCGCGAAGGGCGGGCCGGCAACCGGCATTTCCACAAGGGGCTGATCGTCCGCAAGGGCGTGGCCGGTTTCACGTCGCTGTTCCAGACGATGTCGGTGCGCGCGCGGCTCCATGCGTCGCTGTGCGTACTCGCGCCGGTCGTGGTGGCCGGCGGCTGGGCGTGCGGGCTGGCCGGTGGAGGGCTCGCCGTGTTCGCGGCGGTGACGGCCGGCGCGGCGGCCGCCGCGGGGCTGTGGCTCGATGCGCAGATTGCGCGCCCGCTCATGCAGTTGCGCGACGAGGCGTTGCGTGTGGCGACCGGCGAGAGCCGCAGCGGCGTGCGGATGAACCGCGTCGACGAGATCGGCATGACGCTGCGCACGATCAACCAGCTTGGGCTGATGTTCCGCTGGCTCGTCGACGATGTCAGCGAGCAGGTGCTGAACGTGCAGCGCGCGAGCAACGAGATCGCGCAGGGCAACAACGATCTCAGCGCGCGCACCGAGCAGGCGTCGACGAGCGTGCAGCAGACGGCTGCGTCGATGGCCGAGATGACGGCGACCGTGTCGAGCAATGCGGAGACGGCGCTGCAGGCGAACCAGTTGTCGGTGTCCGCGAGCGAAGCGGCGGGGCGCGGCGGGCAGGCGGTGAGCGAGGTCGTCGCAACGATGAACGACATCACGGCAAGCTCGCGCAAGATCGCGGACATCATCGGCGTGATCGACGGCATCGCGTTCCAGACCAACATCCTTGCGCTGAATGCGGCCGTGGAAGCGGCGCGCGCGGGCGATCAGGGGCGTGGTTTCGCGGTGGTTGCCGGTGAGGTGCGGGCGCTCGCGCAGCGTAGCGCGAATGCGGCGAAGGAGATCAAGACGTTGATCGGTGCGAGTGTCGATCGCGTCGAGTCGGGCGCGCGGATTGTCGATGGCGCGGGCAAGACGATGGAGGATATCGTCACGCAGGTGAAGCGCGTGTCGGACTTGATCGCGGAGATCAGCTCGTCGACGGCGGAGCAGAGCACGGGGGTTGCGCAGGTCGACCAGGCGGTCGTGCATCTGGACAACATCACGCAGCAGAACGCGGCGCTGGTCGAACAGAGTACGGCGGCGTCGGAAAGCCTGAAGCAGCAGGCGACGCGGTTGGTGGAAGCGGTGAACGTGTTTCGGTGAACGTGGCTTGAGCCGTTGGTCTTCACGCATTTCGACCGACGTCGTGCGTGGCGTGCGCCGTTCAGTCGAGAACTGAACGGCGCGACCAGTCAAGCTGGAGATTTTCCTGCCTTTCGGATTAACCGATGCTCACACCGTGAGCTTCTGCCAGAGGCTTCAGGCCACCGGTGAAACCTTGTCCGATCGCCTTGAACTTGAACTCGTCGTTGTGGCGATACAGCTCGCCGAAGACCATGGCGGTTTCGGTGGAAGCGTCTTCGGACAGGTCGTAGCGCGCGATTTCCTTGCTGTCGGCCTTGTTCAGGACGCGGATATAGGCGTTGCTCACTTGGCCGAATGACTGCTTGCGAGCCTCGGCATCGTGAATCGTGACGGCGAAGACCAGCTTCTTCACGTCGGCCGCCAGGCCAGTGAGCTTCACGTTGACCTGTTCGTCGTCGCCATCGCCCTGGCCGGAACGGTTGTCGCCTAGGTGCTCGACGGAACCGTCGGCAGACTTCTTGTTGTTGTAGAAGATGAAGCTGGCGTCGCTCAGGACTTTACCGTTTTCACCGGTGACGAAGATCGAGGCGTCGAGGTCGAACTCGGTGCCGTCGGTGACGCGCGGGTCCCAGCCCAGGCCGACGACGACTTCGCTCAGGCCCGGGGCCTCTTTCGACAGGGAGACGTTACCGCCTTTGGACAGACTGACAGCCATGGTGTGATTCCTTGTTCAGGTGAGGAGACCGCTCAGAAGTTCATGCCGTAGCTGTTGGCCAGGGCACGCAGGCCGCCGGCGTAGCCTTGGCCCACGGCGCGGAATTTCCACTCGCCGCTGCTGCGGTACAACTCCGCGAAGATCATCGCGGTTTCGGTGGAGGCGTCCTCCGCCAGGTCGTAGCGGACCACCTCTGCACCGGAGGTCTCGTTCACGACGCGGATGAACGAATTGCTGACCTGGCCGAAGTTCTGCTTGCGCGCTTCGGCGTCGTGGATGGTGACGGTGAAGGCGATCTTGTCGATGTCGGCCGGAACGCGGCTCAGGTCGACCTTGAGGACTTCGTCGTCGCCGTCGCCAGCGCCGGTACGGTTGTCGCCGGTATGTTCGACAGAACCGTCCTGGCTGCGCAATTGGTTGTAGAAGATGAAGTCGGCTTCACCGCGGACTTTGCCGTTGGCCCCCAGCAGGAACGCGCTGGCGTCGAGATCGAACTCGGTGCCGTCGGTCGCGCGCGGGTCCCAGCCCAGGCCAACCAGGATCCTGGTCAGGCTCGGGTCGGTTTTGGAGAGCGAGAGGTTGCCGCCTTTTTGAAGAGTCAGTGCCATGAAAACAGCTCCTTTGGGTTGTGACGGGTTACTGATGTTCGGCTTGCGCGTCTTCCTTTTTCGGGAAGATCACGCTGGCCAGGATTCCGATAGCCAGGACTATCAGCACGATGAGCAGGCTGGTGTTCGGGGAGATGCTGATGCCGTGGTGGAACAGATGGTCGGTCGCGTTCAAGCCCAGCTTCGCTGCGATGAAGAACAGCAAGACGACCACGGCCTTTTCCAGATGCACCACGTAGCGCTTCAGCGCTTCCAGGACGAAATACAGGGTGCGAAGGCCAAGGATTGCGAACAACATCGCCGAGTAGACGATCAGAGGTTCACGGCTGACCGCAATGACTGCCGGGACCGAGTCGAATGCAAACAGGACGTCGGACACTTCGATCACCACCAGGCAGAGGAACAGCGGGGTGGCGAAGAGGTTGCCTTTCGCCGTCAGGCTCTTGTCGTTCCCGGCCGTCCGTCCTTCCGCCTCGAGCGTCTTGCGGCTCACGAAGAAGTTGTGGCCGTGCAGCCTGGGCCATACGGGGAAGAGCTTTTTCGCTAAGCGGCAAGCAAGATGCTGGGAGTAATCCTTCTCCTCGTCATCGTCGTCACCGCCCTTGAGCATCATGACGGCGGTCCACGCGACGATCAGCGCGAAGGCGATCTCGACCCACGGGCCGAATGCAAGCAGGCCGGTACCGATGACGACAAAGACACCGCGGAATACGATGGCCCCGATGATGCCCCAGTACAGGATGCGGTGACGCAGGCCGTCCGGGACCTTGAACCAGGCGAAGATCGCCATGAAGACGAACAGGTTGTCGACGGAGAGGACCTTCTCCAGTGCATAACCGGTAAGGAACAGGCTGGCTACTTCCGCGCCATGCTGCACGTACAGGAAGCCGGCGAATGCAAGGGAGATGGCCACCCAGAATATCGACCAGATGGACGCCCGGGCGAGGGTGATCGGTTTGTCGTCGCGGTGGGTAACCATGTCCAGCAGCAGGGCGGCCAGCGCCAGCCCGACGAATACGGCCATGGTCAACGGCGGAAAGCCAATGTGTGTCGTTTCCACGTTTCGGTTTCCTACAGTTCGAAGTCGACCGGGTTCAAGCCGAGTTCCAGGCAGATCAGGCGGCAAGCCGCTTTTTCCTTGTCGTCGAAATGGCCGTCGGATGCGCCAATGGCACAGGCCACGCGCACCAGCAAGCGTGCTTCTCCGTCCTTGCCCTTGATCTTGCCGATGGCCTTCAGCGCCTCGGCCTGGCCGATCTGGAAATCGAATTCGAACTTGCCGCAGGCGTCGCTGAACACCTTGATCACGTCGTTCAGGTTGAAGACCTTCAATTCCGGGGAGTTGTTGATGAAGCCGACCATCTTCAGCTTCTCTTCGGATTTGATCTCGCCATCCGCGGCGGAGATCAGCGCGCACGCATTGGCGGTTGCCTCCATGAACGTCCGGTTCTTGAATTTGGCGACTTCGATGGTCAAGGTTTCGCGGGCTTTGGCCGCGTTGGTTTTCAGCCAATCGAGCATGTGTTTTCTCTCTGTGAGCGGGGCCGGACGGCCCCGCCGGGTCAATGGTTACTTGGAGCCTGCTTTCCAGCGCATACCCCAGCCGTAGGCACGATCCATTTCCTCGTGTCCGGGATGGAAGTCGACGCGACGCGAGACCTTGACGGCCCCGTTCACGTTTTCAAGCAGGGCAATCGCGCACATGCCGTGGCGGCCTCCCTCCTCGTTCATGCGAACTTCGATTTCGGACTGGCCAGGCACGAAAATGGTTACAACACCATCAGTTGCCTTCCAGTTCGGAGCGCCGTCGTAGATGAACGCGAAAATCAGGATGCGTTCGATCTTGTTCCACTGTTGCCCGTTGATGCGAAGCCACTCGCCATCGGCAACCGAGCCGGTACGGTCATCTCCCATCAGCTGGATGTAGGGTTCCTCCCGCAGATCGCCGAAACGCTTGCCGAGCGCCTGCACGGCCCCTTTGAGTCCGTCCTGCATTTCAAACAGGCAACCCAGGTCCAGGTCGATGGCATTGCGTTTTCCGAGGAAGCCGCCGAGCAGGCCACTCGTGCCCTGGTTCCAGTTCAGGTTCACCTTGATTTCACCGAAGCCGGCAGCGGTCTTCTCCAGACTGATGCTGGGGCGTGATTTGTCGAGCGTGATTTTGCTGAGCCGGATCGTGGACGTCGGCGCGCCAGACGGTACCGGTGCGGGCGCTGGCGCCGGTACGGGCGCCGGGGCCGGCGCGGGAGGAGTCTGCGTCGGGCTAGCGGAAGGCGCAGCAATGTCGACTCCGAAGTGCTTTGCCAGCGGCTCCAGGCCGCCGGCAAATCCTTGTGCGACACAGCGGAACTTCCACGCGTCCTGACGGCGGTAAAACTCCCCGAGGATCAGCGCGGTCTCATTCATCCCGGCCGTCGGGATCCGCGCCTCGATCCCGCCCGTAACGGCCAGTGCCAGCATCGAAACGCGGTCGAAGGTCGCCTTGTTCTCATGGATGGTCGCGGTGAGCGCGACTTTCTCGACGGCAGGGTCGATCCGGGCGAGATCCACGGTGAACGTTGCCCGGCCGGCCGTCGTGGTGGTCAACTGAACCGCGCCACCCAGGACACTGGTTTGGCCGTAGAAGCACATGTCGCCATCGCCTCGGACTTTCGCGACAGAGGTGAGCGCGAATGCAGAGATATCGATCTCCGCGCCTGGAATCGGCGCGTAGTTGATGTCCACACGCAATTGGCCGGTGGCAACCGGCGCATTGCCGCCAGGTACCAGCGTCGTCATGCTCGCACCGCCTGAATCGCCAGATTGACGAGATCGTCCGCGGTGCGGCCGTGGGTGGACTGGCCGATCGCCTTGAATTCCCAGCCGCCGCCGCCACGGCTGAGGCTAGCCATGACGACACCGGTGTGGCGACCTTTCTCCGCCAGGTTGAAGCGCGCCAGCTCCTGGTTTTGGGAGTCGTCGAGGATGCGGCAGTAGGCGTTTTCGACCTGGTCGAACGTCTGGCCGCGGAAGCTGTTCACGGTGAACACCAGGTGCTGGATGGTGCCCGGCAGGCGCTGCAGGTCGACGTGGATGGTTTCGTCGTCGCCATCCCCTTCACCCGTCAGGTTATCGCCGGAGTGCTCGATGGCGCCGTCTTTGGATTCCAGTTGCCGGAACCAGACCAGATCGACGGATTTCATGTCGCCGTCCAGCAGGATGCAGGATGCATCGAGGTCGATGTCGTTGCTGCCGCCACCCAGCATCTTCGAGAAGAAGCCACCGGACTTCACCGGGTCCCAACCCAGGCCGAGACTGATCGAGGTCAAGCCACGGCCCGCGGTTTTTTCCAACGAGATGCTCTGATTCTTGCTCAGGGTGAGTGCCATCTTTACGCTCCTTGTTGATCTTCAGTGTTCAGTGTTCGTGCGAGGGATCGGACGGAATCACATTCCCCAGTCCCGGCTTTGCCAAACCGTGAACGGGATTGCCGCCACACGGGGAAAGAGTCGCCATGACGCGTCTTGCGCGACCGCCGCGAACGCGTGGTCCGGACGCAAGTTGCCGCTGCCGCTCGGCCGACATCGAGTCGGCGGACAACCGTAGGTCGTGCTTCTTTTGGGCCAGCCTCACGCGTGTCCACGCTCATCAGCCGGCCTCCGCCAGTCGGACGCCGTGCTCGCTGCTACTCGGGGCGGTGGGCCTCACTCCATGCCACTTGGCGCGTTCGAGGATGTTGACCGCCCACTTGTGGTGGGTTGCCGGCTCACACATCGCGTCGTTGTGCTTGAAAACGGCGGGGGCCGCATCGTTGACGATCAGCGTGGCGCAGTTGAAGTCCTCGAGGCTCACGCGCAGCGCCTCCTGGATGATGCGGATCTGGCTCGGGTGAATGGCCGTCTTCCCTACCAGGCCATGAGCGATGTCCAGTTCCAATTCCTCGTTCAGGAGATGGGGCGTGGCGAGTTGCTCGAATACGGGGGCGGTCAGGGCAAAGCCCTGAGCCCCCATGATTCCGGCAAGCATGGGGATCACGTAGCCGATGGGCGTGCTGTAGATCGTGGTGGCCGGATTGCGCCGCAGACCAAGACAACCCATCAGGTCGTTGCCGCCGATTCGCAGCGCGATGATGCGTCGGTTCAGGTTGGCCTTCAGGGCCGAGCCAAGCTCGACCATTGCGCCCGGGTCATAAACGTCGGCCGTCTCCAGTGTGGGCATGAGGTACAGGTCAGGACGACTGACCGCGTTCTCCCACGACGACAGGGATTGCAGGGTCAACTTGGGTACGACGAACCCATCGACGTGCTTCATCAGCGGCCAGTCGTTCAGCACCGCCGCCATCGCGGCATCGCGTGGCCGAACGAACAGCAACGGACCGGATTCGGCGCGCCCTCCCCGGGCATCGATATTCATGAGGAGCGCCTGCAGGTTCGCCAGTGCGCTTTCGACGTCGATTGCCGCCACCGCGTCTTCCAGACAGACCACCAGCGAGCGCAGCTCCGGGATCCTGGCGCCGGACACCACCTCCAGAATGTCGCTGCGGGTGGCCGGCATGTACAGAGTCGCCCCGAGGGCGAACGGAGAAATGGTTTTAATCATTTCGCGTTCCGAATGATTGTTGCCGCGCGGTACGGACCCAGATCGGCGCCCGCTTCCTCTACCGTCACGCCCGCGCGTTCGGTGAGGTGCAGCAGCAACTGAACGTCGCTGTCATTGCGGTCACGTACCAGGACGCGATCCGGCACACGGCGCAGGACCGCCCGGGTTGCCTCGGCGATACCCGGTTTCACGCGGTTCAGGTTGCCGATGTCGAAGCGGGTTGCCAACGCCGACACCACGTCGTCCGCGGACGCCTGGAGCGTCAGTCGCTGATCGTTGGTCCACGGAACGGCAGGACGAGCGTTTGCCAGCGCCCGGCGTTCGGTGTCGATCCTGTCGATGAACTCGCGCGTGGCATCGTGTTCGCGCAGGTGTTCGTAGACCACGCAACCATGCAGGCCGCCTTGAGCCGGCCAGATGGTGCGGGACACCAGCCCGGACACGGTTGCACCGAGAATGCCGGACGGAATTGTCCAGTCTTGCGCGGAGGCAGCCAGCCATGCGCGGCCGCACGGATCTGCCAGAACCACGAGGCGCGGACCTTCAGGGAAGCGCGTGTCGCCCGCCAGGGTCCGTGCGAGTTCGCCGGAAATAGCACCTTTGCCGGTCCAGCCATCTACGAAGACGATGTTTTCGGCGCCATGCAACCGGATGACGGCTTCCAGCGCAACCGTGTCGATCCCGCGATCGCGAATGATGCTGATCCCGTAGTGGCGGGCGTCGCGCCCCATCTCCACGAGTGCCCGGCGCAGCAGCACGCCAAGCGGCAGGCCGGCGCGAACAAATGAGACCAGAGCGATATCCGGCCCGGTGTAAGCGGCACTCAGCGCCATCGCGAGGGACTGCACATCCGAAGCCATGCGGGCACCGTTCTGCACCAGCGCGCGGGCGTAAAGGCGCTTGTGCACGTCGGTGGGCGCCTGCTCGAGGCCGATCATTTCCGAGTAGTGTTTTTGATTCGTCTGAATCAGACGCTCCTTCTCCTCGACGTCGGTGACGCTCATCCGCACGTGTCGCAGAAGGAAGTGCACGTCTTCGGGAGCGTAGCTGCCGCTGCCGACGGTGTTCAGGCTCGCGAGGCGATTACCCATGGATCGTCCCCGTCACCCAATTCGCAAGCTGGCTGCGCGCCGGTGTCGCCCACATGTGGCAGAGGTCCATGTACCCCAGATCGGTGATGCTGTCGCCGAAGCCCAGGACCGGTCGCTCGCCGTGGATCTCACGGTCGCGGCGCAACCACTCGTGAACGGCCGCGCGCTTGGCCAGCCCCGTTGGCAGGAAGGCGAGGTTGTTGCCGTTCGCGTGAACGTGCATGCCGTCCAACATGCGCCGGGACCGGACTTCGGCCAGCACCTCGGCGAGCACCGAGTCGTCGGACTCGTTGTGCTTGACCACCACGTAGTGGCGCAAGCCTTCTTCTTCCACCACCCAGCTGCGGAGCGCGTAGCCGAGCGCCCTGCCGATCCCCAGCGTGGCCTCGCTGAGTGCCGGCAGCCGGTCCTGAACGCTCCGGAGGGCCTCGACCATTTGCCCGTGCCAGCTTCGATCGAGCGATCCGTCGGGACGGAGCATGACGCCCCCATGCGAGCAGATTGCGCCTTCGGCGAAGGGAAGCATGACGCGGCCGTATGCCTCCACGCTGCGCGCGGTGACCGGAACGACGTCGGCGGTGGCCAGCAGCCACGTGATGAACGCGTGCTGGACCGGGTTCATGAAGCCGTTTGGCTGACCTTGCACGTCCAGCGTGGCCGTCGTTCGCGGGACGCCTTCCGCCATCTTGCGGGCGGTCTGGAACAGGGTGTCGTCGAGGTCGACGAATGCCAGGGGGCGATTACCGCTCATCGACGATCACCTCGGCTTTCAGTGCCTCGACGAGCGCTGCAGGTAGTGCCTGAGCGGGCGTTTCCGTGCAGATCAGGACCCGGTCGAACTGGCCGGGCTTCACGTTGTAGAGGAAGTTCGGAATACAGAGGCCGTAGTTGTCGGGGAACGACAGCGCGTGCTCGATCGCGTGGCCCAGGGCGATGGGGGACCGGGTGGTCGAGCTGAAATGGACATCCGCGCCGGATCGCTCCAGGCGCTCCGCCAGCAGAAAGGGCCGCCAGACGAACTCGCCGGTACCGACGACAATGACTTTCTCGCCGGGCTGGACCTGAACGTCCGGCGCGAGCGTGTCGTCCACATCCCGAACGCCCAGGCGCCCCCAGTCATGGCGGGGCGAGAGAGGCCATGCGCTCATGGAAACGGCGCCGACGTTCGGCATATCCGGGAGGGGCGCGGACTGATCCTCGTGGAACCGGTAGGAGCCGGTCAGCAGCGATACCGCGGTGACCGGTTCCCCGATGGATTGACGAACAGTACCGGCAGTCCAGTCCGTCAGGACGCAGGTGACCACTCGCTCGACGTTGCTCAGACCTGCTTCGACCAGTGCGCGGTGCAGGTTCAGGAAGGTCTTGCCGGTGGAGGCTTCGTCATCCACCAGGACCAGCGATCGCGCCTTCAGCATCAGGTCACGAATCTCGGGATCGACCGGCACGTGGATCAGATGAGCGCTCGCATGGCTGTGTTCTTCGTCGAATCGAGCGAAGACTTCGGTACCGAGCGGATGACGGGTACTGGTGAGGTACACGCTGTCGGGGCGGTCCGCACGATAGGCGCGGTGCACGCCGGCACCGAGACCCACGGCGGTTTCGGCCATGCCGATCACCAGTACTGGTCCGGGCAGGTCCGCCGGAATTCCGGCAGCCAGGCGCTCGAAGCTGGCGGCCATGATCGACGGGCGCGCCGGGATGTGACGGCCCAGGACCTTGGATACGAAGAGGAAGGCTCGCTTGGGATTCCGGCGCTCTGCGAAACCGAACAGGTTCGCAGGAGGCAGGGCGGCGGCGTCGACTCTGATCTCGAGCAACCCCCGCTTGAGTTGGGCGCGCAGGCACGTTGGTCCTACGTGGCTTTCCATGAACAGCATCCTCGTTTGGCGTGGCTCGAAGATTCACGAGGACCGCCTGCGCCTGGTGCCCAGTCGTTCAGACTGTGTTCGCGCCGGGCGCCGGCACCCTCGGTCCGGTGTCCCGAAACCTTTCAAAATGAAATTGAATCGTATCAAATTTGAAAGGTTCGTGCGTGCACGCTTGTATCGATATCGCGAGGGCTTTAGTTTTTCGGTTTTGTCCGAGAGGAGGGGCTTTGTGGGCCTGGCGTGGCCTGATGACGGCGGTCAGCCGTTCGACCAAAGCCGATGCGGGGATCGCGGTCCCGTGAAAGCGGTGCGGAGGGGGAGAGGTGCGGAGGGGGAGAGGCGAGGAGGGGGAGAGATGACGCGGGCACGACGGAGAGGGACGCCGGCCCGCGTCGGACCGCCCGGTTCCGGCCGGGCGGTCAGGGCCTGTCACCGAAGTGCCAGGCCCTGAACCGTCAGACGGCGAGGCAGAGGTACTTGATCACGACGTAGTCGTCGATACCGTAGTGCGAGCCTTCGCGGCCGAGGCCCGATTGCTTCACGCCACCGAACGGTGCGACTTCGTTCGAGATCAGGCCCGTGTTCACGCCGACCATCCCGTATTCGAGCGCTTCCGCCACCTTCCACACGCGGCCGATGTCGCGGCTGTAGAAGTACGCGGCGAGGCCGAACTCGGTGTCGTTCGCGAGGCGGATCACTTCGTCGTCGCTGCCGAACTTGAACAGCGGCGCGAGCGGCCCGAACGTCTCTTCCTTCGCGACCTTCATCGCCGGCGTGACACCCGTCAGCACGGTCGGCTCGAAGAAGCCGTGGCCGAGTGCGTGACGCTTGCCGCCCGTCACGACGGTCGCACCCTTCGCGAGCGCGTCCTCGATGTGTGCCTCGACCTTCAGCACGGCGGCTTCGTTGATCAGCGGACCTTGCGTGACGCCCGGCTCCGTACCGCGGCCCACCTTCAGCTGGCCGACGGCTGCCGCGAGCTTCTGCGCGAACTGGTCGTACACGGCTTCATGCACGTAGAAGCGGTTCGTGCACACGCAGGTCTGGCCGCTGTTGCGGTATTTCGACGCGATCGCGCCTTGCACGGCCGCGTCGAGATCCGCGTCGTCGAACACGATGAACGGTGCATTGCCGCCAAGCTCCAGCGACACCTTCTTGACCGTCGCCGCGCATTGCGACATCAGCAGGCGGCCGACCGGCGTCGAGCCGGTGAACGACAGCTTGCGCACGATCGGGTTCGACGTCATCTCGCCGCCGATCGCCTTCGGGTCGCCCGTGACGACGCTGAACACGCCCGCCGGCACGCCCGCGCGCTCGGCCAGCACGGCCATCGCGAGTGCGGAGAACGGCGTCGCCTCGGCCGGCTTCACGACGATCGGGCAGCCTGCGGCGAGTGCCGGGCCGACCTTGCGCGTGATCATCGCCGCCGGGAAGTTCCACGGCGTGATCGCCGCGCACACGCCGATCGCTTCCTTCGTCACGACGATGCGCTTGTCGCTCGCCGGCGTCGGGATCGTGTCGCCGTACACGCGCTTGCCTTCTTCCGCGAACCATTCGAGGAACGATGCGGCATAGCCGATCTCGCCCTTCGCTTCGGCCAGCGACTTGCCCTGCTCGGTCGTCAGGATCAGCGCGAGGTCGTCGGCGTGTTCCATCATCAGGTCGTGCCACTTGCGCAGGACGACCGCGCGTTCCTTCGCGGTCTTCTTGCGCCATGCCGGCCATGCGGCGTTCGCGGCTTCGATCGCGTGACGCGTCTCGGCCGTGCCCATCGCCGGCACGGTGCCGAGGAGGCCGCCCGTCGCCGGGTTGCGGACTTCGAACGTCTCGCCGTTCGTCGCGCCTTGCCATTCGCCGTTGACGTACGCCTGCTGGCGGAACAGCGACGGGTCTTTCAGTGCCAGGGTTTCCTGAACAGTGCTCATATGAATCACCTGCTTCGAATAGGACGGATGAAACGGCCGCCGCCGTCACGAAGACGGCGGCGGCGCATTCAGTTGATGAAGTCGACGGAAACTCAGGCCGGCACGCCGACCGTTTCCTTCAGCACTTCCTCGAGGATCACGAGCGCTTCGTCGAACACGGCTTGCGGGATCGTCAGCGGGAACAGGAAGCGCACGACGTTCGAGTACACGCCGCACACGAGCAGCAGCAGGCCGCGCTCGAGCGCACGCGTCTGCACGCGCTTCGTGAATTCCGCATCCGGCTCGCCCGAGCCCGGCTTCAGGAACTCGACCGCGATCATCGCGCCCGGGCCGCGCACGTCGGCGATCTGCGGCACGTCGGCCTGCAGCGCGTTCAGCTTCGCCTTCAGCACGTCGCCGAATTGCGTCGCGCGCTCGCACAGCTTCTCTTCGTCGATGATCTCGAGCACCGCGTGGGCCGATGCGACGGCCAGCGGGTTGCCCGCGTACGTGCCGCCGAGGCCGCCGGGCGCTGCCGCGTCCATCACGTCCGCACGGCCGACGACGCCCGACAGCGGCATGCCGCCCGCGAGGCTCTTCGCCATCGTGATCAGGTCGGCCAGCACGTCGTAGTGCTGCATCGCGAACAGCTTGCCGGTACGCGCGAAGCCCGTCTGGACTTCGTCGGCGATCAGCAGGATGCCGTGTTCGTTACAGATCTTGCGCAGCGCGCGCACGAATTCGGCCGGCGCCGCGTAGAAGCCGCCTTCGCCCTGGACCGGTTCGAAGATGATCGCGGCAACGCGCTTCGGATCGATGTCGGCCTTGAACAGCATCTCGATCGCCTTGATCGAGTCGGCGGTCGTCACGCCGTGCACGGCGTTCGGGTACGGGGCGTGGAACACGTCGCCCGGGAACGGGCCGAAGTTCAGCTTGTACGGCGCGACCTTGCCGGTCAGCGCCATGCCCATCATCGTGCGGCCGTGGAAGCCGCCCGAGAAGGCGATGACGCCCGGACGGCCGGTCGCCGCACGCGCGATCTTGATCGCGTTCTCGACGGCTTCTGCGCCGGTCGTGAAGAACGCGGTCTTCTTCGGGAAATCGCCCGGTGCGCGTGCGTTGATCTTTTCAGCCAGCTCGACGTACGACGCGTACGGGACGATCTGGTAAGCGGTGTGCGTGAAGTTGTTCAGTTGATCCGAGATCGCCTTGACGATCTTCGGGTGGCGGTGGCCGGTATTCAGCACCGCGATGCCGGCGGCGAAATCGATGAAGCGGCGGCCTTCGACATCCCACAGTTCCGCGTTCTCGGCGCGGGCTGCGTAGAAATCGCACATCACGCCAACGCCGCGCGGGGTGGCGGCGTTCTTGCGGGCCTGCAGGTCGGCATTCTTCACGGTCATCTCCTTGATGTTCTTTCCGGTGAGTAGAAAATCGGGCGCTTCGACAGCCCATGGAGGCGACTATAATCACATTTGGCTCTGGCAATCAGAGCCATTTCAATAAATATTCAGGAGCCAATCATGCGCGCGAGCGTGTTGTCGGACTGGCTGGCGCAGCGCCTCGTGCGCGGCGGCGAACAGCCGATCTACCGGCAGCTTCACCGGCTGCTGCAACAGGCGATCCTGTCGCGCGAACTGCCGGCCGGCACGCGCGTGCCGTCGTCGCGGCTCCTGGCCGCCGAGCTCGGGATTGCGCGCAACACGGTCACGCAGGTTTACGAACAGCTTGCGCTCGAAGGCTACGTGAACTCGGCGACCGGCCGCGGCACGTTCGTCGCCGACAGCGCGCCGGACGAGATCGTCGGTGCGCCGCCCGACGCGGCCGCCGCGCGCCCGGCGCTCGTGCAGCCGTCCGCGCGGCGGCTGTCCGCGCGCGGCACGCGGCTCGTCGAAGGCGCCGGCGTGTCGAAACGGCAGGGCGGCGCGTTCATGCCGGGCGTGCCCGATGTGTCGCGATTTCCGGCGCGTGTGTGGACGCGGCTGCACAACAAATACTGGCGGCGGCTGCGCCCCGACCTGCTGACCTACGCGCCGGGCGGCGGGCTCGCGCTGCTGCGCGAGGCGCTGGCCGACTACCTGCGCACGTCGCGCTCGGTGCGCTGCACGCCCGAGCAGATCGTGATCACGACCGGGATCCACCAGTCGATCGACCTCGCAGTGCGGCTCTTGACCGATCCCGGCGACGCGATCTGGACCGAGGACCCGTGCTACTGGGGCGTGCGCAGCGTGCTGAACGTGTCGGGGCTGACGACGCGGCCGATCCCGGTCGACGACGAAGGCATCGCGCCGTCGGCCGCCGATCTCGCCGAGCCGCCGAAGCTGATGCTCGTCACGCCGTCGCACCAGTATCCGCTCGGGATGGTGATGAGCCTCGCGCGGCGGCGGATGCTGCTCGAATATGCGCGCCAGCACGGCTGCTGGATCATCGAGGACGACTACGACAGCGAATTCCGCTACGGCAGCCGGCCGCTCGCGTCGCTGCAGGGCCTCGATACGTCCGGGCAGGTGATCTATGTCGGCAGCTTCGGCAAGACGCTGTTCCCAGGGTTGCGGGTCGGTTACCTGGTTGCGCCCGAGCCGCTCGCGGAAAGCTTCGCGACCGCGAGCGCCGAGCTGTATCGCGAAGGGCAGTTGCTGCAGCAGGCGGTGCTGGCCGAATTCATCGCGGAAGGGCACTTCGTGTCGCATATCCGCAAGATGCGCACGCTGTACGGGCAGCGCCGCGAGGTGCTGCTCGACGCGGTCGCGCAACGCTACGGCAACACGCTGCACGCGCTCGGCAGCGATGCGGGGCTGCATCTGGTCACGCAGTTGCCGGAAGGCGTCGACGATCGCGCGGTCGCGCAGGCCGCGCTCGAACGCAATATCGTCGTGCGACCGTTGTCCGGGTATTACGCGGACCGCGAACGGGCGGCGTCGGGGTTGCTGCTCGGTTATGCGTGCGTGCCGGAGGACGAGATCGCGACCGCGTTCGCGACGCTCGCCGAGGCGATCGACGAGCGGGCGTTCGGCAAGGTGGTCGAGGTGGCTTGAACGGTGCTGCCGGTGGCGGCATGGCGTTGCGATGCCCGTCGCCGCCATCGAGGCGGGACGGCGTCATGCTCTCTCGACGTGCGGGAAAGCATGCGCGTCCTGCCGTGCCTGCGCCCCGAACCTCAATACCCGATCCACACCGCGAATGTCAGCACGACGCACGACAGCGCGAGCAGCGTCAGGAACAGCGGCAGCACGAAGCGGATCCACGCACCGAAATCGACGCGCGCGGTGGCCAGATACGCGAGCAGCATCCCTGAAGTCGGCGTGACGAGGTTCGTCAGCCCGCCGCCGAGCACGAACGCGAGCACCGACGTCTGCCCGCTCACGCCGGAGAGTTGCGCGATCGGCCCGATGATCGGCATGCTGACCGCGGCCTTGCCCGACACCGACGGAATGAACACGTCGAGCACCATCTGCACACCCATCAGCCCGTTCGCGACCCACACCGGAGACTGCCCGTCCGCGAGCCGCGTGAAGAAGTTGATCAGCGTGTCGAGCACGAGGCTGTTTTGCAGCAGCAGCTCGACGGAAGCGGCGAGCCCCATCAGCAGCGCCGCGAGCATCATGTTCTTCATCCCGTCGACGAACGCGTCGGCCGCGCTGCGCGAATCGAGTCCGCCGATGATGGCCGTCGCGATGCTCACGGCCGTGTAGAACGCCGCCAGCTCGACGTTGCCCCACTTCAGTTCGCGCGTGCCGTAGATCAGCATTGCGACCGCCGCTGCGAACACGACCAGCGTCGCCTTGTGACGCAGCGACAGCTTCGCGGCCGCGTGCGCGGCATGGCCCGCGGCGGTCTGCCCGGCCCGATAGCCGGTGTTGCGCACGTAGCGCAGCAGGTACAGGATGCCGATCGTCAGGAATACGACGAACACGGCCGCGCGCAGCGCGACGCCGCTGAACAGCGGCACGCCGACCAGCGGCTGCGCGACGGCGAGCGCGAGCGGATTCGTGACCGACGCGATATAGCCGATCTTCGCGGCGAGCGCGACGAGTGCGACTGCGAACAGGTCGGAGAGACCCAGGCGCCGCGCGATCACGACCACCATCGGAATGATCACGAGGTACTCGGAGATGAAGCCGAGCAGTGTGCTGCCGAGCCCGATCAGGATCATCAGCATCGGTGTCAGCAGATACGCGTTGTTGCCGGTGAGTTGCAGCAGCCGGTCGATGCCGGCATCGACGACACCCGTGCGTCGCATCACGCCGAACATCCCGCCGACGAACATCACCATCACGATCAGCGGCGCGTTCTTAAGCAGCCCTTGCGGTACCGCGACGAACGCCGAGACGAGGCTGGCCGGCAGCGCCTGCGCGGACGTGCTGTGGCTGACGGCCGGCGCGACGAGCGTGGAAAGGGCGGTGGTCTTCGGCACCACGTGATAGGTGCCCGGCACGACGAGCCGGCCGTTGCGCGCGAACTGGCCCGAGTCGACGACCCACGTGAGCGCGATCGCCGCGGCGAGCACCCACAGCATCATCACGACGGGGTGCAGCATCTTGCCGTGCGGATGCGGCTTGTGACCGGCGAGCGCCGCCGGATCGTCGGCCGCGAGTGCGGGCGTGTCGGCGCCGTGCGCGCCGGCCGGGTTCGGGGAAGAGGCGGACATCGGATCCTCGTCGAAGAAGAAGCGGGCCGTCAGGCCGGTTGCAGCGCGGTGCGCGCCGGGACGTAGCCGAGTTCGGCGGAAATGGCGAGGCTGCACGCCTGCAGGCGTTCGAGATAGTCGGGAATGTCGGCGTGGCTCACGCGCACCTCGGGGCCCGTCACGCTGACGGAGGCGACCGTCGCGCCCGTCAGGTCGCGCACCGGCACCGCGATCCCGACCGCACCGGGCGTCACCTCGCCGCTGCTCACCGCGTAGCCCTTGCGCGCGACCGCGTCGAGTTCGCCGGCGAGCTTCGCCGGATCGTCGGCCTCCCCGTTTCGGCGCAGTTTCGCGAGATATTCGTCGCGCACCGGGTCGGGCGCGAACGCGAGCAGCACCTTGCCCGATGCGCCGAAATTGATCGGCCGGCGATTGCCGACCGCGCCGACGGTGCGCACCGTGTGCGTCGTTTCGCAACGCGCGACGCACACCGATTCGAGCCCTTCGCGTACACGCAGCACGATGGTCTCGTTGATCGCCTGATTGAGCGCGAGCATGTGCCGGTGCGCGGCGCGCACGAGCGCGTTCTGCTGCGACGCGGCCACGCCGATCACGAAGGCCTGCGGGCCGAGCGCATAGGTGGACGTGCGCGGGTCCTGCACGACGAAGCGATGCAGTTCGAGCGTGCACAGCATCCGGTACGTGCGCGACTTGTTGATGCCGAGCTGCGACGCCAGCTCGGTCACGCCGAGGTTCGGGTGCTCGGCCACGTAGGTCAGCAGCTTCAGCGCACTGTCGACGGCGTCGACGATGTAGGTCGTCATGCGGGGTCTCCCTGCGGCGCGATGCGCGCGCGGACGTAATCGGCGAGCGCGTCGAGATACGCGTCGACCGAGCGCTTCAGCGTGGCGAAGCCCGCGTGTTTCGCGAATGCGGCCTCGTCCATGTACAGCGCGCGGTTGAATTCGATCTGGATGCTGTGGCGCTGCCTTGCGGGGTCGGCGAGCGCGGTCAGCAGGTCGCCGCCCTGGTACGGGTCGTTGACCTGCACGCGATAGCCGGCGCGCGCGAACCACTGCGCGGTCCACTCGGTGAACGCCGGATCGGCGGTCGTGCCGCGCCGGTCGCTGACGACGACGTCCGGCCGCAATTCGCCCGCATCGACGTTCATCGCGTTGCCGCGCGACTTCATCGAATGGCAGTCGATGTGCCACAGCGCGCCGTGCGCGGCGTGCAGCGGCTCGGCGATGCCGGCGAGCGCGCGGCGGTACGGCAGGTAATACGCGTCGATCCGATGGCGAACTTCCGCGAGCGACAGCTTGCGGTCGTACAGCGGCACGCCGGGCAGCGCGTCGCGCCGGATCAGGCCCATCCCGCGCTGCGTGTATGGCTGCGGCGACAGCGGCTCGGGCCACGGCTCGGCGAGCAGTGTTTCGTCGATGTCGGTTTCCGCGCGATTCGGATCGATGTACGCGCGCGGAAACGTCGCGCCGAGCAGCGTGCCGCCGCGCGCGGGCGCGCCGGCCCACAGTTCGTCGATGTACGCGTCCCACGTGGTGCGGATCGCGTCGTCGGGTGCGACGGTGGCGAAGTCCGGCGGATACGCGATGCCGCTGTGCGGCGAGTCGACGACGATCGGCAGGGTCGGCACCGTCGGCGTCGCGATGAAATGCGCGGGCGATGCATCGGCAGTCGCGTTGTTGCAATTAAACGTCAGCATGGGGATCAGGTTCTTTACCTAGTTTCTCGAAGCGTCTCGTGCGTTTGTTTTAATCATTAAAACAGCGTATCAATATTTCACAACGACTGAAAATCGCGGTCAAGGGCTTTTTGCGATACCGGGATTGCGCGTTGAGATCGGGCTGAAATGCCCGTGTTTATTGGGCTTGTTTCATTCCTCGAAACGCTTGTCGATTCGAGGGTATTTGACTCCCGTGCGCGATTTTTGGCATCGCTTGACGCTTCAAATCGCCAAATTCGACAATGAATAAGACGTTGTTTTATTCAATAAAACACGTTTCGAGCGAAATAAATCGCTCCCCATATTCAATCGATAAAAGGGGTCGGAGATGAAGCGAAAAGGGATGGCGGTCGCGCTGGCAGGTATCGCAACGGCGGCGGGTGCAATGCACGCGCATGCACAGTCGAGCGTGACGCTGTACGGCGTGGTCGATTCGGGGATCACATACACGAACAACCAGAACGGCCACGCCGCGTGGCAGGCGACCGGCGGCAACGAGCAGGGCACGCGCTTCGGGCTGCTCGGCAAGGAAGACCTCGGCGGCGGCACGCGCGCGGTGTTCCGGCTCGAGAACGGCTTCAACATCGAGAGCGGCGCCGCGAGCCAGGGCGGCCGGCTGTTCGGGCGCCGTGCGTACGTCGGGCTGGAGAACGACCGCTGGGGCACGCTGACGATGGGCCGCCAGTACAACGCGGCGCAGGAAGTGCTGGAGCCGCTGCAGATCGGCGCGACCACCGCGCTCACGCAGTACGCGCTGCATCCGTTCGACACCGACGACCTGAACAACACGTTCCGCACCAACAACTCGGTGCAGTATCAGACGCCGACGTGGTACGGGCTGCGTGCGGTCGGCCTGTACGGCTTCTCGAATTCGACGTCGTTCGCGCAAAACCGCGTGTGGAGCCTCGGCACGAGCTACGAGAACGGGCCGCTGCAACTCGGTGCGGCCTACGTGCGCGTCGATCATCCGGCGCTGGATACCACCGGGGCGGCGGCGTCCGACAACTACTACACGTTCATCAAGGGCGTGACGCGCCAGCAGATCTGGGGCGCGGGCGGCGCCTATGCGTGGGGCGCCGCGACGTTCGGGCTGCTGTACACGAGCTCGCTGTTCAACCTGCAGACGGGCGGCGCGATGCGCTTCAACAACTACGAGGGCAGCGTGCGCTACCTGATGACGCCCGCGCTGCAGTTCGCGCTCGGCGAAACCTATACACAGGTACTGGCGTCACAGGGGCCGAAGCCGAGCTCGCACTACCTGCAGACGAGCGTCGGCGCGCAGTATTTCCTGTCGAAGCGCACCGATGTCTACGTGAACGCGTTCTACCAGCGCGCGTCCTCGAACGCGGTGGCCGCGATCGAAGGGATCTCGAATCCGTCGAGCACGCGCACGCAGATCGTCGCGGTGACGGGCATCCGCCACAAGTTCTGACACGGCGGCAGGCCGCGGGCGCGTGCTTTCGGCTTACAGCCGGATCAGCGCCGCGCCCGCGACCACCAGCGCGCACGCGGCGAGCCGCTGCGCGCCGGGCCGCTCGCGCATCACGAGCCAGCCGATCGCGACCGCGAAGATCGAGCTCGTTTCGCGCAGCGCCGACACCGTCCCGACCGGCAAGTACCGGTACGCGAGGATCACGATGCCGTAAGCGGCGAGGGAGATCGTGCCGGCGATCGCGCCTTGCGTGAGTGCCGTGCGCGAGCCGAGCACCGCGCGCGGGCCGCCACGCACCGCACAGACCAGCACGAACTGCGGCACGCTCCACAGCACGTACACCCACGCGATGTAGCCGAGCGCGCTGCCGGACACGCGCGAGCCGATGCCGTCGCAGATCGAATAGGCGGCGATGAACACGCCCGTGAGCAGCGCAAACGGCACGCCTTCGCCGGAGAACCGGAAGCCGCGTCGCAGCGCGAGCGACATGATGCCGAACGACACGAGCGCGATGCCTGCGAACCCGAACGGCGTCGGTTGTTCGTGAAGGAATATGAGTGCCAGCACCGACACGAGCAGCGGCGAGATTCCGCGCGCGATCGGATAGATCTGCCCGAATTCGCCGCTGCGGTACGCGCGCGCCAGCGTGAAGCAGTACGCAACCTCGAGCGCGGCCGACCCGGCGATGTACGGCCACGCGGCGGGCGCCGGCGCGGGCAGCAGCGCGGCGCCGGCGACGCCGAACACGAAATACGGCAGCGACATCGTGCCGAGCTGGACGAGCCGGTCTTCGCTGACGTGGAGGAAGGCATTCCAGATCGCGTGCAGCAACGCGGAGCACAGCACGAGGCCGATGAAGAGGTGATCCATGAACGAAGGGGCGGACAGAGGCAGGAGCGGAGGGGGCGCCGTCATTATGTGGGTATCGGGCGCACTCGCATGGAATTGTCGATAATGGCGTGTTGTTATTCACCGGATGCCGACCATGACCGAAGCCACCCAAGCCCAGCCTGCCGTTCCGCGCCTCACGAGCCTGTCGCATGGCGGCGGCTGCGGCTGCAAGATTGCGCCGGGCGTGCTGTCCGAGCTGCTGAAGCGCGCGACGCCGCCCGCGCTGTTCCCGGATCTGCTGGTCGGGACCGAGACGTCCGACGACGCGGCCGTCTACCGCCTCAACGACGAGCAGGCGATCGTCGCGACCACCGACTTCTTCATGCCGATCGTCGACGATCCGTTCGACTTCGGCCGCATCGCCGCGACCAACGCGCTGTCCGACGTCTATGCGATGGGCGGCAAGCCGATCCTCGCGCTCGCGCTGGTCGGCATGCCGATCAACGTGCTGCCGCACGAAACGATCGCGGCCGTGCTGCGCGGTGGTGAATCGGTCTGTGCGGACGCCGGCATCCCGGTTGCGGGCGGCCATTCGATCGATTCGGTCGAGCCGATCTACGGGCTCGCGGCAATCGGTGTCGTGCATCCGTCGCGCGTGAAGCGCAATGCGGCCGCGCGTGCGGGCGACGTGCTCGTGCTCGGCAAGCCGCTCGGCGTCGGCGTGCTGTCCGCCGCGCTGAAAAAGAACCAGCTCGATGCCGATGGCTATGCGCAGATGGTCGCGACAACCACCAAGCTGAACCGGCCGGGCGCCGAACTCGCCGCGCTGCCGGGCGTGCATGCGCTGACCGACGTGACGGGCTTCGGCCTGCTCGGCCATACGCTGGAACTGGCGCGCGGCGCGCACCTCACCGCGCGCGTGCACTATGGATCGCTGCCGTGGCTTGCGGGCGTCGAGGCGTTCGTCGCCGACGGCGTGTTCACCGGCGCGTCGGGCCGCAACTGGGCCGCGTACGGCGCGGACGTGCAGCTGGCCGACACGCTGCCGCCCGTCGCACAGGCGCTGCTGACCGATCCGCAGACGTCGGGCGGCCTGCTGGTCGCGTGCGCGCCGGAGGCCGTCGATGACGTGCTCGCGTGCTTCCGTGCCGACGGCTTCGATCGCGCGGGCGTGATCGGCGAGATGGTGGACGGGCCGGCGCGCGTCGATGTCGCGTGACGCCGAAGCGCCACGCCGGATAATTTCGCGGTCGCTGGCATCGATGCCTCCCATCGAAGGCATCGACGACCGATGAACGACTTCCTGTTCGGGCTGATGATCGCGCTGTCGGTCGGGCCCGTTGCGCTGATGATCGCGAACTACGGGATGCGCGCAGGGACCGCGAGCGGCGTACGCGCGGCGGTGGGTGTCGCGACGGCCGACGGCTGCTATGCGGTCGTCGCGTTCACGCTCGGCGCGATGCTGGCGAGCACGCTCGCCGCGCATCTGTCGCTGTTTCGCCTGGTCGGTGCGCTCGTGCTGCTCGCGATGGGTGCGCGGATGCTGTGGCAGGCGCTGCGGGATCGTCGCCGCACGTTCGATGGCGATGCGCGGCCGCCGGGCAGTCGCCCGTTTTCATCGATGTTCTTCGTCACGCTGGCGAATCCGCTCACGATCCTGTTGTTCTACGGTTATGCAACGGCTGCCGCCGGTGCGCATCGGCACTGGCTGCTCGGTGCCGCGTGCGTGTTTGCCGGCAGCCTCGCGGGGCAGCTCGTGTTCGCATTCGGCGGCAGCGTGATCGGCCGGATCGTGAAGTCGCCGGGGCTGCTCGCGGCGAGCCATGTGGTTGCGGCGCTGGTCGTGCTGGGTTACGGGGTGGCGGGGCTGGCGCGGTTGTAGCGGGTCGCCGGGTGACGTGGATGCCGGTGCGATCGGCGTGTCGACGTCGATCAACCGGATAGTATTCCTGACGGTATGGGTTCGCGCGCAGGGCATGTCGGCCGCGATTTCCGTGCATACCGCACCCACACCGACGCACCGGCGTCGTTTCGTAGTCGGGTTCCGCATCGGGCACGCGCGTTCTATACTCCGACGCGCAGTCTACGAGAGCCGTTCTCACCCAACATCATCGAAACAAGGAACGCCGATGCTGACTCGCTCCATTCTTTCCGCCGCTGCATTCTCGCTCGCCGCCTGTGCGACCGCGCCGTCGATCGCGCAGGACAACCAGGGCAACAACGCGGGCAACAATGCATTCGCCGAGACCGGTGCACAGGGCCGCCCGGTCAAGGTCATGATCATCACGATGTTCGGTCCGGAGGGCCAGGCCTGGCTCGACCGGATCGGCCCGTGGCGCGACATCGCCGTGCCCGGCCTGTCACCCGACTACCCGAACGTCCATTGCAACAAGCAGGACGTGTGCGTGGTCACGACCGGCATGGGCTACGCGAACGCGTCGGCGACGATCATGGCGCTCACGTTCTCGCAGCGCTTCGATCTGCGCCGTACGTACTTCCTGATCTCCGGCATCGCGGGCGTCGACCCTGCGCAAGGCACGGTCGGTTCGGCCGCGTGGTCGAAATACCTCGTCGATTTCAGCCTGCAGTGGGAGCTCGATGCACGCGAGATTCCGGCCGGCTGGAATACCGGCTTCCTCGGCATCAACACGAAGAGCCCGAACGACAAGCCGCCGCTCGACTATCGCACCGAAGTGTTCCAGCTCAACCCGCAGCTGACCGACGCCGCAGTCGCGTTGTCGCGCAACGTCGTGCTTGCCGACAGCGCGCAGGCGCAGGCCGCCCGAGCGAAGTTCAACTACGCGCCGGCCAACCGGCCGCCGACGGTGATCCAGTGCGATACGTCATCGGGCAACACGTGGTTCTCGGGCACGCTGATCGGCGAGCGCGCGCGCCAGTGGACGAAGATCCTGACCGACGGCAAGGGCACGTACTGCATGACCGCGCAGGAAGACAACGCGACGTATGAAGCGCTCAAGCGCGCGGCGAGCGTGAAGCGGGTCGACCTGTCGCGCGTCGCGGTGCTGCGCACGGGGTCGGATTTCGATAGGCCGTATGCGGGGCAGACGAGTGCGGACAACCTGCTGAACTACGCGGACCAGGGCGGCTTCGCCCCGGCGACCGAAAACCTGTATCGCGCGGGCAATCCGCTCGTGCAGGACATCGTGACGCACTGGGGCGAATGGCGCGACGGGGTGCCGCGCCGGTAAATTGACGTAGCGACGCGTGGAAGCAGCTTGATCGTCCGCGTGTCGCAGAGCTCCGGGTGACGCTGTGTCGCCCGGAGCGACCGGACGTAGGGAGTCACTGCGTGGGCCGGGCGATCTTGAGTTCGATCCGCGTGTATTCAGGCCCCAATAGCTGCATGTTTGCAGTTTGACCGTGCTCATCCGTCATTCCGATGTACTGCTTTGCACTGGTGCTGATCCGATAGCAGATGTGTGCAAGCGGCTTCTTGTCCCCATCCCGCAAAAACAACGATTGGTTGCGCGTGCGAGCGGTCCAGCGCTCGGACGTCACGAAACGTGCCGGCGCGGGTTCCCTGTCGTCGTCGCACGTAAAACGGTACGAACCGGGCCGGGGGCCGGGTGTCTCGGGTGTCAGTGCAAAACTGGCGACGCCAGGTGTACCGGCCGAGTTGCAGAGACTCTGGCACCCCTCGGGCGGGCACTTGGGAACGAACTGAACCCAAAGCTGCTTCGCGTCGTCGGGATCGAGCTTGCCGTTCCGGCGCGACACGATTCGCTCGCCGACATGGACGTCATCGGGCACCATGCCGAGCTGCACGAGGAATGATTTCATCTGTGCGCCGCGTTGTTGAGCGAGTTGAACCGGTTGTTTTTCCCAATCGTAGGCTGTCGCTTCAATCGATGCAGCGGTGCCCTCGCGCGTCCACTCCTTGGCGGTCAGGTAGTGTCTGACGACGGAGAGTCTGTCGCTGTTGTTGATTTCGACCGTATTCATCGGCAACTGCATGCTGTTGGTCAACATGATCTTGCATGCATCGGCCTGCATCGGGAATGACAGGACGGCAGTCAGTGTGGCAATGGCATGTCGCATGAGTCGCTCCGATCTAACGTGCCAGAATGAACCAGGCGATGTTGTCCGCGTTGCTGATCGCCTTGTCCGGAAAACGCTTTGCGAACTGGGCGCAAGCCGAGCGCCCGTATGCTCCCGCATGATCGGCGGCACCGAATGTGTCTGCAAAATGAGCGCATTCGTGAACGATCGTCAGTTGCTGCGAAGAGAGATTGCCGGCCGATCGCCGGGGCAGCGAGCAAAAGGGGAGGTTGATGGCGATGGTATGGGTTGACGTGTCCGGACGACAGACATGTGCGACTTCAGCGTCGAGATGTTGCGTGTTCGGCAGACATCCTGTCGCGCGATCGGCCTCGGAGTCGATTCGGACGAAGTTTCTCGGGCCGAGATTCGACATCACGCTGGCAAGGGCGCCGAGTCCAAATATCAGCCGCCGTATCGTATCGAAATGTGCCGAGCCGAACCACTCGATAACCCGCGCTTCGGTGGCTGGACTCCAGCGAACCACATCCCTTCGGCGCTGTTCGACAATCGCCACTGCCTCGTCTCGCAATTCGAGTATTTCTTTCCTGAACGCCGAATCCGTCATGTTCGGACATATTTGCGGTCCGTCGAGCGATAAGTAGCGCTCTTTCGATGCTGTCACGGGCACTCTCCATAGGGTCATCATCGGGAGTACTCATGCTAGATACCGAAAGGCGACCAGCGATCCGCAAAATTGCAAGCGACGGGGCGAGCGAGTGTTGGGAAGTGTGAATGGACGGCTCGCAAGAGCACTGTTTCCTGCGGAAACGAGATGTTCGTTCGCTGGCTCGACTCCGGATATCAGCAGGGTCAGCGCCGCCTGAACACGCAAAGTGCGTTCGTTAAGCCCCGAAGGACTGCAGCGAATGTGACTTGGCCGGCGGATCCGCCGTTGTCAATCGTGGTTCCGGACCCGGGGCCGATTCGGCCGTCGAATTTCCGACGAGTAACGTCAGTGATTGTGTCGCGGCGAAGGGCATCGCGGCCACTGCACAGAGTTTCGATGCGGTCGTGGTGTGCGCGTCGTGCACTCGAAGCAGATATGCACTGTCTGCCTGCCGTGCCGCTAATGACCGCATCGGCCTCGGCGGCACATCAAGGCAGACATCAATGCGCGTGCGGGGCCGAACGGAACGGCGTCCACACCGGCGTGGTGTCGTCCCAGTGATCGAGCGGCGAAGGGAGTTGATCGTTCATCATGTGCTCCTGCAACTAACTATCTAGCTGACTGACTCGGCGAGTCGCCGACAGGGGAATCGCGACGCCGCGCACGGGGCAACCCGCTGCGCGGCGTTGCGCGTTTACCGGCCTCCGCCGGCGAGCTGGTTGCTTTCCGGCATCGAGCGATACGGGCCGTCTGCCAGCTCGATTCCTTGCGGATACGAATTGGCCTTGCGCAGGTAGGCGAGCGTGCCGTCCTTGCGCGCTTGCTCGACTTCCGCGCTCACTTCGGCGCGCGTGCGCGGGCCGTAGTGCTGCGAGTACCACGACGTGTTGCCGTAGTCGCCGGCATGCGGCGTACCCGAATCGGCGAAAGCCGGAGCGGACACGGCGAGCGTAAGGGCGAGGGCGGAGAGAAGATGGCGGCGGTTCATGGCGTAACTCCTATCTTTCGGAGCTGGCGCTAGAGCTAGAGCGCTTACTCCGGTCCCATCAAGCGGGATCTGTTCGATGCGCAACGAGGTGCGCGACAGGGTTTACTCTAGGTATCTGTTCCGTCGCGATAAATGCGGCAGACGCGAATTGATTTGTCGTGTCAGTGGAACAATCGACATCCGTACACCTGGCAGGGTTATGCGGAAATCGCTGGAACCCGCGTGCAGCGGGCCTCGCACGGGTGCGACGACGGCGCGCGACGACGCATGCGGGCGATTGCGTCGCCCGGCACAAAGGTTTCCTGCGGAATCGGGAAGGATCGGCTGCGCCGGGTGGGGGCGGGGGGGCGCGGAGGCGGGGTGACGCGCGGGCCCTGCAGCCCGCGCGTGAGGCTCAGATGCGCGACTCAGTCGCGCAGGTCAGACGTTACGCGACCCACTCGTTGATGACCGGCGTGTCGAGTACCGGTGCGCGTTCGGCTTCCTCGAACGTGCGCTTGCTGCACGTCGCGTCGAGGCTGCCCTTGCCGCTCAGCAGCGGGCAGCGGTCGAACACCTCGGCGACCCAGTCGACGAACACGCGCACCTTCGGCGACAGATGGCGGCTGTGCGGATACACCACCGAAATCGGCATCGGCAGCGGCTTGACGCCCGGCAGCACTTCCTTGAGCCGGCCTTCGCGCAGATGCGGCAGCACCATGAAGAGCGGCGGCTGGATCAGCCCGAAGCCTTCGATCCCGCAGGTCACGTACGCATCCGCGTCGTTCACCGACACGATGCCTTCCATCTTCATCTCGACTTCCTTGCCGTCGGTCAGGAACGTCCAGTCGATCGTACGGCCGGTGCGGCTCGAGAAGTAGTTGACTGCCTTGTGCTGGTTCAGGTCGTCGATCGTCTGCGGCTCGCCGTGGCGTTCGAGATAGTCGGGCGACGCGACCGTCACGCATTCGAACAGGCCGACCCGGCGCGCGACGAGCGACGAGTCCTGCAGTGCGCCGACGCGGATCACGCAATCGACACCTTCCTGCAGCAGGTCGACCGGCCGGTCGGACAAACCGAGCTGCAGGTCAATGTCCGGATAGCGCGTATGAAATTCGCACAGCGACGGAATCACGAGCAGCCGCCCGATCGAACCGGGCATGTCGATACGCAACTTTCCGTGCGGCTTCCGGTTGTTTGCCTGGAAGCTCGCTTCGGTTTCCTCGACGTCCGCGAGGATCCGCACGCATCGTTCGTAGTACGCGGCGCCGTCCGGCGTGAGCGACAGCCGGCGCGTGGTCCGGTGCATCAGCCGCACACCGAGGAATGCTTCGAGATTCTGGATGATCGTCGTGACGGACGCTCGCGGCAAGCTGAGCGTTTCTGCTGCCTTGGTGAAGCTGCTTGTATCGACGACGCGAGTAAACACCTGCATGGCCTGAAGCCGGTCCATCACAACCTCCGCAATCTAATGAGCCTCCGGAACAACAAGGCTGCGCTACCTCGTGGGTAAACGCAGCCTCGGATTGTTCGGGGGCGTTGAATTGTGTTGCCGGATTATAGGCATTTATCCCAATGTCTGCCGGACCCAGAATTCGTTCCATCTCGAAATGGATGCTGCATCGTCATGGACGCTTCTGAATTCAGCAAATTCCTGAAGGCCGCATTGCCGCCGCAAGCCACGGCAGGCGCGGCGCTGACGGTCACCGAAGTGGAAATTCCCGGCTACGCGCAGGACATCGTGCTGCGCCTCTACCGCCGCCCGGACAAGACCGGGTTGCCAGTAGTGCTTTATTTCCACGGCGGCGGCTTCGTCCGCGGTTCGCTCGAAGACGCCGATTTCGCCGCGCGTTTTTTAGCAGAACGCTTACCAGCCCTCGTAGTGTCGGTCGACTATTCGCTCGCACCGGCCTTTCCTTTTCCGGCCGCGCCGGAGGATGCGTATCGCGCGGCCGTGTGGGCCGCGACGCGTGCCCGCGCGTTCGGCGGCAACCCGAAGAAGATCGGTGTCGCGGGCCACGACGCGGGCGGCCAGCTCGCGAACTGCCTCGCGTTCATCGCACGCGATCGCGGCGAAGTGCAGATCGTCGCGCAGGCGCTGTTCGGGCCGATGCTCGATCCGAGCATGACGCGCATCGGCGACGCCGATCGCCTCGCCTCCGACATCACCCCGCGCGAATGCGCGGCATGTTATCGCGCGTATCTGCCGCAGGCCGCGCAACGCATGCACCCGTATGCGGCGCCGCTCGAATCGGTGCGCCTCGCGGGGCTGCCGCCGACGCTCGTCGTCACCGCGCAGAACGACGTGTTGCACGTCGAAGCGGAGAAATATGCGAGCTGCCTGATCTCGTCGGGCGTGCTCACGCAGGTGATCCGCTATCCGGACATCACGCACGCCGCGCTCGCGACGCACGAAGCCGCCTTCGAGGAAGCCGTGCGCTTCTTCCAGTGCCGCTTCCAGGCGCGCCAGCCGAACCGTTCCGAATAACCAAAACCAATCCACGTTTACTGGAGATCCACATGGCCATCCTACGCACCTCCCGTTCCCGAATCGCGACAGCGGCGATCGTGACGCTCGCCGTCGTCGGCCTCGGAACGTTCGGCGCGATGCGCGTGAACGCAAACGCACCGGAGAAATCAGCGGCACCGCTGCCCGAAGTCGACGTCGCGACCGTCGTGCCGCAGACCGTGACCGACTGGCAGAGTTATTCGGGCCGCCTCGAAGCGGTCGAGAAAGTCGACGTGCGCCCGCAGGTGTCGGGCACGATCGTCGCGGTGAACTTCAAGGACGGCACGCTCGTGAAGAAGGGCGACGTGCTGTTCGTGATCGACCCGCGCCCGTACCAGGCCGAAACCGATCGGGCAGCCGCGCAGCTCGCGGCCGCGCAGGCGCGCAACGGCTACGCGCAGACCGACTGGCAGCGCGCGCAGCGGCTGATCGGCGACAACGCGATCGCGAAGCGCGATTACGACGAGAAGCAGAATGCGGCCCGCGAGGCGACGGCGAACCTGAAGGCCGCCGAAGCCGCGCTGGAAACGGCACGCATCAACCTCGGCTATACGCGGATCACGGCGCCGGTGTCGGGCCGCGTGTCGCGTGCGGAAATCACGCTCGGCAACGTCGTGTCGGCCGGTGCATCGGCCGCGCCGCTGACGACGCTGGTGTCGGTGTCGCCGATCTACGCATCGTTCGACGCGGACGAGCAGACCTACCTGCAATACATCAACGGCGCGCGCAACGGCCGCAAGGTGCCGGTCGAGCTCGGCCTCGCGAACGAAACCGGCTACTCGCGCAGCGGCGAGATCGACTCGGTCGACAACCGGCTCGACACGTCGTCCGGCACGATCCGCGTGCGTGCGCGCTTCGACAACGCCGATGGCGCGCTCGTCCCTGGTCTCTATGCACGCGTGAAGGTGGGCGGCAGCGCGCCGCACGAGGCGCTGCTCGTCGACGACGCGGCGATCAACACCGACCAGGACAAGAAGTTCGTGTTCGTCGTCGACCAGCAAGGCCGCGTGTCGTATCGCGAAGTGCAGCAGGGGATGCAGCACGGCAACCGGCGCGTGATCGTGAGCGGGCTCTCCGCCGGCGATCGCGTGGTCGTGAACGGCACGCAGCGCGTGCGCCCCGGCGAACAGGTGAAGCCGCACATGGTCCCGATGACGGGCGGTGACGCGCCGTCCGCGCCTTTGGCGGACAACGCGAAGCCGGCCGCCCCGGCGAAGGCGGATTCGTAAGCGGCTCGCCGCTTCTTATCCGCGTTCAACCAGACAGAGCCACACATGAACATTTCAAAATTCTTTATCGACCGGCCGATCTTCGCAGGAGTCCTATCGGTGATCATCCTGCTCGGCGGGGTGATCGCGATGTTCCTGCTGCCGATCTCCGAATATCCGGAAGTCGTGCCGCCTTCCGTGATCGTGAAGGCGCAGTACCCGGGCGCGAACCCGAAAGTGATCGCCGAGACGGTCGCGTCGCCGCTTGAAGAGCAGATCAACGGCGTCGAGGACATGCTCTACATGCAGTCGCAGGCGAACAGCGACGGCAATATGACGATCACCGTCACGTTCAAGCTCGGCACCGATCCGGACAAGGCCACGCAGCTCGTGCAGAACCGCGTGAACCAGGCACTGCCGCGCCTGCCGGAAGACGTGCAGCGGCTCGGCATCACGACGGTGAAAAGCTCGCCGACGCTGACGATGGTGGTCCACCTGATCTCGCCGGACGACCGCTACGACATGACCTACCTGCGCAACTACGCGCTGATCAACGTGAAGGATCGCCTGTCGCGGATCCAGGGCGTCGGCCAGGTGCAGCTGTGGGGTTCGGGCGACTACGCGATGCGCGTGTGGCTCGATCCGCAGAAGGTCGCGCAGCGCGGGCTGTCGGCCGAGGACGTCGTGCAGGCGATCCGCGAGCAGAACGTGCAGGTCGCGGCCGGCGTGATCGGCGCATCGCCGTCGCTGCCGGGCACGCCGCTGCAGTTGTCGGTGAACGCGCGCGGCCGTCTGCAGACGGAAGACGAGTTCGGCGACATCGTGGTCAAGACGACGCCGGACGGCGGCGTCACGCACCTGCGCGACGTCGCGCGGATCAAGCTCGATGCATCCGAATACGGGCTGCGTTCGCTGCTCGACAACAAGCCGGCCGTCGCGATGGCGATCAACCAGTCGCCGGGCGCGAACTCGCTGCAGATCTCGGACGAAGTGCGCAAGACGATGGCCGAGCTGAAGCAGGACATGCCGGCGGGCGTCGACTACAAGATCGTCTATGACCCGACGCAGTTCGTGCGTTCGTCGATCAAGGCCGTCGTGCACACGCTGCTCGAAGCGATCGCGCTGGTCGTGATCGTCGTGATTGTGTTCCTGCAGACCTGGCGCGCGTCGCTGATTCCGCTGATCGCGGTGCCGGTGTCGATCATCGGTACGTTCTCGCTGCTGCTCGCATTCGGGTATTCGATCAACGCGTTGTCATTGTTCGGGATGGTGCTCGCGATCGGGATCGTGGTCGACGATGCGATCGTGGTGGTCGAGAACGTCGAGCGGAACATCGAGAGCGGGATGAACGCACGGGCGGCGACCTACAAGGCGATGCAGGAAGTGAGCGGGCCGATCATCGCGATCGCGCTGACGCTCGTCGCCGTGTTCGTGCCGCTCGCGTTCATGTCGGGCCTGACCGGCCAGTTCTACAAGCAGTTCGCGATGACCATCGCGATCTCGACGGTGATCTCGGCGTTCAACTCGCTGACGCTGTCGCCGGCGCTGTCCGCGATCCTGCTGAAGGGCCACGGCGACAAGGAAGACTGGCTCACGCGGGTGATGAACCGCGTGCTCGGCGGCTTCTTCCGCGGCTTCAACAAGGTGTTCCATCGCGGTGCGGAGAACTATGGCCGTGGCGTGCGCGGCGTGCTGTCGCGCAAGACGCTGATGCTGGGCGTATACCTCGTACTGGTGGGCGCGACCGTGCTCGTGTCGAAGGTCGTGCCGGGCGGCTTCGTGCCCGCGCAGGACAAGGAATACCTGATCGCGTTCGCGCAGCTGCCGAACGGTGCGTCGCTCGACCGCACCGAGAAGGTGATCCGCGACATGGGCTCGATCGCGCTGAAGCAGCCGGGCGTCGAGAGCGCGGTCGCGTTCCCGGGGCTGTCGGTGAACGGCTTCACGAACAGCTCGAGCGCGGGCATCGTGTTCGTCACGTTGAAGCCGTTCTCGGAACGGCATGGCAAGGCGTTGTCGGCCGGTGCAATTGCGGGGGCGCTGAACCAGAAGTACGGCGCGATGAAGGATTCGTTCGTCGCGGTGTTCCCGCCGCCGCCGGTGCTGGGCCTCGGTACGCTCGGCGGGTTCAAGATGCAGATCGAGGATCGCGGCGCGGTCGGCTACGCGCGGCTCGCGGATGCGACCAACGACTTCATCAAGCGTGCGCAGCAGGCGCCCGAACTCGGCCCGTTGTTCACGAGCTACCAGATCAACGTGCCGCAGCTCAACGTCGATCTCGATCGTGTGAAGGCGAAGCAGCTCGGTGTACCGGTGACCGACGTGTTCAACACGATGCAGGTGTATCTCGGCTCGCTGTACGTGAACGACTTCAACCGCTTCGGGCGCGTGTACCAGGTGCGCGTGCAGGCCGATGCGCCGTTCCGCCAGCGCGCGGACGACATCCTGCAGTTGAAGACGCGCAACGACAAGGGCGAGATGGTGCCGCTGTCGTCGCTCGTCACGGTGACGCCGACGTTCGGCCCGGAAATGGTCGTGCGCTACAACGGCTACACGGCGGCCGACATCAACGGCGGCCCGGCACCGGGCTTCTCGTCGGGCCAGGCGCAGGCCGCGATCGAGCGCATTGCGCATGAAACGCTGCCGCGCGGCGTGCGGTTCGAGTGGACCGACCTCACGTACCAGCAGATTCTTGCGGGCGATTCGGCGATGTATGTGTTCCCGATCAGCGTGCTGCTCGTGTTCCTCGTGCTCGCCGCGTTGTATGAAAGCCTGACGCTGCCGCTCGCGGTGATCCTGATCGTGCCGATGAGCATTCTGTCGGCGCTGACGGGCGTGTGGCTCACGCAGGGCGACAACAACATCTTCACGCAGATCGGCTTGATGGTGCTGGTGGGGCTGTCGGCGAAGAACGCGATCCTGATCGTCGAATTCGCGCGTGAACTCGAACACGACGGCAGGACGCCGCTCGAGGCCGCGATCGAGGCGAGCCGGCTGCGGCTGCGCCCGATCCTGATGACGTCGATCGCCTTCATCATGGGCGTGGTGCCGCTCGTCACGTCGACGGGGGCCGGTTCGGAAATGCGCCATGCGATGGGTGTCGCGGTGTTCTTCGGGATGCTCGGCGTGACGCTGTTCGGGCTGATGCTGACGCCAGTGTTCTACGTCGTGCTGCGGACGCTCGCGGGCGGCAAGATCCACGTCGCCGGGAAGGACTCGGCCGGCTACGGTGTGCCGTCCCAGCACGTGCCGGCTTCGGATGCTTGAGGACAGGAAGATGAATAACTTGCACAACACGAATGGCCTGATGCGCTTCGCAAAGGTGGCGGCCGCGAGCACCCTGCTCGCGACGCTGCTCGCCGCGTGCGCGGTGGGCCCCGACTACAAGCGCCCGGATGTGTCGACGCCGACGGCGTTCAAGGAAGCGCCGACGCTCGCCGCCGGCGAACAGGCCGGCACGTGGAAGACGGCCGAGCCGTCGGACGGCGCGCATCGCGGCGAATGGTGGAAGGCGTTCGGCGACCCGGTGCTCGATTCGCTCGAGACGCAGGCGCTCGCCGCGAACCAGAACCTGAAGGCCGCGGCCGCGCGTGTCGAGGAAGCGCGCGCGGCGACGCGTTCGGCGCGCTCGCAGTGGTTCCCGCAGATCGGTGCCGGCTTCGGGCCGACGCGCGAGGGGCTGTCGTCGGCATCGCAGTTCCAGCCGCAGGGCACGGGGCCGACCAATGCGACGTTGTGGCGCGCGCAGGGCACGGTGTCGTACGAGGCCGACCTGTTCGGCCGCGTCGGCCGCAACGTCGAGGCGTCGCGTGCCGACCAGGCGCAGAGCGAAGCGCTGTTCCGTTCGGTACAGCTCGCGCTGCAGGCTGACGTCGCGCAGAACTACTTCGGACTGCGTCAGCTCGATTCCGACCAGGACCTGTACCGCCGCACGGTGGAGTTGCGCGAGCAGGCACTGAAGCTCGTGCAGCGCCGCTTCAACGAAGGCGACATCAGCGAGCTCGACGTGTCGCGCGCGAAGAACGAGCTGGCGACCGCGCAGGCCGATGCGGTTGGCGTCGCGCGCCGGCGCGCGGCATCCGAGCATGCGCTCGCGATCCTGCTCGGCAAGGCGCCCGCGGATTTCGCGTTCAAGGAAACGCCGATCGTGCCGGTCGCGGTGAAGGTGCCGCCGGGCCTGCCGTCCGCGCTGCTCGAACGTCGTCCGGACGTGTCGGCGGCCGAGCGTGCGATGGCGGCCGCGAACGCGCGGATCGGGCTCGCGAAGTCGGCGTACTTCCCGAAGCTCGACATCACGGGGGCGTTTGGCTATGAAGCGTCGACGCTCGGCAGCCTGTTCATGTGGTCGAGCCGCACGTTCCTGCTCGGGCCGTTTGCCGGCACCGCGCTGACGTTGCCGCTGTTCGACGGCGGGCGTCGTGCGGCCGGCGTGCAGCAGGCACGCGCGCAGTACGACGAGCAGGTTGCGAACTACCGGCAACAGGTGCTCGTCGCGTTCCGCGAGGTCGAGGACAATCTCGCCGACCTGCGCCTGCTCGACGACCAGATCCGCGCACAGGATGCGGCCGTCAACGCGTCGCGGCGCGCGGCGACCTTGTCGCGCACGCAGTATCAGGAAGGCGAGGTCGCGTATCTCGACGTGATCGACAGCGAGCGCTCGGTGCTGCAGTCGCAACTGCAGGCGAACCAGTTGACCGGCGCGCAGGCGGTGTCGACCGTGAACCTGATCCGCGCGTTGGGCGGCGGTTGGGGGGCGGCGCCGACGGCGGTGGGCGATGCGGCGTCCGTCAAGGCGGAAGTGGCGGCGCGTTGATGCACCGGCCCGCGACGGGCCGACTTGCCGGGTAGTCGATCGAAGAACCCCGATCCGTGACGATGCGGATCGGGGTTTTTTATTGGCGGGCAGTTACGCCTGTTGCTCCGGCTTCACGTCCGTGCGTTCGGCGATCACCACCGCGTAGCGGCCGACCGCATCGGCGATGCGCTGCGCCAGCTCGGGATCGCGCACCGCACGCGCGAGCGTGACGCCGCCCGATAGCAGCGCGAGGAACGCGATCGCGCGATCGTCATCCGGAGTGTCGCCCATCCCGGCCGACACTTCGTCGACGATCTGCCGTAATGCGTGCTCGTACGCGTCGCGCGTCTCGTCATCGGCGCGCATCACTTCCGGGGAAAGGCTCGGCAGCGCACAGCTTTCGCCGAGTTCGCAGGTGCGTCGCGGGCCGAGGTAGAACGACACGAACGGGCGCCGCCAGCGCGCGCCATGCTCGGCCTTGAACGTCGCGACGCCTTGCCGGAGCTGGGCGAGGCCGTCGAGGACGACTTGCCGGAACGCTTCGCCCTTCGTCTTGAAATGGCCGTAGAACGCGCCGTTGGTGACGCCCGCCGCCTTCGTCAGCGGACCGATGCCGGACCCGCCATACCCCTCCTGGCGGAACAGTCGGCTCGCGGCATCGAGGATGCGCGTGCGGGTTTCGTGCTTGTGCTCGACGGAATAACGCATGACAGGCTCGCTTCAGAGCGATCACTCTTTATCTTGCAAAGAGAGTGATCGGTGTCTATCGTATAGAGAGTGACTGATATTTATATCACGTCACCTAACCGATGACCTGACCAGGAGAAAGTGCGATGCCGATTACGCTGACAGTATCCGAAGGGGTTTTCACGCCGGACGACGAGGGGCCGGTGTTTGCCGAGTTGACCGATGCGCTGCTGGAAGTCGAGGGATTGACCGGGAATGCGTTCCTGGCACCGAACGTGGTGGGCACGCTCAACGTGCTGCCGCGCAACCGGACCTTCGTGCACGGACGGGCGGAGCCCGCCGCGTTCGTCGAGCTGAAGCTCCCTGCCGTGGCGCTCGCCGCGCCCGACCGGCAGCGGCAATTCGTCGAACGGGCGACGGCGATCGTGCTGCGCCGCGCCAGCGGGCGGCTGACGCCTGCGCAGGTGTGGGTGAATGTGGTTCATGCGGTCGACGGCGGATGGGGCATTGCCGGGAAACGTTTCGACAACGCGGCGCTCGTCGATTCGATCCAGAGTGCGGCGGCGGCAGCGCATTAATCGCAACTAACGGTCAAGCCGCCCGGCGTTGACCGACGACGTGGCGGCGTTTGCCGCCACGCCGGTCATTTCTCGTCGCCTGCAGCCCGCAGCGCGCGGACCAGTTCGCTGGCCGCCTTGCCGAGCCCCGTGTGTTTCGGCCGCCGCAGGTACACGGGCAAAGGCAGCCCGTTGCGGATGTTCGCGAACACGAGCGGCGCGAGTTCGCCGTCGGCGACGTATCGGCCGATCACGGATGCGGGCAGGTTCGCCCAGCCATGTCCGGCTCTCACGAGCGCGATCGCGGTGGCCATGTCGGTCACCTTCCACGTGCGATTGCCGATCAACGGCCGCACGTCGGTCAGCGGCCGCTCGGGATCGGCGATCACGATTTGCCGAAAGCCGGACAACCGCTCGATCGCTTCCGGTTGCGCGCATTCGGCGATCGCCGGATGGCTCGGCGCGGCGACCGCGATGAGCATCTCGGTCCACAGCGCGTGGATCTGCTCCTGAGGATGCAGGTCGAGCCCGCCATACGCGACACAGAGGTCGATGGCGCCGCGATGCAATGCATCGATGATCACGTCCTGCGGCGCAGTGACGAGGCTGACGGCGAGCGCCGGATATTTCGCGGCGACCGCCGTCAGTGCGCGGGCGACGGGCGTGCCGTCGAGTTCGGCCGCGAGGCCGAGCCGCAACGTATCCTCGACGCCTTCCGACAGGTGCTGCGCATGCGCGCGCAGTGCGTGCAGCCGTTCGGCGATCGAGCGCGCGTCGGGCAGCAGCGCGGCCATCGCGGCGGTCGGCGTCGGTTCGCGCGTGCCGCGGTCGAACAGCACGAGGTCGAGTTCGGCCTCGAGGTTCGCGATCGCCATGCTGATCGCCGACGGCGTGCGGCCGAGCGCCCGCGCGGCGGCGGAAAACGAGCCTTTGTCGATGACGGTCAGCAGCATGTCGATGTGGTCGCTGGTCAGCATGCGAGGGCTTCCTGTCAGAAAAATTGAAAGGACCTGACTTTTGCGGGCGGGCTACCCGCTGATAGTCTCGCCACCTTGTTCGATAGGAGGTGGCTGGTCATGCAAGGGTGGAAGAGACGCATAGTCTACGTCGTGATGTTCGAGGTGCTCGGCATCCTCATCGCATCGTCGGTGCTCGGCATGCTGAGCGGCGCGAGCGTGGCAACGAGCGGCGTGATGGGCGTGATGATCTCGACGACGGGCGTCACCGTCAATTTCCTGTACAACCTCGTGTTCGAGGCGTGGGAGCGCAAGAGCGCGGCGACGACGCGCACGGTGGGGCGTCGCGTGCTGCATGCGATCGGCTTCCAGATTGCACTCGTGACGTTCCTGATCCCGCTGATCGCGTGGTGGCTCGACGTGTCGCTGCTGCAGGCGTTCCTGTACGACGCGGTGCTGATCGTGTTCTTCCCGATCTTCACGTTCACGTACAACTGGGCGTTCGACAGCGTGTTCGGGCTGCCGGATTCGGTCACGCGCAAGGCGGAGCCTGAGCCGGCGGTGTGGTAACACGCGCTGGCGAAGCGGGGTGACAAGCAACGGCGGGCGCGCATGCGCTCGCCGTTTTTCGTTGGTGCGCCACCAGTCGTCGATGTCCGGCATGTGACGGAAGAAATTGTAGAGGACTTCTAATGTCGTAATTGTCTGGATATTTGTCGGATCTTAACAAAACTGTCCGATTTCCCTTTCTAGAATCCGACAGATCGATGACGCGCGCGGCGGGCAGGAGGGGGCCGTCGACGCGCCGCGCGCCTGGTTCGGAACCGCTTTGCGGCCCCGAGGCCGCGCATCGCCCGCACGCGGCGCACGCCGCTGCATGACCATCCCCGTCCGGCCAGAAAAACGAGGAGGGATTGCCGATGTCGCGTATCGATCGCCGTACGTTCCTGACCCGCTCGGCGCAGGCGGCCGGCGCAGCCGCGCTCGCGGCGGCGCTGCCCGAAAGCATTCGCCGCGCACTTGCCGTCGAGCCGGCCCGCGTGACCGGCACGATCCGGGACGTCGAGCACATCGTCGTGCTGATGCAGGAAAACCGCGCATTCGACCATTACTTCGGCACGTTCCCGGGCGTGCGCGGTTTCAACGATCCGCGCGTGGTCGCGCGCCCCGACGGCAAGAGCGTCTGGTATCAGAACTACAAGGGCCGCGACTACGTGCCCTGGCATCTCGACACGTCGAAGACGTGGGCGCAGTGGATGATGCCCGAGAACCACGAGTGGGATGCGTTCCACAAGCTGTGGAACGAAGGGCGCAACGACCAGTGGATGGCCGTGCAGTGGCCGGACGCGATGGGCTATTTCAAGCGCACCGACCTGCCGTATTACTACCCGCTCGCGAGCGCATTCACGATCTGCGACGCGTATCACCAGTCGATGATGGGGCCGACCAATCCGAACCGGCTTTACCTGATGACGGGGCGCTCGTCGCCGAACGCGGACGGCAGCCAGGTCGCGATGTCGAACTGGATGGGCGATCGCTCGGGCACGGTGTCGTGGAAAACCTTCCCCGAACGCCTGCAGCAGGCCGGCATCGACTGGCGCGTTTATCAGGAAGGCGGTGTCGGCTCGTTCAACGTCGCATGGAATTTCCTGTCGAGCCGCTACTGGATCGACAACACCAACAACTACGACTGCAACGCGCTCGCGTGGTTTTCGCAGTACAAGTCGGCGTCGTCGAGCTCGCCGCTCAACCAGCGCGGGCTGACCGCGCGCGGCATCGCGTCGCTGCGCGACGACGTGCTCGCGAACCGGCTGCCGCAGGTGTCGTGGATCGTGCCGCCGTTCTCGTCGTCCGAGCATCCGTGGTGGGGGCCGTCGTTCGGCGAGGAATTCGTGTCGCGCATTCTCGATGCGCTCACGTCGAATCCCGACGTGTGGGCGAAGACGGTGTTCCTGATCTGCTACGACGAAGGCGACGGCCGCTTCGACCACGTGACCGCACCCGTGCCGCCGTGGAAGGCCGGCAAGGGGCTGTCGACGGTCAGCGTCGAAGGCGAGATCGAGCAGGCCTCCGGGCTGCCGATCGGGCTCGGCACGCGCGTGCCGCTGCTCGCGATCTCGCCGTGGTCGAAGGGTGGATGGACCTGTTCCGAAGTCTTCGATCACTCGTCGGTGATCCGCTTCATCGAGAAGCGTTTCGGCGACGATCATCCGGACGTGTATGAATCGAACATCACGCCGTGGCGCCGCGCGGTGTGCGGCGATCTCACCTCGGCGTTCGACTTCGCGGGCGATGCGGACCGCACGGTGCCGCCCGCGCTGCTCAACCTGACCGCGACGAAGGCGCAGCTCGACAACGCGTACTGGGTGCAGTACTACCTCGCGAAGCCGAGCTATCCGTCGAGCTACCCGGCCGAGAATGCGCCGCTGCCGGTGCAGGAACCGGGGCAGCGCAAGCTGCGCGCGGTGCCGTACGAACTGTTCGTCGAAGCGGCGCTCGACACGCGCGCCGGCGTGCTGAACGTGAGCTTCGCGAACAACGGCAAGGCCGTGCCGGGCAACGCGGCCGGCACGTCGGCCGCGGTGTTCCATGTGCATGACGCGATCGCGCAGAATGGCCCGCGCTTCTACACGATCCAGAGCGGCCGCGTGCTGAGCGACCAGTGGTGGCCGGTGCGCGACACGCAGGGGCGCTACGACCTCGCGGCGTACGGGCCGAACGGCTTCTTCCGCCGCTTCAAGGGCAGTGCGGCGTCGAGCGCGCCGCTGTTCGACGTGACGGTTGCCTATCGCGCCGACGGCAATCTCGTCGTGCGGATGCGCAACGCGGGCCGTACGCCGCTCGTCGCGACGCTCACGGATAACGGCTACGGCGCCGCGCCGCGTTCGGGCACGGTCGCGGCAGGCGCGGCCGTCGACACGGTGCTGAACCTGTCGGCAAGCGGCGGCTGGTACGACTTCAGCGTGACGATCGATGCGGATGCGGGCTATCTGCGCACGCTGGCCGGCCATGTCGAAACCGGCGCGGCGAGCGTGACCGATCCGCTCTTCGCGCGTGTGACAGGGACCGCATGATGAACCGAACCGTCATCGTATGGAGCACGGTCGCGCTGGCGGCAGGCGCCGTCGCATCGGCCGTCGTGCTGTGGAGCGGCCGTCCGGGCGGCACGCCACACGCTTCTTCCACCGTAGTCAGTCAGGAATCTTCCATGACGAATCCAGCGGCCGCGTCGCCGGTCAATTTCCGCGCGCAGCTCGACGGCTATGCGCACGAACGCGACGCGCTGAACGCGGCCGACCGCCAGGCGCGTGCCCGTTCGTTGCTCGCGCAACTGCGTGCCGATGCCGATGCGGGCAAGCTCGATCCGCGCGAGGCGTCGGGCCTCGCGGATCTGCTGCTGCAGGATGCGGAACCGGACGCCGGCGCACGCCAGGCCGCGAGCGATGCCTTGCGCGACCACCTGCGCGATCTCGCGATGGGCGAGCGGCCGGCCTCGCCCGCGCGCGAGCGGCAGGATGCGGACTATGTCGCGCAGAGCCGCAAGATCATCGACGAGGTGGTGCGCACGGTGCCGGACCGCGAGCAGCAGCGCGTGGCGCTCGATACGCGGCTGGCGGAGTTGCGCAGGCAGATCTACGGGACGGACGCGCCGGTGACGCACGGCGGTTGATGAAGCGGCGATGCGGTGCATATCCGCATCGTCGTTGAACAGCGAGGAGAACGGGCGGCGCGGAAGCCGCCCGGGAGCGCTTACGCGGCGACGAACTCGTGCACGAAGCGGTTGAACACGGCGGGGCTCGCTGCGTTCATCCCGTGCGACGCGCCGGCGACGGTTTGCCGTTGCGCGTTGCCGATCCACTGCGACAGCGTATCGACGTTGTTGCGGAACATCTTCGGGCTGCGCTGGCCGTCGATCAACAGCGTGCGGCATGCGATGTCGCCGGCCGTGTGCTGTGAGTACGCGGGCAACGGGTCGCGCAGTTGCTTCGGCAGCGTGCTCGCGTTGTCGATCGCCATCGTGCGGAAGCGCGACGTGCTCTTCTTCCATGCGCCCGGCAGGCTGACGGAATCGACGAACATCTCGAGGCCCGATTCGACGTCGCCTTGCCCGATCAGGTTCACGGCCTTCGTGCGCAGCGCGATCGCGGTGGCCGGCAGCGCGGCTTCGCGTACGCCCGGCTGTTGCAGCGGGCCGCCCGGATCGGCGAGCGTCAGCGATTCGACGAGGTGCGGATGCTGGCGTGCGACGTTGAACGCGACGCTGCCGCCGCGCGAGTGGCCGACCAGATGCACGGGGCCGAGATCGAGCGCGTCGATGAATTCGGCGAGCTCGTCGACGTGGTTCTGCCAGCTGAACTCGTCCTGGATGCCCGCTTCGACGGCCGGCCAGTAATGGCTGAGGCTCGGCGCGATGCAGCGGTAGTGGGCCGACAGCGACGCGAGTTGCGGATCCCAGTAGCGGTAGTCGCACAGCGAGCCGTGCACGAACACCATCGGCGCTCCGCTGCCCCGCTCGACATACGGCAGGCTGATGCCCGACGAAAGCGTCGCAAATTGCAGGTCGGGGTTCGCGAGCACAGACGGCTCGATTCGCATGTTCATGACTGAAAGACTCAAAGGTGCGTCAACACGACGCAACTATGCATCACGGCGACCTGCAAGGAAAACGCATAATTTTCATCGTGACGATCAATTTTATTGATGGCTCGGCCGGAAACCCTTGTCGGGAGGGGGCGGGTGTCGATGCTTTCAATCGTCTAACGATTGGCCGAGAAGCCGGACACGCCTGAAAAGGGCGTGCGACGGCCTGCGCACCAGCGCATCGCAACCTGGGAAAAGGGAAGGCCGCGAGCCGCGAAAGCGGCCCGCGTTTTAGCGCACCGCCAGCACGGGCGCAGTTTGAAGCGCGACGGGGAGGTCGTTGTCGGCGGCGAACTGCATCGCGAAATCGAATGCGTCCGCGCAGACGGTGCGCAATTCGTCCGACACGAACAGGCATTTGACGTTGCCGTCGACGACGGGCATCGCGAGCCGCGACAGCGCGCACGGATAGCCGGGCCGCCGTTCGCCGACGAACAGCGTGATGACGCCCGCGAGGCGCTCGGGCCAGTCGCTCGGGCGGAAGGTTTTCTGCGCGCGTGTGACGCCGCGGATCAGATGGCCGGTGATGCGGCCCTGTTCGGTGACTTCGATGCGATCCATGCTGTGCGTGTCCTTGTTCGCGTCATTCGCCGCCATCGGCCGCCGCGTCGCCGCGCGCGGGAATCCGCAGGTTGCGCAGCTTGTGATAGAGCGTTTTCTTCGGCATGCCAAGCGCTTCGCTCGCGTCCGCGACGTTGCCGTTGTGACGCTGCAGCATGTCCTCGATCAGCATCCGCTCGAAATACGCGAGCTGTTCCGCGAGCGTGCCGCCCGCGACCGGCGTGCCGCCGGACGACAGCAGGCTGTCGCCGGTCAGCCCGAGCACGAAGCGGTCGGCCACGTTCTGCAGCTCGCGAACGTTGCCGGGCCACGCGTGCGTCATCAGTTCGGATACCTGCGCAGCCGTGACGACCGGCGCCGGCTGCCCGAAGCGCCGCGCGGCCGCGAGCACGAAATGCTCGAACAGCAGCGGCACGTCCTCGCGCCGCTCGCGCAGCGGCGGCAGTTCGATCTGCGCGACGTTGAGGCGATACAGCAAGTCCGCGCGGAAGCGGCCATCGGCCGCGAGCTCGGCGAGATCGGCCTTCGATGCGGCGACCACGCGGCAATCGACCGGAATCAGCTCGTTCGCGCCGAGCCGCTCGACCACGCGCTCCTGCAGCACGCGCAGCATCTTGATCTGTAGCTGAATCGGCATCGTCTCGATCTCGTCGAGGAACAGCGTGCCGCCGTCCGCCCATTCGATCTTGCCGATGCGCTTCTTGATCGCGCCGGTGAACGCGCCGGCTTCGTGGCCGAACAGTTCGCTCTCGAACACCTGCTCCGGCAAACCGCCGCAGTTCAGCGCCACGAAATGCGCGTCGCGCCGGCCGCCGAAGTCGTGCAGGCTGCGTGCGATCAGCTCCTTGCCGGTGCCGGTTTCGCCGGTGATCAGCACCGACACCGACGTATCGGCGAGGCGCAGGATCTTCTTGCGCACGTCGGCCATCGCGGGCGACTTGCCGAGTACGAATGCCTCGATGCCCTGCCAGTTGTTCAGCGCCGCGCGCAGGCCCTGCACCTCGAGCGTCAGGCGGCGCTTCTCGACCGCGCGCGCGACGCGCCCCGCGATCACGTCCGACGAAAACGGCTTCTCGATGAAGTCGTACGCGCCGACCTGCATCGCGCCGACGGCCGTCGAGATATCGGCGTGGCCGCTGATCAGCACGACCGGGATCTGCGCGTCGATGGCCATCACGCGGTCGAGCAACTGCAGCCCGTCGATGCCCGGCATCCGCACGTCCGACACGATCACGACCGGCGCACCGGGCGCGACGTGATGCAGCGCGTCGGCGGCCGACGCGAACGCATCGACCGCGAAGCCGGCAAGCTCCACCGCCTGCTCGACGCCGATCCGGACGTTTTCATCGTCCTCGACGACCAGCACCCGAATCTCATCTTCCATGCTCTGTCCTTTGCAGCGTGGCCGCCGCGAATTCGATACTGAACTGCGCGCCGCCTTCGTCGCGGTTCGTCGCGGCGATCTTCGCGCCGAACGCCTCGACGATGCGCGACGTGATCGCGAGGCCGAGCCCGAGGCCCTGGCCGCGCGGCTTGGTCGTGACGAACGGCTCAAACAGGTGCGGCAGTACCTCGGGCGCGATGCCCGCGCCGCTGTCGGCGACGGTGAAGCGCACACGGCCGGCTTCGTCCGGCCCGGCGGCCTCGATGACGATGCGGCGCACGGGCGCATCGTGCACCGCGTCGAGCGCGTTGCCGAGCAGGTTCACGATCACCTGCTGCAACTGGCTCGATTCGGCCGACACGGCGGTGCCCGGCGCGATGTTCACGTCGAGCTGCACGCCTTCGTCGCGGATCCGCGCATCGTAGATGAGCCGCGCATGCGCGACGGCCTCGTTCAGCGAGACTGCGACGCGCTCGACATCGGGCTTGCGCGCGAACGTTTTCAGCTCGCCGGTGAGCACCGCCATGCTGTCGACGAGCTTGCCGATCCGTTCGAGATTGGCGAGCGCCGGTGCCGGCTGGCCGCGTTCGAAGAACGTGCGCGCGTTGTCGCACAGCGTGCGGATCGCGACGAGCGGCTGGTTCAGTTCGTGCGTGAGGCCGGCGGCCATCTGCCCGAGCACCGCGAGCTTGCCCGCATGCACGACTTCCTGCTGCGACGCGCGCAGCCGCTGCTCGGTGCGCTCGCGCTCGACGATCTCGCGCTGCATCCGCTCGTTCGCGGCCGTCAACGCGGCCGTGCGCTGCGCGACGGTCAGCTCGAGCTGGTCGTTCGCGCGCCGCAGCGCGTCCTGCGCGTTCAGCCGCGCGACGATCGCCCGGCGGCGCTGGATCGCGTAGCCGGCCAGCAGCGCGGCGATCAGGAATGCGCCGGTGACGAACACGAAGGCCGTCTGCTGCTGGCGTCGCGCGCCCGCGATGTCGAGCAGCACCATCAGCGAATCGCCGGCCTGCGGCGCGGGGCGCGACATCACGAGATAGCGTGTGGTTCGGCCGCTGTGGCGCGTATCGGGGAAGGTGCCGAACCACGCGGCCGCGCTGCGGTCGCCGATGTGGCGGTACGGCAGCGCGTCGACCGTGCGGCCCGCGTATTGCCTCGACGCCTGGATGTCGTGCTGCTGCTGCGCGGTGATCGGGCGCAGCGCGGTGAATTTCCAGGCGGGTTCGGTCGAGATCACGACCACGCCGTTGCTGTCGACGACCATCGCGGCGACGCCCGGCGCGCGCCACGCCGATTCGAGCGGGTCGACGCTGATCTTCACGGCGGCCACGCCGATCGGCACGCCGTCGTCGCGCACCGCGCTGGCGAAGTAGACGCCCGGCACGCCGGTGTTGGTGCCGATCCCGAAGAAGCGGCCGCTGCCGCGCGCGAGCGCGTCCTTGAAGTACGGCCGGTACGACACGTTGGTGCCGACGAAGCTGAGCGTCTCGTTCCAGTTGCTGGCGGCGATCACGTCGCCCTGCAGGTCGATCACGTCGACCGCGCCGCTGCCCGCGTCGCGGTTCACGGCTTCAAGGTAGGTGTTGACGGTGTGCACGAGCGCGGGGGCGTCGTGCGGCGCGGCTTTCAGCATCGTGCGCACGCCGTCCTGCCGCGCGACCAGGCCGGGCAGGATCTCGAAGCGGCCGAGTTCGCTTTTCAGGCTCGACGCATACAGGTCGAGCCGGTGCGCGCCGGTTTCCTCGAGCGCGTCGATCGCGCGTTCCCACGCGAAATCGACGGCCGCGGCCGCGACGCACACATACAGCACGCCGGCCGATGCCCACCCCCACCACGGGATTCCCTTGAAGCCTTTTTGCACGTTCGCCCTCATCGAAGCCCGCAACCGGCCGCCCGGCGTGACGCCCGAAACGACGCCCTGAACGACGCGCGCCGCGCGCCGGCTGGGCCGGCGGCGGCGCGTGCGAAGCAGCCTGCGCGACGGTGCGCGCGGCGGCGCGTCATCCGAAGTGGGCGATCAGGATCAGCGTGACCGTGACGACGATCGCGCCGCCGATCCGCGTCGCGATCTGCGCGAACGGCATCAGCTGCATCCGATTCGCGGCAGTCAGGATCGCGACGTCGCCGGTGCCGCCTTGCCCGCTGTGGCAGGCGTTCACGATTGCGGTGTCGATAGGGTACATCTTCATCAGGCGGCCGACCACGAAACCGGTGCCCATCAGCGTCGCGACGGTCGACACGATCGTGACGACGTTGACGACCGTGAACGCGGCGGTCAGCTTGTCCCACGGCGTCATCGCGACACCGATCGCGAACAGCAGCGGGTACGTGACGGCGGTCGAGAAGAACTTGTAGACGACGAACGCGCCTTCCTGCAGCGGCGGCGACACGGCGCGCGCGAGCTTCACGAGCACCGCGAGGAACAGCATCGCGACCGGCGCGGGCAGGCCGAACAGCTTGTGCGCCATCAGGCCGACCAGGTACAGCGTGATCGCCGTGATACCGGCACCCGCAATGTGCGTGACGTCGACGTGGCCGCGGATCTCCTCGTTCTCCGGCGTCATGTCACCCGACTCGCCGACCTGCAGGCGGCCGTTGCCGGTCAGGTGCGGGTAGCGCTTGCCGAGCATGTCGAGCGCGCCCGACAGGATGATCGCGGTCAGGCTGCCGAGCATCACCGGCGGCAGCACCATCGCGAACATCTCGCCTTGCGGCAGGTGCATCAGTTCCGAATAGCCGATCGACAGCGGAATCGCACCTTCGCCGACGCCGCCCGCCATGATCGGCACGACGATATAGAGCAGCGTGTGACGCGCGCCGAGGCCGAGCGCGGTGCCGACCGCCGTGCCGACGATCGCGGCCGCGACCGAGCCGGCCGCGAGCGGGATGAAGATCTTCACGAAGCCCTGGATCAGCACGCGGCGATCCATGCTCAGGATGCTGCCGACGATGATCGACGCGATGAACAGGTACAGGAAGTTGGTCGACTTCGTGAATTCGACGGTGAGGTTCAGCACCGGTTTCGGCAGCACGTGGTAGTACGTGAGCGCCGACGGCACGAAGGTCGCGAAGATCGCGGCCGCGCCGATGTTGCGCAACAGCGGCAGGCGCTTGCCCAGTTCCGCGCAGGTGAAGCCGAAGAACGCGAGCACCGCGATCGCCATCGAGATCTCGCCGGGCACCTTGCCGGTCACCGAGAAGCCGACGATCAGCGCGAGCAGGATGAAGTAGACGGGCAGCGGAATGATGCCGATGCGGATTTCCATCAGTTTCCACCAGCCTTCCGGCCAGAAGCGCTCGCGCGGGGTGGCGACGGCGTCGGAAACCGGCTCCGGATGGGACGGGGATTGGATAGAGGTCTGCAAGACGTGTCTCCTGATGTTGGAATGCCTGCATCGCTTCGCGGCATCGTGTGCCGTCTATTACGCAACCCCCGTGCCAGAAATCCGGCCTGCCGGAATATTTTTAATGCATTGATTTATAAGGGGTTTGTTTCGTCTGCTGAAAGGCTGGGCCGGCCGGTTGGCCGAGATTTCGGAATTCGCCCGGCGCCCAGGCCGAGATTTCGGCCTGGCGGCCGGCCGGGCACCCGATCCTGCGCGCCCGCCGGCCATATCGCCGCGCGCGATTTTCTTCGCACAATCGCTTCGTAGACCGTCCCCGCGCCGCTCTCTATCATCGGCTGATCCTTTTCCGATGCGTTTGACCCCTGTCCGGAGAGCGCCCGCGCGTTCGCCGCGGCGTCGCTCATCCATCGATACCGTCTTTGGACAGGAGAGTGGTTTCCATGCTGCATGCCGTTTTTTCCGCCCGCTTTTCCGCCGGCCGCGTCGCGCGCCTGCTGGCCGCCGCGCTGTTTGGCGTCGCGCTGCTCAATGGCGCGCACGCCGACACCGCGCCGCTGAAGGTCGGCATCTCGACCAGCCCGCAGATCGAGGCGCTGAAGGTTGCCGCGAAGGAGGCGAAGGCGCAGGGGCTCGACGTGAAGATCGTCGAATTCACCGACTGGAATACGCCGAACGCGGCGCTCGCGAACAAGGACATCGACGTCAACTACTTCCAGCACATCCCGTTCCTCGAGAACGCGAACAAGCAGGGCGGCTACAACTTCGTGTCGATCGCGCCCGGCACGATCATGAAGATCGGCCTCTATTCGAAGAAGGTGAAAAGCTTCAGCGAGCTGAAGGACGGCGCGAAGGTCGCGATCGCGAACGATCCGGTGAACGGCGGGCGCGGGCTGTTGCTGCTGCAGCGCGCGGGGCTCATCACGCTGAAACCGGGCGCCGACTACCGCGCAACGACGCACGACATCGTGTCGAATCCGAAGCACCTGAAGATCATTCCGCTCGAAGCGTCGCAGCTTGCGCGTTCGCTCGACGACGTCGATCTCGCGCAGGGCTACCCGAGCTTCATCAAGCTCGCCGGCACGACCGACCCGAACAGCGCGCTGCTGTTCGACGGCACCGAGAACAAGATCTTCGCGATCCAGTGGGTCGTGCGGCCGGACAGCGTGAACGATCCGCGCATCCGCAAGTTCATCGCGATCTACCAGCAGTCGCCGGCGGTGCGCAAGGCGCTCGACAACGCGTTCGGCTCGCTGTACGCGATCGCGTGGTGACGGAGGCGGCATGACGACGGCGAACCGCAAGAAGATCCTGCTCAACGCGTTCAACATGAACTGCGTCGGTCACATCAACCACGGGCTGTGGACGCATCCGCGCGACCGCTCCGCGCATTACACCGATCTCGACTACTGGGCCGACCTCGCGAAGACGCTCGAACGCGGCAAGTTCGACGGGATCTTCCTCGCGGACATCGTCGGCGTGTACGACGTGTTCGGCGGCGGCCCCGATGCCGCGCTGCGCGAATCGGTGCAGGTGCCCGTCAACGATCCGCTGCTGCTGGTGCCCGCGATGGCGCAGGTCACGCGGCATCTCGGCTTCGGCGTGACCGCGAACCTGACCTACGAGCCGCCTTACCTGTTCGCGCGCCGCATGTCGACGCTCGATCACCTGACGAAGGGGCGCGTGGGCTGGAACATCGTCACCGGCTATCTCGACAGCGCCGCGCGCGGGATGGGCCTCGCGCAGCAGATCGGCCACGACGACCGCTACGAGCGCGCGGACGACTACATGGACGTCGTCTACAAGCTGTGGGAACAGAGCTGGGACGACGACGCGGTGATCCGCGACGCGCAGGCGCGCGTGTTCGCGCAGCCGGGCAAGGTGCGGCGAGTGAAGCACGACGGGCCGTTCTATTCGCTCGACGCGATTCACCTGAGCGAGCCATCGCTGCAGCGCACGCCGGTGCTGTACCAGGCCGGTTCATCCGCGCGCGGCGTCGAGTTCGCCGGCCGTCACGCGGAATGCGTGTTCGTGAACGGGCAAAGCAAGGCCGCCGCGCGCGCGGCCGCACTCGACATCCGCGCGGCCGCCGCACGGCAGGGGCGCGATCCGGCATCGATCCGGATCTTTGCGGGCGTGAGCGTCGTGACGGCCGAGACCGAACGGCTCGCGCGCGAGAAGTTCGACGAATACCGGCGCTACGCGAGCGCCGAAGCCGGCCTCGCGCATTTCGCGAGCTCGACCGGCATCGACTTCGCGAAGTACGGCCTCGACGAGCCGATCTCGTATGTGAAGACCGACTCGATCCAGTCGGCCGTCGACGCGATCTCGCGCAAGAGCACGACCGGCACGTGGACCGTGCGGCGGATGCTCGAACAGATGTCGCTCGGCGGCCGTTATGCGCCGATCGTCGGCTCGCCGTCGCAGGTCGCGGACGAACTGCAGTCGTGGATCGACGAGACCGGCATCGACGGCTTCAACCTGACGCGCACCGTGATGCCCGAGTCGTTCGAGGATTTCGTCGACTGGGTCGTGCCCGAGTTGCAGAACCGCGGCGTCTACAAGGAAGACTACGATCCCGCGCCGACGCTGCGCGAGAAGCTGTTCGGCGTGGGGCCGCGCCTGCCTGCATGGCATACCGGCGCGCAGCATCGGCCGGCTGCCGTGGCCGAACCCGCGCATCCCGCGCATGCGTGAACGCAACGGAGCGAAGCGATGACGCAATTGTTCGATACGCTGGGTTTCATCGATACGTCGGCCGCACGCACCGGCGCCGCTGCCGCAACGCATGACGCAGCGGCCACGTCGACCGAACCGGCCGGGCCGGCCGGCGCCGCCGCCGTGTCGCTGGAGCAGGTCGGCAAGGTGTTCGCGACGCCGCGCGGCCAGGCCGCCGCGCTGCGCGACGTAACGCTCGACGTGCGGCGCGGCGAGGTCTTCGGGATCATCGGCCGCAGCGGCGCCGGGAAGTCGACGTTGCTGCGGCTCGTGAATGGCCTCGAACGGCCGAGCTCGGGCCGCGTGCGCGTGCAGGGCGTCGACGTCGGCGCGCTCGACGAGGACGGGCTTGTCGCGCTGCGACGTCGCACCGGCATGGTGTTCCAGCATTTCAACCTGCTGTCCGCGAAGACGGTGTTCGAGAACGTCGCGCTGCCGCTGAAGATCGCCGGCGTGCCGAAGGCCGAGCGCGTGCGCAAGGTCGAGGCGCTGCTCGAGCTCGTCGGGCTCGCCGCGAAACGCGACGCGTATCCGGCGAGCCTGTCGGGCGGACAGAAGCAGCGCGTCGGCATTGCCCGCGCGCTCGTGCACGATCCGGAAGTGCTGCTGTGCGACGAGGCGACATCGGCGCTCGATCCCGAGACGACGCAGTCGATCCTCGCGCTGCTCGCCGACATCAACCGCCGCCTCGGGCTGACGATCGTGCTGATCACGCACGAGATGGAAGTGATCCGCGCGGTGTGCGACACGGTCGCGGTGATCGAGCAGGGCGAAGTCGTCGAAACGGGCCCCGTGTGGCGCGTGTTCGGCGATCCGCGCCACGGCGCGACGCGCGCGCTGCTCAGCACGCTCGTGCACGACCTGCCGGCCGAACTGGCCGCGCGCGTGCAGCCATTGCCCGAGCAGGCGGCGTTGCCCGACGGCGCGCAGGTCGTGCTCGACGTCCGTTATACGGGCGAGAGCGGCGGCGAGCCGGATGTCGGTGCGCTCGCAGCGGCGCTGGGCGGCTCGGTGCGTTTCCTGCACGGCGGGATCGAGCGCATCCAGGGGCATGCACAGGGGCGGCTCGTGATCGCGGCTGCACTGCGCGCGGAAGATGCTGGCCAATCGACGGCTCGTGGCGGTGCGGTGGCGGCGCTGCTCGAACGTGCGCGCCGCCACGCGAATCACGCGGAGGTGCTCGGCTATGTTTGACCTCTGGTGGCCCGAACTGCTCGACGCGATCCGCGACACGTTGTCGATGGTCGCCGCGTCGGCCGCGATCGCGGCGCTGATCGGCATCCCGCTCGCGGTGATCCTCGTGACGACCGCGCCCGGCGGCATCTACGAGCGGCGTGGCGTGAACGCGGTGCTCGGTGCGCTCGTCAACGTGTTCCGCTCGACGCCGTTCATCATCCTGCTCGTCGCGCTGCTGCCGTTCACGCGCGTGCTGATCGGCACGACGATCGGCGTCTGGGCGGCCGTGGTGCCGCTGTCGATCGCCGCGATCCCGTTCTTCGCGCGGATCGCCGAGGTGAGCCTGCGCGAAGTCGATCGCGGGCTGATCGAGGCCGCGCTCGCGATGGGCGCGAAGCGCCGCCATATCGTCTGGCATGTGCTGCTGCCCGAAGCGCTGCCGGGCATGCTCGGCGGCTTCACCATTACCGTCGTCGCGCTGATCGGTTCGACCGCGATGGCGGGCGCCGTCGGCGCGGGTGGGCTCGGCGATCTCGCGATCCGCTACGGCTACCAGCGTTTCGACACTACCGTCATGGCGACCGTGATCGTGATCCTGATCGCGCTCGTCTCGGCCGTGCAAATCACGGGCGACCGCCTGGTCCGACGCGTGACCCGGCGTACCTGAGCGACGCCACGAGCGTCCGCTCGCTTCATTCATGATCCTGAGAGAACGAACCCTATGACCTTGCCCATCGGCGCGCCGCGCGAATGGAACGGACAATTCGAGGAAGCGCTGTTTCTCGACGTGGCGCGACGCCATCGTCCGGACTTCCCGGCGAAGCTCGCCACGCCGCCGCGCGAGCCGCGCAATGACGACGAGCGGGCCGCCGTCGCCGATTACTACACGAAGATGGCATCGCACGACCTGTTCATCGTGCAGGTCGTCGCGAAGGCGATCGACACGTTGTTCTGCGACGATCCGCATTTCCAGCTGATCCTGTCGCGCCAGCTCGGCGACGATGGCGCGCACGCGGTGATCGGCCGCGAACGCGTGACCGAACTGACGGGCCGTGATCCGCTGCCGGAAGTCGACCGGCTCGTCGCCGCGCACTGGGCGCGCATCGGCGACATCGCGGTGCGCGACGTCGCGGGCTTCCTCGCGTTCGAATGGCATTACGAGCTGCACATCCTCGCGAAGCTGTGGATCCAGCGCAAGACCGGCCGCATCGGCGATTCCGCGATGCGCGAGCATGGCGAGAACCGGATCCGGCCGGACGAGGAGTGGCATCGCGTGCAGATCGTCCAATGGTGGTTCGACACGTTGAAGGCGCTGCCGGCGGCGGAGCGTGACGCGCTGATCGATCGCGTGATCGCGGCCGACGAGGAAACGCAGGCGCGGCTCGACGACTATCTGCACGACGAGTACGCGCACACCGCGCACGTGTTCGGTGCGGATATCGCCGAATACCGCGCGATCTACGACGACTGGCGGCGCGAGATCCTGTCGCGGCTGACCAGCCGCACGCTCGACGCGCTCGTGCCGCTGTCGGGTGAAACGGTTGCGCAGGAAGCCGTCGCATGAACGATCCACGTGGCCCGGCGACCTTCGCGCCGGATACTGATGCACCCGCCTTCGACGGCGCCGCGTTGGCCCGGGCGATCGACGCGTTGCGCGCCACTGCCGCCGCGCGCGACCGCACAGGCGGTCATGCGGCGCAGGAAAAGCAGTGGCTCGCCGATGCGGGCCTGCTGACGCTCGCGGTGCCGCGTGCGTTCGGCGGGCAGGCAGCCGCATGGCCCGAGATCTATGACGCGATCCGGCAGGTCGCGCGCGTCGACAGCGCGCTCGCGCATCTCGTCGGGTTCCAGTGCCTGCAGGTGGTGAGCGTCGACGTGTGGGGCAACGCCGCGCAGCGCGAACGCTATCTGCGCGGTACGGTCGAGCAGCACTGGTGGTGGGGCAATGCGGTCAATCCGCTCGACACGCGGCTCGTGGCCACGGCGACGCCTGACGGCGGTTACCGGCTCGATGGCCTGAAGGGCTTCTGTTCCGGTACGCGCGGCTCGCAGCGCATGACGGTGTCCGCACACGATCCGGACACCGGCCGCACGGTGTTCGGGGTGGTGCCGACCGATCGCGCGGGGATCACGGTCAACGAAGACTGGGATCCGATCGGCCAGCGCCAGACCGACAGCGGCAGCGTGCGCTTCGACGGCGTGGCGCTCGCGGCGGACGAGGTGCTGCATCGTTCCGAGGCACCGCCGACCCCGCGCGCGACGCTGCGCACGCTCGTGTCGCAGCTCGTGCTGACCAACCTGTTCGTCGGGCTCGCGGAAGGCGCGCTGGCGGAAGCGCGTGACTACGTGCTGAAGCATGGCCGTCCGTGGATTCAGTCGGAGGTCGCGCAGGCGAGCGACGATCCGTACACGCTGCAGCGCTTCGGCGACATGCGTGTGCGGGCGATTGCCGCGGCGGCGCTGGCCGATCGCGCGGCCGCCGCGTTGCAGCGTGCGTGGGCGCGGCAGGATGCGCTGACGGCGGACGAGCGCGCCGAGGTGGCGCTCGCGGTATCGGAGGCGAAGATCGTTGCGCAGCGCGCGGCGCTCGAGAATGGCGAGGCGCTGTTCGACGCCTGCGGCGCACGCGCGACGGCCGCGTCGCTCGGCCTCGACCGTTTCTGGCGGAACGCGCGCACGCATACGCTGCACGATCCGCTCGACTACCGGCTGCGTGACGTGGGCCGGTTTGCGTTGACGGGCGAGTTGCCGCAGGCGTCGCTCTATACGTAAGTGAGCGCGCGCTCCGTTACTGATCGACGGTAGGCAGGGCTTCTGCCGGCACGGCCACCGGGGCGGGCGCGAGCGCAGGCTGGCTGGCCAGCGGTGCGCCGCCGTCCACGCCGGCGCGCTTGAACGACACCAGCTCGTTCGAATAACGCGCGTTGCGCGTCCCGTTCGCGTCGTAGTACTCCTCGACCGACTTGACCCAGCGGCCCACGGCCGGCACGTACCAGAACGCCTTGTAGGTCTTGCCGGTCTGTTCGGCCGTGCCGTTGTTGCGGCTCTGCATCACGATCGTCGAACCGCCCGCGTTGCGCGATACGCCGGACGTGATCGATTGCCCCGGCGCGGGCTGCGCTTTCCAGGTGCCTTCGGCCTCGATCTTGATCGCGTCGAACTTGCCGCCGGCCACGGTGACGGTGTCGGGGCCGACGACCTTGTAATGCGTGTCGTACGCCTCCGACGCGTGCTGCGCATTCGGGTGCGACTCGCTGTACTTGACCGTCCACGTCTTGCCGGCCGTCAGCGGAAACGCCAGCGGACGATTCACCACGGTTTCCGTGCCGTTGACGCTGCGCGAACGGCTCCAGTCCGCATCGACGATCAACTCACGCGGCGCCTGCGTCGTGCCGCTCTGCTGCGTTTCGACGTAGATGTGCTCGGACGTCGTGCGCTGCACGGAAATCTGGTCGCGCGTCTGGCGCCAGCCGTTCGGGCCGATTTCGACGGTGTTGATGTAGGTCCAGGTGTCGCCCGGCTTCAGCGCCGGGGGCGCGATCGATTGGGCGAGTGCGACGCCGGGCAGCGCGGCGCACAGTGACAACGCAGCAAGTATTTTCGTTTTCATGGTGTGTGGGGGCCATCGGTCTCGCCGGAGAGCTTATCAACCACACCTTTCATTAGGCATGCCGTGCGCGGTGCCGCCACGTCGAACCGGTGCCCCGGCGGGATCGTGAAGCGCCGCCGCGTGGCCGGCCTGCTGGACGTCCGAAATGATATGTTATATCGTTGCGATACAATATATCATTCTCTTCTCAACGTCCTCGACCGGAATCGCCCGATGAGCACCGCACTCCCACCGTCCACGCGGCTTCCCGTGACCGTCCTGTCCGGCTTCCTCGGCGCCGGCAAGACGACCCTGCTCAACCACATCCTGAACAATCGCGAAGGCCGGCGCGTCGCGGTCATCGTCAACGACATGTCCGAGGTCAACATCGACGCCGCGCTCGTGCGCGACGGCGGCGCGGGGCTGTCACGTACCGACGAGAAGCTGGTCGAGATGAGCAACGGCTGCATCTGCTGCACGCTGCGCGAGGATCTGCTGATCGAGGTCGACCGGCTCGCGCGCGAAGGGCGCTTCGACCAGCTCGTGATCGAATCGACCGGCATCTCGGAGCCGCTGCCGGTGGCCGAGACGTTCACGTTCGAAGGCGAGGACGGCCGCAGTCTCGGCGAAGTCGCGCGGCTCGACACGATGGTGACGGTGGTCGACGCGTTCAATTTCCTGCGCGACTACGCGTCGCGCGACAGCCTGCAGTCGCGCGGCGAATCGATGGGCGAGGAAGATGCGCGCACGGTCGTCGATCTGCTGATCGACCAGATCGAGTTCTGCGACGTGATCGTGATCAACAAGATCGACCTGATCGACGCAAGCGCGCGCGAGCGGCTCGTCGCGCTGCTGCGCGGCTTGAACCCGCGCGCACGGATCGAGATCGCCGAATTCGGCAAGGTGCCGCTCGAGCGCGTGCTCGACACAGGCCTGTTCGACTTCGAAGCAGCGTCGCGCGCGCCGGGCTGGCTGCAGGAGATGCGCGGCACGCACACGCCGGAGACCGACGAGTACGGCATCCGCAGCTTCGTCTATCGCGCGCGTCGGCCGTTCCATCCGCAGCGCTTCTTCGATCTCGTCGAAAGCGAATGGCCGGGCGTCGTCCGCTCGAAGGGGTTCTTCTGGCTTGCCACCCACCCGACCGTCGCCGGTTCGTGGTCGCAGGCCGGCGCGGTCGCGCGGCACGGGCCGGCCGGCCATTGGTGGGCGGCCGTGCCGCCCGAGCGCTGGCCGCAGGACGCGGAAGCCGTCGCGCAGATCCGCGCGCGCTGGGACGAGCACGTCGGCGACGCGCGGCAGGAACTCGTGCTGATCGGCATGGACATGGACGAGCCCGCGCTGCGCGCGCGCTTCGACGCGTGTCTGCTGACCGACGCCGAGATGGCCACCGGCCCCGAACACTGGACCACGTGGGACAACCCGTTTCGCGACTGGCCCTGACCTGAACGCGCTTCCTGCATCGATCCGGATGGAGAAGGCGCTCCACCGGATTTCAAGCATGAACGCACCCCTTCCCGATATTTCCCTGACCGATGCCGCGCCGGGCGGCCGCCCGCTCGAATGGGTCGGCATGCAGGGCATCGACCTGCCCGTCGCGGTGGCCGAGCCCGGCTGCCGGCGTGACGTGCATGCGCGCGCCGACGTGCAGGTCGATCTGCCTGCGCCGCACGTGAAGGGTATCCACATGTCGCGGCTGTACCGGCTGCTCGACGGGCTCGGTGACGGCACGGCGCTGTCGCCGGCCGGCCTGCAGCATGTGCTGCACGCGATGGTCGACAGCCATCGCGACTGCGATACGCGCAGCGCGCGGCTGCGGCTGCGCTTCGACTTGCTGGCGCGTCGCGCCGCGCTGGTGACCGACGGGCTGGCCGGGTGGAAGGCCTATCCGGTCCGGATCGACGCGACGCTGAGCGGCGCCCGGTTCGAACTGCGCGCGCAGGTGACGGTCGTTTATTCGTCGACGTGCCCGTGCTCGGCCGCGCTGTCGCGGCACTGGGTCGAGCAGGCTTTCCTGGCGGCGTTCGGCCATGACGATCGCGTGGAGCCGGCGGCAGTCGCCGCGTGGCTGAAACGGCACGCGACGGCGGCCACGCCGCATAGCCAGCGCAGCGAAGCCGTCGTCAGCGTGGCGCTGCCCGCCGATGGCGCGACGCTGGGGCTGATCGACCTGATCGATCGCATCGAGCACGCACTCGGCACGCCGGTGCAGACGGCCGTCAAGCGCGCGGACGAACAGGCGTTCGCGGTGCTGAACGGCGGAAACCTGATGTTCGTCGAGGATGCCGCGCGCCGGGTCCAGGCCGCGCTGGACGGCCACCATGCGAACCCGCGCGTGCACGTCCGCCATCTGGAAAGCCTGCATCCGCACGATGCGGTGGCCTGGGCCGCGCCGGTTCGCGAAGGCGCCGACGCATGCTGATCCGCAAGCTGTTCCGGTTCGAGAACGCGCACATCGTGCGCGGCTGCAGCACGCGGCGCTGCTCGCATTCGATCCACGGCCATTCGTACCGCGTCGAGCTGCTGCTCGAAGCGCACGCGCTGGATCACGGGCAGATGATCTACGACTTCGGGCTGCTCAAGGGCGACGTGCGCGACCTGATCGACGCGTTCGACCACGCAGTGACTCTGTGGTCGGATGACGACCCGTGCTATGTCGAGAGCATGCGCCGGCATTCCGAGCGCTGGGTGCTGCTGCCCGTGTCGCCGAGCGCCGAGCAGTTCTCGCGCGTGTTCTTCCGCCTCGTCGATGCGGCGCTCTCCTGCACGCGCATGGCGAACGGCGAAGCCGACGTGCGGCTGCATTCGATCATCGTTCACGAAACCGAGACCGGTTACGCGCAGTGTTTTCGCGACGATGCGTTCAATCCGCGCATGGGTCGCATCGACCTGGACGACATCGTGTTCGCGCCGGCCATCGCCGGACAGTGGCGCGATCCAGGCCTGTTCGAGCGGATCAAGCGCGGCCGCCCCATTTCAAGGCAGGAATCCTGATGATCAGAAAGAACCCGCGCGGCGACCTGCCGCAGATTCACCCGAGCGCCTTCGTCGATCCGACCGCCATTCTGTGCGGGCTCGTGATCGTCGAGGAGAACGTGTTCATCGGCCCGTACGCGGTGATCCGCGCCGACGAAACGGATGCCGGCGGCCGGATCGCGCCGATCGTGATCGGCGCGCACTCGAACATCCAGGACGGCGTGGTGATCCATTCGAAGTCGGGCGCGAGCGTCACCATCGGCCAGCACACGTCGATCGCGCATCGCGCGATCGTCCACGGGCCGTGCAAGGTCGGCAACGGCGTGTTCGTCGGCTTCAACAGCGTGCTGTTCAACTGCACGATCGACGACGGCTGCGTGGTGCGCTACAACGCGGTCGTCGACGGCTGCCACCTGCCGCCGGGTTTCTACGTGCGCTCGACCGAGCGCATCGGGCCGGAAACCGATCTCGCCGCATTGCCGCAGGTGACGGCCGACGCGAGCGATTTCTCCGAGGACGTCGTACGCACGAACAATGCGCTGGTGCTGGGCTACAAGCACATCCAGAACGAGTTCTGAGTCATGGACGAGCCCATCCGAAGCGAAGGGGGCGCGAGCGATGCGCCGAAGCGACGTCACGCCGACCTGCTCGTGCACGGCGGCATGGTGATGACGCCCAACGGTGCCGAGCGGATCGACGTTGCGTGCGTGAACGGCCGCGTCGTCGCGCTGGGCGCGTTGCACGGCAACTGGAGCGCCGACGTCGTGCTCGATGCGGGCGGGCTGCACGTGCTGCCGGGCGTCGTCGACAGCCAGGTGCATTTCCGCGAACCGGGCCTCACGCACAAGGAGACCCTCGAGGCCGGCACGCGCGGCGCGGTGCTCGGCGGCGTCACGACGATCTTCGAGATGCCCAACACGCATCCGCTGACGCTGACCGCGCAGGACCTGCAGGCCAAGCTGGATCTTGCGCACGGCCGTGCGTGGTGCGACTACGCGTTCTACATCGGCGGCTCGGCCGCGAACGCCGAACGGCTGCCGGAGCTCGAAAACCTGCCGGGCTGCGCGGGCGTGAAGGTCTTCATGGGCAGTTCGTTCGGCGATCTGCTGGCGGACGACGAAGCGGTGCTGCGCAGGATCGTGCGCAACGGGCGGCGGCGCATGGCCGTCCACGCGGAGGACGAGGCGCGGCTGCGCGAACGCCGGGCGCTCGTGGAAGCGAGCGGCGACGTGCGCGATCATCATCGGTGGCGCGACGAGGAAAGCGCGCTGGCCGCGACGCGGCGCATCGTCGGGCTGGCCACAGAGACGGGCCGACGGCTGCATGTGCTGCACGTATCGACTGCCGAGGAAATGGCGTTCCTCGCGCGGCACCGGCAGCGCGTGACCGTCGAGGTCACGCCGCATCACCTGAGCCTGTACGCGCCCGATTGCTACGAGCGGCTCGGCACGTTCGCGCAGATGAATCCGCCGGTGCGTGAACGACATCATCAGGATGCGCTGTGGCAGGCCGTTCGCGATGGCGTGGTCGACGTGATCGGCAGCGATCACGCGCCGCATACGCGCGATGAAAAGCGCCGGCCCTATCCGCAATCGCCGAGCGGGATGACCGGCGTGCAGACGCTGCTGCCGCTGATGCTCGATCACGTGCATGCGGGCCGCCTGAGCCTCGCACGGCTGGTCGACCTGACGAGCGCAGGGCCGGCGCGGATCTTCGGTATCGCGGGGAAAGGGCGGATTGCGGCGGGCTACGACGCCGATTTCAGTATCGTCGACTTGCGCGCGCGCCGGATCATCCGCGACGAATGGATTGCCAGCGTGAGCGGCTGGACGCCGTACGACGGGTGCGCGGTCACCGGCTGGCCCGTGCACACGGTCGTGCGCGGGCGGGTCGTGGTGCGCGACGGCGCGCTGAACGGGGAGCCTGAAGGGCAGGCCGTGACGTTTCTGGATGCCTAGATCGGCAGGCGAACCGTCTGCTTGATGCGCTTCAGGGGAATCTCGGTTTCGACGTTGCGGACGCCTTCGATCTGCGTGAGCGTCTCCATCTGAAAGCGCTGGTAGTCGTCGAGATCGCGCGCGATCACGCGCAGCAGATAGTCGTAGCTGCCGGCCATCAGATGACATTCGAGCACTTCCGGCGCTTGCTCCATTTCGCGCGCGAAGCGTTCGACGGTTGTCTTGTCCTGGCGTTCCAGCGTGACGCGCACGAACGCGGTGAATCGCAGGTCGACGGCGGCCGGGTTCAATAGCGCGACATAAGCGTCGATCACGCCTTGTTCCTCGAGCAGATGAACGCGGCGCAGGCATGGCGTGGCCGACAGCCCGGCCTGTTGCGCGAGTTCGGCATTCGTCTGGTTCGAATTCCGTTGCAAGGCACGCAGAATGCGCCGGTCGATCGCGTCCAGTTTGATTGGCATTTTTGACTACCAAAATCTTTAAAACTAGAGATTAGCTCCAAATCACCGATTTCACGTAGCCAAATACGCATCCAATCTCCACGGAAGGGCACCGATAATCTGACGACCGGCCGGGTGATTCTCGTCCGCCGGCTATCCCTTCAGGAGCGCTCCCATGTCACATCTATCCTGGCTGCCATTCATCGCAACGTCGCTTCTGATCATCGTCACGCCGGGTCAGGACATGGTGCTCGTGATGTCGCGCACGCTGTCCGGCGGCACGCGCGCGGGCCTCGTCACGGCCGCGGGCGTCAGCGTCGGGCTGCTCGTTCATACGATGCTCGCGACGCTCGGTCTGGGCGCGCTTCTTCAGGCATCCGCATGGCTGTTCACGGCGCTGAAGGTGATCGGCGCGCTGTATCTGCTGTACCTCGGCATCACGTTGCTGCGGTCGTCGGGCGAACTGACGCTCGCGAGCGGCCGCGACGGTGCGCAGGCATCGCGGCTTCGCACGTTCGCGCAAGGCGCGCTTTCCAACGTGTCGAATCCCAAGGTCGCGCTCTTCTATCTGGCGTTCCTGCCGCAATTCGTGCCGGCGGGCACCGCGCATCCGATGCTGTCGCTGTTCGTGCTGGGCGCGACGTTTGCCGGCCTGACGTTTCTCGTCAAGGGGCCCGTCGCACTGTTCGCCGGTCTGCTGTCGGCGTCGATTCGCCGCAACCCGAGCATCCTGACGCGCATGCATCGCGTCAGCGGCGTGGTCCTGCTGGGGCTGGGCGTGAAGCTGGCGCTCGAGCGTCGCTGATCGCGGTGACCTCGTACGCGTGCCGTCGACGCGATTGCGCCGACGGCACGCTTCCCGGCGTCGGGTAAAGCCGCCCGACGCTTCACCGCCCACGTCGATTACCAGCGATAGCCGACGCCCGCACCCGCGCCGAACGAGCCGTGGCCCGACACGGCCGTCGTCACCGAGCCCTTGACCAGCCATTTCGTCGTCGCGAAGGAAAGACCGACCGCCATCGCGCTCTGACCGCCGTACGTGCCGCCGCCGAGCGCGACGACCTTCTCGCCGGGCAGCACGGCTTGCGGCATGTTGGCCATCGCGATCGCGCTCGCGGTGCCCGCATCCGCGTCCTTGCGGTACTTCGACATTTCGTCGCGGACCGAGTTGATCGCGCCGTTCAACTGGCGCAGGTTCACGCCGTCCGTCGGCGCGGTGCCGTCGGCCACGTTGGTCAGCTGGCGTTCGGCGCCCGGGGCACCGATCGACACCGTGTTGTCGCGCGACGCGACGGAATTCGCACCCAACGCGACCGCATTGTTTGCCGGTGCCTGGCTGTTCGCGCCGATCGCCGTCGAATTGTTGCCGGAGACATTCGAGCCGGACCCGATCGCGGTGCCGTTCGTCCCCGTGACTTTCGAGTTCGTGCCGGTGGCGGTGCCGTTCGCTGCCGTGACGGTCGCGTTCGTGCCGGTCGCCGTGCCGTTCGCCGCGGCGACGGTCGCGTTCACGCCGATCCCCGTGCCGTTGTCGCCCGACACATTCGCGCCGTTGCCGAGCGCCGTGCCGTTCGTCGCGCTGACCGACGTGTTCTTGCCGATCGCGGTGCTCGTGCTGTCCGTCACCGTGCCGCTCGGGACGCTCGACGAAATCTTGCCGACGGTGTTCGTCAGCGTGGCCAGATTATTCGTCAGCGTGGACACCTGGCTGGCGATCGAGAAGAGCTGCGAGCCGTTGACCGCGTCCGTGCTGGTCGCGCTGATGGCGCCGGCCGCGACGTTGACGATCTGGCGTTCTGCGCCGGCGCTGCCCACGCTGACCACGCCGACCGGCGTACCCGCGAAGCCGCTGTAGCCGACGCCGTTCAGCGTCACGCTGCTGACGGTGGTCGCCGCACGCGTGGCCGAATTCGAGCCGAGTGCCACGGAGTTCGCATTGGACGCGTTGGCACCTTCGCCGATCGCGACCGCATTCACCGCCGATGCCGTCGCACGGGCAATCGCGACGCTGCCGGTCGCGGATGCCGAGCTGTCGACGCCGAGCGCGACCGCATCGGCTGCGCCGGCGTTGGCCTGGAAGCCGAGCGCCGTGCCGCCGGCCGCGCTGCTGCCTTTGCCGACTGCGGTCGAAAAAGTCGCGGTGGCGCTGGCGCCCTGGCCGACTGCAGTTGATTGATCCACGGCGAATGCGCCCTGGCCGAATGCCGCAGCCGTGGCACCGTTCGCGACCGCGCCCTCGCCGACTGCCGTCGCGTTGAGGCCAGTCGCAGCGGCAAACGCGCCGACCGCCGTTGCATGATCGCCGGTCGCGACGGAATTGCCGCCGAGCGTCGTCGCTTGCGTACCTGTTGCGACGGACTGCCGCCCGATCGCAACGGTTTCGCTGTACGCGCCGGTCGACGAACCCGAATCGGCGACGGCCGACGGGCCGATCGCGATGTTGTCACAGCCCCGTGCCGTGGCCTGATACGTGTTGGTGCCCGAAATCGCGATGTTGTCCGAGCAACCTGCCACGGTATCGATCGAATTCCCGTTCTGCACGTAGGAGGCCCGCGCCGGTGCGGAAGCCGTGAAGGCGACGACTGCTGCGCTGACGGCGATGGCCAGCGCCGCTTTCGACTTCGCCGGCACGCGCTGCGCCGGGTTCCCCAACCCTCGATGATTCTTGTTCATGTTGTTCCTAGGCTCGATATGAAAATTGTGTTGTGGCTAGCGTGTCCGTCTCACGATTTCCCTATCGCATTGGTTCGAGTACGATCCGATTGAAAAGATGTACTAAACAAATTTGACATTCGGCGGAGTGAATCCGAGGGGGAAACGGCGCAGGTGCGGCTGCGTTGCTTGACGTGACCCGGCACGCTCGCGCGTTCCGGATCGGCAACCTGAGATGCGACGACGCATTCTGATCGGCCGCGCCGGCGCCCAGGTTTGCCGTAGCGGTCGATCTCTATGCTTCAGGGGAAATTGTCTGGAGAAATGCGCCGGCGACCGGCGTGGCCGTAGTCGGCCCGGAAGCCGGCGTTCGCGTGCCGGCTTCCGTCAGGCGGGGTGGCGCACGCGCTACTGCGCCGGCAATGCGTCCGCCAGCGCCCGCATTGCCTCTACCGTCTCCGGGTTGGCCGGAAAGAACGCCTCGATCGCGAGTTCAGACAGCGTCACGTCGACCGGTGTGCCGAACACCGTCGTCGTGCTGAAGAACGTGAGTTCGCCGGCTGCCGTGCGCAGCCGCAGCGGCACGGCGATATCCGCGAAGTCGGTGCGCGCATGCGTGTCGTCGGGCTGGCCGGCCGGCGCCGGATATGCGGCGAGTTCGTCGCGCAGCGTGTGCAGCGTGCGGTCGCCGCTCGCATCGATCTGCCGCTGCAGCCGATGCAGGATGTGTGCGCGCCATTCGTGCCAGTTGACGATCTGCGATGCGAGCCCGTCCGGATGCAGGCTCAGCCGCAGCACGTTGACGGGCGGCTGCAACAGCGCCGGGGCGGCCTGCGCGACCAGCGCGCCGAGCATCCGGTTCGCGGCGAGCAGCGTCCAGTGGCGGTCGACGGCGAGCGCCGGATAAGGCTCGTGGCCGCGCAGCACGGCTTCGACCGCATGGCGCGCGGCATCGAGCTGCGGATCCGAAAACGGCCGTTCGCGAAACAGCGGCGCGAAGCCGGCCGCGACGAGCAGCGCATTGCGTTCGCGCAGCGGCACGTCGAGCCGCTCGGCGAGATGCAGCACCATCTCGCGGCTCGGCTGCGCGCGGCCCGATTCCACGAAGCTCAGGTGGCGCGCGGAGACTTCCGCGTCGAGCGCGAGCGCCATCTGGCTCAGGCGCCGGCGTTGCCGCCACGTGCGCAGCAGCGAGCCGATGCCGGAAGCGCGGCCGGCGGACGGGGAGGGCGAATGGAGGGCGGCGGTCGAGTTCATGGTGCTGATGATAGGCAATCCCGTGCCCCTTGGGCATTACCTGCGACGTAAGCATCGCGCGGTTCCCGGGCGTGTCGCCGCGCTGCGTTACCATAGCCCCCGTGCCAACTGAGAGACGACGCCGGACCCGCGATTGAAAACGCATGGGCCGACGCCGTGCATATTTACGACAAGGCATTCCAGGGGAATCCAACAATGAAAAAACTTGCCGTCCGGCTCGCCTGCGTGGCGACGCTTGCATTCGCCGCGACCACCGGCCACGCGCAGACCGAAGCTGCGCAGGTGGAAATGAGGGCCGCCGCCGCGGCCGCCAACGACGCGGTCGTGAAGGGCCCGACCGACATCGACGTGAAACACGAAGCCGTGCTGAAGCTGAAGGCCGGCGAATCGTTCGTGCCGGCCGCCGAAGCCGGCCGCTACCTGCGCTCGATGGGCAACTCGATCGACGAATCCAAGCTGGTCGGCCTCGTGTTGCCCGACGATCCCGATGCCGACTGGATCTCGGTCGTGTCGTTCGAGCCGAGCGGCTATATCCGCGACGACGACGCGAAGGACTGGAAGCCCGACGAGCTGCTGAAGAGCCTGCAGTCCGGCACCGAGGAAGACAACCCCGGGCGCAAGGAACGCGGCCTGCCGGAAACCGAGGTGGTTGGCTGGGCGAAGGCGCCCGCGTACGACGCGGCCTCGCACCGGCTCGTGTGGTCCGCGATCATCCGCGACAAGGGCGCGGCGCCGAACGCCGAGAACGACGGCGTGAACTACCGGACGCTCGTGCTCGGCCGTGACGGCTACCTGTCGCTGACGATGGCGTCGACGCTTGCCGATCTGCCGAAATACAAGGTGTCGGCCGACGAGTTGCTGTCGAACATCAGCTTCAACGACGGCAAGCGCTACGCCGATTTCAACAAGTCGACCGACCACGTCGCCGAGTACGGCCTCGCGGCGCTGATCGTCGGCGTCGGCGCGAAGAAGCTCGGCCTGCTCGCGCTGATCGGCGCGTTCGCGGTGAAGTTCTTCAAGATCGGCGTGGTCGCGCTGCTGGCCGGCGGCGCGGCGGTGAAGCGCTTCTTCGGGCGCAAGCCGAAGGCGGCCGCGGTGCCGGCCGTCGCCGATGCATCCGGCGTATCCGACGTGCCCGGCGCGGAGCGCAAGGAATGACGAAGCTGTTGCTGCTGATCTTCGGCGGCCTCAAGCTCGGCAAGGTGCTCATTTCGGCGGGCACCATGCTGGCGTCGATCGCGGTCTACGCGCTGTTCTACGGCTGGCGGTTCGCGGCCGGTTTCGTGGCATTGCTGCTGGTGCACGAGGCCGGCCATTACATCGCCGCGCAGCGGCGCGGGCTCGACGTCGGGCTGCCGACTTTCATTCCGTTCGTCGGCGCGTGGATCCAGCTGAAGGAGATGCCGCACGACGCGGAAACCGAGGCGTACGTCGGGCTCGCCGGGCCGTTCGTCGGCACGCTCGGTGCGCTGGCCTGCTACGCGGCCGCGCGCCACTACGACAGCAACCTGCTGCTCGCACTGTCGTACACGGGCTTCTTCCTGAACCTGTTCAACATGATTCCGCTGTCGCCGTTCGACGGCGGGCGGATCACCGCGGTGCTGTCGCCGCGCATCTGGTTCGCGGGCGTGCCGGTGCTGATCGCGCTGTTCGTGTATCGTCCGAGCCCGTTGCTGATCGTGATGGCGATCCTCGCACTGCCGCAGCTGAAACGCGCGTGGCGCTACGATCCCGACGCGCCGGAGAATCGCGTGTACTACGCGACGTCGATCGAGACGAAGACGACGTACGCGCTCTGCTACGTCGGCCTGCTCGCGTTCCTCGCGCTGATGACGTCCGGCGTGCACGACATGCTGCGCGTCGCGCATTCGTCGACCTGACCGCCGACACCGGATATCCGATGCAACAACGGCGGCCGTTTTCACGTGACCGCCGTCGTATTGGTTCGAAGCCGAACGTCAGGCGTCGCGATGACGCAGCTCGACGCGCCGGATGTCCTTCACGATCACGAGATAGCTGAACACGGTGACGAGCGCGTTCAGCCCGACGAACACGAGCGCGCCGTTGAACGAGCCGCTTGCGCCGACGAGGTAGCCGATCGCGATCGGCGCGACGATGCCGGCGGTGTTGCCGAACATGTTGAACAGGCTGCCCGACAGGCCGATCGCTTCCTTCGGTGCGGTATCCGCGACGACGGCCCAGCCGAGCGAGCCGATCCCCTTGCCGAAGAACGACACGGCCATCAGCACGATCACGAGCACTTCGCTGTCGACATAGTTGCAGCCGATGATGACCATCGACAGCGCCATCCCGCCGACGATCGGGATCTTGCGCGCGAGCGTCAGCGACACGCCGCGGCGGATCAGCCCGTCCGACAACATCCCGCCGAGCACGCCGCCGAGGAACCCGCAGATCGCGGGCAGCGACGTCATGAAACCGGCCTTCAGCAGCGACATCCCGCGCGCCTGCACGAGATAGATCGGGAACCACGTGAGGAAGAAGTACGTGAGCACGTTCACGCAGTACTGGCCGAGGTACACGCCGATCAGCATCCGGTTCGACAGCAACTGGCGCACGTAGTACCAGCCGGCCACGCGGCTGCCTTCCGTGCGCGTGCCGCCGGTGTTGCGCGCCGTCGTCCGCACGAGTCCGCCACCCTGTTCGATGTGCTCGAGTTCCGCGCGGTTCACGGCCGGATGGTCGGCCGGATCCTTCATGACCCGCAGCCACAGGAACGCGAGCGCGATGCCCGCGAGGCCGAGCCACAGGTACACCTGATGCCAGCCGTACGCATGCGTGAGCCACGCCATCAGCGGCGAGAACACCACGGCCGCGAAGTACTGCGCGGCGTTGAAGATCGCCGACGCGGTGCCGCGCTCGGCGGTCGGGAACCAGCTCGCGACGACCTTCGCGTTCGCCGGAAAGGCAGGGGCTTCGGCGATGCCGACCGCGAAGCGCATCGCGAACAGCGCGGCCACCGCGAACGCGGCGCTGCCGCCGAGGCCGATCGTGCTCTGCAGCAGCGTGAACGCCGACCACAGGAAGATGCTGCCCGCATACACGCGCCGCGCGCCGAAGCGATCGAGCAACCAGCCGCTCGGCAACTGCGCGAGCACGTACGCCCAGCTGAACGCCGAGAAGATGTAGCCCATCGTCACCGGATCGATGCCGAACGCCTTGCGGATCGGCGTGCCGGTGATCGACAGCGTCGCGCGGTCCGCATAGTTGAGCGTCGTGACGACGAATAGCATCGCCAGGATCCAGTAACGCACGGCGGTCCGGCGCGCGGTGCGCGCGAGGTCGAGCGGAAGCTCGCGAGAGGAGGTCTGATTAGGCACTTTAATGTACGTCGTCGTATGACGTGGCGGCAGTTTATGGGCAATAATCAGACGCAGAAACCTCGGGTTTTCCCTCTGGATGATGACGTGAAAGCGTAAAAATGGCGGCAGTTATCCCGTGGAATAAGGGTTCTACGTGTTTTTGGTCAGGGCTGGCAGGTGACGTAAATATTGATGCTTGGTGGGCGGACATCATATCTGTTGAGCTACAATGGGCGATCAATTCCCGAACCACGGAGCACACCCCATGCAACTGACTGGAGAGATGCTGATCGGCGCCGACGCGGTGGCCGGCTCGGCCGGTACCTTGCGCGCGTTCGACCCGTCGAAGGGCGCGCCGATCGACGCGCCGGCATTCGGCGTCGCGACGCAGGCCGACGTCGAGCGCGCATGCGAACTCGCACGTGATGCGTTCGACGCGTACCGCGCGCAGCCGCTCGCGGCCCGCGCGGCGTTTCTCGACGCGATCGCGGATGAAATCGTCGCGCTCGGCGACGCGCTGATCGAGCGCGCCCACGCCGAAACGGGCCTGCCCGTCGCGCGGCTGCAGGGCGAGCGCGGCCGCACCGTCGGCCAGCTCCGGCTGTTCGCGCGCGTCGTGCGCGACGGGCGCTTCCTTGCCGCGTCGATCGATCCCGCGCAGCCGGCGCGCACGCCGCTGCCGCGCTCGGACCTGCGGCTGCAGAAAGTCGGGCTCGGGCCCGTCGTCGTGTTCGGTGCGAGCAATTTCCCGCTCGCGTTCTCGGTGGCCGGTGGCGATACGGCGTCGGCGCTCGCGGCTGGCTGCCCGGTGATCGTGAAGGCGCACGAGGCGCACCTCGGCACGTCCGAGCTGGTCGGCCGCGCGATCCGTGCCGCCGTCGCGAAAACCGGCATGCCGGCGGGCGTGTTCTCGCTGCTGGTTGGCCCCGGCCGCGTGATCGGTGCGGCGCTCGTCAGCCATCCGGCGGTCCAGGCGGTCGGCTTCACGGGGTCGCGGCAGGGCGGCATGGCGCTCGTGCAGCTCGCGAACGCCCGCCCGCAGCCGATTCCCGTCTACGCGGAAATGAGCAGCATCAACCCCGTCGTGCTGTTCCCGGCGGCGCTCGCCGCGCGCGGCGACGCGATCGCGACGGGCTTCGTCGATTCGCTGACGCTCGGCGTCGGCCAGTTCTGTACCAACCCGGGCCTCGTGCTTGCGATCGACGGCCCCGATCTCGACCGTTTCGAAACCGTCGCCGCGCAGGCGCTTGCGAAGAAGCCGGCCGGCGTGATGCTCACGCGCGGCATCGCCGATGCGTATCGCAACGGTCGCGGCAAGCTGGCCGAACTACCGGGCGTGCGTGAGATCGGCGCGGGCGAGGCGGCGCAGACCGACTGCCAGGCCGGCGGCGCGCTGTACGAAGTCGGCGCGCAGGCGTTCCTGGCCGAACCGGCGTTCAGCCACGAGGTGTTCGGTCCGGCGTCGCTGATCGTGCGTTGCCGCGATCTCGACGAAGTCGCGCGCGTGCTCGAAGCGCTCGAAGGCCAGCTGACGGCCACGCTGCAGATGGACGCTGACGACAAACCGCTCGCGCGCCGGCTGCTGCCGATCCTCGAACGCAAGGCGGGCCGCCTGCTGGTCAACGGCTACCCGACCGGCGTCGAGGTGTGCGACGCGATGGTGCACGGCGGGCCGTTCCCGGCTACGTCGAACCCGGCCGTCACGTCGGTCGGCGCGACGGCGATCGACCGTTTCCTGCGGCCCGTGTGCTACCAGGATTTCCCGGACGATCTGCTGCCGGAAGGGCTGCAGGAAAGCAATCCGCTCGCGATTCCGCGGCTGCGGGACGGGAAGGCGGAGTGATGACGCACCTCGATTGAGGGAGCGATCCGCTGCGGCCGGGGAGCCTGGGTGCTCGCCGGTCGCAACAAAGGAAAAGGCGGAAGTGGCCGGTGAGCCGCTTCCGCCTTTTTTGCATGGCAGGTTTGGGTGGTGCCGATCTCGCCGCGTCAGTGGGCGGGATGCGCAGCGAGCCCCAGGCGGTCTGCTGCGCTCAGCAGGCGCCGGTCGCGTGTCCACAGCTTGCTGCCACCGGTCAGTCGGACCGAGGCGAGCAGGTGCGCATCGACGTAGCCGATGCCGAGCCCGTGAAGCGGCACGACATCGACCAGGCGCTGAACTTCATCGTCAGTTGCCGAGGTGGCGACGGGCAGATCGCGCAGCGCATCCAGTACGGTCTGGCGATCTCGCAGGCTGCCGAGCGCGAGTTCGCCGATCACGAAAGGATGGATCAGTACTCGGTCGGTTTCCAGTAGCGCTGTGAGCGTGACGTCACCGGCGCGAAGATGGTCGATCCAGACGGAGGTGTCGACAAGAATCATGCTGGGTCCGACGGGCGGCGCGGGATGGATTCGAGATCAGGCTCGGTGCCGCCGAGTCGGGCGAGCCGACGGGCGCTTTCGCGGGCGATCAACGCGCGCAGCGCCTCTTTCACCAAGGCTGATTTTTCGGTCACGCCGGTCAATTGCTGCGCTTTGGCAAGCAGGGCGTCGTCAAGGGACAAGGTCGTGCGCATGGTGCGCCTCCGGAAAGGATCGAGGCATCAATTATCGCATCAACTGATGCTGATGGTGATGCATGTGCCAGAGGGTGTAATGAATCTGGATCGTGCCGAGGGGACATGGAGGGGGCCGCTGGCCGGGGCGAGCGCCGGCGCCGTCGTGTGGGCAAAAACGGTCGTTGATCTTGCCGGCTTTCCCGCCGCCCGCTTTTCTCCTACAGTACCGAAGCCCCGGGTCGACCGACCCGCAGGCAAAACCTGAGAGATCCAGAAAAAGACCAAGAGGGAACGGCATCATGAACATCAGCAAACGTGGCGACCACCTGTTCGCGGCCGGGTTGTGGAAAGCGGTTGGCGACGTCGCGAAATCGGTGCGCACGCAGGTCGGGGAATACAGCGAAGGCCGCGTGCTGGCCAATGCGCTGTTCGAATTGCAGCGCGACCTGGGCGGCAGCGAATTCGACGTGACGATCAACCAGGGGCGGCCCGTGACGGATTCCGATCCGCATTCGCTCCGGTTCGGTCAGGCCGTCAAGCGGTTCAGGCTGGACATGGAGGCGCTGGTGTTCGCGCTGAAGCACCGCCGCAGCATCGACGAGCGCGACCCGGGCCTGCGCACCGACGCGCTGACGCAGGCCAACAGCCAGCTGGCGACTGCGAAGCAGTACGCGATGCTCACGGTCGGGCGATTCTTCGACGCAGTCGTCGATCCCGACGTGCTCGACCAGATGCTCGCCGGCGACCCGAACACGCGTGCGCGGCGCTCGGCCACTGGCGCGGAGATCGCCGCGACCCGGCTCAGGCTGGGCAGCCTGCGCTACCGGATCGTCGGCACCATTTCGCAGATGTGACGAAAACGGCCGGCCCGCGAGGCGCGGGCCGGCCGTCGAAAGGAGCAAGCGGGCCGAATGCGCGGCGCCGCGCCGGCACACACCGAAGCGTGTGCCGGTTGACTGCCCGCCGCTTACTGCGGGCCCATCTTCTTGATCAGCACGTCGAGCTCCGCGACTTCTTCATCGTTGAGGTCGACGAGCGGCGCACGCACCGGGCCTGCGTCATGGCCGACGAGCTTCGCGCCCGCCTTCACGATGCTGACCGCATAGCCCGCGCGGCGATTCCGGATCTTCAAGTACGGCAGGAAGAACTCGTCGATCAGGCGGCCGACCGTGGCGTGGTCGTCCTTCGCGATCGCTTCGTAGAATTCCATCGCCGTCTTCGGGATGAAGTTGAACACGGCCGACGAATACACCGGCACGCCGAGCGCCTTGTACGCGGCGGCATAGACTTCGGCCGTCGGCAGGCCGCCGAGGTACGCGAAGCGGTCGCCGAGGCGGCGGCGGATCGTCACCATGCTTTCGATTTCACCCACGCCGTCCTTGAAGCCGATCAGGTTCGGGCAACGGTCGGCGAGGCGCTCGAGCATGTCGGCGTTCAGCTTCGAATTCGCGCGGTTGTACACCACGACGCCGATCTTCAGCGCGCGGCACACCTGCTCGACGTGGTCGGCGATCCCTTCCTGGCTCGCTTCGGTCAGGTAGTGCGGCATCAGCAGCACGCCGCTCGCGCCGAGGCGCTCGGCCTCCTGCGCATATTCGATCGCGACGCGCGTCGCGCCGCCCGCGCCGGCGAGGATCGGCACCTTGCCCTTGCAGGTTTCCGTCGCGACACGGATCACGTCCGAATACTCGCGCTGCGTGAGCGAGAAGAATTCACCGGTGCCGCCGGCCGCGAACAGCGCGCTCGCACCGTACGGCGCGAGCCATTCCAGGCGCTCGGCATAGGTGGACGGGCGGAAGCTGCCGTCGACGTCGAAATCCGTCAGCGGAAACGACAGCAGGCCGTGGGAAATGATCTGTTTGAGTTCTTGCGGTGAGGTCATGGTTGGTTCGTCCGTCTAGCGCGAGTGCTGGGTTCGTCGGGAACGGCATACGAGCCACATTGGCGATGTCGTTGTATGTCATCGTACAACGAGGGGAGGGGTGACGCAAGCGGTTTGCTGGTCGATAAATAGTAGGGTCTTTCCGGATAAGGGTTTACGCAGCATCGCCGATCAAGGTTGAATGTCGTATGATGACTAACAATATGGCCGATAGTCTCCAGGAATTCCGATGACTGCTTCCCCGCTCTATATCCGTGTGCATCCGGACGACAACGTCGCGATCGTCGTCAACGACGGCGGCTTGGCCGAGGGCGCGACGTTCGCCGACGGGCTGACGCTGCGCGAAGGCGTGCCGCAGGGGCACAAGGTTGCGCTGGTCGATCTCGCGGCCGGCGACCCGATCGTCCGCTACAACGTGGTGATCGGCTATGCGCTGGTCGAGCTGCGCCGCGGCAGCTGGGTCAACGAGCGCACGATGCGCATGCCCGAACCGCCGGGGCTCGACGACCTGCCGCTCGCAACGCGCGCCGCGCCGCCGCTGCCGCCGCTCGAAGGCTATACGTTCGAGGGCTTCCGCAATGCCGACGGCTCGGTCGGCACGCGCAACATCCTTGCGATCACGACGACCGTGCAGTGCGTATCGGGTGTGGTCGAGCACGCGGTGAAGCGGATCAAGGCCGAGCTGCTGCCGCGCTACCCGAACGTCGACGACGTGGTCGGGCTCGAACACACGTACGGCTGCGGCGTGGCGATCGATGCGCCCGACGCCGACATCCCGATCCGCACGCTGCGCAACATCAGCCTGAATCCGAATTTCGGCGGCGAGGTGATGACCGTGAGTCTCGGCTGCGAGAAGCTGCAGCCCGAGCGCTTGCTGCCGCCCGGCACGATTCCCGTCGCGGCCGACGGTGCGGCCGACAACGGCGGCGTGGTGTGCCTGCAGGACGCCGCGCACGTCGGCTTCAACTCGATGATCGACTCGATCATGAAGATGGCCGAATCGCATCTCGAGCGGCTTGATCGCCGCCGCCGCGAGACGTGCCCCGCGTCGGATCTCGTCGTCGGCGTGCAGTGCGGCGGCAGTGACGCGTTCTCGGGGCTCACTGCGAACCCGGCTGTCGGCTTCGCGGCGGACCTGCTGGTGCGCGCGGGCGCGACGATCATGTTCTCCGAGGTGACGGAAGTGCGCGATGGTGTCGCGCAGCTCACGTCGCGCGCGGCGAACGAGGACGTCGCGCGCGAGATCATCCGCGAGATGGACTGGTACGACCGCTACCTGCAGCGCGGCCGCGTCGACCGCAGCGCGAACACGACGCCCGGCAACAAGAAGGGTGGCCTGTCGAACATCGTCGAGAAGGCGATGGGTTCGATCGTGAAGTCGGGCAGCGCGCCGATCGCCGGCGTCGTGCGTCCCGGCGATCGCGCGAAACAGAAGGGGCTGCTGTACGCGGCGACGCCCGCGAGCGACTTCATCTGCGGCACGCTGCAACTCGCGGCCGGGATGAACCTGCATATTTTCACGACCGGACGCGGCACGCCGTACGGCCTCGCGCAGGTGCCGGTGATCAAGGTCGCGACGCGCAGCGACCTCGCGCGCCGCTGGCACGACCTGATGGATCTCGATGCGGGGCAGATCGCGACCGGCGCGGCCACGATCGAGGACACGGGCTGGGAGCTGTTCCGGCTGATGCTCGATGTCGCGAGCGGCAAGCGCCGCACATGGGCCGAGCAATGGAAGCTCGCGAATGCGCTGACGCTGTTCAATCCGGCGCCGGTGACCTGACGCGCGCGGCCGTTGCCGCCAGACGAAGCGGGCGCCCGAGGGCGCCCGTTTTTATTGCGGCGGAGTAAGTGTCGGCGGGATGTCCACGATGAGGAGAACTTGCTGCATGGCGGATCATGTCCGGCGTGCGGAGCGGCCATTGGCTCGAAGCGACCGGCGCGATTTCCTTACCTCGTACGTAATCGACCGCCGGCGCGGGGCAGGCGACGATGACTGCACGCGAATACGAAACACGCCACGTTCGCGACATCGTCCTCTCATCGACACAAGGAGCCTCGCCATGAACACCGCCCAATCCGCTTCGTCCGCTTCTTCCGTTCACGCCGACCTGATCGACCGCTACTTCGACGCCTGGAACGAACCCGACGTCGCGCGCCGCCGCGCGCTGATCGATGCGATCTACGCGAGCGACGCGGCGTATCGCGATCCGCTGATGGCCGGCGACGGCCACGCAGGCATCGACGCGATGATCGCGGCCGTGCAGGAGCGCTTCCCAGCGTTCCGCTTCCGCCGCACGACCGACGTCGACGGGTTCGGTCAGCACCTGCGGTTCTCGTGGGCGCTCGTGTCGCCCGACGGCGCGGCGATCGTGAAGGGTTCGGACTTCGGCACCGTCGACGCGTCGGGCCGCCTCGCATCGGTCACGGGCTTCATCGACGAAATGCCGGCCGCGGCGTCGTGACGCGAGCGATGCATGCGCAACGGTCACCGGGATCGGGTAACGTTATGCGGTTCGTTCCTGATCCCGGAGACTAGCCGACATGCTGAAGAATCTCGACCCGCTGCTGCACGCCGACATCCTGCACACGCTGCGCGCGATGGGCCATGGTGACGAAATCGCGATCTGCGATGCGAATTTCCCCGCGGAATCCGTCGCGGAACACACGGTGGTCGGTCGCGCGTTGCGGATCGACGGCGCGGATTCGGCGCGCGTCGTACGCGCGGTGCTGTCCGTGCTGCCGCTCGACACGTTCGTCGACACGCCCGCGTGGCGGATGGAAGTCGTCGGCGATGCGGCGGCGGTGCCGCCCGTGCAGCGCGAGGTGCAGGCCGAAATCGACGGCGCGGAAGGGCGTGCGGTGCCGCTTACTGGTGTCGACCGGTTCGCGTTCTACGAGCGCGCGCAGCAGGCCTACGCGGTGATCGTCACCGGTGAGCTGCGCGGCTACGGCTGCTTCATCTTCAAGAAGGGCGTGTTGTTGAGCGACGCGGGCTAAACGCCTTTTCATCCCGCCGCCTTCGGGCCGCGCGGCCGCCGCCGTGTAAAGATTTGCTACAACCTTTTTCTTGGACACGGCCGAAACTCTGTCTATGCTGGCCCATTTGCCGCGGGCCCCGCAGGGCTGCGCGGCGCCGAACCGCCCGGGTGTGCCCCGCGCGGACGGCCGAATTGCACACGAGGAGAGAGGCATGACGCGTTCCGTCGATTCCGGCGTCATTTTTTTCGCGCGCCTGGCGCTGGCGGCGTTGTTCCTGTGGGGCGGCGTGATGAAACTGCTCGGTTACGGCGATTTCATCGGTTACCTGCATGGGCTGAACGTGCCGTATCCGCAGGTGATCGGGCCGATCGTCGTCGCGATCGAGGGGCTCGGCGGGCTGCTGCTGATCGTCGGCTACAAGGTGAAGCCGCTTGCACTGCTGATGGCGTTCTACACGGTCGCGACCGCGATGGTCGGGCACAATTTCTGGGACGCGACGGACGCCGCGGTCCAGCACGACATGGTGATCCATTTCTGGAAGAACATCGCGATCGCCGGCGGTTTCCTGCTGCTGTACGTCACGGGCGCCGGTGGTGCGAGCATCGACGGCCTGCGCCGGCCGAGTACGTCCTACGGCAGCCTGCGCTGATCGTACATACGCACGCTGTTGCCGTTGCGCTGATGTAAAACAAAAGGGCCGAATCCCGCGGGATTCGGCCCTTTGTTCATGGATTGCTTGCGGGGCGCGGGTGCGTTCCGTCATCCGCTGCGGCGGCTGGACGCCACCGCACGCGCACCGTCGCCGCTCAGTGCGGCGAATCCTCTTTCGCATCCTTCGAGAACTGCACGGCGATCGCGCCGAGTACGCAGATCACCGCGACGTACACCACCGGCGCGAGCGGATTCGATTTCATCATCAGCGACACGATCACCGGCGTGAGGCCGCCGAAGATCGCATACGCGACGTTGTACGAGAACGAGATGCCCGAGAAGCGCACGACGGCCGGGAAGCTCTTGACCATCACGAAAGGCACCGCGCCGATCGTGCCGACCATGAAGCCCGCGATCCCGTAGTAGAGCGGCAGCGTCGACGCGTCGGCCGCGACCTGCACGAACAGCAGGTAGTAGCACGCGGCCAGCCCGATGCCGCCGATGCCGAGCACGCGCTTCGCGCCGATCCAGCCCGCGAGCGAACCGGCGGTGATGCAGCCGGCCGTCAGGCACAGCGTCGCGACGCTGTTCGCGAACAGCGTCGTCGCGGGCGTCAGGTGGAACTGCTTCTGCAGCAGCGCGGGCGTCATCAGGATCACGACGACGATCGCGGCCGACAGCATCCACGTGAGCAGCATCGACACGATCACCGCGCGGCCATGGTCGCGCAGCACGGCCTTCAGCGGAATCTCGTCCGCGAGCGCTTTCTTCGCCTTCATCTCGGCGAACACCGGCGTCTCGTGCAGCCAGCGGCGCAGGTACACGGAGAACAGGCCGAATACGCCGCCGAGCAGGAACGGGATGCGCCACGCGAACGCGCCGACTTCGGCGGTCGAGTAGCGGCTGTTGATGCCGGCTGCGACGAGCGAGCCGAGCAGGATGCCGGCCGTCAGGCCTGCGGTCAGCGTGCCGCACGCATAGCCAATATGACGCGACGGCACGTGCTCGGACACGAACACCCACGCGCCCGGCACTTCGCCGCCGACTGCCGCGCCTTGCAGCACGCGGAACAGCAGCAGCAACACCGGCGCGAGGATGCCGATCGTGTCGTAGGTCGGCAGCAGGCCCATCAGCAGCGTCGGCACGGACATCATCAGCACGCTCAGCGTGAACATCCGCTTGCGGCCGAACAGGTCGCCGAAGTGCGCCATGATCACGCCGCCGAGCGGGCGCGCGAGATAGCCGGCCGCGAAGATGCCGAACGTCTGCAGCTGGCGCAGCCAGTCGGGAATGTCGTGCGGGAAGAACAGTTGCCCAATCGCCGGCGCGAAGAACACGAAGATGATGAAGTCGTAGAACTCGAGGGCGCCGCCGAGTGCGGCAAGGCCAAGGGTCTTGTAGTCGCTGCGCGTGAGCGCGCGTTCGGCGGCGCGAGGCACGCCGCTCAATTCGGAAGCTTGCATGGTCAGGACGATCGGTTTTCGAATGTTGTTGTCGGTGCTGCGTCTCCAGGGCCCGCTATCGGCATGGACTGACAAGGCGCGGCTTGCATCGTCGAAGCGTGCCGCGTGCCGGGTGAGGCACGCAACACGCACCGCTGCACCGGGGTGAGGCGCGGCGGAGACGAAGCGTCAAAGCGGGTGGGGGGATTCTACAGGAGCGCAAAATGCGCGCGCGCGGGGGCGCGCCGAGGAACGCTTCGGACCGCGAAGCCGAAGCCGAAGCCGAAGCCGAAGCCGAAGCCGAAGCCGAAGCCGAAGCCGACGCCGAAGCCGACGCCGAAGCCGACGCCGACGCAGACGCAGACGCAGAAGCGCACGCAGAAGCGCGCGCGGCGCGGGCGGCCGGTGAGCCGCTGACGCGCCGCGCGGGGCAGGGTCTCGCGGATCAGTTGCCGGCGATCGTATCGACCGGCTTGAACGCGCCGTGCTCGACCTTGTAGATCGTCACCGGCGCATCTTTCAGGTCGCCCTTCGTGTCGTACGCGATGCTGGGGGCCGACACGCCCTTGACCGACAGCTTGCCGAGATACGGCGTGTACACCTTCGGGTCGGTCGAGTTCGCGTCCTTCATCGCGGTGAGCAGCGCGATCGTGCCGTCATACGCGTACGGCGAGTAGGTGATCACGTCTTCGTTGAAGCGCGCCTTGTAGCGTGCGGCGTAGCCGGAGAAGCCCGGCATCTTTTCCTTCGGCAGCCCGCCCATGTAGACGATCGCGCCTTCGGCCGCGTCGCCGCCGACCTTCAGGAACGTCGGCGAGCGCGACATCTCGCCCGTCACGAACGCCGACTTCATCCCGAGCTGGCGCATCTTGCGGATCATCGGCGACGATTGCGCGTCGCCGCCGCCGTAGAAGATCGCGTCCGGGTTCATCCCCTTGAGGTTGGTCAGGATCGCGGAGAAGTCGAGCGCCTTGTCGTTCGTGAAGTCGCGCTTGATGATCGTGCCGCCCGCCGCCTCGACGGCCTTCGCGAATTCGTCTGCGATGCCCTGGCCGTAGGCCGTGCGGTCGTCGATGATCGCGATGCGCTTGAAGCGCAGCGTCTTCACCGCGTACGTGCCGACGATGCGGCCGGCCTGCGCGTCGCTCGTCAGCAGCCGGTAGGTCGTCTTGTAGCCGCGCGCCGTGTATTGCGGCGACGTGGCCATCGAGATCTGCGGCAGCCCTGCGCGATCGTACAGGTCGGATGCGGGAATGCTCGTGCCCGAGTTGAAGTGTCCGATGATCCCGCGGACGTTGTCGTCGATCAGCCGCTGCGCGACGGTCGTGCCCGTGCGCGGGTCAGCCTGGTCGTCCTGCGAATCGAGCTGGAACGTGACGGGCTTGCCGCCGATCGTCGGACGCGTCGCGTTGAAATCGGCGATCGCGAGCTGCACGCCCTTCTGCATGTCCGTGCCGTAGTTCGACTGCGGGCCGGTCAGCGGTGCGGCGAAACCGATCTTGACGACGTCGGCGGCAATGGCGTGCGCGCCCGACAGTGCGCAGGCAGCGGCCAGCGCGACGTGCGATACCTTCAGCTTCACTTTCACTTCCCCTTGATGGCGTGGTTGGGCCGCCGCCGGCTGGCGGGCCGGCGCCGGTAAACCGGGCGAGACGGTTCGGTCGGCCGGCCGATGCGAGGGCCGTGCGTGCTTGCCGCGTGCTGCCCGGGCTGTGCCGGAATCGGCGCACATGACGGCCGGTCCCGCAGGCCGTGCATGCCGATTGCTGCCGCGGCGTGAGGTCGTCTCGTGACCGTGAAACGAAGTCTAGGTAGCGAAAATGCGTGCGTCTTGCGCGTTCGGTGCGCGGCCGGCGACGATATCGGCATATCGTCGATAACCCTGATATATGCCGAAATCGTCACGCCAAATGCGCAAACGCGCCAAGACGCTGCACGTTCGCATTTCTATGCTGGCGAGTTCGGGCGTGCGGTGCCGGTGTGTGAATGCGCCAGTACGCGCGCGGGATGGCGGCACCGGCGCACGCGTGATTGCCGCGCTGGCGCAAGCGGATGCGCGGCCGGCCGCCGCACGCTCGGCGTAGTAGTTGCGCATGCAACGTATGTCGTCTGTCGCGTGACGATGCCGGCCGATCGGCGGCGGCGCGATGCGACGGCTGCCACCAACTTGCCCGCCTTTGCGATCGGCGCGACGCGATCGAAGGGGCGCTTCTATAATCGACGCCATCTGCCACTCGCATTGCGGTTGCCGGGATGACGACCTTGCTTGCCGTACCGCCCATGAGCCTGTCCGAACCGTTGCGCTACCAGCCCGACAACGCCGATCTCGGCGCGATGCTTGCGCACTTCCGCCTGCTCGAACCGGTGTTCGACGCACTGCCGGACGTCGCGTTCTTCGTGAAGGATGCGAGCGGCCGCTACGCGATTGTCAATCGCACGCTGGCGATGCGCTGCGGCTACAAGGACAAGCGCGACCTGCTCGGCAAGACGGCCGACGAAGTGTTTCCGCGCCGCTTCGGCCGCAGCTATTTCGAGCAGGACATGGCGACGATCAACGCCGGCCAGCAACTGATGGACCAGCTCGAGCTCCACCTGTATCCGGGCCGTCAGCCGGGCTGGTGCCTGACCTGCAAGGAGCCGCTGCGCGACGCTGCGGGCAGGGTGGTCGGCCTCGCGGGCATTTCGCGCGACCTGAAGGCGCACGAGGGATCGCACCCGGCGTACAGCCGGCTCGCCGACGTGGTCCAGCACATCCAGGATCACTTCGTGCAGCCGCTGAACCTGAAGCAGCTCGCGCAGATGGCCGGGATGTCGGTCGCGCAGCTCGAACGCTACTTCCACAAGGTGTTCCACCTGACGCCGCGCCAGGTGCTGCTGAAGACGCGGCTCGATGCGGCCACCGCGCTGCTCGTCACGCACGACAAGGTGACCGACGTTGCGGCGCTATGCGGCTATACGGATCACAGCGCGTTCACGCGCCAGTTCAAGGCGACGGTCGGCGTGACGCCGACGGAATACCGGTTGATGCTGCAGGAGCGGGCAGGGTGACGCGACACGCCGAAAGGGCCGGCGAGTCGCTGGGATCGGGGTGATGCGGGAAAACGGGAAAGGGGTGAAAACGGCGGCTCAGCGGTAGCCGAGCCCTTTCAGGACGGCGGTGCCGTTTTCGGTCAGCCGGAAGCTGGGTGCCGTATCGGCGTCGAGCTTGACCATCTCGACGAGACCGGCTTCCTGCAACGCGGGCAGTTCGGGTTTGGCGTTCGCGCCGATCGGTGCATGCAGCAGCACGAGCAGCGTCGCGATTTCATGATGACTGAGCAGGCGGCGCAGCATCGTCTTCTTTGCAGGGGGCGCGGCCTGGCGGCCCGCGGGTGCTTCTACGGCGCTCATCGCTTTCCTCCTTTTCGAGATAACCATCGGGTACTGGTTGCGGATGGTGCCGTCGAAGACTTAAGCGATTCTTAAAACCGCACTGGGCGACGGGATGCTGCGCTGCGGTACGGGTTACGGGATGTAACGCCATATGGAATGCGGTTTCCGGCCCGATCGCGGCCAGCCGCGCGGGCGGGTGCGCGGCCTCGTGATTCACCACGATGGTGCGCGCGGGATGCGGCCCTTTGAAGCGGCCGCGGGCTGCGAATGTGATTCGGCCCCAAGATCCCGGTTCAGTTCCTTCCCTTATTTCCTGCGCTGCGCCTGTGCGGCGAGCCGCACGGCCGCGTTTGTCGCGCCATAGCCGTCGTATCCGCCGCGCCGCTCGACGATCTCGAGCGAGAAGCGGTTGTCGACCAGTTCTGTATACGCATGCAGGAATTCGCCGCCGTGCTCGTCGCGGTCGTACAGCAGGTGATGCGTGCTCAGCGTGTCGATCAGTTCGTCCGACAACGCGTAGCGTGCGGCGAGATCGTCGTAGTAGTTCGGCGGAATGCGCAGGAACGGAATGCCGTCGGCCGCGAACGCGGCGATCGTCTTCACGATGTCGTCCGTGCGGAATGCGACGTGGTTCAGCCCTGTGCCGTGGTAGCGGTCGAGCGATTCGGCCACCGCCGTGTGCCGGTCGACCGACGCGTTCAGCGCGATCCGCACCGAGCCGTCGGCGCTGCGCACCGCGCGGCTGCGCATTAGCCCGTACGGGTCGGGCACGAGCCAGCTGCGCTCGGCCTCGAAGCCGAATGCCGTCTTGAAGAACAGGATCCACGTATCGAGCGCGTCGGCCGGCAGGGCGAGGCACACATGGTCGATACCGGTCAGCGGCCCGACTTCGCTCGGGCCGTCGATGTCGGTCAGCACGAAATCCGATTCGTACAGCGTCGGCGCGTTCGGCGCTTCGTCGACGAAGTATTCGAGGCTGCCGTCCGGCGCCTGCACGCTCGGCAACACGCGCTCGTTCGGCCCGACGCGGCCGGAGAACGGCGCATAGCCGAAGCCTGCTGCGCGCTCGAACGCCACGTTCGCGTCGTCGACGCGGAATGCCGATGCACACAGCGACAGCCCATGCTGCTGGAAGAACGCATCGGCGAACGAATCGCGCTCCGCGTTCAGCACGATCGACGCGGCGCCGTGCTGGAACAGCGTCACGTCCTTCGACCGATGGCGGCCCGCGAGCCGGAAGCGCATCCGGCCGAGCCATTCGCCGACGGTCGCCGCCGCCTGCGCGTCGACCGCGAATTCGATGAACTGGAACCCGACGTGCGCGGGCGGCGCCGGCGGCGCGAACAGCGGCTGGCTGGCGGCCGGCGCATGGCCGTCCTGTGCGAGCCGCTCGCGCGTCAGTTCCTCCAGATAGAGCAGCGAGCGATGGCCGTCGGCGGCCGTGATCGCCGTGGGCGCCGCGCGGAAGCCGTCGTTGAAGATCTCGAGCGACAGCGGCCCCGTATAGCCGGACTCGATCACGCGCGCAGTGAAGTGCGCGAGGTCGAAATCGCCCTGGCCCGGGAACGAGCGGTAATGGCGGCTCCATTCGAGCACGTCCATCGCGAGCTTCGGCGCATCGGCGATCTGCACGAACGCGATCCGGTCGCCGGGGATGTCGGCGATTGCGTCCGGCGAATCGTCGAGCGACAGCGTGTGGAAGCTGTCGAGCGCCAGGCCGAGATGCGGGCTGTTCACGGTATTCACGAGTTGCCACGCATGGCCGTACCGCTTCACGACACGGCCCCACGCGAGCGCTTCGTACGCGGCGACCACGCCGGCCTGCCGCGCGGCCTCAGCGAGCGTACCGAGCTGGTCGACGAGCAGCCCGTCGTCCGCGATCGTGTCGGCCGACACGTTGCTGCACACCAGGATGCGGTCGGTGCCGAGCGCATGCATCACGTCGAACTTGCGCTTGATCCGGTCGAGGTTGCGGGCGAGCTGGGTCGCGCTCACGCCCTCGAAGTCGCGAAACGGCTGGAACAGCACGATGTCGAGGCCGAGATCCGCGGCCATGCGCCGGACGTCGGCCGGCGATCCATCGAAGTAGACGAGGTCGTTTTCGAAGATTTCGACGCCGTCGAAGCCTGCGGCCTGGATGGCGGCGAGTTTCTCGGCGAGCGTGCCGGACAGTGACACGGTGGCGATCGAGCGCTGCATGGGCGATTCCTGCGAATGAGCGGGGCATGGCGTTGGTCGAATCGACCCTGAATGAACCAGTCGTTGAATTCATGGTGAACGCCATATCCCGAATTTACTGGGCTAGTGATGCGTATTGTACAAACTAACTAGGTGGTACAAATTAGCGAAAACCCGGAAAGACAGCCCGCATTCCCGGGCGCACACTAGCGCCAAATTCCGATGTGTTCGGGGCGATGCCGGTCACGGTCCGCCCCTGTTTTAGGAGCAGAATCACCATGAGCAAGCACAAGGTGCTGGTGCTGAACGGCCCGAACCTGAATCTGCTGGGGACGCGCGAGCCCCATATCTACGGCGCGGAAACGCTCGCCGATGTCGAGCAGCGCTGCCGCACGGCGGGCGAGGCGCTCGGGCTGGAAATCGACTTCCGGCAGTCGAACGCCGAGCACCAGCTGATCGACTGGCTGCACGCCGCGCGTCACGACACGCACGGCATCGTGATCAACCCGGCGGCCTATACGCATACGTCGGTGGCGCTGGCCGACGCGCTTTCCGCGATCGCGAAGCCGGTGATCGAAGTGCATATCTCGAACGTGCATCGCCGCGAGGCGTTCCGTCACCATTCCTACGTGTCGGCGGTCGCCGAAGCCGTGATCTGCGGCTGCGGCACCGAAGGCTACGTATTCGCGCTGCAGCGTCTGGCGACACTGTTTGCGCAGGGAGCCGCACGATGAGCCGCCCGTCGTTTCTGATCGGCCTGATCGGCCAGGGCATCGGCGGCTCGCTGTCGCCCGCGATGCACGAGGAAGAAGGATTCCGCCAGGGGTTCGGCTATGTCTACCGGCGCATCGACCTCGACGCGCTCGGCGTGACCGTCGACGCCTTGCCGCAACTGCTCGATGCCGCGCAGCGGATGGGCTACAACGGCCTGAACATCACACACCCGTGCAAGCAGCGCGTGATCGAGCACCTCGACGCACTGTCGGACGATGCGCGCGCGCTCGGCGCGGTGAACACCGTGCTGTTCAAGGACGGCAAGCGGATCGGCCACAACACCGACTGGTCGGGCTTCGCGAAGTCGTTCCGCCGCGGGTTGCCCGACGCGTCCCTCGAGCGCGTCGTCCAGCTCGGTGCGGGCGGCGCGGGCGCGGCCGTGGCGCACGCGGCGCTGCAGATGGGCGCGGCCGAACTGACGATTTTCGATGTCGACGGCACGCGCGCCGCCGCGCTCGCGGCCGAACTGCAGCAACGCTTCCCCGCCGCACGGGTCGCGCCCGGTGGTGATCTCGCGAGCGCGATGCGCGCCGCGACGGGCCTGATCCACGCGACGCCCACCGGCATGGCCAAGCATCCGGGCCTGCCGCTGCCGGCCGAGTTGCTCCACGCGGGCATGTGGGTGGCCGACATCGTGTACTTCCCGCTCGAAACCGAACTGATCCACGCGGCGCGCGCAGCCGGCTGCGCCACGTTGCCGGGCGGCGGGATGGCCGTCTACCAGGCTGTCGACGCGTTCGAGATCTTCACCGGACGCACGCCCGACGCCGAGCGGATGTTCGATCACTTTCAGTCGCTCGTCGCGCGCTGACCCCCTTCCAGAAAGAGAGACCAGGAGACGACCATGCAGCACACCACCCACACGAGCGCCGCGCCGGCGCAGGCGTCCGGCACCGTCCGGCGCACTTCGGCGCGCTACAAGATTCTCGCGCTGCTCGCGATCGGCACGATGATCAACTATCTCGACCGCACCGTGCTCGGGGTGGCTGCGCCGCAGCTCACCAAGGAGCTCGGCATCAACGCGGCCGTGATGGGCATCATGTTTTCCGCGTTTTCGTGGACGTACGTTGCCGCGCAGGTGCCCGGTGGCCTCTTTCTCGACCGTTTCGGCAGCAAGGTCACCTATTACTGGTCGATGACGCTGTGGTCGCTGTGCACGTTCCTGCAGGGCTTTGTCCCGGGCGTCGCGACGCTGCTCGCGTGCCGTCTCGGCCTGGGCGTCGCGGAGGCGCCGTGCTTCCCGACCAACAGCCGCGTCGTCGCGACGTGGTTCCCGCAGAACGAGCGCGCGATGGCGACCGGTACCTATACCGTCGGCGAGTACATCGGCCTCGCGTTCTTCAGCCCGGTGCTGTTCGCCCTGATGGGGGCGTTCGGCTGGCGCTCGCTGTTCTGGGTCGTCGGCACGGTCGGCATCGTGTTCGGCCTGGTCTGGTGGAAGTTCTATCACGAGCCGCGCAACCATCCGGGGGCGAATTCGGAGGAGCTGGCGTATATCGAGGCGGGCGGTGGCCTCGTGCATGGCGTGCGCAAGGACGGCGACAAAGGTGGCAAGGGTGCGAAGGGCGAGCAGAAGTCGTTCAGCTGGTCGATGGCCGGCAAGCTGCTGAAGAAGCGCCAGCTCGCGGGCATCTGCCTCGGCCAGTTCGCCGGCAACTCGACGCTCGTGTTCTTCCTGACCTGGTTCCCGACCTACCTCGCCACCGAGCGCCACATGGGCTGGCTGAAGATCGGTTTCTTCGCGGTGATGCCGTTCATTGCCGCATCGGTCGGCGTGATGTTCGGCGGGATCTTCTCCGACTGGCTGCTGCGTCGCGGCAAGTCCGCGAACCTCGCGCGCAAGCTGCCGATCATCGCGGGCCTGCTGCTCGCATCGACGATCATTCTCGCGAACTATGTGCAGAGCAACGAGGCCGTGATCGCGATCATGTCGGTCGCGTTCTTCGCGCAGGGGATGGCCGCACTCGGCTGGACGCTGGTGTCGGACATCGCGCCGGACGGCCTGCTCGGCGTCACGGGCGGCATCTTCAACTTCGCGGCGAACCTTGCCGGGATCGTCACGCCGCTCGTGGTCGGCTTCATTGTCGCGTCGACCGGGTCGTTCGTCGGCGCGCTCGTGTTCATCGGCGTGATCGCGCTGATCGGCGCGGCGTCGTACATCTTCGTGGTCGGCGACATCAAGCGGATCGAGCTGTAAGCACCGGCTCCACGCACATCCAGTGCGTTCGCCCGGCAGCCGCAAGGCCGCCGGGCTTTTTTGTTTGTGCGCCTGCTTTTACGCCCGCTTGCATCCGGCCTTATGCGCGCTGCACCGCGATGCCGAGCGACTCGACCGCCTGCGCAATTGCCGCGACCGCGCGGCGGATATCGTTCGAGTCGATCGCGCCGATGCAGCCGACGCGGAACGTCTCGAGCTGCGTGAGCTTGCCCGGATACAGGATGAAGCCCGCGTCGCGCACTGCGTCGTAGAAGCGGCGGAAATCGTAGGCCGGGTGGTCGGGTGCGTGGAACGTGACGATCACCGGTGCCTGCACGCTCGCGTCGAGGAACGTCGTGAAGCCCAGCGCGTGCATCGATTCGACCAGCGTCCGGCAGTTGTCCACATAGCGCGCGCCGCGCGCGGGCTGACCGCCTTCGGCGAGATACTGGTCGAGTGCGGCGCGCAGCGCGGCGATCACGTGCGTCGGCGGCGTGAAGCGCCACTGGCCCGTCTTGAGCAGGTACGCGTACTGATCGTGGAGGTCGAGCGCGAGCGACGGCGAATTGCCTTCGCTTGCGTCGAGCGCTTCGCGTCGCACGATCGCGAACCCCATCCCCGGCACGCCTTCGAGGCATTTGCCGCTCGCCGAGATCAGCGCATCGATGCCGCTGCCGGCCAGCGTGATCGGCAGCGCGCCGAACGAGCTCATCGCGTCGACGATCAGGCGCTTGCCGTGGCGCCGGCACACGGCGGCGATGTCGTCGAGCGGGTTCAGGACCCCGGCGCTCGTCTCCAGATGCACCTGCGCGACGTGCGTGATGCGCGGCTCGCGCGCGAACGCGGCTTCGATCGCGGCCGGATCGACGGCCGCATCCTCGCCGAACGGTAACGCGATCGCTTCGATGCCGAGCCGGCCGAGGATCTTCAGGATGCGCGCGCAGTACGCGCCGTTGTCAGGTACCAGCACGACGCCGTCGCGCGGCACCAGCGTGCCGAGCGCGGCTTCGACCGAGAACGTGCCGCTGCCCTGCATCGGTACGCACACGTACTCGTCGCCGCCGTGCGCGATCGCGACGAGATCCGCGCAGACGCTCGCCGTCAGTTGATTGAAAGCGGCATCCCACGAACCCCAGTCATGTTGCATTGCGTGGCGGGTTGTGGCGGACGTGGTGAGCGGGCCAGGCGTAAGAAGAATCGGATCGGGCATGGTTTTCCTCTGCAAAGTTCGGAAGAAACGCCGGGCGGCATTTCTGAATGACTTGCATGATATTGGCAAAATGTGTCATTTTTTGGAAATTGCCGCATTCGTCACGGGTTTGTCATCGAACGCTGTGATCCTTCGCTTGCCGCGCGAAACCTAACCTCAGCGCGGCAGCGAGGCAGGCCGTCGATCGGCCCTGCCCGGAGATAACAGGAGAGCCGGATCGTGCCCCGGCCATTTGGTGTTCCGCCTACGGAGAAGTCAGATGACACTGCAGAAACCCTCGCGCGCCGCTGCCGGCGCGTTCCGCAAGCTTGCGCTGGCCGCCAGCGTCGCCGGTCTGATGGGCGCCGCGCTGCCCGCACATGCGGCGAGCGCGGTCGTGCTGTATACGGCAGACGGTCTCGAGAACCTCTATCGCGATGTGCTGCCGGCCTTCGAGAAGAAGGAAGGCGTCAAAGTCAACATCGTGACGGCGGGCAGCGGTGAAGTCGTCAACCGCGCGAACATCGAGAAGAACTCCCCGAAGGCCGACGTGATCGTCACGCTGCCGCCGTTCATTCAGCAAGCCGGCCAGATGGGCTTGCTGCAGCCGTACCAGAGCGTGAACTACAAGAACGTGCCGGCCATCGCAAAGGCTGAAGACGGCACGTGGGCGACGTTCGTGAACAACTACTTCTCGTTCGCGATCAACCCGGACGTCGTGAAGAACCAGCCGAAGACGTTCGGCGACCTGCTGTCGCCGGCCTATGCCGGCAAGGTCGCGTACTCGAACCCGGCCACCGCCGGCGACGGGATGGCCGTGCTGATCCTGACGACGTCGCTGATGGGCGAAGACAAGGCGTTCGACTACCTCGCGCAATTGTCGAAGAGCGTGAAGTTCCACACGAAGGGCACGGGCTACCTGAACGTGCTGCTGTCGCGTAACGAAATCAGCGTGGCGAACGGCGACCTGCAGATGGACCTCGACGATGCCGAACACGGCGCGCTGTCCGTCAAGCCGATCTTCCTGGCCGCGAAGGAAGGCGACCAGCCGACCACGTTCCAGCTCCCGTACGGCATCGGCCTGATCAAGAGCGGCCCGAACCAGGACGCCGGCAAGAAGCTGATCGACTACCTGATGTCGACGGAAGTGCAGTCGAAGGTGCCGGACATGTACGGCATCCCGGGCCGCACGGACGTGCCGCTGGCCGGCAAGAACGGCGAAGCGGTCAAGAAGGCGATCGCGGGCGTGAAGCTGATCCCGGTCGACTGGACCCAGGTGATGGCGAAGAAGCCGGTGTGGATCGAGCGCTGGAAGAAGGACGTGATCGGCAGCTCGGGCAAGCAGCTCGACGTCGTCAAGCCGAAGTGATCGGCGCACGCCGCCTGTATTTGTGAGCAAGAGGATGAACCCGGTGGAAACCACCCTGACCCATCCCGGCGCATTCGGCGCCGCCGAACCGCAGGCAACGCTGCGGTCCGGCGCGCCGGGCGGCGTGCAGATCGAACACCTGAGCGTGCGCTACGGCGCACGCACGGTGCTGGAAGATCTGTCGCTGTCGATCGGTGCCGGTGAATTTTTGACCGTGCTCGGCAAGAGCGGTTGCGGCAAGACCACGCTGCTGCGCTTCATCGCCGGGTTCGTGAAGGCCGACGGCCTGACCGGCACGCTGACCGTTGCCGGACGCGACCTGACCTACGCGCCGCCGCACAAGCGCAATCTCGGTCTGCTGTTCCAGAATTACGCGCTGTTCCCGCACCTGACGGTGTTCGAGAACGTCGCATTCGGGCTGCGCGCCCGCGGCATGGCGTCGTCGGAAGTGACGCGCCGCGTCGCCGATGCGCTGAAGCTCGTGCAGCTCGGCGATGCGGGCCATCACCTGCCGGCGCAACTGTCGGGCGGGATGCAGCAGCGCGTCGCGCTGGCGCGCGCGCTCGTGATCGAGCCGGACGTGCTGCTGCTCGACGAGCCGCTGTCGGCGCTCGACGCCAACCTGCGCGCATCGGTGCGCAGCGAACTGAAGGCACTGCACGAGCGCCTGCCGAACCTGACCGTCGTCTGCGTTACGCACGACCGCGACGACGCGCTCGTGCTGTCCGATCGCGCGCTGCTGATGCGCGACGGCCATATCGCGCAGCTCGGCACGCCGCAGCAGCTGTACGACGCGCCGCAGGACGGCTACGTTGCACGCTATCTCGGCCCGGCGAACCTGCTGCCGCCGCACGTGATCTTCCCGCTCGGCGATCCGCGCCACGAAGTGCGCGGCAAGGTGGCCTGCGTGCGCCCCGAGCGCCTGACCCTGATGCCGCCGGCTGCGGGCGGGCTGCACGGCACGGTGTCGTCCGTCGAATGGCAGGGCGCTGACCTGTCGATCGCGGTCACGATCGATGCGGCCCCCGACGAGCCCGTGCGCGTCACGATGCAACGCGGCCGCGGTGCGGCTCCCGAGCGCGGTGCGCGCGTTTCCCTGCATTGCGAGGCAGACGATGTCGTCCTTATCGAGCCCTGAAGCCGGCCTGCCGCCGCACGTGCTCGCGTCGGCCGCCGCGCACGCTGCTGCCGCGCGGCGCCGCAAGCGCATGGGCGACCTGCACCTGGCCGCGCTCGCGATCATCCTGCTGGGTCCGCTCGTCGTCTATCCGCTGGTGCGGCTCGTGCTGCTGAGCGTATCGGGCGACCACGGGCTGAGTTTCGCCGCGTACCGCACATTCTTCGGCAACCCCGACACGCGCGGCGTGCTGCTGACCACACTCGGCGTGCTGTTCGCGAGTGCGGGCACCGCGTCGGTGCTTGGCGTGCTGCTGGCCGCGCTGCTGTTCTTCAGGCCGTTTCCGGGCGCATCGCTCGTCACGCGTTTCCTGGAACTGTACGTCGCGTTCCCGTCGTTCCTCGTCGCGTTCACGCTGATCTTCCTGTACGGCTCGCAAGGCTCGATCAGCATCGCGCTGCAGCACCTGTTCCATCTCGAGAATCCACCGCTCGATTTCCTGTTCGGTATCGGCGGCGTGATCCTTGCGCAGACCGTGTTCTATACGCCGTTCGTCGTGCGGCCGACGCTCGCGTCGTTCGCAACGCTCGACTTGCGGCTGATCGAAGCCGCGCGCAGCCTCGGCGCGTCCGGCTGGATGTTGGCGCGCCGCGTCGTGCTGCCGATCGCGTGGCCGGGCATCGCCGCCGGTACCGTGCTGTGTTTCCTGCTGACGCTGAACGAATTCGGGATTCTGCTGGTGCTCGGCAGCGCGCGGCTCGTGACGCTGCCGGTCGCGATCTACAGTAGCGCGACCGTCGACCTCGACCTGCCGACCGCGTCGGCCGGCGCGGTCGTGATGCTTGCGCTGTCGCTGGCGCTGTATGCGGTTTATCGCCGGGTGAACCGGCGTGCGACGGGAGGGAACGATGTCCGCTGAATTTCGTATCGGGCAAGCCGTGCCGCGCCACCAGATCGGCTGGGGCGACACGGTGCTCAAGCATGCGTCGCGCGCGGCGCTCGCGCTGGCCGCGTTCGCGTGCTTCTGGCTGTTCGTGTTGCCTGTCGTCGTCGTCGCGCTGTCGAGCGTGTCGACGCAGTGGTCGGGCACGATTCTGCCGGCCGGCTACAGCCTGCGCTGGTTCGAGCGGCTCGGGTCGCCGGAATATGACGCGCTGCTGACGAGCCTGGAAATCGGCTTCGGCGTGTCGGCGGTCGGCACGATCCTCGGGCTGTGGCTCGCGTTGGCACTCGAAGGGCGCGACCGGCGCGGTCTCGGCGCGGTGGTCGACGCGCTGGTGATGGTGCCGAACGGTGTGCCGAGCGTCGTGCTCGGGCTCGCGGTGCTGATCGCGTATCACCAAAAGCCGCTCGACTTGTCGAGTTCGGCGGCGATCGTCGTGCTCGTGCAGCTCGCGCTGATTTTGCCGTTCTGCTATCGCTGCGCGGCTGCCGCACTGCGTCCGGAACTGACCGTGCTGCGCGAAGCGGCGGCGAGCCTGGGTGCACCGCCCGCGATGGTGCTGCGTCGCGTACTGCTGCCGCAGCTCGTGCCGGCGCTGCGCGCGAGCCTCGCACTTGGCTTCGCCCTGTCGCTCGGCGAGCTTGGCGCGACGCTGACGGTCTATCCGCCCGGTTTCGCAACCGTGCCGATCGTCGTGATCGGCCAGGTGGAGCGTGGCTATTACCTTCCGGCATCGGCGTTGTCGCTGCTGATGCTCGGCGCGTCGCTCGCGGCGCTGCTGCTGATCGCTGCGCGCGTGCCGCGCGGCAAGCGGGAGGCATCATGAACGCCGCCTTCTCATTGCGCCAACCCGGCGAAGCGTCGGCAGCCGGCACATCGACGGATCTCGCGGGGCGCGCCGTCGACGTCAACGGCCGGCACTACCGGCTGCCGGTCGAGCCGACCGTCGTCGTCTGCGTCGACGGCTGCGAGTACGACTATCTCGAACGGGCGGTGGAAGCGGGCGTCGCGCCGTTCATCGGCCGGATGATTTCGGAAGGTACGGCCTGGCGCGCCGATTGTGTCGTGCCGACCTTCACCAACCCGAACAACCTGTCGATCGTCTGCGGCGTGCCGCCGTCGGTCCACGGGATCTGCGGCAACTATTTCTGGGATCCGGCCGCCGACGGCGGGCGCGGTGCCGAAGTCATGATGAACGACCCGGCTTACCTCCGGGCCGGCACGCTGCTCGCGGCGGCGTCCGACGCCGGTGCGCGGGTCGCCGTCGTGACGGCGAAGGACAAGCTGCGCCGGCTGCTCGGCTGGCAACTGAACGGCATCTGCTTTTCGGCCGAGAAGGCGGCGCAGGCGAATCTCGCGGAAAACGGGATCGTCGACGTGCTCGACTGGGTCGGCCTGCCGTCGCCGGACGTCTACAGCGCGGCGTTGTCCGAATTCGTGTTCGCGGCCGGCGTGCGGCTTGCGCAGACGCGCCAGGTCGACCTGATGTACCTGTCGACCACCGACTACGTGCAGCACAAGTGCGAGCCGGGCAGTGCCGGCGCGAACGCGTTCTACGCGATGATGGACGGCTATCTCGCGCAGCTCGACGCGCTAGGCTGGGCGATCGGCCTCACGGCCGACCACGGGATGAACGCGAAGCACGATCCCGCGACGGGCCGGCCGAACGTCATCTATCTGCAGGATGCATTCGACGGCTGGTACGGTGTGCAGGCTGCGCGCGTGATCCTGCCGATCACGGATCCGTACGTCGTGCATCACGGCGCGCTCGGCTCGTTCGCAACCATCTATCTGGCGCCGGGCGTCGACCGGGCCGAGGCGATGTGGCGCGTCGGCGGCCTTGACGGCGTCGAGCTCGTGCTCGACAACGCGGAAGCCGCCGCACGTTTCGAGCTGCCGGCTGACCGGATCGGCGATCTCGTCGTGATCGGCCGCCGCGACATGACGCTCGGCACGCGCGAGCGCGAACACGATCTGTCGGGCCTCACGGTGCCGCTGCGTTCGCATGGCGGCGTGTCGGAGCAGGAAGTACCGCTGCTGTTCAATCGCCGTATCGAGCCGATCGATCCCGCGCGTCGCCCGCGCAACTTCGACGTGTTCGATTTCGTGCTGAACCGGGTCGCGACATGATGGCTCATCCCCGACACGATCACCCGGCGTTTCGCGCAGAGGCGCTGCGCTGGTGCGGCACACGCGCGACGCGGGAACGCACGCTCGACGTCATGGACCCGTACACGGGCACGCGCGTCGGGACGGCACCGCTGGCGAGCGTCGACGATGTGCGCGCGGCATTCGACTACGCGATGGCGTATCGGCCGAAGCTCACGCGGTACGAGCGTTCGCAGATCCTCGAGCGTGCGGCCGCGCTGCTGCGCGAGCGCACCGAGGAAGCGTCCGACCTGATTACGCTCGAATCGGGGCTGTCGAAACAGGACTCCCGCTACGAGATCGGCCGCGTGGCCGACGTGTTGAAGTTTGCGGCGATCGAGGCGCTGCGCGACGACGCGCAGAGTTTCTCGTGCGACCTGACGCCCCACGGCAAGGCGCGCCGCGTGTTCTCGCAGCGGCAGCCGCTCGACGGCGTGATCGTCGCGATCACGCCGTTCAATCATCCGATGAACCAGGTGGCGCACAAGATCGCGCCGGCGATCGCGACCAACAACCGCGTGATCGTGAAGCCCTCGGAGAAGGTGCCGCTGTCGGCGTTCTACCTGGCCGACCTGCTGTATGAGGCCGGGCTGCCGGAGCCGATGCTGCAGGTGCTGACCGGCGATCCGCGCGAGATCGCGGACGAGCTCGTCACGCACCCGCATGCGTCGCTGATTACCTTTACCGGCGGCGTTGCGATCGGCAAGGCGATTGCCGCACGGGCCGGCTACCGCCGCATCGTGCTGGAACTGGGCGGCAACGATCCGCTGATCGTCCTGGACGATGCCGATCTCGACCGCGCGACGTCGCTGGCGGTGCTCGGCTCGTACCGGAATTCGGGCCAGCGCTGCACGGCCGTCAAGCGGATGCTGGTGCAGCGCTCGATCGCACCCGCGTTCACCGAACTGCTTGTCGAGAAGACGCGTGCATGGAAGTACGGCGATCCGTTCGATCCCGCGAACGAAATGGGTACGGTGATCGACGAGGAAGCGGCGCGGCTGTTCGAAGCGCGAGTGGAAGAGGCAGTCGCACAGGGCGCTCGCCTGTTGACCGGCAACGTGCGGCGCGGCGCGCTGTATGCACCGACCGTGCTCGACAACGTCGATCCGTCGATGACGATCGTGCGCGAGGAGACCTTCGGCCCGGTATCGCCAGTGATCACGTTCGACACGATCGACGACGCGATCCGGATCAGCAACGGGACGGCGTTCGGGTTGTCGTCGGGCGTCTGTACGGACAGCACGGCGGCGGTCGTGCGGTTCGTGAACGAGTTGAACGTCGGCACGGTGAATGTATGGGAAGTGCCCGGATACCGGATCGAGCTGTCGCCGTTCGGCGGGATCAAGGATTCGGGGCTCGGTTACAAGGAAGGCGTTCAGGAGGCGATGAAGAGCTTCACGAACCTGAAGACGTTTTCGCTGCCTTGGGAGTGAGTGAATGGCATTGACGGTGGAAGAGATCCACGGGCTGTATCGCGAGCATGGCCATGTGGCCTATAGCGGCGAGCCGGTCACGCAGCTCGAGCATGCATTGCAGAGCGGATTGCTGGCGGAAGAGGCGGGGGCTGACGAAGCGCTGGTCGCGGCAGCGTTCCTGCACGATCTCGGGCATCTGCTGAATCGCCAGGGCGAGACGCCGAGCGCGCGCGGGATCGACGATCTGCATCAGTATTACGTGCTGCCGTTCCTGCGGCCGTTGTTCTCCGACGCGGTGCTGGAGCCGATCCGGCTGCACGTCGACGCGAAGCGCTGCCTGTGTCGCACGGACGCCGGCTACTTCGAGAGCCTTTCGCCGGACTCGGTGCGCAGCCTCGGGCTGCAGGGCGGCATCTTCAGTGAAGAGGAGACGGCGGCGTTCCTGCAACGCCCCTTCGCAGAGGACGCGCTGCGTCTGCGCCGCTGGGACGATACGGCTAAGGAAGAGGGCAAGGTGACGCCGGATCTCGATCACTATATGGAGATCGTCGCGCGCCAGGTACGCGCGGCCTGACGGTTCGGCTGCTTCTATATAAGGCTCCGCACGCGGCAGCGTGCGGAGCCTTATATTTTTTTGAGAAACCCCTTGCGCAGATCGAGGAGGCTGCCTACAATCACGCCTCTTTCGCGCTAACGGAAACACGGCGCGGAAGAGGGAAGCAGGGTTGGCGGTGTGCAGCAGTCTGGAGCGCGCAGCTGGCCTGGAAGTTGAGCCCCGCAGTCGCAACGATGTAGTGAAAAAAGTTGTTGACGAAATGCGAAACACGGTTCATAATCTCGCTTCTCTGCTGCTGAAAACGCAGCGCTGCTGAGAAACGCGAAGTTCCTCGCAGAAACGCTCTTTAAAAATTAACAGCCGATAAGTGTGGGCGCTTGATGGAAGCGAGCTGATCCTCGGATCAGATAGCGAAAGTATCAAGAGTCTCACACTAAAGTAAGTCAGGTTTATGAAGTAATTCATTTACCTGTCAGCTTTGAGTGAGCGACCGGTTCTTAACTGAACCGAAAACAGTAACAGGTTTAAACTGAAGAGTTTGATCCTGGCTCAGATTGAACGCTGGCGGCATGCCTTACACATGCAAGTCGAACGGCAGCACGGGTGCTTGCACCTGGTGGCGAGTGGCGAACGGGTGAGTAATACATCGGAACATGTCCTGTAGTGGGGGATAGCCCGGCGAAAGCCGGATTAATACCGCATACGATCTACGGATGAAAGCGGGGGACCTTCGGGCCTCGCGCTATAGGGTTGGCCGATGGCTGATTAGCTAGTTGGTGGGGTAAAGGCCTACCAAGGCGACGATCAGTAGCTGGTCTGAGAGGACGACCAGCCACACTGGGACTGAGACACGGCCCAGACTCCTACGGGAGGCAGCAGTGGGGAATTTTGGACAATGGGCGAAAGCCTGATCCAGCAATGCCGCGTGTGTGAAGAAGGCCTTCGGGTTGTAAAGCACTTTTGTCCGGAAAGAAATCCTTGGCTCTAATACAGTCGGGGGATGACGGTACCGGAAGAATAAGCACCGGCTAACTACGTGCCAGCAGCCGCGGTAATACGTAGGGTGCGAGCGTTAATCGGAATTACTGGGCGTAAAGCGTGCGCAGGCGGTTTGCTAAGACCGATGTGAAATCCCCGGGCTCAACCTGGGAACTGCATTGGTGACTGGCAGGCTAGAGTATGGCAGAGGGGGGTAGAATTCCACGTGTAGCAGTGAAATGCGTAGAGATGTGGAGGAATACCGATGGCGAAGGCAGCCCCCTGGGCCAATACTGACGCTCATGCACGAAAGCGTGGGGAGCAAACAGGATTAGATACCCTGGTAGTCCACGCCCTAAACGATGTCAACTAGTTGTTGGGGATTCATTTCCTTAGTAACGTAGCTAACGCGTGAAGTTGACCGCCTGGGGAGTACGGTCGCAAGATTAAAACTCAAAGGAATTGACGGGGACCCGCACAAGCGGTGGATGATGTGGATTAATTCGATGCAACGCGAAAAACCTTACCTACCCTTGACATGGTCGGAATCCCGCTGAGAGGTGGGAGTGCTCGAAAGAGAACCGGCGCACAGGTGCTGCATGGCTGTCGTCAGCTCGTGTCGTGAGATGTTGGGTTAAGTCCCGCAACGAGCGCAACCCTTGTCCTTAGTTGCTACGCAAGAGCACTCTAAGGAGACTGCCGGTGACAAACCGGAGGAAGGTGGGGATGACGTCAAGTCCTCATGGCCCTTATGGGTAGGGCTTCACACGTCATACAATGGTCGGAACAGAGGGTTGCCAACCCGCGAGGGGGAGCTAATCCCAGAAAACCGATCGTAGTCCGGATTGCACTCTGCAACTCGAGTGCATGAAGCTGGAATCGCTAGTAATCGCGGATCAGCATGCCGCGGTGAATACGTTCCCGGGTCTTGTACACACCGCCCGTCACACCATGGGAGTGGGTTTTACCAGAAGTGGCTAGTCTAACCGCAAGGAGGACGGTCACCACGGTAGGATTCATGACTGGGGTGAAGTCGTAACAAGGTAGCCGTATCGGAAGGTGCGGCTGGATCACCTCCTTTCCAGAGCTATCTCGCAAAGTTGAGCGCTCACGCTTATCGGCTGTAAATTTAAAGACAGACTCAGGGGTCTGTAGCTCAGTCGGTTAGAGCACCGTCTTGATAAGGCGGGGGTCGTTGGTTCGAATCCAACCAGACCCACCACCGTCTTGACTGGCGGTACACCCTGAGGAATATCTGTACATGGGGGCATAGCTCAGCTGGGAGAGCACCTGCTTTGCAAGCAGGGGGTCGTCGGTTCGATCCCGTCTGCCTCCACCAATCACCAACGCTAAGGGCTTGGTTCAGACACTGAACCGAGAATTTTGCATTGGCGATTGAGCCAGTCAGATGATATGAATAAAACCATATCGGCTGTCGTTCTTTAACAATCTGGAAGAAGTAAGTAATTTGGATAGCGGAAGCGTCTATGAGATGGACGTGAAAACTATCCGGGTTGTGATTGTATCGATGTATCTCAAGATGATTCGAACTCTATGTTTGACTCAATTGGAATACGGCACAAATGCGAGAACTCAACCTGTAACGACTGTCGAGAGACAGACTCGTTATAGGGTCAAGCGAACAAGTGCATGTGGTGGATGCCTTGGCGATCACAGGCGATGAAGGACGCGGTAGCCTGCGAAAAGCTACGGGGAGCTGGCAAACAAGCTTTGATCCGTAGATGTCCGAATGGGGAAACCCACTCCTTTTGGAGTATCCATGGCTGAATACATAGGCCATGTGAAGCGAACGCGGTGAACTGAAACATCTAAGTAACCGCAGGAAAAGAAATCAACCGAGATTCCCAAAGTAGTGGCGAGCGAAATGGGATGAGCCTTGTACTCTTTATTTGTATTGTTAGCCGAACGCTCTGGAAAGTGCGGCCATAGCAGGTGATAGCCCTGTAGGCGAAAACAGTATGAAAGAACTAAGTGTACGACAAGTAGGGCGGGACACGTGAAATCCTGTCTGAAGATGGGGGGACCATCCTCCAAGGCTAAATACTCGTGATCGACCGATAGTGAACCAGTACCGTGAGGGAAAGGCGAAAAGAACCCCGGGAGGGGAGTGAAATAGATCCTGAAACCGCATGCATACAAACAGTCGGAGCCTCGTAAGGGGTGACGGCGTACCTTTTGTATAATGGGTCAGCGACTTACGTTCAGTAGCAAGCTTAACCGTATAGGGCAGGCGTAGCGAAAGCGAGTCCGAATAGGGCGTTCAGTTGCTGGGCGTAGACCCGAAACCAAGTGATCTATCCATGGCCAGGATGAAGGTGCGGTAACACGTACTGGAGGTCCGAACCCACTAACGTTGAAAAGTTAGGGGATGAGCTGTGGATAGGGGTGAAAGGCTAAACAAACTTGGAAATAGCTGGTTCTCTCCGAAAACTATTTAGGTAGTGCCTCGTGTCTCACCTTCGGGGGTAGAGCACTGTCATGGTTGGGGGGTCTATTGCAGATTACCCCGCCATAGCAAACTCCGAATACCGAAGAGTGCAATCACGGGAGACAGACATCGGGTGCTAACGTCCGGTGTCAAGAGGGAAACAACCCAGACCGCCAGCTAAGGTCCCCAAATATAGCTAAGTGGGAAACGAAGTGGGAAGGCTAAAACAGTCAGGAGGTTGGCTTAGAAGCAGCCACCCTTTAAAGAAAGCGTAATAGCTCACTGATCGAGTCGTCCTGCGCGGAAGATGTAACGGGGCTAAGCTATATACCGAAGCTGCGGATGCGTGCTTTGCACGCATGGTAGGAGAGCGTTCTGTAAGCCTGCGAAGGTGTCTCGGAAGGGATGCTGGAGGTATCAGAAGTGCGAATGCTGACATGAGTAGCGATAAAGGGGGTGAAAGGCCCCCTCGCCGTAAGCCCAAGGTTTCCTACGCAACGTTCATCGGCGTAGGGTGAGTCGGCCCCTAAGGCGAGGCAGAAATGCGTAGCTGATGGGAAGCAGGTCAATATTCCTGCACCATTGTTAGATGCGATGGGGGGACGGATCGCGGAAGGTTGTCCGGGTGTTGGAAGTCCCGGTCGCTGCATTGGAGAAGGCGCTTAGGCAAATCCGGGCGCGGAATTCAAGGGTGTGGCGCGAGCTCCCTAGGGAGCGAAGCAATTGGAAGTGGTTCCAAGAAAAGCCTCTAAGCTTCAGTCTAATGATGACCGTACCGCAAACCGACACAGGTGGGCGAGATGAGTATTCTAAGGCGCTTGAGAGAACTCGGGAGAAGGAACTCGGCAAATTGGTACCGTAACTTCGGGATAAGGTACGCCCTTGTAGCTTGATGCCCCTGCGGGCAAAGGGTGAAGGGGTTGCAATAAACTGGTGGCTGCGACTGTTTAATAAAAACACAGCACTCTGCAAACACGAAAGTGGACGTATAGGGTGTGACGCCTGCCCGGTGCCGGAAGATTAAATGATGGGGTGCAAGCTCTTGATTGAAGTCCCGGTAAACGGCGGCCGTAACTATAACGGTCCTAAGGTAGCGAAATTCCTTGTCGGGTAAGTTCCGACCTGCACGAATGGCGTAACGATGGCCACACTGTCTCCTCCCGAGACTCAGCGAAGTTGAAGTGTTTGTGATGATGCAATCTACCCGCGGCTAGACGGAAAGACCCCATGAACCTTTACTGTAGCTTTGCATTGGACTTTGAACCGATCTGTGTAGGATAGGTGGGAGGCTATGAAACCGGAACGCTAGTTTCGGTGGAGCCGTCCTTGAAATACCACCCTGGTTTGTTTGAGGTTCTAACCTTGGCCCGTGATCCGGGTCGGGGACAGTGCATGGTAGGCAGTTTGACTGGGGCGGTCTCCTCCCAAAGCGTAACGGAGGAGTACGAAGGTACGCTAGGTACGGTCGGAAATCGTGCTGATAGTGCAATGGCATAAGCGTGCTTAACTGCGAGACCGACAAGTCGAGCAGGTGCGAAAGCAGGTCATAGTGATCCGGTGGTTCTGTATGGAAGGGCCATCGCTCAACGGATAAAAGGTACTCTGGGGATAACAGGCTGATACCGCCCAAGAGTTCATATCGACGGCGGTGTTTGGCACCTCGATGTCGGCTCATCTCATCCTGGGGCTGTAGCCGGTCCCAAGGGTATGGCTGTTCGCCATTTAAAGAGGTACGTGAGCTGGGTTTAAAACGTCGTGAGACAGTTTGGTCCCTATCTGCCGTGGGCGTTGGATATTTGAAGGGGGCTGCTCCTAGTACGAGAGGACCGGAGTGGACGAACCTCTGGTGTACCGGTTGTCACGCCAGTGGCATCGCCGGGTAGCTATGTTCGGAAGAGATAACCGCTGAAAGCATCTAAGCGGGAAACTCGCCTTAAGATGAGATATCCCTGGGGACTAGATCCCCTTGAAGGGTCGTTCGAGACCAGGACGTTGATAGGTCAGGTGTGTAAGCGCAGTAATGCGTTCAGCTAACTGATACTAATTGCCCGTAAGGCTTGATCCTATAACAAGTCTGTCTCGCGCTGAACACAGCGCGTCGGACTGGTTGATTCTCGTGTGTGATACACACAACTCAAAATTACTGCTTCTTCCAAGATTGGTTGTGCTGCGAAGCCAGCACAACAACCCCTTTTGCCTGATGACCATAGCGAGTCGGTCCCACCCCTTCCCATCCCGAACAGGACCGTGAAACGACTCTACGCCGATGATAGTGCGGATTCCCGTGTGAAAGTAGGTAATCGTCAGGCTCCCTAAGCCAGAAACCCCCGCCCGAAAGGCGGGGGTTTTTGCATTTGCGCGGCAGAAATGCACTAACGATCGGGATGGGCGGCCTGGCTGGAGTTGGGGCACCGAATGCGCCGATCCAGGCACCTGCCGTTCTCGAGCGATCCGCGGTACCGTCCGCCACGCAAATCTTTAGGTGCGTTTCGCCGCGCTCCACATCAATCTGGCTGGGGCCGATGCGTCGAATGCGTCGTCTCGGGCCTCCATTGTTCTCGAGCGACCTACAGCTCTGTGCCACCGAAATCTCCCGGCGCGCTCTCCTTTTCCCCGCATCAATCGGTTCGCCACTGAGTGCCCATCTAACGTCGATCCATCCATCGATGGCACATCATTAGCCGACGATGAGCGATGTTTGTCGAAAATGGCGGGCAATTGATGCGTCTTGGCGACAGCCCTCCCGGACCATCTACTTGGCCCATAGACACGTTGCGCCAACGTGATCATCGGCGCACGCAGCGAGCCCAGCGCCAAATCGTCATAAAAAATCTATGCGCATAAAGTCCATTCACGCGACATGTCCGGCAGAGCGAGGTGCAAGCCCTTCGGGGTAATATCGCCATTCGTCCCGATTCCCGGCGCTTCCAGGTAACCGCGGGTGGTCGGTGTCCTCCGCATTCCGTCTCCCGCATCGTTCATGACTGACAGCCCTGCCCAAGGTGGTCGGACGACCGACTTCTTGCCGTATCTCGTCGCCGCGACGTTCTTCATGGAGTACCTCGACACGACCGTGATCGCGACCGCGCTGCCGCAAATGGCACGCTCGTTCGGCGTCGGGCCGAACGCGCTGAGTCTCGGGATGACGGCCTATATGCTGGCGCTGGCGGTGTTCATCCCGATCAGCGGCTGGATCGCGGACCGCTATGGCTCGCGCACCGTGTTCGCCAGTGCAATCGTCGTCTTTACAGGTGCGTCGGTGCTGTGCGGGTTGTCCGAGGGCGTCGTGACGTTCACCGCTGCGCGCCTGCTGCAAGGCGTCGGCGGGGCGATGATGGTGCCGGTCGGGCGCATGATCGTCGTGCGCAGCACCGAGAAGGCGAAGTTGATGCGTGCGATCGCGACGATCACGTGGCCAGGCATCGTCGCGCCCGTCGTCGGGCCGCCGATCGGCGGCTTTATCACGACTTATGCGTCATGGCGATGGATCTTCCTGCTTAACGTTCCGTTCGGCATCGCCGCGCTGGCCTGCACGTGGTTGATCGTCCGGAACACGCGGGCCGACGAGCAACGGCCGCTCGACTGGGGCGGCTTCGTGCTCGCCGGAGGTGCGCTGACCTGCCTGCTGATCGGCACGGAAGCGGCCGGCCAGCAGGACGTCCACTTTACGCGCGCGGCTGTCCTGGTGGGCGGGAGCGTGCTGTTCGGCATCGCCGCGTGGTGGCACGCGCGACGTTGCGCGCATCCGTTGCTCGACTTCACGACATTGAACGTGCCGACGTTCTCGGTGACGGTGATCACCGGGTCGATTACGCGGATGGCCATCAATGCTGTGCCGTACCTGCTGCCGCTGTTGTTCCAGATCGGCTTCGGGCTGTCGCCGTTCCAATCCGGCCTGCTGCTGCTCGCGAGCGCGCTCGGCAATCTCGGGATGAAGGCGGGAACGTCGTGGATTCTCGACCGCTTCGGCTTCCGGCGCGTCGCCCTCGTCGACGTGACGATAGTCGGCCTCTTCACGATCGCATGCGGCTGGCTGACTGCCTCGACGCCACTCGCGATTACGCTATTTGTCGTATTTGTCTACGGACTGACGCGCTCGATGCAGTTCACGACGCTCGCGACGCTGGCCTATGCGGATATCCCGGCTCAGCAGACAAGTGCGGCCAGCACGCTGTGGAGCGCCGCGCAGCAGATGACGATCGGGATGGGCATCGCGTTCGGTGCGTTGTCGCTGCGACTCGCTGCGTTGGTGCGCGGTGATGCGGCGGGCATGCACTACGTGCTTGACGACTTTCGCTGGGCATTCGTCGCGGCGGGCGTGCTCGCGTTGCTGACGTTGCCGGGCTATGCACGGCTCGCCTCAGATGCGGGCGACCGGCTGCGGGCGAATGCGGCGCGTGGGTAGGCCGGGTTTTCTGTCGACTGTGCGCTGCGATAGGTGAGTGTCTGGGCTCTCTGTCGCTCACGCGAAACATGCGGCCAGCATATAGCGACGTTTTGACGAGAAGCGAAAAGGTCATCTCCCATGGTGGATGACCGAACTGATCGCCTGGTGACACCCGTTCGCGAAGAACCCTGATCGATCACGCGCGATTGGCATCGCTGGATGCGCGGTATTGCCCGCGAGAATCCGCCTGCATGGCGGATGGCGCGACAGCGTCGTGCTCGTTCCGATAGCCGTCACTGTGCGTCATGGAAGATGATGCCGACCGTGTGGCGATGGCCACTCCGAATCCGGCTGACGCCGTGGCGCAGGTTGACGCGATAGACGCCGCGCGTTCCTTGCACGGGCCTGCCGTGCACGGCGAAGATGACGGCGTCGCCTTGCGTCAGCGGCACCACTTCCGCACGCGACTGCATGCGTGGTCGCTGTTCCGTCAGCACGAATTCGCCGCCAGTGAAATCGCTGCCCGGTGCCGACAGCAGGATCGCAACCTGAAGCGGAAAGACATGTTCGCCATACAGGTCCTGATGGAGGCAGTTGTAGTCGTCGGCGCCGTATTGCAGGATCAGCGGCGTCGGTCGCGTCTGTCCTGCTGCGTGGCAGCGATCGAGGAAGGTCGCGTGGTCTGCCGGATAGCGGACGTCGATCCCGAGTGCCTTGTTCCAGCGATTCGCGATTGGCGAGAGATGCGGGTAGATCGTCGCACGCAGCTCGGCGATGATCGCGGGGAGCGGGTACGCGAAATACTTGTATTCGCCGCGACCGAACCCGTGCCGCGCCATCACGACGCGCGAACGATAGAGCGCATCGCGCGGATAGAGCGATGCGAGCGTCGCGCACTCGCTTGCCGAGATCAGGCCCGGCACGCGCGCGCATCCGTAGCGATCGAGATCGGCATCGACAGTCGTCCAGTCGATCGCGTTGACGCGTTGCGCGATTTCCAGCGATTCGACGGCAGGTTGCAGGTCGGCAATGTTCACGGGCGTACCTCGGTTCGTCAGCAATGTGGCGCCATTCAGCCGTGCGGAATGCGTCGGCCGCATTGTCCGCACGGTGGCGCCCACGGTAAATGTTGATGCGCCCAGTCTACGGATGTCCATGCGCCAGCGCGCTCCAGATCTTGCGCTTCAATTCGGGAAAGAAAGAGGGTGAACGCCCACGACGGCATGGACGCACCGGATGCCTCGACGAGTCGAATTGGCGAAGCGAGGAAGCGAGGAAGCGAGGAAGCGAGGAAGCGAAGAAGCGAAGAAGCGAAGAAGCGAAGAAGCGAAGAAGCGAAGAAGCGAAGAAGCGAAGAAGCGAAGAAGCGAAGAAGCGAAGAAGCGAAGAAGCGAAGAAGCGAGGGTCGAATCTTCTGCAGCGGGCAGCCGGCTGTCGCCGGCCCCCCGCCGAATCACCGTTTATCCCACCGACCGGAACAGCCAATAGAGTCCGCCGGCAAGCACGATCGACGCCGGCAGCGTCAGCACCCACGCCAGCACGAGGCTGCGCACCGTGCCCCATTGCAAGCCCGATCCGTTCGCCGCCATCGTGCCTGCGACGCCTGACGACAGCACGTGCGTCGTCGATACGGGCAATCCGTACACGTCGGCTGCGCCGATCGTGAGCATCGCGACGAGTTCGGCCGACGCGCCCTGTCCGTACGTCAGATGCTGCTTGCCGATTTTCTCGCCGACGGTCACGACGATCCGCTTCCAGCCCACCATCGTGCCGAGGCCCAGTGCGATCGCGACCGCAACCTTCACCCAAGTCGGAATGAACTTGGTTGCGTGGTCGAGCTGCTTGCGATAGTTGTCGATCGCGAGCTTGTCGTCGGCGGCGAACGCGGGCTGACCGGACTTCTCGATCAGGCGGATTGCTTCGGATACCAGATACATCGTGTTGCGCACGTTGTCGACGTCACGCTGCGGCACGGCCGCCATCGAGCCCGATGCACCGACCGCGGTCGCGAGCGACGTGGACAACTGCTGCACGGCGGGGATCACGGCCGGCGTCAGTTCGCGATGCTGGACGTAAAGCTCGACGTCAGCGCGCGGGTTCGCGGACGGTGCGACGCCGTTCGTGTACTTCCCGAACGTCGCGGCTGCCTGGTTCGCGACCGCTACGAAGGTCTGCGTCTCGGCCGGCGTGACGGCCTTGTTCAGCGCGTAGGCGGCCGGCACCGTGCCGATCAGGATCAGCATGATGAGGCCCATCCCTTTCTGCCCGTCGTTCGAGCCGTGCGCGAACGACACGCCGGTGCAGGTCAGGATCAGCAGGCAGCGAATCCAGAACGGCGGCGGCTGATCCTTCGGCGGCTCCTTGTACAGCTCCGGAATCTTCACGAGGGTTTTCAGCACGAGCAGCAGCAGCGCCGCGCACAGGAAGCCGACGATCGGCGAGAACAGCAGCGACTTGCCGACACCGAGCGCCTGGCCCCAGTCGACACCGCTCGTGCCGGACGGCCCGTGCATCAGCTGGTTCATCAGCCCGACGCCGATGATCGACCCGATCAGCGTATGCGAGCTCGACGACGGCAACCCGAAATACCAGGTCGCGAGGTTCCACACGATCGCGGCGATCAGCAGCGCGAACACCATCGAGAAGCCCGCACCGCTGCCCACCTGCAGGATCAGCTCGACCGGCAGAAGCTGCAGGATGCCGAACGCGACAGCACCGCTCGAGATCATCACGCCGAGGAAGTTCCACAGGCCGGACCAGATCACCGCGACGTTCGGCGTCAGCGAGTGCGTATAGATCACGGTGGCCACCGCGTTCGCGGTGTCGTGGAAACCGTTGACGAACTCGAAGCCGAGCGCGATCAGCAGCGCGGCGCCGAGCATCAGGTACGGGAACAGCGATCCTTCGCGCATCGGCGACAGATCGTCGATCAGGTGCGTGGCGATATAGATTGCACCGATCGCGAGCACCAGCAGGAAGACGGCATAGCCGAGCTGCCTGGTGCGCTCGACGGAACCCGAATTGTTCGGGGTAGACGAAGCAGGTTGATTCATGACGGTATCTCGTAAGGGAACCGCGACCGATCCTAGCTTCGGCTAGCAGTCAGTTTGATGACAGCAGGGACAACGAACGGAGTGTCTTACAGCGACGTAAGGTGAGCGTCGCGATTACGATGCGACGCATCGGCTTGCGTCGTGGTCCACAAAGTGAACGCAACACGGCGGGAGGCTATGTGGCAGTGTCGCGCCGATCGTCGTCGGCGATCAACATCCATCCGTGCGGCGACGCAGCGAATGTCGTGCACGACAGCGGTGCGACGTCGATGCGGGTTGCCGCGCCGGGATCCATCCGCAGCGCATGCGCGACGGCCGCGCGAACGATCGGCGCATGCGTGATGGCGACGATGTCGCGGCCGTGTTGCAGCGCGTTCAACCATGTGCCGGCACGGCGCATCGCTGCGTCGAACGATTCGCCGCCGTGCGGCGACGCGGACGGATCGCCGATCCACGCGCTCAATTCGTCAGGCATGTCGCGCGCGAGGTCGTGCAGCCGCTTGCCACGCCAGTTCCGGTAATCGATGTCGCGCAGTGCGTCATCGACGTCGGCGTGCAGGCCGAGCGCATCGGCGGTCTGCACCGCACAGCGGGCCGGGCTGCACAACACGAGCGCGCCGGTCACGCCTGTCCACCGGTCGCGCAGTGCCAAGGCTTCGGCGAGCCCGTGCGCGTCGAGCGGATCGTCGTCGGGAAACGTGCCGGTACGCATCGCGCGGGTCGATGCGTGTGCGATCAGGCGCAGCGAGGCATGCATGTTCATGTCGTGTTTCGGATGACCCGGGACGGGTGCGTTCGTTCACCTGTCGCCGCTTCAATACGCGAACGTTCGCGCGTACAATTCGCCCGATACGAAACGCGGAAGCCGGTTCAATTCCGGCGCGGTCGCGCCACTGTAACCGGTGATCCATGATCCCGGAAGCCAGACCTGCCTTCGTACCCATCCAACATTTGTCGGGGCGCGATTCCCCTGAGGTGCATCCATGAGCGAAGCAGTGCTGAAGCCGGCGGTCGTGCCGGCGCCCATCCCCGTCCGTGAATTGTTGCCGTGGGCCGTGTTCGTCGGCCTGATCCTGTTGCTCGCGATTTACTTCGTCGGCGCGGAACAGGGTGCGACGTCGCTCGTGCCGGGCATGTACGTCCACGAATTCGTCCACGACGGTCGCCATCTGCTCGGCTTCCCCTGCCACTGACGCGGAGTTCATGATGGTCGGAAAGCTGCTCATGCGCGGGATGCTCGCAGGCATCGCCGCAGGCCTTCTCACGTTCGGTTTCGCGAAAGTCGTCGGCGAACCGCAAGTCGATCAGGCAATCTCCTTTGAAGAAAAACTCGATGCCGCCAAGGGCGACGCGCCGGAACCCGAGCTAGTGAGCCGCCACACGCAGGCCGGCCTCGGTCTGCTGACGGGCGTCGTGACCTACGGCGCGGCATTCGGCGGACTGTTCTCGCTGGTCTTTGCGTACGCGTATGGCCGAGGCAGCCGCCTCCCGGCACGGCCGCTGGCCGCGTGGCTCGCGCTGGCTGCGTTCATCGCCCTCGTGATCGTGCCGAACATCAAGTACCCGGCCAATCCGCCGTCGGTCGGCGACCCGGACACGATCGGCTATCGCACGGGCCTGTTCTTCCTGATGATTGCGATCTCGATCGCGACGATGGTGTTCTCGGTCAACGTGCGCCGCCACCTGCTGGCAAAGCTCGGCCAATGGAACGCGTCGATTGTCGCGGGGCTCGTGTTCGTCGCGATCATCGCGGCCGTGCAGCTCGGGCTGCCGTCGATCAACGAAGTGCCGGCAGCGTTCCCGGCCGCCGTGCTGTGGAAGTTCCGCGTCGCGGCGATCGGCATGCAGGTGATCACGTGGACGACGATCGGCCTGCTGTTCGGCGCATGGGTCGAACGCACCGAACGCGTCGGCATGCGCGCCGCCTGACGCGCATCGCAACGGGGCGCGTCTAGCGCAGCATGCGCGGCGCGCTCCACGTCGATTCGCGCGCCAGCGCGACGAACGCGGCCAGATAGTCGATCGACGCATCCGCTTCGCGGATGCCGAGGAAGATCTGCTTCGCAATTCCCTTCTTGCCGAGCTTGACCGGCACGACCGGCATCCGGTCGGCGTATTCGTCGGCCAGCCATCTCGGCAGCGCGGCCACGCCGCGCCCGCTCGCGACCATCTGCAGCATGATGTCGGTCGTCTCGATCGACTTGTGCCGCTTCGGCACGATGCCGGCCGGCGTCAGGAACTGGTTGTAGATGTCGAGCCGGTCGGTTTCGACCGGGTAAGTGATCAGGATCTCGTCGGTCAGCTGTTCGGGCGTCACGTAGTCGGCGTTCGCGAACCGGTGTGAATCGGCGACCACCAGCACCTGCTCGTAGTCGAACACAGGGTCGAAGCGCAGGCCCGGCTTGTTCAGCGGATCGGGCGTCACGAGCACGTCGATGTCATAGCCGAACAGCGCGCCGATGCCGCCAAACTGGAAGCGCTGCTTCACGTCCACGTCGACGTCGGGCCAGCGCGACAGGTAAGGCGACACGACCTTCAGCAGCCACTGGTAGCACGGGTGGCACTCCATCCCGATGCGCAGCGTGCCGCGCTCGCCTTTCGCGTACTGCTTCATCCGCTCCTCGGCGAGCTCGAACTGCGGCAGCAGCCGGTTCGCCAGCTTCAGCAGATACTGCCCGCCCTGCGTGAGCCGCAGGCCGCGACCCTCGCGATCCCAGATCGGCGTGCCGAGCTGCTGCTCGATTTTCCGGACGGTATGGCTGAGCGCCGATTGCGTGAGATGCAGCGTATTGGCGGCCGCGGTCAGCGAGCCCTGGCGCTCGACCTCACGAATGACGACGAGATGGAATCGTTCCAGCATGGATTTCGCTCGCGCAACGAATGCATGAATAACTTTAATGGATGAATGAAATAATGCCATTTTATTTCATGATTTGAAATCCCTATGATGATTGCCGGACCTTCAATTTCTCTTCTGGACGGCGCTCATGGTCACGACACACAACCTCGGTTTTCCGCGCATTGGCGCCAAGCGCGAACTCAAGTTCGGTCTTGAACGCTACTGGAAGGGCGAATCGTCGCGCGGCGCGCTGAAGGCGCTCGGCGCCGAGCTGCGCCAGCGTCACTGGAACGACCAGCGCGACCTCGACCTGGCCCCGGTCGGCGACTTCGCGTTCTACGATCAGGTGCTCGACATGAGCTTCACGCTCGGCAACCTGCCGAAGCGCGTGCAGGGCTTCCACGGCGACGCGCTCGACAACTATTTCCGCGTCGCGCGCGGTCGTTCGGCACAGTCGGCGGAAGAGCACGCCGCGTGCTGCGGCGGAGTGTCGGCCGGCGAAATGACGAAGTGGTTCGATACGAACTACCACTACATCGTGCCGGAGTTCCACGCGGACACGAACTTCTCGCTTGACCCGTCGCGCCTGCTGCAGCAACTGGCGGAAGCGCAGGCGCAGGGCGTGGCCGCGAAGCCGGTGATCGTCGGCCCGGTCACGTACCTGTGGCTCGGCAAGGCGAAGGACGATTCGGACCGCCTCGCGTTGCTGCCGAAGCTGCTGCCGGTGTACGGCGCGCTGCTCGATACGCTGACCGCGCAGGGCGTCGAATGGGTGCAGATCGACGAACCGATTCTCGTCACCGAACTCGACGCGGCATGGCAGCAAGCCTTCAGGACCGCGTACGCTGCGCTCGAAACGCGTCGGATCAAGGTGCTGCTCGCGACGTACTTCGGCCAGTTGCAGGGCAACCTGGCGCTCGCGACCTCGTTGCCGGTCGACGGCCTGCATGTCGATGCGATCAACGCACGCGACGAAGTCGACGCGCTGGCGCGTGAACTGCCGGCCGAGCGCGTGCTGTCGGTGGGCGCGATCAACGGCCGCAACATCTGGAAGACGGACCTGAACGCGACGCTCGACTGGCTCGAGCCGCTCGCGAAGCGACTGGGTGATCGCCTGTGGCTCGCACCGTCGTGCTCGCTGCTGCACGTACCGGTCGATCTCGCGAGCGAGGAAAAGCTCGATGCGGAAATCCGCTCGTGGCTCGCGTTCGCGCTGCAGAAGCTCGACGAACTGAAGGTGCTCGCGACCGCACTGAACGAAGGCCGCGACAAGGTGGCCGATGCGCTGGCCGCGAACGCCGCCGCGATCCATTCGCGTCGCCACTCGCCGCGCGTGAACAACCCGGCGGTGAAGGCTGCAATCGCCCGGATCGACGCGCAGCTCGGCAACCGCGTGAGCCCCTATACGCAGCGCGCGCCGAAGCAGTCGGCACGCCTGAACCTGCCGGCGTTCCCGACGACGACGATCGGCTCGTTCCCGCAGACCGGCGAAATCCGCCAGGCTCGCAGCCAGTTCAAGGCCGGCACGCTGGATGAAGCCGGTTACCGGAAGGCGATGCAGGCCGAGATCGAACGCAGCGTCCGCGAACAGGAGTCGCTCGAACTCGACGTGCTCGTGCACGGCGAAGCCGAGCGCAACGACATGGTCGAATACTTCGGCGAGCAACTCGACGGCTACGCGTTCAGCCAGTTCGGCTGGGTGCAGTCGTACGGTTCGCGCTGCGTGAAGCCGCCGATCCTGTTCGGCGACATCAGCCGCCCGAAGGCGATGACGGTCGAGTGGATCACGTATGCGCAGTCGCTGACGAACAAGCCGATGAAGGGCATGCTGACCGGCCCCGTGACGATCCTGAACTGGTCGTTCGTGCGCGACGACCAGCCGCGCTCGGTGTCGTGCTACCAGCTTGCGCTGGCGATCCGCGAGGAAGTGCTCGACCTCGAGAAGGCCGGCGTGCGCGTGATCCAGATCGACGAGGCTGCGCTGCGCGAAGGGCTGCCGCTGCGCCGCGCGCAGTGGGGCGAGTACCTGAAGTGGGCGGTCGAATCGTTCCGCATCACCGCGAACGGCGTGCAGGACGATACGCAGATCCACACGCACATGTGCTATTCGGAGTTCAACGACATCATCGCGTCGATCGCCGACATGGATGCGGACGTCATCACGATCGAGACGTCGCGCTCGGACATGGAGCTGCTCGACGCGTTCGACAACTTCAAGTATCCGAACGAAATCGGGCCGGGCGTGTACGACATTCACTCGCCGAACATCCCGACGCAGGAACACATCGTCGGCCTGATGAAGAAGGCGGCCGAGCGGATTCCGGCGGAACGCCTGTGGGTGAACCCGGACTGCGGCCTGAAGACGCGCCAGTGGGCGGAAGTGATTCCGGCGCTGACGAACATGGTCGCCGCCGCGAAGACGCTGCGCAACCAGGTGCAATGACGCGCGAACGCTGTGTGCCAGCCGTCGAGATCGACGATCCGGCGGCGGGTGGGGCACCGGTCGAGGCCGTCCCGGGCAGGCCCCGGGACGCATCATTTCTACGGTTAGATCAGGAGCGGGAGGTGTACCAGGTGAGTCATGCAGCGAACGAGGCAATCGGGCGGCTGATGCGGGCGCTCGAAGACGATAGCGACGATTGCTGGGCGATGTACGAGGAGATCGGTCGCGCGGTCGTGACCCGGCTGCTGCGTCGCGACCGCGACGCATTGCGTGCGATCGCCGGTGCGTGGATTTCAAGCGACGACGCACAGGCTGCGCTGGTCGACACCGACCGCGGCTCCCCGGATTTCGATACGGCGAAAAGACGCGCCGAGCATGCGGACAGTGCGATGCGTGACGTCCTTCGGAATACGCTCTTCGGCGCGGAGTGAACACGACGACCCCGAGGAACGTACACGGCTTCCCGGCGGCCAGCGCAAGGGATTGCTGCGTTCGTGCCGCGCGTCATGCTCGGGCGAAGAAGTGATGGACGCGATGCTCGCATCGGGCATCGACTACACGCGCTTCTTCTACGACCCGAACATTCATCTGCACTGCGAGGCATCGACGATGACGGTGTGTGCGAGGCGGCCGGAACATGGAAAGAAAAAAGGGCGACCCGGGTCGCCCTTTTTTTTCGTGCGAGATGCGGGCAGGCGAAGCCGCCTGACCGGTACGCGTTACGCAGTGCGTGCTGCGTGCGGCAACGTGTCGACCGTCTTGCGGGGCGCGCCCGCATCGTCGATGCTCACGCGGCGCGAGATCAGCCACACGCACAGCGACGACACGATCGCGGCGCTCGTGTACTGGAGCGCGAGCGGCCACCATTGCGGCGCGGTGTTCTGCGCGATGATGGTCGCGACGAGCGGCGTGAGGCCGCCGGCGAGCGCGCCGCACACCTGGTACGCGATCGAGATCGCCGTGTAGCGGATGCGTGCGACGAAGATGCCGCTGACGAAGCCCGCGACCACCGAGTAGTAGCCCGATTCCGCGAGCGTCGCGAGACCGACGCCGACCGTGATCGACAGCGGCGTGCCCATGTGCACGAGCGGCAGCATCACGAACGGGACGATCGCGGCCCATGCGCCGGTGATCAGCAGCACGCGCGTGGTGCCGAAGCGCTGCGCGAGGAACGCGGCCGCGAGTTGCACCACGAACTGCAGCACGGCGACGATCGTCATGCAATGCAGCACCATCGACCGGTCGAGCGACAGGAACTGCGTCGCGTAGCTGATCATGAAGATGTTGCTGAAATACACGCCGGCGATGCCGTACACGTTTGCACCGATCGCGAGCAGCAGCAGCGGCCAGTACTTGAGCGCTTCGCGCAGCGGTTTTTGCGCGATGTTGCCGCTCTTCTTGATTTCCTCGAACTCGGGAGACTCGGACACGCTCGCGCGGATCACGAAGCCGACGATCAGCAGGACGGAACTCGCGAGGAACGGCACGCGCCAGCCCCAGCTCATCATGTCTTCCTTCGACAGCGTGCTGATCGCACCGAACGCGAGCATCGACAGGATCAGGCCGCTTGCGCTGCCGAGCTGTGCGAACGATGCGAAGAACGTGCGCTTGCCTTCCGGCGCATGCTCGCCGGCGAGCAGCACCGCGCCGCCCCATTCGCCGCCGACCGCGATGCCTTGCAGCACACGCATCAGCACGAGCAGGATCGGTGCGATCACGCCGGCTTGCGCATGAGTCGGCAGCAGGCCGATCGCGACGGTCGACACGGCCATCAGCATCAGCGTCGCGAGCAGCGAACGCTTGCGGCCGAAGCGGTCGCCGAGGTAGCCGAACATCACGCCGCCGAGCGGCCGCGCGAAGAAACCGACCGCGAACGAGCCGAATGACGCGAGCAGGCTGATGAAGCGGTTTTCGCCGGGGAAGAACAGCGGCCCGAACACGATGGCGGCGGCGGTCGCGTAGCTATAGAAGTCGTACCACTCGATCGTGGTGCCGACGAACGACGCGAGCGCCGCCCGCTTGGGTTGCTTGACGGAAGTCCCCATCTTTATGTGTGCTCCTCTGAATCCTCTGATTTGGAATAGGTGGCGGCGCGGGGATCAGTCGCGGTAGGCGACGCCCGGCAGCACGCACAGCAGCTCGTACGCGAGGTTCGCGCCGAGCAGCGCCGTGGTGCCGAACGGGTCGTACGGCGGCGCGACTTCGACGAGATCGCAGCCGACGATGTTCAGCCCCTTCGCGCCGCGGATGATCTCGAGTGCCTGCGGCACCGTGAGGCCCGCGATTTCCGGCGTGCCGGTACCCGGCGCGTAGGCCGGGTCGATGCCGTCGATGTCGAAGCTGATGTAGACGGGTGTGTCGCCGACGCGCGCGCGCACTTCTTCCATCAGCGGCGCGAGCGACTTGTTCCAGCATTCCTCCGCCTGGACGACGCGGAAGCCCTGCTCGCGGCACCAGTCGAAATCCTCGGCCGCGTAGCCGGTGCCGCGCAGGCCGATCTGCGTGACCTTGTCGCCGTGCAGCAGGCCTTCCTCGACCGCGCGGCGGAACGGCGTGCCGTGCGCGATCTTTTCACCCATCATCGTGTCGTTCACGTCGGCGTGTGCATCGACGTGGATCAATGCAACCTTGCCGTGCTTGCGGTGGATCGCGCGCAGGATCGGCAGCGCGATCGTGTGGTCGCCGCCGAGCGTGATCGGCTTGCAGTCGTGTTCGAGGATCGCGTCGTACGCGGCTTCGATGCGCGCGATGGAATCGTGCAGGTTGTACGGATTGATCGCGACGTCGCCGATGTCGGCGATCTGCAGCGAATCGAACGGCGCGGCGCGCGTCGCCATGTTGTACGGGCGCAGCAGCACGGATTCGGTGCGGATCTGGCGCGGGCCGAAGCGCGCGCCGGTGCGGTTGGACGTGCCGAGATCGAACGGCACGCCGACGAAACAGGCGTCGAGGCCTTCGGCGCTCGCCACGTGCGGCAGGCGCATCATCGTCGCGATGCCGCCGCAGCGCGGCATTTCATTGCCGCCGAGCGGCTGGAAATGGGTGTGGTCGTTCATGGGCTGTCTCTTCCGATGTGGGGTTGCCGTATCATGCGACGCGGCTTGGCGCACAGTTTTACGCGCTCCGCCGGGAAAGAAGAATGCGAAGATATCGACGTAAACATCGATTTTCATCGATGTATGGAAGGGGATGAACGTGCTGGGGAATCTGTCGACCCTCGATCTGCGGCTGATCCGCGTGTTTCTCGCGGTCACGGACGCGGGCGGCGTATCGGCCGCGCAGGCCGTGCTGAACGTCGGGCAGTCGACGATCAGCGCGCAGCTGTCGTCGCTCGAGACGCGGCTCGGCTACCGGCTCTGCGAGCGCGGCCGCAGCGGTTTCCGGCTCACGCCGAAGGGCGAGCGCTTTCACGCGATGAGCCGCAAGCTGCTGGCCGCGCTCGACGAATTCGGGATGGCGGCGCGGCACATGGACCGCCAGCTGGTCGGCACGCTGCACATCGGCCTGATCGGCCATACGCCGGTGAGCCAGAACGCGCGGATCGCCGAGGCGATCGCCGCGTTCCGCACCCGCGACGAGGCCGTGCGTTTCTCGATCTCCGTGCGTGCGCCGGGCGATCTCGAGGAGAAGCTGCTGAGCGACGAGATCCAGATCGCGGTCGGCTATTTCTGGCACCGGGTGCCGACGCTGCACTACACACCGCTGTTCATCGAGCGCCAGGTCGCCTACTGCGGCCGCGGCCATCCGCTGTTCGACGGCGCCGGTGCGCTGACGCCGGCCGACGTCGCGGGCTTCGAATGGGCGTGGCGCTCGTATCCGCTACCCGAAGCGCAGATGTCGACGACGCCCGACCGCGTGACCGCGACCGCCGACAACATGGAGGCCGTCGCGCTGCTGATCCTGTCCGGCCACCACCTCGGCTATCTGCCGCAGCACTTCGCGGCGCCGTACGTCGCGCAGGGGCTGCTCACGCCGCTCAATCCGGAGCAATTGCGCTACGACGTGACGTTCCACATGGTCGTCGCGCGCAATGGGCGCGGCAATCCGCTCGTGGAAGCGTTTCTCGAGGATCTCGAACGCGCGCACCAGCCGCCCGACATCGCTTAAGCCGCCGGGCTCAACAATGTGAACGAATGTTGCGCCGGCGCGGCCCGCCCGACGCTGTCCACATCGATCGGCGTCGAAGTGATGGATCGGACGCCGGGTTCGGCTTGCGTGCGCCGTCCGCCCGCTCGCATCACGGCACCGGCAACCCCGCGTCGTGCTTGACCTCGCGCAGCGACAGCGCGGATTCGATCGACGTCACGCCCGGCAGCATCCGCAGCGATTCGCGCAGGAACGTGCCGTAGTCGTCGAGGTCGCGCGCGACCACCTGCAACAGATAGTCGGCCGTGCCCGCCACGTTGTGGCACGCCAGGATCCGCTCGATGCCGAGCACCTCCCGCTCGAAGCGGTCGGCGGTCTTGCGGTCGTGTGTCGCGAACCGCACGAGCACGAATGCGACGACACCGAACCCCAGCGCCTGGCGCGACAACTGCGCGCGGTAGCGCTCGATGTAGCCGTCGTTTTCGAGACGCTTCAGGCGCCGCGCGCACGGGGTCTCGGAGAGGCCCACGGTGTCGGCGAGACGGGCGATCGGCAGGCGGCCGTCTCGCTGCACCGCGGCAAGGATGGCGCGGTCGGTTTTGTCGAGTTCGGTCATGTTGGCGGATTCCTGGTGCGGATTAGGTGATTGTGGCGGATTCCCCTAAGGATCGCCAATCCTGAACCAAATATGGCCAATAATCCCTCGCACCCTGGCGGCAACATATCGTCGTAAGAGGACAGGGGCAGACCATGATTTCCACGCATTTGCTGTTGATTTATCTCGCCGCGCTGGCGGCCATCTATGCGGTGCCGGGGCCGGACATGGCGCTGGTGCTGCAGACCAGCATCGGCCGCGGCGTGCGGCCGGGGATGGCGGCCGCCGCCGGCCTGTCGCTCGCGCGCACCGCGCACGTGACGCTGTCCGCCTGCGGCGTCGCGGCGCTGATCCGCAGCGCGCCGTGGCTGTATGAAGTGATCCGCTACGGCGGCGCGCTCTATCTCGCCTATGTCGCGATCCAGGTGTTCCGTTCGCCCGTGTTCGCGCTCGGCGATGGCGACGCGGCAGCGACGGCGGGCGAGCTGCGCCAGTCGTTCGTGAAGGGCCTGCTCACCAACCTGCTGAACCCGAAGGCGCTGCTGTTCTGCTCGGTGCTGCTGCCGCAGTTTGTGCGCCCCGAGGCCGGGCCGGTCGTGCTGCAGATGTTCGAGCTGGGCGCGCTGCTGGTGGCGGCCGGCGTGTGCTTCGACCTCGCGTGCGTGTTCGGTGCGTCGCGGATCGCCGCGTGGATGCGCGCGCATCCGCTCGCACAGACGATGCAGCGCTGGACGTTTTCCGCGGCGCTGATCGGCTTCGCGCTGCGCCTGTCGATGGACTGAGTGCCGACGCGGCGTCGCGCCGGCGCAAGTCGCGCGGCGCGTCGCCGCACCGGATGACGGCCGCGCGCAACGCCGGCCCGCGTGTGCGCCCCGTCGCAGAAGGGCGTGCGCGCAAATCGTCTGACTGTTCTAAACTCCCTGTTACTTCGCGCTGCGCGAACCCGACCGACCGAACGGAACCGTCTCCCGCCGGCCCTGTCCGATTTCCTGGCTGTTCCGTGCAACGCGGTACCAAGGAGGGTCTGAACATGGCAAGGCATCTTCACGCCGACCGTGAACCCCGAATCGTCGCCGAGTCCAAGTGCCTCGGCCCGTGCGATCCGGCAGAACGCATCCACGTCACGATCATGTTGCGGCGGCAGGAAGAAGGGCAACTCGATACGCTGCTTCACCAGCTCGCCACCGGCGACGCGCAAGCGAAACCGGTGTCGCGTGCCACCTTCGCGCAACGCTTTTCCGCCAATCCCGACGATATTCGCAAGGCCGAGGACTTCGCGCGTCGTCACCAGCTGACGATCGATCGCGTCGATCCCGTTGAAAGCGTCGTCGTGCTGTCCGGCACGATCCAGCAGTTCGAAGCGGCGTTCGGCGTCAAGCTCGAGCGCTTCGAGCATCAGTCGATCGGCCAGTATCGCGGCCGCTCCGGCCCGATCGCGCTGCCCGACGATCTCGGCGACGCCGTCACGGCCGTGCTCGGCCTCGACAGCCGTCCGCAGGCGCGGCCGCATTTCCGGCTGCGTCCGCCGTTCAAGCCCGCGCGCGGCGGCGCGGCGGGCGTCACGTTCACCCCGATCCAGCTGGCATCGCTGTACGGCTTCCCGGCCGGCGACGGCGCAGGGCAGTGCATCGCGATCATCGAACTCGGCGGCGGCTACCGCGCGGCCGACATCCAGCAGTATTTCCGCGGGCTCGGCATCACGACGCCGCCGACGCTCGTCGACGTGAACGTCGGCACCGGCCGCAACACGCCGACCGGCGACCCGAGCGGCCCGGACGGCGAAGTCGCGCTCGACATCGAGATCGCCGGCGCGATTGCACCAGCCGCGAAGATCGCCGTGTACTTCGCGGCGAACAGCGACGCGGGCTTCATCCAGGCCGTCAACGCGGCCGTCAGCGATACGACCAACAAGCCGTCGGTGATCTCGATCAGCTGGGGCGGCCCGGAAGCGATCTGGCAGACGCAGTCCGCGCAGGCGTTCAACCGCGTGTTGCAGGCGGCGGCCGCGCAGGGCATCACGGTGTGCGCGGCATCCGGCGACAGCGGCTCGGGCGACGGGCTGCAGGACGGCGCCGATCATGTCGATTTCCCCGCGTCGAGCCCGTACGTGCTCGGTTGCGGCGGCACGCAGCTCGACGCGCTGCCCGGGCAGGGCATCCGCAGCGAAGTCACGTGGAACGACGAGGCGGCCGGCGGCGGCGCGGGCGGGGGCGGCGTCAGCACGCTGTTCGACCTGCCGGCGTGGCAGCAGGGGCTCACCGTCGCGCGCGCCGACGGCAGCAGCGCACCGCTCGCGAAGCGCGGCGTGCCGGACGTTGCCGGCGACGCGTCGCCGCAGACGGGCTACGAAGTGTCGATCGCGGGCACGGCCACGGTGATGGGCGGCACGAGCGCGGTCGCACCGCTGTGGGCCGCGCTGATCGCGCGGATCAATGCGGCGGCGAGTGCGGCGGCGGGCGCAGCGGGCGGTGCGACCGCCGGCTGGGTCAACCCGGTGCTCTACAAGAATCCGGGCGCGCTGCGCGACATCACGCAGGGCTCGAACGGCACGTATGCGGCCGCGCAGGGCTGGGATGCGTGCACGGGCCTCGGCAGCCCGAACGGCGCGCAGCTCGCCGCGATCCTGACGCGCAAGCCGTCGAGCTGACGGCCGCGGTACACGTCTTTCCGTGTGGCGCGGGCGTCCTGTCCGCGCCTTTTTCTCACCTCCAGGAGCAGCACGATGGGCATCGATTCCGCATCCTCCGGCGGCGTGTATCCGCTGCATCACGGCGACCACAATTCGCATGGCGTGCCGCCGACCGTCAGTCCGGTCGCGCTCAGCCACGGCCGCGACCAGCCGTTCTTCGATCCGGTCGCGTACGGCAATGGCCCCGACGATTCGGTGACCGACACGACCGAGGCGGCCGCGATCACGCATCACACGATCCTGATCGACGGGAAGCGCATCGCCTACACGGCGACGGCCGGCCACCTCGTGACGGTCGATCCGAGCAGTTCGCAGCCGGCCGCGAAGCTCTTCTACGTCGCGTTCACGGCCGACGGCGCGAAGGAAGAAACGCGACCCGTGACGTTCTTCTACAACGGCGGGCCGGGCTCGTCGTCGGTGTTCGTGCTGCTGGGCTCGTTCGCGCCGAAGCGCATCAAGACGTCGATGCCGGGCTTCACGCCGCCCGCGCCGTACCAGATGGAAGACAACCCGGACAGCATGATCGACCACAGCGACCTGGTGTTCATCAACCCGGTCGGCACCGGTTACTCGGCAGCCGTCGCGCCGAACAAGAATCGCAACTTCTGGGGCGTCGACCAGGATGCCGATTCGCTGAAGCAGTTCATCAAGCGCTACCTGACGAAGAACAACCGCTGGAATTCGCCGAAGTACCTGTTCGGCGAATCGTACGGCACGGCACGCAGCTGCGTGCTCGCGTACAAGCTGCACGAGGACGGTGTCGACCTGAACGGCGTCACGCTGCAATCGTCGATCCTCGACTACCGGCAGGCCGGCAACCCGGTCGGCGCGCTGCCGACCGCGGCGGCCGATGCGTGGTATCACAAGAAGCTCGGTGTCACGCCGGCGCCGACCGATCTCGGCGCGTTCGTCGAGGAAGTCGCGCAGTTCTCGCGCACCGACTACCTGAACGCATTGCGCACGGTCCCGCATGCGGACCCGGCCGCCGTGCAGAAGCTGTCGCAATACACGGGCATCGATACGGCGACGCTGCAATCGTGGAGTCTGAACATCGCCGGCTACGACACGCGCGGCAATTCGCTGTTCCTGACGACGCTGCTGCATGCGCAGGGGCTCGCGCTCGGCTCGTACGACGGCCGCGTGACCGGGATCTCGTCGGGCATCGCCGGCAAGATCGACCCGAACTCGGGCGGCAACGATCCGACGATGACGGCCGTGACGGGTGTCTATACGGCGATGTGGAACAGTTACCTGAACGAACAGCTGAAGTTCACGTCGAATTCCGCGTTCACCGACCTGAACGACCAGGCGTTCCAGAACTGGGATTTCAGCCACATCGACCCGACCGGCGCGCAGCAGGGCATCGATGCGCAGGGGAACGTGATCCTCTACACGGCCGGCGATCTCGCCGCGGTGATGGCGCTGAATGTCGACCTGAAGGTGCTGTCGGCGAACGGCTTCTACGATTTCGTCACGCCGTTCTACCAGACCGTGATCGACCTGCAGCAGATGCCGCTCGAGGATCAGAAGGTGCGGCAGAACCTGTCCGCGCGTTTCTACCCGTCGGGGCACATGGTGTATCTCGATGGCGGCTCACGCACCGCGCTCAAGCGCGATCTCGCGGCGATGTACGACGCGACGGTCAGCGATACGGGTGCGCGAATGCGGATTCGTGCGCTGCAGGCGACGAAGACGGGCGGGCACGCGTAGCATACCTGTCGGCAGTACGCCGCGCGCAGCCGTTGCGGTGCGCGCGGCGTGTTCTTTCAGACTGGGCGGCCGGCTTATGCAGTCGGCCAGTCGAACATCGTGTACGGCAGCGCGCGCTTGTGGCGCGACGCGTCGTAGAAGCGCAGCACCGTTTCGTACACGTTGTCGGCAACGGGTTTGCCTTCGAGGAAATCGTCGATCTCGTCGTAGCTCACGCCGTACGCGTGCTCGTCGGGGCGCAGCGGGCGCAGTTCCTCGAGGTCGGCCGTCGGCACCTTCATCACGATCAGTTCCTCGCCGCCGAGCGCACGGGCCACCGCGCGCACGCGACGCTTGTTCAGCCCCGCGAGCGGCAGGATGTCCGCGCCGCCGTCACCGAACTTCGTGAAGAAACCCATCAGCGACTCGGCCGCATGATCGGTGCCGATCACGATGCCGCGCCGTGCGCCGGCCACCGCATACTGCGCGATCATGCGCTCGCGCGCCTTGATGTTGCCGTGCACGAAGTCCTGCTGCGCCGGCGTCTCGAACGCATGGCCGGATGCGGCCAGCGCGCCGAGCATCGCGTCGGCGGCCGGCTTCACGTTGACGGTCAGTTCCTCGTCCGCGCGGACGAACGCGAGCGCGCGCTGTGCATCGGCTTCGTCGTTCTGCACGCCGTTCGGCAAGCGCATCGCAACGAAGCGCGCATCGTAGCCGTCGGCGCGCAGCTTTTCGACCGACAGTTGCGCGAGCCGGCCGGCCGTCGACGAATCGACGCCGCCGCTGATGCCGAGCACGTAGGTCCGCAGGCCGGTCGAACGAAGGTATTGCGCGAGGAACTCGACGCGGCGGGCAATCTCGGCCTCGGCGTCGAATTCCGACGCGACGTTCAGTTCGGCAATGATCGCGCGTTGGCGGCTGGCGTAATCGGCGGATGTCATGAAGGGAGTTCCGGAACGAAATCAAGGCGCCCATCATAAGCGCAATCGCGGCGCGGCGCCGCGCCGGGCGTGCGATCCGGCGATTTCGCGTTGCTTCGACGAGACGGCCGCATCGCCGTGGTGCACGGTGCGCCGGGCGGGTGCATCGATGCCGCGTAACGGGCGTTCGCGCAGCCGGTATGCGATGCGCGTGGCGGCCGGCGTGCCTGCAGCCGCACGACCGCGCACACGGGCGGGTGCGTCAGCGCCGCGCGAGCACGACGCCCACCAGCGCGAGCGCGAAGCCGGCGAGCTGGATCGCCGCGAGCGTTTCGCCGAACAGCCAGTAGCCCTGCAGCGCGGCCAGCGGCGGCGCGAGGAACAGCAATGACGTCGCGCGCGCGGCGTTGCCGCGCCGCAGCATCCACATCAGCATCGTGACCGCGCCGCCGGACAGGAACACGACGCCCCACACGAGCGACACCCACAGCGCCGGCGCGCCGATCCAGCGCGTCTCGTGCAGCAGCACGACGAAGATGGCCGCGACGATCGCCGCCCCGAAGTTCTGGATGGCAACCGCCGTGCGCAGGTCGCTCTGCGCGAGCTTGCCTTTCTGGTACAGCGAGCCGGCGGTGATCGACCCGACCGCGAGTACCGACACGCCGACGACGAGCCATGCGGGCGCGGCGCCCGGCGGCGGCGCGACGCCGCCCATGACCTTCGGCGCCAGCACGAGCGCGACGCCGGCGAGCCCGAGCGCCATCCCGAACCAGCCGCGCGCGGGCAGGCGCTCATTGAACAGCGGGACGGCAAGCACGGCGGTGGCGAGCGGCTGCAACGCGCCGAGCAGCGCCATCACGCCCGCGTTCAGCCCTTGCGCGACGGCCCAGTAGCTCGCGCCGAGATAGACGCCCTGCAGCAGCGCGCCCGCGATCAGGTGGCGCGGCCATTCGCGCCGGGCCGGCCAAGGCGCACGCGCGACGAGCGCCACCAGGCCGAACAGCGCGGCCGTGCCCGCGAAACGCGCGAGCAGGAACAGGTTGGGATCGGCGTAGGGCTTGATTGCCCGTGCAACGATGAAGCCGGTGGACCAGAGTGCGACAAAAGCGGCGGCGACGATCGAGGTCAGCATGCGTGGCGGGCCGCGAGGCGGCCGGACAGAATCGTAAAGTCGGCCAGTATCGGCGGAAGCGATGCGGGCGTCTTGTCGAATCCTGCACTCATGCTGCGTGCCGCGCATGCGGCCGTCGGTGCGGGCGGGGCGGTGCTGGGGGAAGAGGGCGCCGCCCCGGAGGCGGAGCGGGCGAGCGTGATGCTGCGGCGATCAGTCGATCGAGAACGTGTCGAGCGGCTGGTTGGCGCGCGCGTCGGTCGCGAAGCGCGCGGCGAGCTGTTCGTAGAGCCGGCGGGCCTCGTCGAGCGTCAGGTCGATCCAGTACGGATCGCCGGCCGCGTCGTTGAGACGTTCGGGCGGAAACTGGATTTCGATCACACTGCCTTTGCGATACATGGCGCGAGCCCCTTTGCTTGGTCGGTCGTTCGGCGAAGCGCAAAGTGTAGCAACCGGCGCCGCGCCGATTCGCGCGCGTCAGGCAATTCAGAATTTCGCTTTCGGGAAATGCGGCCTGCGTCGTTTCCCGCCGCAGTCAAATGCCGGTCAAACGGCCGTAATACAATGGTCGGCTTACCCATAACCAGTCGCCTCGGGCGTACACGCGATGCTGGCGGAACAACGTCATCAATTCATCCTGTCGGAACTCGGACGGTCGGGCGCATTGTCGGTCGCGGAACTCGTCCGCTCGCTCGACGTGTCGCGCGAGACCGTGCGGCGCGACCTGAACGCACTGGCCGCACGCGGCCTGCTCGTGATGACGCACGGCGGTGCACTGGCCGCGGATCGCCGCGAGCCGAGCCTGTCCGAGCGCGAAGCCGCGAACGCGGAGGCGAAGCGCACGATCGGGCGGCGCGCCGCCGAGTTCGTGCCCGACGACGCATCGGTGCTGATCGATTCGGGCAGCACGCCGCACGCGGTTGCGCTCGCGCTCGCCGACCGGCACCGGCTGTCGATCTACACGAACGACTGGCGCACCGCGTTCGTGCTCGCGCGACGCAACGGCAACCGCGTGACGCTGCTCGGCGGTGAGCTGTCCGACGACGAGGACGCGACCTTCGGGCTCGACACGATCCAGCAGCTCGCGCAGTACCACGTGGATTTCGCGTTCGTCGGCGCCGGCGGTATCACGCCCGACGGTGAGTGCACCGACTACTCGCGGCTCGCGGCCGAAGTGCGCAGCCGGATGATCGCGGCGGCCGGCACCGCGATGATCGTCGCCGACCATTCGAAATTCGGCCGCGTGACGCCGGTGCGGATCAATGGCACGGCGGCGGCCCGCTATCTCGTGACCGAACGCACGCCCGACAAGGCCGTGCGCCGCGCGCTGACCGCACGCGGGATCGAACTGCTCGTGTGCGACTGACGCGCGTCCGACATACAAGGTTCATCGAACCGTCATTCCCAGGGAAGAACCGCCGTCAACACTGACCCATTCACCTCGACCGGCCGCAAGGCCAGGGAGCAACGAATGACCGTCAGCGTGCGCAGCTATCTTTCCCCCACCCTGGTCCTGCTGGCCTTCGACTGGCCCGATGCGGCGTCGCGGTCCGATTTCCTCGGTTTCGCGATCCGGCGCACGCCGGGCTTCTGGTCGGCCGACGGCAAGACGCGCGCGCCGAACAGCTGGCTGCCGAACCGCCTGACGTTCGACGGGCCGGCCGCGCACACGCAGGGCGACGCGCCGACCGACCAGGCGCCGATCCAGAAATTCATGTGGTGGGACGCGCGCATCGATCCGCAGGATCGCGGCGCGTCGTTCCGCTATGACGTGTATCCGGTCGTCGGCACGCCGGCGAACCTGCAGGTGCTCGACGCGCAAGGCGGCGTGTGCGACGTCGTGCTGCCCGCGCATATCGAGGACGGCATCGGCACGTGGTTCAACCGCGCGGTGGTCAGCTCGCAGGCCTTCGCGAAGCAGGTGGCGGCGCTGGGCCTCGCGCCGAATGCGGCGCCGAGCGCCGCGCAGGCGCTGAAGCTGCGCACGTGGCTCGCGAACGACATGGAGCAGGTGTTCGCGGAGATGCTCGACCCGGCGTCGCGCGCGGCGTCAGCCGTCTATCACCTGACCGACACGCTGTGGGCGCTGCCCGCGTTCGAAGCGTTCGGACGCCAGCACGGCGAAGCGTCGCTCGCGATCGTGTACGACGCGCACACGACGGCGCGCAAGGGCAAGCCGCCGCTGCCGTCGCCGAACCAGCCGGCCGTCGATGCGCTGCAGGGGCTCGCTACGCTCGCGCCGCGCGACAAGACGCACATCATGCACGACAAGTTCATCGTGACCGATGCGTCGTCGAATGCGGCGCCCTCACGCGTGCTCACCGGTTCCGCGAACTTCACGACCGAGGGGCTCACGGAGCAGGCGAACGTGCTGCACGCGTTCGACTCGCCCGCGCTCGCCGCGCTGTACAACGATCGTGCGCATGCGCTGGCCGGGAATCCGTCGATCGCGGAGACGGCGAAGCTGTCGCCGGGCTGGTCGGAACCGATGACGATCGGCAGTGCGCAGGTGCGGCTCGCGTTTTCGCCGGAGCCGGCCGGGCAGCGCACCGAGATCGACACGATCGTGGCCGCGATCGCGGCGGCAAAGCATTCGGTGTCGTTCTGCCTGTTCATGCCGACCGACGCGGCGCTGCGCGACGCGTGCTTCGCGGCCGGCGATCGCGGGCTGATGATGTTCGGGCTGGTGAACAAGATCAACGTCGGCAGCGCGACGAAGGCCGATGCCGAGCAGCAGGCCGGCCAGACGCTCGATGCGGCGACGCTCGCGAACCTCGAGCTGTATCACCGCAGCCGCGACAACCACGACGTGATCGATGCCGCGTATTTCTCGCCGGCCACCGTGCCGCAGGGTTTCGAGCCGGAATTGCGGTTGTTTCCGGGGGAGCCGGCGCCGGCCTTTCCGCCCGTCGTGATCCATCACAAGTTCATCGTGATCGATGCGGAGGGCGCGAATCCGGTCGTCTATACGGGCTCGGCGAACATGAGCCGCAATTCCGAGCAGTACAACGACGAGAACCTGCTCGAGATCCGCGACCAGCGGATCGCGGCGATCTATCTCGCGGAATTCCTGCGGCTGTACGAGCACTACCGTGCGCGGGCATTGACGATCAATGCGAAGCAGCACGGCACGGACGGGGGCACGGGCGCGCATGCGCGGCTCGCGCTTGCGCCCGATTCGAGCTGGGCGAAGAAGTATTACGTGGCGGGAAGCCCGGAAGCGAAGGCGCGGATCGCACTGGCGTCGACGGCGCCGACGGATTGACCCACGCGAGAACGCCGGGAGCGGACGTCGCGCGCCCGGCGTGAGCCTGGCAGGGAAACCGGCTGAGGCCGCCGCTTAGGCGGCGACGTAGCGCAGCACGGCGTCGGCGATCGTGTCCCGATGCCGCGCGCGCAGGCGCGGTGCCGACGGATCGCGGCCGAACGCGGCGCCGAACGTGTAGCGGTTCGACACGCGGTGGAAGCAGAACGAGCTGATCAGCAGGTGCAGGTCGAACGCGTCGATGTCCTTGCGGAACGCGCCGCTCGCCGCGCCGCGCTCGACCAGTTCCTCGAGCGTCTTGATGATGCTGACGTTGCGGTTCTTGAACGACTTGAGCTGTTCGAGATACTTCGCGCCGTGGATGTTCTCGATCGACACGAGGCGGACGAAGTCGCGATGCTTGTCGTGATAGTCGAACGTGAATTCGACGAGGCGGCGCATGCCTTCGCGCGGCTCCATGTCGCCGACGTGCAGTTCCTGCTCGAGTGCCCGGATGTCGCCGTACACCTTCTCCAGCACGGCCTCATACAGGCCTTCCTTGCTTTCGAAGTAGTAGTAGAGCATCCGCTTCGTCGTGTTCGTGCGCTCGGCGATGGCATCGACGCGCGCGCCGGCGAGGCCCATCGCGGAGAATTCCTGCGTGGCGACGTCGAGGATGTTGCGCTTGGTTTGCTCGGGATCGTATTTGCGCCGCGCATCGGACGGAAGCGCGCGGGTGTCGGACGTGGCGGCCTTGCTTCCTGCTTTCATGTGACTTTATTGTGGCTTCGGCGGCTTGGAAAAGGCATTCTAGCATGCGGGAAATCCCCGCCCGGCCGACCTGACGCTCTAATCGGCAGGGCGGTTTCGGCCGCCGTGGCCGCCGCTCAGCGGCGGCAGGACGCGAGCGCGTCGCGGGCCTGGTACGCCGTGTACGTGAGCTGTGCGGCAGCGAGGCCCGCCAGCCCGAACGTGCGTGTGAGCCCGAACGCGTTGAAGCCTTCCGGCACCGGCCGGCCTTCGGCCAGCGTGGCCGCGAGCACTTCGCCGGCCACCGTGGTCGGCGCCATCCCGTGGCCGCCGAACGCGATCGCATGCCACACGCCGTCCGCGTCGCGGCCGATCTGCGGCATCTTGTGCCGCGCGTAGCTCATCAGCCCGCCCCACGCGTAGTCGACCTTCACGCCTTCCAGTTGCGGATACACGCGCAGCAGGTCGCGCCGCAGCAGGCGCGCGATCGCGTCGGGGCCGCGGTCGAGCACGGAGATCCGGCCGCCCCACAGGATGCGCGTGTCCTTCAGCGGACGGTAGTAGTCGAACGCGAAGCGCGTGTCGTAGATCGCGTACGGCGCGTCGATCGCGTCGGGCAGGCGCGCGCCGAGCGGTTCGGTCGCGATCACGTAGGTCGCGATCGGCAGCACCGCGCGCTCGATGCGCGGCGACACGCCGCGCGCGTAGCCGCCGCCGGCGAACACGACGTCCTTTGCGCGCACCGTACCCTGCGCCGTGCGCACGACGTACCCGGCGCCTTCGCGCGCAATGCCGAGCGCGGCCGAGCGTTCGTACACGCGTGCGCCGCCGCGCGAGGCGGCCGCCGCGACGCCGAGCACGTACTTCAGCGGATGGAAGTGGAACGCGTTCGGCTCGAACAGGCCGCCGTAGTAGCGCTGCGTCTTCAGCCGCTTGCGCAGCGCGTCCGTGGAAACGGGTTCCCAGTCGACGCCGAGTTCGTCCTTCATCAGCGTGCGCACGCTGTCGAGCCGGGACGGATCGTCGAACCAGTTCGCGAGCATCACGCCCTGGTCGACGATGTCGCAGTCGATGCCGTAGCGCGCGATCCGTGAGCGGATCAGGTCGACTGCATCGACGGTGAGCCGGTACAGCCGGCGGCCTTCGTCGCGGCCGAGCGTGCGCAGCAGGTCGGCGTTGTCGAGGCTGTAGCCGCCGAAGACGAAGCCACCGTTGCGGCCCGATGCGCCGAAGCCGACCCGTTCGCTGTCGAGCACGACGACGTCATGCACGCCGCGCTCGACGAGGCCGAGCGCCGTGCACAGGCCGGCGAGGCCGCCGCCGACGATGCAGACCTGCGTGTCGATCGTGCCGGTCAGTTGCGGGTAGGGCTGGCGGGTAACGGTGGCTTCGTAGAAGTTCTGCATGCGATTTCGTTGACTCGTAACGGCGGAAAAACAGACGGCGCGCGTCGATCTTGCCTGAACGTGCGCGCCGCGTCGAATGGGGCTGTCTGGGCACCGGCCGCCGCACTCGCGTGGCGGCCGGTACGAGGCGGGCCGATCCGCGCGATCAGGCGCCCGGCGTCGGGTTGGCCGGGCGGGCGACGTAGCCTGCGTAGCCGGTTTCAGCCTGCGGGGCGGGTTCGGGCGTCGCGTTGCGTTCGATCCACGGCGCGATCTCCATGTCTTCGTAGCGCACGAGGCGGCATTTGCGCACGAGCGCGTAGCCGAGCCAGATCGCGAGGAAGAACGGCAGGCCGATGTAGGTCGCGGCGACGGCGACCCAGTCGATCTTGTCGGAGAAGAACGCCTGGTAATCCTGGCCGAGCGCGACGACCGCGCACAGCGCGAACGCGAACAGCGGGCCGAACGGGAACCACTTCGACCGGTACGGCAGCTGGTCGAGCCGGTAGCCCTGCTTCAGGAAGCCCTTGCGGAAGCGGTAGTGGCTGACCGCGATGCCGAGCCACGTGATGAAGCCGGCCATTCCCGACGTGTTCAGCAGCCACAGGTACACGGTCTTGTCGCCGTACAGCGACGTGAGGAAACACAGCGCGCCGACGGCCGTCGTCGCATACAGCGCATTGCGCGGCACGCCGCCGCGCGACAGCTTCGCGAAGATCTTCGGCGCACGGCCTTCGACCGCGAGGTTGTAGAGCATCCGCGTGGACGCGTACATGCCCGAGTTGCCGGCCGACAGCACGGCCGTCAGGATCACCGCGTTCATCACGCCGGCCGCGAATGCGAGGCCCGCGTGGCGGAACACGAGCGTGAACGGGCTCACGCCGATGTCGGTCACGTCGCTCTTCAGCAGGCTCGGATCGGTATAGGGAATCAGCACGCCGATCACGAAGATCGCGAACACGTAGAACAGCAGGATGCGCCAGAAGATCTGGCTCACCGCGCGCGGGATCGTCGTGCGCGGGTTTTCCGATTCGCCGGCCGCGACACCGATCATTTCGGTGCCTTGGAACGAGAATCCCGCGATCATCGCGACGCCGAGCATCGTCGCCCAGCCGCCGGCGAACGGCGCGTCGCCGATCGTGAAGTTGCCCCAGCCCGCGCTCGGGCCGCCCTGCATGATCCCGAAGATCATCAGCAGGCCGACGCCGACGAACGCGAGCACCGTCAGCACCTTGATCAGCGCGAACCAGTATTCGGCTTCGCCAAAACCGCGTACCGACAGCGCGTTGAGCGCGAAGATCAGCGTGAGGAACAGCGCGCTCCACCAGACGCCGGGCACATGCGGGAACCAGTAGTTCATCACGAGCTGCCCGGCGACGAGCTCCACAGCCAATGTCACGGCCCAGCTGTACCAGTAGTTCCAGCCGAGCGCGAAGCCGAAGCCTTCGTCGACGAACTTCGCGCCGTAGGTCGCGAATGAACCCGACACCGGCATGAACGCGGCCATTTCGCCCAGGCTCGTCATCAGGAAATAGACCATCAGGCCGATCACCATGTACGCGAGCATCGCGCCGCCGGGGCCGGCCTGCGAGATCGACGCGCCGGACGCGACGAACAGGCCCGTGCCGATCGAACCGCCGATCGCGATCATTCGCAGATGGCGTGCCTGCAGTGCACGGTGAAGGGTCGGCTTCGCGGGCGGCGAGCCGGACGGACGGGGTGAATCGGGGCGGGCATCTGAATGCATGGCGGGCGCTGGGCGCTGTCTCCGGGATTGTTTTTTCGGTGACGAAGCGCGACGCGTTGCCGGCCGCGGGCCGGGCAGCGGTGATGCGATGCTGGAGCGCGCCGGATGAGCCGGGCCGCGATGCGTGTCGCCTTCGTCTGTCGTCCGGCAGCCGTGATGGCGGCCGGCGGCGCGCCGGGTGCGTTGCACCTCGACGTCGCAACGATTGTGTGTGCCCGGTGCACGGGCGGCAAACGATATTTCAGAACAGGGTGATGCGGCTTTGTCATCAACTTGTGCCCCATCACGGCATCCCGAACGGCCCGGTCACGGGCCTTGGGCATGTCCGATATCGATGAAGAAACGCACGGTTTCATCCCGCGTGGGTGTTGCGTTTTCGGAATGAAGTCGTGAGTTAATATCAATAGCGGCCCGACTTGTGGCCACCGACAATGTGTTTCATGGATCGTGCCCTGCGAGGCCGGAGCGCGCCGTCCGGCGGGCTTCCGGCGGCGGCGCAGCGCGATGCGCCGAACGGCGCACCGGGCCTGCCGCGCGGCGCATCCGCTTGCACAGGGCGCGCGAACGCGCTCCAATCGAATCACGCGGGCGGCGCTGCCGCCGCACCGATCAATCTGTCCCTGAAGAGGAAGTGATGCAATTCAACGACATTCTTGCCGCGCTCGATATCGATCTCGCCCAGTGGAAAGGCAATGCGCTGACCGCGCGTTCGCCGCTCGACGGCGCGACGCTCGCGAAGCTGGCCGTCGACACGCCCGCCGACGCCGAGCGCAAGATCGACGCCGCGCACGACGCATTCCTCAAGTGGCGCACGGTGCCGGCGCCGGTGCGCGGCGAACTCGTGCGGGTGTTCGGCAACGTGCTGCGTGAGCACAAGGCCGAGCTCGGCGCCCTCGTCACGCTCGAAGCCGGCAAGATCACGTCGGAAGGCCTCGGCGAAGTGCAGGAAATGATCGACATCTGCGATTTCGCGGTCGGTCTGTCGCGCCAGCTTTACGGCCTGACGATCGCCTCCGAGCGCCCGGGCCACCGGATGATGGAAACGTGGCACCCGATCGGCGTGTGCGGCGTGATCTCGGCGTTCAACTTCCCGGTCGCCGTGTGGGCATGGAACGCGGCGCTCGCATTCGTGTGCGGCGATTCGGTCGTGTGGAAGCCGTCCGAGAAGACGCCGCTCACCGCGATCGCGTGCCACGTGCTGCTGCAGAAGGCGATCCGCGAATTCGACAAGACCCACCCGGGCGTCGCGCCGGCGGAACTGAGCCAGCTGGTGCTTGGCATGCGCGATGTCGGCGAGGTGCTGACGGCATCGAAGAAGGTGCCGGTCGTCAGCGCGACGGGCAGCGTGCGGATGGGCCAGGAAGTCGCGAAGGTGCTGAGCCAGCGTCTCGCGCGCGGCATTCTCGAACTCGGCGGCAACAACGGGATGATCGTTGCACCGAGCGCCGATCTGGACCTCGTGGTGCGTGCGGTCACGTTCGCGGCGGTCGGCACGGCCGGCCAGCGCTGCACGACGCTGCGCCGCCTGATCGTGCATCGCAGCCTGGTCGAACAGCTGCTGCCGCGCATCGAGAAGGCCTACACGTCGGTGAAGGTCGGCAACCCGCTTGAAGAAGGCACGCTGGTCGGTCCGCTGGTCGATCGCGCGTCGTTCGACGCGATGCAGAAGGCGCTGGGCGATGCACGCGAGCAGGGCGGCGAGGTGAAGGGCGGCGAGCGCGTCGACGTCGGTCACGCGGATGCGTACTACGTGCGTCCGGCCCTCGTGCGGATGCCGAAGCAATCGGCGGTGGTCGAGCGCGAAACGTTCGCACCGATCCTGTACGTGATGGTCTACGACAACTTCGACGACGCGATCGAACTGCACAACGCGGTGCCGCAAGGCCTGTCGTCGGCGATCTTCACGAACGACATGCGCGAGGCCGAGCAGTTCATGTCGGCAGCGGGCAGCGACTGCGGGATCGTCAACGTGAACATCGGCACGAGCGGCGCGGAGATCGGCGGCGCGTTCGGCGGCGAGAAGGAAACGGGCGGCGGCCGCGAGTCGGGTTCGGATGCGTGGAAGGCTTACATGCGCCGCGCGACGAACACGATCAACTACAGCCGTCAGCTGCCGCTGGCGCAGGGCGTGAAGTTCGACGTTTGATGCGGGACGCCCGGTAGGGCGCTGCGTAGAAGTAGAAAGGGCCGGCTGCCGCGTTGCGGTGCCGGCCCTTCGTTCATTTGCGCGACGGCAAGCGTGCGAGCCGCGTCATGCGTCTCCCGCCGCCGGCATGTTCTGAACGACCAGCATCTGCGGGCTCGACAGCGTGATCCCCGCAGCGCGCAGCTGCTTCAGGATCTCGAACAGCAAATCACTCTTCGTCGAACCGGCGATCCGCGGGCTCGACACGTAACCCGTCACGCTCAGCGTGATGCCATCCGGCGTCAGCTGGCTGAACGTCACCGACGGCGCCGGCTTCTCGAGAATCGCCTCATGCGAGCGATACGCTTCGAGCAGCAGGTCGCGCACCTGCTCGGGATCCGTGTTCAGCGGGAACGTCAGCACCAGCGTCGCGACGCCTTGCGTGCTGTTGCCCATCGTCACGTTGCGCAGGTTCTGCGAGATCAGTTGCGAGTTCGGCACGATCACGGTCGAGCGGTCGCTGAGCTGGATCTCGGTCGCACGCACGTTGATGCGGCGGATGTCGCCTTCGACGCCCGCGATGCTGATCATGTCGCCCACCTTCACCGGGCGCTCGGTCAGCAGGATCAGCCCCGACACGAAGTTCTTCACGATCTCCTGCAGGCCGAAACCGATACCCACCGACAGCGCACTGACGATCCACGCGAGGTTGTTCCACCTGACGCCGAGCAGCCCGAGCGTCATCAGCACGAGCAGCACGTAGCCGACGTTGGTGAACAGCGTGATCAGCGACACGCGCATCCCGGTATCCATGCCGAGCGCGGGCATGAACTCGCTGTCGAGCCAGCGGCGCAGCGAGCGCAGCAGGTAGAAGCCGATCGCGAACCCGATCACGGCGTTCATGATCCGGTCGGGCATGATGTTCAGGCTCTGCAGCCGCTGGCTGCCGATCATCGCGACGGCACTGTCCATCAGGTCGCCCGGCGTCGTGCCGAAGCCGCCCGTCAGCAGCGCGATGGCCGCGATCAGCATCAGCAGGCTCGTGCCGAAACCGGACAGGACCGTGCGAGCCTGGTCGAGGTGACGATCCTCGAGCGCGAACAGGTGCTTGATCTGCTGGCCCGTCGTCAGGCTCGACGAGAACAGGCTTTCGCTCGCGTCGCGCGTCAACTGGATCAGGATGTAGGTGGCGCCCAGCACGATCTCGAACCACACGAGCTCGTAGGTGATGAAGCGCGCGACCGTGATGTAGCCGATCAGGAGCGCGATCAGGGCCGCGACGATGGCCAGCGTGACGGCCGCATGGATCAGCCCGGCGAGCGTTGAGCGCTGCTCGGGCGCTTCGCCGGCGGCCGCGAGCGCGCTGCGCGCGCGGTTCGAGCGCAGCAGCGATGCGCCGACCGTCACCGCGACGACGAGCGACACGATCCCGCGGCCGAACAGCGTGACCGACAGGCTGGTGTCGACGATCCGGTTGATCGATTCGAGCGTGCCGGACACCAGCAGCAGCGCGGCCAGGATGCCGGGGAACGGCTTCATCGCGAGCGCGACGGGATCGGCGAGCGCGGGCAGGCGCCACGACGGATGCTTCGTGCAGAGCAGCGCACGGCCGAGGCCGGCGATCAGTGCGCAGGTTGCGGCAAGCTTCGCGAACTGGTCCCACAGGTCGTTCAGCGCCGGCGTGAGGTCGTAATGGCGCGCGACGGCGAGGTACAGGATCTGCACGGCAATGGCGGTTGCCAGCAGCGTCGACAGCGCGGTCGACAACGCCAGTGCGCTGCGGCGCAAACGGGTGGCCGGCAGGCGGTTCACGCAGAGCCACGCGAGCCCGCGCTCGATGAGCCGGCGGCCGCCCATCCATGCCGCGAATGCGGCAACCAGCAGCAGCACGGTGATCGTCTTTTGTCCGGGCACCCACGACGAGCGCAGCATGTCGAGCATTTCTTCGTCGAAGTCCCCGAGCCGCTGGGCGTCGTCCGGCGAAAGATGGAACAGCGGCAGCCAGAACTGCGCGCTGAAAATGCCGCCCGAACGGAACGCGAGCTGGTTCTTCAGCAGGCCGCGATGCAGCTTCGCGAACTGCTCGTTCAGGTTCGTGAGGCTGGTCTTCTGGTCGGCGGCCTGCTTCAGCGCTGCATCGAGCTGGGTCTTGCGTGCGTTCAGCGTGGCCCGTTGCTTCGCAACGGCCGGCGTTTCCGGCGCGGCGCCTTCGGCAGGCGGGGGGCCGAGCACGTCGAGTTGCCCCTGGATCTGCGTACGCTGCGGAACGAGATCGCTCTGCAGCTTCTCGACATCGGTGCTCAGTTCCTGCGTCGAGTCGCTGAGCCCGTCCAGCTCCTTGCTGTTGGACGCGGTCGAGGTCTGCTGCTTGATGCGGTCCAGTTCGGCCTGCATCTGCTTGAGCTGCGCGACGGCGTCGTTCAGCGAGATGGCCGGGACGGGCGCGCCGACGCCGCTCGCGTTCGGGGCCGAGGCGGCCGCCGGAAACGCGGACGCGGTCGCGATCGCCGCGAACTGCAGCAGCGCGATCAGTGCGATCCGGCGCACGTAGGTGGATAGTCGTTGTATGAACATGGAATGCTTACGATTTGCCGACAATTCAGGTCGCCGAAAGGCGCCCGGAAGCCGGTGGTTGGCCCGGTAGCATGTTACCGGGGTGTGGAACGCGTGGTTGTCCCGATTGCGTACCCCGTTTGTAGCGATTCCGGTGGTGCGTGCCCGCGCGAAACGGTGCATCAGGCCCGGACGGTGGGGGCGGTGGCGCCGCGGTGCGGCGACAGATAGCCGTTCTGGCGCGCATTCAGTACCCGACAGACGGTTACGCAAGTTACACATTATCTGGCGCAAAAATGGGGTGTCCGAAGCGGTTCGTCGGCCGGCGTGTGGCCGGCCCGTCGTTGCGTTCCGGATATCGGGGCCGGGGTGCGCGCGCACCGGCGGGACGTGCCGGTACAATGCAGCGATTCGCCCGACGGCGGCTCGCTGGTCGCCGGACAACAACACGACACGATCAGGAGACGCGCCCACGATGGCCTCAACGGACAGCCTCTCGAAGGCACCTGCCCAATCCTCACCCGTCGACCCAGGCTCCATCTCGGCACGCCTCGACCGCCTGCCGCCCACCCGCACCGTCTGGAAGCTCGTCGTCCTGCTGAGCCTCGGTTTCTTCTTCGAGCTCTACGACCTGCTCTATAGCGGCTACGTCGCCCCCGGCCTCGTGAAAAGCGGGATTCTCTCCGCGACGACGCACGGCCTGTTCGGCACCACGGGCGTCGCGAGCTTCATCGCCGCGCTGTTCTCCGGGCTCTTCATCGGCACGATCGCGTGCGGCTTTCTCGCCGACCGCTTCGGCCGCCGCGCGATCTTCACGTGGTCGCTGCTGTGGTACACGGCCGCCAACGTCGTGATGGCATTCCAGGACACCGCCGCCGGGCTCAACTTCTGGCGCTTCGTCGTCGGTCTCGGCCTCGGCGTCGAGATGGTGACGATCGGTACGTACATCTCCGAACTCGTCCCGAAGCAGATTCGCGGCCGCGCATTTGCGTGCGAGCAGGCGGTCGGGTTCGTCGCGGTGCCGGTGGTCGCGTTTCTCGCATACCTGCTCGTGCCGCACGCACCGTTCGGCCTTGATGGCTGGCGCTGGGTCGTGCTGATCGGCGCGCACGGCGCGCTGTTCGTGTGGTGGATTCGCCGCGAACTGCCGGAAAGCCCGCGCTGGCTCGCGCAGCAGGGCCGGGTCGACGAAGCCGATCGCATCATGCGCGCGCTCGAGGCGAAGGTCGAAGCCGAATATGGCCGCCCGTTGCCGCCGCCCGCGCCCGCCGAACCCGTGCCGCCGCGCGGCAGCTTCCGCGACATGTGGGTGCCGCCGTATCGCAGCCGCACGATCATGATGACCATCTTCAACGTGTTCCAGACGGTCGGCTTCTACGGCTTCGCGAACTGGGTGCCGACGCTGCTGATCAAGCAGGGCATCACGATCACGTCGAGCCTGATGTATTCGAGCGTGATCGCGCTCGCCGCGCCGATCGGCCCGCTGATCGGGCTCGTGATCGCCGATCGCTTCGAGCGCAAGTCGGTGATCGTCGCGATGGCGGCGGCGATCGTCGTCTGCGGGCTGCTGTTCAGCCAGACGACGGTGGGCGCATTCCTGATCGTGCTCGGCATCGGTCTCACGCTCGCCAGCAACATCATGTCGTACAGCTTCCACGCTTATCAGGCCGAGCTGTTCCCGACGTCGATCCGCGCACGGGCCGTCGGCTTCGTCTATTCGTGGAGCCGCTTCTCGGCGATCTTCTCGTCGTTCGTGATCGCGGCCGTGCTGAAGGGTTTCGGCACCTTCGGCGTGTTCGCGTTCATCGCGGGCGCGATGGTGATCGTGATGGCCGCGATCGGGTTCATGGGGCCGCGCACGAAGGGCATTGCGCTCGAAACCATCTCGAAGTAACCGGTGGTTGCGCACGCGTGTCGCACGGTTCGTGCGGCATGCGTGCGATGCGATGGCGATTGCATCGTGCGTACGGCGCGTACCGTGTTTCGGGAATGATCCGGCGTACGAATCGATTTGAAAATGCAGTCATGCCCTGGCGAAACACACCGCTTCCTGTATCGATCTCGAACGCCCAACGAACCAGATTGCCACGTAACGAAAAAGCGGGCGGCAACGAGTTGAAACAAAGCGTGACGAAGCGCAAAACCGCGCCGTTCCTCGCTGCGGATTCTTGCGCGGACGCGTAAAATGAAGGGCCTGACGACTCATTAGCCGCCATCGGACCGGTCGCGTTGCAACAGCGAACGGCTCCGCCGCGAAGAGGCGTCGGCGCCGGGCGCACACGATGCGCCGGACGTGTCGATGGCTCGCGCGGAAGATGCGCCGCCCGCCCAGCAGCATGCGGCGGCCGGATCGGCCGATGGCTTCGAACGTATGATGCCTTTCAGCTTTACGCGGCGATGTGCGAAGCCGCGTTGTCTTGCTCGTGTCGCCGCTGCGTGTATCTCGCTCGCTGCGGCGCTGCCGATCTCCGTGCTGGTCGAGCGGCCTGCCTGTGCGGCGTCCGACGCATCGTCGCCTGTCGCTACGTCATCCTCATCAGTCGAGTCGCCTGCATCGGCGGCTTCCCGTGCGCATGCCGCTTCGTCGGCGCATGCGTTGTCGGGAGCCTCGGCGGCGCAGCCCGCGCCAGCCGCATCGCACACGCATCCTGCGCAGCCTGCCAGTCCGGCGTCGGGCGCGTCGAGCGCATCGGCGGCCTCTGCCGCTTCCGCTGCTTCCGCCGCCACCCCCGCCTCTGCCGCTTCCGCCACGCCCGCCAGCGAGGCCGAGGCACCCGCCCCGACACCGCCGCGCCAGCATCCGCCACTGTCGGCCGAAGAGGCGAAAAATGCGACGGCGCGCGCGGTCGACATGCGCAAGCGCTTCACGCAGGAAGTCACACGGCGCCTGAGCGTGCCCGCAAGCGAGCAGCGCGCGTACGGCGAGCGGCTCCAGAAGGCGCTCGTCGATGCGGACCTCGGCGATCTTGCCGGCGAATACATCGCGATGGTCGACCGCGCGTCGACCGTGCAGGCGCTGTTCATCTACTTCCGCGCGACGCCGGCCAACGCGTGGATGATGATCGGCGCATCGCCGGTCGGCACCGGGCTGCCGGGCAAGTACGACCATTTCCTGACGCCGCTCGGCGTGTTCCACCACTCGCCGGACAACATGGATTTCCGCGCGGAAGGCACGACGAACGAGAACGGCATTCGCGGCTACGGGCGCCGCGACATGCGCATCTACGACTTCGGCTGGGTGGACGGCGAGCGCGGATGGGGCAAGGGCGGCGTGTCGCCGATGCGCTTCCAGATGCATGCGACCGACCCCGATCGTCTCGAATCGCTGCTCGGCATCCGCCACTCGAAAGGGTGCGTGCGGATTCCCGCGTCGCTGAACACGTTCTTCGACCGCCACGGCCTGCTCGACGACGATTACCAGGCGCGCGTCGAGGCCGGCAAGTCGTTGTGGGTGCTGCGTCGCGATCGCGACATCACGCCGATCGCGGGCCGCTACCTGGTCGTGATCGACAGCGCACGCAAGACACGGCCGGGGTGGTCGCCGTTGCCGGGGCGCAAGGCGTGGTCGAAGCTGCCGAAGGGCGGCGACACGGCGGACTGACGGTTGGTGCAGCGGGCACGGGAGTGATCCGGATGAGAATAAATCCGTTTTATTGAACCATAACAAAAGCAAACTTTTATTATCCGATCCGGGTTCGTATAGTCGAGGCCAGTTTCGCGGAACCCTGCCGCGCCTGGACCACCACCGATCACACGACCCGATGAAAACTCTCTACAAGCTCGCCCCGCTCGCGATGCTCGGCGCCTTCGCGACGCATGCCTGTGCGCAAAGCAGCATCACGCTGTACGGTCTCATCTCGGCCGGTGTCGGGTTCGCGACCAACCAGGGCGGCAAGAACGCCTGGCAGGCGCTGTCCGGCACGAACCAGAACCCGCGCTGGGGGCTGAAGGGCAAGGAGGATCTCGGGCAGGGGCTGTCCGCGATCTTCCAGCTGGAGAACGGCTTCAACGTGATGACGGGCACGGCCGCGCAGAACGGCCGCGAGTTCGGGCGGATGGCCTATGTGGGCCTCTCCGACCGCACCTACGGCTCGCTGACGTTCGGCCGCCAGTACGACGCGATCCACGACTACATCGGGCCGGTGATCATCGCGAGCAACGGCGTGAACATCGGCGACAACGACAACGGCTACAACGACATCCGCGTGCAGAACTCGGTGAAGTACGTGAGCCCCGTCTACTACGGCCTGAAATTCACCGCGCTGTACGGCTTCAGCAACGCGACCGGCTTCGCGAACAACAGCGCGTACAGCTTCGGGCTCGGCTACGAGCAGGGGCCGCTGCGCTGGAGCGCGGTCTACGCGCAGTACAACCACCCGTACAGCGCAACGAACCAGGACGGCGCGATCGCGAACGACTATGCGTCGCCGCTGCTGATCTTCAGCAAGAGCGCGATGTCGCCTGCGGCCTACGCGAGCCGGCAGCGGATCGCGGGCACGGGCGGCTTCTACACGATCGGCCGCGCGCAGTTCGCGGCGATGTTTACCGACGTGCGCTACGATTACCTCGACAATACGCACCTGCACCTGCAGAACCTCGGCGTGAACGTCGTCTACACGATGACACCGCAGCTCTTCCTCGGCGCCGCGTATGCGTTCACAAACGGCAAGTACGACGTGATCGACAAGCGGCCGAAATGGCACCAGGTGAACCTGCAGGCCGATTACTACCTGTCGAAACGCACCGACGTCGCGCTGACGGTGATCGCGCAGCAGGCGGCCGGCGACGCGGACCATGCGCAGATCTTTGCGTACGCACGCTCGACCAGCACGCGCCAGATGATGGCGACGGTCGGCGTCCGGCATGTTTTCTGAGCGCCAGACCATGACCCATTCGATCGCATCCCGCCGCACCTTCCTGAAACTGTCCGCCGCGCTGGCCGGCACCGCGCTGCTGCCCGAAACGGGCGCGTTCGCGGCCGGCGGCGACGCCGCGCGCCGCACGGTGATCATCGATACCGACCCGGGGCAGGACGACGCCATCGCGATCCTGTTCGCGCTGGGCGCGCAGGACCGGCTCGACGTACGCGCGCTGACCGCCGTCGCGGGCAACGTGCCGCTCGACCTGACCGAACGCAATGCGCGGATCATCCGCGACTGGGCCGCCCGCACGAAGACGCTGCCCGTCTACGCAGGCTGCCCGCGTCCGCTCGTGCGCGACCTCGTGACGGCCGCGAACGTACACGGCAAGACCGGTCTCGAAGGTGTCGAGCTGCACGAGCCGCGCGCGCCGCTTGCCGGCGGCCATGCTGTGTCGTATCTCGTCGATACGCTGAGCCGCGCAGCGCCGGGGAGCGTGACGCTGTGCGCGCTCGGCCCGTTGACGAACATCGCGACCGCGCTGGTCGAAGCGCCGCAGATTCGCGGCGCACTGCGCGAAATCGTGCTGATGGGCGGCGCGTTCTTCGAACGCGGCAACATTACGCCGGCCGCCGAATTCAACATCTACGTCGATCCGCAGGCGGCCGAAGTCGTATTCGGCAGCGGCGTGCCGATCGTCGTGCTGCCGCGCGACGTCGCGGTAAAGGCGCCGATCACGCCGGCGCGCGTCGCGCCGTTCCGCGCGCTCGGCAACCGTTGCGGCACGATCGTTGCCGACATCATGGATGCCGAGCTCGCGTACAACAAGAAGCGGCGCGGCGTCGAAGACGCACCGATGTACGACCCGACGGCGGTCGGCTATCTCGTCGATCCGACGCTGTTCGGTGGCCGCAAGGTGAACGTGATGGTCGAGACGACCGGGCAGTGGACGCTCGGCGAGACCGTCGTCGACTGGAACGGACGCAGCGGCCGAACGGCGAATGCGACGTGGATCAACGAGGTCGACGCGGACCGCTTCTACGCAGCACTCGTCGAGCGCATTGCGAAGCTGCCCTGAACGCGGGCAGTCGCGCGGCGAACGATGAACGGTGAACGGTGAACGTGAACGCGATCAGATGTGCTTCGCAATCCACTCGCGGCACGCCCGCACGTGCGGGCCGCGATCGTCGCCGGCGAGCGAGATCAGCGAGATCGCGCGCGTGACGCGCGGCTTGTCGACGCGCAGTGCAACGAGTTCGGGATCATGCAGATGCATCGTGTAGAGGCTCGGCAGCACGGCGGTCGCGAGGCCGTTGCGCGCAAGCGCGTAGAGCGGCTCGGTGTATTCCATCCGGTACGTGACGTTCAGGCGCAGCTTCTCGGCGCCGCCGGTGCGATGCAGCGATTCGCTGACGCTGCCGCGCACGAACACCGCGAGCTCGCGATCGACGAGCTTCGCCCACGTGACGCTCTTCGCGCGGGCGAGCGGATCGTCATGCCGCACGACGATCACGATCTCGTCCTCGAAGAGCTGCCGGTAGCGCAGTGTGCCGTCGTCGCTGTCCGGCTCGCGCACGCCGATGCCGAGATCGGCGACGCTGTCGCGCACGGCTTCGACGAGCGCGCTGTTCGGCAGGTCGGTGAGCGTGAAGCGCAGCGTCGGGTGCGCGTCGCGCAGTGCGTTGAGCGCGGGCAGCAGGCGGCCCGCGACCGACGGGATGAAGGCGATGCGCACGGTCTGGATGCGTTCGCCGATGAGCCGCGTCATGTCGTCGAAGGTGCCGCGTGCCTGGTTGAGCAGGCGTTCGGCGAGCGGCAGCACGGCTTCGCCGGCAGAAGTGAGCGTGAGCCGGTGCGCGGAGCGCGCGAACAGGCGCCCGCCGAGCAGGAACTCGATCTGGCGGATCGACGCGGTGAGCGCGGGCTGCGTGAGCGACAGCGCCTGCGCGGCTTGCGTGAAGCTGCGTGCGTGGGCAAGTACCACGAAGTGCTGGACCTGCCGCAGCGTGAGCGCGGGCAGCAGCGACGAGCGGTCGGACGACATCGGGCAATAACGGTCGGGATGCGGTACGCGGCAGTATAAGACCGCGCTGCGTGAATCGACACAGGACAATATTCGGAATCACAGGAGAACCACCATGTCAGCGACTGACACGATGCCGGCGCGAGCGCCGGCCAACTGGCTCGAACGCCGCTTCGCGCTTGCCGCGCGCGGCACCAGCGTGCGGACCGAGACGATCGCGGGCGTTACGTCATTCCTCGCGGCCGCGTACCTGCTCGTCGTGATCCCGTCGCTGCTCGCGACGGGCGGGATGGAGCGCGGCGCGGCGACGACCGCGACGATCCTCGTGTTCGTGCTGTTCACCACGCTGATGGGGCTCTACGCGAACCTGCCGTTCCTCGTCGGCCCCGGCATCGGCGGCTCGGTGATCATCGGCGTGACGCTCGCGACGACGGAGCACGTCGGCTGGCAGACGGGCCTCGGCATCGCCTGCGTGTCGGGCGTGCTGTTCTTCCTGCTGACGATTCTCGGCGCGCGTGGCGTCGTGGTGCGGCTGATTCCGGTGCAGATCAAGCTCGGGCTCGGCGCATCGATCGGGCTGTTCGTGACGATGCTCGGGCTGCGCAATGCGGGGATGGTCGTCGCGAATGCGAAGACCAACGCGTTCGCGCTCGGCGATTTCTCGCGGCCGGGTGCGCTCGTCGCGCTGATCGGCCTCGCGGTCGCGATCGTGCTGCAGGCGCGCAAGGTGCCCGGCGCGATCCTGATCGCGATCCTCGTCGCGGCGGCGGCCGGCGTGCCGCTCGGCGTCACGCACCTGCCCGCATCGTTCGTGTCGCTGCCGCACAGCATCGCGCCGATCGCGTTCAAGCTCGATATCGGCAGCGCGTTGAGCCTCGCGGCCGCGCCGTACCTGTTCGCGTTCTTCGCGGCGGAATTCTTCTCGACGCTCGGCACCGCGCTCGCGGTCGGCGCGAAGGCGAACCTGCTCGACGAACAGGGCAACCTGCCGAACATCAACCGGCCGTTCCTCGTCGATTCGCTCGCGGCGACGATCGGGCCCGTGTTCGGCATTCCCGCGCTCACCGCGCTGATCGAATCGGCCGCGGGCGTCGAGGCCGGCGGCCGCAGTGGGCTGTCGTCGCTGGCGGCCGCGGTGCTGTTCGCCGCGATGCTGCTGTTCGTGCCGGTCGCGCTCGCGATCCCGAAAGAGGCGACCGCGCCGGCGCTGATCTTGATCGGGCTGTCGATGTTCGCGACGATCCGCCATACGCACTTCGACGACTTCACCGATGCGCTGCCCGTGATGTCGATGGTGCTGCTCACGCTGATGTCGAACAGCTTCGGCACCGGCATCGCGGGCGGGCTGCTGTGCTACGTGCTCGTCAAGCTGCTGGCCGGCCGCTGGCGCGATGTGTCGTGGGGGCTCGTCGTGCTCGCGCTTCCGCTCGGCTATTACTTCTGGACCGTCGTGAAGCCGCACTGAGAGACGGCTTTCACGACGCATCGGCACTACCGAAAAAGAGACTGACATGAAGGCAACACCAGGTAACGTCCCGGCCGCGCGCACGGGCATCGAGATCACGCCGGCCCATCGGGCCTTCTTCCACGCGCTGCCGAAGGTCGAGCTGCATTGCCACCTGCTCGGTGCGGTGCGGCACGACACGTTCGTCGCGCTCGCGGAGCGCAGCGGCGCGCCGATCGAGCGCGCGGAGATCGACGCGTTCTATGCGCGCGGCGAGAAGCCGGTCGGCGTGCTGCACGTGCTGCGCGCGCTCGACAAGTATCTGCTCACGCAGCCCGACGACCTGCGGCGGATCGCCTACGAGTATCTGGAGGATGCGGCCGCGCACAACGTCCGGCATGCGGAATTCTTCTGGAATCCGACAGGTACGGTGCGCGTATCGGGCATCGCGTATGCGGACGCGCAGGCGGCGATCGTGACGGCGATCCGCGACGCGGCGCGCGACTTCGGGATCGGCGCGTGCCTGATCCCGAGCATCGACCGCGAGCAGGATCCGGACGAAGCCGTGGCGATCGTCGAATGGATGAAGGCGAACCGCGCGGACGAAGTCGCGGGGCTCGGGATCGACTATCGCGAGAACGACCGGCCGCCGGAGCTGTTCTGGAAGGCTTACCGCGATGCACGCGCGGCGGGTTTTCGCACGACCGCGCATGCGGGCGAGTTCGGGATGCCGTGGCGCAACGTCGAGACGGCCGTCGATCTGCTGCAGGTCGATCGCGTCGATCACGGCTATACGATCGTCGACAACCCGGAGTTGTGCGCACGTTATGCGGAACGCGGGATCGTCTTCACCGTCGTGCCGACGAATTCGTACTACCTGCGTACGCTGCCGCCGGAGCAATGGGCGGAACTGCACCCGATGCGCAAGATGCCGGGCCTCGGGCTGAAGATCCATCCGAACACCGACGATCCGACGCTGCACAAAGTCAATCCGTCCGAGGCGTGGGAGCTGATGTTCAGCCATTTCGGCTTCACCGTGGCCGAGCTGAAGCAGTTCATGCTGAACGGGATCGACGGCGCGTGGGTGGACGACGCGACGAAGGCCGCGTGGCGTGCGGCGTGGGCGCCGGAGTTCGACGCGCTTGCTGCCAAGCTTGCCGCAGGCTGAGCGCGGCTGTGTCTTACACCGGCCGGTGCTTCAACCGGCCGGTGATTCGCTCAGGTTCAGGTGGTAGCGCAGGTCGCCCGCGAAATCGAACAACGTGTAATCGCGGAACGAAAAGCGCCACACCCCGTCGACGCGTTCGAATGCATCCTGATAGCGGCCCGCCGCGATCGGTTGCAGCGGGAACCCGTCGACGGCCTGCAGTACCGTGTAGTACGAGCGTGCCGTCGCGCGATGCGCGGCTTCGTCGATCTCGATGATCGGATTGCTCACGATATGCTTCGTGCGCGGCGTGCCGCACGCGTAACGCTTCACGCTCGCGCTGAACAGCGCGAGCAGTTCATCCGCGCCGATCGTCGGCGCACCTTCCTGCGTCTTGATGTGCGCGTGCCGGAACAGCTCGGCGGCACCCGGCAGGTCGCCGGCGTCGAGCAACTCGGCGTAGCGGTACAGCAGGTTCGCGATCTCGACTGCACTGTGGGTCATGCGGGCTCCACCGTCGTTGAACGATGACGACGATGGTGCGCGCCGCGCAGCGGCGCCGCTTCGTCCGGGTGGACTAAGCCGGCGCCGTGCGTGGCACCGGCGACTGCCTTCGTCATCGCGCGCTCCTATAATGAGCGCCGACACGACAACAGCAACAATAAAGACGAGGGCAACCCTTTCGATGGGCAATCGATCATGGCTGTATCTCCAGGCCGGTGACGGCGACGACGCGCGAACGATCGCGCTCGCGGAATCCAACAATCACTTTCCGCTGTTGTGGCGCGTGCTGCTCGCCGGTGGCGGCGCGGGCGACGCGATTACCGATCAGCGCGTGTTCGGCGATGCCGGCACGCCGAATCTCGCCAGCGACGCGCGTGCGGCGCATGCGCGACTCAGCCGGCTCGCGTCGTTCGTCGTCGCGAATCCGCTGCGCGGTGACGATCCGGCGCTCGCTCGCCAGTTCGATGCGGTCGTGCGCCATCTCGGCGAATCGATCGACGCGCTTGGCGATGCGCACGGCTCACCCCGGTTTTCCGCGAATCTCGACGAGTTGTCGTGGCTCGACGGCGGCGATCCGGACGACTACATCGACCAGGAACGCGATACCTGCACGCGCCTGTGGTGGCAGGTCGCGAACTGCATGGACTTCCGCGACGTGCGTGGCGTGCGCGTGGCGCTCGAGATCGGGTCGCCGCCCGACTGGCGCGATTGGGCGTGGGGCTTCGGGTTCGGCTGCATGTCGCATCACTATTTCATCCGTCAGGAGCCGCCGCGCGGCGTGACGTTTGCCGAGATGTTCGATGCCGGCGAAGTGCACGGCAACTGGCTCGGCTACGGCACGTTCAGCTTTCGCGCACGCAACGGCCTGTGGGGCGTGCGGCGTGAAACCGACGACGCATGGCGCGTGATCGTACCGCCCGAGTGGACGAACCTGTGGACGAGCGGCGCGCGCGACGACCGGTTGCTGTGGGCCGCGCGCGACGGGAAGGTCGGCCTGCTGTTCGCCGATGGCGATGTCGACGGCGACGGCGACGGCGACGAGATGCGGATCGTGCGCGAACCGTCATTCGACGCGGTGTGGGATTTCAGCGGCGACGTCGCCTGCGTGCGCGTCGGCGAGCGGTTCGGACTCGTGCGCACGGATGGCACGTGGGTGCTCGAACCGTCGCTCGACGATTTCGGCGATTTCACTGGCGGGGTCGCGTCCGCGAGCCTGGATGGCCGCTGGGGCTTCATCGATACGCACGGTGCGTGGGTGATTCCGCCGCGTTTCGACGATGCGCATGAATTCGAGAACGGCATCGTCGCGGCGGTATCCGAAGGCGAGCGGTGGGGGCTGATCGGGCGCGACGGGCAATGGCGCGCGCAGCGCGAGTGGGATGCGCTCGAATGGTCGTCCGAATGCGGCGCCTTTCTCGCGCGGCGCAACGGTCACGTCGGGCTCGTCGATGCGAAGGGCCGGGTCGTCGTCGCGCCGCATTACGCGGAAGTCGCGAGGCTGACCGACGACGAACGGACGGACATGCTGACCGAGCTCGGCGCGATCCGCCACATCGTCCGGCGCGACGACGGGCGTTGCTCGATCGTCGACGGGCAGGGCCGCGTGCTGACGCCGTTCGACTTCGTCAACATGGGTGCATTGCCGTGGTTGCCCGATGACGAAGCCGTACCGGGCGAGCTGTTCGCGCGTTACGCGATCGGCGTCCTGCCGGGCGAGCCGGCGCAGCTCGCGATCTGCGATCTCGAGACAGGCGCGACGGTCGCGCAGGGGCGCTACGACGACGTGGCCGGCCTGTTCTGGGGCGCCGATCACGGCTGGCTGGCCTGTATGCAGGACGAGGGCGGCAACGACGTGCGGGCGACGGTGCTTCGCGCGGACGGCACCGTGCTGCATCCGGCGCGTTACACGCGGATCGGCGACGATGCGCTGTTCGACGACGATCGCGACGCCGCCGGACACGCGATGCTGATGCCGTGGTTCGTCCGCCGTGTCGCGGTCGCGCAGAACTGGAGCCTGGGCGAACCGGTCGCCGCGTTGCGCGACGACGGCGTGCCGGTATGGTTGTACGCGGACGGGCAAGCGACGACGACGCTTCGTTAGGCGGGGCCGCTGTCGTGGATGCCGGCGTGACCCGCCGGCACCCCGATCAGCGGAAGAACCTCAGCCAGTCGAACAGGCCCGGATGCGGCGCACGTCGCCGCGGCGCCGGTGCGCTGCGCGGCCGGAAGTCCGGCGAGAACTGCGCGTGCGGATCGATCGCTCGCGCGCGCAGCGCCGCATCGTAGAACGTGCCGACGATCGGCAGTGCGCTGTGTGCGCCTGCGCCCCAGTAGTCGCTGCGCAGCGTCACGCTGCCGTCGTCGAAGCCGACCCACGCGCCGGCCACGAGCTGCGGATGCATCAGGATGAACCAGCCGTCCGCGTTGTCCTGCGTCGTGCCCGTCTTGCCGGCGACGTCGACGCGGATCCCGTAGCGCGAACGGATGTCGGCGCCGGTGCCGCGATCGACGACGTCGCGCATCACGTCGACCAGCGTCTGCGCCGCAGGCTCCGTCAATGCACGTTCGGGCGGCGCGCTGTCGAAGGCGGCGAGCACCTTGCCGTCGCGATCCTCGATGCGCGTGATCATCTGCGGCGCGACGTACACGCCGCGGTTCGCGATCGTGCCGTACGCGGACACCATCTCCTTCAGCGTGACAGGGCTCGTGCCGAGCGCGAGCGACGGCACCGCGTCGAGCGGGCTCTCGCGCACGCCCATCGCGCGGGCGAGCTGTGCGACCTTCGCGGCGCCTTCGTGCTGCATCACCTGCGCGGTGATGCGGTTGCGCGACAGTGCGAGTGCGTCGCGCAGCGTCATCGGCTCATCGGTCGGCGGCTCGGCATCGGTCGGGCGCCAGACCGCACGGCCGTCGATCGGGATTGCCACGGGGCGGTCGACGAACGTATCGCCCGGCCGCATGCCGTCCGCGAACGCGGCGCCATAGACGAACGGCTTGAACGTCGAGCCGGGCTGGCGCCGCGCCTGCGACACGTGATCGAACGGTTCGCTGCCGAAATCGGGGCTGCCGACCCACGCGCGAATCGCGCCGTTGCGCGGATCGATCGCGACGAAGCCGGCCTGCACCTGCGTCTTGCGCTCGCACAGCGTGCGCATGAATTCCCGGTTGGCGCCGAGCTGCTTCAGCGCCGGCACATCGGCAAGCCCCGTGTCGCGGGCCTGGCGATACTCGGGTGTCTGGCGGATGAAGCCGCGGAACAGGTCGTTGCGCAGCCCGCAGCCGGACGGGCCGCGCCACGCGCTGTCGGCGATCGCCTGCAGCCGTTCGGTGTGTCGCGTCAGCGCTTGTGTCGCCATGTCCTGCAGCCGCGCGTCGAGCGTCGTGCGCACGACGAGTCCGTCGGAGTACAGATCGTAATTGTTGCGATCGGCCCACGCGATCAGCCATTTGCGCAGCTGCACCGCGAAGTGCGGGGCGAGGCCGGGCTGCCCCGACTGCGGCTCGAAGTCGACGCGCAGCGGCTGGCGCTGCAGTTTCGCGAGCTGCTGCGGCGTCAGCATGTGCATCTGCGCCATCCGGTCGAGCACGATGTTGCGCCGCTGCACCGCGCGCTCCGGGTTCAGCACCGGGTTGTAGTAGCTGTTGCCCTTCAGCATCCCGACCAGCGTCGCGCTTTCGACGATGTCGAGCTGGTCGGCCGATTTGCCGAAGTAGGTACGCGCGGCCATTTCGACGCCGTACGCGTTGTACAGGAACGGCACGGTGTTCAGGTAGGTCTCGAGAATCTCGTCCTTGCTGTACACCGACTCGATCTTGAATGCGGTGATCAGCTCCTTCACCTTGCGCGTGAGCGTCGGCGCGCGGCCGACTTCATCCGGATACAGGTTGCGCGCGAGCTGCTGCGTGATCGTCGAGCCGCCCTGGCGGTCGCCGGAGAACGTATGCAGGCCGGCTGCGATCGTGCGGCGCAAGTCGATGCCGTGATGCGCGTAGAAACGGTGGTCCTCGGTCGCGATCAGCGCATCGACCATGTGCGACGAGATCTGCTTGAGCGGCACCCATTCGCGGTTGACGGGCCGGAACTCGGCGATCAGCTGGCCGTCGGCGGACAGCACGCGCGCGGGGCGGTCGATGCGCGCCTTGCGGATGTCGCCGATGCTCGGCGTGAACGGGACGAATGCGAGCAGCACCAGCAGGCCGAGCACCGGGATCGCGGCGAGTGTCAGCGCGACGCCGCGGCGTGTCGGATGACGCAGGCGATGCAGCACGCCGGCGCCCAGCGCGCGGAGGCGCGCGCCGCAGGCAGCGGCGAACGGTGCGACGCGGGCGCGGCAACGGAGCCACGCATTTCGGAGAAGCGGCACGAAGCGGTTCAAGGCGGCAGGAGCGCGGATGGAAGAGGCGCGATCCTAGCAAACGACGCAGGCGTGCCGGCCGTGAAAACGGCCGTTTGCTTGCAGGATTTACAGACGATTACGTTTGTTGCCCGCCGACAACCTTTTACGGCACGCGCGGCCGCGATTCCGCTGACGAAACCACGTCCGCGAATCGTCGCGCGGCCTCGCGCTCGCGATGCGTGCTTCGTCCTGGCGCAAGGGTGTCATCCCAGCGATTCAGGTTTTGAGTCGGGACAAATTGATGCAGGCAACGATGATCAGGATGCCGCCGGCGATTGATCCAACGTCCATCGATTCATGCCAGAAAATCCATCCCCATGACGCATTGAAAACGATGCCGATGTAGCGTGTTATCGCGACGACCGACGCCCTTTCATGTGTAAACGCCTTTGTGAGAAACAATTGCCCGAACAGCGAGACGCCCCCGAGTGCCAGCAAGAGGCCGTATTGGCGCGGCGTATCCGGCCAGACAAAATCCTTCCACATCAGCGGAACAGACACGAGTGCCGCAATGGCCAGAAAGTAGAAAACAATCTCGTACGCATGATGCTTGATGCTGAGCTGGCGAATGGCGACGTGTGCGCCCCCCGCAAACACCGCACTCAACAGGCCGAGTCCGGCATAGATCGAGTAACTCGAGTATTGGTAGGGTTTGACGATCAAGACGGCACCGACGAGGATGACCGGGAGCAGCAACCACACCTGTCTGGGTATGTGCTCTTTCAGAAAGATGGCCGAGAGCAGGATGATGAACACCGGGGACAGGTGCGCGAGGATGCTCGCATCGGCGAGCGGAATGTGCGCGATCGCATAGAAATAGCAGACGAGATAGAACGCACCGAGCAAGCCGCGCACGACAAGCATGGACAGGCCGTTGCGGGAGAACGGCACGCTCTCGCGCCGCATCAATAAATACACGAGCGCCGCACCAATGACGCCGCGAAAGAAGCCGATTTCGGCCGGTGGCAGTGTCGCACTGAGTTCCTTGACCAGTGCATTCATGATGCTGAAGGTGAAGGAGGCCAGGACGGCTAGCAGGACTCCGCTTTTCCACAGGTCGTTGACCATTGGCGGTAGATCGTTGCCGCCTGTGCCTGTGTGGTTTCTTGAAGGATGGTCGGATGACAATTGCCAGCTCCTTTTTCCCTGATGAAGCGCTGTATGGCGGATTCGTAATTTGAAAGCAGGGCGCGTGCATGCGGCATCTGCAGGTCGAAGCATTGCCCGAGGCAATGGATGAGTGACAGCTTGCGATGATCCTCAAGCGGCACGCGTGGAACCTGCCACAGCCCATCCGCATCAACACAGGCGCGGCGGAACGGAACCGCAGAAAAGTCGAAGCATTTCCGTTTCGTCGATACATACGCTCATGGGACCAGTCCTCGGGGAATCAGCATGGCTTGTCGATTCGACAAGCCCTCTCAGTCATGTCGACCTGGTTGGCCGATCTATATCGATAATGGATACTTGACGCGTAGATAATGCGTGATCAGATACGTTGTTCCCAATGCAGTTTTGACTTGCAGGTAGTCGCCATTGATATAGGTAATGTCGATGAATCCACGCCAACTCGAAGCTTTCAGGGCGGTCATGACGACCGGTACGACGACCCGCGCATCGGATCTGATGCACACGTCGCAATCGGCGATCAGCCGACTCGTCAGCCAATTGGAAGCGACGTTGCGCCTCAAGTTGTTCGACAGGGATGGTGCGCGGCTGCGCCCGACGCCGGAGGCCAAGGCGCTGTTGATCGAAGTCGAGCGCATGTTCGCCGGGATGGATGTGATCCGGGAGCGGGCAACCAGTCTGCGGGAAGGGCGGAGCGGAATCCTGACGATTGCGAGTCTGCCCGCGCTGGGGTACGGGCCGTTGCCTGCTTTGATCACGCAATTGAGATGCGACTTGCCGGATCTGCTTGTTCGCTATGAAATTCACTCGTCCCAGGAGGTGCGCGAGCGTGTTGCGAGCGGGCAATGTGACGTAGGGTTTGCCGCCGAACTGATCGATACCCATGGATTGGTCGCCCGATCAATCGCAAGGCGGCGAGCAGTACTTGCGGTGCCAGCGGATCATGTCCTTGGGCAACGATCCCGCGTTTCGCTGTTCGATCTGGTGGACTACCCGTTCATTGCGTTGCCGTCGAAAGATACGTCACGCCGTCAACTCGACGCGATGCTGGCGAATCGGGGCAAGAAACTCAATGTCGTCATCGAGGCCGCCTACACGCTGACCGTTGCTTCCATGGTGTGTCATGGTGCAGGCATAGGGCTCGTTGATCCGCTTTCCGTCGAGATGTTCGACTGGCACGGCGTGAGGTTCGTCGAGGTCGACGAACCGATATGGTTCAACACCCTGGCGATTCATAACATGTCGACACCTCTTTCGGCGCCTGCCAGCAAACTTTTGGCCTTGGCCGACGCGGCCTGGAATGGCGCCGGACATGCGCGCTGATCAAGACTCCACTGACGCAACCACATCCGCCAACCGCTGCGCGGCCGCCTCCATCTGCGCGCGGCCGAACCCGCCGAAGCCCAGCACGAGCCCCGGGCGAGCCGTACCCGGCGCGAACATCGGCGACACCGCACGCACCGCGACGCCGGCTTGCGCGGCGCGCTCGACCACGTCGAGATCGTCGATCCCTTCCGCGAGCCACAGCACGACGTGCATCCCCTGATCGCCCGGCTGCACCCATGCGCGTTCGCGCGGCAGCCGTGCGCCGAGCGTGTCGATCAGCAGTGCGCGCTGCTCCGCATACACGCCGCGCACGCGGCGGATGTGGCGGTCAAGGTGACCTTCCGCGATGAACGCGGCCAGCACGTGCTGGTCGGCGGTCGGCACATGACGATCCATCAGCGCGCGGGCGCCGCAGAATGCGGGCACGAGATCGTCGGGCGCGATCACGTAGCCGAGCCGCAGCGACGGAAACAGGATCTTGCTGAACGTGCCGAGGTAGATCACGCGGTCGGGGTCGAGCCCCTGCAGCGACGGGAAGGGATGGCCTTCGTAGCGCAGCTCGCTGTCGTAGTCGTCCTCGACCACCCATGCGCGCTGCGCACGCGCCCACGCGAGCAGCGCATTGCGCCGCGCCATGCTGAGCGGCATGCCGAGCGGATACTGATGCGACGGCGTGACGAAGGCGACCCGCGCATGGGGCGCGAGACGGATACCGGCGTCGACGTCGATACCGTCGGCGTCGACCGGCACCCGCACCATCGCGTCGCGCCGCCCGGTGCTGTCGAGCAGCGCGGTGATGCCGCGATAGGCCGGATTCTCGACCCACGCCTGATCGCCCGCGCCGAGCAGCACCTGGCTCGCCAGATGCAGCCCCTGCTGCGTGCCGCTCGTGATCACGACCTGGCCGGCATCGCAGCGCACCGAGCGCGAGCGGCGCACGTAGTCGGCGATCGCTTCGCGCAGCGGCAGCGCGCCTTGCGGATCGGCATAGCCGGACGGCGCACCGGCGCCGCGCGCGCGCAGGCGGTTGCCGAGCCGGCGCCAGATGTCGTCGGGTGCGGTGAGGCCGATCGGCACCGAGATCGCGAACGGCATGGCCGGTAGCGGGCTGAATTCGCGAGCGATCCGCGCGAAGGTGGCGGCCGGCTCGGGCAGGCCGGCGCTCGCCGGGGGGCGGCGCGGCGCGGACGGCTCAGTTTCGGGGCCGGGTGGCGGCTCCGCAAGCGCGTTCGCGACCCGCGTACCCGCGCCGCCGCGTGATTCGAGAAAGCCTTCGGCGATGAGCTGCGCATACGCATCGACGACGGTGCCGCGTGCCACTTGCAGCGACGCGGCGAGCAGCCGCGTGGACGGCAGCGTGTCACCGGGCCGGGCGTCGCCGCGCCGCACGGCTTCACGCAGCGCCTGCGCGAGCTGGCGGCTCAGGTCCCCGGCTGCGCGATCGAGCGCGCCGAGCGACGGGATATCGACGTTCCGGGCCGTTCTTGCCATGATTCTGGTCTGCTGAAAATGTTTCAAACCGGCTCTACAGCATAAACCAGTTTGGCGCCACAATCGGCCCATGACGGGCCAGCGCCTGATCCATTCCAACCCCCGCATGACCGTGGAGCCGACATGTACGTCCCCGCCGAATTCAACGAACCCAACCCCGACGCGCTGCGCGAGCTGATCGTGCAGCATCCGTTCGGCAGCCTGATCACGCACGGCAAGAGCGGGCTCGATGCGAACCACATCCCGTTCGAGCTGCTGCCGAGCGACGGCGGGCTCGGCGAACTGCATGCGCACGTGTCACGCGCGAATCCGGTCTGGCAGGACGTCGCGAACGGCGACGAGGTGCTCGTGATCTTTCGCGCAGGCGACGCGTACATCTCGCCGACCTGGTATCCGAGCAAGCATGTGGCGCACCGGCAGGTGCCGACGTGGAACTACGTGGTCGTGCATGCGCACGGCCGCATCACGGTGCGCGACGACGAGAAGTTCGTGCGCGGCGTGGTCGCCCGGCTGACGCGCACGCACGAGGCGTCGCAGCCGGTGCCGTGGAAGATGGGCGACGCGCCGCCGGATTACCTCGACGCGATGCTGCAGGCGATCGTCGGGCTGCAGATCGAGATCACGCGGCTCGTCGGCAAGCGCAAGCTCGGGCAGAACAAGGACGTGGCCGATATCCGCGGCGCCGGCGACGCGCTGGTCGCGAACGGCAACCTCGCGATCGGGGAAGCGATGATCGCGGCGGCCGACGCGAAGCGCGGGTGAACGCACCCGACACGCGGGCATGCGCGGGCAACCGCCACGCCCGCGCACCGGCCGGTTACTGCGTGCGCGTCGTGCCCTTCGCGCCTTCGCCGGCCTGCGCGAGCGCGCCGCGAATCGCGGCTTCGGTCTTGTCGTACTCGCCTTCCCCATAGCGCGTGTAGACGACTTTCCCGTTCGCGTCGATCAGGTACAGCGCGGGCCAGTACTGGTTGCCGTACGCACGCCACGTGTCGTAGCGGTTGTCCTGCGCGACCGGATACTTGATGCCGAAGCGCTTGATCGCATCGGCGACGTTGCCCGCGTCGCGCTCGAACGGATACTCGGGCGTATGCACGCCGACCACGACGAGCCCCTGGTCGCGATACTTCCGGTCCCATTCCTTCACGTACGGAATCGTATGAATGCAGTTGATGCACGAGTACGTCCAGAAATCGACGAGCACGACCTTGCCGCGCAACTGGCCGAGTGTCAGCGGCGCGCTGTTGTGCCAGCGGTCGATGCCGGTGAAATCGGGCGCCGCCGTACCGGCCTGCGAGGCCGGCATGCCGGCGTCGTCGCGGGTGCCCGCGAAGGCGGCGAGCCCGGCCGTGGCGGCAAGGGCGATGACGAGGGCGGCGATCTTGAGTCGGGGCAGCATGGCGTTCTCCTGAGCGGGAGGCCGCCGCTCGGTGGCGGCGGCCGGACGGGTTTCGACAGGCCCCATTAGGCGGCGCCGACGTATCTGCGATGTGTCCGGCAAGCCACGCGTGTGCAATGTTGTGTGTCGTCACGGCGGCGCGATACATTGGGATACAAACGCATGCCCGCCGTGCGGTATAAAAGCGGACATCGCCTGCCCGAATACCTCGACACCGACAACGACTCATGGACAAGATCGACCACGTGCTGATCGTCGACGACGATCGCGCGATCCGCGAACTGATCGCGGATTATCTGGAGAAGAACGGCATGCGCGTGTCGTTGGCCGCGAACGGCCGCGAGATGCGCAACGTGCTGGACGACGGCGCGCCCGACCTGATCGTGCTGGACCTGATGATGCCCGGCGAGGACGGCCTCACGCTGTGCCGCGACCTGCGCGCGGGCAAGTTCCGCACGGTGCCCGTGCTGATGCTGACCGCACGCGGCGAGGAAACCGATCGCATCATCGGCCTCGAGATGGGCGCCGACGACTACCTGGCCAAGCCGTTCGCAGTGCGCGAGCTGCTCGCGCGGATCCGCTCGGTGCTGCGGCGCGCGCGCATGCTGCCGCCCGGCATGCAGGTGACGGAAACCGCGGAGCTGCTCGCGTTCGGCGAATGGCGGCTCGACACGACCGGGCGCCACCTGCTCGATGCGGAAGGTACGCTGGTCGCGCTGAGCGGCGCCGAGTACCGGCTGCTGCGCGTGTTTCTCGACAACCCGCAACGCGTGCTGACGCGCGACCAGTTGCTCAATCTCACGCAGGGGCGGCAGTCCGATCCGTTCGACCGGTCGATCGACCTGCTCGTGAGCCGGCTGCGCCAGCGCCTGCGCGACGGTGCGCGCGAACCGCGCTACATCAAGACGCTGCGCAACGAGGGCTATGTGTTCTCGTCGGCCGTGACCGCCGTCGACGGTACGCTATGAGCGCGCGCATGCCGTGGCACTGGCCGCGCTCGCTGTTCGCGCGGCTCGCGCTGATCCTGTGCGTGGGCCTCGCGCTCGCGCAGACGCTGTCGTTCTGGCTCACCGTGACCGAGCGCGACCAGGCGACCACCAACCTGATGATGGGCTACATTGAGCGCGAGGTCGCGAGCTCGGTCGCGCTGCTCGATCACCTGCCGCCGGCCGAGCGGGCCGCGTGGCTGCCGCGTCTCGCGCGGCGCAGCTATGCGTTCATCCTCGGGCCCGGCGAGACCGGCACGCCGCCGGAAGCGCGGCTGTCGGCACGCGTCGAGCGGTCGATTTCCGACGGCATCGGCGGCGACTACCCGCTGACCGCGAACGCGATCCCCGGCGACCGTGAACATCTGCAGGTGCATCTGCGCCTGACCGACGGGTCGCCGCTGACGATCGACATTCATCCGATGTCGACGGTGCCGCTGTCCGGCTGGCTGCCGGTCGTGCTCGTGCTGCAGCTTGCGGTGCTGGCCGCGTGCTGCTGGCTCGCGGTGCGGCTCGCGACGCGGCCGCTCAAGCAGCTCGCGCAGGCCGCCGACGCACTGGGCCCCGACCTGAAGGGCGAGCGGCTGAACGAGGGCGGGCCGTCGGAAGTCGCGCGTGCCGCCCGGGCGTTCAACGCGATGCAGGATCGCATCGCACAGTACATGGCCGAGCGGATGCAGATCCTCGCGTCGATCTCGCACGACCTGCAGACGCCGATCACGCGGATGCGCTTGCGCGCCGACATGATGGAAGACGACGCGCAGGGCGCGAAGCTGCGCCAGGACCTGATCGAGATGGAGCATCTGGTGAAGGAGGGCGTCGCGTACGCGCGCACGCTGCACGGCACCGAGGAGGGCGCGCGCCGCATCGATCTCGATGCGCTGCTCGACAGCATCGTGTGCGACTACACGGATGCGGGGCAGGACGTCGCGCTGCACAGCCGCGCGCCGCTCGCACTCGTCACGCGGCCGAAGGCGCTGCGGCGTATCGTCGGCAACCTCGTCGACAACGCGCTGAAGTTCGCGGGCGCGGCCGAGATCGACGTGCAGGCCGCACCGGACGGCGGCGCGGTGATCGCCGTGCGCGACCGCGGGCCCGGCATTCCGGACGATCAGCTCGACGCGGTGTTCGAGCCGTTCCGGCGCGTGGAGACGTCGCGCAACCGCGAGACGGGCGGCACGGGGCTCGGCCTCGCGATCGCGCGGCAGCTCGCGCTCGCGATGGGCGGCACGCTCACGCTGAACAACCGGACGGATGGTGGCGGGCTCGAGGCGCGGCTCACGTTGAGGAATGCGGCGTGATGCGATGCGGTGCGTGAGCGGCGTGGTGTCAGGTGTGTGCCGAAACCGAAGCTGACGACGTTGAAGCCGCGGCGCGCGATGTCACACGCGCTGCAGATGCGCATCGACGAGCGGTGCGAGCGTCTGCGCATGCACGGCAGCAAGATCGTGCCGGCCGCCGTGCAGGATATGCAGCCGCGCGTCGGGCAACCGTTCGAGCAGGCGCCGGCCGGCCGCGACGGGGCTGATCGGATCGTCGTCGCCCCATAGCAGCAGCGTCGGCTGCGCGATGCGGCCGATATCCCGAGACAGGTCGGCATGGAACGTCAGGAACCAGTCGGGAAGCTGCGGGTTGGCTTCCGCGAAACCGGTGCGCCAGTCCTGCGCGCCGAGCCCAGCCATGTCGAGGCCGCCGGACGTGACCGTCAGCACGAGGTGCGTGATCAGTTCGGGCTTGTCGAGCGCCGCACGCATCGCGATCACGCCACCCATCGATTGCGCGATCACGGCGGTCGGCCGGTCGATCGTTTCCAGAACATGACCCACGAGGCTGTCGAAATCGTCGACGGCCGGATCGCGCGGCGTGTCGCCGAAGCCTGGGTAGCCGACGATCCGGCGCTCGGCCGGATGCGTCAGCAGATTGGCCAGCGGTTGCCAGAAGGCGGTGCTGCCGGATGCGCCGGGCAGGAAGAGCAGTTGCGACGGAACGGGCATGGCGGTGCGGTTTTCCGGTGAATGAAGTGAAGCGGAAGGGGGAGCGGGGTGAGCCGCACGCGTCAGCACCGGCCGGTGCGCAACGCGACGGTCCAGTCGTCGCGCCCGCGCGATGCCGCGGTGGCGGCCGCCGTGTGCCAGTCGTATTCGACCGCATGGAATTCGACGTTCCAGCCGGCCGCCGTGCGCGACACCATCGCGTAGCGCGCATGCGGCGAGCCCGTCTCGATGCGGTGCGGATGCGGCAGGTCGTCCGCGTACGCCTGCAGCCCGACGCTGCCCGGGTTGACGATCAGCCGGCCGTCGTCGAGCCTGGCCGTCCGCGGGATATGCGTGTGGCCGCACAGGATCAGCGACACCGGTTCGTCGCCCGCGCGCTGCGCGATTTCATCGGGCGTGGCCGCGCGGCAGCCGTCGGGCGTGACCGTTTCGAGGAAATAGACGAGGTCGCTGTCGGGTGTGCCGTGCACCATCAGCACGTCGTCGCCGAGCGTCATGCGTTCGGGCAGCGCGGCGATCCAGTCGAGATGATCGGCGCGCAGCGTGTCGTGCGCCCAGCGATCCGACAGCCGCATCGACTCGCGATCGCCGGTGAGCAGTTGCCGTTCGTGATTGCCCTTGATGGTCGGCAGGTCGAGCGCGATCAGGCGGTCGGCCGTTTCGGGCGGATGGAGCGCGCCGGACAGGATGTCGCCGAGATTGACGATCACGTCGGCGCCGCGGTGGCGGACGTCGTCGAGCACCGCGTCGAGTGCGGCGAGGTTGCCGTGGATGTCGGACAGCGCGGCGATTTTCATGGCGGAATCGTCGAGGAAGGGAACGGCGATTGTCGCCAATTCGGCGCAGGCCGTCCAACGGCGTGCGTATGCGAAGAAGCGGTGGGCGGTGGTACGTGAAGCCGCGGGTCGCGCGTCAGTCGGTCGCGAGGCGCGCGTACATCGCGAAATCGCCCGGCGTGCCGCGCACCATCTTGTATGCGCGCAACAGCCCTTCGTAGCGGTAGCCGCACTTCTGCAGCACGCGCGCGGAGCCTTCGTTGCTGGTCAGCACGACGGCCTGCATGCGCATGAAGCCCTCGGCGAATGTCCACTCGGTGACAGCCTTGCACAGCGCGCTCGCGATTCCACGCCCCCAGTGCGACGGCGCGAGATCGTATGCGATCTCCGCCGAGCGGTTCACGGTCGATACGGTATGCAGGCCGATCGTTCCGGCAAGCGCGCCCGATGCGTCGTCGATCACGGCGAGACGGCGGATCGAATCCGGATCGGCCGATTCGATGGCGTCGAACAGCGGCAGCAGATCGTCGGGCGAGCGCAGGTTCCAGCTCGTGTGGCGGAAGACGTCGGGGTTCGTCAGGTACGCGTACCACGCGTCGAGGTCGGCGCGTTCGATCTGGCGGAGCGACAGGCCGGGAAGGCCGGAGGAGGGCGGTGTAGCGATTTTCATCGGAATCCGCTCCTATGCCGCATGACGCCGGTACAGCGCCAGCGACCCGGCGAGCGCGAGCAGCATCGCGCCGCAGGTGCGTTCGAGCCACAGCGCCCCCGCGCGCTTCAGCAGCCGCACCGCGCGTGCGCCGAGCAGCGCGTAGCCGAACATCACGACCCCGTCGAGCAGCGCGAACGTGACCGCGAGCGCGACGTATTGCGGTGCGAGCGGCGCGGACGGATCGAGGAACTGCGGCAGGAACGCGGAGAAGAACAGATAGCCCTTCGGGTTCGTCACCGCCGTGAGGAAACTCTTCGCGAAGATCGACGCGTTGCGCCCGGAAGACGCCGTGCCACCGTCCGCGACGGCGACGTCGAGCTGACCCTTCGACATCAGCAGCCGGATCCCGACGTACGCGAGATAGGCGGCGCCGAGCCACTTCACCACCGAGAACCAGAACGCCGACGCCATCAGCAGCGCGCCGAGGCCGAGCGCGACCGCGACGATCAGCACGAAGTCGGACAGCATCGCGCCCGCGAAGCCGTAGGCCGCGCGGCGCACGCCGTAGCGCGAGCCGTTGGTCAGCGCGAGCAGCACGGTCGGGCCGGGTGTCGCGATACCGACGAACGCAACGGCGGCGAAGATCAGCAGGGTCGTTTCATGCATGAAGGCACTCCCGATGGGTGGCGTGCGTTCGATTATCGGTGGCGCCCGCCCCGGCTGTACAGGCGCGGCGCGCTGCGCACAGGGCGGTCCGCTCGACTATCTCAATTTTGGAAATAAACTGTTTTCATTATTCCGCTTTCGATCGGAACCGGTTCCATCTACCATGGCGGCCGCAGTGGGCATGCCCGCCGCGTCGTCGCGCGCGCACGTGGCCGGCCTCGCAACGCCGGCCGATCTCGCTGCCCGCGCTACTCGCAACTGACAGCCAGAACAACGGGTTCACCGCCCGGAGACACGACAATCATGAACAAGCAACTGATCGCAGCCCCGCTGCTGCTCTCGCTCGCGGGCATCGCTGCCGCGCAAAGCTCCGTCACGCTGTACGGCATCGTCGACGCGGGCGTCACCTATCGCAGCAACGAGCGGGTCGGCTCCGCGGGCGCGTACACCGGCCATTCGAGCGTCGGGCTCACGACCGGCAACCTGTCCGGCAGCCGCTGGGGCATCAAGGGTTCCGAGGATCTCGGCGGCGGGATGCGCGCGCTGTTCGTCCTCGAGAACGGTTTCGACATCACGAACGGCACGTCGGGGCAGGGCGGCCGCCAGTTCGGCCGCCAGGCGTTCGTCGGCCTCGGCAGCGACCGCTACGGCACGGTCACGCTCGGCCGCCAGTACACGTCGCTCGACGATTTCGTGAGCCCGGTCGGCCCGTCGTCGTACATCGGCGGCTTCGGCGCGCACCCGGGCGACATCGACGACCTCGACCAGACCGCACGGGTCGACAGCTCGATCAAGTACACGAGCGCCAACTACTCGGGCTTCACGTTCGGCGCGCTGTACGGCTTCGGCAGCCAGCCGGGCAGCATGAAGCAGCGCAACACGTGGAGCGTCGGCGCGGCGTATGCGGCGGGCCCGCTGCGCGTCGGCGTCGGCTACGAGCGGTCGGACAACAGCAAGACGGGCGCGACGGACCCGACGGCCGGCAAGTGGCAGAGCACCGACGACGGGCTGTTCAACTCGTCGATCAACGAAGGCTATGCGAGCGCGCAATCGCAGCAGATCATCGCGACCGGCGCGACCTACGACTTCGGCTCGGCCGTCGTCGGCGTGAACTACAGCAACGTGCAGTACCGCAGCGGCGGCCAGTCGCTGTTCACGGGCCACGCGACGTTCAACGTCGCCGGCGTGTTCACGCGCTGGAACGTGCGTCCGCAGACGCAACTGTTCGCGGGCTACAGCTACACGCGCGGCAGCGATGTCGACGGCGTGGACGACCGCGCGCAGTATCACAACGTCACGCTCGGCGCCGTCTACGACCTGTCGAAGCGCACCAGCGTGTACCTGCTCGGCGCGTACCAGCATGCATCGGGCATGACGCTCGACGCGCTCGGCCGGCCGGTGGCCGCGACCGCGTCGGTGTCGGACAAGGCGAACGGCCACTCGTCCGATTCGCGCTCGCAGGCCATCGTCAGCCTCGGCCTGCGCCAGAAGTTCTGACGCATCGCGATCGTTGCGGCCGCAACGTTGCCCGCAGCCGATGCCGGCAACGTTGCGCGCGTGCTCCTATACTGTCGCCTCCTTTCCTGGAGGAGACGACATGACCCGAACGCATTCCGCGAGTTGCCTGTGCGGAACCGTCACCGTGACGCTGCGCGGCGAGCCTGCGGCGCGCGCGAACTGCCATTGCGCGACCTGCCGCGATTTCTACGGCACGCCGGTGCTGTCGGCGACCGCATGGCCGCCCGAGCAGGTGCACGTCGAAGGCGCTAGCGCGACGTTCCCGCATCCGGCGAAGTCGATGTCGCGCACGTACTGCGCGTCGTGCGGCGAGATCGTGTTCGGCACCAACCGGCTCGGCATGCGCGTCGTGCCGAACAGCCTGGCCGCGCGCGCGCACGGTGGGCAACTGCCCGGCGACCTGCAGCCGACGATGCACCTGTTCTACCGGCACCGCGTGATCGACGTCGTCGATGCGCTGCCGAAATTCCTCGACGGCTGGGACGGCCCGACGCTCGACGACGCGAGCTGAACGATCGCGGCCGCGTGCCGGCACGGCCGGCGCGGTCTTTTGGTTTTCTCCGCCGGATCCCGCTTTCCCCTCCCTTCCTCCCGCCACCTGCCGCTGCGCTGAATCGCACGCCGCGATTGCGCCGGATATTATTTTTTCTCTTTCATTTCAATTTCGATTTGTAATCATCGAGCCCATTTCCGGGCAATGAAAAAGGCAATGCGGGCATTTCAGAAAAAATGACGTATTTGCATTGAGCGGCCCGGAAGAAAATGCCGGGGAAAAAGCACCGAAGTCGTGCGGCCGGTAAGCCGTGGCGGCGCGGTGAGCGGGTTTGACCATCGTTGACGGAAAAGCGCCGGACGGCAAAAAGAACGGAGTGAATAATTCGTGATAACGGCGAATGCGCTTTAGCCGGAATCACCAATATTTCATGTGCCGCGATTTACAGTGTCGACAATTGAACGTTCGGGAGCATTATTCATGTCAATGAAACAAATTCGGGCGGCGTTGCTGGGAATGTGCATGGCAATGCTGGCGCCGGCGAGTCACGCGCAGGTGCAATACTCGACCGACTGGCTCGCGAACACGTACGGCACGCTGTCCCAGCACGTGGGCAATGCGGCGCGCTCGATGTGGGTCGCGCCGGAGGGCGTGATCTACACGTCGTCGCGCTGGGACGAGAACGCGGGCGGCGTCGCGCTCTACCAGAACGGCCAGCCGATGGGCACGATCGGCATCCACGACGAATTCCAGGGCGGCGCGATTACCGGCAACGCGACGTCGATCTTCGTCGCACTCGGCTACAACCGCAACTTCGGCAGCGGCTCGGTGGGCCGCTACAACCGCAGCACGAACCAGCGCGACCTGCGCATCCCGGTCAGCACGTGGACGGGCCTCCCGAACCCGGACGTGATCACCGGCCTCGCGACGGCCGGCAACCTGCTGTACGCGAGCGATTTCTACGGCAACCGCGTGCGCGTCTATACGACCGACGGTGTCTTGCAGCGCGACATCGGCGTGACCGGGCCCGGCGCGCTTGCGCTCGATGCGGCCGGCAACCTGTGGGTCGCGCGCATGAGCGCGGGCGTGGTCGTGCAGTACAGCGCGACCGGCACGCTGATGAACACGATTCAGATGGCGGCCGGCGCGCGGCCGTCGGCGCTGTATTTCGATGCGTCGACGGGCCAATTGCTGGTGGGCGACCAGGGCCCGGACATGAACATCAAGATCTACAGCCTCGCCGGGTTGCCCCAGCAGATCGGCACGTTCGGCGTGCAGGGCGGCTATCTCGACACGACCTCGGGCATCAAGGGGCAGGTCGGCGACAAGCGCTTTACGCGCGTGGTCGGCATCGGCAAGGATTCGGGCGGCAACCTGTACGTGCTCAACAACGCGTGGGGCGGCGGCTGGGATCTCGGGCGCAACGGCAGCACCGACCTGCATTCGTACAGCCCGACGGGCGCGCTGCAATGGAAGCTGCAGGCGCTGAACTTCGAGGCGATCGCCGCGCCCGACCCGGCAACCGACGGCGCGTTCTTCTACAGCGGCAACAACGTCTATACGGGTTCGGCGGGCGGCACGTTCGTCGCGAACACGGTCGACCCGTTCACCTATCCGAAGGACCCGCGCCTCGACATGAACGACTATCAGCGCGGCCAGCATTTCGGCCAGCTCGTGACGGTCGGCGGCAACCGGATTCTCGTCGCGTCGGGTCAGAATCCCGGCAACTTCAATTTCTATTACTTCACGCCGGCGACCGGCTATATCGCGAATCCGGCCGGCTCGCTGCCGGGCAAGCCGTTCAACACGTCGTTGCAGGTCACGACCGGTTTCGACATCGACGGCAACGGCGACGTGTGGGCCGGGCTGAACGGCTCCAACGCGATTACCCGCTACCCGATGACGGGCTTCGATGCGACCGGCAAGCCGTCATGGGGCAAGCCGGTGACGACGCCCGTGCCGAGCACCGTGGCGCCGACGACGCGCATCGTCTACCAGGCGGACAGCGACACGATGATCCTCGCTCAGGGCCTCGCGAACAACTGGGACTGGACCGCGATGAACGGGCACATCGAGGTTTATCACGGCTGGAAGAACGGCAACACGACCGCACCGAACCCGGTGATCAACCTGACCAGTGCGAACCCGAAATCGATCGCGGCGGCCGGCCACTACCTGTTCGTCGGCTACGTGCACACCGTGCCGAACGTCGACGTGTTCGATCTCAACACGGGCGCGCTCGTGACGACGCTGACCAACTCGAACACGGCGGCGATGGACGTCGGCAACGACGTCGACTCGATGTACGGGATCCGCGCGTACCTGCGCTCGACCGGCGAATACGTGATCACGAAGGACAACTACAACGGCACCAGCATGATCGTGTATCGCTGGCATCCGTGAACGCGCGGGCAGCGCGGGCAGCGCAGGCCGTGCGGGCCGGATGGCCTGCACGGCGTTCGCATCACGGCGCGCCGAGCACGCGCCCGTTCACGCTGAGCCCGTACATCGAATCGGGCGAATCGTGGAACTTCGCGCGCGTGTCCTTCACCGAGCCCGTGAAGCGCGGGTCCTGCGGACGTTCGTGGCTGTCCATGAAGGTGGCGACGTCCCACGCCTCCTGATCGGTCAGCGTGCCGCCGAGCCCGAGCGGCATGTTGGCCTTGATGAAGCCGGCCGCATTGCGGATGTCGCCCATTCCCGCGCCCCAGTTGAACGAACGCGCGCCCCACAGTGCCGGGAAGACCGCCTTGCCGCCGCTCGACTGCCCCTGGCCGTCCGCCCCGTGGCACAGCGCGCAGTGCTGCGTGTAGACGGCGGCGCCGCGCGCATAGTCGGCCTTCTGTGCGGGCGGCGGCAGTTTCAGGAAACCTTGCCCCGGCAGCTTCGTGCCGACCGGCGCGCCCTTCGCGAGCCAGTACGAATAGGTTTCGAGCGCGACGAGGATCGGGTCGCCGGCCGGCGGCGCCTTGCCGTTCATGCTGTAGCGGAAGCACCCCTGCAGGCGCTCGGCGAACGTGTTCACGTGGCCATTCTTGCTGCGGTACGCCGGATACAGCAGGTACGCGGCCCACATCGGGCTCGAGTCGGGCCGGCGGCCCGCGTCGAGGTGGCAGCTCGCGCAGGTCAGCTTGTTGCCGACGTACTTGCCCGCGAACTCGGGCGTGTGCAGGAAGATCTGCTCGCCGAGCTTCACGGTCTTGCCGAACTCGTCGGCGGGTATCGCGGATTCGGCGGGCGGCGCGAAGGGTTTGGCGGCGGTCGCCATCGCGGCAGGCGCAGGCGCGGGTGCGGAAGCGGCGGCCGGTGCGTCCTGCGGCGTGGCCGCGAATGCGAGCGCGGGCATCCAGGCCGCGCCGAGCAGGGCCGCGCGGGCGCGGCGGATCAGCGTCGTGCGGTCGATCATCGCTTGTCTCCTTGTGCGGCGCCGCCGCGCGCGTAGTAGGCGGCCACCGCGTCGATGTCGGCGTCGGACAGCTTGCCGGCGATCGCCGGCATTAGCGCCATCGGCCCGGGCGGGCGCGTGCCGTGTTTCCAGCCGTTCAACTGGCCGGCGATATAGGCGGCGGGCTGGCCCGCGATCGGCGGAAACGCGGTGCCCACGCCGAGGCCACCGGGGCCGTGGCATTGCGCACACGCGGGCAGGCCTTGCGACCAGCGTCCGCGCGTCGCGAGCCATGCGCCGGTGTTCGCCGGGTCGATCGACGTGTCGTCGGAGGCGGCGATGCCGGCCGGCGCGGGCAGGCTCGCGAAGTACGCGGAGACCGCATCGCGCTCGTGCGGCGTCAGCAGTTTCGAGAGCGGTTGCATGACCGGGTTCTGGCGGCTGCCGTCCGCGAATGCCGCAAGCTGCGCGGACAGATAAGCGGCGGGGGTGCCCGCGAGGCGCGGGAAGCCGGCCGCCGCGTTGCCTTCGCCCTGGCTGCCGTGGCAGCCGATGCACGCGGCGACGCCCGTCGTCGTGCCCTGTGTGGCGATCGTCTTGCCGGGCGTCGCGTCGTCCGCGTGCGCGTGGCCGGCCAGCAGCGCGGCCGCAGCGAGCAGCAGCGGCGCGAACCGGCGTCGCGGTGTATCCACCGTATCGTTCACGTGTCCCCTCCTTGTTGTAGGTCGCGCGCGCCGCCGGATTACCGGCGCGGCCGCGCGGTCAGCCCGCGTCGGGCTGCTTCTGCTCCGGCGCGAGGTGCTGCGTCGGTGTCGCCGCATCGTAGCGGCCGAAGCCGTAGCGCTGGAAGATCCGGAACGCTTCCGGCGACCGGATGAACGCGAGCCACGTGCGCGCGGCCTCCGGATGCGGCGCGTCCTTCACCATCGCCCCCGCATAGATTGCCGTCGTATTTTGCTCGGCCGGAATGTCGATGTGCATCAGCGGATGCCCGACCTGTTCCTGGAACGCCGCTTCGGATTGCCACAGCACGCCCGCGTCCGCGCGACCCTGCATCAGGAACAGCGCGGTTTCCCGATGGTGGATGTGCGTGAGCTCGGTCGTGCCGGTGCGCACCTTGTCGTCGTAGACGGTACGCGCGAGCGCATCGCCGCCGGCCTTCACGAGCGACGCGCGGATCTGCCGCGCGACGCCTTCGAATGCCGGATTGGGCATCGCAAGCTGCACGTCGGCCCGTGCGAGGTCGTTCAGCGACGCGATGCGCTTCGGATTGCCGGCGCGCACCATGATCGTCAGCTGGTTCGTCACGTACGGCACGGCCGGGCCGGTGAGCGTGCCGTCCGCGATCAGCCCGTTGATCTTGCCGAGCCCGGCGAAATACGCGTCGGGCTTGACCGTCCATGTCATGTTGCCGACGGTGATCGTGCCGCCCGCCTGGATCTGCTTCACCAGCAGGCCGGGCGGGATCGTTTCCCAGTAGATGCGGCCGCGATACTCGGGATGGTCTTCCTCGAACTTCGCGACGAGCGGCGCCATCGCGAAGAAATAGTTGCCGCCGACGAACAGCACGAGCTTCGGCGCGGTGAGGTCGCCGTGGAAATCGGCGAGCACGTCGACCTGCGGCACCGTGAATTCGAGGCCACGATGCGTCGCGTCGTTGTTGCGGCCGCCCTGCCAGGGCGGAAAGACGGTCGCGGCGGTGCCGGCGGGTGCGGCGAGCGAGAGGGCCGACGCGCAGCAGAGCCACGCGGCCAGCACGGCGCGCAGCGTGCGCCGGCGGCGGCGCGATGTCGGTTGCAGTTGACGGGGGATCGATGTCATCGCGGGGCTCATTTTGCGTACGTGAAGCCGGCCTGCTGCAGTTCGGGCAGCGTGCCGACCGCGCCCGGCGTGACGATCGCCGACGGGATCACGTGGTTGGTCAGGTCGGCCGCGAGCGCATCGAGCGGCAGCTTGTCGGGATTCGCGTTCGCGCCGTCGAGCCGTTCCGCGAGTTCCCAGATCGCGTTGTGGCACGACAGGAACACGACGCCGCGCTGCTGCAACGCAGCGAGGCTGTTGTCGTGCGACGAGAACGCGCCGTCGGGCAACTCGTGGTCTTGCGCGCCCTTCGATTGCGCGGGCTTCGCGTCGAGCAGCGTGTTGGTCGGGAACGCGGCGCCGGCGAATTTCGCGAGGCCGTATTTGTCCCATGCGGCCTGGTCGAACAGCGCGAGATGCGCGCTGCCGTGCGTGGCCGACACGACGAGGAAATCCGGATGACGGTACGACCAGATCTGCGCGTTGAGCGAATTGCGCATCAGGTTCAGCCACGGGCCGCCGAGCTCGGTGTTGTCCCACACCTGCTTCGGGCCGCCGCGGTAGCCGGTCACTTCGGCGAGCGCCGCGTGATCCCACTGGTCGGGGCGTTCGAGGATCATCGGCACCGTCTTGAAGTCGCGCCGCCTCGGTGCGGCCGCGAGGCGGCGCGTGAGGTCGGCGAGGTGTGTGGCGCCGCCGGGCAGCAGCGCGCCGGTTTCAGGCGTTGCCGCGTGAGCGGAGCGCGCGGCGGCGAGCAGCGCGGTGCCGGCCGCGAGGCCGAGTGTCTTGAGCGCGCCTCGGCGCGCATGCCGGTCGGACATGGCTTTTATCTCCCGGAATCGTTTTTGTGGGGGCGTGTCGCGTTGCCGTGCAGCGATGCGGCGTCGCGAATGCGTAGCCAGTCTAGCGGCGCCCGCCCGATACGGAAAATCGCGATATCGGATGGGAGATATTCGAGGGTCTGATGATTGGGCGGCAGGGCGGGGGCGGTGCGATCGGTGCAACGGCCATCGGCGCGCGTGTTGCATTCGACCTTCTTCTGAGCCCCGGGTCGTTGGGGGACATCCAGTGGACAGCTCCGGCTTGGGTCGGCGAATTGACCGGAATATTGATCTGGATGACTGATTATGTGGCGAAGGGAGTGGAGGGGGGGCTTGTATAATTGCCCACCGACGAATACACACACGCTTTACCGAGAGAGAACGTTATCCATGAACTGGGACGATGCTCGCGTTTTTCTGGCAGTTCATCGCACCGGGACGCTGCGCGAAGCCGCGGCCGTGCTCGATGTCGATCAGGCCACCGTGGGGCGACGCCTGACGGCGCTGGAGAAGGCGCTGGGCGCGAAGCTGTTTCTCAAGACGTCGTCCGGCTATGTCGTGACGCAGGCCGGCGAGCATTCGCTGCAGGCTGCGGAAGCGATGGAGCAGGCGGCGAGCGACTTCGAGCGTCGTGTCCACGGCTCGGACGACCGGCTCGAAGGCGAGGTCCGCGTGACGACGACCGATTCCCTCGCGATGGATTTCGTCGTGCCCGCGATACGGTCGTTGCGACGGAAATGCCCCGCGATACACGTGATCCTGACAACGTCGGTGCAGGTGCTCAACCTGACCCGGCGCGATGCGGATCTCGCGATTCGAACCGTGATGCCGGAAAACCCCGATCTCGTTCGCCGGAAGCTGTCCGAGTGGGAGGTCGGGCTGTTCGCGAGTCGCGAGTATCTGGATGCACACGGCGAGCCCGCGATCGGGGCCGCCTTCGAAGGGCATGACCTGGTCGTCTACCAACCCGCCATCACGTCCAACCAGGGCGACACGCTATGCGGCGAGTCGATGGAGCGCGGGCGCATCGCTGCGCAAGTGAGTTCGAGCCTGATGCTGGCGACAGCGATCCGGTCGGGGATCGGCATCGGCGAACTGCCGGTGTATATGGCGCAAGGGGATGATTCTCTCGTGCGAATCTGGCCCGACAAGTCGCGCGCCGCGCCGTACCAGGTCTGGCTCGTGTCGCATACGGACCTGAACCGGACGGCGCGCGTTCGGGCAGTTACCGCCGAGATTGCTGCTTCGTTCGACCGCTATCGATAGCGGCCGGGATCTCGCCGGTGCGGGGCCGGGTGCTCAACGGGGCTGGGCCTTGCGCATCGAGAGCGTGCGTCGCGCGGCATACCAGCGCGGCACGATCGCAACTGCGGCGACGATCGCGAAGAACGGCATGGCCGTCGCGAGTACATGGCTGCCGGTACCGAGCAGGCTGCTGGACACGGTGGCCGCGAGCGACGCACTGCCGATCTGGAAAAATCCGACGAGTCCGGACGCCGTGGCCGCGCGCCCGTGTTCGCTCGCGATGGCGCCCGACACGGCGAGCGACAGCGACGACCCGTTCGACAGGCTGACGAGAAACATCGGCATCACGATCGCGATGATGCCCTTGACCTGCGACGACTCGCACAGGGCGAACGCGATGCCGCCGGCCACGAAGCAGCCCACGCCGGCCGCGACGATCGCGTCGTAGGACATCCGGTCGAGCATGCGGCGCGAGAGCAGGTTGGCGGAAATGATGCCGGCGGTCAGCGGCAGATAAAGCCAGCCGCTCTGCTGTTCCGACAGGCCGAGCCCCGAGAAGATGAACGGCGACTGCGTCAGGTAGACGAACCACGCGCAATAGATCGCGCAGACGACGAGCGTGTACCGGATGAATGCCCGATCCCCGAGCACGTCGGCGAAGCCGGCCAGCGGCACGGCGCGCTGTTGCCCGGGCGTGACGGGCGGCCGCGTTTCCTTCAGAAGAAGCTGGACGAGCACGAGCGCGACCCCGCCGAACGCGGCGACGAAAATGAAGTCGCTCCGCCACCCGAACCAAGCCGCCAGATATCCGCCGATCGCGGGCGCGATCGCCGGAGACAGCGACACGAGCGGATACACGATGCTGTAGACCTTCGCGGATGCGTGCTTGTCGCAGGTGTCGGCGATGATCGCGCGACCGATGACGAGGCCGGACGCCGCGCCGAGCGCTTCGAGCACGCGCCAGCCGAGAAAGCTTGCGAAGCCGCTGGCGCTGGCACAGCCGATCGAGCCGAGGATGTACACGAGGATGCCGACCGTCAGCACGGGTTTGCGTCCCCATCGATCGGACAGGGGGCCGTAGAACAGTTGCGCGCAGGCGAGCGCGATCAGGTACGCCGATACCGTCTGCGGCATCTGCCATGCACCGATCGAAAACGCGTGGGCCATCGACGGCATCGCGGGCAGGTAGACGTCGGACGCGATCAGGCCAAAGGCGCTCAACAGGGAGACGACGAGGATGAGTGAGAAGTGGGACATGTTCGCTGGGTGGTTGAGGCGGAGCGCGTGAGCGCGCGGAGATGACGGCGCGTATCGAGCACCCCTGGGAAAAGGCCGGGGCGATCATACGGTGTGCGATGCGGTTCGGGAGCGGGCGGAATTGCATCGCTCGAATGCATTTCTGCGGGCGGAGATGCGGGTGCCGGGGAGGCGCGTGGAGGGCGGCGTCGGGCGTTGTGCGGGACGCCGGTCAAGCAGAATCCGGCGCGAGTGTTGGCGGCGAGCAACGAGGTGTTTCGCTGTCGCTCTTGTCGGGCCAGAGGGTCGAGCGATGTTTCGTCGCAGCGTTGCTGTTCGACGCAACGTGCGCGGGCTTGCCGCAATCGATCAACCGTGAAGTGGCCGGAATGCTGCGCCAAGGAGGGGGGAGCGGTTGCGCGCGGAAGGCGGCCGCAGATGCAGGTTTGCGCGTGGGCCGCCGCTTGCCGGCAAGCCCACGTACGCATCAGGCCATCAGGCCATCAGACAATCAGAACGACACGGTCGTCGTCAGCGTGACGAGTCGCGGCTCGCCGACCGCGATGATCAGGTTGTTGTTGCTCGACGGGTAGTAGGTCTTGTCGAGCAGATTCTTCACGTTGAGCTGGAAGCGCGTCGGGAACTTGCCGATCGTCGTTTCGTAGGCCGCGAATGCGTCGACGGTCACATAGCCGGGCAACGTGAAGCTGTTGGCGGTGTCACCCGGGCGTGCACCGACAAGACGTGCGCCGCCGCCGAAGCGCCAGCGGCCGGGCAGGTTCGCGATCGTCGTGTCGACCACCGCGAACAGGCTGCCCGTATGGCGCGCGACGTTGACGAGCGGTGTGTTGCTGTCGCGATCGTTCGCGTTCGTATAAGCGTAGCTGCCGATCACGCTCAGATGGCGCGTGATCTGCCCCGCGACGTCGAGCTCGATCCCGCGCGAGCGCGCGGTACCGATCGTCGACGTCAGATCGCCGACCGCGACCGCGACGTTGCGCTTGTCGATCTGGTAGACCGCGAGCGTGCCGGTGATCGCCGGCTTCAGGCTGAACTTCAGCCCGGCCTCGAGCACACGCCCGTATTCCGGCGCGAGCGGCGCGGCGACGTTCGTGGCGACGTTCGGCTTGAACGAGCGGCTCACGTTCGCGTAGGCGGTCAGCGCCGGCGTGAGCGCATACGCGAGCCCGAACTGCGGGAGCCACACGGTGCCGCGCGAGCGGTCGGCGAACACGAACGGCCGGCCCATCCCCGATTCCTGCTGCCAGTTTTCCCAGCGCAGCCCACCTACCGCGGTAAGGCGGTCGGTGAGCTTCACCGAGTCCTGCACGATCGTCGAATACGCATGCACCACCGAGCGCGAATCGCTCTGCTTCGGGTTGGGCGTGCCGCCCGGCGCGAGCAGGTCGTACACGGGATCGTAAAGATTGAAGCCCTTGGTCGCCTTGCCGCGGATCGTGTCGCCGCGGAAGCTGCGCTGCCGCTCGTATTCGCCGCCGATATAGATCGCATGGTTCATCCCGGCGAGCGTCACGTTGCCGAGCAGGCCGAGCGTCGCGATCTGGTCGGAATCGTTGCGCCCGAGGTTCGCATCGGACGAGCGCGTCAGTGCGCCGGTCGTGCTGTTGAATGCGGTGGCGCGGGTGATGGTCTGGTCGTAGCGGTCGCGGCCCCAGCCGTAGGTCGCACGCACGCGCCACGCATCGGAGAAGCGGTGCTCGACGCGCGCACGCAGCGTTTCCTGGATGCCGGTGCTCTGCGACCACGCTTCCTCGTAGCGGCGATAGCGCAGTGCATCGTCGAGCTGGCCGTTCACGAGCACGGTGCCGCGATCGAACGGCGTCGTGTAGTCGACGTACTGGTAGCTGACATCGATCGACGTGTTCGCGTCGTGCCACGACAGCGCGGGCGCGATCAGCGCGTCGCGCTGGCGGCCGAAGCTGCGCCAGTAGCGGCTCGTGTCGTATTGCCCGGTCAGCCGGAACGCGAGCGTGCCGCCCGCGACCTGGCCGGGCTTGCCGAGCGGGCCCGTGAGATCGAACGTCGCGCTGCTGCCGCCGTGGCTCGTGCGCGACGCGGAAATCGACCCACCGAACGTGTCTTCCGGCTTGCGCGTGACGAGGTTGATCACGCCGCCCGGATCCTGCATCCCGTAGAGCAGCGACGCCGGGCCCTTCAGCACTTCGACGCGGTCGATCGTCGCGAGATAGCTGTGCAGCACCGGCGTGCGCACGCCGTCGACGAGCACGGAGCCGTCGTTGTTCGATCCGAAGCCGCGCTTGATGAACGCGTCGCGCGTGCCGCCTAACGTGTTCGTTTGCGTGACGCCGCTGATGTTGCCGAGCACGTCGTCGAGCGAGCGCGCCTGCTGGTCCTGCATCACGCTGCTGCTGACCACCGCGACCGATTGCGGAATTTCCTTGATCGAACGGTTGTCGCCGCCCGCGATGCGCGTGGTGCGCGGCTGATAGCCGACCGTCGGATCGGCGGTTGCCGATGCACTGACGCTGATGGCCGGGAGATCGCGCGCGGCCAGCGTCGCGGGCGTGGAGGCGGAAGCGGAAGCGGAAGCAGCAGGCACGGCGTCGCCGCGTTCGGCGGCGGACGCATGCGTGCCGCTCGCGACGCAAAGCGTGATCAGGGCAGGCAGGCTCGTGCGCCACGGACGCAAGGTCCGGGCGCGGCGGGGCGTTCGACGGGATGGCATGAATCGATGCAGGATGGAGTACTAAGGATCGTGTCGCGGGCCGCAGCGTTTCGCCGCGGCCAGGGGGCGAATAATATATGTAATGAGAATCATTTGCAATTGTAATGATGCGATTGGCGGTGCGCGGGCCTTGGTTGCCGGGCCGTCGGCCGTCTGCTACCGTAGCGACCAAAATCAGACGCAGTGAAATTCAATGAGAGAGCCGGGGGCCGCACCATGTCATCTTCCTGTCACGTCGCGTTCAGCGCGACGCTGCGCACCGCACACGACCATGCGGGTGGAGAAGTGATCGCAGCCGTGTTCCGCCATTCGAACGATTAAAGCAACGGAAGCGAATTCATCGGGCGTTGCGCCGGGCAGCCGGCGAAGCGCCGTGATCGATTATTTCAACCACCACGCTAAACGGGAGACCACCCATGAAGAAGATTTCCGCGCCGTTCGCGGCGGCCGCGCTTGCGGCATGCACGATGCTGGCGGGCGTTCACCAGACCGCCTGCGCCGCGTCGGACACCGAGCCCGCGATCGACGCGCATTACGGCGCCGTGATCGAGGCCTATACGCAGGACATGGCCGCCGCGAAGACGAAGTACGACGGCAAGCGCCTCGTGTTCGTAGGCGCCGTGATCCGGATGGGCAGCGACCCGGGCGGCACCTATTTCGGCGCGCTGACGAAGGACGGCGAGCAGTTCGACACGCATTTCGACGTGGCCGACCAGGATGCGCTGAAGCCGAAATTCCCCGGCGGCGAGATCAAGCCGTTCGTCACGTCGTCGGCGTTCCGCTTCAGTTGCGTGAACGAGGGCTATATCGATGCGCCCGTCCTGCCGGGGTTGAAGCTCTCGCACTGCCGCCTCGCCAACTGACCCTGTGCTGACGCGGTGTCCGGCGTTCAGAACTTCTGCTGAATGCCGGCCATCACGCCGAGCTGGTTCATTCCGGTCCCGACCGTCCCGCCGGCAGCGACCGCGTTCGCAGCCAGCGTGCTGTTGAACATGTAGCCCACCGACGTATAGACGGTCGTCCGCTTCGACAGGAAATAGTTCGCGCGGCCGACGAGCAGCGTGGCATTCGTGCCGCCTTCGCTGTTTTCGCGGCGCTGCAGGTAGCGTACGCCCTGAAGGTCGAGCGCGAGGTAGGGCGTCGCGTAGTACGTGCCGCCGGCGAACACGATATCGGCCTGCAGGTGTTCGGCCGCCGCGAGGTTGCGGCGGATCCACCCGGCCCCCAGTTTCGCGGGGCCGATCTTCACGTAGCCGGCGACGATGTCGCGCGTGTCGGTGTACGCCGGATTGTTCAGCGGCGCGAGCGCGCCGCCGCCGCCGCGCATCACGTCGTGCGACGCGGCGAGCCCGAAGTTGCTCGCGTCGTACGCGAGCATCGCCGTGTACTGGCGGCAGGCGACGATGTCGCCGGGCACCTGTCCGGCACAGCCCGTGGCCGACGGCCCGGCCGGCCCGGCCGCGTCGCGGCCGAAGCTGTAGGTGGCGCCGAGCGTCACGCCGTGGAACGTGCCCTTGTAGCCGATCGCATTGTCGCTGCGCGCGTTCGGCAGATAGGAATCGAAATCCGCCATGGAGTGAATCGACGGGCCGATCACGTCGGCATTGGTCAGTACGATCATCGACATGTTCATCTGGCGGCCGAGGGTCAGCGCGCCGAACGGACTGTTCACGCCGACGTTCGCCTGCCGCCCGAACAGGCGTCCGCCATAGTTCAGTGCACCGGTGCCGGGCTGGAAGCCGTTCTCGAGCACGAAGAAGGCCTGGTAGCCGCCGCCGAGGTCCTCCGTGCCTCTCAGCCCCCACCGTGACGGCACCTCGCCGGTCAGCGTCGGCATGCCGGTGAACGATCCGTCGTGCGCGGCGTTGTTGTAGTAGGACACGCCGGTATCGATGATCCCGTACAGCGTGACGCTGCTTTGCGCGCAAGCCGGTCCGGCCAGCACCATTGCCGTCGCGAGCGCGGCACCCAGTTTCGTTTTCATGGCTGTCTCCAAACAGTATGTAGATATGCTTATCGATTTTTATAATGGCCCGGACGATGTCGACGGGTATCGGCGGGACTGCGGGTGTCGCGCGTTACGGCATCGCCGGGTCGCGTCGCCGGCTCGGTGCCGCGGCACGCGAGCCCGCCACGGCGACTGCGATTGCCGCGCCGGCCATCGGCACGAGAAACGCGAGATAGAGATGGGACACGGACCAGCCGTCGTCCAGCAGCGCGCCGACCGTCATCGGCGACAGGATCGCGCCGAGGCGACCGATGCCGACCGCGAGGCCGATCCCGGTCGTGCGGATTTCGACGGGGTAGGGCGTCGGCGACAGCGCATACATGCCGGCCACGCATGCGTTGACCACGGCGCCGAGGAACACCGCGACGGTCATCCCGACGCCGAGCGAGCCCGTATTCGCGCCGAACACGACCATCAGCGCGCCGCCCAGCAGCAGTGTCGCGCCCAGCAGGTTGCGCAGGCCGAACCGTGTCGACAGTAGGCTGAAGAGCGAGGCGCCCGCAATGCCGCCGAGGTTGAGCAGTACGCCGCCGGTGACGCCCTGCGATGCCGACAGCCCGGCCTGGACCAGCAGCTTCGGCGTCCAGCTCACGACGAAGTAGAAGCTGCCCATCACGAGGAAGAACGCGATCCACAGCGCGATCGTGCGGCGTGCGAGCGGGGCGCGCAGCACGGCTGTCCAGCTCGCCGCGGGGCTCGCCGTGTCGATGGCCGAGGGCGCGGCCGGCAGCCTGTCGATCGGCGCACGCTTCATTCTCGCGAGGATGCGGTTGATAGTCTGCAGCGCGTTGTCCGGACGCTTCGCCAGCAGGAAGTCGAGCGATTCCGGCAGCAGCGTGAGTACCATCGGGATCGACAGCACGGTCAGGATGCCGCCGAACGCGAACACGCTGCGCCATCCCCACGTCGACAGCAGGTAGCCGGCGATGACGCCGCCGGCGGTGGCGCCGATCGCGTAGCCGGCCGACTGCATGCCGATCGCGGCGCTGCGCCATTTGTTCGATGCGTACTCGCCGCTGATGACGGTCAGGCTCGCCAGCATGCCGCCGATGCCGAGCCCGGTGTACGCACGCGCGACGGCGAGTTGCAGCGTGCTGTGCGTGGCCGCGCAGGCGAGCATTCCGGTCGAGATCACGGCGAGGCAGAGCAGGATGATGCGGCGTCGGCCGACGCGGTCGGCCAGCGGCGCGATCAGCACCGAGCCGATGCCCATGCCGGCCAGCCCGGCACTCAGCAGCAGGCCAATTTCCTTGCCGCTCAGTTTCCATTCGGCTGCCAGGTGCGGCGCGGCAAACGCGATGGCCAGCACGTCGAAGCCGTCGAGCATGTTCAGCACGACGCAGGCCGTGACGGCAATCGTCTGGAACGCGCTCATCGGGGATTCGTCGATCGTATTGCGGATATTTGCGCTCACGTCAAAGATCCTTAAAAAAATAGTATGACTAATTAAATGGGATTGAATCGAAGCCGGCGGTAGCGGATGGGACGAAAGCACATGCGCGGGCTGACGGGCATCCCGCGGGATGCCCGCCGAGGCCGGCAGGCGTCGTCAGCGCGCCGGCACGACGCTTACGCGGGTTCGGGTTGCCGCAGCAGCCGCTCGATCACGCGCCGCGCGCGATTGGGGCCCGCGTCGACGTGAATGTCGATCTGGCGGCTGTCCGGGAAGCGCAGCTGATTCCTGTATTGCGCTTCGATCACGGTCTTGTCCTCGTCGAACGTCGCCGCGGATTGCTCGATGACCGTTTGTGCGACGCGCTCGACGTCGTGTTGCGGATTGGTCGCGACGGTCCAGAAGTAGTGCGTCGTCGTAGCCGTCTCGGGCGTGATGCCGTGGAAGCCGCGCATGTGAAAGCCGCCGCGCGCCGGATCGTGCAGGTCGCCGGCGCCGGCGTCCATCGCGCCGGTCCAGATCCGGATATGCGACACGTGGAACTCGATTTCCTGCCAGCGATCGACGCTGCCCGCGAACGGCCATGCGGCGGTGTAGGTCGGCGGCGGGGTGGAATCCGGCATCCGGCGGACCAGGGTCACCGTATCGCCGTCGCTGCTGACGCGGGTTTCCGCACCCATGTGCAGCGGCGCGTTGCCACCGATCGTTTTCAGATGGACATAGCCGAGGTGGCTCAGGTCCATCAGGTTGTCGTGAATCAGCTGATACGGTGCGTCGTAATGGTAGTTGCCACCGCCGAACCGGTATTGCGGATCCGCGTGGAACGCGTAGCGTGGCGGCGCGCAGGTCGGTTGCGCGTGCGCGTCGGCGCCGATCCAGATCCACACGAGCGCGTCCTGCTCCTGCACCGGATACGACGACACGCATGCCTTTGCCGGAATTCGCTCCTGGCCGGGAATCTCCACGCATGCGCCGCCGCGGTCGAACAGCAGACCGTGGTAACCGCAGCGCAGGCCGCGCGCTTCGAGCGAGCCGCACGACAGCGGCAGCGACTTGTGGCAGCAGCGATCCTCCAGCGCACCGACTTCCCCGGACGGCAGCCGGAACAGGACGACCGGATGGCCGAGCAGCGTGCGGGCGACGGGTTTGTCCGTCAGTTCGGATGACAGCGCGGCGACCCACCATCGGTCGACCGGGAATTGAGTTGTACTGATCGGTGGTCGGGCATGTTGCTCCATTGATCGTCTCCAGTATTGTGGTTGTTCGTCGCGGGTCGGGCAGTCCGTCTACAGATCGAGTACCAGCAGGTCGCTACGTGCTCGCGAACAGCACGGCATGAACTGGTCGCCGGCTGCCTGCTCCTCTGCGGTCAGATACGAGTCGCGATGATCGGGCTCGCCTTGCAGCACGCGCGTCGCGCACGTGCCGCAAACGCCTTGCTCGCACGACGTCAGCACGTCGACGCCGTTCGCGGCCAGCGCCGCGATGACCGTGCATTCGGCCGGCACGTCGATCACCTTGCCGCTGCTCGCGATCCGGACCTGGAACGCACGGTCCGAGCCGGACGACGCGACCGTGCCGCCGAAGAACTCGTAGTGCAGTCGCGCTTCCGCCCAGTTGCGTTCGCGCGCGGCGTTCAGCACCGCATCCATGAAGCCGCGGGGGCCGCATACGTACAGGTGCGTGCCTGCGGGCGCGGCGGCGAGCACCGCGGCCAGGTCGAAGCGTTGTGCCGGGGCGCCGTCGTCGACGTGGAAGCGGGCGCGATCGTGGAACGCGGCTGCGTTGATTCGTTCGGCGAAGGCCATGCGATCGGTCGACCGCGCGCAGTAGTGCAGATCGAACGGCGTGCCCGACGAGAACAGCCGTTGCGCCATGCTGAGGATCGGCGTGACGCCGATCCCGCCCGCGAGCAACAGGTGATGCGGTGCGTCGGGGACGAGCGCGAACTGATTGCGCGGCACGCCGATCCGCACGGTATCGCCTTGCCGGACGTCGTCGTGAATGGCGCGCGACCCGCCGCGACCGTCGGCATCGCGCAGCACGGCGATCTCGTAGCGGTCGCCGTGCTCCGGGTGGTTGCACAGCGAATACTGGCGCACGAAGCCACCCGGCAGATGCACGTCGATGTGGGCGCCGGCGTCGAAGTGCGGCAGCGGCGAACCGTCATCGCTGACGAATTCGAAGCCGCAGATGTCGCGCGCTTCCTGCCACTTGCGGGCCACCCGGACCGTCAGCGTCGTGGTGCTCATGACGCCTCCTTGATCTGCGCGACCGGAATCACGGGTCGCTGCGAGCTCGACGCGTTCTCGTCGGCGAGCAGCCGTTCGATCACCTTGCGCGACAGCACGCCGCCGGCGTCGATGTTGAGCTTGAGCAGCTTGCGATCGGGCCACTTCTCCAGGTTGAGCTGCTGGCGCTCGAGCATCTCGAGATCCTCGGCGAAGATCCTGCCTTGGCCTTCGCGGATCTCGGCGGTCAGCGCGTGGTCGTCGGGCCGGAAGTTGCGCGCCATCCCCCAGAAGTACCAGATCGAGGTGTCCGTCTCGGGCGTGATGAAGTCGACCACGATCGACGATGCCTTCAGGTCGGCCGGCGCGTCGTAGCCGCCGTGGCCCGCATGCGCGACACCGACTTCGATCATCACGTGGCTCGGCGGCGTGAAGCGGCAGATCTGCCAGCGATCGACCGGTACGTCGTCGGCCAACCCGTTGCCGCGCAAACCCATCTGCCAGAACGGCGGCGGCATCACGTTCTCCATGAAGCGGCTCGTGACGACTTCGTCGCCGTGGCTGGCCGTCTTCGGCGGCGCTTCGTCGATTTCCTTCTGGCCGATGCTTGTCGCGTGCACGTAGGTTTCGTGCGTGAGGTCCATCAGGTTGTCGATCATCAGCCGGTAGTCGCAGCGGATGTGATACAGGCCGCCGCCGTGGGCCCAGGCCGGATCCTCGGCCCACGCCAGCACGGGCAGTTTGGCCGGATCGGCTGCCGACGCGTCGCCCGGCCAGACCCAGATGAATCCATACCGCTCGACCGCCGGAAAGCTGCGAATCGGCGGGAAGCCGCCGACGCGCTGGCCCGGCATGCCGGCCGCCTTGCCATTGCAGCCCATTTCCAGCCCGTGATAGCCGCACACGAGGACGCCGTCGCGTACGAATCCCAGCGACAGCGGCGCGCCACGGTGCGGGCAGAAGTCCTCCAGCGCGGCGACCTGGCCGTCCGCCGCGCGGTAAAACACCATCGACTCGTTGCAGATCTTGCGGCCCAGCGGCTTGCCGTCGATTTCATCGGGCGTGCCCGCCACGTACCAAGCATTCTTGAGAAACACGTTCGTCGTCTCCTTCAGGTCGATGCCGCCGGTACGCGGCATCGCTTCATTCCGTGTACTGAATGAGATTCAGTGTACTCATTGAGATTGGCTGGAGCAAGGCGGGCGGTATACTGGTTTTCCCGGGAAATGGCGCGAGGCAGCGCCATGCCGTCGGCGCGCGCAACCGGCGCGCGTCGCCTATGTCATCGACTCATTCATGGAAAAAACGAATCCCGCCGACGCGCCGGCTTTCCCGCTCGATCTGTACGACGAACCCGGGCACCTGATCCGGCGCGCACACCAGATCGCGGTTGCGATGTTCTACGAGAAGCTGGGCCGGGACGTGACGCCGGTGCAGTACGCGGTCCTGCGGATGCTCTACGAGTGCCCGGGGCTCGATCAGGTGACGCTCGCGCAGCGGGTCGCGCTCGACACGTCGACGACCGCGGATCTCGCGGTCCGGCTCGAAGCGAAAGGATTGATCGTGCGCGAAGTGCTGCCGCGGCGTCAGCGCCGCCTGTTGCTGACGCCGGCGGGCGTCGAACTGCTCACGCACCTGATTCCGTCGGTGAAGGAACTGCGTGCCGGCCTGTTCGACGGGATGGGAGAGGACGATTCGCAGGAACTGGTGCGCCTGTTGCGCAAGTTCGTCCATTTGAACAACGAGCAGAGCCGCGCGCCGCTGCGCGTCGGCGACGAGTCGTAGCGCCCCGAACCCCGCGACGGCGGGGACGCGGCGATGAGGCGGCGGGCGTGCTGCCCGCCGCGTGTCACCCGCGCGTGCTTTCGCCTTCCAGCCGCCGCACGGCTTCCGCCACTTCGTTCCTGAAGCGCACGAGCGCCGCCTGTTCCGGCGCCGGCGGCTGCACGGCCGCCCACAGCATGTCGACGAGCTGCGTGGCCGTCGCTTCCGTATCGAGCTTGCGGTGCCCGAGGATCGCATCCCACAGCACGTGCTCGATCGGCCCGAACACCAGCGAGCGCAGCAGGCTCAGCGGCAGGTCGGTGCGCACCTGCCCGGCCGCCTGGCCGCGCGCGAGCACGTCCATCAGCGGCGCGGTGTAGCGGCGCTGCAGCGCGGTGAGCTCGTCGCTCAGCGCATGCTGCTTCGCGCGGCCTTCCGACAGCACCAGCGCACACAGGCCCGTGCCGTTCACCAGCATCAGCCGCAGGTGGGTGCGCACGATGAACGCGAACTGCTGCTGCACCGACGCGTCCTGCGGCATCCCGTGCTCGAACGCGGCGATGTTTTCGTCGTACCAATCCGCGATGACGCGCGCGCACAGCTCGCGCTTGCCGCGGAAATAGCTGAACACCGTCGCCTCCGACACACCCACGCGCTGCGCGATCTCGGCGGCCGTCGCATGCTCGTAACCTTTTTCGGCGAACACTTCCCGGCCGGCGCGCAGAATGTCCTGCACGCGTTGCTGGGATTTGCGCCCGGCGGGCGCGCGCGGCGTGTCGGCGCGGTCGGCTTTGACGGTGGCGGTCATGGTGTCGGCGGTAGCGGCTGTCATCTCGGCATGATATCTGAGTGTCACTCAAAAAACTATTGACGCCGAACCCGACGAGGCGCGAAACTGTGCAAAATTTACGCTGTATAGGTCAATGAATCTAGGTATTCATGCGATTTGAGCGAAACTCAGAAATCGGTGAGTGCCACACACTTTCTGGAGACGGAGGAGACATGATCAACCTGCCCGGTGTGCAATTCATGCTCGGTGAAGACATCGAGATGCTGCGCGACGCCGTCGCGACGTTCGCGGCGAAGGAAATCACGCCGCGCGCGGCCGAAGTCGACCGCACCGACCAGTTTCCGATGGATCTGTGGAAGAAGTTCGGCGATCTCGGCGTGCTCGGCATGACGGTGGCCGAGGAATACGGCGGCGCGAACATGGGCTACACCGCGCACATGGTCGCGATGGAAGAGATCTCGCGCGCCTCGGCGTCGATCGGCTTGTCGTACGGCGCGCACTCGAACCTGTGCGTGAACCAGATTCACCGCAACGGCACCGACGCGCAGAAACAGAAATACCTGCCGAAGCTCGTGTCGGGCGAACACATCGGCGCGCTTGCAATGAGCGAGCCGAACGCCGGCTCCGACGTCGTCAGCATGAAGCTGCGCGCCGACAAGCGCGGCGATCGCTACGTGCTGAACGGCACGAAGATGTGGATCACCAACGGCCCCGATTGCGACACGCTCGTCGTCTATGCGAAGACGGACGTCGAAGCCAACTCGCGCGGCATCACCGCCTTCATCGTCGAGAAGGGGATGAAGGGCTTCTCGGTCGCGCAGAAGCTCGACAAGCTCGGCATGCGCGGTTCGCACACGGGCGAGCTGGTGTTCCAGGACGTCGAAGTGCCGGAGGAAAACATCCTCGGCCAGCTCAACGGCGGCGTGAAGGTGCTGATGAGCGGCCTCGACTACGAGCGCGCCGTGCTGTCGGGCGGCCCGACGGGCATCATGGCCGCGTGCCTCGACGCGGTGGTGCCGTATATCCACGACCGCAAGCAGTTCGGCCAGTCGATCGGCGAATTCCAGCTGATCCAGGGCAAGGTCGCCGACATGTACACCACGTTCCAGGCCTGCCGCGCGTACCTGTACGCGGTCGGCCGCCACCTCGACTCGGCCGGCAGCGACCACATCCGCCAGGTGCGCAAGGACTGCGCGGGCGTGATCCTCTACACGGCCGAGAAGGCGACGTGGATGGCCGGCGAGGCGATCCAGATCCTCGGCGGCAACGGCTACATCAACGAATACCCGGTCGGGCGCCTGTGGCGCGATGCGAAGCTGTACGAGATCGGCGCCGGCACGAGCGAGATCCGCCGGATGCTGATCGGCCGCGAGCTGTTCGCGGAAACGATGTAACGCCCCACGTCACGCGAACGGAGCCCCGTCGATGCCGATCATCGAATCGAAACTGAACCCGCGCTCGGAAGACTTCCGCGCGAATGCCGCCGCGCTCGAGGCGGTCGTCGCCGACCTGCGCGCGAAGATCGAACAGCTCGCGCAAGGTGGCGGCCAGGCCGCGCGCGACAAGCACCTGTCGCGCGGCAAGCTGCTGCCGCGCGACCGCATCGCGCAACTGCTCGATCCGGGCGCGCCGTTCCTCGAGTTCTCGCAGCTCGCGGCGAACGGCATGTACAACGACGACGCGCCGGGCGCGGGCGTCATCACCGGGATCGGCCGCATCGCCGGCCGCGAATGCGTGATCGTGTGCAACGACGCGACGGTCAAGGGCGGCACCTACTACCCGGTCACCGTGAAGAAGCACGTGCGCGCGCAGGAAATCGCCGCGGAAAACCGGCTGCCGTGCGTGTACCTCGTCGATTCGGGCGGCGCGAACCTGCCGAACCAGGACGACGTGTTTCCCGATCGCGACCACTTCGGCCGCATCTTCTTCAACCAGGCGACGATGTCGGCGGCGGGGATCGCGCAGATCGCCGTCGTGATGGGCTCGTGCACGGCGGGCGGCGCATACGTGCCGGCGATGAGCGACGAGTCGATCATCGTGAAGGAGCAGGGCACGATTTTCCTGGGCGGGCCGCCACTCGTGAAGGCTGCAACCGGAGAGGAAGTGAGCGCCGAGGATCTCGGCGGCGGCGACGTGCATACGCGCCTGTCGGGCGTGGCCGACCATCTCGCGCAGAACGACGCGCATGCGCTGTCGATCGCGCGCAACATCGTCGATCACCTCGCGCCGAAAATCGCCTCGCCGGTGGCGTTGCGCGAGCCGAAGCCGCCGCGCTTCGACGCAAAGAGCCTGTACGGCGTGATTCCGGTCGATACGCGCAAGCCGTTCGACGTGCGCGAAGTGATCGCACGCATCGTCGATGATTCCGAATTCGACGAATTCAAGGCGCGCTACGGCACGACGCTCGTCACGGGCTTCGCGCACATCTGGGGCCACCCGGTCGGGATCGTCGCGAACAACGGCATCCTGTTTTCCGAATCGGCCGTGAAGGGCGCGCATTTCATCGAGCTGTGCTGCCAGCGCAAGATTCCGCTCGTGTTCCTGCAGAACATCACGGGCTTCATGGTCGGGCGCAAGTACGAGAACGAAGGCATCGCGCGGCATGGCGCGAAGATGGTGACGGCCGTGTCGAACGCGAAGGTGCCGAAGTTCACGGTGATCATCGGCGGCTCGTTCGGCGCCGGCAACTACGGGATGTGCGGCCGTGCTTTCGGCCCGCGCTTCCTGTGGATGTGGCCGAACGCGCGCATCTCGGTGATGGGTGGCGAGCAGGCCGCGTCGGTGCTCGCGACGGTGCGCCGCGACGGCATCGAGGCGAAGGGCGGTTCGTGGTCCGCCGAGGAAGAGGATGCGTTCAAGCAGCCGATCCGCGACCAGTACGAGCGCCAGGGCCATCCGTATTACGCGAGCGCGCGGCTGTGGGACGACGGCGTGATCGACCCCGCGCAGACGCGTGACGTGCTCGGGCTCGGCCTCGCCGCGTCGATGAACGCGCCGATCGAAGACACACGCTTCGGCGTGTTCCGCATGTAACGGCCGGGAGGGCTGAACGATGCGATACGAAACGATCAAGGTAAGTGAAGCCGGCCGCGTGGCGACCGTCACGCTCGCGCGTCCCGACGTGCGCAACGCGTTCAACGAGACGACGATCGCCGAGCTGACCACCGCGTTCGAGTGGCTCGATGCGCACGAAGGCGTGCGCGCGATCGTGCTCGCCGCGGAAGGCGCGGCGTTTTGCGCGGGCGCGGACCTGAACTGGATGAAGAAGATGGCCGGTTACTCGGGCGACGAGAACCGTGCCGATGCGCGCAAGCTCGCGCGGATGCTCGAGGCGATCCATCGCTGCGGCAAGCCGGTGATCGCACGCGTGCATGGCGATGCATACGCGGGCGGCGTGGGCCTGGTGGCAGCGGCCGACATCGCGATCGCCGCCGACGGCGTGAAGTTCTGCCTGTCGGAAGCGCGGCTCGGGTTGATCCCCGCGACGATCGCCCCGTACGTGGTACGTGCGATGGGCGAGCGCGCGGCGCGCCGCTACTTCACGACGGCCGAGGTGTTCGACAGCGCGCGTGCGGCGTCGCTCGGCTTCATTCACGACGCGGTGCCGGCCGATGCGCTCGACGAAACGGTCGCGAAGCTGGCCGCGACGCTCGTCGCGAACGGCCCCGACGCGGTGAAGGCGTGCAAGCGGCTCGTGGCTGATGTCGCCGGCCGCCCGCTCGACGCGACGCTGATCGAGCAGACCGCCGACTGGATCGCGCGCACCCGCGCCGGCGCGGAAGCGCGCGAAGGGATTGCGTCCTTCCTCGAAAAGCGCACGCCGTCGTGGCGTGAATGATCGCGCAGCGCGCGTGACCCCCTCTTTCCGGACGACACCGAAGCCATGTTCGACAAGATTCTGATCGCCAACCGCGGCGAAATCGCGTGCCGCGTCGCCGCGACGTGCAAACGTCTCGGGATCGCGAGCGTCGCCGTCTATTCCGACGCGGACGCGAACGCGAAACACGTGGCCGCATGCGACGAGGCCGTGCACATCGGCGGCTCGGCCGCCGCGGACAGCTACCTGCGCATCGAGCGCATCATCGAAGCCGCGCGCGCCACCGGCGCGCAGGCGATCCACCCCGGCTACGGCTTTCTGTCGGAGAACGAAGATTTCGCGCATGCGTGCGAAGCGGCCGGCATCGTCTTCATCGGGCCGCCGGTCGACGCGATCGCGGCGATGGGTTCGAAGGCCGCCGCGAAGGCGCTGATGCACGCGGCCGCCGTGCCGCTCGTGCCCGGCTATCACGGCGACGACCAGGACGCGGCCAACCTGCATCGCGAAGCCGACGCGATCGGCTATCCGGTGCTGCTGAAGGCCAGCGCGGGCGGCGGCGGCAAGGGGATGCGCGTGGTCGAGCGCTCCGACGATTTCCCGGCGGCGCTCGCGTCGTGCCAGCGCGAAGCCGCGAGCAGCTTCGGCAACGATCGCGTGCTGATCGAGAAGTACCTGACGCGCCCGCGCCACGTCGAGGTGCAGGTGTTCGGCGACACGCACGGCAATACGGTGTACCTGTTCGACCGCGACTGCTCGGTGCAGCGCCGTCACCAGAAGGTGCTGGAAGAAGCGCCGGCGCCGGGCTTGCCGGACGACGTGCGCCGCGCGATGGGCGAAGCAGCCGTCGCGGCCGCGCGTGCGGTTGCCTATGTCGGCGCGGGCACCGTCGAATTCATCATGACGGGCGACGCGTTCTACTTCATGGAAATGAACACGCGCCTGCAGGTCGAGCATCCGGTCACCGAGATGGTCACGGGGCTCGACCTCGTCGAGTGGCAACTGCGCGTCGCGTCCGGCGAGCCGCTGCCGCTGCAGCAGGACGAACTGCACGTGCAGGGCCACGCGCTCGAGGCGCGTCTCTACGCGGAGAACCCCGCGCGCGGCTTCCTGCCGTCGACGGGCACGCTGAAGCACCTGCGGCTGCCGGCAGGCGTCGAGTTCGCGATCGGTGCATCGGTGCGCGTCGACAGCGGCGTGCGCGAAGGCGATGCGATCACGCCGTTCTACGATCCGATGATCGCGAAGCTGATCGTTCACGGCGCGGATCGTGCGGAAGCGCTGAGCCTGATGCTGCGCGCACTGCGTGCCTGCGAAGTGGTCGGCCTGCACACGAACGCCGCGTTTCTGCAGCGGATCGTTGCGTGCGCACCGTTCGCGACGGCCGATCTCGATACGGGCCTGATCGAGCGTAACCACGACACGCTGTTCGCACCGCAAGAGCCGCCGCGCGCGATGCTGGCGCTCGCGTGCGCGGCGCTGTTCGCACGCGAACGCGGCGCGGCCGCGCAGGGTTCATCGCCGTGGGGCGCGCTGCCGGACTGGCGCCTGAACGGCGGCTATCGCCGCACGCTCGAATGGCACGCGGCCGAGCGCGAAGCGGACGTGACGGCCACGTACGAGGACGACGGCGCGGTTGCACGCCTCGCGACCGGCGCCGCCGCCGCGCAACCGTTCGCATGGACGCGTGGCGCCACGCCGCTCGATTTCGACGTGACGCTCGGCGGCGTGCGCAGCAGCGGCCGCGTGTATGCGGACGGCGACAACTTCCACGTGTTCACGCAAGGCACGGCGGAGACGTTCGAATGGCGCAACATGCTTGCGCACGCGGGTGACGCGGAGCAGGGCGGTGGCCGCCTGACCGCGCCGATGCCCGGCAAGGTGATCGCGGTGCTGGTCGAGCCCGGCCAGAAGGTCGAAGCGGGCACGCCGCTGATCGTGATGGAAGCGATGAAGATGGAGCACACGATCGGCGCGCCGAGCGCGGGCGTCGTCGCGGAAGTGCTGTACGGCGTCGGTGACCAGGTCTCGGATGGCGCGCAGTTGCTGATGATGGCGGAAGGCTGAGCATCGCCTGTTTCGCTGGTTGTGGGCCGGCCGCTGCGGTTGCCGGCTCGTCAACAAAGCTTCGCGATTCGTTGCACGACCGGTCCTGCAACACACCTGCTTCGATCGTTCGGCAAAAACGAAGCAATGCGAATCTTTCGATTACATTACGCCTCTCGCTCTCCCTTCCGTCCTGACACGTGCCGCCCTCTGCGTGCACGCCTCCTTACGCGACACTGTCGTGTAACACGCTGAAATTAGCATCTCGCCGTCGACATGACCGGTGCGCACCCGTGCCTGTGTCACGTCATCCCATCCACGGAGAGACGTTATGCGAAACTCGGCCCTACGGCCCGTCGCGGTCGCTGGCCTGATCGCGCTGACAGCACTCCTCGGCGCCTGCAACGACGACCTGACCGCCCCCGCCGCACCCGTCGCGCAGCAGAAGGCCGCCTGCGGCGGCGGCGTGGTCGCCACCGCGCAGATGCACTGTCCGCCCGGTTTCACCGCACCTGCCTCCTCGCCCGCTTCCTGATCCCGGCCGTTTCCACCAGAAATCCAATCAAGAGCAACCAGCATGGCCACCCATTCGCGACGCGATTTTCTGAAGTTCTCCGCCGGCCTCGCCGGTGCGACCGCCGCCACCGCACTGCTGCCCGAATCGATCCGCAAGGCGCTGGCGATCGAGCCGAATTCCGTGACGGGCACGATCCAGGATGTCCAGCACATCGTCGTGTTCATGCAGGAGAACCGTTCGTTCGACCACTACCTCGGTCATCTGAGCGGCGTGCGCGGCTATAACGACCGCTTCCCGGTCACGCTGCCGAACGGCAAGCCGGTGTGGTTCCAGCCGCGGCAGGAGGACAAGACGAGCGTGATCGCGCCGTTCCGCTACGACACGACCAACCCGGGCGTCAACGCGCAGTGCATCGGCGGCTTGCCGCATACGTGGGCGACGACGCACGGCGCGATCGACAACGGTCGCGCGGATCAATGGGCGGTGCAGAAGTCGAACATGACGATGGGCTACCACGTCCGCGACGACATCCCGTTCCATTACGCGCTCGCGGACGCGTTCACCGTGTGCGACAACTACTTCTGCTCGATTCCAGGCAACACGCACCCGAACCGCATGTACCTGATGACGGGCATGGTCGACCCGCTCGGCACGGGCGGCGGCCCGCTGCTCGACAACACCGACTACATCGACAATCAGTTCGACAAGATCCAGTTGCCGCCCTTCAGCTGGACGACGTATCCGGAGCGCCTCGAGAAAGCGGGCATCTCGTGGCAGATCTACCAGCAGGGCACCGGGTTCGACAACTTCACCGGCAACTACGGCACGAACATGCTCGCGTGCTTCAACAACTTCGTGAATGCGCCGGCCGGCTCGTCGCTGCAGACGCGCGGGATGAGCACGCGCCCGATCACGCAGCTGAAGGCCGACGTGCAGGCGAACGCGCTGCCGCAGGTATCGTGGCTGCTGCCGCCCGCCGCGTATTCGGAGCATCCGAAGTTCACGCCGCTGTATGGCGCGTACTACCTGTCGACGATTCTCGATGCACTGACGTCGAATCCGGAGGTCTGGAGCAAGACCGTCCTGCTGATCATGTACGACGAGAACGACGGCTTCTTCGATCACGTCGTGCCGCCGTCGGCGCCGACGCTGCCGGGTTCCGGCATGAGCACCGTGGATGTGTCGCTCGAGCGGCACAACGTCGTGACCTCGACGCAAACGGGCACGTACACGGCCGACAACCTGCCGTACGGCCTGGGCCCGCGCGTGCCGATGTTCGTGGTCTCGCCGTGGTCGAAGGGCGGCTTCGTCTGCTCGCAGGTGTTCGATCACACGTCGGTGCTGCAATTCATCGAGAAGCGCTTCGGCGTGATGGAAACGAACATCTCGCCGTGGCGTCGCGCGATCTGCGGCGACCTGACGTCGGCGCTCGACTTCTCGAAATCGGATGCCACGCTGCCGACTTTGCCGAGCACTCAGGCGTATGTCGCGCAGGCGGACCTGCAGTGCTCGCGCGCGTCGTCGCAGACCGCGCCGGCCAGCACCGCGCAGCAGGTCGTGACGGCGCAGGAGGCCGGCACGCGGCCGGCGCGCGCGCTGCCGTACGAGCTGCACGTGACCGGCCAGCTGCAGGCGCAGGGCTACGCGCTGACGTTCGCGAATACCGGCACGCAGGGCGCGCACTTCTGGGTCTATACGGGTGACGCGACCGCGATGCCGCGCCGCTACACGGTCGAAGCGGGCAAGCAGCTGACCGATACGTGGGCGCTCGACGCGAACGGCAACTACCTGGTGAGCGTGTGGGGCCCGAACGGTTATTTCCGGCGCTTCGCGGGTTCGGCCGCGGCGGATGCCGGCGCGAAGCCCGAAATCACGCCGTGCTACGACACCGCCAACGGCGACGTGTACGTGACGATCGCCAACGCGGGCACCGGCACGCTGACGGTCACGGCGACCGATGTCGCGTACGGCGGCGCAGCGCGCACGCTGACGGTGCCGGCAGGGCAGCGCGTCGAGGCGCACTGGGATCTGTCGTGCAGCAGCCACTGGTACGACCTGCAGTTCGTGGTGGCGGGGAACGCAGGCTGGACGCGCCGCATCGCGGGGCACGTCGAAACCGGCAAGCCGAGCCTCACCGACCCGGCTGCTGTTGCGCCGACGATGACGGCGATCTGACCGTAGCCCGTGCGTGCCGGCCACCCGCCTGCGCGCGCCGAGAGTATGGAGGCACCCTGGTGGCGCATTGGCGGTTGGCCAACGGGGTGCTGTCGCGACGCCGCGCCTGGTTGAGTGTCGGGCCGTTGCGGACACGGCAGGGTAGCGATTCGAGTCGCAAGCCACGTCCCTGCAAACGAATTCCATCTGCGTGCCTGCGAAAACCGGTCGTGCCATGCGATCGGCTTGCGCGTCATGGGCGTCGCATTCGTTCATCCCTCTTCATGTGCGCGTTGCACGAGGTTCGTCGCTTCGAATCATCGGCGTCGATGTCCTTTCCGGTTGCTGGGTTGTTTGCGCCGCCGGCCGTCGGACGTCCGCCAGCGGATGCGCATGCCCCGTCATGCGTGAGCAACCCGGCTCGTCGCCCGTGGCTTCCGCACCGGAAAGACCCGCGCGCGAAGGTGCGACTTTGACTCCGATATGCGCGTAAACGACTCGGCGAAATTGAATTGCATAATAAATTTCAGGTAATCGCGGTGCGTTCCTATTCCGGAGTCCGACGAAGGAATGGGCTGGCTGAATCGTCGTAACGATTGCGAATCGCTGGTTGATAATATTGCGTCGGATTTGATGTTGATGCCGGAGTATGCGTGACGTATGCTTTTCTCTCCCGGGGAGATAACGGGAAATTTCACTCTCTATAAATTTTATAAAGGGTTGTCATGAAATCACTCGCTACTGCTGTTTTTGCATTGTATTTGATTGGCACTGCTATCAGTGCCAATGCGCAGTCAACCGGATCGACGATCGTGCTTCAGTGTTCGTCGCCGTCCGGCGGAACGTGCACGGCTACTGGGGCCGTGGTGCCGCAGAGCAATCCGGCCGGGGCACTTGGTTTCATCTGGCGCGGCGAGAACATTATCACGACGCCGATTGATGGAAGAACCGTCAACGTTCAATGTTTGTCTGGACAGCGTGGCAAATTGACCGCGCTCAGTTCCGCGCCGAGGGGCGATTTTTCGGCTACCGTTGTTATCGACTGTAGCCCGGCGCCCAGTTCATCGCCCGTTTCGTAAATCGAAAAAAGGGCGCCGCCTGGCGCCTTTTTTCCTTGGTGTGAAATCAGAACGGGCGAAATACCGCAAATTGATCGCCATCGATTTTTTCCATGTACCGGGAGTCATGGAGTGTCAGGTTGACCGGCTGGAGCATATTTTCATTCGCGGCCTCCTGTTCGCTGCTGGCGCGCGTATTGAATAGATTCGAATTGTTTGCGGAATTCACAAGCGAATCAAGACGCATCGCGTTCCAGTCGAGGTGCCCTCTGAGCAGGTAGAAGTGCATGACCCCGCATTGCTGATGCGCCCAGAAGTCATGCCACACGAATGAATCGGGCCGCCAGACGGAGTTGTGGCTCTCGAAGTACGACGCTCCGCTCATCGGCATGCACTCGGGAGTCGAGATGATGATGTACCGCGATCGATAGTTGAGGAACTCCAGCAAATCGCGACCGTGGGAGTGACGCATGTGTTCGATCACGTCTCCCAGGATGACCGTGTCATACGCGTCACCGGATCGTTCATAGAGCGTGTCGCTGACGCCGGAAATGATGTCGTCGTACCCGTTCTCGATCAGGAAGGGATGTGTCTCCTCGTCGCATTCCAGCGCCGTAAAACGGCAATCCGGCACGACCTGCTTGAGCAGCCGCCCGTATTTCCCGCCGCCAGCCCCGATATCCAGAATGCTGTTCGGGTTGATCGCCTTGACGAGATGCTGAGTGAGTTGGTCGAAGGTCGGCCACGAATACCCGATCTGTTCCATGCTGATCTCCCGTCAAGGCTGGTTCGAAAAATGGATCGTGGCCATGTAGCGGCACCACGCATTCGTGCGCCGTCGCGTTGGCCACCGTGAACGAGGGCGTCAGCGCAGCACGCCGTCGTCGTGCGCCATCATCAGCGCCCGCATCGCGGACCACATCCCGTAGTAATGCACGATATAGCTGTCCGCACGGCGAAACAGCCAGGGCGTGTTGAAGCGGATGAGATCGTCCACGCCTTCACCGTGCAATTGCCCGTCGTGCTCCATCGCGCGAATGAAATGCAGCTGGTCGCCATCGCTCGCGTAGACGCTCGACCGGTCGTGCAGCGCGGCGATCGTCGTCATCATGTCGCGCAGCATCGCGTCGTTGCGCCCGGTGCGCCGGAACGCCATCACGCCCGAGTTGAACGCCCACTGGCCGATGTCGTGCGCGAGCAGCCAGTCGCGGCCTTCGAGCAGCGGCGCCAGTGGTTTCTGCTGGTCCGAGATCAGCACGTCGGCATCGAGCCACACGACCCATTCGTGATGCTGCAGGTACGCATGCAGCAGCCACGGCTTGAACCAGTTGCCGGTCGCGTTCAGGCCGATCTCGGCCGGAATGTCGCGATGCACGTAGAGCGTGTAGCCGTGCGTGTCGCAGTAGCGCCGGAAATTCCGTTCGGCGACGCGCGCATAGCTGCCGATGTTCGGCGTGTAGAGCGTCATCAACGCAATCGGGCGGCCCGGATTGTAGGTGCTGCGCTCCGCGGCTTCGTCCGGCGTGTTCGCGGCGGCGTGATCGAACGAAAACATCGGCCGGCCGGCGGCCCGGCATCGATTGATGTACGCCACGAGCGTATCGCGGAAGCGCGGCGTCGTGCCTTTCCGTTCGGGATCGTGCGGCGTGTCGTCGATGCTGATCGCGAACGTCGGTTCGCGGCTCCACATCGGATCGAGGTCGGGGCTGGTCGGCATGACCGGATACAGCCCGTCGATCGGCGTCATGTAGTGATGCGTGCCGAACTCCGCGAACAGCGCGGCCTCCGAGGTCAGCCGCGGTTCGCTGCCGAGCTTGCAGCGCTGCACGAGCTGCATCACGATCGCCCGCACGGCCGCCGTATTGCGCCAGACCTGTACGTCGACTTGCGGCAGCGGGGGCGCGAACGCGTCGACGAACAACATGTCGCGGCCGCTCATCAGGCGATCGAGCGCGACGGGCTCGATGATCGCCGCATCTTCGCTGAGCAACAGCACGAGTTCGCCGGGCTGCGCGCCGCGCAGCACATGGAGCAGGGATTCGTAGCGATAGAGCGGCCGCAACGGCAGCGTCTGCGGCATCGCGGACGCGTCGACGATTTCGTGGCGATATCCGTGCGCCTGCGCGTATTGCCGGTGATTCTCGAGGCTGGCGGGCGCGTCGTGGCTGAAATGGCTGAGGACGATCATCGCGCGCTCCGGCGGCCGCGAAGCGGGTGACGGCGGGCGCCGGGCGCGGGGTGTTTGCGCGCGGCATCGCGGCCGGGCACGCGTTCGTGCGCGTGCCGCCGCTGTTCGTGATGGATTGCCCGGAAGACTTGCGCGGCGTCGCGTTCCATTCTGTCAGCCATTTTTCCGCAGCGTTGCTGCGAAGTCGTTTTCTGCCCGCGCTGGATGCCGATACCGCCCGGCCATCCCCCGGCATGCCGGTAGCGCGGCTGGTCGCCGGAGTATCGCATAACCCGCTCGCGGATTTGCATGCGCCGGCCGCGCGCTGACCATCCCTGACAGTATGGGGCCGGCGCTCCGCTAGAATGCCGGGTTGCCGCCGGCGAGCGCCGCTTGACGCGGGCGGCGCTTCGCGCGCTACACTGCGTCCATTCCATCCCCATCCAACCTTCCATCCCGCCGACGATGACGTCTCCTGTCCTGAACGGCCTGCGCATCGGTATCACGATCGGACTGCGTGCCCCCGACGAAAGCCTGTGGATCAACGGCATCAAGCAGAACGCGCTGTTTCTCGCGAAACTGCTGATGGCGTCGCCGCACGGCTACCGTGTGACGCTGGTCAACACCACCGATGTGCCGCTCACCGACGCGCTGCCGTGGGATCGCAACGTGTACGACACGCGCCCGTTCGCCGACATGAAGGATTCGCTCGACGTGGTGATCGAGCTCGGCGGGCAGATCGACGGCGAACAGACGGCGTACCTGAAGTCGCGCGGTGCGAAGCTCGTCAGCTACTGCTGCGGTGTCGAGTACATCAACGCGATGGAATCGATGCTGTTCGGCCGCCGGATGTGGGATTCGCTGTTCATCAACCGCGGCTACGACGAGGTGTGGGCGATTCCGCAGATCGCGCCGTCGTCGCTGCCGTTCCTGCAGTCGCTGCGCCGCTGCCCGGGGCGCGTCGTGCCGTTCGTGTGGGACCCGATGTTCCTGAGCGCGCGCGCCGCGTCGCTGCCCGGGAATGGCGAATACCGGCCGCGCAGCGAGCCCGGCAAGCGGCTGACCGTGATGGAGCCGAACCACAACGTCGTGAAGTTCTGCGTGTACCCGATGCTGATCATCGACGAAGCGTATCGTCGCGATCCCGACGCGGTCTGCTTCGCGCACGTGACGAATGCCGACCGCCTCGCGCACGACAGCCCCGAGTTCGTGATGCTGATGAACTACCTCGACATCGTGCGCGCGGGCAAGGCGAGCTTCGTCGGGCGCTTCGATACGCCGCTGTTCCTGGCCGACCTGACCGATATCGTCGTGTCGCACCAATGGTCGAACCCGCTCAACTATTTCTATTTCGACGTGTGCTGGCAGGGCTATCCGCTCGTGCACAACGCGAGCCTCGCGCCTGATCTCGGCTACTACTATCCGGACAACGACGTGCAGCAGGGCGCCGATGCGCTGCTGCGCGCACTGCATTCGCACGACGACGACTGGGAAGCGTACACGCGGCGCCAGCGCGAGATCCTCGGCCGCTATACGTCGGCGAATCCGGCACTCGTTGCCGAATACGACGCGCTGCTCGCGAACCTGGTCGGCGGCTCGGCCGCATAAGGCCCGATTTTTCGGACGGCGCACACCGTTGCGCCGAATCCCGCCATCGGGATTGTCCCGCCCTAATGTCTGACGAAATAATGCCGTTAAAAAAGAAACCGCCGAACCCGATCGGTTCGACGGTTTTTTGAAGGCACGAATTTGACGGCTCCGAGGGAAGTCCGTCAGAAATCATTTTATAGGTTAACAAGTATTCAAGATTGTTAAACATGTTTCAATCGATAATCTTCATATGAATTAAATTGATATTATCGAATCAAGGTGGTTTGATTCCGGTTTGGATATTTAATAATTCGTTTGAAACGAGAAAATTGAATGCTGCGATGATCGAATGACGTGCGGCAGCCGATTTTCGGTGACGCGCAAACCGGGCGACCGGCCTCCGTGGCGGGGCCGGCAGCGATTGCCGGCAGTGCTTCACGGGCCGGTATTTATCTGATCAATCGAGAATTTCCTGATTTTCGGGGCCCGTGAATTGCGGGAAAATTGAGTCGGGCAAGGTTGTTTAGACGAGAATAATAAACGGCGTCCGGATCAGGGTTCCGCAATTTGCGTTAGTGTGACCTGTCGCACAGTCGGTATCGCGCGTACATGGTGTATTTCCAGTAACTGAATATCGTTGAAAAATATCGAATTTGACGGCGCGCCGAAGCGAAAAGTACGCTCCCGGAAAAGATCGACATAACAGGATGGGCCGGGTAGGCGGCGGAGCGCGTCATGGTCGGCTTGCTTCGCATGTTTCTTGAGGTCGAGCCGCGATCGGCGGCTCGCCATTTGCCGGAGCGCCGGATGAATGCGGTCGAAGCTCGCCTGGAGGCGAATCGGGAAGCGAATCGTGACGAAATCGATCTCGTGTTCGGCGCCCCCGACGATCATCCCGACCTCGCGTCGGTACGCAGTTTCGTGGAAAGCCGGCTCGGGTTCGCGCAAGAGCCCGTGTGCCGGGCCGACCTGTCGGGCGGTGTGCTGTACCAGGAATGCCTGGCGCGATTGCGGTGGGGCGAGCGCGATGCGCTGCCGCCGATCGCGTTCCTGCCGCGTCTCGAGGCGCTCGGGCTGATGCGGTGGTTCGACCGGCTCGTGGTCGGCCGGACGATCGACGCGCTGCGCGCCGATCCGGCTGCCGTCTACGGCTGCAATGTGGCGGCGGCGAGCGCGGTGGTCGACGACGCGTGGCTGGCCATCTTCAGGCGGCTCGAGCGCGAGCCGTCGGTCGCGGCGCGGCTGGTAGTCGAGATCACGGAGACGGGGCCGCTGAATCCCGTCGCGGGGCGATCGTTCGTGAACCGCTTCCGGCAAGCCGGGTGCCGCATCGCGATCGACGATTTCGGTGTCGGCTTCAGCGCCTTGAACAACCTGGTGGTCGGCAATCCCGACATCGTGAAGCTCGACCGGTCGATCCTGTCGTTGATCAAGCGCAACGCGATCGGGCGCTACCAGTTCCGCCGGCTGATCGCGTTCGCGCACGAAGGTGCGCGACACGTCGTCGTCGAAGGCGTGGAGAGCGAGGTCGACCGTCAGATCATCGTGGATGCCGGCGTCGCGTGGGCGCAGGGCATCCGTTTTTCATGGCGGTCGCCGGCCGCCGCGTGACGGCGCGGGAACAGGCGAGGTGGCGTGCATGATGCACGCCGATGTCGGGCGTGATCGGCGCGTGGCCGGGACGAATCGCAAAGGGGCGTGAGCATGGCAGGGACGAAGGCCGGAGGCGGGACGGGCACGCAGGTGGCCGGTGCGCGCGACCTCGTCGCGATCGCCGAGCTCGCCGACATGCTGTGGCAACTGGGCGCCGAATCGACCGATGTGCCGATCGACGTCGCGCCGTATCTCGACGGCCTGAAAGCCATTGCGCGTCGCATCCAGCGAATGGCACCGCTCGACGCCGGCGGCCGCGAGCTGGCGGCGCGGCACTATTACGCGGGCGTCATCGGGGGCGCGTGCGGCGACGATTCGGCCATCGCGCGGGGCGTATCCGACAGCCTCGTCAAGCAATCCGGCGGCGCCAGCCGGCCGGTCGTGCATTGCTTCGCGGTGCTCGCTCGGATGGGACGGCGGCATGGCCGTACGTTCGCCGCGCAGAGCGGCGATCGGGTGCTGGTCTAGCGCCTGTTCACGCCAGTCACGGGCCCTGGCACAGCGCGAGGCGCGCGGCCCGCGTCGACCTCATTCGCACGCAGCGGCCCCGATCCGCATCAAATCGATCAATCCTTCCCGAATCCGCCGAGCACGAACGCCATCGCGCGGTCGACCGCGTCGTCCCATTGCCCGATGCGCGAGGCGCGCACGATCCGGATGCCTGGATAGAGCGGGGTACGCGCGCCGGTTTCCCAGCGTGCGTCGGCCTTCGGGCTGAGCAGCAGCACGGCCGGCACGCCGAGCGCGCCGGCGAGGTGAATGTGCGCGGTGCAGGTGGTCACCACGGCGTCCAGCGCCAGCATCAGCGCAGCCAGGTCGCTGAAATCGCCGATCGCGTGATGCGGGAACGTCACCGGCAGGTCCGATTGCTCGGACTGTGCGGACAGGTCGCGGTTGATGCAGTACGCGGCGTGGCCGTGCATTCGCGTCAGCGGCGCGAGGTCGCGCAGGCTGGCCGCGCGATGAAAGCGTGCGTCGCTTTCGTCGCGCCCGCGCCAGTTGAGCCCGATGCGGCGCGTGCCGTCGGGATGGCCATCGTGCCGCACGCGCTCGCGCCACGCGGCCGCGTGCTCGGGCGGGCACGACAGGTATGCGGCCGCCGACCCTTTGGGCGCCGGTGCGTAGCCGAACTGTGCGGCGAGCACCAGGAACGAACACCAGTAGTCGTGCGCGATCTGCGACGTGTCGACCCACGCGCCGTGCGCACCGATGAATTCGATGTGCGGGAACGTGTGACGCAGCAGGCCCGTCAGCGCGTCCGGAACGACGACGGTCACGCTCGTGCAGCCGAGCGTGTCGAGCGCGCCGAGGTAGCGCGCGTACTGGAGCTGGTCGCCGACGCCGCCGTAGCTGATTACCAGCAGCCGCTTGCCTTGCAGCGGCTGGCCCTGGTAGAGCCGCTCCGTCGGCAGCCCGAACTGCGCGGCCGTCAGGACGTTTTCGCTTGCAAGGGTGGCGCGGGCGGCTTCGTCGCGCCGGCCGGCGCGCAGCAGCAGCATCGAACGCATCAGCTCGATGTCGCCGCGCGTCGCGTCGGGGAGCGCGGCCGGATCGCCGAAGCGCTCGAGTGCCGCAAGCCCCGCGTCGGGCGCACCGGCGAAGCCGTAGCACGACGCGAGTTGCAACGCGATCGCGTCGTCGTCGAGCCCGCGGCCGCGCGCGCGTTGCCAGCGGTCGATCGCATGCCCCCACTCGCAGCGCGACTCGTGGTCGAGCGCGCGGTTCCAGTTCGTTTCGGGTGCGTCGGTGTCGGCGGCGGGCGCCGCTGGCGGGGACGTATCGGCTTCGGCCGTCGTTTCGATGGCGATCGGCTCGAACGAGATGGCCAGCCGCTGCGGGTCCCAGCGCGCGTTCGGCACGCAAAGCAGATTCAGTTTGTCGACCCGGTAGAACGTGTAGTCGAGGCCGGCAAAGGCGGCGATGATCGGCGCTTCGCCGACTTTCCAGTATTCGACCCAGCACCACGGCAGATGCGTCTCGATCAGCCGGCGCGCGCCGCGTAGCGCGTCGATCTCCATCCCTTCGATGTCGAGCTTCAGGAAATCCAGCCGCGGCAGGCCGAGCGAATCGAGCGTGATGACCGGCGTCGGCGTGCCGCCTTCCGCGTGTGCGTCGACGAGCGAGATCTGGCCGAAATCGGTGTCCTGCCCGTAATCGACGTCGGGTACCTTCATCGTGCCGTTGACGCCCGCGAGCCCCATGTTCAGCAGATGGACGTTGTCGAGCTGGTTGAGCGCGACGGTGCCGCCGAGCGCATGGAACAGCGTACGCTGCGGCTCGAACGCGTACACGCGGCCGCCGCGCGCGCGCAGCCGGTGCGCGATCGGCACGCACACGAGCCCCGCATTCGCACCGCCGTCCACGGCGATCGCATCGTCCGGCAACTGGTCGATCACCTGCAGGATCGCGTCGAGCTCGGGCTGGATGTGCGGCCGCCCGGTCTTTATCAGCGCCTCGGCCTGAAACTCGCAGTGCCGGTTGATGACGAACGGACCGTGAATCGAATCGATCACGACGAAATTGCGGACGATCTGATTCATGGGCGGGAGCGTGGACGGATGGGGTCAGCCGAGCGTGCGGCCGGCGAACAGTTGCTGGATCTGCGCGGAATACGCATGGACGTTGTGCTCGGCGTGCGTGTCGACCTGGTGCAGGCAGCGGCGGGCCGCGGCCGCATAGTCGTCGAGCCGCGCGTCGTGCGTCTGCGCGGCGGTCGCGATCGCACGCGCCGCATCGAAGATCTCGAAGTCCGGGTAGTAGTAGCCGACGTCGCGCAGGAACGGCGAGTTGTGCACGAGCGGGTAGTTGCCGTACAGCGCGTCGTACAGCAGGTAGTTGAGGCCGTTTTCCCAGTGATGGGACACGACGATGTCGGTGTGATGCGCGGCCCATGCGACGAACGGTGCGCGCACGTCGGCGGTGGCCTTGCCGTCGCGCACCATCTCGAGCCCGAGCGCGAGATGCTTGAAGGCGACGTTTTCCTTCTTGTCGAACGTGTTGGTCATGAACACGTGCTCGACGAGTTCCGGATGCTCGATGTAGCACGCGTTCGCGGCGAGCATCGGCACGATCGCGCTCTTCACGACGTTCAGGTTCGGCTCGAAGAACGCGATGCGCTTCGCGGTGCCGTGGTTGCGATAGCCGAAGCGCGCCTTCAACTCAGGATCGGCGTCGAGGCTGCGCTCGATGAAATACGGCGACCAGATGTGCGGCAGCTCGATCACCGGCGCGCGATAGACGGCCTGGAAATAGGCCGCGCACGTGTGCATGTGCTGCGGGTTGGTCCAGATCTCGTCGAACTGCACGCGGTTCGGGTTCGGCCGCCACGAGTTCTTCTCGAAGTTGATCGTCTCGACGGCGATCACGTAGTCGTTGCCGAAGCGGTACGACACGCACTTGCCGCCGCGCCGGCGCACGGCCTCGGTGTGGGTCGAATCGATGAACGCGTTCATCTCGATCAGCAGGTCGGTCTGGTGGACGACGGCCGACAGCGGCCGCAGCGCGTCGCCGAACGCGTCCATCATCAGCGCTTGCGGATAGTCGGTGATGCCGTCGTCGTGCGCGAGCCAGACCTCGCCGATCAGCGGCGACTGCTTCAGCAGCATGTACAGGTACACGCAGTGCTGGTTCGCGCCGTTGTACCAGATCGACTGCGTCGCGTCGCGCTGCACGTTCATCGTTATCGCGACATTGATCTTCATGTTGTCTCCGTGTCGTCGGCGCGATGCCTATTTCGCGATGTCCCGGATCCTGCGCGGCGCGTAGCCGGTCAGATGCCAATGCCCGTCGCCTTCGAGGCGGAAGCTCACTTTTTCGTATACCGTCGCCCCGGTGGTCAACGTCGTCACATAGTCGACGCTCGCATACAGGCCATCGGGTACCGTCGTCGCATTCGTGTAGCGATCGCGGGAGATTCGTTCCCAGTCTCGGTGGCGCACCATGGCGACCGTTTGCCATGCGCCACGGAGATCGCTTGCGAACTGCTCCTGCTTGAAGCGGGTCTTGATGAAATCGGCCGAGTCGAGCCAGAGGTCGTTGAACTGACCGGCTGCGAGTTGCTTGAATACTTTGTCGGCGTCCTGCAGCAATTCATTCGCGGAATCTCCCGCGGATTGCGCGTGCGCGCTGAATGCCAGCGACGCGACGGCGAAGCCGATCAGCCATTTCGCGCGAGTGAAGGTCAGTACATGCATGTCGGGCTCCGAAGCAGAGGGTTCGCGTCAAGCGTCACGCGTCGCGATAGAGCGACGCGATCGCGTCCGAATACGCGGCGACGTTCTGCGGGTTGTAGATGCTGACGGAGCTGAGCACGTGCTTCGACTCCTCGCGGTACGCCTCGAGGTTTGCGTCATGCTCGGCGAACGCCTTCAGCAGCGCGCGGCCGCCGGCCTGGCAGTCGAAGTCCGGGTAGAAATACCCGGCCTTGCCGAGGAACGGCGAGTTGTGGATCAGCGGGTAGTCGCCGTACAGCAGTTCGTAGTACAGGTAGTTCTGTGCGTTTTCCCACGTGTGCGACACCACCGCATCGCCGTACGCGGCCATGAACTCGTACACCGCGTAGCGGCTTTCGAACGTCGTGATCCCGTGGTTCACGATGTCGAGGCTCTTCGCGAAATGGACGAACGTCGCATGTTCCTTCAGGTGCAGCGTGTTGCACACGCGCACGAACTCGAGGAAATCCGGTTTCGCGCGATACGCTTCCTCGGCCACCAGCATCGGGATGACGCTCGTCTTCACCATGCAGATGTTCGGCTCGAACATCGTCACGCGCCAGCGCGGCTTGCCGGGCTCATAGCCGAACGACAGCCCGGCGCCGAGCGTCGCGCGCGCCTTGTCGAACAGCATCGGATGCCAGATGTGCGGGACGATCGTGACGGGCGCGCGCAGGCCTGTCTGGTAATAGTGCAGGCACGAGCGCTCGAACTCGGGAATCGTCCACACGGCGTCGTATGGCGCGCCCGAGAACAGGAAACCCGACGGCTTGTCGAACATCGCGCGCTCGATGTCGATCACGTAGTCGTTGCCGACGCGCATCGTGACGACCTTGCCGCCGCGCTCGCGGAACGTGCGCAGGTAGTCGGCGCCGAACTGCGCGCTCATTTCGATCAGCACGTCGCAGCGCTGCAGCGCTTCGTCCATCGACAGCAGCGGCACGTCCCATTCGCCGAGCATCATCTGCGGATCGGCGATCTGCTCGCCACCGTTCACCATCACGGCTTCCGCGACGAGCGGCGACTGGCGCAGCAGCAGGATCAGCAGCAGGCAGTTCTGGAAGATGCCGTTTTCCCACAGCGACTGGCCGGCGCCGCGCACGAACAGCGACACGCCGACGACGAGACGCTTGCCCTCGCCGGGCGCTTGACGGGCATTGGAGTCCGACATGCGTATTCTCCGGTTCAGGCGACCAGACGCGAGACAAACGCGTCGAGGTTCGCGGGGTTGTCGATCGAGACCGATTGCAGCAGCCGGTCGGCCTTCGCGCGGTAGTCGTCGAGGCGTTCGTCGTGATGAAGCCACGCTTCGAGCAGCGCCCGGCCGCCCGCCGCGGAATCGAAGTCCGGGTAGTAATAGCCGGCGTCGCCGATCAGCGTCGAGTTGTGGATCAGCGGGTAGCCGCCATACAGCACGTCGTAATACAGGTAGTTCTGCCCGTTTTCCCAGTGGTGCGACACGACCGCGTCCGCATGGCGCGCCATGAAGCCCGGCAGGTCGAGGCGCGGCTCGAAGGTGGCCTTGTGCTGGCGCACGAGATCGAGGCTGTTCGCGAAGTGCACGAAGGTCGGATGCTCCTTCATGTGCAGCGCGTTTACCACGAACATGTGCTGAACCGCGTCCGGGCGCGCACGGTAGAACTCGTCGCACGCGAGCATCGGGTAATGGCAGGACTTGGCGACCGAGATGTTCGGTTCGAGCATCGCCAGGTGCCACGGGCGGCGGCCCGGCCGATAGCCGAACGTCGCGCCTTCCGCGGCGAGCGCGGCGATGCGACGCTCGAGGAAGTACGGCGACCAGATGTGCGGCATCAGGTGAACCGGTGCGCGCAGGATGGTCTGCAGCATCGGCGCCGCGGTCTTGTCGTATTGCGGCAGCAGCCACACTTCGTCGAACGGCGCACCGTTGAAGATGTGCCCCGACGGTTTGCCGAAGATCGGGGTTTCGCACAGGCCGGCGTATACGTGCCCGCAGAAGAACGCGGCGATTTTCTTGCCGAGCGCCTTCATGTGCCTGAGCCATTCCACCGGCAGCTGCGCGCCCATTTCGATCACGACGTCAAGTTCGTGCGTGACGTCGGAGGGTTTCACGAGCGGGATGTCGAGGCCGTCGAGTTCGAGGCCGGCCGGCAGCGCGTTGGCGTCGCCGCCGTTCAGGAAGTAGACGGGGCCGACGCGATCCGAGCGCTTGAGCATCATCGCGAGGAACGCGATGTTCTGGTGTATGCCGTTTTCCCAGATCGCCTGGCCGTCGCGCGCAAACAGCGAGATGCCGACCGCCGGCCGTTGCTTGCGGGTGCCGCCCGAGGCGGCTTCAATGATGTCCGTCACCGGTTGGTTTCCTCTGCGGCGTCGTGCGTCCGGGCATCGCGTCGAGCGTCTGGCCTGGAAGCGGCGCGCCGTGGATTGTCATGGTTGCAGGTGCGCCGGTGCGCCGCGGCGGGCGAATCGGGCGACCGGGTTCGCGAGGGCGGCAGCCGGTTTCCGGCGTGTCGTCGGGCACGCCGGCACGGCGTGCGATTCGGGCAGGCTGCCCCGGCGACTGTCTGCGGCGATTGTGGCACGGAAACCGCCGGTTTTGGCAGGACGTGACGAACTTTGACATAGCCGCCGGCCAACGGAAACGGGCGCCGGCGAAGCGGCGCCCGGGCGGTCCGGCGGAGGTCGGGGGCGAGCCCGGCGCGGCGCTGGCGGCCGGCCGGATCGGGGCGCCGCGCGCGGCGGCGGCCCGCTCAGTGCTGCAGGCGGATTTCGACGCGGCGGTTGCTGGCGCGGCCTTCCGGCGTCGCGTTGGACGCGACCGGATCGGCCTTGCCGCGGCCCGTGACCGTCAGCGAGTCGGTCTTCAGGCCGTGCGCCTTCAGGTACGTCGCGACGGATTCGGCGCGGCGCTTCGACAGCGCGAGGTTGTAGTCGTCGCTGCCCACCGAATCCGTAAAGCCGGTGACGCTCACCTGCGAGTACGTGTGGTCGGCACGCTCGCTCAGCAGCCGGTCGAGCGATTCGCGCGCGGTCGGGGCGAGCGTCGCGTGATCGGTCGCGAACAGCGCGTCGCCCGACAGGTTCACCTGTTCGACGACGGCAGCGGCCGGCGCGGCGGCCGACGCCGCTTCGGCCGGTGCCGCGCCGCACTGGAACACGAGCGTCGTGGGATCGGATTTGTCGCGCAGCGCACGGGCCGAGTCGACGGCGCGCACCGGCTCTTCGCCGCAAATCTTGCGGGCGGCCTTCATGCAGGTCTGCGGGCCCGACAGCAGGCCGCTGCAGTTCACCTGGAAGGTCCGCACGCCGTCGCGCGGCTGCAGTTCGGAGGCGCTGAAGGTCGGGCCGGATGCGGTCGAGCACGCGGCGAGGGCCGTTGCGGAAAGTGCGAGCGCAAGAGCGAGTTTGTTCACGGTTACATCCTCAATGCTTGGGTTGACTGAAGCCCGCCACGGGTGGCGCGGCGGGCTCGTCCGGCCGTCGGGGCCGCCGCGGGCCGCCCGGCTGGCGAGCCGGGCGGCCTGGCGGCGCGACGCGTTACTTCCACTGGTACAGCATGCCGGCGCCGATCACCTTCTGCCCGCCGCTGAAGCCGCCGTTGATCGACGCTTTCAGGTTCTCCGTGATGCGAGCCTGCATGTTGACCGCCATCGCCTTCTGGCCGAGGAAGGTCGACGTACCCACGCCCATCCCGAAGTTGGCGTCGCGATCGAGCTGCGGGATCGATGCCATCGCGCCGACGGCCGCGATACCCTGCTTCGCCATCTGGTCGGTCTGCTGCAGTTGCGAACCCAGCGAGTTGATCTGCGCCTGCTGGCCCGACAGTGCCGTCGACAGCGTCGTCTGCACTTGCGTCAGCTGGTTCACGTTCACCGCGTCGGTGCCTTGCGTACCCGGTGCGACGTTCGTGATCTGGCGCTGCTGCGTGTCGCTACCGACCGACACCACGTTCGAGCGGCCGCCGTCCGTCGAATTCGCGCCGATCGCCACCGAGTTCGAACCCGCGGTGACGGTCGGGACGTCGGTGCCCTTGCCGTTCATGTCGGCCGCGATGCCGTTGTTGTTGGCGGCGCGCGTCGTGTTGTTGTTGATCGTCGTCGACAGCGAGTTCAACGTGTTGTTGATGTTGGTGACGCCGGTCGACAGCGAGGCTACGTTGCTGTTCGTCGTGCTAAGGCCGGTGGACAGCGAGCCGATGCCGGTCGAGGTCGACGTCGACAGCGAGTTGACGTTGCTGTTCGTCGTGCTCAGGCCCGTCGACAGCGAGTTGATCGCGGTCGAGGTCGACGTGGACAGCGAGGCCACGTTGCTGTTCGTCGCGCTCAGGCCGGTGGACAGCGAGTTGATGCCCGTCGACAGCGACGCGACGTTCGACGCGGTCGACGTCGACAGCGTGTTGATCGCGTTGTTCGTCGCGTTGAGCTGGCTGCCGTTGATCGCGTCCGTGCTGCTGGCCGAGATCCGGCCCGCGGCGACGTTCGTGATCTGGCGTTCCTGGCCCGGTGCACCGACGCTCACCACGCCGACCGGCGAGCTGCCCTGGAAGAAGTACGTGACACCGCCGATCGTGGCGCTCGATGTCGGGTTCGCGGTGCTCGTGACCGAGTTCGCGCCGAGTGCGATCGAGTTGGCGACGTTGGCCTGTGCGTTCGTACCGAAGGCGAGTGCGTCGGCGGCGGTTGCCTTCGCAGCCGAGCCGTAGGCCTGTGCACCGACGGCGTTGGCCGTGGCCTGGTTGCCGAGTGCGATCGTGTTGTCGGCGAGCGCCTGGTTGGAGCTGCCGAGGGCGAGCGCGCTGGCGCCGTTGGCCGTGTTCGCGTTGCCGAGCGCCACTGCGCCGTTGCCGGTCGCCGTGTCGTTCGCGCCCATCGCCACCGCGCCGGTACCCGTTGCGATGCTCGGGTCGCCGATCGCGACTGCGCCGTCGCCGCTTGCCGTGTTGCCGGAGCCGATCGACACGGCCTTGCCGCCCGTTGCCGATGCGTTCTGGCCGATCGCGACCGCGCCGTTCGTCTGCGCGTTCGAACCGTCGCCGACTGCCACGCTGCTGTTGCCTGCTGCGCTGGCGTTCACGCCGGCGGCGAGGGAGTTGATACCCACCGCGCCCTTGTTGTCGTAGTTGCCTTGTGTCGTGCCGTTGTCGTTGACGCTGTAGTAGTGCGTCTTCGCGTCATTGATCGCGGTCGAGGTCGAGGTCGACAGCGACGACACCGAGCTGTTCGTGCTGCTCAGGCCGGTGGACAGCGAGCCGATGCCGGTCGAGGTCGACGTGGACAGCGACAGGATCGTGCTGTTCGTGCTGCTCAGGCCGGTGGACAGCGAGGTGATGCCGGTCGAGGTCGAAGTCGACAGGGAGCTGATCGAGCTGTTGGCCGACGACAGGCCGGTCGAGGTCGAAGTCGACAGGGAGCCGATCGAGCTGTTCGCCGACGAGAGGCCGGTCGAGGTCGAGGTCGACAGGGAGCTGATCGAGCTGTTCGCCGACGAGAGGCCGGTCGACGTGGAGGTCGACAGGGAACCGATCGAGCTGTTGGCCGACGACAAGCCGGTCGAGGTCGAGGTCGACAGGGAGCCGATCGAGCTGTTGGCCGACGAGAGGCCGGTCGACGTGGAGGTCGACAGCGAGCCGATCGAGCTATTGGCCGACGAGAGGCCGGTCGACGTGGAGGTCGACAGGGAGCCGATCGAGCTGTTCGCCGACGACAAGCCGGTCGAGGTCGAAGTGGACAGGGAGCCGATCGAGCTGTTAGCCGACGACAGGCCGGTCGAGGTCGAAGTCGACAGCGAGTCGATCGAGCTGTTGGCCGACGACAAGCCGGTCGAGGTCGAGGTCGACAGGGAGCCGATCGAGCTGTTGGCCGACGACAAGCCGGTCGAGGTCGAGGTCGACAGCGAGCCGATCGAGCTGTTGGCCGACGACAGGCCGGTCGAGGTCGAAGTCGACAGCGAGCCGATCGAGCTGTTGGCCGACGACAGACCCGTCGAGGTCGAGGTGGACAGCGAGCCGATCGAGCTGTTAGCCGACGACAGACCGGTCGACGTGGAAGTCGACAGCGACGTCACCGAACTATTCGTCGAGCTGAGGCCCGTCGACAGCGAACCGATTGAGCTGTTAGCCGACGAGAGGCCGGTCGACGTGGAGGTCGACAGGGAGCCGATCGAGCTGTTGGCCGACGAGAGGCCGGTCGAGGTCGAGGTCGACAGGGAGCCGATCGAGCTGTTGGCCGACGACAGACCCGTCGAGGTCGAGGTGGACAGGGAGCCGATCGAGCTGTTAGCCGACGACAGGCCGGTCGAGGTCGAAGTCGACAGCGAGTCGATCGAGCTGTTGGCCGACGAGAGGCCGGTCGACGTCGAAGTCGACAGGGAGCCGATCGAGCTGTTTGCCGAGGACAGGCCCGTCGAGGTCGAGGTCGACAGGGAGCCGATCGAGCTGTTTGCCGAGGACAGGCCCGTCGAGGTCGAGGTCGACAGGGAGCCGATCGAGCTGTTGGCCGACGACAGGCCGGTCGACGTCGAAGTCGACAGGGAGCCGATCGAGCTGTTAGCCGACGACAGACCCGTCGACGTGGAAGTCGACAGCGAGGTGATCGAGCTGTTGGCCGACGACAGACCCGTCGAGGTCGAAGTCGACAGCGAATCGATCGAGCTGTTGGCCGACGACAGGCCGGTCGACGTCGAGGTCGACAGGGAGCCGATCGAGCTGTTAGCCGACGACAGACCCGTCGACGTGGAAGTCGACAGCGAGGTGATCGAGCTGTTGGCCGACGACAGACCCGTCGAGGTCGAAGTCGACAGCGAATCGATCGAGCTGTTGGCCGACGACAGGCCGGTCGACGTGGAGGTCGACAGCGAGGTGATCGAGCTGTTGGCCGACGACAGGCCGGTCGACGTCGAGGTCGACAGGGAGCCGATCGAGCTGTTAGCCGACGACAGGCCAGTCGACGTGGAGGTCGACAGCGACGTGATCGAGCTGTTAGCCGACGACAGGCCGGTCGAGGTCGACGTGGACAGCGACGTGATCGAGCTGTTGGCCGACGAGAGACCCGTCGAAGTCGAGGTCGACAGCGAGCCGATCGAGCTGTTCGCCGACGACAGACCCGTCGAGGTCGACGTGGACAGCGAATCGATCGAGCTGTTAGCCGACGAGAGGCCGGTCGAGGTCGAGGTGGACAGCGAGGTGATCGAGCTGTTTGCCGAAGAGAGGCCGGTCGAGGTCGAAGTCGAGAGCGAAGTGATCGAGCTGTTAGCCGACGAGAGGCCGGTCGAGGTCGAAGTCGACAGCGACGTGACCGAGCTGTTCGTCGACGACAGACCCGTCGACGTGGAGGTCGACAGCGAATCGATCGAGCTGTTAGCCGACGAGAGGCCGGTCGAGGTCGAGGTGGACAGCGAGGTGATCGAGCTGTTTGCCGAAGAGAGGCCGGTCGAGGTCGAAGTCGAGAGCGAAGTGATCGAGCTGTTGGCCGACGAGAGACCGGTCGAGGTCGAAGTCGACAGCGACGTGACCGAGCTGTTCGTCGACGACAGACCCGTCGACGTGGAGGTCGACAGCGAATCGATCGAGCTGTTAGCCGACGAGAGGCCGGTCGAGGTCGAGGTGGACAGCGAGGTGATCGAGCTGTTTGCCGAAGAGAGGCCGGTCGAGGTCGAAGTCGAGAGCGAGGTGATCGAGCTGTTTGCCGAAGAGAGGCCGGTCGAGGTCGAAGTCGAGAGCGAAGTGATCGAGCTATTCGCCGACGACAGACCCGTCGAAGTCGAGGTCGACAGCGAGCCGATCGAGCTGTTGGCCGACGAGAGGCCGGTCGAGGTCGAGGTGGACAGCGAGGTGACCGAGCTGTTCGTCGACGACAGACCCGTCGACGTGGAGGTCGACAGCGAGTCGATCGAGCTATTCGCCGACGACAGACCCGTCGAAGTCGAGGTCGACAGCGAGCCGATCGAGCTGTTTGCCGAAGAGAGGCCGGTCGAGGTCGAAGTCGACAGCGAAGTGATCGAGCTGTTCGCCGACGAGAGGCCGGTCGAGGTCGAAGTCGACAGCGAAGTGATCGAGCTGTTCGCCGACGAGAGGCCGGTCGAGGTCGAAGTCGACAGCGAAGTGACCGAGCTGTTCGTCGACGAGAGGCCGGTCGAGGTCGAAGTCGACAGCGAAGTGACCGAGCTGTTCGTCGACGAGAGGCCGGTCGAGGTCGAGGTGGACAGCGACGTGACCGAGCTGTTCGTCGACGACAGGCCGGTCGACGTGGAAGTCGACAGCGAATCGATCGAGCTGTTGGCCGAGGACAGACCCGTCGAGGTCGAAGTCGAGAGCGAAGTGATCGAGCTATTCGCCGACGACAGACCCGTCGAAGTCGAGGTCGACAGCGAGCCGATCGAGCTGTTGGCCGACGAGAGGCCGGTCGAGGTCGAGGTGGACAGCGAGGTGACCGAGCTGTTCGTCGACGACAGACCCGTCGACGTGGAGGTCGACAGCGAATCGATCGAGCTGTTGGCCGAGGACAGACCCGTCGAGGTCGAAGTCGAGAGCGAAGTGATCGAGCTGTTAGCCGATGACAGACCGGTCGACGTCGAAGTCGACAGCGAGGTGACCGAGCTATTGGTCGACGAGAGACCGGTCGAGAGCGAGCCGATCGAGCTGTTGGCCGACGACAGACCGGTCGACGTCGAAGTCGACAGTGAGGTGACCGAGCTATTGGTCGACGAGAGGCCGGTCGAGAGCGAACCGATCGAGCTGGTGGCCGACGACAGACCCGTCGACGTCGACGTCGACAGCGACGAAATGGCGCTGGTCGCGCTACCAACCTGTTGGGCGACCGAATAGAGCTGGCTACCGTTGATCGCGTCGGTGCTGGTCTCGGTCACCTGGCCGGCAGCGACGTTGGTGATCTGCCGTTCTGTGTTGTGGTCGCCGACGCTAACGGTGCCGACCGGCGTGGCGCCAGCAAATCCGCTGAACGTAACGCCGTTGACGGTTGCGCTGCTCGTGGGGTTGGCCGCGGCGGTCACCGAATTGGCGCCGAGCGCGACGGAGTTGTTCGTGCCGGCGGATGCGCCGTTGCCAATGGCAATGGCATTGTTGGCGCTGCCGACGGCGCCGGTGCCGATGGCGACGGCGTCGGTGCCGGTCGCGGTGCTGTCGGCGCCGTTCGAGTTCGCGTGGAAGTACTTGATGCCCTGGCTGTTGATGTTGTTGATCGCCGAGCCGACGCTGTTGGCGGTCGACGTCGTGCCGTTCGCGTTATAAGTCGTGTACGCCGGCGCGGAAACCGTCCCGGTCGTCGGGTCGTACGTGGACCCGCCGCCGAGTGCCGACGCCGTGCTGGTGCCAAGGTTGTTCGTCTTGGTCGTAATCGTGCTCAGACCCGTCGACGTCGAGGTCGACAGCGAAGTGACCGAGCTATTCGTCGAAGACAGGCCGGTCGACAGCGAGCCGATCGAACTGTTTGCCGACGACAGACCCGTCGACGTCGAGGTCGACAGCGAAGTGACCGAGCTATTCGTCGAAGACAGGCCGGTCGACAGCGAGCCGATCGAACTGTTTGCCGACGACAGACCCGTCGACGTAGAAGTCGACAGCGACGTAACCGAGCTATTGGTCGACGAGAGGCCGGTGGACAGCGAGCCGATCGAGCTGGTGGCCGACGACAAACCGGTCGAGGTCGAAGTCGACAGCGAAGTGACCGAGCTATTGGTCGAGCTGAGGCCGGTGGACAGCGAGCCGATCGAGCTGTTGGCGGACGACAGACCGGTCGAGGTCGAAGTCGACAGCGACGTCACCGAGCTATTGGTCGAGCTGAGGCCGGTGGACAGTGAGCCGATCGAGCTGTTGGCCGACGAGAGGCCGGTCGAGGTCGAAGTCGACAGCGAGGTGATCGAGCTGTTGGCGGACGACAGACCGGTCGAGGTCGAAGTCGACAGCGACGTCACCGAGCTATTGGTCGAGCTGAGGCCGGTGGACAGTGAGCCGATCGAGCTGTTGGCCGACGACAGGCCGGTCGAGGTCGAAGTCGACAGCGAGGTGATCGAGCTGTTAGCCGACGACAGACCGGTCGAAGTCGAAGTCGACAGCGACGTCACCGAGCTATTGGTCGACGAGAGGCCGGTGGACAGCGAACCGATCGAGCTGTTTGCCGACGACAGGCCGGTCGAGGTCGAGGTGGACAGCGAGGTGATCGAGCTGTTAGCCGACGACAGACCGGTCGAAGTCGAAGTCGACAGCGACGTCACCGAGCTATTGGTCGACGAGAGGCCGGTGGACAGCGAACCGATCGAGCTGTTTGCCGACGACAGGCCGGTCGAGGTCGAGGTGGACAGCGAGGTGATCGAGCTGTTAGCCGACGACAGACCGGTCGAAGTCGAAGTCGACAGCGACGTCACCGAGCTATTCGTCGAGCTAAGGCCCGTGGACAGCGAACCGATCGAGCTGTTTGCCGACGACAGACCGGTCGAGGTCGAGGTGGACAGCGAGGTGATCGAGCTGTTAGCCGACGACAGACCCGTCGACGTGGAAGTCGACAGCGACGTCACCGAGCTATTCGTCGAGCTAAGGCCCGTGGACAACGAACCGATCGAGCTGGTGGCCGACGACAGGCCGGTCGAGGTCGAGGTGGACAGCGAGGTGATCGAGCTATTAGCCGACGAGAGACCCGTCGACGTGGAAGTCGACAGCGACGTCACCGAGCTATTCGTCGAGCTAAGGCCCGTGGACAGCGAACCGATCGAGCTATTGGCCGACGAGAGGCCAGTCGAAGTTGAAGTCGACAGCGAAGTGATCGAGCTGTTGGCCGACGAGAGACCCGTCGACGTGGAGGTCGACAGCGAAGTGACCGAGCTATTGGTCGACGAGAGGCCGGTGGACAGCGAGCCGATCGAGCTATTGGCCGACGAGAGGCCAGTCGAGGTTGAAGTCGACAGCGACGTCACCGAGCTATTGGTCGACGAGAGGCCGGTTGACAGTGAACCGATCGAGCTGGTGGCCGATGAAAGACCGGTCGACGTGGAAGTCGACAGCGACGTCACCGAGCTATTCGTCGAGCTGAGGCCGGTGGACAGCGAACCGATCGAGCTGTTGGCGGACGACAGCCCCGTCGAGGTCGAGGTCGACAGCGAGGTGGTCGAGCTATTGGCCGAGCTCAGGCCCGTAGACAGTGAAGTGACGGAGCTGTTGGTCGAGCTGAGGCCGGTGGACAGCGACTTGACCGAGCTGTTGGTCGAACTGAGCCCGGTGGAAAGCGAGGTGATCGAGCTATTGGCCGACGACAGGCCGGTCGAGGTCGACGTGGACAGCGAGGTGACCGAGCTATTGGCCGACGACAGACCGGTCGAGGTCGACGTGGACAGCGAGGTGATCGAGCTGTTGGCCGACGAAATCCCCGTCGCAGTCGAGGTCGACAACGAATAAAGCTGACTGCCGTTGATCGCATCGGTGCTGGTCGACGACACGGTGCCCGGCGCGACGTTGACGATCCGGCGTTGCGTCGTGCTGTTCCCGACGCTGAAGACGTTCGATTGCCCGCCATCCGTACTGCCGTTACCCAGCGCGACGCTCCCGCTGCCCGTCGAGCTCGCGCCTGCGCCGATGGCGGTGCTTTGGGAGTTCGACGCCGTAGCGCCGTACCCGACTGCCATGGCGCCGTTGCCGGACGCGGTTGCCGCGTAGCCGATGGCCGTCGTCTGGCTGTTGGTCGCTTTCGCGCTGTTCCCGAGGGCCGTACCTTGCGCGCCCGATGCGGTGGACATGTTGCCGATAGCGGTCGACCCCTGGCCCGACGCGGTCGTGGTGTCACCGATTGCGGTACTGCCAAAGCCACCGGCAGTGGCCACCGTGCCGATGGCAATGTTGGCGTTCGTGCCGTCGGCGCCCGCCGAGGCGTTGTAGCCGTTGTTGGTCGCAGAGTTGGCCGCGCCGGTGGAGACGTTCGACACCCCCGAACCGATCGCCAGGTTGTTCGCCAGCGCCGATTCGGCTGGCGCTAATCCGAGCGCAAGCGCAAGCGCGATGCCGGCTCCGACCTGGCCGACCAGGCCCGATTTCAAAACGGCCGACTTGTTCGGCTTGCCCCGTGCCGAGTCGTGTTCCGATGCGGCGACCCATGCGCCGAGGGATTCGTTCCAGATCGAGCGGTATGTGCGGTTCATGTCCTGCTACCTCCAAATATGCACGCCACACACCGATCTCTTTCGTTAGAGGAATACTCCGTGCGCTCGCGCGAATCTCAAAATTGATGGGCGGAGTTTATTGGAGGAGGATTTTTCAGATTGATAAAAAGTGATAAATGGAGGGTATTGAAAGTTAAAGGATGGTTAATACATCGCGTTTTGATGTATCGGCTCAGAATGTATTGGAAAGTTGTAAGAATGTTGAATGTAGGGTTTGGATTTCCTGGGTGCGTTTCTGTTTTTCGTATAAAAATCATGATGTTATGGTTGTTTTGTGCGATAGGTCACACACCGTTTTGGACCAATTGTAAGACAAATGAAATAGCAAACGTTTGCGAGATAAGCAATCCTTTCGTTGTTGTAATATTTGTCGATGGGCTGATGGATAATATGATTGCTATCTTGTTAATTTGTTAATTCGTGATTTTGAGGTCGATTTTCTATTTATTATGCGGATTAACTATAAATCAATTTAATTTGAAATTGAGAACATCGGGCTGTGCTGAATTGCGCATCTCGTCCGCTGCGATGGCCCGCGCGACGGGCGTTCCGGGCCGGTTGGCTCGTCGAATTTGTAAAAAAGTGCTACGGGGCGGCAGGTCGGGCCGTCATCATTCATCTTTCGAATTTGTCCTATTGACTATTTCGGCGATGGTGAAAATTGAATGGGGTTCGAAGACGGGGCGAACCCGTCAGGGAGGCGGGCCCTGCGTCGGCGGTGCGCCTGCTGGCGACAGGTTGTTAAAGACGCTGTCCGGCGTCGGCGGCGACGTCCCCGATTCGTCAAATTCCGGGTGTGACAATTTGTCCGCGCGCGCCGAAGCACCGAAGAAAAAAGGGTGCGAGTGAGTGTGTCGGGGGCGCCACATCCGACAGGCCGATGCAGGTCGGTGCGGTCCCGCACCGTATGCGATGGGGCGACTTCGAGCGGGCGGCGGGCAGGGCGGCCCAGGTGATGCGGCTTGCCGTGGAAGTACGACGAGCGCGTAGCGAAGTTCGAACGCGGCCCGGGTCGCGGGTCGCCCAACAGAACGGAGCGCTGGGCTCCGCGTATCGCTTGCCGCGCGGCCGTATGCAGGCGATGCCGTTGCCGACGGCCGGATCCCGATGGAATTCAGCGGCCCGAGGTTTCGATCGCCGAGCGGGCTTGGCCCGGTTGCCCGACCTGACAACCGGGCAACCGGACTCTTGCCCGGGACGGCTTTCCTACTTCTTGAGAAACCGCAGCGCAAACCGCGCCATGCGCGGCACGAACATCGGGCGCAGCAGGCGCTTGTCGTAGCCGGCCATCCGCCGGTCGTTCTCGGCGAGGCACAGTTCGATCAACTCGCGCGGGTTGAGCGCGTCGCCGATGTCGCCGGTGCCGGTCGCCGGGAAGTTCGCGTCACGTGCGACGCCGTCGGAATCGATGCCGCGCGCGATGCCGATGCGCTCCCGGATCAAATGCACCCATACGGCTGCGACCCGCGCAAAGAACCACGGCCGGCGCCACCACGGAAGCGAGCGCCAGTACCACGCGTACCAGTTCACGAAGAACAGGATGTGGCGGCCTTCTTCCTGGATCACCGGCTCGAAGGTGTCGACGAGTTCGGGCGGGAAATAGCCGGAGCGCTGCGCGGAACGGAACAGGCCGAACGCGAAGAAGCTGTCGATGCATTCGCTGAAGCCCGTGACGATCCACCACCACTCGGGATCTTTCGGCGCAGGGTATGCCGGTTCGGGGGCGAGCCGGATGCCGTAGGCTTCGACGAGCTTCGACAGCACGACCTTGTGCCGCGCTTCCTCGCCGCCGTCCATCTCGAGTGCGCGGCGCAGTAGCGGATTGCCGATTGTCGCCGCATAGGTTGCCACGCGGATCGATGCGCGGCCTTCGGTCTGCACCGCGATGTCCCAGATCGGCAGCGACGTGAGCCGTTTGAGCTCGGCGGGCTTGAGCGCCGGCCAGTCGATTACCGCCGGCTTGTACGGGTTGTGTGTGTCGAGCAGCATGCGACAGAACATCTGCATGTGCGCATCGGAACCGATCCGTACCGGACCTTGCTTCTCGAAGGTCCAGTTGCGCATTGCGTGATCTGCGGCTGCATGCTCTTCGTGCAGCGTGTCACTCATGGCTGTTGTCATACGTTTACGGGTCGAAAGATTTTTGCATAGCTTCCGTAAACGCGTATTTTCGAGCGGCCATGCGCACGCCGGCCAGGCGTGCGTCACGCGTTCGTGTCGACCCAGAGGCGGCCCCAGCGGGACGCGTAGGCCAGCGCGTGCTCTTCCTCGAAGAAGAAATCGATCGCGTCGAACGAAACGGCGCGTGGCGACGGGCCGCCGCTCGCTTTTTCGATCGTCAGGTTGGCGGCGAACAGCCCGTTCGGCAACCGGGCGGCAGCGGGGGCGACTTCGTAGCCCTTGTAGCGGATCGTACGGTTCATGGCGTGCGCGGAGAAAGTTCGGAGGTTCAGCGTACGAAAACCCGCTCGCGGCGTGAACCAATCTTTCGGCCAATGCAAATCACGCAGCGGGCCGAATCGTTATCGGCACGGGGCGCGGGGAAGGGCGAGCGGGGAGCAGCGTCGGCGTGCACGGCGCGTGGCCGTTCGTCCGAATGCGCACCGCCCGCGCCGGCGAACGTGGTCGGCCGGGCGCGGGCGGTGGAAGGCGGGAAAATTACTGGTTGGCGATCTTCAGCACGGGCGCAAGCGCGTCGACCGATGCTGCATGCGAAGCCGCGCGATGCGATGCGAACGCGAGCGCGAACTCGGCCGCCTGCGTGCCGACCGTCTCGAGCTGGGCCACGACCTTCGGATCCGAGCAGCTGTCGGCACTGTCGAAGCGCGTTTCGAGCGTATTCACGGTCGCGCCGAACGGCGTCGGCCAGCCGCGCAGCGCATGCACGATCGAACGCAGCGATGTCAGCACGGTGCCGGCCGCCTGCCAGCCGTACGCGGTGACGATCAGGCCGACCGCGCGGCCGTCGAGATACGGGCGATCGTCCGCGCGCAGTTCCTCGAGCGTGTCGAGCGCGTTCTTCACGAGGCCGGAGACGCCGCCGTGATAGCCGGGCGTCGCGATGATGATCGCGTCGGCCTGGCGCACGGCGTCGATCAGGTCGCGCTGCGCGTCGGTCAGCGTTTTGTGTTCAGGCGCGTAGTGGGGCAGCGTATGCAGGAACGGGCCGTCGAACAGCCGCGTGCGTGCACCGGCTGCCTGCGCGCCGCGCAACGCGAACGACAGCGCGCGTTCGGTCGACGACGCTGCCCGGGTGGTACCGCCAATGCCGACGACGAACGGGCGGCGGTGTTGATCGAATGCAGTCAAGGGGCGCTCCTTGGGGATGGCTTGCCCGGCTAAGCACAGGCTTAAAACCAGATGGTAACGACCCCGCCGCCACTCTGAAAACGACTTTTCGTTCTATCGATATGCCGTGCGGCAGGGGCAATCGTGTGCGCGGCCGCCCAGATCGATAGCAGAAATGCTTGGTTGGGACGGCGCGCCGTGGTCGATAACATGGGCCCGTCTCCTCCATGATGTCTCTACTGACATGGGTTGGCCCCGCCGCGCGGATGCAGGCGGGGCTTTTTTTTGTCCCGGCCAGGAAAGGGGGCGCGATGCGCCGGGCGCTTGCCCGTTACTCGAACACCGGCCGGAAGAAGCTGCGCTCGTAGCTGACGATGCAGCGTGTTTCCTCGGCGTAGCGGAATGCGGCCTGGCAGGCCGGATCGTCCATCGAGCGTTCGCGGTAACGCTCATACTCGGCGAGGCTCGGGAACGAGAACATCGCGAGCGCGATGTTGTTCGCCCCTTCGGATGGCAGGAAGTAGCCGTGATGCGTGCCGCCGAATTTTTCGACGAGCGGAATCCACATCTTGCCGTACGTTTCGAACTGGTCGAGCTTGTACGGATCGATGACGTAGCGAAGGAAGCAGGTGATCATGAGCGCGCTCGGTGAAGGAAGGAATCCGCGAGTCTGGAAGGCGCCGCCGCATGTGTCAACGGTGTTCGCCGACGCGTGATCCGGCCGCGGGTCGCATTGCTTGCGCAAACAACGATCGGCGCGCTGTCATGCGTTCGCAACGATGCGCGCGGCGCCGTGGCACGCACGGTCGAGATCGTCCCTCCCGCACGCATTTCCCCAAACTTTTACGACATTTTTTCTTGCGAGGGCGGTTGGCGCGCTCATAGACTTCGGGCATCCCAACCACGGAGCAAGGCAATGTCGATACCCTGGAACGTGATCGCCGAACGGTCTCCCGCCGCGCCGCCTTCAGTGTGCGCCGATCGGGTGATCGTGCGGCGTTTCGATCCGGCCTTCGACAGCTATGCCCAACTCACGCCGATGCTGCATCGCGCGTTCGCGCGGCTCGGCGCGATGGGGCTCAACTGCACGTGTGTCGACCAAAGTGAGGACGTCACGCGCCGCCGCGCGGAAGCGGGCGAGTGCTACGTCGCCGTGTGCGGCGGACGCGTGATCGGCACGGCCACGCTGTATGCGACCGATCCGTCGTCGGCGTGCTCGCTGTACCGGCGCGAAGGTGTCGCGAGCGTGCGGCAGGTGGCGGTGGATCCCGATTGCCAGAGCCGCGGGATCGGCGCGTTGCTGCTGTCGTTCGCCGAGCAATGGGCCGCGTTGCGCGGCTATACGCTGCTCGCACTCGATACGCCGCATCCCGCTTCGCACCTGCTTGCGTTCTACGGCGCGCAGGGTTTCGACGTTGTCGACGTGATGCGCTTCGACGGCAAGCGCTACGACAGCGCGATCCTTTGCAAGCGGCCGATCGCGCAGGTCGCGCGCCGCGTGTCGCCGGCGTCGCGCATGGCTGTGCGCGTGGCGGCCGTGCGGCGTCTCGCGTATGCGTTGCCGGCGCGCGTGGTCGCAGCGGCCCGGCGCGGCCAGCACGTGCGCCGCGGCGCAGGCTGGGCGGCACGACGCGCGGCGGGGGCCGCGAGTTGCCGCTCGTCGCCGTGGCGTCCGCGTCAGCACGGGCGCTACACGTTCGGCTGAACGCTGCGCGCCGGTTCGTTTTCCTGCTTTGCCGCGTAAACGCCGAATGAGCGGAGTGTGGCGCTCCCGCTCGTGTACGGCCCTTGAGACACCCCCGCCGCGCCGCGGCGAAACCGGCGTTTACGCGCTTTTTATACCTCGACGCGATCCTTTGCCGCGATCTTCACGCGAACCTTCATAAGATGGTTGCGTGGAAACGGAAGCCGCACGCGAAAACGCGCAACGGCAGCCGGCTCGCCTGACCGACGCCGGCTGCCGTTGCGCGAGCGCGCCGGCAAAAGGAAACCGCCATGTCTCTCCCTCCCATGACAGGTCCGCGTCCCGCGCAGCCAGGCCATGCGCGCACGGCCGTGCGCTCGATGTTCGACCCCGCGCTCGTGCGCCCGGCGATCGCCGATTCGTTCAGGAAACTCACGCCGCGCACGCAGTTCCGCAACCCGGTGATGTTCTGCGTGTACGTCGGCAGCATCCTGACCACGATCCTGTGGATCGCCGCGCTGTTCGGCCAGGCCGAAGCGCCCGCCGGCTTTATCGTCGCGATCGCGCTGTGGCTGTGGTTCACCGTGCTGTTCGCCAACTTCGCCGAAGCGCTCGCCGAAGGGCGCTCGAAGGCGCAGGCCGCATCGCTGCGTAGTGCAAAACACAACGTGGTCGCGAAAAAGCTTGCGGCGCCGCGTGCGAAGGCGGCCGTCGAAGTGATGGCGTCGACCGACCTGCGCAAAGGCGACGTCGTGCTCGTCGAAACCGGCGACACGATCCCGGCCGACGGCGACGTGATCGAAGGCGTCGCGTCGGTCGACGAATCGGCGATTACCGGCGAATCCGCACCGGTGATCCGCGAGGCGGGCGGCGACTTCTCGTCGGTGACGGGCGGCACGCGCGTACTGTCCGACTGGATCGTCGTGCGCGTCGCCGTCAATCCGGGTGAGGCGTTCCTCGACCGGATGATCGCGATGGTCGAGGGCGCGAAGCGAAAGAAGACGCCGAACGAGATCGCGCTGACGATCCTGCTCGTCGCGTTGACGATCGTGATGCTGCTCGCAACCGCCACGTTGCTGCCGTTCTCGACGTTCGCGGTCGAAGCGATGAAAGCCGGCCATGTCGTGACGATCACCGCATTGGTGGCGCTGCTCGTGTGCCTGATCCCGACGACGATCGGCGGGCTGTTGTCCGCGATCGGCGTGGCCGGGATGAGCCGGATGATGCAGGCGAACGTGATCGCGACGTCGGGCCGCGCGGTGGAAGCCGCCGGCGACGTCGACGTGCTGCTGCTCGACAAGACTGGCACGATCACGCTCGGCAACCGCCAGGCGTCGGCGTTCGTGCCCGCGCCGTTCGTGACCGAGGAAGCGCTGGCCGATGCCGCGCAACTGTCGTCGCTCGCCGACGAAACCCCGGAAGGCCGCAGCATCGTCGTGCTCGCGAAGCAGCGTTTCAACCTGCGCGAGCGCGACATGCAGGCGCTGCATCCGGTGTTCCTGTCGTTCAGCGCGCAGACGCGGATGAGCGGTGTCGACCTGTTCCCCGCGGGTTCTGCTCCCGGGGCGGCTGGCCGCGAGATTCGCAAAGGTGCGGCGGACGCGATCAAGCATTACGTCGAGTCCCACGGTGGCCGCGTCACGCGCGAAGTCGAAGCGGTCGTGACCGACATCGCGCGTCGCGGCAGCACGCCGCTCGCGGTGGCGGAGCGGGTGGACGGTGTCGCTCGCGTGCTCGGCGTGATCGAGCTGAAGGACATCGTGAAGGGCGGCATCAAGGAGCGCTTCGCGGAGCTGCGCAAGATGGGCATCAAGACCGTGATGGTGACGGGCGACAACCGGCTGACGGCCGCGGCGATTGCAGCGGAAGCGGGTGTCGACGATTTCCTCGCGGAAGCGACACCGGAAACCAAGCTCGCGACGATTCGCGAGCACCAGGCGGCAGGCCGTCTGGTTGCGATGACGGGCGACGGCACGAACGACGCGCCGGCGCTCGCGCAGGCCGACGTCGCCGTGGCGATGAACACGGGTACGCAAGCGGCGAAGGAAGCGGGCAACATGGTTGACCTCGACTCGAACCCGACGAAGCTGATCGAGATCGTCGAGATCGGCAAGCAGATGCTGATGACGCGCGGGTCGCTGACGACGTTTTCGATCGCGAACGACGTCGCGAAGTATTTCGCGATCATCCCGGCCGCATTCGCGACGACGTATCCGCAATTGAGCGTGCTCGACGTGATGCACCTCGCGTCGCCGTCGTCGGCAATCCTGTCGGCGGTGATCTTCAACGCACTGATCATCGTCGCGCTGATTCCGCTCGCGCTGAAGGGCGTGCGCTATCGCCCGCTCGGTGCCGCGCCGCTGCTGCGCAGGAACCTGCTGCTGTACGGCCTCGGTGGCGTGCTGCTGCCGTTCCCGTTCATCAAGCTGATCGACATGGTGCTGGTGGCATGCGGATGGGCGTGAGCATGGACACGCACTGTGCGGCGCGGTTAAGCGCGCATGACGCACCGGACGGAGGTGCTGCCGGATGAGCAAACCGACCGTCGTCATCGTGATCGTCGACGAAGACAGGTTCATCCGGCATTTCGTCCGTGTCGCGCTGAAGGCCGAACGCATGCACGTCTGCGAGGCCGCGACCGGTGCGGCGGGCGTGGCGGCCGTCGGCGCACGACGGCCCGACCTGATCGTCGCGGACACGAACCTGCACGACATTGGCGGCACCGAACTGATTCGTGCGCTGCGCGCGTGCTCGGCTGCGCCGCTGATCGTGCTGTCGGCGCTGAGCGCGGAAAGCGACAAGGTGGCCGCGCTCGACGCGGGCGCAGACGACTACCTGACCAAGCCGTTCGGCGCCGCCGAGCTGATCGCGCGGATTCGTGCGCACCTGCGGCGGCAAGCCGGCGGCGGGCGCATCGATGCGGTACGTGTGTGCTTCGGCGACGTGACCGTCGATCTCGCCGATCGCCAGGTGTTGCGCGGCGGGGCGCGCGTGCATCTGAGCCCGATCGAATTCCGGTTGCTGGCCGCGCTCGCGCATCACGCGGGCCGGCTGCTCACGCACGACCGTCTGCTGAGCGAGGTGTGGGGCGCGACGCACGGCAAGGATGCGCACTATCTGCGCGTGTATGTCGGCCACCTGCGGCGCAAGCTGGAGCGCGATCCGCGGCGGCCCGCGTACATCTTGACGGAGACGGGTGTCGGCTACCGGCTTGCCGGCGCGCGGTAGCGACGCGCTCAGGGGTTCGCGGCCGTCCGCAGTTCGTCGCTCGTTGCGCCGTTCGAATGGCGCAACTGCGCATCGAATTGCTGCACGCGCAGCGCGACCCGCTGCGCATAGCGCTTCGTGCCGCCGTTGTAGCGCACGAGCGCGGTTTCGACGTCGCCATCTGCGTCGTCGAGATAGCCGCGGAAGATGGCCGCGCCGATCCGCACGTTGGTGGCCGGATCGGACAGATCCTTCACATGCGCGACGAGATCGCGATGGGCGGTGGGCAGCACCTGCATCAACCCGCGCGCGCCGGCGACACTGACCGCGTGGCGATCGAAGCCCGACTCGACCGCGATGATCGCGAGCAGCAGCGCCGGGGCAAGCCCGTAGCGGTCCGATTCGGTCTGCACCGCGCGCGCGATCGTGCGTGCGTCCGCATACGCGACGTGGAAGCGATTGCGCAGCGCGATGACGATCGTGTCGAGGGTGGGGGGCGGCGATGCTTCGGGCGTGCTGGCGGCGGTGACCGGTGCTGCGGGCGTGTCGTCGGCATGCGCGGGCAATGCGATCGACAGCGGCAGCACGATCGGGAGGAGCAGCAGAAAGCGCTTCAGCCGCAGGGCCGGGCGCACGCGCGTGCGCGGCGCCGGCCGGTCATACGATGGATAGGTTTCCTGCATGTCGTCGCATCGTGGTTCCGATGCGACGACTGTACGCAGTTATGCGTTGCGACCGTCGAAAGAAACAGGTTCGCCCGATAAATGGCGCGTAAAGACGGGCGACAAGCGCCTTGCGTCATCCGTCGCGGCCGTGCGTATCGCCGCCGCCTTTCGCGAGGCGCCACGCAATCGTGCCGAGCACGCCGACCGCGACGACCAGCGCGCCCCACAGCACGTAGCGGCGCGGTGCGTCCGTATCGACGGCCGGCGCCGGTGCGACCGCTGACACCGGCAACGCCGCGCCGACGCGTGCGGGCCGCACTTCGGGCGCCATGCCGACCAGCAGCGCGTCGCGACTCACGGCCGACGACACCAGCGACGCATCGCCGACGCCGAGCGTAAACGGCGGTGTGCCGCGCGCGACGAACGTCAGCGCGGCCGGATGCCAGCCGACCGCGACGGCCGGCTGGCCGCCACCGAAGCCGCCGTTGCGCATGTCGACGACGATCCGCCACGCGCGATCCGTATTCGCCGCGAACTCGAGCGGCGGATTGCGCTGCTCACCGGCCTTGCCCTGCAGCCGGAACAGCACGGCACCCGCGACGTCGCGCCACGGCGCCTGCGCGTCGGCGCGGCTCTGCAACGTCGCTCGCGCGACGGTGTTCGGCTGTGGCAGGTCGATGCGCACGCGGTCGACCGGATATGCGCCGTCGGTGTCGAACAAGTACTCGCCAGGCGTGCCGCCGGCCCGTACGCGCACGGCGTCGCGCCATTGGCGCGGCACGGACGCGGTGTCGGTCCCGCGCGCATCGCGCGGGTGTGTTTCGACGTCGATCGACGTAACCGCGGGCGCGCCGTCGAGCCAGTCGAGCCGCAAGTAGCGCGGCGCTGCGCCTTCGAGCGCGATGCGTTCCTGCACCAGCATGGCGTCGCCGTGGCCGACCTTCAGGAGCTGCGTGCTGCCGAGCGAGCGCCAGCTGCGCAGGTCGTCGCTGGCTTCGACGGCGACACGCCCCTGGTAGCTGTCGTCGCCGATGTGCACGAGCAGCGCGTCGATGTCGCCGTCCGCATGCGACAGGTCGACGAGATCCGCGCCGTGCTTTGCGGGCACCGGTGCGGCGACGCCCGCGCGCAGCGCGCCGTCCGGGCCGACCGTCACGCCGAGCGGCGCGTTGCCGTTGTCGGCGCGCGCGGGTGGCAGCGGAAACCAGTGCACCGGCGTGCGTGTCGGCGGGACGGCGGGCACGGCCACTGCGGGCGCGTCGAGCGAATACGGCACCGGCTCGCCCGCGCCGTTGAAGATGCGCACGTCGCCGAGGTCGTCGCGCCGGCTCGCCGCATAAACGGGCTGCGGCACGGTGAGCTGGTAATACGCGGCAGTGCCGTCGAGGTCGAGCGAGAAGCGCTGCGCGGCGTGCCCGGCACCCGGCATGCCGTCGGCCGCCGCGAACGACGCGAGCAGGCTCAGTCCGAGCAGGGCGGTGAGTCGTTTCATACTTTGTCGTCCTGCTGCGCCGCGGCCTTCGGCGGCAGCGGCGAGAAATACCCGATCAACAGCAGCAGCACGCCGATGCCGATGAACGACACGATGCGCTCGATGCCGGTCACGTGCGACAGGTCGAACAGGAACAGCTTGACGACCGTGAGCGCAAGCAGCGCGGCGCCGACGAACCACAGCGGACGCAGCCCGCGGCGCGTCGCCCAGATCGTGATCGCAAGCGCGCAGAGCGTCCAGTACACGGACACCGACGCCTGCACGAGCGTCGATTCCGCCATCGCGCCGAGTTCGTACGGCACGCCGGCCCAGTGATGCAGCGTGCGCAGCAGGATCGCGTTCAGCCACAGGAACGCGGTTGCGCCGGCCGCACTCAGCAGCGCGACGCGATGGATGTCGAACGACCAGCCGAGCTTGCGCGCACGCACGAACCACGTCGCGGCGAGCGCATAGACGACCGCGAGCACGAGGTCGAGCGGGTTGAAGAGCGGCACCCGCGCCCAGCTTCCGCCGTCCTGCGTGAAGTTCGCATAGAAGGTCCACACCCACATCACGACGATCAGCGGCAGCGACGCGAGCGCGCACACGCGGGCGATGCCGTCGCGACGCGTCAGCCACATCCCGGCGAACGCGAACAGGCTCCAGCCGACCATGAACACCTGCTGGATGCCGAACGACGACAGCACGGTGTCGGTGTCGTAGACCATGTGGAAGCGGTGATGCAGCGTGCGCAGCATCAGCGCGTTGAACCACAGGAACACGGTGGCGATCGCTGCGTAGTCGACGACGCGCGGATGCCACGCGATACCGAGCGTTTTCAGGCGGCGCAGCCACACGGCGAACGCGACGAACACCAGGAACTGCGCGATGTCGAGCGGGTTGAGCAGCGGCAGCCAGAAGAGCGGCGCCGCGTTGCCGTCGCTGATCACACTGGCGATGCTCCACAGCCACAGCAGTGCGGCGAGCGGTGCCGCGCCCCACACCTGGTACGCACGCGGAAACGCCGCGACGGGCCAGCGCAGCCGCGAGCCGGGGCCCGACACCAGCAGGAGCAGCGCGCCGAAGCCGTAGGCCCACGCGCTCCAGCTCCACGCTCCTTCGGGCACGTACGCGCGCAGGCGCCAGAAGCCTTCGAGCGACAGCAGCCCGCACACGGTCCAGAACATCAGCGTATGCAGCGGCGCGATGATGCCTGCCGAGATGGATGGCGCGACGCCGGGCACCGTGCGTTGCGCGGAATCGGCGCCAGCCGTGCCGCGCGACTGGCGCCATAGCAGCGCGAGGCCTGCGCCGACGGCGACGGGCCACGCGAACGCGCCCATCCCCGACAGCGGCGCTTCGTGGGCATCGAACGCACGCAGCGCAAGCAGCGCCAGCACCGGCGTCAGCGCGAGCGCGGGCCATTCGGCGAGCGGCCACGCCAGCCGGCGGCGCGCGACATGCGCGAGCCACGCGGTGCCGGCCGCGAACAGCGCGGTTGAATCGACGACGAAGCGGTCGGCATGCAGGTCGACGTGACGGCTCGCGTAGACGAGGATCTCGTGCAGCCCGCCGCTCACCCACCACAGCAGCCCCCACGCAGCGGCGGCGGCACCGATCTCGGGCATCCACGCACGCCACGCGCGTGCTTCGCCGCGTCCGTGCAGCCACCAGCCGGTGAACACGCCGGCGAGCGCGATCAGCAGCATCGCGATGGTCGGGCTGTTGAGCACCGGCAGCGCGGTGGCGTCGGCCGGCCCGAGCAGGCTCGTGAAGAATGCGCCGGCGGCGGCAACCTGCATCAGCAGGCCGAAGCCGAACCGCAGCATGCGCTTCTCGCGCACGCCGAGCCAGACGACGGCCGCGCCTTCGATCGCCCACGCGGCGCTGGTCGTCGGGCCCGAGAACGCGAGCGGCACGGCCAGCGTCGCGAAGATCACCGCGAGCGCGAGCGTAGATTCGAACAGCAGTGCGAGGCGGTCGCGGCGCCGCGCGAGCCATGCGGTGACCACGACGTAGAACGCCGACAGCGCGACGGCGCTCCACGCGAGCCCGAACGGCATGTCCTTCACGAGCGACGCCTGCAGCGCGGTCGCGACGATCGGCGTGCCGAACACGAGCGTGCCGTCCACGTAGTGCCGCAGCGCGATCTCGCGCTTCACCGCATACAGCAGCGCGATGCCGACATACATCAGGAAGAACAGGATGAGGAACGGCTCGGTGCTCGCGAACAGCGCGGGGCGGTAGGCCGTCACGCCCCACGCCGAGCCGATCGTGAACGTGAACACGAAGCCGAGCAGGTTCAGCGGACGCCAGGCCTTGAACCAGGCGATCGCGAAGATGCCCGCGTTCAGCAGCGCGTAGTAGCTGAACAGCGCGACATGGTTGCCCTGGCCGGTCGACAGCAGGACCGGCGCGAGAAAGCCGCCGGCGGTGCCCATGAACGCGAGCGGCAGTGCGTTCTGCCGCACTGCGAGGAACGCGCTCAGCGCGCACACCGCAACCATCAGCGGGAACGCGGCGCCGACGGGCAGCAGTGTGTACAGCTTGGTCGCGGCGAAGATCGTCAGGTACAGGATGCCGACGCCTCCGCCCTGCAGCACGAGCCCGTACGCCGCGCGGCGCGTACGGACGCGCCAGCCGATCGCGAGCAGCGCGGCCGCGGCGAGCGCGGTGCCGGCGAGGCGGAATTCGATCGGCAGCATGTTGTTGTCGGCCGCGTACTTGAGCAGGAACGCGACGCCGAAGAACAGCACGATGATCCCGACGCGCACGACCGTGTTACCGCCGAGCAGCCAGTCGCGTGCGGCGCGGAATGCGCGCTCGACGAGGTCGGGTTCGCGCGGCTTGGGCGGGGCGGGAGGAACCGACGGTGCGGGGGGCGGAGCAGCAGGTGTTTCGCTCGCGCGGATCGCGGCGGCCGGTGTCGGTGCCGGCGTGGCGGTGCGAGCGGGTGTGGGAGCCGGTGCCGATGCGGATGCCGGTGCGTCCGAGCGTGCGGCGGCCGGCTGGGCAGGCGCGCGCGGCGGCAGGGCGACCGAAGGCGGGACGGGTGCGGACGGGGTGGCAGAGGCAGTACCGGTGGGCGTGTGCACGGTCGCGTCAGTCGTGGCCGTGCCGGCCTTCGTGCCGGCCAGCTGGCCACGCAGCGATGCGATTTCGCGCGTCAGCGTTTCGACGGTCGCTTCGAGGCGCGCGACGCGCTCGGCCAGCGGAACCGGCGGCTGGGCGGGCGGCGCCTGCATCGCGAACGGGGCGGGTGTCGCGCCTTTGGCCTTGCGCTTGCGCTGTTGCAGCGTGTTGTCGAGGCAGAACCCGATCGCGGCGCCGAGCACTGCGCCGGTGATGGCGGAGAAATCCCCGATCAATGCGGCAATCCCGCCCACGATGAAGCCGATTGCGGTAAAAGCCCAGTTCATCTCGCCTTGCTCCCTCTCTCGTATCGTTATCGGCCTGCGATCGGATGTTTGCCGATCGAGGCGGTATCGGCATGGCCGGCAGGCGAACCGGCATGCGCTGCTGATCACGGTGGCCGTAATGGCGGCCTGCGTCCCGATCAGCCTGTTGGCGGGGAATGTATCACAGCGGCCGTTGCGGATTTTCCGGGTTGGCGCGGTATCGCGGCGTGCACCGTCCGGTGTCGCCGCGCGGCTTTTTGTACGGTCATGCTTTTTACTGGTGGATGCGATGCGCTTTCGTCTGAGCAGATCGACGCGTGATCGGACGTGAAATTGTCGTAAAGCGACGCGTGCCCGATGCGAATTGGCGCAAAGCGCAGCGCGATATGTGCCGCGCTGCTGCGCACAAGTCCGGCGCGCGATGCCCGCCGTTGTTGGCCGTGCGCGTATTGCGCCGCCGCAATCGGGTGCCGCCGCGTGCAGCGGCCCGCCCGGCGGGGCTGGAGGCCGTGTCGTATTTGCGCAAGCGTTTGTCGTAATTCGTCGGCAGGTCGGGGTTTTTTCTGGCAACTATGTAGGCACGCTAAGACAAGCGCGAGTCCCCGCTACACGAGGAGAAGGTTTCGATGGATGCCCCCAAGGTCGTGGTCGAAGGTCTGTGCAAGGTGTTTGGAAGCAACCCGCAGCAGGCGCTCGACATGCTCGCCGCCGGCGCGACGAAGGACGATGTGCTCAAGCGCACCGGCCAGGTCGTCGGCGTGCACAACGTCTCCTTCGATGTGCAGGAAGGCGAAATTTTCGTGCTGATGGGCCTGTCCGGTTCCGGCAAGTCGACGCTGATCCGCCTCGTGAACCGGCTGGTCGATCCCAGCGCCGGCAAGGTGATGATCGACGGGCTCGACGTCGCGTCGGCACGCCGCTCGGCGCTGACCGCGCTGCGCCGCAAGGACATGAGCATGGTGTTTCAGTCGTTCGCGCTGATGCCGCATCGCTCCGTGGTGTCGAATGCCGCATTCGGCCTCGAAGTCGCGGGTGTCAGCAAGAAAGAACGCGAACGCCGCGCGATGGAGGTGCTCGAGCAGGTCGGCCTCGCACCGTTCTCGCACAAGCTGCCGTCCGAGCTGTCGGGCGGGATGCAGCAGCGCGTCGGCCTCGCCCGCGCGCTGGCCGTGAACCCGTCGCTGATGATCATGGACGAGGCGTTCTCCGCACTCGATCCGCTCAAGCGCCGCGAAATGCAGGATGTGCTGCTGCAACTGCAGAAGGAACAGCGCCGCACGATCATGTTCGTGTCGCACGATCTGGAAGAAGCGCTGCGTATCGGCAACCGCATCGCGATCATGGAAGGCGGCCGGCTCGTGCAGGTCGGCACGCCGCAGGACATCATCGCGAACCCGGCCGACGATTATGTCCGCGCGTTCTTCGACGGGATCGACACCAGCCGCTACCTGACGGCCGGCGACCTGATGCAGACGGGCGCCGTGCCGATCGTATCGAAGTGCGATGCCGCGAACGTCGCGGCGACGCTGAACGGCAGCGCCGACTATGCGTTCGTGCTTGATGCGCAACGCAAGATTCGCGGCTTCGTCACGCGCGATGCGATCGGTCAGGCCACGCCGTCCGTGAGCCCGATCGAATCCATCCGGCGCGATGCGTCGCTCGAACATGTCGTCGCGCGCGTGGTCGCGAGCCCGAATGCGCTGCCGGTCGTCGACGACGACGGCTGCTACTGCGGCTCGGTCGATCGTGCGCTCATCCTGAAGGCCATCACGCGTTCGCGAGGTTCCCATGTCTGAAATGATTCCGCTCGGTACCTGGGTCGACCAGTCCGTTCACTACCTGCTCGACCACGACGCAAAAACGTTCGACGCGATCGGCCAGGCGATCGAGGGGCTCGCGGCATTCGTCGAGCATGGCCTGCAGGCGATCCCGATGTGGATGATGATGGCCATCTTCATCGGCATCGGGCTGTGGCGGGTGGGCTGGCGCTTCGCGCTGTTCACCACCGCGTCGCTGCTGCTGATCTTCGCGACGGGCTTCTGGGACCAGACGGTCATCACGCTCGGCCTCACGCTGTCGTCGACGATCATCAGCCTCGTGCTCGGCATCCCGCTCGGCATCTGGGCCGCGAAGAGCAAGTGGGTCGCCGCGATCGTGCGCCCGATCCTCGACCTGATGCAGACGATGCCCGCATTCGTCTACCTGATTCCGGCTGCGATGCTGTTCGGTCTCGGCCGCGTGCCGGGGATCCTGTCGACGGTGATCTTCGCGATGCCGCCCGCGGTGCGCCTGACGAGCCTCGGTATCCGCCACGTGAACCGCGAGATCGTCGAGGCCGGCCAGGCTTTCGGCTGCACGCCGTGGCAGCTGCTGTACAAGGTGCAGTTCCCGAATGCGCTGCCGTCGATCATGCAGGGCGTGAACCAGACGATCATGATGGCGCTGTCGATGGTGATCATCGCGTCGATGGTCGGCGCGGGCGGCCTCGGCAACGACGTGCTCGCCAGTATCCAGCGCCTCGACATCGGCCTCGGTTTCGAAAGCGGTCTGTCGGTCGTGCTGCTCGCGATCATTCTCGACCGCATCACCGAAAGCTTCGGCCGTGCGCCGGGCACCGTGAAGGCGCCGCTGTTCTCGGGTCTCAAGCAGCTGTTTCGCGTGAAGGCTGCGCCCGCACAGGCCTGACCCCCAGCGGCCGGAGCAACCCGGTCGCTTACCCTGAATATAAATAATGGCTTCCGCGGCTTCGGCCGCGGGGCTGGCCCCCTGCAACCTCCTCGCCAGGAGACCGATGTGACGTCCGCCGTCGCTGTCGCGCCCGCTGCCTGCGTTTCACCGGTTTCGTCCCTCGCCCATTTCGGCTTCCTGACGCTGCCGAACTTCTCGATGATCGCGTTCTCGAGCGCCGTCGAAGTGCTTCGGATGGCGAACTACGTCGGGCGTGCCGATCACTACCAGTGGTCGATCTACTCGCTCGACGGCAGCCCGGTGCACGCCAGCAACGGCATCGCGGTACGGCCCACGCAGGCGCTCGACTACACGAACCTGCCCGACGTGATGATCGTCTGCGGCGGCATCCGCATCCGCGACGTGGTCGACGAAGGCGCACGCGATACGCTCGCGGCGCTCGCCGAACGCGGCCTGCCGCTCGGCGGCATCTGCACGGGCGCGTATGCACTGATGTCGAGCGGGCTGCTCGACGGCTATCGCTGCACCGTGCACTGGGAGAACCTGTCCGCGCTGCATGCCGAGTTTCCGCAAGTCGGGTTCGCCGACGAACTGTTCGTCGTCGACCGCGACCGGCTGACCTGCACCGGCGGCACCGCGCCGCTGGACCTGATGCTGAACCTCGTCGGCATGCGGTTCGGCCAGCAGCTGGCCGCACAGGTGTCCGAGCAGTTCATCCTCGAGCGCATCCGCAGCTCGACCGATACGCAGCCGATTCCGGTCGATGCGCGCGTCGGCTTCTCGCGCGCCGAGCTGATCGAGGTCGTGCGGCTGATGGAGGCGAACATCGAGGAGCCGCTGTCGCTCGAGGAGCTCGCGCGGCTCGTGCGGCTGTCGCAGCGGCATCTGCAGCGCATGTTCAAGGTGTACCTGAACGTGTCGCCGACCCACTATTACCTGACGCTGCGCCTGAAGCGCGCGCGCGACCTGCTGCGCACGACCGACGCGTCGATCGCGCGCGTGACGACGGTCTGCGGTTTTCATTCGCCCTGCCATTTCAGTAAGGCCTACCGTGCGCAGTTCGGCCACGCGCCGAGCTACGAGCGCCGGTTGCCGGGGCGCTGACCGACCCTAAGGTCCGCGACGCCGCCGGGATCGTGGCGCGCGGCTTCAATAAACGATCCCGCATTCAAGCAAACGACATCACTTTGAGGAGAAGCAAGATGAAGCGCCTATTGATCGCAGCGGTGTGCGGGATCGGGATAACCGCGCCGATGTCGGCCGTGTATGCGGCCGACCCGCCCGTGTGCAAGAACGTGCGCTTCGCGGACGTCGGCTGGTCCGACATCGCGGCGACCACGGGCCTCGCGTCGACGATGCTGCAGGGCCTCGGCTACAGCCCGACGAAGACGATCGCCTCGGTGCCGATCACGTTCGCCGGCATCAAGAGCAAGCAGATCGACGTGTTCCTCGGCTACTGGTCGCCGACGATGGACCCGATCATCCAGCCGTTCACGAAGGCCGGCCAGATCAAGGTGCTTTCGACGCCGAACCTGACCGGCGCGAAATACACGCTCGCGGTGCCCGACTACGTGTACCAGGGTGGCCTGAAGTCGTTCGCGGATATTCAGAAGTACGCGGACAAGCTGAACGGCAAGATCTACGGGATCGAACCGGGCAACGACGGCAACCTGCTGATCAAGAAGATGATCGACGGTAACCAGTTCGGCCTCGGCAAGTTCAAGATGGTCGAGTCGAGCGAGGCCGGGATGCTGGTCGAGGTGAATCGCGCGATCCGCGACAAGCAGTGGATCGTGTTCCTTGGCTGGGAACCGCATCCGATGAACGTGCAGATGAAGATCGACTACCTGACCGGCGGCGACGACGTGTTCGGCCCGAACTACGGCGAAGCGAAGGTGCTGACGGCGACGCCGCCCGACTACGCGCAGCGCTGCCCGAACGTCGCGAAGTTCGTGTCGAACCTGCAGTTCACGACGTCGATCGAGAACCACGTGATGATGCCGATCATGAACAAGGAAGATCCGAACAAGGCGGCGGCCGAGTGGCTGAAGGCGAACCCGCAGGCGCTCGACAAGTGGCTCGCGGGCGTCACGACGCTCGACGGCAAGCCGGGCCTGCCGGCGGTGAAGGCTTATCTCGGCGTGCATTGAACGACGTGATTGAGCGATCGTCAGGTCCGCAATCGGCTTGACGGACTGGCGCCCCCTTCATCTCGGGAAGGTCCCGGGATGCGGGGGGCGTCGGCGTGCTGGTCCGGCCTGTTCAGGTCGGATTGTTCGCATCGGGCATCAAGCATCAGGCATCAGGCATCAGGCATCAGGCAACGGCATGCATGAGCCACGCCTGGATGCTTCGAACCACGTCGCTCCAGTCACCTTCCCGGGTTTGCCGCAAAGCGGTCGCCTGCCTGATCCACGGGCTCGTCGTTCCCTCGACTCCCCAACGCCAATCGCCACAGGTGTGGGTCGGTACACACGTCCGCATGCCCATCATGGCCGCCAGATTGGCGACGCCTGAATCCACCGCGACCACGGCGTCCAGTTGAGCCATGCATGCCGCCGTGTCGCCAAAATCCCGAATCACCGGCTGGTAGTGACTGACATTGCTGGCCGGCGTGCCTGCCAGCGCCACGGCAGCGGGATGATGCAGATTCACGAAATGCAGGCATTCCGCCATGGAAGGGTGCTCCACGATCTCGTTGATCGCATCGAGCGGCAGGCTGCGGCGGCTGGCCCAGCACCTGACGATGGCGCCCTTTTCGGGCCAGTGTCGTTGAACGCAATCCCAAAACAGTCCGATCAGCTTCTTCCCCGGATGCTTGTCGCGCAGTTGCGCGGCCCATTCGGCCGCGATTCGCTGCTTTTGCGGCGGCACCCGGATATAGGGCGCGAACCATTGTTCCGGCACGCGCGTCTGCCGGGCTTTCAGCATGGGCAAATGGAGCAGTGTTGCATGCAGGTCCGGCGCGAACCCGTCTGCCAATGATTGCAGTTCACGGGGCAATGGCGCATGAAACTGCAGCGGATTGGGTGCGGCGACGACCTCGCAATGCGGCAGTGACGCCTGCATGAGCGCATGGTTCTGCGGATGGCAGGTGAGCATGACGTGCGCGCCTGCCGCCAGCCAATCGGGCACGCAGGCTGCCAGGAGAAAGTTGTCGCCGAATCCGTGTTCGTGCGTGATCAGGACACGCTTGCCGCGCACATCCGATTCACCGTCCCATGCCGGGATGTCGATCGGGCGGTAATTGGCGGACAGGCGCGGAACGTCATCGCGCATGCGCCAATAGGCGAAGCCGCGCGGATCGCCGGCCTTGAGCATCGCCTCGCCCATCGCGAACCCGATCGATGCGGTCATTTCGGCATGGCCTGATTCGGCCATCCGAAAGGCTTCGTCGAGCAACCGGATGGCCTGTGGGAGATCGCCGGCCATCATCAGGCTCATGCCCAGTCGCAAGCGGTAGAGTTCGGGGCGGTTGTGCCGCGACGGATCACGTCGCCATGTATCGGCGGCTTCGACATACCGGCCCAGCAGGTAGAGCGCATCGGCACGTCGCGCAATGAACACGGCGTCGTGCGGATCGAGCGCCAGCGCGCGGTCGGCCCAGGGAAGCATGTCCTCCTCGCGCCGGAGGGCGGTCAGCAGGTCGCAGATGCGATGCAGCAGCGCGGGATCATGCGAAGCGCCTGCGTATTGCGTCTGCGCGACATGCAATTGCTGTTCGAGGTCGACCATGACGATTCGGCTCCGGTGTGCGCGGCCACCGTGCGGGACAGGCGTAACGTGAACCTGCGCGGGCAGGATGCCGAGGGTGGAAATCGCGAGGCCGGCACCTTGTCGGTGCTTCGATGCCGGCCGTGTCGTCGAAGGCGCTCGCTAGACGTGGAACGAGCCGTCGAAGATGACCGTGTCGTCGAACCGAATCGTTCCGGACGAAAACACTAGGTCCAGATGATGGCTGCCACGTTCACCGCCACCGAGGCCGAGGTGCAGCCCGGGGTGGCGTTCTTCGAAACTCGCATTGCGTCCATGCAGCCGGACGTTCAGGTTCGTACCAATCCCGAACTCTTCGACAATCCGGTTTCCCGCACATTTATCCAGATATAACTTGAGGTCGTCCTCGAGCTGTCGATTGGCCGATTCGACGCTGGTCACCTGGCCCCGATCGATCCAGATGTGCAATATCGGGTCGATGACGCCGTACTTGATGGCGAAGGGCACCGTGCTCAGGAAGGTGCCGCCGAATACGACGTTGCCGGTCAGGTCGGGTACCCGGGTCGCCACTTCGCCTGGCATCAAATCGTAGTGGTTGCGGCCATCCAGGCTTTTCCAGGTCTGATCCAGCGTTCCGTGCAGCGAGCCGCCCAAACCGTCGTGAAATTGCACGCGCCGGGCGCGTTGCGCTGCCGCAATGATGCGTTCGTTGCGCACGGCAATGTCGTCGATGCTCTCGGAAAAGGCCTCTTTGAAGAACTCGCCATACTCGCGGAGCAATACCGACTTCTTCCAGTGCTCGGCCATTTTTGGCTTGAGGGGCGGGATGAATGACGGCCCGTGCGGATTGATGTCGGAACGTATCGACGAGTCGTACATGAAGATGAACATGTCACATCGGTCGATTTCCCTGATGACCTGTTCGTGATCTTCCGTGTCGAGCTCGACGTAGGTGAATGAATATTCCAGTTTTTCAGGGCAATGCCGAATGATTGATTGCGCGGTATTTTTCTGGCTTTTGTCCGAGCCGACCAGGATATTGGCGCCGGGCGCGCTTTTCTGCATCATGGCTGGATGTCCGCGGACGCACGAAAAGAAATTTTCGACACTTTTTTCCATCACACTCTCCGGGATATCCAGGTTCTGGATCAAAAAAATGGCGGATCAGTGCGATCCGCCATCATCCGATGGCTGACCGCTTATGCCCACAGAGCGGTTGCGAATGGAATGACTGCGCTGTCTTTCATCATCTCGACCCAATCTTCATGCTGATCTTCCTGCATCCATTCGATCAGCGGGAGATCTTGCTTTTCTTGATTTTCGTTCATGATGATTTCCTTGTTGAGGAATTGAACTGCGAACATCGCAAATCGCCCTCTAAACTTCCGGGGCGGATTTAGCGATTGAGTCGGCGCGTGTGGTTGCGCTGATTATATGGGGTGGGTGCGGGTGATTATCTTGTGTTAATCGTCAACCTACATTAGCAGTTGAATTTGCGGAGCGGCAATGTAACGTAAACCCTATGGCTGTTTTAACTTTGTGAATATATGGGGTGGCGTAAGTCGAGTGTGGGAATTATAAAATTCGAGTGAAGTTTAAAATAGAAACAAACACGTCGATTGATGCCATTCTCGACTATCCGATATTGCGGGGCGGCCTGCCCGGCTCATTGCCCTTTCGTCGCCGCCGGCACGTCGAACACGCGATCGAACGCCCACTGGAATACGAACGCGTAACAGAAGAAGAACGCGAACAGCCCGATGTCGACGACGAACGCGTCGAGCCACGAGATGTCGAGCCACCACGCCACGACGGGCACCAGGATGAAGATCAGCCCGCCTTCGAATCCGGTCGCGTGCAGGATCCGCCGCCCGAGCGTGCGTGCCGGCTGGCGGCGCGACGCTTCCCAGCGTTCGAACAGCGCGTTGAAGATCATGTTCCACAGCAGCGCGATCGCCGACATCGTCGCCGACAGCGCGCCCGAATAGACGAGGTTCTGCTTGAAGATCGCCGCGATCACGGGCGAGATGCAGGAAATCGCGATCGCTTCGTAGAGCACCGCCTGCGTGATCCTGCGCGGTAGGCCTTGCACGTTGTTTCTCCGGTTGGACGCCACGCGCCGCGGCACCGTGCCGCGACGTCCCGCAAGGCTATCCGCGTTGCGTGCCCGCTTCAATTCACCTAATCTCACCCCGATTCAATTGAATTCAACCCGGCCCGATCCGGCCCGCGAGGCCCCGTGTTCTCGAAAATTCCCCTGACCGCTTTGCGTGTATTCGAGTCGTCGGCGCGGCTTGGCGCGTTCAAGGCTGCCGCGGACGAACTGTCCGTGACACCGGCGGCGGTGTCGCACCAGATCAAGTCGCTCGAAAGCCGGCTCGGCGTGCTGCTGTTCGAGCGCGGGGCGAGTGGCGTGCGGCTCACGGACGAAGGCGAACGCCTGTTTCGCGCGAGTCACGATGCCCTGCTCGCATTGAGCCGCGGGCTCGATGCGGTGCGGCCCGAAGCGACCGGCGAGCGCACGCTCGTGCTGACCACCACACCCGCATTCGCCGCGATGTGGCTGATTCCGCGCCTCGGCCGGTTTCGTCGCATCGATCCGCAACTGCACATCAAGGTCGAAACCGGCAACGCGCTCGCGGATCTCGAACGCGATGCGCGGATCGATCTCGCGATTCGCGCGACGTCGCGCACGTTTCCGGCGCTGCACGAGATTGCGCTGATCGACGAGTATTTCGGCGCGTATGCGGCCGCCGGATTCGATGCGCATCGCGCGGATGAGCCGCTCGACCTGATCGAGACCGTGTGGGATACGCCGCTGCCGGTGTCGGTCGACTGGGCGTCGTGGTGTCGCGCGGCCGGCCGCGAAGCGTGGCTCGAGCGCGCGGTGTTTCGTCATTACGATGACGAGCATTACGCGTTGCAGGCGGTGCTGCACGGGCAGGGTGTCGCGCTGCTCAGCTCGGTGCTGGCTGCCGAGCATGTCGCGCACGGGGCGTTGACGCCGATCGAGCCGTCGGTGCGGATCGAGGGCGCGCGTTTCGTCGCGCTGTGCCGGCCGGGGAGGGAGCGCGAGCCGTGGGTCAGGTCGTTTCTCGACTGGATTGAGGCGGAGATTGCGCAGACGCGGGAGGCGGTGGGGCGGATGGGGGCGGGCGTTGAGCGGTAAAGCGGGCCATGCGCGCGGTGCGCGAACCAGCCCGCTTGCACACCATCACCCGAACCGAACACAGTAAACCGGCGGCAAATGCGCAGACACCAACTGCCAGTGTTCCCCCCCATCGTCGGACGTCCATAACCCACCGGTCGTCGACGCCATCGCGAGACGTGTGCCCGAATCGTCCACCGCGAGCCCGTGCCGATACACGAGGTCGTACGCCGGTGCACTCGGCAACCCGTTCGTGAATTGCTCGAAACGGCGCCCGCCGTCGCGCGTGCGCGTGACGACGAACCTGCCGCCCACCGGAATCCGGCACGCGTCCTTCACGGCCGGCACGAACCACGCGGTGTCCGGTTCGTGCGGGTGCACGGCCACCGCGAACCCAAAGCTCGAAGGTTGCGCCTCGATCCGCCGCCAGTGTTCGGCGCCGTCGGTCGAGCGGAAGATCGCGCAGTGATGCTGCGTCCACAGCACGTCCGGGTTGGCCGCACACTGCACGACGCGGTGCGGATCCTGCATGTTTGGTTCGCCGCGCCGCTCGGGCGGCATGTAGTCGGCTTCCATGCCGTCGGCGGTCACTCGCCATGTCGCGCCGCCGTCGGCCGTCTGCCAGACGCCGCCGCACGAGATGCCGATCGTCACGTGCCGGCTGTCGCGCGGATCGACCATCACCGAATGGATGCCCGGCGCGTCGTATCCGCCGCCGCCCCATTCGGCGCGCTCCGGGCGATCCCACAATGCCCGGTTGAGCACCCACGAACTGCCGCCGTCGTCGGAGCGGAACAGCCCGCCCGGAATCGTGCCGGCCCACAGCACGCCCGGCTCGTCGGCGCCGCCGGCTTCGAGCGACCAGATCTGCTGGAGCGTCCACGGCGGCTGCGGCGGGCCGGGAGGCGCGTCGTCGTCGTCGCCGGTGCCGGCATTCACGCGGGCGCTTGAGGGTGAGGCGTCGGCGGGCTGCGGCGGGTAGACGGGCACCGCGCATTCCTCCCAGTCGGTGGCGCCGGCGCGCTGGCGGTGCAGCTTGACGCCGAAATGGCCGAGGTTCAGCGCGGCATACAGCGTGCCGTCGCGCGGGTCGGCGAGCGCCATGCTGACCGGCTCGCCGGCGAAGTGCGGCTCACCGAGCGTCCATCCGCCGTGGCCGTCGGGCTGCAGGACGAACAGGCCCTTGCGGGTGGCGACGAGCAGTCGATCGTTCATGTGCGATGTCTCCTGATGGCCCGACCTGACGTTTGGGTGCGCGGTCGGTGCTTGTGCATACGTCCCCTTATCCGCCCGTCAGCGCCTGCACGACATAGACCCGGCTGGCGTCGCCGAGCACGTCGGACAGGTGTTGCCGGTCGCGGATCGGATGGCCGTCGATGAATACCGACAGGTGTTTGCGCAGCGCACCCTGGTCGTCGAGGATGTAGCCGCGCAGCCGCGGCTGCTCGCTGAAAACGGTGTCGAATGCTTCGCCGACCGAGTGGGCGTCGATGTCGCGTTCGGGCGTTTCGATGTGCCGCTGGATCGAGGCGGCGAAGAAGAGGTGCGCCATGGCGGTGGCTGGCAGGAGCCGCGCGGAGGGGACGGTCTGTAGTTTAGGCGATCCGTCAGGGGCGGAACGCCGGCATCGCGTAGTCGCGGTGCGCCGGCGTGTCCGATCCGTCCCGGTCGACACGTTCAGGCGAATCGGCAACAATCCTGCCCGAACCGTCGTCGCATGCCGGATTCGGCCGCGATGCCGATCGACGGTCGCACGCTCTCCACTTGCCGATGAAGGAAATACTTGCCATGCCGCGATCCGCGCTGTCGATCGTCAAGCCCGCCGTCGACGATATCGTCGCGGGCCGGAAGCAGGTCGAAATCCGGTCGTGGGCGCCGCCGGCCCTGCCGTTGCGTGATCTCGTGCTGGTGCAGAACACGATTTTTCTGCGACAGGACGGGCAGGAGGACCCTGACGGTATCGCGCTCGCGTTGGTCGACGTCGTAGGGGTACACGACTGGACGCCTGATGAAGCCCGCGCGCAAGGCAAGCAATGGTGCGCCGGATACGTGTGCTGGGAACTGACGAATGTGCGGGTGATCGATCCGCCTTTCCCGTGCGTCGCCAGGCGCGGCATCTACGCGTTGGACGATGAATTCGACAAGGTATCCTGATGATTTCGCCGGCATCCTGGCTGCGTTGAGCGCCTTCCGGACACAAGAGCGGGCAGTCGCGAAAAGATGGGTCACCCGATGCATGCCGGCCACGTTCGCTAGACCGGAATCGATCGCCCGCGAATCCGGATCCCGAGCCGAACGACGCCGATCACCGCATTCGACAGCCACGTGAGCAGGCGCGGCATCCCGCGCCGGCGGATATCGAGCAGCAGCACGATCCGCACGGCGTCGCTGTCGTTCCACACCTCGTGCATGAACGTGTCGTCCCACAGCAGGAAACGTCCTTCCTCGAGCCGGTACTCGTGGCCGTCGACTTTCAGTACGGCGGCCGGCGTGCCGTCCGCGCGTTTCGGCATCGACAGCACGAGATAGCCGCGCAGGATGCCGCGAAACGGCCCGCGATGCGGCGGAATGTGCTTGCCGGGCGCGAGGAACGACAGCGATGCGGACAGCACGTCCGGCGACGCCGCGACGATCGATGCGACGGTCGGGCAGCGCGACAGGTTGCGCGGAAACGGCTGGCCGTACGCCTGCATGATGAACATCCGCCAGTCGCGTGCGTCGTTGGCCGAGATGTCGTACTGCTCGCGCATGATCTCGTGAAAACGCGGGATGCGCGGCATGTCGCGCGCCACGGCGAATGCCTCGGCCTGGATGTCGGTCCACGCGCGGACGAAACGCTCGGCGTCGGGAAACGCGGCTGTATCGAGCACCGCGCCGCCGTCGATATGGCGGTCGTACAGCGTGCGCAGCAGGCCGGCTACATAGTCGTAAGCGACGGACATGGTCGATCGAAAGGCGATCCGTAAGGGGTGACATCAGTCTGCCCGAAGCGCGGCGGGCGCTGCGTTACGTCAGGTTACGCCGGCTGACGAAAGAATGACAGTTTCATGAACGTCCGTCCCGGGCGCTCCCGGCGCCGGAGAAGCCGAGTGATCCGAGTTGTGCGACGCGCGGGAATAAACCCACGCGCTCCGTCGTCATACGGGTGTAGCACGTCGTCTCGATGACTTCTCAAGGAGTGGAACATGAACACGCATTGGCTGGTGGCCGCCGCGGTGGCGGCGATTTCTCTCGCGGGTATCGCGACGCAAGCGTCGGCCCAGGAACTGACGCGCGCGCAGGTCAGGCAGGAACTGATCGACGCCGAAAACAACGGGCTGCGCTTCGTGACCGATACGTCGTATCCGGACGTGAGCCCGCTGTTCCAGCGGCAGGCCGAACAGATGCCGGAGCATCAGGCCAGCACGGCGATGGGCAGCGATCCGGCCGCGTCATCGGAAGCGGGCAAGCCGGCGACGATGTCGCCGCGCCAGGGTTCTGCCGCATGCGTCGGCCCCGCGAGCTTCTGCACGATCTATTTCGGAAGCTGACGCAGTCGCCTGCATTCGCAGGTCAGGAATTCAACAAGGTTGATCGATACGGAACATTGAAGGAGTTCATGATGAAAACATATATCGCAGTCCTGACGATGATCGGAGCGATCGTCGGTCAGTCGGCCTTCGCGCAATCGGCCGCGCCGCTGACGCGCGCACAGGTTCGCGACGAATTGATCCGCCTGGAAGCAGCCGGGTACGACCCGGCGAAGGGAGACGAAGGCGAGTATCCGGCGGACATCCAGGCGGCGGAAGCGAAGCTTGCCGAGCAGGACCGGGCCCGGATGGCGGCTGCCGCCGCGCACGCACCGGCCTCCGGTATGCCGGCGCAGACCAGCAACTAGGTGTCGATATGCTCTTGTGCGACTTCAGGCCGTCGTGTTCGCGGCACGGCAGTCCGGCAGCCCTTCGTGCCGCTCGACGCGGCAGAAGGGCGCCGGCTGCGCTGCCCGTCATTGCGCGCCGCTTCGCGCGGCGGCGCGATCATCTGGCCAGCCGCGCGCGATGGATCGGCAGGCTGATCGTGCGCTGAACCGGAACGACGCTGGCATCGGCCCTGGCGGCAACCGGATGCATGCGCGCAGTCGCGGGCCCTGCCGCCAGCGTGGCGATCACCAGGGCATCATGCGCTGCACGATCTGATCGCGCAGCACGAAGCGATGCGCCAGCGCGGCTGCCACGTGCAGGCAAATGCCGACGAACAGTGCCCAGGCGAGGATGCCGTGCACGTCGCCCATCGCATGGCCGAATCCGGAGCCGGCCGCCGACAGCGCGGGCAATGGCACGATCCCGAACAACGTCACGCTCCATGCGCGCGACGACGCGTTGATCCAGCCGAGCAGCGGCACCGCGATCAGCAGCGCGTAGAGCGCTAAATGCGTCGCACCCGACAGCGCGCGCATCGCGGGCGGCAGGTCACTCGCGGGCGGGCGATGCGTTGCGCGCCACAGCACGCGGCAGGCCATCGCCGCGAGCAGCGCGGTGCCCACGAGGAGGTGCGCGGCGATCAGGCCGATGGGTTGCGTGTCGCGATGCACGTCGGGCATCGTCCAGCCGATCGCATATTGCGCGACGATCAGCGCGACGATCAGCCAGTGCAGCAAGCGAGCAACGGTGTCATATCGGGCGGGCGTGGACATGAAGACTCCTGCGTACGACGGGGACGATATCGGTCGGGCGGATTCTACGGTCGCTTTCTTAACGAAACGTTAAGCAGGCGTCGCCACAATCGTTCTCCGCTGGACTTTCGCTGTTCCTGATCCTGACCCACGCGACCTTTCGAATCTTTCAGATCCGTATCGGTCGTCCGCACGGGAGATTCTTTCACCATGGCACCTTCGACGAGCGAGCGATGGCGCGCCTATCTGCAGATCGCCGCGCTGGCCGGCATGTTCATTCAGTGTTTCGTGCTGGTGTCATTGCTTGCATGGCGCGTACCCGAATCATTTTTCACCACCATGACGTTTCGTATCTGGGTCGTCATCGCGGTTGCCACTGCGATCCTTTCGGCCCGCAAGCTTGCCGACGTCGCATTCCGGGCCGCGGTGGCATGCGGCTACGTGCGCGTGACAGGAATCGATCGCCGCACGGTAGTTGTGTCATCTGATTGCGCGTATCGTCGCTTGGTCGTCCTTCACATCCGGCTCCACGGGAATCGATACGGCGGCGCGCACGGGTGAATCCGCGTGCGCGCGGCGGCTCCCGGGTGTCGTGGTCGTACGGGTCACCACTGGGGAGAAGCATGGTTTTGCTGCATGTGATGCGCGCGCTGGCCGGGGCAATGTCGATCGTCTGCGGGCTGGGCGTGTTACTGGGCATTGCTTACACGATCACGGCCAGCGTGCTGGTCGGCCGGTTCTTTTCCCGGGCGGCGGACGAGCCGCGCGATTATCCGGGCGTCACCGTCGCGAAGCCGCTGCACGGCGACGAGTGGCAACTCGTACAGCATCTCGAAAGCTTCTTCGTGCAGAATTATCCGGGGCCGGTCCAGCACCTGTTCGGCGTGCACGATGCGAACGACAAGGCCCTCGCGGCCGTCGAGACGCTGCGCGCGCGTTACCCCGACGCGAACATCAAGGTCGTCGCCGATGCGCGGCTATACGGGCCGAATCGCAAGATCGCCAATCTCGTGAACATGCTCGAACACGCGGAGTATTCGGTGCTCTGTCTCGCCGACAGCGACGTGCTGGTCGAGCGCGATTATTTGCGCGCCGTCGTCGGCGCGCTGCAGCAGCCGGATGTCGGCATCGTGACGAGCGTATATCGCGGCATCGCTTCGCCGGGCTTCTGGCCCGGTGTCGCCGTCGCGATGACGAACTACCATTTCCTGCCGGGCGTCATTACCGGGCTCTTCATCGGGCGCGCGCGGCCGTGTTTTGGCCAGACGATTGCATTCACGCGCGCGACACTCGAACGCATCGGCGGGCTCACGCGTTTCGCGCATCACCTGGCCGAGGATCATGCGCTCGGTGAAGCGGTGCGGCAGGTGGGCGCGCAGGTCGTCATTCCGCCGTTCGTCGTCGGGCATGCATGTGTGGAGGAGACGTTCGCGAAGCTGTACGCGCATGAATTGCGCTGGAGCTGCACGATCCGCGCGGCGGATCGGCTCGGTCACGCCGGTTCGGTGCTGATGCATCCGGTGCCGCTCGCGCTGCTGGCGCTGCTGTTCTCCGGCGGCACGACCGCCGCGTGCGGGCTGGTGGCCGCCGCGCTTGCCGCGCGGGCGCTGCTGATGCTGAAAACGAGCCGGGCAACCGGCGCGGGCCTGCGCGGCGCGCTCTGGCTGCCGTTTGTCGATCTCCTGCAGTTCTTCGTGTTCGTATCGAGCTTCTTCTCGTCGCATGTCGTGTGGCGCGGCACGCGTTTTCGCGTCGACCGGGAAGGCCTGCTGTCGCCCGCGAGCGAATCATGACGACACCGACGAACCCCGACGTGGATACCGCGCAGCGGAATGCCGCGCGGGGCGACGCACGGTTGCGCCATGTGGGGCAGGTGGCGGCGCTGGGCGGGCTGGCGCTCGCCGTGTGGCTGATCTGGCGTGAGCATCCGCTGGAAATCCTGCATCGCCTGCAGATCGCCGGCGCGGGGCTGTTGCTCGCGGCGCTGGCGCACATCCTGCCGATGCTCGCGAATGCGTGGGACTGGCGGATGCTGATCCGCGGCCCGCGCCGGCCGTCGTTCGCGACGATGCTGAAGCTCGTGTGGATCCGCGAATCGATCAACGGGTTGCTGCCGGTCGCGCGGATCGGCGGCGAGATCGTATCGTTCGGCCTGCTGCGGCAGGCGGGCGTGCGGCCGGCAACCGTCGTCGCCAGCCTCGTCGCCGACATGCAGCTGACGCTGATCAGCCAGCTGGTGTTCGCGCTGGTCGCGATCGGCTACGTGCTCGAGCACGTGTCGTCCGACGCCGCGCGGGTGGCCGGCAACCTCGCGATCGGCATGGCCGCGCTGGTGCCGGTGCTGCTGCTGTTCGCGCTGGTGCAGCATGCGCGGCCGTTCGAGCGCGCGATGCGCGTGCTCAACCGCGTCACGAGCGGCAAGGTGGTGGCGCTGGTCGGCGAATCGGCGCGCACCGATCAGTCGATCCGGATGATCTGGAGAAAGACCGGCATTGTCGTGCGTTATCTCGTGATCTGGCAGACGCTGCAGTTCGTGGGCTACGCGCTGGAAATCTGGCTCGCGTTGTATTTCCTCGGTGCGGAGCCGACCTTCGCGCAGGCGCTCGCGATCGAGGCGCTGATCCAGCTCGTGAGCAGCATCGCGTTCCTGATGCCGGGCGGGCTCGGCGTGCAGGAGGGCGGGTTCGTGCTGATCGGCGGGCTGCTCGGGTTCGACCCGCCGACCTGTCTCGCGCTGGCCGGTGCCCGCCGCGTACGCGACCTGCTGTTCTATCTGCCGGGCCTGCTGGCATGGCAGTGGGCGGCCGGTTCGGCGAACCGGCCGGGCGGAACGAAACGCGCGACGTTGCCTATCGGGGAATCCGCCCGGCCGCATTGATGTGACCGGGTAGCCCGTGCCCGCCACGTGTGTCGCGCGGCGCGGATTCAGCGTCGTTCGTCGGCGAGATGGCTGCGGATCACGTCCGCGAACGACGTGTCGCCCTTCAGCCCGAGCGCTTCCGCGCGCGACGTATCCCAACGGCCCGGCCAGCTGCCGACGATCTTCTCGACGCGTTCGTCCGGCACATGGCGGATCAGCTTCACGACTTCGTCGCCCGCGACTTCGCGCAGCGCCGCGATCATTTCATCGACCGACACCGACAGGCCGGGCAGATTGATCACACGTTTGTTGCCGAGCTTCGCGCTGTCAATCTCGCAGCCCGCGACGAGCGCTTCGATCGCGCCGCGCGGCGACAGCAGCCACAGTCGCGTCGAACCCGGCACCGGGCACACGCTTTCCTCGCCGTTCAGCGGTTCGCGGATGATGCCGCTCGCGAACGACGACGCGGCCGCATTCGGGCGACCCGGCCGCACGCTGATCGTCGGCAACCGCAGCACGCGGCCGTCGACGAAGCCGCGCCGCGCGTAGTCGCACAGCAGCAGCTCGGCGATCGCCTTCTCGGCACCGTACGACGATTGCGGGTTCAGCGCGGTGTCGTCCTGCACGACATCCGGCAGCGTGCCGCCGTAGACGGCTACGGAGCTCGTGAACACGACGCGCGGCCGATGGCCACGCGCACGGCACACTTCGAGCAGCGTGCGCGACGCGTCGAGGTTGATCCGCATGCCGAGATCGAAATCGGCTTCGGCCTGTCCGCTGACGATTGCCGCGAGGTGGAAGATCGCGCCGGTCTGCGTGTCGATCGCGTCGTCGAGCACCGCGCGGTCGGCGATGTCGCCGACGATCGACGTCACGCGTGCGTCGCCGAAATCGCTGCCTGCGACGACGTCGAGCAGCACCAGCTCGTCGATCTTCTCGCTGCGGCCGTCGGGGCCGGTCAGCTCGCCGCGCTCGAGCAGCTTGCGCGCGAGACGCTGGCCGAGAAAGCCGGCGCCGCCGGTGATCAGTACTTTCATGTTCTTCACCCTCAAAGGAATACGGGAATTACAGGTACGGCTTGAGCCAGCCGAGGCCTTCCGACGTGCCGGCCTTCGGGCGGTACTCGCAGCCGATCCAGCCGTCGTAGCCGAGCGCATCGATCAGCGCGAACAGATACGGGTAGTTGAGTTCGCCGATATCCGGCTCGTGGCGCTCGGGCACGCCCGCGATCTGGATATGGCCGATCCCCGCGAAATCGCGCTTGAGCTTCATCGCGAGGTCGCCTTCGACGATCTGGCAGTGGTAGCAGTCGAACTGCACCTTCAGGTTCGGCACGCCGACTTCCGCGCAGATCGCCTGCGCGTCGTCCTGGCGGCTCAGGAAATAGCCGGGCATGTCGCGCTGGTTGATCGGCTCGATCAGGATCGTGATGCCGTGCGCGGCAGCGGCCTGCGTCGCATGGCGCAGGTTCGCCACGTAGGTGTCGCGATGGCGTGCGCGGTCGGCGCCCGGCGGCACCATGCCGGCCATCACGTGCAGCTTCTTGTTGCCGAGTACGCGCGCATAGTCGAGCGCCTGGTCGATGCCGCGCCGGAACTCGTCCTCGCGGCCCGGCAGCGAAGCGGTGCCGCGTTCGCCCGCGGCCCAGTCGCCGGGCGGCGCGTTGAACAGTGCCTGCTCGAGGTCGTGCGCGTCGAGGCGCGCACGGATGTCCTCGGCGGCGAAGTCGTACGGAAACAGGTACTCGACGGCCTTGAAGCCGTCGTAGGCGGCAGCGGCGAAGCGTTCGAGGAACGCGTGCTCGGTGTACATCATCGAGAGGTTGGCGGCGAAGCGTGGCATGGCAGCGGGTCCTGTGAATGAATGGGGCGGGGCGCACGGCGCCCCGCGTCGAATGGCGGCCGGATCGTTCGTCTGGCGAATCAGCGGTTGACGAGTTTCGCGGGCGTGAGCCACACGGCGATCGCGCCGATCACGAGCATCGCGGCGAGCACGTACATGCCGGACGCCGTGCTGTGCGTGGCGTCCTTCAGGTAGCCGATCACGTACGGGCTCGCGAACCCGGCGAGGTTGCCGACCGAGTTGATGATCGCGATCCCAGCCGCGGCTGCGGAGCCCGCGAGGAACGCGGTCGGCAGCGACCAGAACAGCGGTGCGCAGGTCAGCACGCCGCCCGCCGCGAGCGACAGGAACACGATCGACACCGCCGTATTGTGCGAGTACGACGCGGCAACCGCAAACCCGACCGCACCCATCAGCGCCGGCACGATCAGGTGCCAGCGGCGCTCGCGGCGCTTGTCCGCGCTGTGGCCGAACAGGTTCATCACGACGATCGCGACGAGGAACGGAATGGCCGACAGCAGGCCGATCTGGAGCGTATCGGTGATGCCGGTCGATTTGACGAGCGTCGGCATCCAGAACGTGAGGCCGTACTGGCCCGTGACGAACGCAAAGTAGATCAGCGACATCCACCACATGCGCGGGTCCGAGAACACGGCCTTCAGCGAATGGCCGTGCTGCTGCTGTTCCTGCGGCTGCGCGGCGATCTCGTCCTCCAGCAGTTGCTTCTCGCGCTCGTCGAGCCACTTCGCGCTGCGGATGCTGTTGTCGAGATACAGGATCGTCGCGATGCCGATGAGTACGGCCGGCACGGCTTCGATCATGAACATCCATTGCCAGCCGTGGAAGCCCGAGCCGCCGTGGAAGCGCTCCATGATCCAGCCTGACAGCGGGTTGCCGAAGATGCCCGACACCGGAATCGCGGACATGAACACCGCAATGATCTTCGCGCGGCGATGCGACGGGAACCAGTACGTGAGATACAGGATCACGCCGGGGTAGAAGCCGGCTTCCGCGAGGCCGAGCAGGAAGCGCAGCACGTAGAACTGCGTGGGCGTCTGCACGAATGCGAACAGCGCGGACAGCAGGCCCCACGTGATCATGATTCGTGCGATCCAGATGCGCGCGCCGATCCGGTGCATCAGCAGGTTGCTTGGCAGTTCGAACAGAAAATAGCCAAGAAAGAAAATGCCGGCGCCGAGCCCGAACACGGTTTCGCTGAACGCGAGATCCTGCGACATCTGCAGCTTCGCGAAGCCGACGTTCACGCGGTCGAGATACGCGACCACGTAGCAGAGCATCAGGAACGGCACGATGCGCCAGAACACTTTCTTGTAGGTGCGGTCGAGTTCCGCGGCATGGGCGGGCGCGGCGGGCGAGCGGCCAGCGGCCGCGTCGAGAGCAGTCATCGTCGTCTCCAATGATGTCGTGTGCCGGCGGCGCGTACGTCGCCGGTCGTGTGTGTGCTGACGGAAGGCCCGCGCACACGGCGGGCATGGGAATCGTTGCGGGGTGCGTCGTTACCAGCGCGCGCCGAAGCTGGTGCGCAATTCGTCGAGCGCGGCGTCGTCGAGCGGTTCGGGTTTCGGGTGCGTCATCAGCCACAGCCGCGCCGTTTCCTCGAGCTCTTCGAGTGCGTAAGACGCGTGCGACACCGACGGCCCCCACATCACCGGGCCGAGGCGGTCCAGCAGTACGCCGCGCACCTGGTCGGCGAGCGCCGCGACTTCGGCCGCGACGCCCGGGTCGCCGGGGCGGCGGTAGCGGATCAGCGGAATGTGGCCGACCTTCATCACGTAGTACGGCGTGATCGGCGGCAGCACGTCGGTGTCGCGCCACACGCCCGCGAGCGTCAGTGCGACGAGATGCGTCGAATGCGTGTGGACGACGCCGTTCGCTTCGGCGTTGCGCGCGTAGATGCCGCGATGCAGTGCGAGCGTCTTCGACGGCTTGCCGCCCGATACGGGCTGGCCGTCGAGGCCGACCTTCGCGATGTCGTTCGGGTCGAGCCGGCCGAGGCATGCGTCGGTCGGCGTGATCAGCCAGCCGTCGGCGAGGCGCGCGCTGATGTTGCCGGCGCTGCCCACCGCATGGCCGCGCGCATACAGGCTCGCGCCGACCACGCAGATCTCTTCCCGCAGTTTCGCTTCGTCGCTCATCGTGCGGCTCCGTCCAGCGCGCGCAGCGCCTTGTCGAAAAAGTCCGTGGTGCCGAAGTTGCCGGACTTCAGCGCGAGGCCGAGCGGCTGCGCGTCGATGGTGGCCGTTGCCGGCACGCCCGGATCGATCTGCGCGCCGATCTGCAGCGACTTCACGTCGAGCGCCTGCACGACCGCACCCGACGTTTCGCCGCCGGCGACGACGAACTTGCGCACGCCGAGATCACGCAGGCCGCGTGCGATCGCCGCGAGCGTGGCTTCGACGAGATGGCCGGCCGCGTCGACACCGAGTGCCTGCTGCACGGCCTTCACTTCGTCGGGTGTCGCGGTCGCATAGATCAGCACGGGCTGCGGCAGGTGCGTGCGCGCGAACGCGAGTGCCTGGTCGACGACGGGTTCGCCGCGCGATGCCGCGAGCGGATCGATGCGGAAGCTCGGCCGCGTGGTGCGCCATGCGGCGACCTGGGCATTGGTGGCCTTCGACGCGCTGCCGGCGAGCACGGCCGACAGGCCGTCGATGCGCGGCAGCGACGCCGCGTTGTCGCGCTCGGGCAGTTGCTCCGCGCGGCGGAAATTCGCGGGCAGGCCGAGCGCGATGCCCGAGCCGCCGGTGACGAGCGGCAAGCGCGCGCACGCTTCGCCGAGTACGTAGAGGTCGCGGTCCGACAGCGCGTCGGCGATCGCGAAGCGCGCGCCTTCCGCGCGCAATTGTTCGATCCGCGCGCGCACGGCGGCCGCGCCCAGCGCGATCGTGTCGTAGCGGATCAGGCCGACCGGCGACTTCGTTTGCCGCTGCAGCACGCGCACGAGGTTCGCATCCTTCATCGGCGTGAGCGGATGGTTCTCCATCCCCGATTCGTTCAGCAGCACGTCGCCGACGAACAGGTGGCCGCGATAGATCGTGCGGCCGTTCTCGGGGAACGCCGGGCATGCGATCGTGAAGCCGCCGCCGGCTGCATCGAGCAGCGCATCGGCGACGGGCCCGATGTTGCCCGCATCGGTCGAATCGAATGTCGAGCAGTACTTGAAGAAGAACTGCCGGCAGCCTTGCGCGCGCAGCCATTCGTAGGCGGCGAGCGATTGCGCGACGGCGTCGGCCGCAGGGATCGTGCGCGACTTCAGCGCGACGACGATCGCATCGGCGTCGAGCGTGGCATCAGCTGCAGTGCCGTCGGCGGGCACGCCGATCGTCTGCACGGTGCGCATGCCGCTCTTCACGAGCATGTTCGCGAGATCGGTCGCGCCGGTGAAATCGTCGGCGATGCAGCCGAGCAGGGGACGGGAAGCGGAAGCGGTCATGGCGGAAGCGTCGTTCGAATCAGCGGGCAGGCGGCAGCGTGATGCCGGGGAATGTCTTGATCACGGCGGAATCGTCCTCGCCGCCGTGGCCGGCACTCGATGCGCTCATGAACATCTGGTGCGCGGTGGCCGACAGCGGCAGCGGGAACTTGCTGCGGCGCGCGGTATCGAGCACGAGGCCGAGATCCTTCACGAAGATGTCGACGGCCGACAGCGGCGTGTAGTCGCCGTTGAGGATGTGCGGCACGCGGTTCTCGAACATCCACGAGTTGCCGGCGCTGTGCGTGATCACGTCGTACAGCGCATCGGCATCGACGCCTTCGCGCAGGCCGAGCGCCATCGCCTCGGCCGCTGCCGCGATGTGCACGCCGGCCAGCAGCTGGTTGATGATCTTCACTTTCGAGCCGATGCCGTGCGCATCGCCGAGGCGATAGACCTTGCCGGCGATCGCCGCGAGCACGTCCTCGCAGCCCGCGTACGCGGCGGCCGGGCCCGACGTCATCATCGTCATCTCGCCGGAGGCCGCGCGCGCGGCGCCGCCCGACACGGGCGCATCGAGCATCTGCAGGCCGGCAGCCTCGATGCGCGCGCCGAGCGCAACCGCGAATTCGGGCGCGACGGTCGCGCTGGCGATCACGACGCCGCCCGGCTTCATCGCCGCGACCGCGCCGTGCTCGCCGAACAGCACCGTTTCGGTCTGTGCGGCATTGACGACGAGCGTGACGACGACGTCGCACTGCGCGCCGAGTTCGGCCGGCGTCGCGCAGGCGATGCCGCCTTCGGCGGCGAACGCCTGCAGCACGGTGTCGCGCACGTCGCATGCGTGCACGCGCAGGCCGGCGCGCAGCAGCGAGCGGGCGACGCCGAGGCCCATCGCGCCGAGGCCGATGACTCCAACATTTCGTGACATGGTCAACCTTGATCGATTCGGGAGAGGTTCGTGACAGCGGCGGCGCCTGCGGAGGCTGCGGCCGCGCGCTTCAGCAAATGCCGGCTTCCGCGAGACGGCGGGCGGCGTTGTACATGTGCGTGCGTGCCGCGTTGCGTGCGGCCATCGGGTCGCGCGCGCGGATCGCGTCGGCGATCGCCGCGTGCTCCTCGCGTACCTGGCGCGAGAAGTCCTCGCGCGTCGCTTCGTTGCGCCGCGTGACCTTCACGCCGGCTTCGAGGTACTGGTTCAGGAACTGCAGCGTCTTCAGGAAATACGGGTTGCCGGTGACGGCCGCGATCGTGCGGTGGAACGCGACGTCTTCCGCGACGCCGTCGCGCCCTTCGGCCACCGCATCGTCGATCTTGCGCAGCGCATCGTCGATGTCGGCCATGTCTTCATCAGTGTGATTCAACGCGGCTTCGGCCGCGACCTCGGCCTCGATCGCGCGGCGCACCGCGAGCAGGTGCGGCAGCGAAGTGGCCTCGACCGCCTCCGCGTAGTCGATCCGCAGCGGCCGGATCGCACCGTGCTGGTTCACGTACACGCCGCTGCCCTGGCGCGGCTCGACCACGCCCTCGTTCTTCAGCCGCGAGATTGCCTCGCGGATCACGGTGCGGCTCACGCCGAATTCCTGCGCGAGCACGGCCTCCGTCGGCAGCTTGCCGGTGGCGGAGAAACTGCCGACTTCGATCTGCTTGAGCAGTTGCTGCGCGACATGGTCGCTCATCGCACGGGCGGGAATTTTCTCGAACATGGTGCTCTGGTTTGTCAGGTTATGTGGTCATCATACAAATTTGAATGTGCGACAGCATCCGGGATAACCCTCAGTTAACGGGAGGCAACGTCGGTTAAATGGATTGAAACCGGTTCCAGTTTCGGATATTCCGGCTCGTTGTGGGGCCCGGCCGACGTGGTGGCGGGACAGGCAGACGCCACATGTGGGCGTCGCCGAGCGATCGCCTGCCTCGCGTCCGCCGGCTGCTGCCGGCGGCGGGGCACGGCGGACGCGTCAAAGACTCGAGCGGGACAGCGCCTGAGCCGCGGCCTTGATGCTGGTCTCGACGATCTGCCGCAGCGAAGGATTAGCCGAAAACGCGCTGTCCGGGCCGGCGATGCTGAGTGCCGCAATCACGGCGCCCCGGCTGTCCCGAACCGCTGCCGCGCAGGAATCGATGCCGGCTTCGAGGCCCGAAAAACTCCATGCGCAGCCGTTGCCGCGCACCGCTTCGAGCGTGGCGTCTAGCGTCGTCCAGTCGGGCGCGTCGCGCTCGTCCGCGCGGTTCGCGTAGCGTGCGCGCAGCGCGGGGCCGTCGAGGTGGGCGAGCATGGCCAGCCCGGGCGTCGCGCGGTGCGCGGGAATCCGGCTGCCGACGCGAATGCGGCTGACGAGCGGCGTATCGGGCGTCTCGCGCAGCAGATAAACGATCTCCGCGCCTTCGAGCACCACGAGGTACGCGGAGAGGCCGGTCTTCTCGACGAGGCCCGGAAGAACCTGTCGCGCGCGTGCGGTGAGATCGGCATTGCCCAGCGCGCCGGCGGCGAGCGTCAGGAACGACATGCCGAGCCGATACGATCCGCCCGATGGATGCGGTTCGATCAATTCCGCTGCCTCGAGCGAGTCGAGCAAGCGTTTTACCGTCACGCGGTTGACGTCGATTTGCCGCGCGATGTCGCTGAGATTGGCGGTCGAGCCGCCTTCCGCGATGAATCGCAGCAGGCGAAAGGCGCGCTCGACCGGTGACGGCGAGGCATCGGCTGATCGCGAGGCGTCAGGTTTGTCCGTTGTCATCTTTGTCGTTGAAAGCGTGTGCGGGGTTCAGGCCAGTGGAACCGACCAGGCATCGTATCCGTAGACCCAGTCGGCATTGCCGCCGCTCTTCAGCCAGTTGTTGCCGCGCGAGCCGATCTGGATGCGCGCTGTCCGTTCCTGGCGGGCGCGTTCATAGCGCGCCAGCGCCGCGGCGAGCGTGTCCGGCCCGGCGCCGCTCAACGCGCGCGACAGCACGACGGCGTCCTCGATCGCCATGCCGGCGCCTTGCGCCATGAACGGCATCATCGGATGGCACGCGTCGCCGAGCAGGGCCATGCGTTCGCCGGTCCATTTCGGCAACGGATCGCGAATATACAACGCGGAAGCCAGCACCGTATCGCATGCGTCGAGCAGCGCACGCGCGTCAGGATGGAAATCGGCATACGCGCGCCGCAGCGCGTCGGGGTCGCCGGGCATGGTCCACGATTCGTGGGTCCAGTCCGGCTGCGACGTGGTGGCGAAGATGAAGATGTCGCGGCCAAGATTCAACGGGAACGTAACGATCTGCAGATCGTCGGTGGGCCCCCACCATTTGACGAAGGCGCCGAGATCGCCGCCCTGGAGGCGCTCGGCCGGCACGACCGCCCGGTACGACACGATGCCCGTGAATTGCGGGTGTTCGTCGCCGAGCAGGAACCGGCGCACGCCGGAATGGATGCCGTCCGCGCCCAGCAGCAGATCGAACGTGTGCGTGGCGCCGTCGTCGAGTGTCACCGTCGCGCTGTCGGCGGTCTGGTCGACGGCCACGGTGCGCTTGCCGAGGTGAAGCTCGCCGGGGAGCAGCACCTGCTCCAGCGCCGCCATCACATCCGCACGATGCATGGTCAGTTGCGGCGCGCCGTATTGGCGTTCCGCTTCATCCGACATCGCGAGCCGCGACGTGACCTCGCCGGTGTCCCACATGCGGCTGATGCGTGCGTTCGGCCGCGCGGCCGTTTCGCGCAGCTTCGCGCCGATGCCGAGGCCGTCGAGCGCGCGCACCGCGTTGGGCGTCAGGTTGATGTCGGCGCCGACGCGCCCGAAGCGCGCGGCCTGTTCGAACACGACGGGCTGGTGGCCCGCGCGACGCAGCGCGATTGCCGCCGCAAGCCCGCCGATGCCGCCACCCACGATTCCGATCTTCAGCATGTTGTCTCCTGCCACGTTACTTTGAAATGTTCAAAAATGAACACATAGATCTAGAATGAACGCACATGCTGCTACCGATCGCTCCGGATCGCAAGGAAAAGCTGCTGAGGTAAAACCCCGAGCGCGGTTGCGCGCGCCGTGGGCGGCGCGATGAAGGGCGGGCGGAAAGGGGGAGAAATGGCGATACCCCCGATGCCGGGCGTGGCGTCGGGGGCGCGTCGGTTTTCCGGTTGGGCGGCAATGAGGCGATCGTGCGACCGCGCGACCGTGCGTCGTCGTCGCGGACGATCGTTACCCGGAACGGAAGAAGGTCGCGGGCGGGGCGCTCGCGCCCGTCAGAAGCTGTGATGAATCCCGGTCAACACCATCACCTGGTTGTTCGTGCTCGAAATGCCGGCGACGGACAACGCGGCGAATCCTCCCGGGTTGGTGTGCTCGACAATGCCCTGCAAGTAGAGCTGGGTCTGCTTCGACAGCGCGTAGAGGCATCCGAGACCGACCTGGGTCCAGCGATGCGCATCCAGCGTCGTGGTGTTGGCGCCCGCCGTCAACGTGGTGAATGGCGTGACCGACCATTCGGCGCCGGAATCGTAGGCCTGGTAGATGTCCGCGTGTTGTTTCGACTCCAGCTTGACCCGCGTATAGAGCGCATGCAGTTTGACGGGCCCCAGCGTATAGGCGCCGCCCGCGCCCCAGAATTCCGCCCGGTCGGCTACATAGCTCGCGGCGGTTTGCCCCTGGAACGTGCCCAGCGCCAGCGGTGCCAGCGCGAACGCCTGGTTGTGCTGGCGCTGGTAGAACGCCGCGACCTGCAACGGGCCGTGGTCATACGTCAGCGCGGCGCTCCACGTGTTGCCGTGGCCGAAGTTGGTCGTGTTGCCGAACCCGAACAGCCCGGCGACGCTGACGCCGCCGTAGCTCGGCGAGCGGTACTTGACCGCGTTGTCGATCACCGACGTCGCGGAGTTGGCGAGCCCGTCGACGTTGCCCGGATGGAACATGTTCCACGAGTTTCCCGCGTACGCATTGGCGAACGGCGTGAGGAAATCGAATGACAGCGCGCTCTGATGGCCGAGCGTCAAGGTCCCCAGCCGGTCGGAGTCGAGACCGACGTAGGCGCGCCGGTTGAACTCGGTGCCCGGGTTCACGAATGCGCCGGTATTCGTGAAGAAGCCGTTTTCCAGGCGGAACACCGAACGCAATCCGCCGCCCAGATCCTCGGCGCCGGTGATGCCCCAGCGATCCGGCTGCATGTTGCTCTGGTTCGCCTTGAACAGCGCGTGCCCGCCGCTGTTGTTGACGTAGGCGACGCCGGAATCGAGGCTGCCGTACAGCGTCACGCTGCTTTGCGCCGAAGCGGCGCCGCTGACGGAAATGACAAGCAGTCCTACCAAACATGTTCTGTTCATTTTTGTTCAGGGGCGGTGGGGATCAGGTGGTTGGTTTGAGTTTTTTGTTCCATACATGGAACATTGTGGCGTGTGCGGAACATTAGAACATCAAACCAATTGGCCTAGAACTCATGGTTTTTACCGAATTTTCTCGGATAAAACGACGATGATGAAAACCGCTTTTGTTTGAAAATGCTCTATGCAACAATGCCGTCCACGAATCAATGTTCCGCACATGGAACAAATTTGAACACCCCCGGATGTTGTCGCAGGTCCTTTGTCATTGGAACGAGTCATGCCTGAGCTGATCAATCCCGCAGGTTCACCGGAAGCGAATCGGGCGTTTCCCGACAGCCGGCGTCGCGTGTTTCTCAAGACGTCCGGCGCCGTCGCGATGACGGCGGCCCTCGCGCCGTCCGTGGCGATGGCCGGCGGATCGGCGGCGAAGCCCGTGGCGAACGAGTCGAACCCTGCGCTGTCCGCGCGATTCGATCTGCCGGCCGGCTACAACATCCTGTTCGTGCTCGTCGACCAGGAGCGCTATTTCGACGCATGGCCGATGAGCGTGCCGGGGCGGGAGCGTCTCGCCAGGAGCGGCATCAGTTTCATCAACCACCAGATTGCCGCCTGCGTGTGCTCGCCGTCGCGCTCGACCATCTATACGGGCCAGCACATGCAGCGCACGGGTGTGTTCGACAACGCGGGGCTACCGTGGCAACCGGACATGCCGACGTCGATCCGGACCGTCGGTCACATGATGAAGGACGCCGGCTATCAGGCCGTGTACGTCGGCAAGTGGCATCTGAGCGCGACGATGCACGAATCGAATTCGCCGTACAACGCGCCGGTGGCCGATTACAACAAAGCGATGCGCTCGTACGGCTTCGACGATTACTTTGGCGTCGGCGACCTCGTCGGCTCCGCGCATGGCGGCTACAACTTCGACGGCGTGACCACCCAGGCCGCCATCAGCTGGATGCGCGAGCAGCGGCGCAATGCGGCCGGCGCGAAGCCGTGGATGCTCGCGGTCAACCTCGTGAATCCTCATGACGTGATGTGGCTCAACACCGACCCGTCGGGGCGGCCGAACGGGTCCGGGTTGATTCCGACGCGTCCGGCGCCGGATACGCAGCTATACGGTGCGCACTGGGACAAGGTGCCGCTGCCGGTATCGCGCCGCCAGCCGCTCGCCGCGCCGGATCGGCCGAAGGCGCACGCGATGTATTCCGCCGCCCACGAGGCGCTGATCGGCAAGATCGAATTCGACGATGCGACGGTCAAGCGTTATCAGGATTACTACCTGAATTGCATACGCGACTGCGATCGGCACGTCGAGCGCCTGCTCGACGAACTGGACGATCTCGGCATCGCCGACAAGACGATCGTCGTGCTGACGTCCGATCACGGCGATCTGGCGGGCCATCACCAGATGATCGACAAGGGTGCGAACGCGTATCGGCAACAGAATCACGTGCCGATGATCGTCCGGCATCCGGCATTTCGCGGCGGGAAGTCGTGCCGCGCGCTCACTTCGCATCTCGATGTCGCGCCGACGCTCGTCGCGTTGACCGGTGCGCCGGCCGACAAGGTTGCGAGTGTCGTCGGCCCCGATGCGAAAGGGTCCAGCTTCGCCCATCTGCTCGCGCAGCCGGAACGGGCGAGCGTGCATGCGATCCGCGACGCGGCGCTGTTCAATTACGCGATGCTGCTTTACTACGACAGCGAATGGATGCTCGCCGAGTTCAGGACGATGCGGGACCGGGGCGTGCCGCCCGACGAGATGCACCGGCGGGCGGCCGCGCTGCAACCGGATCTGGCGCAGCGCGGCGCGATCCGCAGCGTGTTCGACGGCCGGTATCGGTTCAGCCGCTACTTTGCGCTATCGAATTTCAACGAGCCGGATACGCTCGCCGATCTGACGGCCGCCAATGACCTCGAGCTGTTCGATCTTCATACCGATCCGGACGAGATGCACAACCTGGCGATGCGTCCGGACCTGCACGGCGCGTTGATGGTGGAGATGAATGCCAAACTCAACCGGCTGATCCGGGAGGAAGTCGGTCAGGACGACCTGTCGAGCCTGCCGTTCAAGGACGGCAGGCTGCAGTTTCAATTCAGGGCGCACGCCTGACGAAGTGACGCGGCCAGGCCGGTCGGCGCGTGTCAGTCGATCGTGTCCTCGGCCGGCGCCGCCGCTTCTGCCGCGGCGCCGGCTTCCGCCGCGTCCCCGCCGCGCTCCCGGTAGGTCGCCGGCGGCACGCCGAACTGCTTGCGGAACTCGCGACCGAGGTGCGACGCATCGGCGAACCCGCAGCTCGACGCGATATCGGCCACCGTGCGGTCCGAGCTCGTCAGCAGCCACGCGGCCGTGCGCAGCCGCACCTGCTTCGCGAACGCCTGCGGGCTCTTGCCCGTTTCGGCCTTGAACAGCCGCTCGAGCTGCCGCGTCGACAAATCGAGCTTGCTCGCGAGCTCGTCGAGCGACAGCGCACGCCCGACATGCTGTTCCATCAGAAGAATCGCGCGCTTGACCTTCGGGTGCGTCGCCGGCTCGAGGCCCGGCGGATGCGGCTGCGGCGCGTTGCCTTTCTGCATCTCGCCGACCAGCAGGATGCGCAGCGCCTTCTGCACGGTCGCGTGATCGAAGTGGCGCAGCAGGATCGCGGCGGCAACGTCGATCGACGCACGGCCGCCCGAACAGGTGATGCGGCGCCGGTCGATCACGAACAGCCGGTCGGCGATCAGCAGGTCGGGGTCGGCGGCCGGAAAGCGCTCGATGAAATCCCAGTAGTGGAACCAGCTCACGCAGGTGCGGTAGCCGTCGAGCACGGCGGCGCGCATCAGCGTGAACACGCCGGTGCAGATGCCGACGACTGTCGCGCCGCCCGCCGCCGAGCGGCGGATGAAGTCGAGCGTCTCGGGGCCCGCCTGCGGCCCCGAATGCAACAGCCCGCCCACCACCACCACATAGTCGAACGGCTCGGCGCCGTCGAACGTTTCCCACGGCGTGATCTGGATCCCGCAGCTCGCGCGCACCGGTGCGAGGGTTTCGCCGATCACGCTCCACGCGCAGCGCACGGGCTTGCTGTAGTCGCCGTCGTCCGCCGACAGCCGCAGCATGTCGACGAAGCCCGAGAAGGCCGTCAGCGTGAAGTTCGGCAGGAGCACGATGCCGAAGCGGATACGCCGCGGCGCGGGTTCTGCGAGGGGGGAAGCGGGTACGTCGGTTGTCATCGCGGCCAATCTCTTCACGCCGGGCGGGCGGTCTCACTCAGTCTGTTGATACGGGTAATGCGGGTACGGCAGTCGGGCGCGGCCGGGCGGCGCGGATGTAGCCAGCGTCGCTGATCGGTTCCGGCCCGACTTGTGGTTTTCCGTCGCGAACCATCGCCAAAACGCACTTTCGGGGCCGCCGAAGCGGCGCTTGGCGGCGGTATCCCACGTCGATGCCGTTTTTGTTCTATCGGCCGATTTTACGCTTTGATGTACTGACGCCAACGTCATTTCACGTGTGTCCCACCCAGAGGAAGCCAGATGAACGTCAGCGTCTTCGACCTGTTCAAGATCGGCATCGGCCCGTCCAGTTCGCATACGGTCGGCCCGATGATCGCCGCGTGCCGCTTCGCGTCGCACGTGGAGGACGCGAACCTGCTCGGTTTCGTGCGCCGCGTGCGGGTCGAACTATACGGCTCGCTCGGCGCGACCGGCAAGGGCCACGGCACCGACAAGGCCGTGCTGCTCGGTCTCGAGGGCCATCTGCCCGACACGATCGATCCGGACCTGATCGAGCCGCGGCTCGCCGCGATCCGCGCGGAGAAATCGCTGTCGCTGCTCGGCAAGCAGACCGTCCGCTTCGAGGAAAAGGAGCACATCGGCTTCTATCGCAAGCTGATGAGCGGCACGAGCATCGTGCACCCGAACGGCATGCGCTTCCAGGCCTTCGACGAGCACGGCCAGCTGCTCGTCGAGAAAGAGTATTACTCGGTCGGCGGCGGCTTCGTCGTGAACCGCGACGGCGATCGCGTGAACGGCGTGCGCGCGGCGGTCGAGGTGCCGTATCCGTTCCGCACCGGCGACGACCTGATGCGCCAGTGCCGCGAGCACGGGCTGTCGATCGCCGAGCTGATGATGCGCAACGAATCCGCGCTGCGTCCCGCCGACGAAGTGCGGGCCGGGCTGCTCGCGATCTGGCGCACGATGGCCGCCTGCGTCGAGCGCGGCTGCAAGGTCGAGGGCGACCTGCCGGGCCCGATGCGCGTGAAGCGCCGCGCGGCCGAGCTGAACGCCCGCCTGCGCGAGCGTTCGGAAGAGTCGCTGCGCGACCCGCTGTCGATGCTCGACTGGGTCAACCTGTATGCGATGGCCGTCAACGAGGAGAACGCGGCGGGCGGCCGGGTCGTCACCGCGCCGACCAACGGCGCGGCCGGCGTGATTCCCGCGGTGCTGCACTACTACGTGAAGTTCGTGCCGGGCTCGAACGAAGCCGGCATCGTCGAATTCCTGATGACGGCCGCGGCGATCGGGATCATCTACAAGGAAACCGCGTCGATCTCCGGCGCGGAAGTCGGTTGCCAGGGCGAAGTGGGCGTCGCGTGCTCGATGGCGGCCGCCGCGCTCGCCGCGGTGATGGGCGGCACGCCCGACCAGGTCGAGAACGCGGCGGAGATCGGCATGGAGCACAACCTCGGGATGACCTGCGACCCGGTCGGCGGGCTCGTGCAGATCCCGTGCATCGAGCGCAACGCGATGGGCGCGATCAAGGCGCTGAACGCGTCGCGGATGGCGCTCAAGGGTAACGGCCAGCACTACGTGTCGCTCGATTCGGTCATCAAGACGATGCGCGAGACGGGCGCCGACATGAAGACGAAATACAAGGAAACGTCGCGCGGCGGTCTGGCCGTGAACGTCATCGAATGCTAAACGAAGGATCACTAACATGAGCCGCTACTCGATATTCAGCCTGTTCCGCAACGGCCTCTCGTATCACGAGAACTGGGAAAAGCAGTGGAAGAGCCCGGAACCGAAGAAGGAATACGACGTCGTGATCGTCGGCGGCGGCGGCCACGGCCTCGCGACCGCGTACTACCTCGCGAAAGAGCACGGGATCACGAACGTCGCGATCCTCGAGAAGGGCTGGATCGGCGGCGGCAACACCGCGCGCAACACGACGATCGTGCGCTCGAACTATCTGTGGGACGAATCGGCCGCGCTGTACGAGAAGGCGATGAAGCTGTGGGAAGGGCTGTCGCAGGACCTGAACTACAACGTGATGTTCAGCCAGCGCGGCGTGATGAACCTGGCCCACACGCTGCAGGACGTACGTGACACCGAGCGCCGCGTGAACGCGAACCGGCTGAACGGCGTCGACGCCGAATTCCTGACGCCCGCGCAGATCAAGGAAATCGAGCCGACCATCAACCTGAACAGCCGCTACCCGGTGCTCGGCGCATCGATCCAGCGCCGCGCGGGTGTGGCCCGCCACGACGCGGTTGCCTGGGGCTTCGCACGCGGCGCGGACCGCGCGGGCGTCGACATCATCCAGAACTGCCAGGTGACGGGCATTCGCCGCGAAGGCGGCGCAGTCGTCGGCGTCGATACGGTGAAGGGCTTCATCAAGGCGAAGAAGGTTGCCGTGGTCGCGGCCGGCAACACGACGACGCTCGCCGACATGGCCGGCGTGCGCCTGCCGATCGAAAGCCACCCGCTGCAGGCGCTGGTGTCCGAGCCGATCAAGCCGGTCGTCAACTCGGTGATCATGTCGAACGCGGTGCACGCGTACATCAGCCAGTCCGACAAGGGCGACCTCGTGATCGGCGCCGGCATCGACCAGTACACGGGCTTCGGCCAGCGCGGCAGCTTCCACATCATCGAAAGCACGCTGCAGGCGATCGTCGAGATGTTCCCGGTGTTCTCGCGCGTGCGGATGAACCGCCAGTGGGGCGGCATCGTCGACGTGTCGCCGGACGCATGCCCGATCATCACCAAGACCGACGTGAAGGGCCTCTATTTCAACTGCGGCTGGGGCACCGGCGGCTTCAAGGCGACGCCCGGCTCGGGCTGGGTGTTCGCGCACACGATCGCCCGCGACGAACCGCATCCGCTGAACGCGCCGTTCGCGCTCGACCGTTTCTACACGGGCCACCTGATCGACGAGCACGGCGCTGCCGCCGTCGCGCACTGAACGAGGAGATAAACATGTTGCTGATCGAATGTCCGTGGTGCGGGCCGCGCGCCGAATCCGAGTTCTCGTGCGGCGGTGAAGCCGACATCGTGCGCCCCGTGAACAACGAGAACATGACCGACCGCGAATGGGGCGAATACGTGTTCATGCGCGAGAACAAGCGCGGGCTGCACAAGGAGCAATGGCTGCACGCGCAGGGCTGCCGCCGCTGGTTCAAGGCCACGCGCGACACGGTGACCTACGATATCAAGGGCTACGAAAAGTTCGGTGGCGAAGCTGCCGGCAACGCACACGAAGAGGGCACGAGCAAATGAGCCAGAAAGACCGCCTCGGCACCGGTGGCCGCATCAATCGCGCGATCCCGTTGACCTTCACGTTCAACGGCCGCACGTATCAAGGCTTCCAGGGCGACACGCTCGCGTCCGCGCTGCTCGCGAACGGCGTGCACTTCGTCGCGCGCAGCTTCAAGTACCACCGTCCGCGCGGGATCGTGACGGCCGACGTCGCGGAACCGAATGCCGTCGTGCAGCTCGAATCGGGCCCGTACACGGTGCCGAACGCGCGCGCGACCGAGATCGAGCTGTACCAGGGGCTCGTCGCGTCCAGCGTGAACGCGGAGCCGACGCTCGAGAACGACAAGTACGCGATCAACCAGAAGCTGTCGCGCTTCCTGCCGGCCGGCTTCTACTACAAGACGTTCATGTGGCCGCGCAACATGTGGCCGAAGTACGAAGAGAAGATCCGCGAAGCGGCCGGCCTCGGCAAGGCGCCGGAAGCGCTCGACGCCGATCGCTACGACAAGTGCTACGCGCATTGCGACGTGCTCGTGGTCGGCGGTGGCCCGTCGGGCCTCGCGGCTGCGCATGCGGCGGCCACGGCCGGCGCGCGCGTGATTCTCGTCGACGACCAGCGCGAACTCGGCGGCAGCCTGCTGTCGTGCCGCGCCGAGATCGACGCGAAGCCCGCGCTGCAGTGGGTCGAGAAGATCGAGGCCGAACTGCGCAAGCTGCCCGACGTGACGATCCTGTCGCGCAGCACCGCGTTCGGCTACCAGGACCACAACCTCGTGACGGTCACGCAGCGCTTGACCGATCACCTGCCGGTGTCGATGCGCAAGGGTACGCGCGAGCTGCTGTGGAAAGTCCGCGCGAAGCGCGTGATCCTCGCGACCGGCGCGCACGAGCGGCCGATCGTGTTCGGCAACAACGACCTGCCGGGCGTGATGCTCGCGGGCGCGGTGTCCATCTACGTGCATCGCTTCGGCGTGCTGCCGGGTCGCGACGCGGTCGTGTTCACGAACAACGATCGCGCCTACCAGACCGCGCTCGACCTGAAGGCGTGCGGCGCGAAGGTGACGGTCGTCGATTCGCGCGCATCGTCGAACGGCGCGCTGCCGGCCGCTGCGAAGCGGCAGGGCGTGACGGTGATGAGCGGCGCGGTCGTGACGGGTGCATCGGGCAAGTGGCGCGTATCGTCGGTCGACGTCGCGTCGATCTCGAACGGCCAGGTGGGCGGCAAGCTGCAGACGCTGCCGTGCGACCTCGTCGCGATGTCGGGTGGCTTCAGCCCGGTGCTGCACCTGTTCGCGCAGTCGGGCGGCAAGGCTTGCTGGAACGACGAGAAGGCGTGCTTCCTGCCGGGCAAGCCCGTGCAGGCGGAAGCGAGCATTGGTGCCGCGGCCGGCGAGTTCGGCCTGGCGCGTGCGCTGCGGCTCGCGGTCGATGCGGGCGTGGAAGCCGCGAAAGCGGCGGGCTTTACGGCTGCGCAGCGCGCGGTCGCGCCGCAGGTCGCGGAAGCCGTCGAAGGCGCACTGCAGCCGCTGTGGCTGGTCGGCAGCCGTGAAGCCGCGGCGCGCGGGCCGAAGCAGTTCGTCGACTTCCAGAACGACGTGTCGGCCGCGGACATCCTGCTGGCCGCACGCGAAGGCTTCGAGTCGGTCGAGCACGTGAAGCGCTACACGGCGATGGGCTTCGGCACCGACCAGGGCAAGCTCGGCAACATCAACGGGATGGCGATCCTCGCGGGGGCGCTCGGCAAGACGATTCCGGAAACGGGCACGACGACGTTCCGCCCGAACTACACGCCGGTGTCGTTCGGCACGTTCGCGGGCCGCGAGCTCGGCGATTTCCTCGACCCGATCCGCAAGACCTGCGTGCACGAGTGGCACGTCGAGCACGGCGCGTTGTTCGAGGACGTCGGCAACTGGAAGCGGCCGTGGTACTTCCCGAAGAACGGCGAGGATCTCCATGCGGCCGTGAAGCGCGAATGCCTGGCGGTGCGCAACAGCGTCGGCATCCTCGATGCATCGACGCTCGGCAAGATCGACATCCAGGGCCCGGACGCCGTGAAGTTGCTGAACTGGATGTACACGAACCCGTGGAACAAGCTCGAAGTGGGCAAGTGCCGCTACGGGCTGATGCTCGACGAGAACGGCATGGTGTTCGACGACGGCGTGACGGTGCGCCTCGCCGACCAGCATTTCATGATGACGACCACGACGGGCGGCGCGGCGCGCGTGCTCACGTGGCTCGAGCGCTGGCTGCAGACCGAATGGCCCGACATGAAGGTGCGGTTGTCGTCGGTCACCGATCACTGGGCGACGTTCGCGGTGGTCGGCCCGAAGAGCCGCAAGGTCGTGCAGAAGGTGTGCCAGGACATCGACTTCGGCAACGAGGCGTTCCCGTTCATGAGCTACCGGAACGGTACGGTTGCAGGCGCGAAGGCGCGTGTGATGCGGATCAGCTTCTCGGGCGAGCTCGCCTATGAAGTGAACGTGCCGGCGAATGCGGGCCGCGCGGTGTGGGAAGCGCTGATGGCGGCCGGTGCCGAGTTCGACATCACGCCGTACGGCACCGAGACGATGCACGTGCTGCGCGCGGAGAAGGGCTACATCATCGTCGGCCAGGACACCGACGGCTCGATCACGCCGTATGACCTCGGGATGGGCGGCGTCGTCGCGAAGTCGAAGGACTTCCTCGGCAAGCGTTCGCTTGCGCGCTCGGACACCGCCAAGGAAGGCCGCAAGCAGTTCGTCGGCCTGCTGACCGAGGACGAACAGTTCGTGCTGCCGGAAGGCGCGCAGATCATCGCGAAGGACACGCAGGTGTCGGCGGTCGATCCGACGCCGATGATCGGCCACGTGACGTCGAGCTACTACAGCCCGATCCTCAAGCGCTCGATCGCGCTTGCAGTGGTGAAGGGCGGCCTGAACAAGATGGGCGAGAGCGTCGTGATTCCGCTGGCCAACGGCAAGCGCATCACCGCGAAGATCTCGAGCCCGGTTTTCTACGATACCGAAGGGGTGCGTCAGCATGTGGAATGAAACCAGAAACCAGACGCAGGTGGCGGGCGCAGGCGGCGTGACGCTTGAATCGCCGTTCGTCGGCGCGGCCGACGTGCTGAAGCCGCACCAGGCGCGCGCCTCGAAGAAGTTCACGCTGCGCGAGCGGCCGTTCCTCGATCTCGTCAACGTGCGCGGCGAGTTGAGCGATCCGGCGTTCGTCAGCGCGTTCGAGCGCGTGGTCGGCTGCCGGCCGCCCGCGGCACCGAACACGGTCGCGCGCGGCGCCGAGTACGACGTGCTGTGGCTCGGCCCCGACGAGTGGCTCGTGCGCTCGAACGGGCCCGTGCAGGCTGGCGTGCTGGAGGCGCAGCTCGCGGAGGCCGTGCAGGGTTCGTATGCGGCGGCCGTCGATGTCGGCAGCGGCTATACGGTGGTCGAGATCAGCGGCGAACGCGTGCGCGACGTGCTCTCGCGTGGCTGCCCGCTCGATCTCCATCCGCGTGCGTTCAAGCCGGGCCAGTGTGCGCAGTCGCACTACTTCAAGTCGTCGATCGTGCTGATCCCGACCGGTGACGATGCATTCGAGATCGTCCTGCGTCGCAGCTTCGCCGACTATTTCGTGCGCATCATGCTCGACGCGGCCGCGCCGCTCGCATCATGAAGCCGTTCGACGAACCGTTCGTGGCGATCGACGCGCCGCGCCTGCGCGGGCGCGGCTGGAGCGTGTTCGTCGACGAACTGAAGGTGCCCGCGCGGATCGGCATTCATGCGCATGAGCATGAAGCGCCGCAGCCGATCGTGATCGATGCAAGGCTCGGCTATCGGTGCGAGCCGAGCGAGCAGGGCGAGTGGATCGATTACGACGGCTATTGCGCGCGCCTTGCCGCGTTCCTGTCGCACAAGCCGCATACGCGGCTGCTGGAGACGCTCGTTGCCGATATCGCGGTGCTGTCGTTCCGTGAGTGGCCGGCGCTGGAGTCGCTGACGCTGTCGGTGTACAAGCCGAAGATCCGGCCCGGCACGAAGCGCGTCGGCGTGTCGCTCGACTGGACGCGTGGGGATTATTTGCGGTGGACGGGGGCGGCGGGGCAGTTTTGATGCGGGATGCCACGGCAAGCCAGTGCGTCTGGTTTGCCGAGCGAATCTCTTTGTTCCTGAAATATGAGAACAATGGGTGTGCGGTGAATGTAATCGGCTTTGTTCCTGAAATATCGGAACAATGAGACGTTCACCCCCCCGTCACGTATAACGCGAGCGCTCTTGGGCGACCAGCTTCGGACCCGCTCCAGCAGCTTGCGCTGGCCTTGCCGGCCCATGTTCGCGGTGCCGTCCTCTACGCGCCATGCCGGCGGCAATACCATTGCCGGCACGGCCTGTTCCAATCCCCGTCGAACTTCCTCTGACCGCTTTTCGATGTTTCCCACGTACTATTCGCCATTGGGAAAAATTCACGAAGACCATCGGGAAGGCGATGATGAAACGCGCTGTGATGTGCGCTGTTGCCGCTTTGGCGCCGCTTGTCGCGCATGCAGGGTGCAGTGAGAACCTCCAGAACTGGTCGGCGCAACTTCATCCCGGCCGTACTCTGGATGCTACGCACGCGGTTTGCAAGGTCTGGCCCGCGAACGAGGCGCTGACGATCGGGGCGTTACCCCTGATGCAGAAAGACGGCAGCGACGGGCCGAACGTCGTCGACATCGAAGTAGTGGTTGCCGACACGGCTACGGGTGCGATAGTCGCGCATCGGTTTCAGCGATCGGCGATTCACTACGCCGAGGACCACTATTTTGAGGGCATCGAGCTCGACACGGCGCGCTATCAGCTGACCTCCACTCAACGTGCCTTCGGCGTGCGCCTCAAGTCGTCTGGCGGGCCGCCCGCGGATATGTCAGGTATCGCAACGCTGAGCCTCTATTTGATCGATGGGCAGCATTTGCGCACTGTGTTGGATCGACTGATCGTGAGCGATTGGACGGGCGACCGTGATGGCCCTTGTACAAGCACTTCAGAGACGTCACGCACACTCGCACTCGGCCCGGCAGACACGCAAGGCTATGCCGTTTTGCGGGTCAGCGAAAAGTACGTCGAGCGCGTGAACCGGCTCGAAGTCGATACATGCTCGGGACACACGTCACCCGCTCAACGCCGCAACATGACACTCGACTATCGCGATGGCACGTACCGGATACCGGATGCCATGCGAAATACCGATTGATCCGTTGCCTCCGCTTTGTCCTTCCCCGCTCCGTTCGAAGTGACAGGTGGTGAGCAATGAGAGGTTCAGTTTTTGGCGGACATCGCGCGGATCACCTGCGATAGCTGCGATGCAGTTCAGGCGTGTCGCAGCTATCGCCCCGCGCGACAGCCTCAAGCCGCAGCCACCCCACCCAACGCCGGATAGTCGACATACCCGCGCGCATCGCCACCAAAGAACGTTTCGCGCCGCGCGTCGTTCATCGGCGCACCGGTCTTCACCCGCGTCACGAAATCCGGATTCGCCAGCACCATCTGCCCGTACGCTTCGAGATCGGCCAGCCCGGACTTCAGGTCGTCGCCGATCGCGTCGCGCGCGCGGCCCGGGCGGTTCAGGATCAGCGTGCCGTTCCAGCGTGAACGCAGGTCGGCCAGCAGCGCTTCGTCGCCCTGATGCATCACGTGCAGGTAAGCGAGGCCGAGACGGTCGAGTTCCGTCGCGAGATGGCGATACAGGTCAGGCCCTTCGGTTCCTTCGTCGAGGCCGCCCAGCGTGTTGCCGGGCGATACGCGGAGGGCCGTGCGGTCCGCGCCGATCTCGTCGGCGATCGCCGTGGCCACCTCGATCGCGAAGCGCGCGCGGTTGTCGATCGAGCCGCCGTACGCGTCGGTGCGCGTATTGGCGTTCGGCGCGAAGAACTGCTGGATCAGGTAGCCGTTCGCGCCGTGGATCTCGACACCGTCGGCGCCCGCCTCGATCGCGCGGCGCGCGGCGATCCGGAAGTCGTTCACGGTCTCGCGCACTTCGTCGAGCGTCAGCGCGCGCGGCGCGGGAATGTCCAGCATCCCCTTCATCGTGAACATCGGCGCGTTCGGCGCGATCGCCGACGGTGCAACGGCCTGCCGGTGATGCGGCGTATTGTCGGGATGCGACATGCGCCCGACGTGCATCAGCTGGATGAACAGGCGGCCGCCGCGCGCATGCACGCGGTCGCTGATCGCCTTCCAGCCGGCGACGTGCGCGTCGGTATAGATGCCGGGCGTCGTCAGGTAGCCCTGCCCGTCGTCCGACGGCTGCGTGCCTTCGCTGACGATCAGGCCGAGGCTTGATCGCTGCGCGTAATACTCGGCGGCCCATTCGCCGGGCGTGCCGTCGAAGGCGGCGCGGCTGCGGGTCATCGGCGCCATGACCAGGCGGTTTTCCAGCGTATATCGGCCCACGCGGACCGGGGTGAACAGTTGGCTCATGATGCGTCAGCTCCTCGAGATTCGGGATAGCGGCGCCGGGTCGGTGCCGCCTCGGGCGCCGGCCGCGCACGGGTGTGCCGACCTCGCCTCCACGCATCCATCATCCATTGCTTCCTTTTCGGGATAAACCGGGTAATCTGGATAACATTGATCCATTGATGGGGCAATGAGCATGGAACTGCTGAACGACATGGCGCTGTTCGTCGAAGTCGTGAAGGCGAAGGGTTTTCGCAGCGCGGCCGAGACGCTGGGGATGCCGAACTCGACGCTGTCGCGGCGCATCGGCGCGCTGGAGAAGGCGATCGGGCTGCGGCTGCTGCATCGCACGACGCGCCGGATCGAACTGACGGAGGCCGGCCAGCTTTACTTCGAGCGCTGCAAGCGCATCGTCGACGAGGCGCGGCTCGCGCACGAGCAACTCGGCGGGCTGCTGGCGGAGCCGACCGGCGTGCTGCGCGCATCGTTTCCGGTCGATTTCGCGGTGGTCATTCTGGCGCCGCTGCTCGTCGAATTTGCGAACCGCCATCCAAAGCTGAGCTTCGACTACGAACTGACGTCGCGGCGCGTCGACCTGGTGAGCGAACCGTTCGACGTGGCGATCCGCATGGGCCCATCCGAGGATTCGCAACTGATCGCGCGGCGGATCGCAACGCTCCGGAACTACCTGTATGCGTCGCCCGGCTATCTTGCTCGCGCGGGCGAGCCGCAACAGCCGGAAGACCTCGCCACGCACGCGTGCCTCGGCCTGCAGCGGAGCGGGTCATGGACGCTGCACGATGGCACGCGTTCCGTTGCGGTGCCGGTGAGCAGCCGTTTCGGGGCGAACAGCGTCGGCATGCTGCGGCGCCTGGCCACGCTCGACGCGGGCATCATCGTGCTGTCCGAGGCGATCGTCGCGGACGATCTGGCCGCCGGCCGGTTGCGTCGCGTGATGCCCGAATGGGAAGGCGAGCCGATTCCGGTCTACGCGATGACGGAAACGCGGCTGCTGCCCGCGAAGACGCAGCATTTCATCGAATTTCTGCGGGAGCGTTTCGCACAGGCGTGACGGGCGGGTATCCGTTCGTCGTTCAGTTCTGCGCCGGTTGCGGCGCGTCCAGCTGCGCTTCCCATTTCTTCAGGATGCGCACACGTGCCTGGCTGAAATCGACCCAGCAGCTCATCCGCGCGTCTTCCGGGATCATCTGCTGCGGATTGGCGGCTTTCACGTAGTCGCAGGTGTCGTCGGCGAAGCGGGTCCAGCTTGCCTGCGACTTCGCGAGCGCGCTGGCGGCATCGGGGTTGCGCTGCTTGAGCTTGTGCTCGAGCGACCGGTACGCGCGCTCGACGGCCTGGTTGTTCTGATCGAGTATGCAGATCCACACGTTGCTCATCGTCGGGCCGTGTTGCTCGCAATCGACGGCGGCAAACGTGGTGGTGTGGCCGATCGCCAGCGCGGCGACGGCAAGGAAGCGGGGGGCGTGGCGCATGCGCGTCGAACGAAACCGGGATCAGTTGTTGCGGGCCGCCGTCGGGCTCGTCTTGTCGCTGACCGGCACCATGCGGCCGTTCGTATCGTTCGAGGGGTTCGCGGGTTTCGCGTCGTCGTCCGGTTCGAGCACGAAGCGGAACGAATCGACGCGCTGCATCACCTTCGCCGCATACGCGCTCGAACCGCCGCTGTAGCTCCTCAGTCCGGCCCGCACGTCGCCACCGGCCGCCCTCACGTAGCCCGACAGGATCGCCGACCCGACTTCGACGTTCGCATTCGGTTCGGTCAGGTCCTTCACGTTGCGCACCAGGCCGCGGTGCGCGGCCGGCACGACCTGCATCAGCCCGGTCGCGCCATGCTGGCCGCGTGCCTTTTCCTGGAAGCGCGATTCGATCGAAATAATGGCGTAAACGAGGGCCGGAGGCAGCGAATATTTCGTCGCAGTGACGCTCACGATATCGGCAAGCTTCGCGGCCCGCTCCTTCGCGACACCGAATTTCTTCGTCAGGTAGGACGTGATGCGGCGGTTTGCTTCGTTCGGCTGATCGTTGGTGTCGGCGAGCGGCGCGGATGCGACGGACGGCGCCGATGCGGCCGCTTCGGGCGCGGACGCAGGCAGTGCGGACGCCTGCTGCGCCGATGCCTGTTGCGCGATACCGAGCGAAAGCACGATCAGCCAGAGAAACCGTCGCATGGTGGAGTGAGGGAATTGGAAGGCGCCTAGTATATCGGCCAATCGCGGCGGGTGGTCGAGTGCCGGTTCGAATGAAAGCGGCATGTAGGCTTGTGTCGACTCGCGTCGGGCGGCGAGCCGATCGTTGCGCGGACACGCATCGGAGTCCGGATGAACGTCGCCGGGTGTTGCGTTTCGGTCGTTTTTACATGCAACCGTACGCGACAGGATGCGGCCCTACGAGCACTACGCCCACTACGCCCACTACGCCCACTACGCGCGCCGTGCGGCCGCCACCCGTGCAATCGCGCCGATCGCATCGCTGACGAGCACCGCGAGCAGCCCGACGATCACGCCGCCCTGCAGCACGAACGCGGTGTTCGACGTCTGCAGGCCCGCGATGATCACGTCGCCGAGCCCGCGCGCGGCGACCGTCGAGCCGATCGTCGCGGTGCCGAGATTGATCACGACCGCGAGCCGCACCCCGTTGACGATCACCGGAAACGCGAGCGGCAGCTCGACCGACACCAGTTGCTGCCAGCCGCTCATCCCCATCCCGCGTGCGGCATCGACGACGTCGCGCGGCACGTCCTCGAGCCCGGCGATTGTGCTTTCGAACACGGGCAGGAGACCGTACAACACGAGCGCGATCAGCACGGGCTTCAAGCCGAAGCCGACGGCCGGCACCGCGAGCGCGAGCACCGCGACGGGCGGGAAGGTCTGGCCGATGTCGACGACGCTGCGCGCGACCGGCAGGAAATCCGCACCCCATGGCCGCGTGACCGCGATGCCGGCCGCGACCGCAACGATCGTGCCGATCACGCTCGACAACGCGACCGTGCCGAGATGCGCAAGCGTGAGGTCGAGCAGGCTCGCACGATCGTAGATGACCGGTGCGCCGTTGTCCGCGAACGGCGCGAACAAGCCTTGCAGCCATGCGGGGCGCAATAGCAACACGAGCAGCAGCGCGAGCGCCGCCGCGCGCGCGACAGCCGCAAGAAGCGTCAATCGCTTGGGCTGCACGCTGCTGCGCGTCGTCATGCGGGCTTCCTTGCGTGCGCGCGGATCGCGTCGAGCGTGATGCGACGCGTGTTGTGGCCGTCGCCGGCTTCGACCGGCAGCACATCGACACCGCGCCACAGCAGCTCGGACACGGCATCGCGCAGCGTGCGCGTCGCGGCAATCGGTTCGCCGTCGGCATGACCGGGTTCGGCCACTGCGTCGATCGGCGTCAGCGCGAGCAGGCGCAGCGGCCGGTCGACGCCTGCGACGAGCTGCTCGACGACGCCGGCCGCCGGCTTGCCGAGAATCTCGGCAGGCGTTGCGACCTGCAGCAGCCGGCCGCCGTCCATCACCGCGATCGTGTCGCCGAGCTTCAGCGCTTCCTCGATATCGTGCGTGACGATCACGACGGTGATGCCGAGGCGGCGCTGCAGCGCGAACAGGTCGTCCTGCGCCTTGTTGCGGATGATCGGATCGAGCGCGCCGAACGGCTCGTCCATCAGCAGCATCGCGGGCTCGGCCGCGAGCGCGCGCGCAACGCCGACGCGTTGTTGCTGGCCGCCCGACAGTTCGTGCGGCAGCTTGTCCGCGAACTCGGCCGGCGCGAGATGAAACAGGTCGAGCAATTCGTTCACGCGCGCATCGATGCGATCGGCCGGCCAGCCGAGCAGGCGCGGCACGGTCGCGATGTTGCGCGCGACGCTCCAGTGCGGAAACAGCCCGTGCCCCTGGATCGCATAGCCGATGCCGCGACGCAGCTGTTCGGGCGCAACGGTGGCCGTATCGACGCCGTCGATGCGGATCGTGCCGCTGGTCGGCGCGATCAGCCGGTTGATCATGCGCAGCAGCGTCGACTTGCCGCTGCCGGATGCGCCGACGAGCGCGGTGATCGTGCCGCGTTTCATCGTCAGAGAGACGTCGTCGACGGCGACGATATCGCCGAAGCGTTTGCCCGCACGTTCGATCTCGATCATCCTGCACGTCCCTTCGCGAGCGTGGTCGCGGCTTCGAATATGACGGCCGCCACCAGCGCGAGCGCGATCGTCGGGATCGCGCCGAGCAGCACGAGATCGGCGGCCGATTGCCCGATCCCCTGGAAGATGAAGGTGCCGAAGCCGCCGCCGCCGATCAGCGCGGCGACCGCGGTCAGCCCGATGTTCTGCACGAGCACGATGCGCACGCCGCTCAGGATCACCGGCAGCGCGAGCACGAGATCGACGCGCAGCAGCCGCTGCGCGCGCGTCATGCCCATCGCGCGCGCCGCTTCAGTGACGTGCGGCGGCACCTGGCCGAGCCCGACCACGACGCTCGACGCGATCGGCAGCAACGAATACAGGAACAGCGCGAGCACGGCAGGAGCCACGCCGATGCCGCGGATGCCGAGCGCGGCCGCGAGCGGCACGTGTGCGGCGAGCAAGCCGAGCGGCGCCATCATCAGCCCATACATCGCGATGCTGGGGATCGTCTGCACGATATTGAGCACGGGCATCGCGACGGTACGCACCGCTGCGATGCGCGCACAGGCGATGCCGAGCGGCACGCCCGCGATGAGCGCGGCGGCCACCGAGCCGCCTGCGAGCGACACGTGCCGGATCGCCTCGATCCAGAAGTCGTCGCTGCGCACCGCGTATTCGCGCATCACGGAGAGACCGTCCCACCAGCCGCTCGCGAGCGGCACCGAAATCGCTGCTATCGCGACGACGAGCGCGGCGAGGCGCCGCCACGGGCCGAATGCGAGCCGTGCGAGCGCGTCCGCGACGAGCACGGCCCACGCGAACAGCAACAACCAGACGCCGGAGGAGGGCGACACGCGGGCGAGCGTGTCGTCAGGGGCAACGACGTGCGTCGCGGCCGCGCCGACCGCGTACGCGAGCGTGGCGAGCCACGCGCAGCCGGCCACGAGCCGCCAGGCGGGGCGGTTTGCCGTCATCGCCCATAGCGCGCCGACGATCCACAGCGCGGCGAGCACGGCGCCCTGCAGGGCCGGCAGCGCGGCGAACACCGACAGGTCGGTGCCGGCCGCGATGCGGTTCGGCCGCAGTACCGCGAACGGCAGGCCGAGCACGGCGACGATCGTCAGTACCCCGATCAGGATGCCGACCTTGTCCGCCGTGATGCGTCGCGCGGACGCTGCCGCGCGACCCGTCATTTAACGAAGCCCTTCGATTTCAGGTAGCTTTTCGCGACGCCGGCGGCCGGTTCGCCGTTGATCTGGATGCGCGCGTTCAGCGTCTGCAGCGTCTTCAGGTCGAGGCTCGCGAACACGGGCTTCAGGTAGTCCGCGATTTGCGGGTGCGCTTTCAGCACGGCTTCGCGGATCACCGGCGCGGGCGCGTAGACGGGCTGTACGTGCTTGTCGTCGTCGAGCACCGCGAGGCCGCTCGATGCGATCCCGCCGTCGGTGCCGTAGACCATCGCGGCATTCACGCCGTCGGTCTGGTTCGCGGCGGCCTTGATGGTTGCGGCCGTGTCGCCGCCGGACAGCACGACGAGCTGGTCGGGCTTCAGCTTGAAGCCGTATGCTTTCTCGAACGACGGCAGCGCGGACGCACTGTTCACGAATTCGGCCGACGCCGCGAGCTTCACCTTGCCGCCGCCCGCGACCCACTTGCCGAAATCGGAGAAGGTCTTCAGGTGCTGCGACTGCGCGACGGGCGCGAGCACGGCGACGCCCCACGTGTTGTTCGCGGGCGCCGGGGTGAGCCAGACGAGATGGTTCGCCGCGAAGTCGAGTTGCTTCGCGGTGTCGTAGCCCTGGCTTGCGTTCTTCCACAGCGGGTCGTCGGCCTTGTTGAAGAAGAACGCGGCGTTGCCCGTGTATTCGGGGTAGATGTCGATCTCGCCGCTCGTGAGCGCCTTGCGCACGATCGGCGTGGTGCCGAGCGCGATCTTCTCGGTGACGGCAATGCCGTGCGCCTTCAGCACCTGCGAGATGAGGTTGCCGAGCAGGTTGCCTTCGGTGTCGATCTTCGACGACACCACGACGGGCGTGTCGGCATGCGCGCCGGGCGCGACGATGGCGGCGGCGAACGCGAGGCCCAGGATCCGGGCGGGCAGGGCGAGCTTCATACGGGCCATTCTCCAGGACGGGGGCGTACGCCGAAAGTTACTTGACTGAGCCGGCTTTGGCAAACCAGGTGAGGCGGCGTGTCCACAGCCCGTGTGGGGATAACCCGCATCCGTGTTGCAGGCTTGTTACACTGAAATCCGTTCCCGCCTTGCCGACACTTCCTGACATGAAGCCCGAGTTGCTGGTTCTGATCGCATTGCGCGGCGACGCGCATCGCGATATCTCCACGTCGTTCGACGTGCGCTACGCCCCGACATCCGAAGCACGCGAACGTGCGATCGCCGAACACGGCGGTACGATACGCGCGGTGCTGACCAACGGCAGCACGGGGCTCACCGCGGCCGAGATCGACCGTCTTACGCAACTCACGTTCATCAGCGCGCTCGGCGCCGGCTACGAGAACATCGACGTCACGCATGCCAAGGCGCGCGGCATTACCGTGGTCACGGGCGCCGGCACCAACGACGATTGCGTCGCCGATCACGCGTTCGCGCTGCTGCTCGCGGCCGTGCGCAACGTCGTGCAGCTCGATGCGAAAACCCGCGCGGGCGTGTGGCGCGACGGACTGGCGATGCCGCCTAACGTGTCGGGCAAGAAGCTCGGCATCGTCGGGCTCGGCAAGATCGGCGAGAAGTGCGCGCGCCGCGCGGCCGGCTTCGACATCGAGATCGGTTATCACAACCGTTCGGTGAAGGATGTCCCCTACCGCTATTTCGATCGTGTCGATGCACTCGCGAAGTGGGCCGATTTCCTGATCGTCGCGACACCGGGCGGCGCGGGCACGCGGCACCTGATCGATCGCGCGGTGCTCGATGCACTCGGCCCCGGCGGGTTTGTCGTCAACGTGTCACGCGGCAGTGTTGTCGATACCGCTGCTTTGGCGGAGGCGTTGCACGAAGGGCGCATCGCGGGCGCGGGGCTCGACGTGTATGAAGGCGAACCGGAGCCGCCGCGCGCGCTGACGGATCTCGGCAATGTCGTGCTGACGCCGCACATGGGCGGCTGGTCGCCCGAGGCGCTCGATCGGTCGGTGCAGCAGTTCATCGACAACGCCGTGCGGCACTTCGCGGGGCAGCCGGTGCTCACGCCGGTGTGAACAGCGTCCGGACAACGATTCGCCGCCAACCGTTTCGTCCGTGATCGATACCCGCGTGCGACGAGTCCCGTGACTGTCGCAGGCGGACAAGAAGTGCTATCGATCGATATGCAGCACGAGCTTGCCGGTCGTCCCGCCCGACTCGAGCGTCGCATGCGCGTCGGCGATCGCGTCGAACGCATAGCTGCCTCCGATCAACGGCTTCAGCGCACCGGTGGCCAGCAGACCGAACAGCTCGCCGAGCGTTTGCCGCACGACGTGATCGGCGAGGAACGCATGCAAAGAGAAACCGGACAGGGAGCGGCAGCCGAAGATGAGCGCGTTCATCAGGCTTTCATCGACCGTAAGCATGTGGCCGCTTGCCGCGCCATAGCCGACGAAACGACCGTGCGGCGCAAGGCTGGACACGAGCGTGCGGGCCACGGTACCACCGATCGAATCGAAGACGACGTCGGGGCCCGTGCCGCCGGTTGCAGCGCCCAGTCGATCGACCCACGCCTCGTCGCGATAGCTGACGGCCTGATCGGCACCGAGTGCCCGCACCGTCGATAGCTTCTCCATGGAACCGGCCAGGCCGACGATCGTCCGTGCGCCGTCGAGTCTCGCCAGCTGGATGAGCATCGAACCGACGCCCCCGGCTGCCGCGGTGATGGCGACGGATCTTGCGGCCACCGGCGTCTCGCGCAGCAGCACGCGGGCGACCAGGCCCTGCAGCATGACGGCCACGGCGTCGTCGTCCGACACCGCGTCGGGAATCGCGACGATCAGCGGCGCGCGTACCGTCACGTATTCGGCATAGCCGCCGGTTCCGCTCGTGGCGCCGAACAGCGCCGCGGCCACGCGCTCGCCGATCCGGAAGCCCTGTACGTTTGTGCCGACGGCTTCGACGGTGCCGACCGTTTCCGATCCCAATATCGCCGGCAAAGTCGGTGCCGGCCCCGGATAGAGACCGGCGCGTTGCAGCGTTTCCGCGAAGTTCAGTCCGACACGCGTCACGCGCACGAGGACTTCGTCGGGAGCCGGTGTCGGGCGCTCGATCACGACCGGACGGAGTACGGAGGGATCGCCGAAACGATCGATCTGAATGGCATTCATGGTGTTCACGGGAAAGTCTCGCCGGATGCGGGGGCGTTGCCCCCGGGGTGTGTGAGGTGTCGGGCAGGGCGCGGCGTCGGCCGGATCAATCCGGCAGGGACGCCCGATCGTCGCGATCGAACGAGGCGCGCCCCGCGCCGTTCAGCACGAGCGCGAGCAGGCCGCCCGTCATCGACAGGTTCATCATGAAGAAGGTCTGTTGCGTCTGGTCGCCGCCGCCATGGAAGATCACCGCGGCGATGACCGAAAAGATCGCGAGACCGAGCGCGGCCAGTCGCGTCATGTAGCCGGCGATCAACGCGAGGCCGCCGGCGACCTCGACGAATATCACGAGCGGCAGCAGTGTGCCCGGTACACCCATGTGGGCCATGTATTGCTGGGTGCCTGCGTAGTTGAAGATCTTGCTGATGCCCGCGCCGACGTAGACGCCGGCGATGAGGATGCGCACCAGGACGGACAGGATGGCGTTGACGGCGGGCGTCCGCGCAGCGGTTCGGTACAGTGCGTGGTTGAGCGATCGAATCATGGCGACTCCTTATTCGAGGGGGGGCGGATCGGCGATCCGGTGCTGGGTTCAGCGGTTCGGGTTCAGGGGCGCGCTCATGCGCGGAACGGCGGGTAGTCGGTATAGCCGGCTTCGCCGCCGCCGTAGGCCATGGACATGTCCGCATGCGCGAGCGGCCGGTCGTGCCGGAGGCGTTCAGCGAAATCCGGGTTCGCGATGAACGGGTAGCCGAACGACACGAGATCGGCATGGCCATCGGAAAGCGCCGTTTCCGCACGTGTTTTCGTGTATCCGTTGTTCGCGATGTAATGCCCGGCGAAGGCGTGACGCAGCGCGTCGTAGTCGAATGCGGGCGCCGCGTCCGGCGCGACCTGAGGGATGCCTTCGACGACATGGAGATAGACCGCGAGGCCGCTCAGCCGGTCGGCGAATCGTTCGAACAGCGCTTGCGGATCGCTATCCGCAATTCCGCCGAAATGCGGCGTGACAGGTGAGATACGGATACCTAATCGATCGGGGCCTGAAACGAGACTGACTGCGCGCGCGACCTCGAGTGGCAGTCGGAGCCGGTTGTCGATCGTGCCGCCGTAGTCGTCGGTCCGTCGATTCGTGCCGTCACGCAGGAACTGGTCGAGCAGATAGCCGTTGCCGGCATGAATCTCCACGCCGTCGAACCCGGCCTGAAATGCGGCACGAGTTGCCAGCACATATTGGCCGACGATGGCAGGCAATTCGGCGGTTTCGAGTGCGCGCGGTACCGGGTAGGGCTGCGGGCCGGTCGGCGTATAGGCGTCGCCGTCGGGCCGGATCGGTGACGGCGCGACCGGCAGTGCGCCGTCCGGCTGCAGGTCCGGGTGACCGATGCGGCCGACATGGGCCAGTTGCACGAAAATGCGGCCGCCTTCACGGTGCACCGCGTCGGTCACCTGTTTCCAGCCCGCGATCTGCGCATCGCTGTAGATGCCTGGCGTGAACGGATAGCCTTTGCCCGGTGGCGAGATCTGCGTTCCCTCGGTGACGATCAGGCCGGCCGAGGCCCGTTGTGCGTAGTAGGTCGCGTTCATCGGGCCGGGGGCGTCGCCGGCACCGGCACGGCTGCGCGTCATCGGCGCCATCACGATGCGATTCCTGAGCGTGATGCGCCCGAGTTCGATCGGATCGAACAGTGTCGGACGCGCAGGCGCCCGGGGCGGCGAGAGAAAGCTGTCGGTAGTCATGGTTCCATGTTCCTGTGACATTGACGGGGGACTGTCGACGCGAGGGGGCGCGATCGACATGGCGTGACAGGAATGTAGGGGATCGTTTCGATCAAAACAATTGGCTAAAATGGATCGTTAAAATCAATTTTCTGGATAGATCGTGGATCGCAGCCCCAATCTGGATCAGCTTCGTGCGTTCGTCGCCGTCGTCGAGGCAGGCAGCTTTTCGGGGGCGGCGCGACAGCTCGGCAGGGCGCAATCGGTGGTGAGTTATGCGGTCGCCAGCCTTGAAGCGCAGTTGGGCATGCCGTTGTTCGAACGTGGCAGACGTCGTCCGCAACTGACGGCGGCAGGCGAGGTCGTGCTCGCCGATGCACGTCGGCTCGACATGCTGATGGGGCAGTTGCAGGCGAAGACGGCCGGTTTGCGGGGCGGCGTGGAAGCCGAACTGTCGCTGGCCGTCGACGTGATGTTTCCGTTGCCGAAGCTGGTCGAAGGCATGCAGGCGTTTGCCGAGGCGTTCCCGACAGTCGCGCTCAACCTGGCGATCGAGGCGCTCGGCGGCGTCCTGAAGCTGGTGTTCGACGGCGGGTGTGTGCTCGGCATCAGTGGCCCGATCCCGAACTGGCCGGATGCGATCGACGCGACATCGATGGGGGCGCTCGAGTTGCTGACCGTTGCGGCGCCCATGCATCCGCTCGCGCTGCGCGACGCGCCCATACCGCTTTCTGAGGCGCGCGAGCATACGCAGATCGTGCTTACCGACCGAAGCAAGGTCACCGACGGGCAGTCATTCGGAATCTATGCGACTCGCACCTGGAAGGTGGCCGACCTCGGCGCGAAGCATCGATTGCTGCTCGCGGGGCTTGGCTGGGGATCGATGCCCATGCATCTGATCGAGGACGATCTGCAGTCGGGCCGTCTCGTGCCGGTGCAACTGGCCGACCGACGCACGTTTCGCTACGGGCTGTCGCTGATCCGGCGTGCGGATCGCGCGAGCGGTCCGGCTGCACAGTGGCTAATCGATTATTGGAGTCGCCAGGGCGATCCGAACGGGCGACGGGCCTGACCGATGTCCAGCGGCGACCGGTCGGGCAGGTCGCCCGGCCAGCCTTGCAACCCGCAACGATTGAAGGCTGGCCGGACGTTCGGCTGTGTCGGCTACGCGGGCCGGCTGACGTGCGTTCCGCGCGCCGCACGCCTGCTCAGGACGAAGCCAGCGGCACCGTCACCGACGTGCCGGCCGGATCGAGCGTCAGGCCCGTGCCCGGCGTCGGCCGCAGCGTGGCCTCGTTGTCGCTGGACAGCACGACGAGCCCCAGCCGGTGGCCGGCTTCCAGCTTGTAGTCACGCGGCATGAACGTCAGCTTCAGGTCGTACGGCATCCCGGGCAGCACGGGCTCCGAGCGCCACTCGGACCACCGGTTGCGCGGGTCGGTCCACGCGCGCGTGACGATCGTCGCCGTGCCGTCCGGCGCGCGATCGACCAGCAGGGCGGTCACGTTGGCCACCGCCGTGAAGGTCAGCCTGACGCGTGCGGTCGCTGAACCGGACAGGCGTGTCGCGGCCGTGAGCGGTGCGGTCTCGAACCGGCTGCGGTTCTCGCCGGTCGGCGCGTTCGCCAGCGTGAGCGCAGTAATGCGCGCATCGTCGGTGAAGCGGGCGAGCGGGCCGCCGGTCGGCAACCGCAGCAGCGTGCCGGTGCCCGCGCCGTCGCCGCCCGCGAAGTACGTGACCGGCGTGGCGTGACGTGCGGCCCAGTCCGCTTCCTTCAGCAGCGTGCCGTCCGCCTGCTCGATCACCGCGCGCGGATCGCGTTCGACGCCGTTGTCGAAACCGATCAGGTAGCGCGTAAACCAGCGGTTCACTTCCGCGGTCCACGCATCGGCCATCGCCGGCACGCGGGTCGGGTCGGTGTGCTTCAGGCGATGCAGCCACAGCTGCGTCGGCACGCCCTGGCGTCGCATCGCGAGATGCCACAGCGTCGACTGGTCGACCCGCACGTTGTCGTCGGTCAGCCCCTGCGCGACGAGCGCCGGTGCGACCGCGTACGCGGTAGGAATGTCGCGCGCGGCCCAGAACGGCGAATAGTCGCCGGTCTTGCGGTCTTCCTGCTGCAGCGCCTCGTCGATCAGGTGCGTGCAGCGCTCCGGATGCGCGTTCGTCAGCAGCGCCTTGATGTACACGTCGACGTCTTCGCCCTGATAGCCTTCCGGCGCGCGCACGAGCCCGCCCGAACGGTAGTAGCCGTACATGTTCGTCAGCCCGGCCACCGGCACGATCGCGTCGAGCCCGCGCGTGCGCAGGCTCGCGACCATCTTCGGCAGCGTGCCGTCGTACGACACGCCGTACATGCCGACGTGGCCCGTCGACCAGTTCGCGACGACCGTCTTGCCGTTCGCGTCCTTCGCGGTCGCGTCGCGGCCGAGCCAGCGGATCACCGATGCCATCGCGACCGATTCGTCGCGCGTGAGGATCGTCGGGCAGCCGTCCGAGCCGGCGGTGCCGAGCGAATCCGCGTAGACGATCGTGAAGCCGCGCGGGATGAAGTAGCTCTCGATCCACGAGCGTCCGGCGGCGGCCGCTTCGACCTGCTGCAGCATCCGCACCTGCGGCGCGGCGGCCATGATGCGCGCGGAGGCGCCGGTCGCTGTCGAGGCCGCAGTCGCGGCCGGATGCGGCGTGCCGTCGAGTTCGACGTCGACGTTGTGGTCGGGGCTGTCGGCGAGGCCCGCGTAGTACGGGCTCGCGAGCACGATGACGGGCGTGCGGGCGCCGTTCGCGGTTTCGGTCGGGCGCACGATGCGCACGTGGATGCGGTCGCGCGTGCCGTCGCCGTCGGAATCGACCGGCGTGTCGACCCACGCGTTCTCCTCGATCGTGCCGCCCGACAGCGACGGCTGCACCTGGCCGTTCGTGATCACGGGCCGGTAGCGGCCGCTGCTCGCCGGATTGGCGTAGGGCACGCCGGACGGCGAAATGCGTGATGCGAGCGACTGCTTGTCGGCCGCCGATGCGGCGGCCCCCTCCTGTTGGCCCTGAGCGAGCGCGGAGACGCCCGCCACGCTGCCGCCGTCGTCGCCGCCGCACGCGGCGAGCGTCGCGGCTGCAACGAGCGCGGGAAGCCACGCGCGACGCAATCCGGTTCGATGAATGTCCATTGTCGACCTCTTCTTTTGATTGTCTGGAACCGGACGGCCCGCGATATGCCCCCTGCGGCCCGGCCGGGTGCTGCATCGGATGAAACGGAACTGCACCTGCGAAAGCGCCGGGCACGATGCCCGGGTGTCACGGCCGGTGTCGATGCACGTCACGCATCGCGCCACCCGGCGAGCGTCGGGGCGACTGCATCGCCCCGAATGAAAAGCGTCAGTGCGGCGGCTGATTCGGGCCGCGCGGTCGATACGAGGCACGCGGCACGAAATGAATGCAGGAGTGCGAATCAAATGCGGGCATGCCCGATCTTCCTTCAGGTTTCAGACGAAACGGAACGGCACGATGCGATGAGGCGGGGATGGAGCGAACGGCGGTGCTGCAACGGCAGGAAAGCGCGACGTGAGTCGGCGGGGCTGGCCGGATTGCTTTCCGGAAGCTTGCGCAAAACTTATCTCAGTGAAATCTCGGTGTCAAACTTTTTTAGTTTGAGTCAAACAAAGTTTTGAAGCCCGCCGGACGATCGACCTGCGATCGGTCTAAATTTCCGTGAAATCTGTCCGTAAACGGTAAAAAACACGTTGAAAGGAGAGAGAGGGCATGACGATTTCTGTCACGGCAGCGAGCGGCCTTTCGCTCGCGCAGATGGCGCAGGAAGCGGCGCTCGACGGGCGCCAGCAGACGGACGCGGCGTCCGGGCAACCGCAGGACACGCCGATTACCATCCGGGCGCTGGACCTGGACGCGATGCAGGCGGCGCGCATGAAGCAGATGTCGATGCTGGGCGACCTGTCGACGAAGCTGCGCGACGTCACCAGCCAGCTCGCGACGAGCTTGCACGAGATCATCGCGAAGCGTCCGGACCTGGCCGACGCGCAGTTCGACTTCAAGACCGACGACGGCCGGATCCAGGTCGTGTCGAAGACGATGACGGAAAGCGATCGCGCGTGGGTGGAGTCGACGCTGAACGCGAACGCGGGCCTCGTGCTCGCGACGCGCGCGTTTCACCAGCAGGCCGTCGACTTCGCCGGGCAGGGCGCGGCGGCCGTGGGCGAGACGTTTACGGACGACGATCGCAAGGTGGCCAGCCAGCGCGCCGACGCCGACTTCCTTTTCATGAAAGAGATGAATGCGTCCGTCGCGCGCAACCAGAAGTTCGAAGAGGTCGGCGGGCATTTCACCACGCAGGACGGCACGCCGCTGAAGTTCGACCCGTCGGCCGGCAGCGCGCGCGGCACGCTCGCGCTGCTGGATACCGACCGTCAGTTGTCGTCGGGCGCGGCGATCTTCGTCGACGATTCGGGGCAGAAGACCTACGGCCGACGCGCGGGCCTGATCGACGTCGGCTTCGGGGCCGCGTTCGAGGACATCCTGAACGGCCGCAACAGCATCGGTTTCCACGAGATCGCCTGACGACGCGCCTCGCAGAGCCCGGCGCCGGACGCCGCGCGCCTATTCGTCGCGCAGCGCCTCGGCCGGCCGTACCCGTGCGGCGCGCCAGCTCGGGTAGAGCGTCGCGACGCACGACATCAGGAACGCGGCCGCGGCGATCTCGATCACGTCGGTCGCCGCGAGCTTCGACGGCAGCGAGCTGAGGAAGTACACGGACGGCGTCAGGAAGCGGATGCCGAGCAACTGCTCGATCGCCGGCAGCACCCACGGGATGCTCACCGCGATCGCGCAGCCGAGCGCGACGCCCGCCAGCGTGCCGGCGAGGCCGATCGTCATCCCCTGGATCGCGAAGATCTTCATGATCGACCCGGGCGGCGCGCCGAGCGTGCGCAGGATCGCGATATCGCCCTGCTTCTGCGTGACGGTCATCACGAGCGACGACACGAGGTTGAACGCGGCGACCGCGACGATCAGCATCAGGATCAGCGACAGCATGCGCTTTTGCAGCCGCTCGGCTTCGAACCACGTGCGGTTCTGTCGCGTCCAGTCGCGGATATAGAGGTCGCCCGACAGCGTGCGCGACAGTTCCAGGGCGACGTCCGGCGCGCGCTGCAGATCGTCGAGGCGCAGCCGGATGCCGGTCGGCGCGCGTACGTTGAACAGCGTCTGCGCGTCGCGGAGGTGGATGTAGGCGAGCGCGCTGTCGTACTGGTAGTGGCCCGACTCGAACGTGCCGACCACGTTGAACTGCCGGAACTGCGGCAGCGCGTCGCCGATGCGCGCGCGGTTGCCGGGCGCGAAGAAGGTGATGCGGTCGCCGATCTTCACGTGCAGCGCGTCGGCCAGCGCCGAACCGAGCACGATGCCCATCTCGCCCGGCACGAGCGCGTCGAGCCGCCCGGTTTTCAGCTTGCGCGCGATCTCGGACACCCGCGGCTCCAGCACGGGATCGATGCCGCGCAGCGCGACGCCCGTCACGCTGCCCGCATTCGTCAGCAGCGCCTGCGCGTCGACATAGGGCGCGACGGCGCGCACCGCCGGATTCTGCAGCGATTCGTGCGCGGTGAGCCGCCAGTCGGGCATCGCGCCGGTCGGCGAGAAGATTTCCACGTGCGCGAGCACCGACAGCATCCGGTCGCGCACTTCGGTCCGGAATCCGTTCATCACCGACAAGACGACGATCAGCGCGGCGACGCCGAGCGCGATGCCGGCCATCGCGGCGCCGGCAATGAACGACACGAAGCCGTCGCCGGCCGAGCGCCGGCCGCCGCGCGCATAGCGCAGCCCGATCTGCCATTCGAACGGGAGTTTCAAGCGGTTTCCTTTCATTTTGATTCGAATCATGCCGAGCCGCGCATTCTAACGAACCCGGCGTGACCGCGCGCAGCGGTCGGCCGGCGAGCCGAAATCCGCCCGACCGGCCGGTTATCCGGCAGCGTTGCGCGGCGGCACACCGATATTTCCATCGTTTCGGGTCTGATCGATAATGGCGCCCAGCATCCGGTCGAACATACCAAGCAATTACGGCGCAACCGGGCCGCGCCGTCACAGACCCATAACAATTCGGGGAAGGTTGCCGCACCAGGCAGCATGTCCTTGACAAGGAAATAACAATGGATTTGCTGCGCTTCCTGTTGCTCCTGCCGATTCGCGTGGCGGGCTTCGTCTGGTGGCTCCTCGGCTGCGCGCTGCGGCCGCTGGTCGGCGACGTGTCGTGGACGGCGCCCGCATGGATGGGCATCACCGTCGCGGCCGTGCGCCGCCGGCCGTGGCATGCCGGCGGCCTGGTGCTGCTCGCGGCCGCGCTCGGCTACGGAGTGTACTGGTTCAAGCACCGCCCGAAGCCGCCCGAGCCCGAGACCGTCAGCTTCACCGTGAAGGCGCCGGCGATCACCACCTATGAGGTGGACGACTCCGACAAGCCGAAGATCACCGTGCATCCGCTCGAAGTCGTGTTCGCGCAATCGGCGGCGCCGATCGAACAGGTCGGCAAGCCGGCCGGCGACGGCATCGAGATGACGCCCGCGCTGAAAGGCGCATGGGAGTGGGCCGACGACAAGACGCTGCGCTTCACGCCGGCGGCCGACTGGCCGGTCGGCGCACACGTCGAGGTGCGTTTCGCGGTGCACCGGGTGTTCGCGCCGCAGGTGACGATGCATGACGACCGCTTCGCCTTCGACCTGCCCGCGTTCGCCGCGACGTTCGGCAACAATGAGTTCTACCAGAACCCCGACAATCCGGCGGAGAAGCAGGCGCTGCTGCAGTTGCGCTTCAACTACCCGGTCGATCCGGCCGAATTCGAGAAGCGCATCGGCCTCGTGCTGGTCGGCCGCGACGGCAAGAATTCGACGCCGCTGCGCTACACGGTCAACTACGACAAGATGAAGACGAGCGCGTGGGTCTACTCGCAGCCGCTCGAGATTCCGCGCGATCCGCTGGTGGCCCGGCTCGACGTCGACAAGGGCGTGAAGAGTTCGCGCGGCGGCAACGGCACGCCGGACGTGCTGCATGCGTCGGTCAACGTGCCGGGGCTCTACAGCCTGTCGATCGCCAACATCGCGCCGACGCTCGTCGACAACGAGCGCTACGAGCCCGAGCAGGTACTCGTCGCGGAAGCGTCGGACGGCGTGCGCAGCGCCGACCTGGCCGCGCGCGCCAAGGCGTGGGTGCTGCCGAAGCGCAAGCCGGGCGTCGATCAGTCGGATGACGATCCGCCGTACGAATGGAACGTGGCCGACATCAGCGATGCGGTGCTGAAGCAGTCGAAGCCGCTGCCGCTCGACGCGGTGCCGACCGAGAACGACTACGCGACGCTGCAAAGCTTCAAGTACCACGCGACACCGGGCGATCGCATCGTCGTGCGTTTCGCGGGCGACCTGAAATCGGCGGGCGGCTACCTGCTCGCCGAGCCGGTGACGACCGCCTTCACGGTGCCCGACTATCCGAAGCTGCTGCGCTTCATGGCCGACGGTTCGCTGCTGTCGATGAGCGGCAGCAAGCGGCTGTCGGTCGTGTCGCGCAACCTGCCGGGGATGAAGGTCGAGATCGGCCGCGTGCTGCCCGACCAGCTCCAGCATCTGGTGAGCTTCAACAACGGCACGTACGCGCGGCCCGAGCTGTCGTATTCGTTCAGCGAGGATCACATCGTCGAGCGCTTCGTGCAGACGCGCGCGTTCCCGGCCGGCGACCCCGGCAAGGCGCATTACGAAGGCATCGATCTCGGCCAGTACCTGAAAGGCGGCAAGCGCGGCGTGTTCCTGCTGCACCTGACGAAGTACGACCCGGCGGCCGAGAAAAAGAAGGCCGACGATGCGAAGGATAGCGATGCATCGTCCGGCGACGGCAGCCAGGATCAGTCCGACAACGCCGATTCGAGCGACAGCAACGGCAACAGCAATGGCGACGACAGCGACAACGCGCTCGGCGACACGCGCCTGATCGTCGTGACCGATCTCGGGATGCTGGTCAAGAAAGCGCTCGACGGCAGCCAGGACGTGTTCGTCCAGTCGATCCGCAATGGCCGCCCGGTTGCGGGCGCAACCGTGTCGGTGCTCGCGGTGAACGGCCAGGCGCTGTTCACGCAGACCACCAGCGCCGACGGCATCGTGCATTTCCCCGCGTTCAAGGGACTCGACCGCGAGAAGCGGCCGCAACTGTATGTCGTGAAGAAGGACACCGACCTGTCGTTCCTGCCGGTGGCCGGCCGCGATCGCCAGCTCGATTTCTCGCGTTTCGACGTCGACGGCGAGCGCAATGCGACGGGCCAGGGGCAACTATCCGCGTACCTGTTTTCGGACCGCGGCCTGTATCGCCCCGGTGATCCGTTCCACATCGGCCTGATCGTGCGCGCGGCGAGCTGGGCGCGCAGCCCGGCCGGCGTGCCGCTGCAGGCGGAGATCGTCGACCCGCGCGGGATCACCGTCGAACGCAAGCCGGTGACGGTCGACGCGACCGGCTTCACCGAGCTCGGCTATACGACGGCCGAAACGGCGCCGACCGGCACGTGGACGGTCAACCTGTACATCGTCAAGGACGGCCAGCCGGGCGCCGAGCCGATCGGCAGCACGACGGTGCAGGTGAAGGAGTTCCTGCCCGACCGGATGAAGGTCGACGCGAAGCTGTCGCAGCAGGTCGTCGAAGGGTGGGTGAAGCCGAAGGGGCTGAAGGGCATCGTCGATGCGCAGAACCTGTTCGGCACGCCGGCGGAGAAGCGCCGCGTCGCGGCGACGCTGACGCTGCGCCCGGTGTGGCCGTCGTTCCGCAGCTGGCAGGGCTATCACTTCTTCGATGCACGCCGCGCGAAGGAGGGCTACACGACGACGCTGCAGGACGGCACGACCGACGACAAGGGCCATGCCGAGTTCGATCTCGATCTCGACAAGTACGCGGACGCGACCTACCAGCTCTACTTCCAGGCGAAGGCCTATGAAGCGGAAGGCGGGCGCAACGTCGCCGCGAACGCGCAGACGCTCGTGTCGAACAACGACTGGCTCGTCGGCTACAAGTCGGTCGACGATCTCGGCTACGTGAAGCGCGGCAGCCCGCGCACGGTGCGGCTCGTCGCGATCGATCCGAACGCGAAGGCGATCGACGTGAAGGGCCTGCGCGCACAGCTCGTCGAGGAACGCTACGTGTCGGTGCTGACCAAGCAGGATTCCGGCGCGTACAAATACGATTCGCGGCTGAAGGAGGTGCCGGTCGACGAGAAGCCGCTGGCGATTCCGGCGGCCGGGCTCGACTTCACGCTGCGTACCGACAAGCCGGGCAGCTATGCGCTCGTGATCCGCAACGCGGACGGCGCCGCGGTGAACCGGATCGAGTATTCGGTCACGGGCGACGCGAACGTCACGCGCTCGCTCGACCGCAACGCGGAGCTGCAGGTGACGCTCGCGAAGCACGACTACAAGCCGGGCGAGCAGGTCGAGATCGCGATCCGCGCACCTTATGCGGGCAGCGGCCTGATCACGATCGAGCGCGACAAGGTGTATGCGCACGCGTGGTTCCATGCGGATACGACGAGCTCGATCCAGCACATCACCGTGCCGGCCGGCTTCGAGGGCAATGGCTACATCAACGTGCAGTACATCCGCGATCCGTCGTCCGATGAAATCTTCATGAGCCCGCTGAGCTACGGCGTCGTGCCGTTTTCGGTGAACCTCGACGCGCGCCGCAATGCGGTATCGGTCGATGCGCCGGCGCTCGTGAAGCCCGGCGACACGGTGAATTTCACCGTGCATTCGGCGAAGCCCGCGAAGGTCGTCGTGTTCGCGGTCGACGAGGGCATCCTGCAGGTTGCGCGCTACAAGCTCGGCGATCCGTTGAAGTTCTTCTTCCGCAAGCGGATGCTCGAAGTCGGCACGTCGCAGATCCTCGACCTGATCCTGCCGGACTTCGAGAAGCTGATGGCGATGGCCGCGCCAGGCGGCGACGCCGACGATGCGATCGGCCGCCAGCTGAACCCGTTCAAGCGCAAGCGCGACAAGCCGGTCGTCTACTGGTCGGGGATCGTCGACGTGAACGGCGACACGCGCCTGAGCTACACCGTGCCCGACTATTTCAACGGCAAGCTGCGCGTGATGGCCGTGTCGGTATCGCCGGACCTGGTCGGCACGTTCGAAGGCGCGACGACGGTGCGCGGCGATTTCGTGCTGTCGCCGAACGTGCCGACGACGCTCGCGCCGGGAGACGAAGCCGACGTCAGCGTCGGTGTCGCGAACAACCTGACGGGTGTCGGCAACCAGCCGGTGCCGGTTGCGGTCACGCTGAAGACGGGCCCGCAGTTGCAGGTGATCGGGCCGGCCACGCAGAACGTCGCGCTCGCGCCGCAGCACGAGGGTGTCGCCATGTTCCGCGTGAAGGCGACCGATACGCTCGGCTCGGGTTCGCTGTCGTTCGGCGCGCGCTATGGCGCGAAAGGGGCGCAGCAGCGGGTCGACGTGTCGGTGCGGCCGGCCGCCGCGTTCCGCACGCAGCTCGACATCGCGCGGCTCGATCCGGGCAAGAAGGCAAGCGTGCCGAACCTGCGGTCGATGTACGACGCGTATGCGTCACGCGATGCGAGCATCTCGACCGCGCCGCTCGTGCTGTCCGAAGGGTTGTCGTCGTATCTCGTCAACTTCGAGCACTACTGCAGCGAGCAGATGGTGAGCGCGTCGGTGCCGCGCGTGTTCGCGGCGAAGTGGCTGTCGGTGCGCGCGCTGACGAGCGCGATGCATGCGACCGACGCCGGCGCCGACGCGACGAACGCGGCGGCGATCACGCAGTTCCTCGGCGTGCTGCGCAGCCGGCAGAACGCGCAGGGCGGGTTCGGGCTGTGGAGCGCGACGCCGGATGCCGATCCGTTCGTGTCCGCGTACGCGATGCACGTGCTGCTCGACGCGCGCGAGCGCGGCATCGCGGTGCCGAAGGACATGCTCGACGCGGGGAACCAGTATCTGCAGAAGCTTGCAGCGAACGACTCGCTCGGCTCGCTCGACCTGCTGCGGCAGCGCGCGTACGCGGTGTATCTGCTGACGCGCCAGGGCAACGTGACGACCAACAGCCTCGCGGCCGTGCAGAAGCGGCTGCAGGATGCGTATCCGAACGACTGGAAGAACGATCTCGCAGCCGCGTGGCTTGCCGCGTCGTACCAACTGCTGAAGCAGGACAAGGAGGCCGCGGCGTTGATCGCGGGCCCGCAGGCGCTGCTCGAGCGCAAGCGTGCATCCGACGGCGGCTACGTGACGGGCTACTACATCGATCCGCTGACGCGCGACGCGAGCGTGCTGTACCTGATCGCGAAGCACTTCCCGGAGCGCGTGCGCAAGCTGTCGCCGCGCGCGATGGACAACCTCGCCGCGCCGCTCGTCGACAACCGATACAACACGCTGTCGTCGGCGATGACGATCCTCGCGCTCGATGCGTATGCGGCGTCGAGCGCGGGCCAGCTCGACCAGCTCGCGATCGACGAGGTGCGCGCGGGCGCCGCGGCGAAGGACGTATCGTCGATCCAGGCGAACCTCGTGCGCTCGGGCACGTGGTCGGCCGGTGCGTCGCGCGTCGATTTCGTGAACGGCAGCACGTTGCCCGCATGGTGGATCACGAGCCAGTCGGGCTACGACCGCGGCACGTCGACGAAGGCGATCAAGAACGGGCTGGAGATCGTGCGTGACTACACCGACACGGACGGCAAGCCGCTCGACAAGATCACGGTCGGCCAGGAGATCGACGTGCACCTGAAGATCCGGGCGACGGGCTCGGCGAGCGTCGGCAACATCGCGATCGTCGACCTGTTGCCGGGCGGCTTCGATCCGGTGATCGCGCCGCCGCCCGTCACCGACGCGCAGGATGGCGACAGCAATGGCGACGACGCCGCGTCGGCGCCGGTCGCCGATGCACCGTGGCGTTCGCCGATCGGCGTGAAGGGTTCCACGTGGCAGCCGCAGTTCGCGGACGTGCGCGAGGATCGTGTGGTGATCTACGGCACCGCGACGACCGACGTGCGCGAGTTCGTCTACCGGATCAAGGCGAGCAACGCGGGCCGCTTCATCGCGCCGCCGGCATACGGCGAGTCGATGTACGACCGCCGCTTGCAGGCCCAGGCGCCCGGCGGGTCGACACTGACGGTGGAGCGCGTGCGATGACGATGAGGCTGCAACGTCGTTACCGGCCGCGCCGGGTGCGAGGAGCGCCCGCGCGTGGCTGACGACGTTTCGGTGCGCCAGCGCGTGCTGCACGGCGCCGGCCGCTGGCTGCATCGCTGGCAGAACTGGATCGCCGGCGCGCTGCTCGCGTTCGTGGCGCTGGCCGCGTGCCGGCTGTGGCCGCATCCGCCGCTGCGCGACTGGAAGCCGTCGTCGGTCGCGGTGGTCGACGCACAGGGCCATTTGCTGCGGCTCACGCTCGCGAAGGACGACCGCTACCGGCTGTGGGTACCGCTCGACCGGATGTCGCCGCAACTCGTCGAAGCCGTGATGCTGCACGAGGACCGCTGGTTCTGGTGGCATCCCGGCTTCAACCCGTACGGGCTCGCGCGCGGCGCGTGGATCACGTACGTGCGCGGCGGCAATCCGCAGGGCGGCTCGACGCTGACGATGCAACTCGCCCGCTCGCTGTGGCGGCTGAACACGCGCACGCCGGCAGGCAAGCTCGAGCAGGTTGCGCGCGCCGTGCAGCTCGAACTCTTCTATTCGAAACGGCAGATCCTCGAAGCGTATCTGAACGATGCGCCGTACGGCCGCAACGTCGAAGGCGCGGGCACCGCGAGCGTCGTCTATTTCGACCGGATGCCCGACGCGCTCACCCTGCCGGAGGCGCTCGCGCTCGCGGTGATTCCGCAGGACCCGGCGCGGCGCGTGCGCGGCGGGCAGGATGAAATCAACCGCGCGCTGGCCGTGTCGCGCAACCGGCTGTATGCGCGCTGGCTGACGAAGCATCCGGGCGATGCATCGTTCAAGCCGCTGTTCGCGTTGCCGCTTGCGATGCGGCCGTTGTCCGCGTTGCCGTTCGATGCGCCGCATGCGGTCGACCAGGCGCTCGCCGCACGCAGCGCGTGGCGTACGACCTCGAGCGCGGCGGCGAACGACAGCGACACCGACGTGCGGCTCGTGACGACGCTCGATCTCGACCTGCAGCACACGCTCGAACGGCAGATCGCACGCTATGTCGCACGCAACGATACGCGCGGCGTGCGCAACGCGGCGGCGATCCTCGTCGATACGCGCGACATGGGGGTGAAGGCGCTCGTCGGCTCCGCGAACTTCTTCGACCGCACGATCGACGGGCAGGTGAACGGCACGCTCGCGCGGCGCTCACCTGGCTCGACGCTCAAGCCGTTCATCTATGCGCTCGGCTTCGATCAGGGCGTGCTGCATCCGCAGACGGTACTGCGCGACGTGCCGACCGCATTCGGCCCGTATGCGCCGGAGAATTTCGACGGTCATTTCCTCGGGCCGATCACCGCGACCGATGCGCTGAACCGCAGCCGCAACGTGCCGGCCGTGTGGGTCGCGTCGCAGCTCAAGTCGCCGGATCTGTACGGGTTCCTGCAGGAAGCCGGCGTGCGCCGGCTCGCGAGCGCGCAGCACTACGGGCTCGCACTCGTGCTCGGCGGCGGCGAAGTGACGATGCAGGATCTTGCGGCGCTCTACGCGATGCTCGCGAATCGCGGCGAGTTCCGGCCGCTGCGGTTGCGCGCGGACGAACCGGCGCTGCCCGGCCGGCGTCTGCTCAGCGCCGAGGCGAGCTACATGACGATGGACATGCTGCGCCAGCATCTGCGCCCCGACGAGACGAGCGGCGCGCAGCCATCGAGCGTGCCGGTTTACTGGAAGACCGGCACGTCATGGTCGTTCCGCGATGCGTGGACGGCCGGCGTGTTCGGCCCGTACGTGCTGGTCGTGTGGGTCGGCAATTTCGACAACTCGACCAACACGGCGTTCGTCGGCGTCGATGCGGCCGCGCCGCTGTTCTTTCAGGTTGTCGATGCGCTGAATGCCGAGCGGACGCTCGTCGAGCCGCCGCGTGCGGTGCCGCCGAAGCTGAAGCGCGTGCGGATCTGCCTCGCGAGCGGCGACTTGCCGAACGAGTGGTGCCCGCAGCAGGGCTGGACGTGGTTCATGCCGGGCACGTCGCCGATTCGCGTGAGTACCGTGCACCGGCCGGTCGTGATCGACGATGCGACAGGGAAGGCCGCGTGCCCGCCGTACGACGGCAAGCGCACGCATACGGAGATCTTCGAGTTCTGGCCGTCGGATCTGCAACAGGTGTTCGTGCAGGCCGGCATTCCGCGCCGGCGGCCGCCGCAGAACGCAGACTGCCGCGACGCCGGGCAGGTCGAGGGCGATCCGCCGCGCATCACGTCGCCGCTGCGCGGCAGTACGTATGCGATGCGCGTGACGCGTACCGAGGAGACGCGCATCGCGTTCAACGCGACGGCCGATGCGAGCGCGCATGCGCTGTACTGGTTCGTCAACGATGCGTTTGTCGGGCGCAGTGCGCCGGGCGATGCGCTGTTCTGGCAGCCGCGGACGGCTGGCAGTTATACGGTGCGGGTGGTCGACGATCACGGGCGGAGTGATCAGCGGCCGTTGGGGGTGGGGTTGGAGCAGTAGGGGCAGGCAATGTTTCCGTTGCTGCCGTCTTTTCCGGTTTTCCGTTTCAGCGATGTCGGAGTGACCATGACGCACCTTGATTTGCAATCCCTGGGCCGCTTTTCACGGCACACGCGGTCGGTCGTGTGGACCGCACTGATCCTGGGAGTCGCCGGCACTGCCGTCGCGGATCAGGTTGAAGATGCCGCTAGGGCGTTTCAGCGTACGGACTACGCAACCGCGCTCGCACTTTGGCGTCCGCTTGCCGAACAAGGCAACTCACGTGCGGAAATCGGTCTCGGCAAACTCTATGAGTCGGGACTCGCGGTGCCCAAAGATCAGGCGCAAGCCAACGTCTGGTTTCAGAAAGCCGCCAATCAAGGAGACGCCGAAGGCGAATGCATCGTCGGGCTGGGATATGTGATGGGTACACACGGCCAGCCTCAGGATGTTTCTTGGGGCGTGGCGCTGATGAAGAAGGCCGTTGATCACGGAAATGCAGGGTGTGCAAATCAGATCGGAGAACTCTATCGTAACGGCTTGTTTGGCATACCAAGGGACCACGTCGAGGCGGTCGCCTGGCATAGACGCGGTGCGGAGATGGGGGATGCGCTTGCCGAACGGCGACTGGGGACGGACTATGAACTTGGCATTGGCGTGCGTCAGGATTCTGCGCAGGCGGCATACTGGTATGGAAAATCGGTAGCGCACACGCGCAAAGAGGCGGATCAGGGCGATGCCACCGCGCAACTGATCATGGGCGAATCCTACGAATGGGGCGGATCGGGCCTGGCCAGGGACAAGGCTGCGGCCCTGTATTGGTGCAAAAAATCGGCGCAACAGAGGAGCCGCGTTGCAGATGCCGCTAGGCAATGTGTCTCGCAGGTCGAGCGGGAATCATTTGCTAACGAGTCGAGGTGAGGGTCGTGTCGGTGCCGTGAACGGCGGATCTCTGCGTTTCTCGATCATGGAAACGGGGCGGTAGTTCATCCGACGGAACCGGTATCCCGTCTTTGCTTGCTCACACTTCACCGCAACGCGAGCGACGTCACCTCAAACACGCGATCGATCGCGATCGCGCGCGCGTCTTTCGTGTGCATCGGCGCGGTTTCGAACACGCTCGTCATGCCGCTCGGCAGGAAACGTCGCCGGTCGAAGCGGACGGTCAGGCGCGCTGCGCCCCGGCCCACACCATCACCCATCACCCATCATCCGCCTTCGCCTGCAGCCCCTCCAACCTCTGAATCACGACCCGCAGCGCACGCCCGTGCGCGTCCGACCCATATCGCAGGCGTAGCGATCAGCGGCCGCTGGCGATCGGATTGGAGCGACAGGCGCAGTATCTGTATTCGTATCGCGCGTTCGCGGTCAGCGTGCCGCGATCTGCGCGGTGTCGCGGCGAAGGCTCGTGTGAGTGAGCATCAGCAAGTTGATGACGACGACGGCGATCGTTGCGACGATCATCCAGTTCACGCCACCGTGGGTCACCAATACGCTGGCTACATACGGAAACCCGAACAGGCCCGTGAAGTAGGCGATCGTGAAGACTTGTGAGCTCGCCGACGCGGATAAACCCTTTTCGCTGGCGAGATTGACCGCCATGCCGTTCAAGGTGGAGTAGCTGAGTCCGTAGCCGATCGCGAAGATGAACGAGCCGATCACGTACAGGATTTCGCTGCCCGGATTGGACACGAAGAGAACCAGCGCCACGAGCGTCAGCGCGAACAGCGTGAATGCGAGCTTTCGGACCGGCAATCGGCTGATCGTCTGATCGTCTGCGCCAGCGTGAATCGGCAGAAGACGGTCGTCAGCGTGAATGTCACAAAGAAGGTATCGGGCGACAGGTGTCGCGATTCCGCGTAGATCGCCTGAAAATTCGACAACGCGGAAAAGACGCAAGCGGCGAGTCCGATCATGATGATCGGCAGCCGGGTGACATGGCGCAGGATCTCGGCGACCCGCGCGGCGGTCAGTCCGGTTGCATCCGCCTGCGGATGGGGTATGCGTTCCGTCCGTTGTCGGACAATCGAAAATGCGATGGCGGCGATCACGCAGAGACACGCCAGGCCTGCGTAGACGATGGCGTACGACCCGAAGCGGCTGGCGACGAAATGGCCGATCGGTGACGCGAGACCCAGCCCGACCATCTGGCCGCCCGAGAGCAAGGTCAGGTATTTGATCCGCGCTGAGGGCCTGAGGTGATGAATGATCTGAAGCGGCGCAAGTATGTAAAAGGCCGACCATCCCATTCCCAGAAGCAGGCCGCCGATAAACGCGATCCTCAAGTCGTGCGCTGCCAGGCTGAACGCGAGCATGGACAGCGCCATGACGGCAGCCGCCGCCACGATGGTCGACATCAAGCCGATTCGTTGTGCTACCCATCCGGCGACGAGAGAACTGACGATCATGGTCAGGATGCCGGTCGAGATCACCGCGCCTGCCATTGAAGAATCCAGGCCGCTTTGACGCAGATGCTCGGAAAGGAGGAAGCTGGCTCCATATGCGGCTGCGAGCGCGATACTTGCGATGAGGAATGGAACAAACGTGGCAGGGCCAAGCGACGACGGAAGCTGGTCAGCGGATGTGTTCATGGAATTGGCATCCAGTTTTTATCGCCGCCGCGATGCCTCGAGCGGGCCGGATTTCTTTGATCGTCTTGTACCCACCTATGGCATGCAGAAGGCCTTTCCGGATTTTCCGATCCCGAGCCTGATGGGCATTGTGTTTTAGGTAAAAGCGGGATGAAATGTACAGTGAAGTCGATTTTCTTCTGCACAGTACATGTCGTTGTTGATGAGCTTGCGCTCAGAAACTTGAAGTCGACTGAGATTACGTTGGATGGTTTCGAAACGCGATCCACTACCTGCCTGAATCATCCTGATGTTGCTACCGCTCATATTTCTACCCGCGATGCCGTGCGATGGCCGCATGTATGCGGATCAGGTCGAAGCGCTGAAGGATCTTGCTTCGCCGACCGTGAAGGTACTTGCGCATGCAACCTTCACCGAGAGTGCCGAGCAGCTCCTGGCATCGACAAGCGGTGCGTTCATTCTCGTCGGTACGGCATACGGCGGGTGTCTCGCGATGGAAGTGCTCGCGAGAGCGCCGGACCGTGTTCGCGGGCTCTGGTTGATGAGCTGTCAGCCCGGCGTTCATCCGGATCCGGACGCCGCTCGTGCCACTAGCCGACGAATTCGCGCCGGAGAGCACGAACGAGTCATTGAGGAGTTTGCCGAGCAGGCGATCCCGGCACACGACGGCACGTCACGGGCCGCGTTCGTGCAGATGGCCCGCGATGCCGGCGCGGATGTGTTTGCCCGGCAGTCCGACGCCACGCTGACGCGCGTGGATCATTGGTCGACGCTTGCATCGAGCAGGGTGCCTACGTTGCTCGTCTGGGGTGCCGCGGATCGCTTCGTCCCTGTCGACGTCGGCCGGCGTATCGCCGGCGTGATGCCACATGCCCGATTTGAAGCGATCGACGGATGTGGTCATTTCCCGACGCTGGAGCGGCCGTCGCTATGTACGGCGATGGCGCGCGAGTGGTTGAGGGAGTCGGTGCTGGGGTGAGTCGTGTGCGGGAACGGGTTACTTGCGCAGATTGCGCGGGGCTGCATTCGGCCAGTTGCGGTCATCCGGACGAGAACTATCCAGTCCACTGCTGCTGGTTCATGCAGTCCACTTATGAGGCGTCTTATGGATAAGAAGGCAAAAAACATCCTGGTCAGAACCTACTGGAGCGGCAACGGGTGGGTAGACAGAAAGGACAGGCGCATCAGCGACGCCGATTTTGCCTATGCGAAGGAACAAGGCGTGATGTTTTCCCCCGTCACGCTGACGCACGACCAGAGCATTACGGCGATCAAGGAAATCCTGCCCAAGGTTGCGCAGGATGCCGTAGCCAGGGCATTTTTGAGCAGCCTCTCGACGCGACGGCTGGAATGGCGTTCGGCGTTGGCTTCTTTCGTGTGCGCGCAACGATTGTCGCCGCCACATGAATACGTTCCGAAAGTGAGCGGACACGGTTACACGAACGGTGTCATCACCCACACCTCCTATCGTTGCGGCGTCTGCGATGGATCCCGGGAGTATGAAGAGGTGGACTTGAACGTGCTGAATTTCGAGCGCATCAAATGGGGCGGCGTGCGTCTCGGCGGCCGGATATATACCCTGTTCGATTTGCAGCAATTCCTGCGCGAAGAGATTTCGGAGCCCACGCGGGCCGACATCGACATTCTCAAATCGATGCTGTCAGTGATCGCTCAAAGCCAGCCAGGTGACCACCCGAGTGCGCTGAGGGACAACCTGGCGCCGGTCATCAAATCGACGAAAAGCGAGCGCGACGTGTTGATGGAAATTCTGGCTTGCGTTGATATTCTGCGACCGTCGTCTTACGACAGGCCCTCGCGAGGCAGGCACGATTGGCATTTCATGGAGCACTGGCGCGGAGAGGACAAATACAACGAAGCTGCCGTGAAGCAATATTTCGGCAAGTATCTCGATTGACGAGAGGGCGCAAGTTGCCTGGTTTGCGGGCCGGGATGGCAGCACCGATTCAGCCTGCGTCGATTGCTGATGCTGCACATCGAAGCCAACGCATGGTTCGGTTGAGTGGCGGCTTTCGAGAAAGCTGCGTGTCGCTTGCGGGGGGGCGTCAGGCAACATCCATCGCAATCTCCGACGCGCCTTGTCGTATTCCTTTCTGGCACATGGGTCCAGTTGCAAGGGACAGTAAAGGCCCGGAGCGGACTAGTCGAAAACCGTTGCGCAAAGCGGTAGTTGGCGTCGTCCACAATCGAAAAGGACGGACCAAAATGGATTCCTGACCGCTAGATTAAATTGGAATAAACACAATGAACGTCGATCGTTCCCGCGTATACGATTCATCGGATGATTTCTTTTCCCTCGGTGGAAGCATTGTGATGAAGCTTTCTACCGAGGCGGCGATTGCAGTATGTGAGCGGGCGGCCCAACACGGCCTGGTAGTTGCTCGGATCGAAGGTGGCATATGGCATTTTCCTGGATTCGAAGCGAGGATCGATTGCATTTGGGATGGCGCGGATCCTCCTATTGATCTGGACGCTGCGGAACGAAACAACCAAAGGGCCGCTGAGTTCATTCGATCGGAGAGCCCTCCGCATGATGTTTTCTTGGTGACGTCCCCATCGATGACAGGCTGGTAACTCAGGCATCCACGGGCGATCAGCCAGTCAGTGGTCTATGTAGGTCGGCGCACTTTAAAGGCTATGGATTCAAGTATCCACTGGTCGATGTCCCATTGCATTTTGGCCTCTACCACTCCGCCCGAAGCGCTCGGTGCTGCACCGCTTCGATTGAGCTGAATTCGAGAAACAATCACAAGACCAGTTGTGCCTTTTTCGCGCCTATGAAGCTCGACTTCGTTTCGGGTCATCAGAATCGAGTCGCATAGTTCGCTAGTCGTTCCCTTCACCTCAATCTTCAATGCTTGGCCGTCTCGCCGAGCCAGAATGTCAAATGGCTCAGCCGCCGATTTGTCGTCGCACGTGAAGCCTTCGGATTGGAGAAATTGGATTGCCAAGAGCATTGCACGCAGTTCGACAGCCTTTCGCTCGGATGCAGTGAGTCCAATGCCTTGTGCACGTGTTCGCTGGCGTAACGGCCTTACGATTGCTTCGAGATCGCGAGCGTCTTGATCACCCGGAGCCACATCTCGTTGATCAAGCTGCGCAAGATATATCGCGGAGAGTCTTTCTGCTGCAGAAAAGAGTAGCTCATCCAAATCGGATGCGTCGACGCTTTCGACGGGTACCCGTCGGGCCAATGCCGTCGCCTTTTCAAATGTCCTAGGAAGTGATGCGCGTGCGCCTAGCGAGATGGTGTCGGTAAACGGCGCCAGCGTTTTCCAACGCTGCTCAACAACGGAGCGAGCCCACGACGTTTTTGCAGTTAGCTGCGCATCAGATACGGGGCGCAGATCACCGCCGCTCCAAACCGTACTGCCGCAACCGACGGTGAAAAAGCAGGCCGAACCATCAGCAGAGAAGTGAATGACGACATAGAACCCCTGCCGTGGAGTCGGAGACATTGCCTTCGAGTAGAGTCGGACCCACGGCGCTTCCGTCTTCCTGCCGATGCCGTCTGAACCCTCCACGGCTAAATCATCGAACAGCGGATCGAACGCTCGACTCAGCTCCGGAAGGCGCCGACGTAGTTCTTGCGCTAGCTCGGATCGAATGAGATTGCCGCGCTCCTGCATTTCGGGCGTATTCGATGACGAATACATTGGCTGAAGCTCGCAAATCCGCTTGATGACCGTTTTCAATTCGAGTCCCTTGGCTCGCTATGGGCAGTGTCCGTTCCGTGGCGATAAGCGATTTCCACCGAAGTCCCTCCTAATCCTTCATCCGTATTCAGTTCCAGCAACCCACTCCATCACCCATCATCCGCCTTCGCCTGCAGCCCTTTCAACCCCTGAATCACGACCAGCAGCGCGCGCCCGTGCTCGTCCGATCCATCCCACGCGTCGACGATCGCGTCGCGCAGCAGGTCGTTGTACTGGCGGCGCGACGGCCCGGTATCGACACCATAGAAACTGCATAGCTTATTGAATGGCGCGCTACGGCGCAGCCGATGTCCGTTCGACAGCCTCAGGCGCGATACGGTCGGCTGGCTGACCCCGGAGAGTCGCGCTATTTCGCTGGACGAGCGTGTATCTGCCATCAAGCGGCGCAACAGGTCTTGAACGGGAAAATCTTGGTCCGGGGCTTCCATGCGATGCATTATACCTATACAGTTACGGCTGTTGAATGGGCTTGCTGTCACCAGCGAGGCTGTATCCCGAGATAGTTGATGACACTGAAACACCTCCCACCCACGTTCTGCTGGACCAAGATCGGTACCGAGTCCGGCGAGGAACTGCCGACCGTCGTGCTCCGCAAGGAATGGGAGCGCCGGCTTGGGGGCGGGCGTTTTCTGTGGGGCATCAACCAGCCGCTCGGCAGCAGCGCGCAAGTTGCCGCGCATCGCACGGGCTCGCTGCTCGCGCTGTTTTCGCCGGTCGCGTCGCGCCCGCGTCCAGGCGAGCGGAAAGACATGCTGCTGTGGAATGCATGGGTCGACGCGAGCGGGCAGGTGCGGCCGTTGCCGCCGCACACGTTCATCGCCAGCCGCTCGACGTTGCCGTCGGGCCGGCGCCGCGAACAGCACTACGCGCTCGTGTGCGCGTCATCCACCGCGCTGACGGTCGGCACGCAATTGCGCGTGTTTCCCGATCACCTGCGCAGCGTGAGCACCGGCAAGTCGCTCGGCGCCGCACAGGGTGCGGCCGTGGTCGATTGTGTCGGGCGTGCGAAGGAGCAGACGGGCAAGAGCTATCCGCTTGCGCTGTCGGTCGAGCTCGAAGCACCGTATTTCGTGCGGCTCGCGCAGCCGTGCGTGTTGAAGGCGCGCGATCTCACGGAAGTGAACAAGGCGACGCGCGCGGGCGATTTCGATCGCTTCGTCGAGCTCGTCGCGCGCTTGCGCGGTCGTTCGCCGACGGACGACGTGCGCGGCGTCACGCGCGATCTGTTCGATGTGCCGCCGATCGAAACGGCGGCCGCGTATGTTGCGCCCACGCACGTGGCACGTTTGCGCAATCGGCCGGCCGCCGAGCATCCGCGTGATCTCACTGGCGACCTGTTCGACCTGTCGCCGAGTGAGGCGGCCGCGTTCACGGGTCTCGCGCATCCGCGTATCGGGCGCGCGTGACGAAACGCGCGCAGCAGCTCGCGCAAGAATTTGTTGCAATCTCGCCATAGCGGAGCGGCGAGCGCAGAGAGACAATCGGCACGAAGCGCGCTGCGCGGCGGCCGATGCATCGATACTCGATGGGTCGTGGTTCACGCCGCCGACATGCGCACCACGCACACTGAGCGTCGGCGTGCTTCACACTGCAACCCTGAGGGAGAAGTGTCGATGTCGACCCACATCTGTTCGCGGGAAGCCCGGGCCGCGCAGCGCTTCGTCGAAGCCACGCGCAACGTCGATCAGGCCTTTCGCGCCGTGCGCGGCGAAAGCGACGACGACGTTTCGTCGGCCGAATACGCACGCGCGATGTCGCGCCTCGATCGCGCGCTCGACGAATTGGCGCGTGCACAGGAATGCTTCGATCGCGTCGTCAGCGCCGACGCAACCGCGCAAGACAACTGATCCCGCCGCTTCTCCACATATTCGCGCGTCGGGCGACGCGCGTTCATCTTCATGCCGGGCATCGCGCCCGGCATGTCATTCACTCATCCCATTTCGGCTTCAGATCTTGCGGCCTTCAACCGGATAGCCGGGATCGGTATAGCCGTGCGTCGATGCATGCCCGGGCGGCACGAGCGAATCGACGAATCGTTCGTCGTCCGGGCCGAGTTCGAGCTTCAGCGCATCGATGTAGCTGTCCCAGTGCGCTTCGGTGCGGGGCCCCGCGATCGTCGAGCTGACGATGCGGTTCTTCATCACCCACGCGAGCGCAAACGCGACCGACGTCGTGCCGCGCGCGGCAGCATGCGCGGCTACCTGCTGCGCGATATGCAACGATTCGGGGCGCCATTCCGTTTGCTGGATACGACGGTCGCCGCGGCCCGCGCGCGAATCGGCGGGCGGCTGCGCATTCACCGCGTATTTGCCGGTCAGCACACCGCGCGCGAGCGGGCTGTACGGCACGACGCCGATCCCGTAGTGCGCGGCGGCCGGAAGCTGTTCGACCTCGGCCGTGCGATCGACGAGGTTGTACAGCGGCTCGCTCGCGACCGGGCGATCGATGCCGAGCTGGTCGGCGAGCCGCACGACCTCGGCGATGCGCCAGCCCTTGAAGTTCGACAGCCCGAAGTAGCGCACCTTGCCTTGCCGGATCAGGTCGGCGATCGCGCGCATGCCTTCGTCAAGCGGCGCGTCGGTCAGCGCGCGATGGAAATAGAGGATGTCGATGTAGTCGGTGCCGAGCCGCTTCAGGCTCGCGTTGACCGATTCGACGATCCATTTGCGCGACTGGCCCTGCCGGTTCGGCTCTGCGTCCGGCCCGGCCGGAAAGCCGAACTTCGTCGCGACGACCCAGCTGTCGCGACGCGACGCAATCGCGCGGCCGACGACTTCTTCCGAACGGCCGGCGTGATAGACGTCGGCCGTGTCGATGAAATTGATGCCCTGGTCGAACGCCTTGTCGATGATCCGTGAGGACGTCGCTTCGTCGGTCTCGCCGCCGAACATCATTGCACCGAGGCACAGCGGCGACACCTTGAGCGCGCTGCGCCCGAGATAGCGGTAATCCATGAACGCTCCATGCGGGTGCGTGCCCGCCGGTTGAATGAGGGGACGCTGCGCTTACACGCCGGCTTCGTCGAACACGCGCTGAGCGATCGTCAGCGCCGAGCTTGCGGTCGGCCAGCCCGAGTAGAACGCGAGGTGCGTGATTGCTTCGACCAGCTCGTCGCGCGTGAGGCCGTTGTCGAGCGCCTTCTTCAGGTGGAACGGCAATTCGTTGACGCGATACAGCGACACGAGGCTCGCGACTGTGACAAGGCTGCGGTCGCGCGGCGACAGGCCGGGGCGCTGCCAGACGTCGCCGAACAGCACGTTGTCGGTGTAGTCGGCGAGGGCGGGGGCGATGGCGCCGAATGCTTTGCGTGCAGGGGAAGTCGGTTCGGACATCGAGGGCTCCGGGGTAGGTGGGGAACACCGTCGATGGTAGCCACCGATGCGTCTATCGATAATCCCCGGCAATCCGCATGCACTTATCGATCCGGTTCATGAATCGCGACGCATGGGCGGCGCCCCGTCGGCTCATGCGCGATAGCGCAGCGCATCGACGATCACGGCGAGCGCGCGCGACGACTGCCGCCGGCTCGCGTAGTACAGGTGATGGCCGGGGAATGTCGGGCACCAGTCGTCGAGCACGCTGTCGAGGCGTCCGGCGGCGACATGCGGTGCCGCGAGTTCGGCGGGCACGTACGCGAGCCCGTAGCCCGCGAGCGCTGCATCGAGCGTCTCGTAGGTACCGTTGAACGTGACCTGCCCGTCGACGCGCACCTGCAGCGTGTCGTCGCCGCGCGCGAGTTCCCACGCGTACAGCGCGCCGTGCGTCGGCAGGCGCAGGTTGATGCAGTCATGCGCGACCAGATCCTGCGGCGACACGGGGCGCGCGCGTTCCGCGAAATACGCGGGCGCGCCGACGATCGCCATTTTCATGTCGGCCGAGATGCGCACGGCAATCATGTCCTTCGCCACCTGGTCGCCGAGCCGCACACCCACGTCGAAGCGTTCCGCGACGATGTCGGACAGCCCGTAGTCGTTCACGAACTCGACCTTCAGGTCGCGGTAGTCGCGCAGGACCGGCGCAAGCTTCGGCCACAGCAGCGTACGGATCACGAAGTCGGTCGCGTTGATGCGCACGGTGCCCGCGGGCTGGTCGCGCAGTTCCGCGAGCGCCGTCAGTTCGGCCTCGATTTCGTCGAAGCGCGGCGCGAGATTCAGCAGCAGGCGCTCGCCGGCTTCGGTCGGCGCCACGCTGCGTGTCGTGCGCGTGAGCAGCCGCACGCCGAGGCGCGTTTCGAGCGAGCGGATCGTATGGCTGAGCGCGGATTGCGAGACGCCGAGCTGCGCGGCCGCACGCGTGAAACTGCGCTCGCGCGCGACGGCGATGAAGGCGAGGAGGTCCGCAAAGTTGTCGCGCGGCATGGAAGGTGTCGGGTGGTCGATGCCAGCGCATCGTACCACCGGGTTCGCCGGGCCGCGTTGCGGCGCGGCGATGCGGCGCGCGTCAGCCCGCGCGCGTCATGCCCGGCGCATGGGGCGCGGGATGGTACGCATAGCCGCCGTGCTGGAACGACGTCGCGAAGAACCGCATCTGGTAGCGGATCGCATTCGACCAGTAATCCCATGTGTGGCCGCCCGGCCGCTCCGCATAGTCGTGCGGCACGCCGAGCGCGACGAGCCGTTCGTGCAGCGTGCGGTTCGAGCCGACGAACGCGTCGTCGCGGCCGCAATCGATCGTCAGGTCGAGATGCGCGCGCACGAACGCGCTGGCGCCGGCGACGATCACGTTGCGGTTCCAGAACGACGGGTGGCGGCCGGGGTCGCCGAATACGTGGTCGATGCCGGGCTCGTCCGCGCAGCAGCGCGGATCGACCGCGCCGCTGATGCTGCCGACCGCGCCGAACGTGTCGGGCCGGTCGAGCGCGATGCGCAGCGCGCCGAAGCCGCCCATGCTGAGCCCGGTGATCGCGCGGGCACGCTGCGTCGCGATCGTGCGGAAGTGCAGATCGACGTAGGACACGACTTCGTCGCCGATGAAGGTTTCGTAGCGGCTGCCCGAGTCGAACGGGCTGTCGATGTACCAGCTCTCGTGCCCGCCGTCGGGCATCACGAGGATCACGTGGTAACGGTCGGCCAGCGCGGCAATGTGCGTGTTCGACGTCCAGTCGGTGTGGTCGCCGCCGGAGCCGTGCAGCAGATAGACGACCGGAAAGCGGTCGCCGTCGCGGGGGCCGCGCGCATAAGCGTCGGGCAGCACGACGGTTGCCTTGAGCGTCTCGTTCATCGCGGCGCTGGGAATCGCGACGACCCGCGCATGGAATGCGAGAGCAGGGCCTGAAATGGCGACCAGCAGAAGCAGCCAGAAGGCGCGTGCCAGGTACATCGATCCTCGCATGTGTCGACCCCATCCGGCGCCGGGCGCCGGGAAACCCTGTTCGGGCGACTCTAGCAACCGCGCCTTTCAACCATATTTCGGCGAATCCTACGGGTTGTCAGGCGGGCGGCGCGGACACGATGCGCTCGAGCGTCGCGCGAAACGCATCGGGCTGCTCGGCCGGGATCAGGTGCCCGCAGCGTTCGATCGTGTCAAAGCCGGCGCACTGCGCGAGCGCCCAGTCGGGCACGTGCCAGCCCGCGCGCGAGCGTTCGCCGGCCATCAGCCAGACCGGGTGACGCTCGAACACCTGTGCGAGCTGCTGCAGATAGCCGGGCTCGCACGTTGTTGCGACCACCGAGCGGCCCATCGCGCGCAGCGTCGATGCGGGCTGATGCGCGAGCCAGCGGCGGGCATCGTCGAGCAGGCCCGGCGACGGCACGTCGATCGCACCGCGCAGCCAGCCGTGCGGATCGGCGCGCAGGCCGTCGAGCATGGTGTCCGCTTCGGCGGGCGTCATGCGGCCGACCGACGCCGACCAGAACGCATCGTCGAGCGTGAAGTTGCCTTCGACGTTGACGATCCGCCGCACGCGTCCGGGGTGCGCATGCGCGAACAGCATCGCGATCGCGCCGCCGACCGAGTGGCCGACGACATCGACCGGCTGCGCGCCGAAGTGCGTATCGACGGCGCGGCGAAGGTGCTCGACCTGCGCGGCGAGCGTGATCGCATCGAACGGTACCGCGCGATGCGCGCCGTAGCCGAGCAGGTCGGGGGCGAGATGCGGGCCGTTCCACCCGCGCACGTCGAGCGTGCCGATGAAACCGTGAATGAAGACGGCGGGCGTGGGCTCGGTCATGGGGCGGGCGCGGAAGGCAGGGGCGGCAATTCGAGTTCGGCGAGCAGTTCGTCGAGTTCGAGCACGTGCGTGCGATCGTGGTCGAGCAGCTCGCGCACGAGTTCGTCGAGCGACATGCGGCGGATACCGTCCCGCAATCCGCAGCGGGCGAGTTGCGCGGAATCGAGCGTGGCCGCGGTCGCGCACAGTGCGGCGCGGCCCGTGCGGAATGCAGTGACGGCAGCGTCGAGCGGCTGTGCGAGATAGTTGCGTTGCGTGGCGAGCACGGTGCCGTCGACGGATGCGATCACCGGCAGTTCGAGCGTGCGGACGGCGTCGATGCGTTCGGCGAACACCGCGTCGAGATCGCGCAGGTGGCACGCATGCTCGACGAGCGAGAAGCCCGTGCCGTCGGGGCGGCGTGTCCACAGCGCGGCCGGCACGTGCGCCGCATACGCGGCGAGCCGATCGGGCAGGCGGGCCAGCGCGGCGACGACATCGGCGAACGGCAGCAACTGCGGATACGCGCTGAACACCGCGCCGTAGCTGAACAGCGTGCCGCCGAGCCGCCCGCGCGCCTGTACGACGTCGTGGTCGTGGCGGCGCATGACTTCCGCGACCATCGCGCCGCAGAACTGGCGGGCGGTCGTGTCTGTTTCGATTTCGGGGAATTTCAGTGCGATCTCGTGCTGAATCGCGCCGATCGCGGCGACGCCGACGCGCGACAGCGCCGCGAATTCGACGTAGTGCGAGGGTTGCGCGATCAGCGCTTCAAGCTGGGCGCCAAGCGGCGTGGTGCGGAAACGGTCGAAACGGGAATGCATGAGGGAAAGAATTCTCCGAGTAACGTGTCAAAACGATACGTTACTCGGAGGGAGGACGTCAACAGGCGGAATCGGGCAATCCGTTGCATCACTCCTTGCCGGCGCCCTTGGCGGCCTGTTCGATCAGCTTTGCCACGTCGGCCGGATGCGAGATGTACGCAACGTGGCTCGACTTCAGTTCGATCGTCTTGCTGCCGGCCCGTTGCGTCATGAAGCGTTCGAGCTCGGGGTTGATCGCGCGGTCGGCGGTGGCGACCACGGCCCAGCTCGGCTTGGTCCGCCATGCAGCGTGCGTGATCGGCACGCCGAACGACTGCGCGGCCGGCGTCACCTGCGAGATCGCCATGAATTTCGCTTCGGCGGCCGGCACGTCGGCCGCGAAGTCGGCGTGGAACGACGCTTCGTCGAAGTACAGGTGGCCGTCTTCGGTGGCCTTGATCGCCTTCGTCGCGGGCGGCGTCTTCTTGGTCAGGTCGAGCGGGCTTTCGCCGGTATCGGGCTGGAACGCGGCCACGTAGACAAGGCCTGCGACCTTGTCGTCGTTGCCGGCTTCGGTGATCACCGCGCCGCCGTAGCTGTGGCCGACGAGGATGCTCGGGCCGTCCTGCGCGTCGATGGCGCGCCGGGTTGCCTTCACGTCGTCGTCGAACGACGTTTCCGGCTGCTGAACGACGGAAACCTTGTAGCCGTCGCGCGTCAGGATGTTCGAGACGGCTTGCCAGCCCGAGCCGTCGGCGAAGTAGCCGTGGACCAGCACGACGTTCTTGACGGGGGCGGCGACGGCCGCGTGCGAGCCGAATGCGGCGGCGGAAATGGCGAGTGCGGCAGCGATGCGGCGAAGTTGGGACGAGCGCTTCATTTTCATTCTCCAGAAGAAAGGCAAGTTAGGAACCGTCGGGTATCGACAGTCGTTTTGTTCCGTCGATGTAGCCATCCTACTAGTAGGTAGTTTCAACTTCAAGGAGAAAGTACGGCTAGGAAACAGTATCTCGCGGCGGTAAACTATTCAAGTTTTCATCCGACTAGATGGTAGGCAAATATGACGATAACGGGGGACAGTACGGCGGGCCGCATTCTCGAAGCCGGGCGGCAACTGATCATGCGGCGCGGCTACAGCGGGTTCAGCTATGCCGACATCGCCGACGCGATCGACATCCGGAAGGCGAGCATCCACCACCATTTCCCGACGAAGGCGGATCTGGCGGTCGCGGTGCTGCAGCAGTCACAGGCGAATTTCGATGCCGATATGTCGCTACTCGAGTCAAGCGGCGCCGACGCGCTGGTGCAGATGCGCGCGTACATCGGCTACTGGGAACGCTGCATCGCGGACGACAGCGCGCCGTTCTGCGTCGCCGGCATGCTCGGCGCGGAGCTGCCGGCGCTGCCCGACGAAGTCGCGCGGGCGGTGAAGGCGCATTTCGACGACCTCGCCGCGTGGCTGGTGCGTGTGCTCGAGGCAGGGGTGAAAGACGGCATCGTGCAGCCGGGCGTGTCGGTGCAAACCGAGGCCGCGACGTTCGTCTCGCTGGTCTATGGCGCGATGCTCGCCGCGCGCGCGTACGGCGACGCCGGGATGTTCAGGGACGTGACCGGCGGCGCGGTCGAGCGGCTCGCGGTGCCGCGCAAACGCGCGTAAGCCGCGCACGCGGCAGCGGGTAGGGGCGGCGCCCGGCGGTCATGCGAAACCGTCGGACGCCGACTGACTCACGCGTGCTTCCCGGCCTCGGCTTGCGCGCTCAGCCGTGCCTTTTGCTCTTGCAATGCCTCCGTGAAGGCCGGGCTGAAGTCTTCCATCTCGAACAGCGGGCGGATCTCGATGTCGGAGTCGCCGGGCATCGGGTTCGGGCAGCGCTTCACCCATTCGACCGCTTCTTCCATCGATTTCACCTTCCACAGCCAGAATCCGGCGACGAGTTCCTTCGTTTCGGCGAACGGGCCGTCGACGACGGTGCGGTTCTTGCCGGCGAAGTGCACACGCTTGCCGCGCATGCTCGGGTGCAGCCCGTCGGCGGCGAGCAGGATGCCGGCTTGCGCCAGTTCTTCGTTGAACCGGCCCATCGCGGCAATCATTTCGGGGTCGGGCATCCGGCCGGATTCGGAATCGGTGGTGGCTTTGACGATGACGAGGACGCGCATGGTCGTTTCTCCTTCGATGAATGGTTGAGGGGCATGCCGGCCGTGCAACGCGGCCTTCTCGGGCTTGCAACGATACGACGGGCGGGCGGCGACGAAATCGACATCACGCAAAAAAAATCTTCGGGCCGTTGAATCGCGACGGATTGCCCGACGGCGGCAGCGACGTCGCGACGTCGCGAACCATCAAGTGCGGGCCGGCGGGGCCCCATAAAGTTCGCTTCAAGGCGGACGGCCGGCAAACCGGGCCGCCGCTCCTTCGACGAACGACAGAAACAGGAACCCCGCCCATGCAACCGATCTCCGTTGTGAAGAAGCAAGACATCGTCGCTGCCGACCGCTGGATGCAGCAACGGCCGGAACGCGCGCTTACGCTGCCGTCGCGCTATTTTTACGACGACGCGGTATTCGCGGCCGAGCGCGATCGCATTTTCATGTCGGCCTGGCACGTGATCGGACACACCTCGGAGCTGAGCACGCCAGGGCAATTCGTGATGACCGACGTGTTCGACCAGAGCGTGATCGCCGCGTGCGGCCGCGACGGCAAGGTCCATGCATTCCACAACGTGTGCCAGCATCGCGGCAATCGCCTCGTGGAAGCGCGGCGCGGCGAGCAGAAGGGCCTGTTCCGCTGCGCGTACCACTCGTGGTGCTACGGCGCGGACGGCAGCCTGCGCGGCGCGCCGCGCACCGATCGCGTCGAAGACTTCGACCTCGCGGCTTACAACATCCCGAAGGTGCGCGTCGAGGAATTCGGCGGCTTCTACTACTTCAATCTCGATCCGGATGCGCCGTCGATGCGCGACCTGTTCCCCGGCGCCGACGCGGAGATGAAACGCGTGTTCCCGAAGCTGGACGCATACCGGCTGATCGAGGAGAAGGACGTGATCGTGCCGGCGAACTGGAAGGTCATCATGGACAACTCGATCGAGGGCTATCACTTCTCGCTGTCGGGCCCGCATCACGTCGAACTGGCCGGCCTGATCGATTTCGCCGGCTACCGGCTCACGCAGCACGACAAGTGGTGGACCTACATCGCGCCGGCCAACCGCGACGCGACCGCCGCCTACGGCGTGCCGCTCGGCGACAAGAACCCCGACGAGTGCTTCTTCAACATCGGCATCTGGCCGCACAACACGTTCTATACGTTCCCGTACTCGGAATTCCTCGCCACGTTCCTGATCATCCCGCTGGAACCGGAGAAGACGCTGCTGCGCTTCGGCTACTACTCGACGCACGACACGGTGCCCGCGGTGACCAAGGCGTGCATGGACTGGATGAACACCGATCTCGGCCCGGAAGACATCCGCCTGAACATCTCGGTGCAGAAGGGATTGCATTCGGTGGGCTACAACCAGGGCCGCTACGTGATCGATGCGCAGCGCAGCAACGAAAGCGAGCATCTCGTGCACCACTTCCATACGCTCGTGCACGACGGCATCCACGGCGCGTAGCCGGCAGGGGAGCGCCGCTCCCCGTTCCGCTTCCGGCGCTCGGGCGGCGCTGCCGCTGCGCGCACTCGTCTTCCATGATCTCGATCAACTGCATGCATGCGATGAAGAAACCACAGGGAATCGACGCCGTGCGTCGCGACTACGACTACGTGATCGTCGGCGCAGGATCGGCCGGCTGCGTGCTGGCCAACCGGCTCGGGGAAGATCCGGGCGTGCGGGTACTGCTGCTCGAGGCCGGTCCGACGAATCGGCACTGGTCGATCGACATGCCTTCCGCGATGGGTATCGTGGTGGGCGGCAACCGCTTCAACTGGCAGTATCAATCGGAGCCCGAACCGTTCCTGAACCGGCGGCGCATCGCGACGCCGCGCGGGCGCGTGCTGGGCGGATCGTCGTCGATCAACGGGATGGTCTATATCCGCGGTCACGCACGCGACTATGACGGCTGGTCCGGGCAGGGCTGCACCGGCTGGAGCTATCGCGAGGTGTTGCCGTATTTCATCCGCGCCGAGCGGCACGAGCTCGGTGCGGATCCCTACCACGGCGACAGCGGCCATCTGCGCGTCACGGCGGGCCGGACCGACACGCCCCTCGCCAGCGCGTTCATCGCGTCCGGTGTCGATGCGGGCTATGCGCACACCGACGACGTGAACGGCTATCGCCAGGAAGGCTTCGGCCGCGTCGACCGCACGACGTGGAGCGGGTCGCGCTGGAGTACCGCGCGCGGCTATCTCGCGGAGGCGCTCGGGCGCGGCAACGTCACGGTCGTGACCGGCGCGCTCGTGCTGCGCGTGCTGTTCGACGGCAGGCGCGCGACCGGCATCGAGTACACGTGCGACGGCGAGACGCGGCAGGTTCGCGCGAGTGCCGAAGTGCTGCTGTGCGGTGGCGCGATCAATACGCCGCAGTTGCTGCTGCTGTCCGGTATCGGGCCGGCGAACGAGCTGGAAGGCTTGGGCGTGCGTGCGCGGCACGACCTGCCGGGCGTCGGGCGCCGGCTGTCCGATCATCCGGATACGGTGGTGCAGTATCTGTGCCGCAAACCCGTCTCGATCTACCCGTGGACGGTCGCCCCGCGCAAATGGTGGACCGGCGCGAAGTGGTTCGCGAACCGCGACGGGATTGCCGCGAGCAACCATTTCGAGGCGGGGGCGTTCATCCGCTCGCGCGCCGGCGTCGAGCATCCGGACCTGCAACTGACCTTCATGCCGCTCGCCGTGCAGCCGGGCAGCGTCGAGAGCGTGCGCGCACACGCGTTCCAGGTGCACATCGACCTGATGCGCCCGACGAGCCTCGGCGCGGTGACGCTGGCGTCGGGCGACGCGCGCATCCCGCCGCGGATCCTGTTCAACTACCTGAAGACGGAGCGCGATCGGGCCGACATGCGCGCGGGCGTGCGGCTCGTCAGGGAGATCCTCGCGCAGCCGTCGTTCCGCGAGCTGTGCGGCGACGAACTGTCGCCGGGCGCGGGCAAGACCGATGACGCCGCGCTCGATGCGTGGGCGCGCGACATCACCGAAACGGGCTATCACGCGGCGGGCACCTGCAAGATGGGCCCGGCGGACGATCCGGAGGCAGTGGTCGGCCCCGACCTGCGCGTGCATGGCATCGAACGGTTGCGCGTGATCGACGCGTCGGTGATGCCGACGATCGTCAGCGGCAACACCAACGCGCCGACCGTGATGATCGGCGAGAAAGGCAGCGATCTCGTGCTGGGGCGCGCGCCGCTGCCGCCGTCGGCGGCGCCGGTCTGGGCGCAGCCCGACTGGCGCACCTGCCAGCGGTGAACGCGATGGCACCGATCATCCCGTTCCCGCCCGGCGATCGCATCGCGGCAGTCGTGGTCGAGGCGGCCATGCTGACGCCCGAGATCCGCGGCATCGTGTTGGCGGCGGCCGACGGTGCGGCACTGCCCCCCGCCGAACCCGGCGCGCATGTCGAAGTCCGCCTGCCGGACGGCATCGTGCGTCATTACTCGATCGTCGAACGCGCGGCCGACGGTTCGACCTACCGGATCGCGGTGCTGCGCGAGCCGCGCTCGCGCGGCGGGTCCGCGTATCTCGTCGAACGGCTCGCGCCGGGCGATGTGCTCGACGTGAGCGCGCCCCGGAATCACTTCGCGCTCGACGAGCACGCGAGCGAGTACGTGCTGATCGCGGGCGGGATCGGCATCACGCCGATTCTGCCGATGGCGCGGCGGCTCGATGCGCTCGGCAAGTCGTTCACGTTGCTGTACCTGGCGCGGTCGCGCGAGCGCATGGCGCTGCACGACGCGATCGAGCGCGGCCCGTTGCGGGAGAAAGCCCGCCTGCATTGCAGCGAACAGCACGGCGAAGCGGACCTGCGCACGCTGCTGGGCGTGCCGCGCGCCGGCGCACAGGTATATGTCTGCGGGCCGGGCCGCCTGATCGACAGCGTGCTCGAAGTGGCGCGAGACTGGCCGGCCGGCACGGTGCACTTCGAGCGGTTCGCCGGTGCCGCGCCGCCGCGCGAGCCGGAGGCGGGCGCGCAGGCATTCGAAGTGGAACTGGCCCGCACCGGCCGCCGCGTCGCGGTGCCGGCGGGCCGGTCGATCCTCGACGTGCTGCGCGACGAGCGGATCGCGGTCGATTCGGTGTGCGGCGAAGGCGTGTGCGGCACCTGTGCGGTCACGCTGCTTGACGGCGAGGCGGAGCACCGCGACTGCCTGCAGACGGACGCCGAGCGACGTGCGAACAACCTGATCTACATCTGTGTGTCACGCGCGAAATCCTCGCGTCTCGTTCTCGATCTTTAGTCATCCTTCAATTTCTCAGGAGAAGTCACGATGAACGTCAGAAACACGCTCGGGTGCATCGCACTGGCTGCCGTCTGCACGGGCCAGGCCGCCGCGCAGGAAGCGGCGACCTGTCGCGCGGTGCGGTTTGCCGACATCGGCTGGACCGACATTGCCGCGACGACCGCGCTGGCGTCGACCGTGCTGTCGAGCCTCGGCTACCAGCCGACCAAGACGATGGCGTCGATTCCGATCGCGCTGGCCGGGCTCAAGGCGCGTCAGATCGATGTCTACCTCGGGGACTGGCGGCCGTCGATGGACGCCACGAGCGCGCCGTTCGTGAAGAGCGGGGCCGTGAAGGTGCTGGACCGGCCGAATCTCGTCGGCGCGAAGTACACGCTCGCGGTGCCGGCCTACGCGTACGACGCCGGGCTGCGTTCGTTCGACGACATCGCGAAGTTCGCCGACCGGCTGCAATACCGGATCTACGGGATCGAGCCGGGGAACGACGGCAACGAACTGATCCACAAGGCGATCGCGGGCAACCAGTTCGGCCTCGGCAAGTTCAAGCTGGTCGAATCGAGCGAGGCCGGCATGCTGGTCGAGGTGCGGCGCGCGATCCGCGATCATGCGTGGGTCGTTTTTCTCGGCTGGGAGCCGCATCCGATGAACCTCGACTTCAACATGCGCTACCTCGCCGGCGGCGACAACCTGTTCGGCCCGAACTACGGGGAGGCGAAGGTCTATACGATGACGTCCCCCGACTATGCGGCGCGCTGCCCGAACGTCGCGCGGCTGGTTGCCAACCTGCAGTTCACGACCGACATGGAGAATCAGGTGATGAAGGCGATCGCCGGCGGCAAGCAGCCGGAGGTCGCGGCGAAGGCGTGGCTGCAGCAGCATCCCGACGTGCTGAAGGGGTGGCTGGCCGGGGTCAGGACGGTCGACGGCCGCGATCCGCAGGCGGCCCTCCAGGCCGCGCTGAATCTTCACTGAGCCGGCCGCGCGCAGCGGCCGCCGCCATACCGGCGGCGGCGTGCGCGCTGTGCGTCCATGGGCCGGGCGCGGTATGCTCGGCTCGGTCCTTTCCAGGAGAAACGACGATGAGCCACAACCGCACCGGCCGGCTGGCCGGGAAAGTCGCCGTGGTGACGGGCGCCGCGAGCGGCATCGGCAGGAGCATCGCGCTGCGATTCGCGAACGAAGGCGCCAGCGTGGTCGCGACGACGAGCCGCAACACCGCGCAACTCGACGAGACCTGCCGCCTGGCCGGCGACGGGGTCATCGTCGCGAGGCAGGCCGATGCCGGATCGGCGGAGCAGGTCGAGGCGCTGATCGACTTCGTGGAGCGCCGGTTCGGCCGGCTCGACGTCATGTGCAACAACGCGGGCGTCATTCGCGAGGCCCGGCTCGTCGACACCACCGAAGCGGACTGGGATGCCGTCATGGACGTCAACCTAAAGGGCGTGTTCCTCGGCTGCAAGTACGCGATTCCGGCGATGATCCGCGCCGGCGGCGGGTCGATCGTCAATCTCGGCTCCACGAGCAGCTTCGTCGGCGAACCGCTTCATGCGGCCTATTGCGCATCGAAGGGCGGGGTGCTGATGCTGACCCGCTGCGTGGCGATCGAGCACGCGAAGGATCGCATCCGCGCCAATGCCGTCTGTCCTGGCTGGATCGATACCCCGATGAATAAGCCATTCATCGATGCGCTCGGCGGGCGCGACGCGATGGACACGCTGCTCGACGCGGTTCAGCCGCTCGGGATGGGTACGCCGGAGCAGGTCGCCGACGTCGCGCTGTTCCTGGCCTCGAACGAAAGCAGTTTCGTGACCGGAACGTCGATCCTCGTGGATGGCGGCTTGACTGCGCAGTAGCGCGCGGCGGCGGCGAGCGCGGTGGCTCGTTGAAACGAGTCGAGCTGCGCGGCCGCCCGGCACGTCAGCGATGCATGCGTTCGCCCGGACGGCGCAGCCTTGCCGGGCCGCGCCGTCCGGCGGCTACCACGCGTACGACGGCGCTTCCTCGTCGAGAATGGCCCGGAGCTCCGCCAGATGCTGCTCCGCGAACCCCGCATAGTCGTCGCGCCATTGCAGCATGGTTTTACGCGCAACGGCGTCGGTCGCGAACCGCAGCGGCTGCCCGGTTTGCAGCGCGGTGACATACGTTTCGCACGCACGCTCGAAGTAGTAGAGGTCGTCGAACGCCTGCGCGACCGACGAAGCGACGACGATCACGCCGTGCTGGCCCATCAGCAGCACGGGTTTGTCGCCGAGCGCGTCGGCGACGCGGCACGCCTCGTCGCCGAGTCCCATGCCATCGAAGCCGGTGTCGACCGCGACCCGCTCGAAGAAGCGCATGCAGTTCTGGTCGAGCGGCGGGAGCGCGGGCTGCGCGAAGCACGACAGCACGGTCGCGTACGTCGAATGCACGTGCAGCACGCAGCGCGCGTGCCGGTGGCGCTTGTGGATTGCCGAGTGAAGCGCCCACGCGGTGATGTCGGGCGCGTTGTCGCGCCGGATCGTCTCCGGGTCGTCGGCATTCACGAGCAGCAGTTCGCTCGCACGGATCCGCGAGAAATGGCGCCCACGCGGATTGATCAGGAATTGCCGGTTGTCGTCGGAGACGGCGACGCTGAAATGGTTGGCGATCGATTCGTGCATGCCGAGGCGCGCGGTCCAGCGGAACGCGCACGCGAGGTCCGCGCGTGTTGCGCGATGCGTCTGGTCGGGTTGCGTGGCTGTGAGCATGTCGGGCTCCCGTAGCGAGGGGATCAGAACCAGCGTTGCGGGCTGGCTTCGAAGTTGAGGTACGCGTGCTTGAGTTCCGTGTATTCGTCGAGGCCGCTGCGCGATAGCTCGCGGCCGATGCCGCTGGCCTTGTAGCCGCCCCACGGCGCGCCCGGCAGCGTGACGTTGTAGTCGTTGATCCAGACCGTCGCCGCCCGCAGCCGGCGCATGACCCGGTTCGCCCGCGCGAAGTCGCGGGTCCAGACGGCGCCCGCGAGCCCGAACGGCGTGTCGTTGGCCAGGGCCACCGCCTCGTCTTCGCTGTCGAACGCCTCGACCGTCAGCACCGGGCCGAAGACTTCCTCGCGCGCGATTGCCATCGTCGTCCGCACGCCTGCGATCAGCGTCGGTTCGACCCAGAAGCCGGTCGCGAACGCGTCGCCGGCCGGTGCGCGGCCGCCGCACACGATGCGCGCACCGTCGCGGGCGGCCTCGCCGATCAGCGCGAGCACGCGGTCGCGCTGCTGCGCGGAAATCACCGGGCCCATCCGGGTGGCATCGTCGTCACCGCGACCGACGCGGATTGCCGCGATGCGCGCGGCGAGCGCGTCGACGAACGCATCGTGCAGCGTGCGTTCGACCAGCAGGCGCGAGCCTGCCGAGCACATCTGGCCGGCGTTGAAGAAGGCCGCGTTCAGCGCGTAATCGAGCGCCGTGTCGACATCGGCGTCGGCGAACACGAGGTTTGGATTCTTGCCGCCGAGCTCCAGCGACACGCGCTTGAAATTGCCCGCAGCCGCGCGCATCACGCTGGCGCCGGCCGCGTTGCTGCCGGTGAGGGAAATCAGGTCGACCTGCGGGCTCGCCGCGAGCGCGTCGCCCACGTCGGCGCCGCCCGTCACGAGATTGAGGACGCCACGGGGCAGGCCCGCGTCATGCGCGAGTTCCACGAGCCGATGTGTCGACAGCGGCGTCAGCGACGCCGGCTTGACGACGACCGTGTTGCCGGCCACCAGCGCCGGGGCGAGCTTCCATGCCGCCTGCAGCAGCGGGTAGTTCCACGGCGTGATGAGACCGCAGACGCCGACCGGCTCGCGCAGCGTGACGCTGATCACGTGCGGCTTCGCCGCATTCATGCTGCCCGTCTCGGTGACCGCGAGGCTCGCGAAGTAGTCGAATGCCGACGCGGCATCGTGCACGTCGGATGACGATTCGGCGAGCGTCTTGCCGGTGTTCGCGGTTTCGATGCGGGCGAGTGCGGGCGCTTCGTCACGCAGCGCGTTCGCGAGGCGGCGCAGGCATGCCGCCCGTTCTTCGGCGGGCAGGTGCGGCCACTCGCCCGCGTCGAAGGCAGCGCGCGCCGCGCGAATCGCGTGTCCGGCGTCGGCGGCCGAGCCGTACGCGACCCGTGCGATCGCTTCGCCGGTGGCAGGATCAATGATGGCGCGCTGCCCGCCTGCGGCGGCTGGTTGCCACGCGCCGTCGATATAGAGCTGTTTGATGTGCATGTGCTGGTTCCACGGAGTCGGAAGATCGGCGTGCCCCGCCGGTGCGGGGCGGAACGCGAGCTGAATATAAGATCGCCCGGAGCCGCTCGCTTGATCGAATGCGACGGCGCACGACGCGCTTGCACGGCCATGACGGGCCGATCCGGCCGGTGCGCAACGGGGCGACGGAAATCCGGCACAAAGCGACATGTCGATGTCGCTTTTCATCAAGTCCCGGCACGTCGCGCGCGGCAGAGTGAAGGTTCGCGAGGATCGCAGGCGCGTGCCCGCGAACCTCGTTCAATCGGCCGGCCTGTCCGGCCCGGATCGGTCTCGCGATGACTTCACGGAACATGCAATCGGCGGCGGTACCGGCGCCGCACCGGGTGGGGCTGCTGGTGATGCCCCAGTTCTCCCACCTCGGGCTCGCGCTCGTGATCGAGGCCATGTCGCTCGCGAACTGGCTGGCCCAGCGTGTGCGCTACGAGTGGACCGTCCTGTCGGTCGACGGCGAACCCGTGGATGCAACGAACGGCATGTGGACGCCGACGCGGCCGATCGGCGATGCGCGCGGCGGGTTCACGACGATCTTCGTGATCGCGAGTTTCGACGCGCAACGTCATGCGAAGCATCGCGGCGTGAAGACCTGGCTGCAGAACCAGATGGCCTTCGGCACGCAGATCGGCGGCATCGAGACGGGCACCGAACTGCTTGCGGCGGCCGGCTTGCTGCAGGGCCGCCCGTCGGCCGTGCACTGGGACAATGTCGAAGGCTTCCAGGAGGCTTATCCGAAGGTGGGCGCCACGACACGGCTCTACACGATCGAGCCTCGCGTCATCACCTGCGCGGGCGGCACGGCGATCATCGACATGATGCTCGAATGGATCGGCCGGTCGGAGGGCGTCGAGCTCGCCCGGGAGATCGCCCGTCACCTGCTGCATGCGAAGCTGCGCGGCGCGGATGCGCTGCAGCTCGCGGAGGTCGAGGCCGCGCCGGCCTCGACGAGCACGACGGTGGCGAAGGCGGTGAGGCTGATGCGCGAGTCGATGGCGGAGCCGATGTCGTGCGAATCGCTTGCGCAGGCGGTCGGGCTGTCGAAGCGGCAGCTCGAGCGCCACTTCAAGCGGCATATGGCGACCGCGCCATTGCAGTACTACCTGAGCCTGAGGGTGGCGACGGCACATCAGTTGCTGCAGCAGACGGAGCTGAGCGTGTCGCAGGTGGCCGCGGCGACGGGCTTCGAATCGATCGAGCATTTTTCGCGCGTGTACAAGTCGCGGTTCGGCTGCCCGCCGAGCCGCGACCGGTCGCAATCGTGGGCGGCGCCGGTGATGCGTCACCGGGCGCCGGCGGCCTGACGCGCGTGCTGCCGGGCGGCCCCGTTCCGGCGGTGTACGGGATTGGGGCGCAAACGCCGTTCCGGGCCGGCGGCCAAAGCTGGTATGCTGACCGCACCACGTTCACGCGGGAGGGTGCTATGGCAGCCAAGGAAGTCTCGAAGAAAAAGTACTTGAAGATCCTGAACAAACGCCTGCGCGCCGAGCCGGATGCCCCGGCCGGCGCGTCGTTTGCTTTCTACCCGCTGGGTGCGAAGGCGAAGCAGGCGACGGGCGTCGCGTCCAGCGAGCCGCGCAGCAAGCGCGAACTCGCGAAGATGGCCGCGATCCAGCGCAAGGCGGCGGAAGAGTTCGTCGTCACGGGCGCCTGAGCAGCGCCGTCGTCGTTTGCGCGGCCGCCTGGCGGGCGCGCAAGCGGCTTCTCCTGTCGATACCGATTTGATGCCGCGCGGGCGAACCGGCCCGCGCGTGGTGGTTTTTGTCGGCTTTTTTCCCGCTACGCGGCGGCCGCCTCGCAATGCGCGATCGCGCCGGCGAGCACGCGCGGGATGTCGTGCGTGATGGCCGGGCCGTGCATCGGCAGGATGACGTCGAGATCGAGCGCCTGGATCCGGCGCAGCGCACTCGCCAGGTGGGCGAGCGACGGCAGGTAGTCCGAGCGCCGGATCGAATCGACGATCGCCGGCAGCGGGTCGTCGGCGGCTTCGTCGCCGAAGCGCATCAGGATGTCCGACGACAGCAGCGCCTTGTACGCCGGCAGATATACGACCAATGCATCCCATTGATGGACATGCTTCGTGAAGATCGGCACCACGTCGATACCGGAAATCGTCGTCGGCTCGCCGTCCTTCAGCGGCTTCGCGCGCACGCCGAAGATATCGGCGAGCCCGTGCGTGCAGATCGGATGCGCGTACGCGACGAGCGCCGGATTGGCCGCGAGGAAGTCGGGCAGTGCGCCCATCTCGTCGACCTCGAAATGCGGGACGATCACGCTGCTCACCCTCGACGGCGTGATGCCGACGGTCGCGAGGCTCGCGGTCAGTTGCGGAAAATTGGAACGCGTGCCCGTTTCGATGCAGACGACGTCGCCGTTCGGCGAGCGGACGAAGAACTGGCTGAAGCCGAGCTTCAGCTTGTCGATGTAGGTCGTTGCGCGAAACAGGCCGCTGCGGATTTCTTCGATACGAGCGTGGTCCATCGATGCGATCCTTGCGCGGGCAGTGGGGGCCGGACACCACCGTCGCGCGATCGCCGCGATGCATCAGGGGGCGCGCGACACGGTGCCTGGATGCAGTCTAGCAGCGTCGGTCCGGCCGCGAATCCTGTCAGGTCACGCAGCAGCCGGGCGCGGCGCTGCACTGCACGCCGCCCGGCCGTCAGGAACATCCCGGCTGATCGGGCGCTCAGGACACCTTGTCCGCCGCAGCCGCGTAACGGCCACCGCCACCCGCTTCATCGCCCGCCGCGAGCTGTTCCAGCGCGAGGCCCTTCGTCTCGATCCCGAGCGTCCACACGGCGACTGCGGCCGCGACGAACGACAACGCCCCGAGCGTGAACACGCCGCCCTGGCCGAACACGGGCAGCACGACGCCGACCACGTAAGGCCCGATCAGCGAGCCGACGCGCCCGATTGCCGATGCAAAGCCCGAGCCCGTCGCGCGCGCGCCGGTGCCGTACAGCTCCGGCGTGTACGTGTACAGCGCGGCCCACATCCCGAACAGGAAGAACTGCATCGCGAGGCCGGTACCGATCAGCAGCGCCATGCTGCCGCCGTACAGCGCGCTCTGGCCGTAGGCGAACGCCATCACGCCGCCGCCGATCAGCGACGCGATGCAGGTCGGCTTGCGCCCCCAGCGTTCGACGAGCCACGCGGCGCACAGGAAGCCCGGCACGCCGCCGAGCGAGATCAGCACCGTGTAGAACACCGATTTCGTGACTTCGAAGCCGGCCTGCTGCAGCAGCGCGCCGAGCCACGACGTGAGGCCGTAGAAGCCGAGCAGCGCGAAGAACCACAGCAGCCACACCATCACCGTGCGGCGGCGGTACGCGCCGCTCCAGATCTCGCGCAGCGCGCCGCGCCCGCGGGCGACGACCGGCTCGGCCAGCCGCGACGGCGCCGGCAGCGTGGTGACGCCGGCCGAGCGCATTACCTTCGCCTCGATCGTGTGCATCACCGTGTCGGCTTCCGCGTGCCGGCCCGCATGCTCGAGCCAGCGCGGCGATTCCGGCACGATGCGGCGCACGACGAGCACGAACACGGCGGGAATCGCGAGCAGCGCGAACACGGTGCGCCAGCCGAACTGCGGCAGCACGAAGTACGCGACGATACCGGCCGTGATGAAGCCGAGCGGCCAGAAGCCGTCCATCAGCGCGATCAGGCGGCCGCGCTTCTCGGTCGGCACGAATTCGGACAGCAAGGTCTGCGCGACCGGGAATTCCATCCCCATCCCGATCCCGAGCAGCACGCGGTAGACGATCAGCGCGTCGACGCTCTGCGCGGTCGAACACAGGTAGGAGGCGGCGCCCCACAGCACCATGCTCCACTGGAACACGGGCCGGCGGCCGAAGCGGTCGGCGAGCAGGCCGGCGACGGCCGCGCCGAGCACCATTCCGAAGAAGCTCGCGCTCGCGACGAGGCCGGCGGCCGCGGTCGACAGGCCGAACTCCTTGCGGATCGAGCCGAGTACGAACGTCATCGTGCCGAGGTCGACCGAGTCGAAGAAGAACGCGATCGCGATGATGAAGAAGATCCGCTTGTGATAGCCGGAGAACGGCAGGCGTTCGAGCCGGGCGGCGGCGGAGGCGGGAGCGGTGGCGGCGGGCATGGCGTCCTCTGAAATGAAAAAGGGCCGCGAAGCGCGTGCTTCGTGGCCCCGATGCTTCATCTTCAGTAGACGCGACCACAAAATGCCGCATCAGAGGAAAAGCGCCGCCTGCTTGCCCAAATGCGTCATCGGCGGCGGCGCGGCGTGCGGCCGTGTTGCGTCAATTCTTCAGCTTGTAGCCGGTGCGGAACATCCATGCGACGATCGCCAGCAGGATCACGAGGAACAGCGACGTCGCGCCGAGGCTGACGCCCACGTGCACGTCGGCGATCCCGTAGAACGACCAGCGGAAGCCGCTGACCAGGTAGACGATCGGGTTGAACAGCGTGACGACGCGCCACGCGGGCGGCAGCATGTCGACCGAGTAGAAGCTGCCGCCGAGGAACGTGAGCGGCGTGATGATCAGCAGCGGCACGAGCTGCAGCTTCTCGAAGCTGTCGGCCCAGATGCCGATCACGAAGCCGAACAGGCTGAACGTGATCGCCGTCAGCACGAGGAACAGCACCATCCAGAACGGATGCAGGATGTGCAGCGGCACGAACAGGCCGGCCGTCGCGAGGATGATCACGCCGAGCAGGATCGACTTCGACGCGGCCGCGCCCACGTACGCGATCACGATCTCCCAGTACGACACGGGCGCGGAGAGGATCTCGTAGATCGTGCCCGTGAAGCGCGGGAAGTAGATGCCGAACGACGCGTTCGAGATGCTCTGCGACAGCAGCGACAGCATCACGAGCCCCGGCACGATGAACGAGCCGTAGCCGATGCCGTTCACGTCGCTGATGCGCGAGCCGATCGCGGAGCCGAACACGACGAAATACAGCGACGTCGAGATCACCGGCGCGATGATGCTCTGCATCAGCGTGCGGCGCGTGCGGGCCATTTCTGCGCGGTAGATCGCGCGGATGCCATGCAGGTTCATGCGTCAGGCTCCTTGCAGGCCGTTGCGGCGGTTGTCGATCAGGCTGACGAAAATGTCCTCGAGCGAGCTCTGCGTCGTGTGCAGGTCGCGGAAGCCGATGCCGGCCGAGCCGAGCGCGTTGATCAGCTTCGCGATGCTCGCGTCGTCGCGCTGCGAGTCGTACGTGTAGACGAGCGCGGCGCCGTCGTCCGCGCGTTCGAGGCCGAACGGCGCGAGTGCGGGCGGCACGTCCGCGAGCGGGTGCTCGAGCTGCACCGTGAGCTGCTTCTTGCCGAGCTTGCGCATCAGTTCGTGCTTTTCCTCGACGAGCACGAGCTCGCCGCCGAGGATGATGCCGATCCGGTCGGCCATTTCCTCGGCTTCCTCGATGTAGTGCGTGGTCAGCAGGATCGTCACGCCGTTGTCGCGCAGCGAATCGACGAGCTTCCACATGTCGCGGCGCAGCTCGACGTCGACGCCGGCCGTCGGTTCGTCGAGGAACAGGATGCGCGGCTCGTGCGACAGCGCCTTCGCGATCATCACGCGGCGCTTCATGCCGCCCGACAGCGTCATCAGCTTGTTGTCGCGCTTGTCCCACAGCGACAGCGCCTTCAGCGTCTTCTCGATGTACGCGGGATCGGGCGCCTTGCCGAACAGGCCGCGGCTGAACGACACGGTCGCCCAGACGGTCTCGAACGCGTCGGTCGTCAGTTCCTGCGGCACGAGGCCGATCAGTTCGCGGGCCGCGCGGTATTGATCGCGGATGTCGTGGCCGCCGACCGTCACGCGGCCTTCGGTCGGCGTGACGATGCCGCAGATCGAGCCGATCAGCGTCGTCTTGCCGGCGCCGTTCGGCCCGAGCAACGCGAAGATCTCGCCGGGGCGGATGTCGAGGGTCACGTGCTTCAGCGCCTGGAAGCCGGACGCGTAAGTCTTGGAGAGGTCGGAGACGGAAAGGATCGGTTGCATGCTCACGGATGGCACGGCCGGTCGGCGCGACGACGTGCGCCGTGCGTGCCCGGTGCCGCCGCCGCTGCGAAGCGGCCGGGACCGGGGACGGCATGGCGAACGGGCGTCATGTCGAACGGCATGGTGGTGCGGGATCGCGGGACCGCCATATTAGCAATCGATAGATGGAAATGCATTCTCGTGGAAAGGGCGCGCGTTGCCGGTGCCGGATTTGCGTGAATTGACGGCGCATCGCTGAATAACGCGTCGCTTTATTTGCGATGCGCGAACAATTTGCGTCGTTTTCGGTGAATCGGGCAGCGATCGCGCTTCGGCTCGGCGGCGGCGCGGGTAGCCGGCCGACTGTGCCGCCCGAAGGCCGTCGCGCCGTACCGGGACGGCATGCGCGGCGCTCGCGATAATGCGTTCCTTTCATCGTTCACGGAGCGGGGCGCATGTCTTTGATCGATTTCAAATCCGTGGCGGCGGCGCAGGCCGTCGCGTGGAAATCCACGATCGTCGGCGAGGTGGGGCCGGCGAGGATCAAGGTGCTGCGCATGGATGCGCAAGCCTACGAAGCGGAAGTACACGACTACAACGAGGGGCTGCTGGTGCTCGACGGCCGGATGATGCTCGAGGTCGCGGGCGAGACGGTCGTGGTCGAGGCCGGGCAGATGTACCTGGCGCTGGCCGGAACCCTTCATGCGGTGCTGCCGGGCAGCCACGGCACGCTCGCGATCATCGATGTGTAAGGTTGCGCCGCAACATGTGTGAAAGCGGCTCAGGCCCGGCTGGCTTGGTCAGGCGCGGGTTGGCGGTCGCTGTTCAAACGCGTGTTATACAGCCCGGGTATTTGTCTGAGCAAATAAATTGAAGGCTGTTTGAAAATCTGTCAAATACCGTGTAAACGCTAGGATTGCGCGGTTTCGGTCGTTTGGAACTCTGCATCCATTTACTTGTGGGTATCGTCCGATCATAGTCTCGACAAACGACGCATCACGATAACGAATCAAGCGTACGGATGGAGACCAATACATGAGACGCCTTTCCGCGGGGCCAGTCGGACTGCCGTTTCCCGTTTTTTCGCTGAATGCAGACGCGATGCTGATCGCGACCCTGCGTTGCCCTGTCGCCGTGTAGCGGCGAACCACTTCCCGTTTCGATTGTTCTCACGGCGCCGTGCCGCATGACGGCGCCGCGGGAGAGCGCTTGTCTGCCGCTGCGGCGTGTGCCGCATTTGCCTGACCGGCATTGCGGCCGTCTTGCGCGCACCGTCATGCGCCGCGCGTTCGTGCCGCGGTGCGATACCAACCGGCGGGCCATGCAGCCTGTCCGGACGAGACTTGTCGTACCTGAAAAGGAGGGGTTGATGATTTGCATTCCTGAATGGCGGAAGGCGATTTTGTCGTGCGCGGTACTGGCGCTGCCGTTCGTCGCCGGTTGCGGCGGCGGTGACGATCCGGGGCCGATCAATGTGCCGCAGTGCTCGGGGAGCGCATGCGGGCCGAGCGGGGCTGAAACGACACCGCCGGTCGTGACGAAGCTGTGTCCGGACGCGCTTGATTACACGACGACGTATACGGGCGGCGCAGGTAGCGGCGAGTACGTGAAGGTGAAGTTCGACACGACGAAGCTCACCTATCAGATGCAGTTCCTCGACTCGTCCGTGCCGACGTCGGCCGGGCAGGTCAACGACACGCGCGCGGGCCTGACCATCAGCGGCGCCTTCCATCATCCGACCAATCTGCCGACCGCCGAGCAGAACCGCTGCGCGTTCGTGCTCGACAGCGGCGCGACGAGCGACGGCAAGTATGCGGTGACGATCAAGCGCACCGATCCGCCGATGCTGTTCGTCGGCAATGGCGTGGTCGGCGGCGGGATTCCGGGTGCGACGATCCAGTTCGACGGCATTCCGCTCGCGCCGGGCCTCTTTATCGGCACCGTGCCGTCGCGCACGTTCGATTTCTATCCGTTTATCGGCTTTACTGACACCGAGACCGATTTCGCGAAGGTGGCCGGCGTCTACAACGAGGTCGGCATTCATCTGTCGCCGACCGGCAGCAGCTTTCAGACCGCAACCCCGCAGGGCTGGCAGCCGGATGTTGTGAACTGGAACCAGACATTCAATGCGGACGGCACGTGCACGATCACGTCGGGCAGCGACTACTCGTGCCAGACGACCGGTACGCCGTGGACGCTGCGCAAGAACACGGACGGCAGCGCCGATAACGTGTTCGTGAGCGGCGCGAATCCCGGCATGCCCTATCCGTCGGCCGGCCAGGAGCAGCCGCTCGTGCTGCTGTCGCCGACCCAGGCGCATGGCGTGATGATCGTCGGCAAGCTGAACGGTGTGCTGGTGCCGATCGTGATTCGCGTCGGCTACTCGCATGCCGACGCGAGCAACCTGCTGGCGTCGGTCGCCGACGCGGAAGTCGGCATCTCGATGCTGTCTCCCGCGCAGCCGGTCGCGGCCAATGCGCTCAAGGGCGGTTTCATCGGTGCGACGAGCGCGTCCGCATGCGGGGTGGTGACGTCCAACGGCCTGTATGGCGCGCCGGGGAATTCGGGGCCGAGCTTCAATAGCCTGAAGCCGCATCCGGACCTGCCCGGCACGTTCAACGGCACGTTCTTCATGCCCGAGGCCGGAAATTGCACGGACGGCACCGCCGTGTCGACGCTTGCCGCGAACTACACGTCGACGCTGTTCCAGGGCGCCACCGCGGCATTCATCGATCCGCAGACGTCGTCGGTTACGTCGCAGTTCGCGCTCGACTATACGCAGGCGACGCCCGGCAAGATCAAGATCACGGCCTCGCAGGACTTCAACGCGAAGGGGGCGAACGGCAACGTGGCGATCTTCAGCAAGGGCGACACGGGCTGGCTCGTGACGGCGGGGAACGTCTACGCGATGGTCGTCAACAACAGCAAGATCAACCCGTTCTTCACGGTCGGCGCGTTCGTCCAGTGACGGCGTACTGAACACGGAACACCGGCGGCGCGCGCGTCGCCGCCGGCGAAGCGAAATTAAAGAGGATTCCTATGAATGTGAAGAATTGGATGGCTGCGGTGTCGCTCGCGCCCGTGCTGGCCGCCTGCGGCGGCGACGGCGACCCGCCGCCCGCACCGGTGGTCCGGCTGTGCCCGCAGACGATCGACTACAACACGGTGTTCATCGGCGGCTCCGGTTCGGGCGAACTGGTGAAGGTGCAGCTCGACACGACGAAGATGACGTACCGGATGACGTATCTCGCATCGCCGGTGCCGACCACCACGGGCACCGTGCAGCCGACGCGCGACACGGCGCCGGCCAACGTGGTCGACGGCACGCTCGCGGACGAAACGGGGCTGCCGACCGTGAAGCTGAACCAGTGCACGTTCCGGATGCAGAACGCGAGCCTCGACCCGAACCGGCCCGCGCGGCTGTTCCTCGGCGAGGGCGTGCTGGGCGGCGCGATTCCCGGCGCGACGATCCAGTTCAACGGCGTGATCGGCGTCGGCAAGATTCCGCAGACGACGTTCCCGTACTACCCGTTCATCAGCTTCTCGTCGCTGGAAACCGACCTGACGAAGATCGCCGGCAAGTACAACCAGCTCGGCTATCACCAGGTGCCGTCGCAGAGCTTCCAGCCGGTGGCGCTTGACCAGCAGGTCACGATCAACGCGGACGGCAGCTACGTCGAGACCGACAACTTCGGCAAGAAGAACGGCGGGCAGCCGCTCGCGTCGAGCGCGACCGTGAACCAGCCGTTCACGTTGCGTCCGGATGCGCCGGCGTTCCAGTCGCTCAACTACCTGCCGCAGATTCCGCCGACGCTCGCGGCGGTCGATCCGGCGAAGGCGGGCAAGGGGATCCTGATCGTCGGCAAGCTGCGCAACCAGCTCGTGCCGATCTTCATCCGCACCGGCGCTGCCAACGCGGACCTCACGCAAGGCCCGCCGAGCGCGGATGACGAATCGGGCATCTCGCTCCTGAGCCCGCAGACGGCGATCGCGCAAGGCTCGCAGAACGGCGAATACACGGGTGTCGACAGCGCGTTCAACTACCGCGCGACCGCGCTCGTCGGCGCGCAGGCCACGCTGCTCGATCCGTTCAATGCGTCGCAGGCCGCGCTCACGCGTGCGCTGAACCTCGACTACACGCAGAAGATGCCGGGCGTCGTGACGACCGTGCATGCGGACGCGGCGTCGGGGCCGGCGACCGGCAAGTTCGTGTTCACCGGCGGCGTATTCGGGTTCCTCGACATGAACGATACGAGCAACCCGTACTTCACGGTCGGCGCATTCGTGCAGTGACGCACGCCTGGATGGAGACACGGTGGCGCCGCGCGCAGGTGCGCGGCGCCCGGACAGAATGAGGGGAGACTTCATGAAGAAGCTGATTGTCGCGGGTGTCGTCGCAGGCGTGTCGACGCTCGCATCGGCCCAGCAGGCGGGCGACAACGTCGCGACGCTGGGCTGGCTGCACATCATGCCGCAGGATTCGACCAACGGGCTGACGACGAATCTTGCCGGCATGCCGATCAACGGGCCGCTGCGCCTGCCTGGGTCGTTCACGTCGCCGGGCACGAGCCTGACGGTCAACAACGCCGATACCGTCGGCCTCACGCTCACGCACTTCTTCACCGACCATATCGCGGTGACGTCGGTGCTCGGCGTACCGCCCGAGTTCACGCTGACCGGGCACGGCTCGATCCGGCCGCCCGGCCCGGCCGGTGCGCTCGGCAGCGTCAACATGGACGATCCGGCGAATCAGCCGGCGGTGAAGAACGCACGGCAGTGGAGCCCGACGATCATTCTGCAGTACTACTTCAATTCGTCGACGGCGCGGTTCCGCCCGTTCGTCGGGATCGGCGTGGCGTACAGCTGGTTCAGCAACATCGAACTGAACGGCAACTTCGCGAAGGACATCAACGAGAACCTCGGCAGCGTGCTCGCGGCCGGCGCCGGCAAGCCCGGCGCGACGTCGGTGGAGGGCAAGGCGTCGTCGTCGTTCACGCCCGTCTACAACGTCGGCGCGAGCTATGCGATCGACAAGCACTGGGGCGTAACGGCGACGCTGACCTACATGCCGCTGAAGACCTACTCGTCGCTGGTAATCAAGGCGGCTGACGGCTCGACGCTCGCGACCACGCGCACGAAGTTGAAGGCCGACCCGCTGATCACGTTCGTCGGGATTTCCTACAAGTTCTGAGCCGACCGGTGCGCATGACGCGCGCCGGCGGCTTCCTGCGACCGGCTGGCCGGACCTTTCCGGCCGGGAGGTCGCGTTCCTGGCGGCGTGCCGCCATTAGTGAAGAGAGGGGGCAGTTCAAATGAGCATTCGCAAAATCGTATCGCTTGTTGCTGCAGTGGCTTTCACCGCGGTTTCGGCCGCGCCTGCTTTCGCTGTCACCGTTACGCGGGCGGACGGCCAGCCGATGAACCCGAACGGCGAGCCGTTCTCGGCGACCGGGCTCACGAACCTCAGCAAGGGATCGATCAGTGCAACCTGTAACGCGACCTTCAACGGCACGATCACGTCGACCGGCATCGTCAATATCACGTCGACGACGTTCGCGGGCGCTGCGACGTGCGGGCTGATCAACGGCAGCGCTAGTAGCACGTCGCCGTGGACGGGGCAGGCCGACAGCACGACGCAGTTGACGATCAACAACGTCAAGGTGAACGTCACGCTGCTCGGTACCTGTGGGCCGAGCAAGGTCGTGACGACGTGGAGCGATCCGAACTCGTCGCTGACGTTCAACAATGCCACGCTGACGCCGGATTGCACGGTGGGCGGCACGGTCGCGACGTCGCCGAAGTTCCACGTGCAGTAAGCGTTGCTGATCGAAGCGGGTACCCGCCGCGCACGAGGGCCGTGCGGTATGTGCGGCGGGTTTCCGCGGTTTCGATGGGTTCGTGCCGTCGCGTGTATCGGCGCGGCGGCCGGATTCAGGCTGCAGAGCGGTCGCGTGTCTCGTGTAAGGCCGCCATAGATCAAGAGAGAGGGCCGTACAAATGGAAATTCGTCAAATTGCATCGCTTGTTGCTGCAGTGGTATTTACCGCGGTTTCGGCCGCGCCTGCTTTTGCGGTGACCGTATCGCGCGCGGACGGCCAGCCGATGAATCCGAACGGTGAGCCGTTTTCGGCGGCGGGGCTGACAGCGCTCTCCATAAAGCAGATCATCGCGAACTGCTCCGTGACGTTCAACGGAACGATTACGCCGGCCGGTATCGTCAATGTCGCGTCGGTGCAGTTCAACGGGGGCAGCGTGTGTCAACTGGTCAGCGGCAGCGCGAGCGGCTCGTCGCCATGGACAGGACAGGTGGACAGCGCGACACAGCTTTCGATCAACAACGCGCAGGTGGACTTCAAGGTGCTTGGAGGGTGCGGGCCGAGCAAGATCGTGGCGACATGGAGCAATTCGAATTCGTTACTGACTTTCAGTAATGCTGAATTGACACCGGATTGCAAGTTTTCCGGACCGCTCACGGTGTCGCCGAAGCTCCACGTGCAGTAAGAGCGTCGCGAATCGATGCGGGGGCCCGTGGCGCACGAGGGCCGTGCGATATGGATGACGGACGCCCCGTTTCTCGATGCAATCGTGTCGTCGCGCGTATCGGCGCGACGGCCGGCTGACCACCCGTGTCGCGATCCGATCCGGGTGGACAGGCAGGGCTGGCGCGGCGTGCCGCGCTGTCCGATTCGATTGAAACAACACAATTCCAATTGGCCAGAACTATCCCGGAAGACCCATGCTTACCGATCCAGAAAAGTATGGAGATGCCCGCGGCGCGACGCCTGACCGGCTGCGCACGGCCGCGTGGCTGCAGTACCTGATCGAACATCTCGATGCTGCCGCTTGCGCGGCGGAGGCGGGTGACGCCGACGACACGACCGTCATCGCGTCGCACGCGATGCGCATGCGGGCTGGCGCGAACCTGTCCCGAGACGCGGCGGCGATTCTTCAACGGCTCGCGCCGTGGATCGCCTCGGACGGCGGCATTTGCGCATGCGATCTGAGTGACCCGCGCGGTGCATGCTCGCATGTGCCGTCGATGCAGCAACTCGCCGAAGCCGAACGCAGCTGCCCCGGCTCGCGCGCCGTGTTCGACACCGCGCACGGTGTGATCGAGGCATGCGCATTCGACGATCCCGATGTCGGCTGGGCCGCGCTCGAGCGGATTGCCGGCGGTGTCGAATGCAACGGGGGCGATGACGGTGAATGCACTGAACATGAAAAGGGCGCGCGGGACGACATGCCGCCAGCGAAGAACCTGAGAGAAAGGCTGGCCGTCGTCGCAGCAGCGAGTGGAGAAACGTCGGCGATGCCTGGCGCCGTCATCGACGCGATCGTGCTGCGCGCGTGCGGGCCGCGCGACGATGCATCGCGCATCGACGAGATGGCTGCGCTCGTGACGTTCTCGGCCGCGCTCGCCGCTGGCGACGGGGCCTCGGTTGCCGCGTATGGCGGTCAGCATAACCTCGTTGCCCGTGCGATCCGCACGCATCGTGCCGATCTCGCGTCGGTGGACGGGCTGCTCGCGGCGTTGTCCGTGTGCCGACTCGATCAGCTCGTCGGTGCGGGCAGTTTCTGGGCCTGCTACTTGCTCGCGGGCATCGTGATCGCTGCACCGGACGCCGTGCGGGAAGTCGGTCGCCGCTTTCATGGTGACGAGTGGCAGGTGTGGCTCGATCACGTGCTCGCGTGGCCGGCGGTTAGTCGCTTCGGGCCGAAGGAGGACGTCGCGTTCGAACGCCTGCAAGGCGCGATGAGCCTGACGTCGCGATGGAACCCGATCGTCCGCGGGAAGCGGATGCGAAAGCGGGGTGGTGTATCGCCATGATTCGGTGAACACGGGGACAAGGCTGGCTGACGCATCGCTTTTTTCGAAGCAATCCGCAAGGATTCCAAACGAATCCGGCACGATCGTCCTTGCGTGAGCCGAAATGCCTAGTCCCGTTCGCACGCGTGAATGGGCGTCAGGCGGCGACGCGCCGGGCCGTCGTGCCGTCGGCGTCCACACCGGCCGCGCGCCACGCCTTCCACGCCATCTATCCTTCCTGACCGCCTGACCGCCTGACCGCCTGACCGCCTGACCGCTTGACCGCCCGACCGCCCGACCGCCCGACCGCCCGACCGCTTCGCGCCACCCCCGATCCAGGCACCGTCGACCGAACGCAGTATGATTCCGCAGTCGATGCCGGCGATCGCTTCGCTGTAACCGCCCGCCCGCACCGTCGAAGATCTGCCAAGCTTGTTGTAAGCCGGACGCAAACAGCCGCCGCGTGAGAGCGCCGCTGCGAACCCGCCTCCGGACCACCTTCATCGAAACGGTCAGTCAGATGTCAAAGCAAAACAAGAAGATCCTCCTCCTGAGCGTCAGTGCCGGCGCCGGCCATACCCGAGCGGCCGAAGCGATCCGCGCGTTCGCCGACCACCATCCCGCCGGCATCGAAGCCACCCACCTGGACGTGATGGATTTCGTGTCCACCGGCTTCCGCAAGCTGTACACCGATCTCTACATCAAGCTCGTCAGCAGCCAGCCGGCGCTGTGGGGCTACCTGTACCAGAAGACCGACGAGGTCGACCCCGCCGCACCGTCGCAGAAGATCCGGCGCGCGATCGAGCGGCTCAATTGCCGGGCGCTGCTCGCGGAGATCGAACGACAGCGCCCGGACGCGATCATCTGCACGCACTTCCTGCCCGCCGAACTGCTGTCGCGCGAGATCCGCAAGGGGCGCGTCGATACGCCGGTGTGGGTGCAGGTCACCGATTTCGACCTGCACAGCATGTGGGTCGTGCCGAACATGCGCGGCTATTTCGCGGCCAACGACGAGATCGCGTGGCGCATGCATGCGCGCGGCATGGCGCCCGACACGGTGCACGTCAGCGGCATCCCGATCATGCCGGCGTTCGGCCAGCCGCTCGATCGCGCGGCCTGCGCAGCCGAATTCGGCCTCGATCCCGCGCGCCCGACGTTCCTGATGATGTCCGGCGGCGCGGGCCTCGGCGGGCTCGACGTGCTGGCCGCGCGCCTGCTCGAGATGGATGCCGACTTCCAATTGATCGCGCTGGCCGGCAAGAACAAGGCGATGCTGGCGTCGTTGCAAGAACTTGCCGCGCAGCATCCAGGCCGGCTGTTTCCGCAGGGCTTCACGCAGCAGGTCGAACGCCTGATGGCCTGTGCCGACCTCGTGATCACGAAGCCAGGTGGCCTGACGACGTCCGAATGTCTCGCGATGCAGCTGCCGATGATCGTCAACTCGCCGATTCCGGGCCAGGAAGAGCGCAATGCGGATTTCCTGCTCGAACAGGGTGTTGCGCTGAAGGCGATCGACGACGACGCGCTTGTCTACCGGATCCACGCGTTGCTGCAGACGCCCGAGCGTCTTGCCGACATGCGTCGCCGTCTCGCGCCGCTCGGGCGGCCGCTGGCCGGCCGGTTCGTGCTCGATCGCGTGCTGGGTCTGGAGCCGGCTGCATGAGCGTCGCGCGTTTTGTGCCGACGCGCCATACGGTGTTCGTCGTCGCGTGGGTCGTGTTGCTCGCGTACTTCTTCGCGAACGTGGAGATCCAGATCGAAGGCAGCGCGGGTTGGGCCGCCAACCTGCCGACGTGGCGCATCGAACATCACTGGCTGCTCGACATCTTCTGGGGCGGGCGGCCGATGACCGGCTACCACGCATGGGTGTTCCCGTTCGTCGCGCTGTTCTTTCACCTGCCGGCCGTGTTCAACGGACGGTGGTCGTGGCGCGTCGAAGCGCGGATCATCGCGTGCATCATGGTGTTCTGGCTGACCGAGGATTTCCTGTGGTTCGTGCTGAACCCGGCGTATGGCCTGGCCCGCTTCAATCCGGCGAATGTGCCGTGGCATATCCACTGGCTGGGCGTGGCGCCGACCGACTACTGGACGATGAGCGCCGCCGCGATCGTGCTGTTCATTGTTTCCCGCGAGCGCAAGCGCGCGTTTTATTGATCCCCGACCCGACATGAAAATCGCCGTCATTGCCGCGCTCGCCGTCACGCTTGCCGGGCTCGTGCAGCCGGCCCACGCGGACCCGGCCTCCGAGGTGTCCGCCCGGCCGATCAAATGGGCGCAGAGCGTGACCGATGCGCATGTGAACAACCTGCATCGCATTACGCCGACGCTGTACCGCAGTGCCCAGCTGTCGCGCTCGGACGTGCCGGAACTGCAGAAGCTCGGCATCCGCAAGGTCATCAGCTTTCGTTCGTTTCACGCGGACGACACCATCCTGGCCGGCACGCAGATCAGGATGCAGCGCATCCGGATCAACACGTGGGACATCCGCGATGAGGACATGGTCGCTGCATTGAAGGCGCTGCGCACGGCCGACCAGGACGGCCCGGTGCTGATCCACTGCCAGCACGGCGCAGATCGTACGGGGCTCGTGTCGGCGCTGTACCGGATGGTGTATCAGGGCTGGACGCGCGAGCAGGCGCTCGATGAGCTGCAGCACGGCGGCTACGGGTTCCATCCGATCTGGCAGAACATTACGAACTACCTGAAAAACGTCGACGTCGAGCGTTTGAAGCGGGAAGTGAACAGCGGCTGACGAACCCATGAAAAACGCCGCCGACAATCACTGTCGGCGGCGTTTCGTCAGTCCATTGATGAGCGGGCAGCACGCCCGCCGTCGTCAGACCGTCTCCGGCTGCCGCACCGCCTTCGCGATGTTACGAGCCATCGCCCCATTCGCAACAAAGTAAGGCACATCCACCCGCGCAAGCGCCTTGCGCCCGCGAATCTTGTCCGCGATCTTCTCGGCGATCATGATCGTCGGCGCATTGAGGTTGCCGGTCGTGATGATCGGCATGATCGACGCGTCGACGACGCGCAGCCCTTCCAGCCCGTGCACGCGGCCTTCTTCATCGACCACGGCCATGTCGTCGTAACCCATCTTGCACGAGCACGACGGATGGAACGCGGTCTCCGCGCGGGCGCGCACGAACGCGTCGAGTTCCTTGTCGGACTTGCAGTCCGCACCCGGATTCAGCTCGCGGCCGCGATATCGATCCAGCGCGGGCTGCCGCATGATCTCGCGCGTCGCGCGGATCGCGTCGCGGAACTCGCGCCAGTCGAGTGCTTCCGCCATGTAGTTGAACAGAATGCTCGGATGGTCGTTCGGATCGCGCGAGCGCAGCTTCACGCGGCCGCGGCTCGGTGAGCGCATCGAGCCGACGTGCGCCTGGAAGCCGTGCATCTCGATCGCGTTCGAGCCGTTGTAGTTGATTGCAACAGGCAGGAAGTGATACTGGATGTTCGGCCACAGATCGTCGTCGCGCGTACGGATGAAACCGCCTGCCTCGAAGTGGTTGCTTGCGCCGAGGCCGGTGCCGTTCAGCATCCATTCGAGGCCGATCTTCGGCTGGTTCCACCACTTGAGGGCCGGATACAGCGAGACCGGCTCCTTGCACTCGTACTGGATGTACATCTCCAGGTGATCCTGCAGGTTCTGGCCGACGCCAGGCAGGTCGAGCACGACGGGAATGTCGAGTTCCTTCAGCCACGCGCCGGGGCCGACGCCCGAGCGCTGCAGCAGTTGCGGCGATGCGATCGCGCCGCTGCACACGAGCACTTCGCGCCGCGCATGCGCGGTTGCGCGTTCGCTGCCGCGCAGGTACGTGACGCCCGACGCGCGCTTGCCGTCGAACAGGATGCGATCGGCGAGCGCGTGCGTGACGATCTCGAGGTTCGGCCGCACCTTCGCCTGGTCGAGGTAGCCGCGCGCGGTGCTGGCGCGACGGCCCTTCGGCGTGACGGTGCGATCCATCGGGCCGAAGCCTTCCTGCTGATAGCCGTTCAGGTCATCCGTGCGCGGATAGCCGGCCTGCACGCCTGCATCGACCATCGCCTCGAACAGCGGGTTCACGCCCGGCTTGCTGGTCGTGACCGACACGGGGCCGTTGCCGCCGTGGTAGTCGTTCGGGCCGACGTCGCGCGTTTCGGCTTTCTTGAAGTACGGCAGGCAGTCGAGATACGTCCAGTTCTCGAGGCCCTTGTGCGTCGACCAGTTGTCGTAGTCGAGCGCGTTGCCGCGGATGTAGCACATGCCGTTGATCAGCGACGAGCCGCCGAGCCCCTTGCCGCGGCCGCATTCCATCCGGCGGTTGTCCATGTGCGGCTCGGGGTCGGTTTCGTATGCCCAGTTGTAGCGGCGGCCCTGCAGCGGGTAGGCGAGGGCGGCCGGCATCTGCGTGCGGAAGTCGAAGCGGTAGTCGGGGCCACCGGCTTCGAGCAGCAGCACCGTCACGTCCGGATCTTCCGTCAGGCGCGTTGCGAGCACGTTGCCCGCGGAACCTGCGCCGCAGATGATGTAGTCGTATTCGCGTGTCGTCATGACGGTCAGTCTCCTTTCGTGATTCTCAAAACACCGGGTTGTAGCGGCCGAGCTCGACCTGCACCGACTTGATTCGAGTGTAGTGCTCGAGCGTCGTGATGCCGTTCTCGCGTCCGACACCGGATTGCTTGTATCCGCCAACCGGCATCTCGGCCGGCGATTCGCCCCACGTGTTGATCCAGCAGATGCCGGCTTCGAGGCGATGGATCGTGCGGTGCGCGCGCGACAGGTTCTCGGTCACGACGCCGGCCGCCAGGCCGTAGTGCGTGTCGTTCGCGCGGGCAATCACTTCGTCCTCCGATTCGAAATCGAGGATGCTCATCACCGGCCCGAAGATTTCCTCGCGGACGATCTTCATGTCGTCGCGGCAATCGCCGAACACGGTCGGCGCGACGTACTGGCCGCTACCGAAGTGGCCGTCGGTGAGGCGCGTGCCGCCCGCGAGCAGCTTCGCGCCTTCCGCCTTGCCGCTTTCGATGAAGCCGAGCACCTTGTCGAGCTGCGCGGCCGACACGAGCGGGCCGAAGTTGGTATCGGCATCGGTCGGCTTGCCGACGCGGATGCGCTTCACGCGTTCGAGTACTCGCTGCGTGAATGCGTCCTTGATCGAGCGGTGCACGAACACGCGCGTGCCGTTCGTGCAGACCTGGCCCGAGCTGAAGAAGTTGGCGGTCACCGCGATGTCGGCCGCACGGTCGAGATCCGCGTCGTCGAACACGATCAGCGGCGACTTGCCGCCGAGTTCCATCGTCACTTCCTTCAGCGACGACGCGCCGGCCAGCGACATCACCTTCTTGCCGGTTTCGACGCCGCCGGTGAACGACACCTTCGCGATGTCAGGGTGGCCCGTCAGCAGCGCGCCGACCGAGCCGTCGCCCTGCACGACGTTGAACACGCCGGCCGGCACGCCGGCTTCCGTATAGATTTCCGCGAGCTTCAGCGCGGTGAGCGGCGTGACTTCGCTCGGCTTGAACACCATCGCGTTGCCGGCCGCGAGTGCGGGGGCCGTCTTCCAGCACGCGATCTGGATCGGGTAGTTCCACGCGCCGATGCCCGCGCACACGCCGAGCGGCTCGCGGCGCGTGTAGACGAACGACTCGGCGCGCAGCGGCACCTGCAGCCCTTCGATCGCGGTCGCGAGGCCCGCGTAGTACTCGATCACGTCCGCGCCGGTGACGATGTCGACCGCGAGCGTCTCGCCGATCGGCTTGCCCGTGTCGCGCGTTTCCAGTGCGGCGAGCTCGTCGTTGCGCTCGCGCAGCAGGTCGACGGCGCGGCGCAGGATGCGCGAGCGCTGCATCGCGGTCATCGCGGCCCATTCGCGCTGGCCTTCCTGGGCGGACGCGACCGCGCGGTCGACGTCGGCTGCGCTGGCCTGCTGCACCTGCGCGAGCAGTTCGCCGGTGGCGGGATCGAAGGTGTCGAAAGTCTTGCCGCTCGTGGCGTCGACGTAACCGCCGCCGATGTAGAGGCGCTGCAAACCGAATACGGACATGAGGATCTCCTTGAGGGCGACTGCGTGACGCGTCAGTCGGACGCGAGCAGCAGGTCGATGTAATCGTGAGCGAGCTTCAATGCAGCCCGGGTGTCGATCGGGCCGCCGGCGAGTGCGCCGCGCAGCCACAGGCCGTCGATCAGCGCGGCGAGGCCGCTGGCGGCTTCGCGTGCTTGGGTGCGCGGCAACGCCTTCGCGAATTCGGCGCACAGGTTCGAATGGAGGCGCCGCGTGTTGACATGCTGCAGGCGCTTGAGCATCGGGTCGTGCATGCTCTGCGACCAGAACGCGAGCCATGTCTTCATCACGGGCGCGCTGACCTGCGTGTCGTCGAAGTTTGCGGCGACGATCGCGCGCAGCCGGGAGCGCGGATCCTTGCGTGCCGCCACGCGGCGGTGCGTGGTGGCCGACCACAGGTCGCGCAGCACGTGCCGCATCGTGGCTTCGAGCAGGCCGTCCTTGTCGCCGAAGTAGTGGCTGACGATGCCCGTCGAGATGTTCGCGCGCTGCGCGACCGATGCGAGCGTCGTGCCGGGCAGGCCCGCTTCGTCGATCGACCGCAGCGTGGCGTCGATCAACTGTGCGCGGCGAATCTCCCGCATTCCGACTTTCGGCATCGCGACTCCTTTCGCCCGGACGGGCCGTCCATGGAAGTCGAGAGCTTAGCGGTTTTTTATTGATCGTTCAATCAACAAAAAATCGGGGTCTGACGGCGGAGGCGGGTTCCCGGCCGGTGAACGAGGCCCTCGATCGCACGTTGTGCAGGTGCGGAAAAATAATTGAAAGATGATTAAAAATGCTGGAGTTTGTTTAAAACGCTTTCTGAAGAGAGCGATCAATCCGGTTAATCGTTGCGAGTGTCGATGCGATTACGGAATGAAAGAGTATTGAGCTGTGTGATATTCGGTTAAGCACGGAAGTCGGTTCGCGAAACGACGTCACGATTCATTCATGGAAATCCGTTTTAAATAAGCGAATGAAACTACATAACGTATTGATTATGAATGGATATATTGGGATTAAACGGGGATCGACTGCGGCTCCGCAAACGATTGCGATCACCCTCGAAGGAATTCTGCTTACCATAAAAAATCCGGGAATAATTTGAATCTGCCGCATTTCCTGACCGAGTAGAGGGTATCGTTGGAATGACTTGAGTCAGTAATATTGTCCGTATTAGTATGGCGCCGCACTACGAGGAATGAATCGATGCCGCCGGTATTGCCGCGGTGCATTGGCCAACAGCGCGATTCGGATTGCGCGCTAAAACCGGCGCAGTCATTGCGCACCTGCAGCATGCCGCGACGTCGAGACGCCGCATCCACCGGAGAACGACGATGCTGACCGAAAAACACGTGGTCCCGCTGCCGAATGGTCTGAAGGTCTACGTCGAACGGAACGTGTTCGACCCGGCGTTCGACACGGCGATGCTCGTCAACGGTGCCCTCGCGACGACCGCGTCGTTCGGGCAGACCGTCCAGTATCTCGGCGAGCGGATCAACACGATCTGCTTCGACCTGCCGTATGCGGGGCAGTCGCGCCAGCACAACCCGGGCTGCTTCATCCTGACGAAAGACGACGAAGCCGCGATCCTGCAGCACCTGGTCGAGCGCTTCGCGCCGGCGTACCTCGTGTCGGTGTCGTGGGGCGGCGTCGCGTCGCTGTTCGCGCTCGCACGCGGCTGCCCGAGCGTGCGGCGCGCGGCGATCTGTTCGTTCTCGCCGTTCCTGAACGACGCGATGGTCGACTACGTGACGCGCGCCCGCGACCACATCGCGGCCGGCGAGAACCTGAAGGCCGCGCAACTGCTGAACGACACCGTCGGCCGCTACCTGCCGCGCATCATGAAGCTGTACAACTACCGCTATCTCACGCGCCTGCCGCGCGACGAGCAGGACCAGGTCGCGTTCCACGTCGACCAGATCCTGTCGCTGCAGCCCGAGCGCTACTTCAGCGAGTTCTCGAACATCGGCTGCGAGCTGCTGTTCCTGAACGGCGAGCGCGACGAATACACGACGCCCGCCGACGTGCGCCAGCTCGGCGCGCACGTGCCGCGCGCACGGTTCGCGACGGTGCCGGACGCCGGCCACTTCCTCGACATCGAAGGCCGCGCGCAGCGCGAATACACGCGCTCGGCGTTGCTCGATTTTTTCTGCGGCGGGTCGTCGCTCGCCGCCGGCATCGCGCTTGCCGCCGCGCAGGCGTGCGCGCCCGCACCGATGCACGCGCTGTCGTCGTGACGCCGCACGCCGTGCGTGCGGACCGCGCGGCGCTCCCGAATTCCCATCCCAACGAGGCAGGCCAGCCGTGAATATCGTTCAGACCATCGCCATCGTCGTACCGTGGGCCGCGTGGCTCGCCTACTGGATCGCCACGTCGCAAGGCGTGAAGACGACCGTGCGCAAGGAAGCGTCGCGCTCGCGCACGTTGCAGTCGGTTCCGCTGATCGTCGGCGGCGCGCTGATCATCCTGCCCGATCCGTCGTGGCAGGCGCTCGTGCCGGACTGGCAGCGCTTCGGCCTGCAGGCGCAGTGCGGGCTCGCGGTGCTGGTGGCCGGCCTGTTGTTCTCGGTGTGGGCGCGGTTGCACCTCGGCACGAACTGGAGCGTATCGGTCACGCTGAAGGAAGACCATGAGCTCGTCCGCACGGGGCCGTATGGGCTCGTGCGTCACCCGATCTATACGGGCTGCCTGATCGCGCTGGTCGGCGCCGCACTGATCGGCGGCGAATGGCGTGGCGCGATCGGCGTGCTGCTCGTGTTCGCGTCGCTCGCGTACAAGGTGCGCGTCGAGGAAAGCTGGCTGACCGGGTATTTCGGGCCGGCATACACGCAGTACCGCCGCGAAGTCGCGGCGCTGATTCCCGGCTTCTACTGAACCCCGCGAGGCGCGCGATGGCGAAGATGATCGTGACCGCGATCGGTTCGGCGGGCGACGTGCATCCGCTGCTCGGCGTCGCGCGCACGCTCGCGGCGCGCGGTCACGACGTCGTGTTCTGCACGCATGCGCCGTTCGAGGCGACCGTGCGGCGTTGCGGGTTCGCGTTCGTGCCGATCGGTACGGCAGCCGAATACGAGGCCGCGATGGCGAACCCCGCGTTGTGGGATTCGCGCACATCGTTTCGCACGCTGTGGCAGGTGATCGCACCGACGCTGCGCCCGCATTACGACGCGCTGCGTGCGCTGACCGACGGCGACACGGTGCTCGTCGGCACGCTGTGGGCGTTCTCCGCGCGCTTCATGCAGGAACTGCACGGTACGCCGTACGTGTCGGTGCAGGTATCGCCGTCGACGTTGCTGTCCGCGCATGCGCCGCCGACGCACCCGCGCCTGACGATTCCCGCGCGTTGGCCGCTGCCCGTGAAGGCGGCGCTGATGACGCTGATCGAGCGCCAGGTGCTCGATCGCGCGTGCGGCCCCGCGCTCAACGCGGTGCGCCGCGATCTCGGGCTCGCGCCCGCGCGGCGCGTGCTGGGCCGCTGGCTGCATTCGACCGACGGCGTGCTGTGCCTGTTTCCCGGCTGGTTCGCGCCGCCGCAGCCGGACTGGCCGTCGAATCACCTGCAAAGCGGTTTCCCGCTGTTCAACGATATTGCGACCCCTGAAGACGATGTGGCACTCGATGCGTATCTCGCGGCCGGTGAACCCCCGGTCGTGTTCACGGCCGGTTCGACACGCGTCGATCACGCGGCCTACGCGCGCGCGGTGGCGGACGCGCTGCACGCGACCGGCGCGCGCGGGATCCTGCTGACGCCGCACGATGCGGCGCCGGACAGTGTCCGTTTGATCGTGCGCCGCTTCGTGCCGATGCGCACGCTGCTGCCGCGTTGCCGCGCGCTCGTGCATCACGGCGGAGTCGGCACCGCGGCGCTCGCGTTCGAAGCCGGGATCGCACAGGTCGTCACGCCGTTCGCACACGACCAGTTCGACAACGCGCAACGGGTCGCCGTGAGCGGCTGCGGCGTGCGGGTCGACGGCCCGATCGACGGTGCGCGTCTCGGCGCGGCGCTCGCGCGCGTGCTCGGCGATCCTGCGTTTGCCGCGCATGCGGCGCGCACGCGTGCACGGCTGGCGGCCGACCGGGACGGCTGTGACGCTGCGGCCGATTTCATCGAACGATTCGTGCCGGCGCGCAGTCAGACCGCCGCGCGGGCCGAAGCTGCGGTGGCCGGCGCATGAGCACCGCTTCGCCGCTTCACGACGGGCCCGTCGCGCCGTCCGCGTTCGACGTGCCGGCCCCCGCGCCGGCCGCGCAACCGGTGCGCGGCATCCGGCTCGCGCTGCTGACGTTCGCGCTGTCGCTCGCGACCTTCATTGAGGTGCTCGACTCGACCGTGACGAACGTCGCGGTGCCGGCGATCTCCGGCAGTCTCGGCGTATCGAACAGCCAGGGCACGTGGGTGATCAGCTCGTATTCGGTCGCGGCCGCGATCGCGGTGCCGCTGACGGGCTGGCTCGCGCGCCGCGTCGGCGAGTTGCGGCTGTTCGTTGGCGCGGTGTTGCTGTTCACGCTGACGTCGCTGCTGTGCGGGCTCGCGCGCGACCTGCATGTGCTCGTGATCTGCCGTGCGCTGCAGGGGCTGTTTTCTGGGCCGATGGTGCCGCTGTCGCAGACGATCCTGCTGCGCACGTTCCCGCCGGACAAGCGCACGATCGCGCTCGCGCTGTGGGCGATGACGGTGCTGCTCGCACCGATCTTCGGGCCGGTGGTCGGCGGCTGGATCGTCGACAACTTCTCGTGGCCGTGGATCTTCCTGATCAATTTGCCGATCGGGCTGTTCTCGTTCGCGGTCTGCACCGCGATGCTGCGCCCCGACGCGCAGCGCGGCGAGGCCGGCCCGATCGACGTGCCGGGCATCGTGCTGCTCGTGATCGGCGTCGGCTCGCTGCAGGCGATGCTCGATCTCGGCCACGATCGCGGCTGGTTCGGCTCGCCGCTGATCGTCACGCTCGCGGTGGTCGCAGGGTTATCGATCGTGTCGCTGCTGATCTGGGAAGCGGGCGAGGCGCATCCCGTCGTCGATCTCAGCCTGTTCCGCGATCGCACGTTCTCGTTCTGCGTGCTGATCATCTCGCTCGGGATGATGAGCTTCTCGGTGGTCGGCGTCGTGTTCCCGCTGTGGATGCAGGCCGTGATGGGCTACAACGCGTTCCACGCGGGGCTCGCGACCGCATCGCTCGGCGTGCTCGCGCTGGTGTTCTCGATCCTCGTCGGTCTCCATGCGCATCGCTTCGACGCGCGCGTGCTCGCGACCTTCGGCTTCCTCGTGTTCGCGGCCGTGCTCGCGTGGGATGCGCATTTCACGCTGAAGATGACGTTCGCGCAGATCGCCGCGCCGGGGCTGATCCAGGGGATCGGGCTGCCGTGCTTCTTCATTCCGCTGACCGCCGCGACGCTGTCGCGCATTCCGGACGACCGGCTCGCGGCCGCGTCGAGCCTGTCGAACTTCCTGCGCACGCTGTCCGCCGCGTTCGGCACCGCGATGAGCGTGACGTTGTGGGACAACCGCGCGACCTATCACTACGACGTCGTGTCGCAATCCGTCACGCATGCATCGGCGAACACGCAGCGCTTCGTGCACACGCTGAACGCGATGGGCGTCGACGGTGTGCGCGAGCTGACGACGCTGCACCAGGTCGTGATGCAGCAGGCCTACATGATGGCGACCAACGACATGTTCTGGATGGCGAGCATGACGTGTCTCGCACTCGCGGCATTGATGTGGCTGACGCGGCCGAAACGCGGCGCGGCGGCGTCGTTCGGGCATTGAGGAGAGGAACATGACGACACTCGGCGCACTCGTGATCCTGTATCACCCGAGCGATGCGCAGCTCGACGCGCTCAGCGCATGGCGGCACGCGTGCGACGCGCTGCTCGTCGTCGACAACACGCCGCAGCCCGATGCACGGGCCCGCGAGCTGTGCGCGCGCGAAGGCATCGCGCTGCTGCATCACGGCAATCGCGGCGGAATCGCGGGCGCGTACAACGCGGGGCTCGCGGCGCTGTTTCGCGACCGCATCGATGCCGTCGCGCTGTTCGACCAGGATTCGTCGGTGCCGGCCGCGTATTTCCCCGCGATGCGCGATGTCTGCGCGGGGCTTGGCAGGCGTGCGTTCCTGGCCGGCCCGCGCATCTTCGACGAAAACGCGCGCAGCTTCCTGCCCGAACTGTCGACCAACGGGATCGGGCTGCGCCGCCTGCGCATCGAGCCGGGTGCGCCGCTGCAGCGCTGCGCGTTCCTGATTTCGTCGGGCTGCGTCGTGTCGCGCGACGCGTTCGACGTGCTCGGTCGTTTCGACGAGACGTTGTTCATCGATCACGTCGATACCGAATACAGTTTCCGCGCGCTGTCGCGCAACGTGCCGCTCTATGTCGTGCCGTCGCTGGTGCTGCCGCACCGGATCGGCGCGAAGCAGCGTCACGCGATCGGCCCTTTTGAAATGACGTCGATGAATCACTCGTGGCAACGGCGCTACTACAGCGCACGCAATGCGGTGCAGCTCGGGATGCAGTACGGGTTGCGCTTTCCGGTGGCAATCGTGCCGAACCTGCTGACGGTGTGGCAGGTCGTGCAGATCGCGCTCGTCGAACGCGACAAGCGCGCGAAGCTCGCCGGCATCCTGTTCGGCGTCGCGGACGGCCTGTTCGGCCGGCTCGGCCCGCTCGAACGTACGCGGCCGCGTCTGGCCGCGCGTGCGCAGCGCGTTCAGCAGGGATGAGGGGCGCGATGCGGCGTGAAGAAAAAGCGGCGAGTCTGCCGCGTGGCTTGACGGGCGGCTCGATGATGATCGCCGCCGCAGCCGTGTCGCTGGCGTTGGGCGGATGCGTGCCGTCGGGCTTCCTGCCGTCGCTGTCGCTGCGTGCACCGGCCGACGATGCGCTCGCGCATACGGCCGGCCCCGGTGTGAACGGCGCCTGGCCCGCGCCCGACTGGGTCAAGCAGTTGAAGGATCCGCAACTCGACGCACTGGTTGCCGAGGCTTCGCAAAACAACCCCGACCTGCAGGTCGCGCAGGCGCGGCTGCGGATCGCGCAGGCGCAGCTTCAGCAGTTCGATTCGTTGACGGGGCTGACGGGTACGGCCGGCGCGACGGTCAGCCGCGCGCGGATGCCGAAGCCGGGCAACGACGTCGCCGACGTGTCGGTCAGCGGCTATCGCGTACCTGTCGAGATCTTTGGCGATCCGAACACCTCGCCGTCGTCGGTGTTCGTCGGGCTGACTTACCAGCTCGACCTGTGGGGGAAGAACCGCGCCGCGACGAAGAGCCTGATGTCGCTGCGCGAAGCGGCGCGGGTCGAGGCCGAGCAGGTGCGGCTCACGCTGGCGGTGGCGATCGTCACCGTGTACTGCCAGCTCGACCAGGCGTATGCGACGCAGGAACTGCTGCAGCAGAAACTGAAGGTGAGCCAGCGCGTGACGACCGTGCTGCGCGAGCGCACCGCGCGCGGGCTCGACAACGCGTACGACGCCAGCGACGCATCGATCAAGCGCAGCAAGCTGCTCGCGCAGATCGCGCTCAACGACGAACAGATCAAGCTCGCGCAATTGCAGCTCGGCGTGCTGTCGGGCCGCGGCCCCGAGCGCGGGCTCGCGCTGCAGCGGCCGCGCGTCGGCGCGTTCGCGGGCGGCGCGCTGCCCGCGCGGCTGCCGGCCGATCTCCTGGGCCGCCGGCCGGACATCGTCGCCGCGCGTTTGCGCGTCGAGGCCGCGTTCGCGAATGCCGATTCGACGCGCGCACAGTTCTATCCGGACGTGAACCTCGTCGCGCTCGGCGGCGTGTTCGCGCTGACGCCCGCGTCGCTGTTCTCGCGCGATGCGCTCGCCGGCTCTGTCGGCCCGGCGATCTCGCTGCCGATCTTCGATCGCGGCCGGCTGAAGGCGAAGCTCGGTGCGGATGTCGCGCAGGCCGACGTCGCGATCGGGATGTACAACAAGACCGTCGACGACGCGCTCGGGCAGGTCGCGCAGTTCGTCACGTCGCTGCAGACGTCGCAGACGCTCGTCGCGCAGCAGCAGGACGCGGTTGCGGCCGCGCAGAAGATCGTGGAGATCGCGACCGACCGTCACCGGCGCGGCGTGCTGATGCAGAAGGATGTGGACGTCGCGGATCTCACGCTGATCGACGAACGCGCGCAGATGATCGCGTTGCTCGGCCGGCAGCGGACGCTGCGTGTCGGGCTGATCGGCGCGCTGGGCGGCGGGTTCGATGCGGGCGCAACGGTTGCGCAGGCGCCGGCCGCGCATCGGGCGCGTAGCGGGGCGGCGAAGCGGGGTGCTTCGGCTGCTTCGCCCGCAGTGGTTGCTGCGACCATGCCGACTGCCGCCGTGGCCGCCAGCCGACCGGTGGCGGTGGCGTCGGCCGACGTGCATGCGGCGAGCGCGGCCGTGCCGCCGATCGTCGCTGCATCGAATGCGGGGTCCGCATCCGCATCCGCATCCGCATCCGCGACCGCACGACGCGACGACGCGGCTCGCGCGCCGGCCGTCGGCACGACGCCTCGCGGCACCTCCATTCTTGCGCACACGGCCGCGGCGATTCCGGCGCCGAGCCCGTCGGTCATGCCGCCGATCCCCTTGTTCCAGCACGATCGTCTGATCGTTACGCAAAGCGACTGATGCACCACGACAACCTCCATACCGCCGCGCCGCCGGCCGCACTGAACGACCCGGCACTCGACGCGCGCCGCACGACGCGCCGCAAGCGCTTCATCGTGTTCTTCGCGGTCGTGCTGGTGGCCGCGCTTGCATGGATCGCGTACTGGCTGCTGAGCGACCGCTATTACGAAGACACCGACGACGCGTACGTCGCTGGCAGCATCGTCCAGGTTGCCGCGCAGATCCCCGGATCGGTGACCGACGTCGTGGTCGCCGATACGCAGGCCGTGCGCGCCGGCCAGACGCTCGTGAAGCTCGACGACACCGAGGCGTCCGTCGCGTTCGCGCAGGCGAAGGCGCAGCTCGCGCAGGCGGTGCGGCAGGTCGCGAACGCGAAGATCTCGAACACGATGTACGTCGAGGCCGTGAATGCGCGGCGCGCCGACCTGTCGCTCGCGCAGCGCGCATTTGCCGCGCGCTCGGGCGCGTCGGTCGAGATCGTCGCGCCCGAGGAGCTCGCGCGTGCGCGCGCGGCGGTCGCCGGTGCGCAGGCGAATCTCGCGGCCGCGCAGGCGCAGCTCGATGCGGCACGCGCGCTCGGCACCAAACTGCCCGTCGACGAAAACCCGGCCGTCGTGCAGGCGGCCGCGCAGTTCAAGCTCGCGTACCGGAACCTGAAACGCACGACGATCGTCGCGCCCGTCGACGGCACGATCGGGCAGCGTTCGGTGCAGGTCGGCCAGCAGGTCGGGCCCGGCGTGCCGCTGATGTCGATCGTGCAGCTCAACCAGCTGTGGATCGAGGCGAATTTCAAGGAAGGGCAGATTCGCCACATGCGCGTCGGGCAGCCGGTCGAGGTCGTGTCGGATCTGTACGGCTCGCGTGTGACCTATCGCGGCCGCGTGCAGGGTTTCTCGGCTGGCACGGGCAGCGCGTTCTCGATGCTGCCGTCGCAGAACGCGGCCGGCAACTGGATCAAGGTCGTGCAGCGCGTGCCGGTCGTGATCGCGCTCGATGCGCGCGATCTCGCCGCGCATCCGCTGCGCGTCGGGCTGTCGATGCGCGCGACGGTCGACACGCACGACCGCAATGGCCACGCGCTCGACAGCGAGCCGCCGACACCGGCCGTCAGCACGCGCGTGCACGACGGCGTCGCGAGCGACGCGGAAAGCGCCGCCGCCGCGATCATCCGCGAGAACGCCGGCGGTTGAGCGTTTGCCGGCGCGCACCGCGTCGGCCACCCGCTCAGGCAACGTCCGAAAGATTCGAAAAACGCATGATCGGCGTCTGAAAATATCGTGTCCGATACCGGCGCAACGTCGCATTGCACCGGGCTATGCTGTCGCGCAATCTGGACAGCAACGCGAATCGGAGGCACGAGTGTTCGAACTTTCAGGCAAGGTGGCCGTCATCACCGGCGGAGCGAGCGGGATCGGGCTCGGCATCGCGCGCGGCATGGTCGACGCGGGCGCCAACGTCGTGCTCGTCGGCCGCGATCGCGACAAGGGCGACGCGGCGATCGCGTCGCTGCCGGGCGGCAGCGAGCGCGGTCTGTTCGTCCCGGCGGACATCACGCGGCGCGACGCCTGCATGACCGCCATCGAGCAGGCGGAGCGGCGTTTCGGCAGGCTGGACATTCTCGTGAACAACGCCGGGATGAATATCCGCCAGCAGGGGCACGAACTGACCGCCGACGACTGGTATCGCATCATCGACACGAACCTGAGCGGCGCGCATTTCTGCGCGCAGGCCATTCATCCGGCCTTCCGGCGTGCGGGCGGCGGCAAGATCATCAACATCGGCTCGATGCTGTCGCTGTTCGGCACGACGTACGGTGCGGCCTACGCGGCCAGCAAGGGCGGGATCGTCCAACTGGGCAAGGCATGGGCCGTCGAGTGGGCGCCGGACAACATCCAGGTCAATACGCTGCTGCCCGGCTGGATCGAAACCGAGCTGATTGCCGAGGCCAAACGGCTGTTTCCGGATCTCGAACGCAGCGTCCTGGAACGCACGCCGCTGCGGCGCTGGGGCAAGCCGCAGGATCTGGCCGGCATCGCCGTCGCGCTGTGTGCGCCCGAATGCGACTTCGTGACGGGCGCCGTGATTCCCGTGGACGGCGGCTATTCGGTTCAGGGATGACGGCACCCTGAAGCGTTCGCGTCGTTTCCCGCCCGACTTTCGCATTTCCGCCATCGATGTCGGCGCTGTTCAAACGCGTGTCGCGTTTGAGACGTCGGCGCCCCTGCCTCCGGGACTACTCTCGAACAGCACGTTGCGCGTGTGCCGCATGAGCCGGCGCGCCGCGGCGCCATCCAACGAGACATGGAGACAATACGATGAGCAGCAATCGAGGTGTCGTCTATCTTGGACCGGGTCAGGTCGAAGTCCAGAAAATCGATTATCCGAAGATGGTCGATCCGAGCGGCCGTGCGATCGGCCACGGCGTGATCCTCAAAGTGGTCAGCACGAACATCTGCGGTTCCGACCAGCACATGGTGCGCGGCCGCACGACCGCGCCGGTCGGCCTCGTGCTCGGTCACGAGATCACGGGCGAGGTGGTCGAGATCGGCCGCGACGTCGAGACGCTGAAGCTCGGCGATCTCGTGTCGGTACCGTTCAACGTGGCGTGCGGCCGCTGTGCGATGTGCAAGGACACGCATACGGGCGTGTGCCTGAACGTGAACCCGTCGCGTGCGGGTGGCGCGTACGGTTACGTCGACATGGGCGGCTGGATCGGTGGCCAGGCCGAGTACGTGCTCGTGCCGTACGCGGATTTCAACCTGTTGAAATTCCCCGATCGTGATCAGGCGATGTCGAAGATCCGCGATCTGACCTGCCTGTCCGACATTCTGCCGACCGGTTATCACGGTGCGGTGAGCGCGGGCGTGAAGCCGGGCTCGACGGTCTATATCGCGGGCGCGGGCCCGGTCGGGATGGCGGCGGCCGCATCGGCGCGCTTGCTTGGCGCGGCCGTGACGATCGTCGGCGACATGAACGCGGAACGCCTTGCGCACGCACGGGCGATGGGCTTCGAGACGGTCGACCTGTCGAAGGACGCCTCGCTCGGCGAGCAGATCGAGCAGATCCTCGGCGTGCCCGAGATCGACTGCGCGGTCGACTGCGTCGGTTTCGAGGCGCACGGCCACGGTTCGTCGGGCCATTCGGAAGAAGCGCCCGCGACGGTGCTGAACTCGCTGATGGAAATCACGCGGCCGGCCGGCGCGATCGGCATCCCGGGCCTGTACGTGACGGACGATCCGGGCGCGAAAGACAAGGCCGCGCAGCACGGTAGCCTGAGCATCCGCTTCGGCCTCGGCTGGGCGAAGTCGCACTCGTTCTTCACGGGCCAGACGCCGGTGCTGAAGTACAACCGCAACCTGATGCAGGCGATCCTGTTCGACCGGCTGCCGATCGCGAAGATCGTCAACGTCGAAGTGATCTCGCTCGACCAGGCACCGGAAGGCTACAAGAAGTTCGATGGCGGCGCGCCGCGTAAATTCGTCATCGATCCGCACGGGTTGCTGGCGGCGTAACGCGACCGACCACCGCGCGGCAATCGAAGGGGCCGGGGCGTTCAAGCGCCTCGGCCCTTTGTGCGTTCGGGAGGCGCGCACTCAGTGCCCGCGATAGCGCCGGGCGAGAAGCTCGCGCGTGGACGATCGACCGGGCGACATTCGCCCGGCTCCGTTCATGGGGTGCGCTCCATCGCGGCATCGTACTGACCGCGGCAGGCCGCACCGTTCAGGCGTGCGCGCAGCAGCAGCGCATCCTGCGCGGCGCGGACGTTGGCCGCCTGTCCCTGCCACGCGGCCAGCGGCGGCTCCTGCAGCGCGCGGCCATATGAAAAGCTCAGCAGCCACGGCCGCCCGGCAACGCGATTCATCGCGTCGAGATGCGCCGTCGCTTCCTCCGGCGTCTGTCCGCCGGACAGGAAGAAGATGCCGGGCACTTCGGCCGGCACGGCGCTGCGCAGCAGGCGCACCGTCGCCTCTGCGACTTCGGCGGGGGCCGGCTGGGCGGTGTGCGTGCTGCCCGCGACGACCATGCTCGGTTTGAGCAACATGTGCGCCAGCACGACCCGGTGCCGGTGCAGCGCGTCGAACACGGCGTGCAGCACGGCGTCGGTCACCTGCGCGCAGCGGCCGATCGAATGATCGCCGTCCATCAGCACTTCCGGCTCGACGATCGGCACGACGCCGGCCTCCTGGCAGATCGCCGCATAGCGCGCCAGCGCTTCGGCGTTTGCCTGGATCGCCGCATGGCCAGGCAGCGTGGCGGATACGTTGTACACCGCGCGCCATTTCGCGAACCGTGCGCCTTGCCGCTGGTAGCCGTCGAGGCGCGCCGCAAGCCCGTCGAGCCCTTGCGTGATTTCGTCGCCGGGTGCGAGCGCAAGCGGAATTTTGCCCGCGTCGACCTTGATGCCGGGCACGATCTGCTGGCGAGCGGCGAGTTCGGGCAACGGCGTGCCATCGTCCGCACATTGCCCGAGCGTCTCTTCATACAGGATCACGCCGCTGACGAATTCACCGAGGCCCGGCGTCGACAGCAACAGCGTGCGCCATGCGCGGCGGTTCTCTTCGGTCGATTCGACCGCGATCGTCTTGAAGCGCTTCGCGATGGTCGGCCCGCTTTCGTCGGCTGCCAGCAAGCCTTTGCCGTCCTGAACGAGTGCCTGGATCGTCGCCTGGAGTGCGCTCTCGGTGCTCATGGAATTCCTCCGCTGAAACCGCCACGCGGTCGTGCCGACCGCCCGCTGTTCACTTCGTCACATCGTTACGCCGCCTTCCGATTTCATTCTTTGTCGCCCACCGGCCAGAACGCAAGGCGCGTGCCGTGCCTGATCGGCACGCGCTCGGGTGGCATCGTCCGTGCCGGGGCTGGCGTTAGACGCGCGCAGCGCGATCAGCGGGACGACGCCGAAGTCCGGCGCACCCATGCGCATGAACAGGAACGACGCGCCCCAGATGGCAGCAAGGGTCACGAGCTGTAGTGCATTCATCGACGACTCCGTTCGGTGGATCGGGCGGCCGGCCGGAACGCGATACGCGATATGCGCCGGCACGGGCGAATGACCCATTGAACGTCACGCGTGAGTCGCGACGCAAACGAGGCTTTGTGACGGGCGGTTCAGGAAAATGAATCGACGGACGCGAGTGGCCGGATTGGTCCTGCGTGCTCAGTGGCCGCGATAGAGCTGCGCGATTTGCGTACTGCCGGCGGCGGCGCGTCGCGCATGCGCGGTGTGCATGCTCACGCGGCGGATGGCGTGCGAGCGATGCGCGGCACTGCGACTGCCTTTCCAGTCCGCCACGCGAACCGTGGCGGCGGTGTGCGACCGGTCGGGGGCGCGCATGGCCGGCGCTGCTTGCGCGACTTCAGTCCGGCCGGCGGATTCGGCGACATCGGGGCGACTGTGTCGAGCGGTGGCCACCTGAGTTCCGTCAGTCGAATGAAACGGATAGACCGGTGCCGGCAAGACCGGCAGCACGGGATCGTTCGACGCGTACAGGGCGGAATGACTCGCCGTAATGCCCGAACTATCCGAACCATTCGAACCGTTCGAACCGCGACAGACCGGATCGGCCTTGCATGTCCGGTCGACCACCACATAGCCGCCGACCAGCAGCACGAGTGTCAGGATGCTCAGGATCGGCGCGCTCGATGCGCGCGGCCGATGGAATGCCGCGTTGCGAAGCGCACGTGCGATGCGCGACGACCACGTATGAAAGGAGTGCGGAGCATGCGTGTCGTTCGATTTCAGGCTGATCGGATCGAACGGCCAGTTCCACCGGCCGCAGACGGGGCAGTGCTCGAGCGCACGGAAGGCCACGAAGCCGCATTCCTTGCACTGGAAGCTGGCAGTGCGCCGGGCCTCGGCGCGCGCGTTCAGGATCGCGCGCCAGTCATCGCGCGCGCGCAGGGTGCGGTTGGGCAGGACTCGCATCGCAGGAAGCGGACGGGTGCCGTCAACGCGGCGAATGTTTGCCGGTCGTCATGATCCTTGCCGGCAAGGCAGCCGATCGGCTCGTGCCGGAATCCGGCGGAGCGTGCGTCGTCGACGGTCGTTCGCATGCGGTGCTCATGAAGTTCTCCATGACGTCGGGTGCGCGGAACACGTTCGTCCGTGGTGGCCTACCGCTTCATTTTTGGTCGCCGTCGCGTGAAACGCAAGGCGCAAGCGGGCGGCCGTGATTCGTCAGATCCGCACTATCCGTTCTGCCGCTGCCGCGCTGCGAGCGTCCCGATGGTCTGCATCGCATGCTCGACCGCCGGCGTCCACGGCCGGCCGTAATTGAGTCGAAGATAGCGGCGGAATCCGCCGGTCGCGGAAAAGAGCGGCCCCGGCGCGATGCTGACGCCGCTTTCCATCGCATCGCCGAACAGGTGCATCGTATCCACGCGCGGCGGCAGTTCGATCCACAGGAAATACCCGCCGAGCGGCGTGAACACTTCGGTGCCGGCGGGAAAATACGCGCGCACGGCCGCCAGCATCTGTGCCTGGTGCGCAGCGAGATTGCGCCGCAGCTTGCGCAGGAAGCGGTCGTACGCGCCGTCGCGCAGGTAGCTCGAAATCGCCATCTGCGCAGGCACGTCGGCCGCGGGCGCACTTGCGCCTTTTGCCTGACGAATTTGCCGCACGTAGCGTCCGGCCGCGACCCAGCCGATCCGGAACCCGGGCGCGAGGCATTTCGAGAACGAGCCGCAATGCAGGACGAGCCCGCTGTCGTCATACAGTTTGGCGGGGCGCGTGGGTGTGGTGCCGAAATGCAGCTCGCCATACACGTCGTCTTCGATCAGCGGCACGTTGCGTGCCGCGAGCAGGTCGATCAGCGCGCGCTTGCGCTCGTCGGTCAGCGTTGCGCCGGTCGGGTTGTGGAACGACGTCATGAACCAGCAGGCGCGCACCGGATGCGTGTCGAGTGCTTTCTCGAGCGCGTCGAGATCGAGGCCGGTGCGCGGGTCGACCGGTATCTCGACGGCCTTCAGGTGCAGGCGCTTGACGGCCTCCAGGACCGCATGAAACGCGGGGCGCTCGATCGCGACGATGTCGCCGGGGCGCGTCAGTGCCTGCAGGCTGAGCGTCAGCGCTTCGAGCGCGCCGGTCGTGATGACGATCTCGTCCATCGGCAACGCCGCACCCGCATTCAGGTAGCGCAGCGCGATCTGCCGACGCAGCCCGTCATGGCCGGGCGGCGCGCCGGACAGCAGGGCCGTGCGATCCATGTTGCGAGCGGCCGACGCCATCGCGCGCCACAGGCTGCTCATCGGGAACAGCGAATAGCTGGCGAAGGCCGAGCCGAGCGGAACGATGGTGTCGTATTTGAGCGAGTCCAGCAGCCGGAACAACGTATCGCCGTTGCCCGCTGGCGGGGCAGCCGGTTTGCGCGGCGGTTCATGGCCGAACCGCACGTGCTTGTCTTCGAGGTTCGCAACGAAATATCCGGACCGTGCACGCGCGACGATCAGGCCCTCGCTTTCGAGCGCGTAGTACGCGCGAAACACGGTGGACGGGCTCACGCCATATGCGCGGCACGCGGCACGCACGGTCGGGATGCGCGCACCGGGGGCCAGATCTCCACGCCGGATCGACTCGGAAATCGTCCGGGCGAGCATCGCATAACGCTTCATGCGTGCCTCAAGTCGAGCAGCTTTGTGCCGAAAAAAGAGTAGCACGGCGCGCGCTGCGCGACAGCCTCGTTATCCCGTGATCCGCTTGTTTTTCACAGGCTCTGATCCTGTTTTTCGGCGCGACTCGCTGGCATGCTTTCGTCCCTCGAGCAATCTTCGTTCCCGACATTGACCGATACGGAATTCACGCTGTCCGCCGGCTGATCCGTGGCCCGTACGCCTGGGCGTGCGAGGTCTAGTCAGCGGTGTCATGACCCTAACCGGAAACCTTCAGCGTGAAATCGAATACTCTCGTCGCGGGCCTCGTGGCCGGCGTTGCCCTCAACCTGTTCGGCGGCGCCGCGCAGGCCGCCTGCATCAGCAATCCACCGACGCAATCCAACACGACGTTCCCCGCCGCATTGACCGGCAAGCTCGTCTATCACAGCTACGTCAAGTACGGCGACGGCACGAGCCAGTTGTTCCTGTACGACTTCTCGGCCCATACGCTGACGCAACTGAGCAAGAGCACGTGGGGCATTACCGATCCGATGAACGGCGTGTTCAGTCCCGATGGCAAGTGGCTCGCATTCATGGGCATCAGCAACGGCGCATGGAACGTGTTCATGCTGCAGCTCGGCGCCGGCACGCCGCCCGTCAACCTGACCAACAGCACGGGCGCCACGCGCAACGAGGACCCGAAATTCAGCGCGGACGGCAAGACGCTCGTGTTCAAGCAGAACGGCGACGTCAAGCAGGCCACGCTGTCGTACACGAGTGCAGGCCCGGTGTTCACGTCGGTCGTGAGCCTGACGAATGCGCCGGCCGGCGCAGAATATTCGATGCCGTTCCTCGCACCGGATGCGAGCGCCGTGTACTACGCGAGCGGCACCGGCGCGAACATGGGCCTGATGAAGCGCACGCTCGCGACCGGCGCTACGGCCGTGTTCGATAATCCGGCGGGCCTGCAGACCTACTATCCGATCGTGCGTGCGGACGGCACGGTGTTCTACGCGCGCTGGAAGGACACGAGCCAGCTCGACCAGATCTACTCGAAGACCGCGGACCCGGCATCGACGCCGAATCAGTTGGCGCTCAACGACTGCATCAGCAACAACTCCGACCCCGCGCCGGTGAGCGGCACGAACTACCTGTTCTTCTCGTCGACGACGGCGGGCGGCTATCAGCTCTACGTCGGCGACGTGACGACCGGCCAGCGCTGGAGCCTGTCGCAGTTCGGCGTGAACGCCGACACGACGAAGGCCAAGCTCGGGTCGAGCTACTACGGCGGCCCGGCTGCCGCACAGCCGACGCTGCTGTCGCAGGGGCACCCGGCGGCCGCATCGGCGAGCTACAACGCATCGCTCACGCCCGACAAGGCGTTCGACGGCAACACCACGAGCACGCGCTGGGATTCGCCGGAAGGCGCGGGCGTCGATCCGCAATGGATCTCCGTGGATCTCGGTGCGACGAAGACCATCAACAGCATCGATCTCTACTGGGATGCGGGCGCGCTCGTGTACCAGATCCAGACGTCGAACGACAACGCGAACTGGACGACGATCTACTCGACGAACAACGGCGTGTCGTATGGCCACGTGACGCTGCCGAACCTGAACGGGCATGGCCGCTACGTGCGAATGGTTGGTACGAAGCGCGCAACGCAGTGGGGTTATTCGCTCGACGAAATGCAGGTGTGGGGATCGTAAGCGCAAAGAAAAAAGCGGCCATCAAGGCCGCTTTTTTTTCATGCGTCAATCGACGCGCAGCTCACGCATGCAGCACATGCGCCGGGAAGGCGGGGCCGGCACTCGCCGCACCCTGCGCAAGCGGCGCGACCTGCTTGCGGCGTTCGCGGGTCGGCGCGACGCCGAACGCGTCGCGATAGCTCTTGCTGAAATGGCACGCCGACTGGAAGCCGCACGCCATCGTGATGTGCATGATCGACATGTCGGTCTGCAGCAGCAGTTCGCGCGCGCGGCGCAGCCGCAGTGTCAGGTAGTAGTGCGTCGGCGTCATGCCGAGGTGTTCGCGGAACAGGCGCTGCAGTTGTCGCTGCGACATGTTCGCGAGCCGCGCGAGCTCCTCGCGCGACAGCGGCTCCTCGATGTTGTTCTCCATCAGCGAGATCACTTCGAACAGCGACTTGTTCGCGGAGCCGAGGCGCGCGACGAGCGGCATGCGTTGCTGCGCGCTCGTATCGCGCACGTGTTCGACGATGAACTGCTCGGCGATCTGCGTGACGCGCGCGGTGCCCACACGCGCGGCGATCAGGTTCAGCATCATGTCGAGCGGCGCGACGCCGCCCGTGCACGTGATGCGGTCGCGGTCGATCACGAACAGTTCCTTCAGGAACCGCGTATCCGGAAACTCTTCCTTCAGCGCCGACATGTTCTCCCAGTGGATCGCACACGCGTAGCCCGCGAGCAGCCCCGACTTCGCGAGCGCATAGGTGCCCGTGCACAGGCTGCCGAGCGGGATGCCTGCGCGCGCGAAGCGGCGCAGCGTCGACAGATGGGCGGGCGTGGTCGCGCGCTGCACGTCGACGCCGCCGCATACGAACACGATGTCGGGCTGCCCGACGCATTCGGCCGGGCCGGTGTCGACCGTCAGGCCATTGCTCGCGGTAACCGGGCCGCCATCCGGGCTGATGACCGACCAGCGATAGAGCGGCTGGCCGCTCAGGTAGTTCGCCATCCGAAGCACCTCGATCGCATTGGTGAACGCGATCATCGTGAAATTCGGTAACGGCATGAACGCGAAGTGGGACAGCGACGCTGTGCGGTCGGGCGACATGGGGAGCGTTCCTAGAATCTCTAATAGCTTTTCGCCCGAGGCACGGATCGGGCAGCGGTATTGTGTGAGCCAGCGCAACAAGCGTGCCATACGGCTAAACCCTAGCTCCATACGTTGTATGGCTGAAAGCCGCATGCTGCACTGCACCGAAATCGTGATGTGCTGCACCCCGACCGGGCGGCAATCGCACCGCCGGCGTGCCTGTTCATAGGTGAACTGCCGGAGGCCATTTGCTTGGTCATCCGAAAAAGCACGACCGGTCACTTGTATAAAACGGACGCGGATGGCGGAAAAGGCAAAGAACGCGTCTAAATTCATCAATCCGCCGAAAATCCGAACGACAAGAATAGAGCCGTCGGCAGCCTTGTACGGGACGAGCGGGAAACCCAGGCAGGGCGGGCCTTGAGCTTCGGTTTCAGCCCCTTATTCTTCGTCACGGACGCACTATGTCGAACACCCAGCCTTTCTTCTCGCAGCCCCTTGCCGAGCGCGACGCGCCGGTGCGCAGCGCCATCCTGAAGGAGCTCGAGCGTCAGCAGTCGCAGGTCGAGCTGATCGCGTCGGAAAACATCGTGTCGCGCGCCGTGCTCGAGGCGCAGGGCTCGGTGCTGACCAACAAGTACGCGGAAGGCTATCCCGGCAAGCGCTACTACGGTGGCTGCGAGTTCGCGGATGAAGTCGAGGCGCTGGCAATCGATCGCGTCAAGCAGATCTTCAATGCCGGCTATGCGAACGTGCAGCCGCACTCGGGTGCGCAGGCGAACGGCTCGGTGATGCTCGCGCTGGCCAAGCCGGGCGACACGGTACTCGGCATGTCGCTCGACGCCGGCGGCCACCTGACGCACGGCGCGAAGCCGGCGCTGTCGGGCAAGTGGTTCAACGCGGTCCAGTACGGCGTGAACCGCGACACGATGCTGATCGACTACGACCAGGTCGAGGCGCTCGCGCACGAGCACAAGCCGAACCTGATCATTGCCGGCTTCTCGGCCTACCCGCGTGCGCTCGACTTCGCGCGCTTCCGTGCGATCGCCGACAGCGTCGGCGCGAAGCTGATGGTCGACATGGCGCACATCGCCGGCGTGATCGCCGCGGGCCGCCACGCGAACCCGGTCGAGCATGCGCACGTCGTCACGTCGACGACCCACAAGACGCTGCGCGGCCCGCGCGGCGGCTTCGTGCTGACCAACGACGAGGACATCGCGAAGAAGATCAACTCGGCCGTGTTCCCCGGCCTGCAGGGCGGCCCGCTGATGCACGTGATCGCCGGCAAGGCCGTCGCGTTCGGCGAAGTGCTGCAGGCGGACTTCAAGACCTACATCGACAACGTCCTCGCGAACGCGCAGGCGCTGGGTGAAGTGCTGAAGGCGGGCGGCGTCGATCTCGTCACGGGCGGTACCGACAACCACCTGCTGCTGGTCGACCTGCGCCCGAAGGGCCTGAAGGGCGCGCCGGTCGAACAGGCGCTGGAGCGTGCGGGCATCACCTGCAACAAGAACGGCATTCCGTTCGACACCGAGAAGCCGACCGTCACGTCGGGCATCCGCCTCGGCACGCCGGCCGGCACGACGCGCGGCTTCGGCGTCGCGGAATTCCGCGAAGTGGGCCGCCTGATCCTGGAAGTGTTCGACGCGCTGCGCGCGAACCCGGAAGGCGACCACGCGACCGAACAGCGCGTGCGCCGCGAGATCTTCGCGTTGTGCGAACGCTTCCCGATCTATTGATCCCCCCGACCCGACAATACTGGAGCAACACATGAGCACGCTGCATCAAGACAGCATCATCATCGACGGGCTGAACATCTCGAAGTTCGAGAAGCCGGTGTTCGAAGACATGCGCAAGGGTGGCATCACCGCCGCGAACTGCACGGTGTCGGTGTGGGAGAACTTCACCAAGACCGTCGACAACATCGGCGTGATGAAGAAGAAGATCCGCGACAACAGCGAGCTGCTGACGCTGGTGCGCACGACGGAAGACATCTTCCGCGCGAAGAAGGAAGACAAGACCGGCGTGATCCTCGGCTTCCAGAACGCGCATGCGTTCGAGGACAACATCGGCTACATCGAAGCGTTCGCCGACATGGGCGTGCGCGTCGTGCAGCTCTGCTACAACACGCAGAACCTGGTCGGCACCGGCTGCTACGAGCGCGACGGCGGGCTGTCGGACTTCGGCCGCGAAGTGATCACCGAGATGAACCGCGTCGGCATCATGGTCGACCTGTCGCACGTGGGCGGCAACACGTCGTCGGAAGCGATCGCGTTCTCGAAGAAGCCGGTGTGCTATTCGCACTGCCTGCCGTCGGGGCTGAAGGAGCATCCGCGCAACAAGAGCGACGAACAGCTGAAGGAGATCGCCGATGCGGGCGGCTTCGTCGGCGTGACGATGTTCGCGCCGTTCCTCAAGCGCGGGATCGAAGCGAACATCGATGACTACATCGAGGCGATCGACTACGTCGTGAACCTGATCGGTGAAGACGCGGTCGGCATCGGCACGGATTTCACGCAGGATTTCGCGAAGGAGTTCTTCGACATGCTGACGCATGACAAGGGCCGCTATCGCCAGCTGACGAACTTCGGCAAGGTGATCAACCCGGACGGCATTCGTACGATCGGCGAATTCCCGAACCTGACGGCCGCGATGGAGCGCCACGGCTGGAAGGAGTCGCGTATCTGCAAGATCATGGGCGAGAACTGGGTGCGCGTGTTCAAGGACGTGTGGGGCGCATAAGCGCCGCGAACGCCGAACCCCCTCAGCGATTCAACATTAAAAGAAATCGGGACGTGCCCGTGCAAGCCGCACGGGCGCGCGGACGATGTCGCGCCTGCGCACTGAGCCGCGCGGCCACTTTCCTCACGGAGTCACCACGATGCAACCGCAACTGCCGATCAACGTCGATCCCGATACCGGCGTCTGGACCACCGATGCGCTGCCGATGCTGTACGTGCCGCGCCACTTCTTCACGAACAATCACGTCGCCGTCGAGGAAGCGCTCGGCGTCGAAGCGTATGCCGAGATCCTGTACAAGGCCGGCTACAAGTCCGCTTACCACTGGTGCGACAAGGAAGCGAAGCTGCATGGCCTGACCGGCATGGCCGTGTTCGAACACTACCTGAAGCGCCTGTCGCAGCGCGGCTGGGGCCTGTTCTCGATCATCGAGGCCGATCCGGCCAGCGCGCGCGCGAAGATCGAGCTGCGCCACTCGTCGTTCGTGCTCCAGCAGCCGGGCAAGGAAGGCAAGCTCTGCTACATGTTCGCGGGCTGGTTCGCCGGCGCGATGGACTGGGTCAACGACACGACGCCGGAAGGCAAGGGCGCGCCGCGAGCGCAGTCGAAGGAGGTGCAGTGCGCGGCCGAGCATCACGACCACTGCGTCTTCGAAGTGTCGCCGATCGCGCACTGACGCCTTGACGCACTGATTCACCGAAACACAACAACACCCGCAACACGAGACATTCGAACGCCAGAGGTCGCCAGCGATGCGTTATCCCCACCTGTTCAAACCCATGCAGCTGAACCAGCTGACGCTGCGCAACCGGATCGTCAGCACCGCGCATGCGGAGGTGTATGCCGAGCCGGGCGGCCTGCCGGGCGACCGCTATATCCGCTACTACGAAGAAAAGGCGAAGGGCGGCGTGGGCCTCGCGATCTGCGGCGGGTCGAGCCCGGTGTCGATCGACAGCCCGCAAGGCTGGTGGAAATCGGTGAACCTGTCGACCGACAAGATCATCGATCCGCTCACGCGCCTCGCCGACACGATGCACAAGCACGGCGCGAAGATCATGATCCAGGCGACGCACATGGGCCGCCGCTCGTCGTTCCACGGCGAGCACTGGCCGCACCTGATGTCGCCGTCGGGCGTGCGCGAACCCGTGCACCGCGGCAACGCGAAGATCATCGAGATCGAGGAAATCCGCCGCATCATCGGCGATTTCGCCGCCGCGGCGAAGCGCGTGAAGGCGGCCGGCATGGACGGCATCGAAATCTCGGCCGCCCACCAGCACCTGATCGACCAGTTCTGGAGCAAGCGGTCGAACCACCGCACCGACGAATGGGGCGGCAGCCTGGAGAACCGGCTGCGCTTCGGCATCGAGGTGCTGACGGCCGTGCGCGAGGCGGTGGGCAAGGATTTCTGCGTCGGCCTGCGCATGTGCGGCGACGAATTCCACGAGGACGGCCTCGATCACGAAGCGCTGAAGGAAATCGCGCAGGCGATGTCGGAGACGGGCCTGATCGACTACCTGAGCGTGGTCGGCTCGGGCGGCGATACGCACAACACGATCGCCAACTGCATGCCGCCGATGGCGCTGCCGCCGGAGCCGTTCGTGCACCTCGCGGCTGGCATCAAGTCGGTCGTGAAGATCCCGGTGATGCACGCACAGAGCATCCGCGATGCGGGTCAGGCCGAGCGCTTGCTCGCGACCGGCATGATCGACCTGGTCGGCATGACGCGCGCGCAGATCGCCGATCCGCACATGGTGATCAAGATCCGCGACGGCCGCGAAGATGAAATCAAGCAGTGCGTCGGCGCGAACTACTGCATCGACCGCCAGTACAACGGCCTCGACGTGCTGTGCATCCAGAACGCGGCGACGTCGCGCGAATCGACGATGCCGCACATCATCGAGAAGTCGCGCGGCCCGAAGCGCAAGGTCGTGGTGGTCGGCGCGGGCCCGGCGGGCCTCGAGGCGGCGCGCGTTGCGAAGCTGCGCGGCCACGACGTGGTGCTGTTCGAGAAGAACGCCGAAGTGGGTGGCCAGGTGATGATCGCCGCGAAGGCGCCGCAGCGCGAACAGATGTCGGGGATCATCCGCTGGTTCGACATGGAAACGAAGCGCCTGGGCGTCGACCGCCGTCTTGGCGTGGCCGCCGACGAGAAGATGATCATGGCCGAGAAGCCGGACATCGTCGTGCTCGCGACGGGCGGGTCGAGCTTCACGTGGCAGGTGCCGGGCTGGGGCGTGGCCGAGGGGCTGGCCGTCAGCTCGTGGGACATCCTGACCGGCAAGGTCGAGCCGAAGCAGAACGTGCTGCTGTTCGACGGCGTGAGCACGCATGCCGGCGCGGGCGTGGCCGACTTCATGGCGAGCCGCGGCTCGAAGGTCGAGGTCGTCACGCCCGACGTGAAGGTCGCCGACGATTGCGGCGGCACGACGTTCCCGATCTTCTATCGTCGCCTGTACGCATTCGGCGTGATCCCGACGCCGAACACGATGCTCGATCGCGTCTATGAAGAGGACGGCAAGCTGATCGCCGTGCTGCGTAACGAGTACACGGAAGAACTGGAAGAGCGCGCGGTCGACCAGGTGGTGATCGAGAACGGTTCGTCGCCGAACGACGAGCTGTACTGGAAGCTCAAGCCGGAATCGGTGAACCGCGGCCAGATCGATCCGCACACGCTGTTCGCGGCCGAGCCGCAACCGTGCCTGTCGGAAGAACTCGGCAACGGCCGTTTCCTGCTGTTCCGTGTCGGCGATTGCATCTCGATGCATAACGTCCACGGTGCGATCTACGACTCGCTGCGTCTCGTGAAGGATTTCTAAACGATGAATCCGTCCTTCCTCATTACCGCCCTGTTGTGGCTGTCGGTGGCGGGGCTCGCGTTCGCGGTCGCGAAGCGCTCGTCCTACTGGCGTTTGGGCCGGGCCACCGCGCCGGGCTCGTTCGGCGTCGCGAACCTGTTCGCGATCCCGAAGCGCTACTTCGTCGACCTGCACCATGTGGTCGCCCGTGATCCGTACATCGCGAAGACGCACGTCGCGACGGCCGGCGGCGCGATCGGCGCACTCGCGCTGGTGTTCATCAACTACGGCCTCGCGATCTACTCGCCGTGGCTCGACAAGCTGATCTTCCTCGCGGCGCTCGCGATGCTGGTCGGCGCGGTGTTCGTATGGCGCCGGCGCGCGGCGAAGGATGTGCCGGCCCGCCTGTCGCGCGGCCCGTGGAATACGCTGCCCTGGCTGCTCGGCTCGTTCGCGCTCGGCCTCGTGCTGTTCATGCTGGTGCCGACCGGTGCGATGTCGGGTGCGTTCGCGGTGCTCTGCGCCGTGCTGATCGGTGTCGGTGCGTTCACGATGACGGTCGGCGCCGCGAAGGGCGGCCCGATGAAGCATGCGATCGCAGGTCTCCTGCACCTGGCCTTCCACCCGCGCCAGGAGCGCTTCGCGGCTACTCGCGAGTCGTTCACGGGCAACGGCACGGCCACGCCGCCGACCGCCCTGAAGCTGCCGGACATCGAGCGTCAGGAGTACGGCGTCGAGAAGCCGGTCGAATTCCGCTGGAACCAGCTGCTGAGCTTCGACGCATGTGTGCAGTGCGGCAAGTGCGAAGCCGCGTGCCCCGCGTTCGCGTCGGGCCAGCCGCTGAACCCGAAGAAGCTGATCCAGGATCTCGTCGTCGGGATGGCAGGCGGCACCGATGCGGCCTACGCGGGCAGCCCGTCGCCGGGCCTCGCGGTCGGCCAGCATCGCGGCGAGCCGAACGGCCCAATCGTGTCGGGCCTGATCGAAGAGCAGACGCTGTGGTCGTGCACGACCTGCCGCGCATGCGTGCAGGAATGCCCGATGCTGATCGAGCACGTCGACGCGATCGTCGACATGCGCCGCAACCGCACGCTCGTGCACGGCACGGTGCCGGGCAAGGGCCAGGAAGTGCTCGCGAACCTGCGCGAGACGGGCACGATGGGCGGCTACGACACGGCCGCGCGCTACGACTGGTCGGTCGACCTGAGCGCGCCCGTCGCACAACCCGGCAAACCGGTCGACGTGCTGTTCGTCGCGGGTGAAGGCGCGTTCGACATGCGCTACCAGCGCACGCTGCGCGCGTTCGTCACGGTACTGAACAAGGCGGGTGTGGACTACGCGGTGCTCGGCTCGACCGAAACCGATACGGGCGACGTCGCACGCCGGCTCGGCGACGAAGCGACGTTCCAGCAGATGGCGAAGCGCCTGATCGGCACGCTCGACACGCTGTCGTACAAGCAGATCGTGACGGCCGACCCGCACGTGATGCACAGCCTGCGCAACGAATACCGTGCGCTCGGGCTGCGCGTGACGGTCAAGCACCACACGACCTACCTCGCCGAACTGGCCGACAGCGGCAAGATCGCGCCGAAGGCCGTCGAAGCGCTTCAGGACAAGCGCACCACGTATCACGACCCGTGCTACCTCGGCCGCTACAACGGCGAGACGGAAGCGCCGCGCAAGCTGCTGAAGACGATCGGCATCCAGGTCGTCGAGATGGAGCGTAACGGCATGCGCGGCCGCTGCTGCGGCGGTGGCGGCGGTGCGCCGCTGACCGACATCCCCGGCAAGCAGCGCATTCCCGACATCCGCATCGCCGACGCACGCACGATCGGCGCGGACGTGGTCGCGGTTGCCTGCCCGAACTGCACGGCGATGCTCGAAGGCGTCGTGGGCCCGCGCCCCGACGTGCTCGACGTGGCCGAACTTGTCGCCGCCTCGCTGGAGTGAATCGATGAATACGATCAAACGAATCGATCCGCGCCGGCCGTTCATCATCACGGCCGCCGGCCTGAAGCGCATCACGCTCGGCGAGGAAGGCAGCGCCGATGCGAACGCCGTGCACGGGTCCGCGCACGGTCATGGCGCAGCGGCTGCGAAGCCGCGCCGCGCGGTGCAGGATCCGAAGCACGTGATGCTGGTGGTCGCGCACAGCGAACGTGGCGCGCTCGACGATCATTCGCGGCAGGCAATCGCTGCCGCCGCGCTGCTTGCCGATGCGCAGACCGAAGTCGCACTGCTCGCGTTCGGCGAACTGAAGGACGACGTGGCCGAACTGGGCGTCGACAAGCTGCTGGAACTCGCCGGTTTCGATCGCCGTGCGTTCGACCCTGAAAGCGAACTGCAAGCGCTGCAGGCCTGCGTGGCGGCACTCGCGCCGAAACACGTGTTCGTGCCCGACAACGCGACGGGCGACGGCGATCTCGGCCGGCGTTATGCCGCGGCCGCCGGTGCGAGCGTCGCGACGCACGTCGTCGAGCTCGACGCCAGACATGTTGGCGCGTATGCGCAGGCCGGGCGCGCGTTTGCCACCCGCGCGCTGCCCGACGTGATCCTGCTCGCGCAGAACGCGGTCGACGCGAAGCTGCCGTTCGTCGGAGCGGGCGAACGTCTGGCCGCCGACTTCATCCGCCCGGCGCACGACGCCGCGCAACCGTACCGCGATCTCGGCCTCGACGAAATCGACGCGGCCCAGGTCGCGCTCGAGGAAGCCGATTTCATCGTATCGGCCGGCAACGGCGTGTCCGACATCGGCGCGTTCGAGCGGCTGGCCGGTGCGTTCGGCGCGGCGATCGGCGCGAGCCGCGTCGCGGTCGACAACGGTCACTTCACGCGCGACAAGCAGGTCGGTGCAACCGGCAAGACGGTCGAGGCGAGCGTGTACATCGCGTTCGGCATCTCGGGCGCGGTGCAGCACCTGCAGGGGATCAAGGACTGCCGCCACGTGATCGCGGTGAACCTCGACGGCAGCGCGCCGATCGCGAAGCGCGCGAATCTGACGGTGGTCGGCGATGCGCAGGGCACGATCGCGGCCTTGATCGAACAGGTGCAGGCCGCGCGCGCCGCGCGTGGCGAATCGCCGGCCGCGGTCGGCACCCGTGAACCGGAAGGAGTTGCCGCATGAACGCCCCCCGTCCCTTGCAACGCATTGCGGTGCTCGTGTCCGTCGGCCGCCATCCGGTCAGCGGCGTCGCGCGCTACAGCCGCAACGACGCGGCCGCGCTCGAAACCGGCCGCCAGCTCGCGGAACGGCATCGCGCGAAGCTCGACGTGATCCATGCGGGCGACCCCGCGAATGCGGCGCTGGCCGAATATCTCGCGCTCGGCGCACGGGAGGTCGAGGTGCTGGCCTGCCGCGACGGCGACGATGCCGTGCATGCGCTCGCCGCACGCGTCGAGGACTACGACCTCGTGCTGACCGGGACGCGCGCCGAGGGCGCGTACGACACCGGCATGCTGCCGTATCGCATCGCCGCGACGCTCGGCTATCCGCTGGTCGGCTCGGCCGTCGACGTGACGGTCGAAGGCGGTCGCGTGGCCGTCCGGCAATTTTTGCCGAAGGGGCTGCGACGGCGCGTCGATGCGGCGCTGCCGGCCGTCGTCGCCGTCCATCCGCTCGCCAATGCCGAGCCGCGCTACGCGTATGCGCGGCTGCGTGCCGGCGCGATCCGGCCCGCGCTCGCGGCGCCCGGCGCGGATGCCGATGCGGCCGCTTGGACGGTCGGTCCGATCGAGCGTAAACCCGTAAAACTGGTCGCCGCCGAGAAGCGCTCCGGGCATGCCCGGATGCTGTCCGCGACGACGACCGAAAGCCGTGGCGGCAACGTCGTAAATGAAGGGAGTTCGGTCGAAAAAGCACAAGTGATCCTCGCGTATTTGCGCGAGCATCAGCTCATCGACTACTGATTTTGATGCCTGTCGGCAAGAACCCAGGGATGCAAGGAATCCGGAGCAAACGATGAAAGTATCGGCAGACATTCGTGCATTGATCGAGCGGCGCAAGGAAGGGCACAGCCTCGACGCACCGTTCTACACGAGCGAGGACATCTTCGCGCTCGACATGGAGGCGATTTTCCGCCAGCACTGGATCCAGGTGGCGATCGAACCGGACATTCCGGAGCCGGGCGACTACGTGACCGTGGAACTGGGGAACGATTCGATCCTGATCGTGCGCGACGACGACATGGCGATCCGCGCGTTCCACAACGTGTGCCGTCACCGCGGTGCGCGCCTGTGCAACGAAGATAAGGGCTCGGTCGGCAACATCGTGTGCCCGTACCACAGCTGGACCTACAACCTGACGGGCCAGCTGATGTTCGCCGAGCACATGGGCGAGAAGTTCGATCGCTGCAAGCACAGCCTGAAGTCGGTGCACGTCGAGAACCTCGCGGGCCTGATCTTCATCTGCCTCGCCGACGAGCCGCCCGCCGACTTCGCGCAGCTGCGCGCCGAGATGGAGCCGTACCTGCTGCCGCACGATCTGCCGAACACGAAGATCGCCGCGCAGATCGACATCATCGAGGAAGGCAACTGGAAGCTCACGATGGAGAACAACCGCGAGTGCTATCACTGCGTCGCGAACCATCCGGAGCTCACCATCTCGCTGTACGAATACGGCTTCGGCTACCAGCGTTCCGACGCCAACGCGGAAGGCATGGATGCATTCGCCGAAACGTGCGTGCGGCGCGGGAAGGAGTGGGCCGAAATGGGCCTGCCGTCCGAAGAGATCGAGAAGCTGCTCGACGTGACGGGCTTCCGCACGCAGCGCCTGCCGCTCGATCGTCACGGCGAATCGCAGACGCTCGATGCGAAGGTCGCGTCGAAGAAGCTGCTCGGCGGCTTCGACAAGGCGGACCTCGGCGGCCTGTCGTTCTGGACGCAACCGAACTCGTGGCATCACTTCATGAGCGATCACATCGTGACGTTCTCGGTGATCCCGCTGTCGGCCGGCAAGACGCTCGTGCGCACGAAGTGGCTCGTGCACAAGGACGCGAAGGAAGGCATCGATTACGACGTGAAGAACCTCACGGCCGTCTGGAACGCGACCAACGACCAGGATCGCGCGCTCGTCGAATTCTCGCAGCGCGGCGCGACCAGCAGCGCGTACGAGCCGGGCCCGTACTCGCCGTTCACGGAAGGTCTCGTCGAAAAATTCTCGGCCTGGTACATCGGCCGACTCGCCGAAAAAACCGGCGAATAGCACCCAGCAGCGTAAAGCGGAGTCAGACATGATGCGAGATGCGGCCAACTTCGAGCCGACGGACAGCCGGGTGACGCGCCCGGCGTTCTGGAATGGCCTTCCCGAGCGCTGGACGAGCGACGTCGAGGAAACGCTGGTGTGCTGCCACGTGCGGCAGGAAACGCACGACGTGAAGAGTTTCTTCTTCCGTTCGCCGCAGGGCCGCTCGTTCTCGTTCGAGCCCGGGCAGTTCCTCACGCTCGAGCTCGACATCGACGGCGAAACGATCAACCGCTGCTACACGATCTCGTCGTCGCCGGCGCGGCCGCACACGGTGTCGATCACCGTGAAGCGCGTGCCGGGCGGCAAGGTGTCGAACTGGCTGCACGACAACCTGCAGCCGGGTGCACCGGTGCGCGTGCTCGGCCCGGCCGGCGAATTCACGTGCGCACGGCATCCGGCGCGCAAGTACCTGTTCCTGTCGGCGGGCTCGGGCGTCACGCCGCTGATGTCGATGAGCCGCGCACACCATGATCTCGCCGAGGATCGCGACATCCTGTTCGTGCACAGCGCGCGCACGCCGGACGACATCATCTTCGCGCGCGAGCTCGACCTGATCGCGTCGAACCACACAAACTTCCGCACGTCGTTCGTCGTCGAGCGCGTCGGTGCGCGCACCAACTGGCCGGGCGTCACGGGCTTCCTGACGCTGCCGCTGCTGAAGCTGATCGCACCGGATTTCATGGAGCGCGAAATCTTCACGTGCGGCCCCGCGCCGTACATGAAGGCCGTGCGCGACCTGCTCGACGAAGCCGGCTTCGAGCGCAAGCAGTATCACGAGGAGAGCTTCTCGTTCGAGACGCTCGCGCAAACCGCAAGCGACGAGCTGCTCGCCGATCTCGCCCCGCCGGCCGAAGGCGCCGACACCGACACGAAGCAGTACACGGTCAGCTTTGCAAAGAGCAATCGCGAGATTTCGTGCGGCTCGGAGCAGCACGTGCTGGATGCGGCGCGCCAGTCGGGCGTGCGGCTGCCGGCCTCGTGCACGCAGGGCATGTGCGGCACCTGCAAGGTGAAGCTCGTGTCGGGGCAGGTGGAAATGAAGCACAACGGCGGTATCCGCCAGCGCGAGATCGATCAGGGGATGGTGCTGCTGTGCTGCAGCAAGCCGCTGTCGGATCTCGTGATCGACAAGTAGTCGCAACACGCCATCGGCGGTCCGGACGCGTCGCGCCCGGACAAGCATCCGTCGGAAAACAACGATACCGCGGATTTGTGGTTGAAGAACCTAGAGAGACAACGCGCGCAGGCGCACATCAAGGAGATCGACCATGAAGCTGTTCGGAAAACTGCTGTGGACCGGCGCACTGTCGGCAATGGTGGCGCTGAGCGCGTCGGCACTCGCCGATACGAAGCCCACGTTGAAGATCGGCTACGTCGAAGGCTGGGACGACAGCGTGGCGACGTCGAACGTCGCAGCGCGCGTGATCGAGAAGAAGCTCGGTTACCAGGTTCAGCTTGTGCCTGTCGCCGCCGGGATCATGTGGCAAGGTGTTGCGCGCGGCGATCTCGACGCCACGCTGTCGGCATGGCTGCCGGTCACGCACGGCTCGTACTGGGGTGAATACAAGACGAAGGTCGTCGATCTCGGCGCGAACTTTCCCGACGCGAAGATCGGCCTGATCGTCCCCGATTACGTGAAGGCGAAGAGCATCGACGATCTGAACGCGGAAAAGAGTGACTTCAGCGGCCGCATCGTCGGCATCGACGCGGGCGCGGGGGTGATGCGCAAGACCGACGATGCGATCAAGAGCTACGGCCTGAACTACACGCTGATGCCGAGTTCGGGCGGTGCGATGACGGCCGAGCTGGCGCGCTCCGTCGGTTCGAACAAGCCGGTGATCGTGACCGGCTGGGCGCCGCACTGGATGTTCGCGAAGTGGAAGCTGCGCTTCCTCGAGGATCCGAAGAAGGTGTTCGGCGGCGCGGAACATGTCGACAGCGTCGTGAATCCGGGGCTCGAAACGAAGGCGAAGCCGGTGGTCGCCTTCCTGAAGAAATTCCAGTGGAAGCCGGGTGAAATCGACAGCGTGATGCTGGCGATCCAGAACGGCTCGAAGCCCGATGCGGCCGCCGATGCGTGGATCGCCGCGCACGCGGATCGCGTGAATGCGTGGACGGAAGGCGCGCAGTAAGCCGGCGATGAATCGCCTCGATAAATAGATAAAGAGACAGTCCGGGAAGGGTCGGTAGTAATGCGAAATAATCGTACTGCGACACGGCTTTATCCCGGAATTATTTTTTTGATTCTGCAAAAAAGTGCGTAAGTTGTTACACTAGCGCCCTTGTGCGGAGTCATCACAGGAGGAATTGGATGAGTCAGGCAGGACTGCGTGCGAACCGCACCAGTGATGTTGAGGCAACCATCTCACATGATTCGACGGGCCACACGCTGCATCGTGGCCTGACTTGGAAAGACGCTTTTTGGGTGACGAGCGGCGTGCCGGCTGGCGTGCTGTTCACGATCGGCGGCGTATGCGCGACGATCGGCCAGCCCGCGTGGGCGATCTGGATCGCCGCGATCACGATGGGGCTGGTTCAAAGCGCGACTTATGCGGAAATATCGGGGCTATTTCCCCATAAATCGGGCGGCGCGTCCGTGTACGGCGCGATCGGCTGGGTCCGTTACAGCAAGCTGATCGCCCCGGTTTCCGTGTGGTGCAACTGGCTCGCGTGGTCGCCGATGCTCGCGCTCGGCTGCGGCCTTGCGGCGAGCTATGCGCTCACGAGTCTCTTTCCCGCCGACGCGGCGGTGCTGCACTGGCAGCTCAAGGTTGCGGATCTCGGGTTCATCAAGCCGGGTCTGTCCCTGCGGATCAATGCGACGTTCATCATCGCGACGATCCTGCTTCTCATTACGTTCAAGCTTCAGCACAGCGGTGCATCGAAGGCTGCGCGTACGCAGCGCATTCTCGGCATCGCGTCGCTCACGCCGCTGTTGATCGTCGGCATCGTGCCGTTCATCACGGGCGACGTGCCGATGTCGAACCTGCTCCCGCTGCTGCCGCTCGGTCACGACGCGCACGGCAATCTCACGGCCGCGACGTTCGGCTCGTGGAACGGGCAGGGCGTCACGATGGCGCTCGGCGCGATGTTCATGGCCGGCTGGGCGTCGTACGGCTTCGAGACGGCTGTCTGCTACACGCGTGAATTCCGCGATCCGCGTCGCGATACCGCCAAGGCGATCTTCTGGTCGGGCGCACTGTGTCTCGTCGTGATGACGCTCGTGCCGTTGGCGTTCCAGGGCGCGCTCGGCACGCAGGCGATGCTCGATCCGTCGATCGGCGACGGTACCGGCGTTGCAGCTGCGATGGCGAAGATCGTCGGCGGCGGCGCATGGGTCGCAAATGCGGTCGTCGTGATGCTGATGCTGTCGATCCTGCTGATCGTGATGACGTCGATGATGGGCTCGTCGCGCACGCTGTATCAGGCATCGGTCGACGGCTGGCTGCCCAAGTACCTGTCGCACGTGAACGAGCACGGCTCGCCCACGCGCGCGATGTGGACCGATCTCGGCTTCAACCTCGTGTTGCTGATGATGTCGGATTACATGACGGTGCTGTCGATCTCGAACGTCTGCTACATGCTGTTCGTATTCCTGAATCTTCAGTCGGGCTGGATCCACCGGATGGATCGCGGCAACTGGGATCGGCCGTTCCGCTGCCCGACGTGGCTGCTCGTCGGCGGTTCCATCTGCGGCTACGCGAACCTGGTGTATGTCGGTGCAGGTGCGAACCTGCAGGGCGACGGCACGCTGCGTAACGGGCTGATCGCGATGCTGCTGATCGTGCCGGTGTTCCTGTTCCGCCACTACTGGCAGGATCGGGGCCGTTTCCCCGCGCAGATGCAGCGCGACATGGAACTCGAAGTGCCGAAGCGCGCGATGTGGCTGAACCTGATGCCTTACGTTGCGCTGGTTGGCGCGGGGCTGACGATCTGGTTGTCGTATTACTTTGCTTGGGTGAAATGAACGTGTAGTGCGCAAGGCGACTCTCGGGCCGGACGCGGAAACCGCACACGGGTCTGGCACGGGAGGCGCAAAGCGCGCTACATGCGACGCACGATTGTTGCCCGGCGCCTCCGAGGCTTAGCCCTGAGCGCCGGCGAGCGGCAGCCCCGTTGCCGGATCGAGATGCTTCGCTTTCGCCATATCGTTGATCGTCTCGTCGGAAGGCTTTTGCGGAGGCGTGGCGGCATCCTGCTCCTTCTGCCATTGGAAGGTGCCGTCCCAGGGCGGAAGTTTGGCCGGCGGTAGAGGGACGATCTTGTTGATATCGGGAACCTTCGGGTTGCGGCCGTCGTTGCCGTCGATAAATTTGCCGATCAATTCATAGCGTCGTGTGCGTTCGACATCATTGGGCAGGGCCAGGTAATACAGGACCTCGGATTTAGGTGGTCCTTGGAACGCATGTTCGAGCATGAACGCACTTTGCGTGTCTCCCGACTCGGCGCCCTTCTGGAAGACCTTGAGTGCTTCCTGATAAAAGCCGTCGGTCATCAAGTCCGCGCCAAGCATGTTGGCTGCTTTGCCATTACCTTGAGCCGTAGCGCACTCCCGCATCTGCTTTGCAATGGCCGGTGCATTGTCTCGCGGGGCGAGTAGCTCCCCGATGTAGTACTGCGCATCGGAGTTGCCCAGATCGGCGGCTTTTCGAAAGTAACGCAACGACATCTCGTCGTCTTGCTTCAGGCCGTATCCGGTCTCGAGATAGTGGCCGATGTCGTAATAGCCGGCAGGTATGCCTTGCTCGACCAGTTGTGAGGCGAGATCAACCGCTTCTTTCGCCGGGTCGGGAGAATGGGCCAGTCCTTGCGAAATCAGGAGTTGAGCGTTGTCGTTCGCCTTGTAGTGTCCATACGCGGCGGATATCCGATAGTAGCGAGCGATATCGTCGAAGTCTTTCGGCCCGATCCGCTTCTGCAGGTATCGAGCGTACTGAAACAACCTGTCTGCCTTGGGATCGAGTGAAGGGAGATGGTCGGCTTCGTGTGCGCAGGTAAATGCGAGATCGGTGTGCACGCTGTTGAGGTCGGGAAGCGTAGTCGACTGAGGCGCCGGGTTTTCCTTTTTCGTACACGCACCCATGAGAAGGGCGAATGAAATGCACAGGACGAGTCTGTTCATCGGTCAATCGTCGTAAGTACGGTTATCAGCGGTTCTCTAGAATATGACGAGCGAGGCGACAGGTTTCATTCCTGTGTTATTCAACGCCTTCTTGAAGTCCAGGAGCGCACTCCACGCCTTGAAGTACCTCGTGTAATCGTCGACCGTCATCAGTTTGGCATGAAGTTGTCCGGGGGAGAGTTGGGCGCCACCACTGTCGAGCCAATGGTTGGCGAGGAGTTTTCGTTCTCGTGCCTCCCTTCCGTTGGTGAATTGAAGGAATGTGTGTTTGCGGTTTTGGAGAGTGATCGCGTATGCGTAGCGCTTTCTCCTTTTCGATACTCCAGCTTGATTTTGAGAACGATCGGTTCTAATATCGGCATCCATGAGCCCGACCTCGACATCTTCCGGCGCCCGCGACAGGGGGCGTCCACGCGAATTCGACACTGACGAAGTGATCGACGCGGCTGCACGCGTGTTCTGGGAGCAGGGATATCACGCAACGTCGATCGACGCGCTGTGCGAGGCAACCGGCGTTTTCCGCGGCAGCCTGTACCGCACGTTCGGTGACAAGCACGGGCTGCTGGTCGCTGCGTTCGACCGCTATGCGGAAGGCGCGATCGCCCGGCTCAAGGAGCGGCTCGCGGCGGATTTGCCGCCGCGGCAGGCCCTCCGGGAGGCACTCCTGTACTACACGGAAATCGGTGTGCGGCTGTCGGAGCGGCGCGGCTGCTTCATCACGAATTCGGCCGTCGAACTCCTGCCTGGCGACGACACACTGCGCCCATACATCGAATCGACGCTGCTGCGCATCGGCACGCAATTCAGCCTGGTCATTGCACGCGGCCAGCAGTCGGGCGATTTCGACCGCAATCTCGATCCGGAAGAGGTGGGCCGGTTCCTGCTGTGCCTGATCCAGGGCATGCGGGTGCTGGGCAAGTCGAGTGCGTCGGAGGCGGAGCTGGCATCGATCGTCGATATCGCGATGCGGGCGCTGACCTGATTTTTTTTGGTCATTTTGAGAATGATCGGTTTCAAATGTGGGGTATTGCAGGATGCCTGCATCGAGATCGTGAAGGACACGTCGGAACCATAGGGAAGTGGTGATACGACACTGCCGCTGCGCGCAGCCGCACCGGCATCATTTTTCAATTAATTTGGGAATGATCAGTCATGAATAACGCAACACTCGCAATGCCCGGCGCGAACGCGTACGGGAAAGGCGTCGCGGCATGTGTGGCCGCGACGATCCTGATGGGCGTGATGTTTCCGGTGATGACCGATGCGTTGCGGACCATCGATCCCTTCACGTTCACGTCGCTGCGCTATCTGATCGCCGGCGCGGGCTTCATCGCACTGCTGCGGATCGTCGAAGGGCCCGGTGCGTTCAGTTCCGCCGGCGAGCCGGTGGCGCTTGCTTGGCTGCTCGGGTCGATCGGTTTTTGTGGATTCGGATCGTTCGTGTTCCTGGGCCAGCAACTGGCCGGCGACGAAGGCGCGCTGACCGCGTCGATCATGATGGCGACGCAACCGATGATGGGGCTCCTGCTCAACGCACTGGTGCGGCGCGTCGCGCCCGCACCGGTGTCGGTGCTGTTCGTCGTGCTGTCCTTTACCGGCGTGGCTCTCGTGATCACGCGCGGCGACCTGATCGGCGCACTGCACGAGCCGCAGCACTATGCGGCCAATGCGCTGATCATCGTCGGTGCGTTGTGCTGGGTCGTCTATACGTTCGGCGCGGCGCGTTTCACCCGCTGGTCCGCATTGAAATACACGACCTTCACGACCTGGCTCGGGCTGACCACGATCGTCGCGGTCAACCTGGTGCTGATCGTCACGCACCGGATCGCGGCGCCGTCACTGGCCGCCGTGCACGCGGTGCTGCCGCATCTCGTGTACATGGGGCCGGTGGCCGGCTTCGGCGCGATCCTGCTGTGGATGACGGGCAACCGGATGCTCGGGCCGATGAACGGCACGCTGTTCATGGACATCGTGCCGATCACCGCCTTCATCGTCTCCGCGTTCACGGGGCTGGTGCCCAATCATGCGCAGATCGCAGGCGCCGCCTTGACGGGCACAGCGCTGATCCTGAACAACCTGTACCTGCGGCGCAGGGCGCGCCGAATCGACACGGCGCCCGCGCGCGTGCCGTCGGCTTCCGCGTGATGGGCGGTCGGGCCGCCCGCCGCACGCTTACGAAAACACCACCGTCCGATCGCCGTTCAGGAACACACGCCGCTCGATGAATGCCTTCACGGCGCGCGCGAGCGTGAGCGATTCGACATCACGCCCCACCGCGAGCAGCTGCTCGGGGCGCAGCGCATGATCGACGCGCTCGACGACCTGCTCGATGATCGGGCCTTCGTCGAGATCGTCGGTGACGAAGTGCGCGGTCGCACCGATCAGCTTCACGCCGCGCGCATGGGCCTGGTGATACGGCTTCGCGCCCTTGAAGCCGGGCAGGAACGAATGATGGATGTTGATCGCGCGGTTCGCGAGCTTCGCGCTCGTCTCCTGCGACAGCACCTGCATGTAGCGCGCGAGGATCACGAGCTCGGCACCGCTCGATTCGAAGAAGTCGAGCCACTGCGCTTCCTGCTGTGCCTTCGTATCGGCCGTGATCGGGAAGTGACGGAACGGCAGCCCGTGCTGCGCGGCGAGCGGCTCGAAGTCGGGATGGTTCGACACGATGCCGACGATGTCCATCTTCAGCTCGCCCATCCGCCAGCGGAACAGCAGGTCCGCGAGGCAGTGCTCGAGCTTCGACACCATGATCAGCACCTTCGGCCGTGCGTTCACGTCGTGGATGGCCCACTGCATGTCACCCTGCTCGCCGCCGAGGCTGGCCGCGATCGGCGCGAATTCGTGGCGCAGTGCATCGATCTGCAGCGTTTCATCCGTCGGATGAAAGACGCAGCGCACGAAGAAGCGATTGCTGAGATCGTCGTCGAACACGTTCAGCGCATCGACATAGCAGCGATGGCGATCGAGAAAGCCGACGACGGCGGCGACCTGGCCGGCCGCGCTCGGGCACGACAGTGTCAGGACGAATTGATCGGGGCGGTGCTCGGCGGTCATGAGACTCCTCGGATGGCATGGGCGCACGGCCGTGCGGCGGCGCACGAAAGCGCCGCGCCGCGCGGGTAGCGGGAGGCTCAAGTAAATCAGGACGATTTTGGGGCGGATAGAACCAACGCGCCGTGTGGCTGGTATCGGTGCGCCAGCGCGCGGGGGCGGGCAGGGCCCGTCACGCGCTCGCGCAGGCGTCGAGCAGCCAGCGCCGGAACACGTGGGTCGCGTCCGGCTCGGGCCGCTGCGGCGGCCGCACCAGGAAGTAGCCGCGCGACGTGACGACCGGCGCGTCGACGAGCTTCACGAGCTGCCCGGACGCGACGAGTTCGTCGACGAGCGGCGACCAGCCGAGCGCGACGCCTTCGCCGAGCAGCGCCGCATGGATCACGAGCGCGTAGCTGTTGAAGGTCACGCCGCGCGCGGCGGCCGCCGTATCGAGGCCATGCGCGTCGAACCAGCCGGACCACGACAGCCAGCGCTCGGGGCGCGTCGGCTGCACGTGCAGCAGCGGCATGGCGAGCAGGTGCTCAGCCCGCGCGACGTGCGGATGAGCGTCGCGGAACGCGGGCGAGCACACGGGCGTGACCGATTCCGGAAAGAGCCGTGCGGCGGTGCACGATGGCCAGTGGCCGTCGCCGAACAGGATTGCGATGTCGCCGTGGTCGCGCTGCGCGTCGTAATCCTGTGACGTGACGACGCGCACGTCGACGTCCGGCATCACGCGCTTCAGCCCGGCCAGGCGCGGCATCAGCCAGTAGGTCGCGAAGCCGAAGTCGGTGACGATCGTGAGCGCGCCGTGCTCGCGGCGCGCACGCAGCGTCGCGGTTGCGCCGCGCAGCGTGTCGAGGCTCAGCCGCACGGCTTCGTACAGGCACTGGCCATCGGCCGTCAGCGTGACGCCGCGCGGGCTGCGCTCGAACAGCGGCACGCCCAGTTCGGCCTCGAGCTGGAACACCTGCTGGCTCACGGCCGGCTGGGTGGAGCCGAGCTCGCGCGCGGCGGCCGTGAAGCTCGCGAGCCGGGCGGCCGATTCGAACGCGCGCAGCGCCTGCATCGACGGTAACGGTTCGGATTTCGACATAAGCCTCTCTAATGGCCCCATAAGGGCCGGACGCCTACCCGCGCGAATTCGGGCGGGCGATAGTGCTTCGGACGGTGCGATACCTGCGCTTCTCGGCCCGCTTCAAAGCCTTCGTCACGGCCGCTGCGCAACGTATTCCGCGATTCTAGCCAGCGCAGCCCGCCCGCGCGGCACTTTCGTCGAGCCGCTTCCGTCATGCCGGACGTCTCGCCGCGCAAGCGGCGCGCCGTTCCATTCGAACACCGTTTTCCCCACGACAGCCGATGACGAACCCGACACCCAACATCCTGATCCTGATGGCCGACCAGCTCACGCCGTTCGCGCTGCCGGCCTATGGCAATCGCGTCGCGCGCACGCCGACGCTGGACCGTCTCGCCGCGCAAGGCGTCGTATTCGACGCCGCATACTGCGCGAGCCCGCTGTGCGCGCCGTCGCGTTTCTCGCTGCTGACCGGCAAGCTGCCGTCGGGGATCGGCGCCTACGATAACGCCGCCGAATTGCCGGCGCAAACATTGACGTTCGCACACTACCTGCGCGCGGGCGGCTACCGGACGATGCTGTCCGGCAAGATGCATTTCTGCGGGCCCGACCAGTTGCACGGCTTCGAGGAGCGGCTGACGACCGACATCTATCCGGCCGATTTCGGCTGGGTGCCCGACTGGGACAGCCCGACCGAGCGGCCGAGCTGGTATCACAACATGAGTTCGGTGCTGGAGGCCGGCCCGTGCGTGCGCACGAACCAGCTCGACTTCGACGACGAAGTCACGTTTGCCGCGAAGCAGAAGCTGTACGACGTCGCGCGCGAGCGTGCGGCCGGGCACGATGCGCGGCCGTTCTGCATGGTCGTGTCGCTGACTCATCCGCACGACCCGTATGCGATCACGCGCGAATACTGGGATCAATACAGCGACGACGAGATCGACATGCCGGCCGTGCACCTCGATGCGGCGGAAAGCGACCCGCATTCGCAGCGGCTGCGCTTCGTCTGCGAAAACGACCGCACGCCGCCCACCGACGCGCAGATTCGCGCCGCGCGCCGTGCCTACTACGGTGCGACGTCCTACGTCGACGCGCAGTTCGGCAGCGTGCTGGGCGCGCTCGAACAGTGCGGATTCGCCGACGATACGATCGTGATCGTCACGTCCGACCACGGCGACATGCTCGGGGAGCGCGGGCTCTGGTACAAGATGACGTTCTTCGAAGGCGGCTGCCGCGTGCCGCTGATCGTGCATGCGCCGGGCCGCTTCGATGCCGCGCGTGTGCGCGGGCCTGTGTCGCACGTCGACCTGCTGCCGACGCTCGTCGATCTCGCCGGCGCCGCACCGGCCGGCGGCTGGCCTGACCCGGTCGATGGCGCGAGTCTCGTGCCGCACCTGCACGGCACGCCGGCGCACGACGTCGCGCTCGGCGAATACCTTGCGGAAGGCGCAGTTGCACCGGTCGTGATGATCCGCCGCGGCGACTGGAAGTACGTCCATTGCCCGGCCGATCCCGACCAGCTCTACAACCTCTCCGACGACCCGCGCGAGCTCACGAACCTCGCCGACACGCCGGAAGCGGCCGACGTGCTCGCTACGTTCCGCGCGCAAGCCGCGCAGCGCTGGAACCTGCCCGAGCTGGACCGGCAGGTGCGCGCGAGCCAGCGGCGCCGGCGCTTCCATTACGCGGCGACGACGCAGGGCCGCATCCAGGCGTGGGACTGGCAGCCGTTCACCGACGCGAGCCAGCGCTACATGCGCAATCACATCGAACTCGACACGCTCGAGGCGATGGCGCGTTTTCCGCGCGTCGGGCGCTGAGCGTCCCGCATCGCGATCAATGACGAACGATGGAGGAAGCGGACGATGGAACGGCAATGCAATGCAGCAATCCGGATCGGCGCGGCGCTTGCCGCGGCCGCGTGCCTGATGACGACGCAGGCCGCGCACGCGGCCGACCCGCAGACGTGCGGCGACGTGAAGATGGCGGCGCCCGGCTGGACCGACATCGATGCGACGAACGCGATGGCGGGCGTCGTGCTGAAGGCGCTCGGCTACCGGCAGGACGTGGCGAACCTGTCGGTGCCGATCACGTACCAGGGGCTCAAGAAAGGGCAGGTCGACGTATTCCTCGGCAACTGGATGCCCGCACAGGCGCCGCTCGTGAAGCCGTTCGTCGACGAGAAATCGATCGACGTGCTGCACGCGAACCTGAGCGGTGCGAAATTCACGCTCGCGGTGCCCGATTACGTGGCGGCTGCCGGCGTGCATACGTTCGCCGATCTCGCGCGCTATGCGGACCGCTTCGGCGGCAAGATCTACGGGATCGAGCCCGGCGCGCCCGCGAACCAGAACATCAAGCGGCTGCTGTCCGACCATGCGCTCGGCCCGGCGAACTGGTCGCTGGTCGAATCGAGCGAGACGGGCATGCTCACGCAGGTCGAGCGTGCGGTACGCGACAAGCGCTGGATCGTCTTTCTGGCGTGGGAGCCGCATCTGATGAACACGAAGTTCCACCTGACCTACCTGTCGGGCGGCGATGCGTATTTCGGCCCGAACTACGGCGGCGCGACGGTCAACACGGTCACGCGCACCGGGTTCGCCGGCCAGTGCGCGAACCTTGCGCGGCTGTTCCGGCAGATGACGTTCTCCGTCGACGTCGAGAACCGGATGATCGCCGACATGCTCGACCACAAGACGTCACCCGCGCTCGCGGCGCAGCATGCGCTGAAGGCCGACCCGGCGCTGGTCGCCGGCTGGCTGGACGGCGTGACGACGGCAGCCGGCGCACCGGGCCTGCCGGCCGTGCGCGCCGCCCTCGACAGTCACTGATTCCCTCCCTCGCGGCGGCCGGTTTTGACCGTGCCGCCGTCTACGTGTTTTCCCGACCGGTCGCATCGTGACCATTTGGTGTCGCCTTCAGACGGGTGACCCGAAATATGGGTTTGTATTTTTCGCCAATGGCTGCGTTATTGCGGAAAACGAAATGCCGAAGCCAGCGGGCGTACTGAATTCGAATCCACTGGCGCATCGCGGTACGCGTCGGGACGAGGTTCTTTCCATCGAACGGTTCAGGGAGGGTGGTCGATAATGAAGCATACGAAAGTTGCCGTAGCCGCCGCGCTTGCATGCGCGGCCTGTGTACCTGCCATCGGGCATGCGCAGAGCAGTGTGACGCTGTACGGGATTCTCGACGCGGGCATCACGTACGTGAACAACACGGGCGGCTCGCACGTGGTCAAGTTCGACGACGGCGTCGCGTACGGGAACCGTTTCGGCCTCAAGGGCACGGAAGATCTCGGTGGCGGCCTGAAGGCCGTGTTCACCCTGGAGAGCGGCTTCCGCCTCGGCACCGGGCAGCTCGGCTTCGGCGGCTCGGAGTTCGGCCGCCAGGCGTATGTCGGCCTGCAGAACGACTGGGGCACGCTGTCGTTCGGCAACCAGCTCGACATCACGAACGAACTCGTGTCGATCTACAACATCTCCGCGTGGGGCAGCGGCTATGCGATCCATCAGGGCGACTTCGACCGCTTCAACGGCGACCGCCTGCCGAATTCGGTGAAGTTCCTGTCGAACGACCTGAGCGGCTTCAAGTTCGGCGCGATGTACTCGTTCGGCAACGTCGCGGGCAACTTCCATCGCAACAGCGCATGGAGCGCGGGCGCGAGCTTCACGAAGGGCGACTTCTCGATCGGCGCCGCGTACACGCGCCTGAACAACCCGAACGGCATCTATGCATTCGACCCGTACGCGATGATCGGCACGCACACGTTCCTTGGCCAGCAGACCGTCACCGTCGATCCGGCGACCGGCGCACGCACCGACCTGTTTGCGAACACGCCGATGGACGTCGACAGCCAGGGCACGTTCGGCATCGGCACGAGCTACACGATCGGCAAGCTGACGCTCGACGGCAACTTCTCGTACACGACGATCAAGGGCTTCGGCCAGTCGTCGCACATGCAGGTCTACGAAGGCGGCGGCTCGTACCAGTTCACGCCGGCGTTGAGCCTGATCGCCGGCTACCAGCACACGCGCTTCGAAGGCCACCACTGGAACCAGGGCACGGCGGGCCTGCATTACATGCTGTCGAAGCGCACGGACGTGTACCTCTCCGGCGATTACCTGCGTGCGTCGCAAGGCGTCGATGCGGTGATCGGCTACAGCTTCACGCCGTCGACGACGCAGACGCAGGCCGACGTGCGGATCGGGATGCGGCATTCGTTCTGAGCAGTGTTGTGTGGGGTAGTGACGTCTTCAGCGAGCGGTCTCTCTTTGGCGCGAACCACGGTTCGCGCTTTTTTTTGACGGGTGTGAGCGGGCATGCGGTCCGTCCGGTTCAATGCCGGTCGCCCGGCTGCCACCCCGGGATCGTCACCGGGAATGGTTGCTCGACGGTATTGACCATTGCCGTCTATAGGCGCTAGCATCGTCCGCATGCTGAATCTCGCCATTTCCCCCTCCTCGTTGATCCGCGCATGTTGTCAGAACATGCCTGGGGGAAGTTGCGTCTAGCGAACTCGCTAAACATTCAAGCAATCGCCTTCCGGCCGCCTGTGATGCAAAACAGGCGGCCTTTTTGTTTTTGGGCCGACACTTTCGGGACGGAGAAACTCGATGCCGCTTGCGCTGTATGACACCTGGTCGCGTACCGTACGCCCCTTCACGCCAATCCGGGCCGGGCAGGTCGGCATGTATGGCTGCGGCCCCACGGTCTACGACGACGCCCACATCGGCAACCTGAGGACCTACGTGTTCGAGGATCTCCTGCGCCGCGTACTGGAGCGCAACGGCTACGCGGTCCGGCACGTCGTCAACATCACCGACGTCGGCCACCTGACGTCGGATGCGGACGAAGGCGAAGACAAGATGGAGAAGGGTAGCCGTCGGACCGGCGAATCGGCATGGGCCATCGCCCGGCGCTACACCGAGGCGTTCGTCCGGGACTGGCACGCGCTCAACTTGCTCGAGCCGACGATCTGGTGCCGCGCCACCGATCACATCGCCGAGCAGATCGCGTTCATCGAGACGCTCGACCGGGCCGGCTACGTCTATCGGACGGACGACGGCCTCTACTTCGACACCAGTCGGCAGGACGACTACGGTTACCTCGCACGGCTGGACCGCGCGGGGTTGCAGGCAGGCAAGCGGGTGGCGCTGGGCGGGAAGCGGAGCATCACGGATTTTGCGCTGTGGAAGTTCAGCCCGGCCGACGTCCAGCGGCAAATGGAATGGGACAGCCCGTGGGGTCGCGGCTTTCCGGGCTGGCATATCGAATGCTCGGCGATGTCGGCGAAGTATCTCGGGACGCTGTTCGATATCCATTGCGGCGGCGAGGATCATATCGCCGTGCATCACAGCAACGAGATCGCGCAGACGCGGGCGGCCCACGGCACGCAGCTCGCGAATTACTGGATGCACGGGCACTTCCTGACGCTCGACGTCCACACGAAGATGTCGAAGTCGAGCGGCGACTTCGTCCGTCTGCAGACCTTGCAGCGCCGCGGTGTCGATCCGCTCGCGTACCGCTACCTGTGCCTGACGGCCCATTACCGCAGCAAGCTGCATTTCACGTGGGAGTCGCTCGATGCGGCGCAAACCGCGCTGAATCGGCTTCGGCACCTCTATATCGGCTGGCCGGACGGCGGGCGCGTCGATGCGGATTTCGCCGCGCGATTCGATGCCGAAGTGAACGAGGACCTGAATCTGCCGAGGGCGCTTGCGGTGCTGTGGGATCTGGTCAGGAGCAATCTGCCGCCCGCCACCCTGAAAGCGACCGTGGACAGCTTCGACATGGTGCTGGGACTCGGTTTGCGCGAATGGCGGCCGGTTGCGGTCGACGTTCCGGAGCACGTCCGTGCGTTGCTCGGTGAGCGAGCGCGTGCGAGGGCGGAGAAGGACTGGGCGCAAGCGGACCGGATCCGGGAAGCGTTGAGCGCCGAAGGCTGGAGAGTCGAGGACACGCCGGAAGGTCAACGTCTGTTCGGCATGGCAATGGGCGCAAGCGAGCCTGACGTCCCGCCGCAGTGAAGCTCGCGGGCCGCGTGCATCGGAGGATAGAGGGGCGCGAGCGACCAACCGGCGGCCGCGATCAACGCGGCCGCCGGAATCGTCAGCACCGACGCCCACGGCCCGCTTTCCGCGGTTGGCATATCATCGCGCTTTGGCCGCGCCTGCACCGTTGTCGCGCGCACGCATCGGCGTGCGCAGTCGTTTCCCGAACGGTACCGGCGCCCAGCGCCGCCCGCCGAGACCTCGATGACCGACTCCGTGCCCGACCCCAGTCCCTTATCCCCGTTACCTGCCAACCTGTTTCGCCACGTCCCGTTCCAGCGTTTCTGGGGCACGCGCGTGATGTCTTCCCTGGCGTTCCAGATCCTGTCGGTCGCCATCGGCTGGTACGTGTACTCGCTCACGCACAGCGCGTTCGCCCTCGGTCTCGTCGGCCTCGCGCAGTTCGTGCCGATGTTCGCGCTGACGCTCGTCGTCGGGCAGGTGGCCGACCGCTACGACCGCCGGCGCATCGCGACGATCTGCCAGGGCGTCGAGGCGCTGGCCGCCGGCGTGTTCCTGCTCGGTGCCGCGCAAGGGTGGCTGGCCGCGCCGGCCGTGTATGCGCTCGCGGCGATCGTCGGCATGGCCCGTGCGTTCGAGTCGCCGTCGGTGTCGTCGCTGCTGCCGGCCGTCGTGCCGCGCACCGACCTGCCGCGTGCGACCGCCCTGTCGACGTCGGCGAACCAGGCCGCGCAGATTCTCGGGCCCGCCTTCGGCGGGCTGCTGTACGGCGTGGGCGCGCCCGCTGCGTTCGGAACGAGCGTCGTCGCATTCACGATCGCGGCAGCGCTGAGCGGCACGATTCCGTTGCGCAGCGCACCGCCCGCCCGTGAGCCGGTCACGCTGCGCTCGGTGTTTTCGGGCATCGCGTTCATCCGGCGCGAGCCGGCGATTCTCGGTGCGCTGTCGCTCGACCTGTTCGCGGTGCTGTTCGGCGGCGCGACCGCGCTGCTGCCGATCTATGCGCGCGACATCCTGCAGGTCGGCCCGTGGGGGCTCGGTGCGCTGCGTGCGGCGCCCGCGGTCGGCGCGCTCGCGGGCACGCTGTGGCTCACGCGCTTCCCGTTGAAGGGACGACCGGGCCGCGCGATGTTCGGCGGCGTGATCGCGTTCGGCATCGCGACGATCGTGTTCGGGTTGTCGCGGCACTTCGCGCTGTCGCTTGTCGCACTGGCAGCACTCGGAGTATCGGACGTGGTCAGCGTCGTCGTGCGGCTGTCGCTCGTGCAACTGCGCACGCCCGACGACATGCTCGGGCGCGTGAGCGCGGTCAATTCGCTGTTCATCGGTACGTCGAACCAGCTTGGTGAATTCGAATCGGGCGTGACGGCCGCATGGTGGGGGGCGCCGACCGCGATCGTCGTCGGCGGTATGGCGACGATTCTGGTCGCGCTCACGTGGATGCGGTTGTTTCCTCAACTCACGAACATGAAGTCGCTCGAGCGCGACGCGTGACGTGTGACGCGTCGTGCGCCACACGTCACGCGTCACGCGCCCAGTCGCGCCGAAGCAATCAGAAGATCCGGTGCCCGAGCCACCACCCGCCGGCCGCGAACAACGCAGCCGCGGGCAGCGTCAGCACCCACGCCCACACGATGTTGCCGGCCACACCCCAGCGCACCGCCGACAGCTTCTGCGTCGCGCCGACACCGACGATCGCGCCGGTGATCGTGTGCGTGGTCGACACCGGAATGCCGAGGAACGACGCGAGGAACAGCGTCATCGCACCGCCGGTTTCCGCACAGAACCCACCGACCGGCTTGAGTTTCGTGATCTTCTGGCCCATCGTGCGCACGATGCGCCAGCCGCCGAACAGCGTGCCGAGGCCCATCGACAGGTAGCACGCGCCGATTACCCACGCAGGCGGTGCATCGGCGGTCGCCGACGCATAGCCCGACGCGATCAGCAGCATCCAGATGATGCCGATCGTCTTCTGCGCGTCGTTGCCGCCGTGGCCGAGGCTGTACAGCCCGGCCGACAGCAGCTGCAGCCGGCGGAAGCGCCGGTCGACCTTGCTGGGCGCGGTACGGAAATACAGCCACGACACGCCGAGCATGAACAGCGAGCCGAGGATGAAGCCGAGCAGTGGCGAGATGAAGATGAACGCGATGGTCTTCAGCAGCCCGTCGATGTTCAGCGAGCTCCAGCCCGACTTGGCGAGCGCCGCGCCGACGAGGCCGCCAATCAGCGCATGCGACGAGCTCGACGGGATCCCGTAGTACCACGTGATCACGTTCCAGCCGATCGCACCGACCAGCGCACCGAACACGACGTAGTGGTCGACGATCTCGGGATCGATCGTGCCTTTACCGACGGTCTGCGCGACTTTCAGGTGAAAGATGAAATACGCGATGACGTTGAACGCCGCCGCGAACACGACGGCCTGCTGGGGCTTCAGCACCCCGGTGGACACGACGGTGGCGATCGAGTTCGCCGCGTCGTGAAAGCCGTTCATGAAGTCGAATACGAGCGCGACGAGCACCAGCGTCGCGACCATCCAGAGGGCGAGTTGTATCGAATGCATCTTGTTGATTCGCTCAGGCGTTTTCCAGCACGATGCCTTCGATGATGTTCGCGACATCCTCGAATTTGTCGGTGATGCGTTCGAGCAGGTCGTAGACACCCTTCAGCTTGATGAGCGTCTTCACGTCGATGTCGTCGCGAAAGAGTTTCGATATCGCGGATCGCAGCACGCGGTCGGCACGCGTTTCGAGCGCATCGATCTCTTCGCATGCCTTGAGGATCTGCGCCGACTCCTTCATGTCGGACAGCCGGTTGACTGCGATCTGTGCTTGCAGCGCGGCCTGCACGACGATGTCCGCGAGCTCGCTGGCCTCCTCGGTGACGGACTTCAGGTCGTAGACCACGACGGTGGTCGCGACGTCCTCCATCAGGTCGAGGATGTCGTCCATCGTCGTGACCAGCTTGTGGATCTCGTCGCGATCGAGCGGCGTGATGAACGTCTTGTGCAGCAAGTCGATCGCATCGTGCGCGAGTTTGTCGCCGGTTCGTTCGGTGGTCTGGACGTTGGCCATGGCCAGCTCGGCATCGTCGAGATTGTCGAGGAGCATCTGAACCTCGCATGCGGCCAGCACGATGTGCTGCGCATGCGTGTCGAAGAAGTCGAAAAAGCGGTTTTCGACGGGGAGGAAGCGTCCAAGCATGGATTCTCCGGGGAAAAGGTGGGCGGGATGGCGCGGGTCAGGCTGCGCACGGGCGGCACAGCGTGCTGTTACCGAATGCGACGTGCCGGTGTTCGGCGAGGGCCCGCAAGTCCAGCGGACGCGGGTTGACGATCGTGTGGGCGTGCCCGGCGGACAGGTTGGGGTTGACGAAGTACATCAGCGACTTGCGCCGTGCGCGCGTGCGCGGGCGTTCGACCGCGTGCTGCATCGCCGGCACTTCGCCGTCGGTGAGCGCTTCGAGTAATGAACCGGCCAGCACGATCATTTCGTCGGGCCGCGGCAGCGCGGAAACTGGCGATGAGTCGGGCAGCAGGACCAGGCCGGGTGCGGTCGGGCGGATGAACGACAGCAGGTGGCCGTCCTCGTGCGGATCCTGCAGGTACGCGCGGTCGTGACTGCCGTGTTGCTGCTCGTACGCGCAGAACTGCAGGTAGGAGCTGTGCCGGACCGGCGGCTGCGGCGTGCCGCCGAGGTTGTCGCATACCGCATCGAGCAGGTCCTGCGCGATGGCGTGGAGGCAGGCTTCGTAGGCGGCCATCTCGCGGTAGAACTCGGACTTCGCCAGCGCAAAGCCGTGATGCGTGTCGCGCCGTGCGACCCAGTAGCAGAACCGGTCGCACAGATCCGGCCGATCGGGCGTATGCGAGTATTCGAGCCCGAACGGCAGGAAGCCGTCGGTGTGATCGGGAAACGAGAACGCGAGCTTTTGCTTGCGCTCCAGCTGGTCATAGGCTGCCGTGAGCCGGTCGAAATGCACGAGCAGCGCATAGGGCATCTTGAAGTAGACGTAGCTGTCGCGGATCAGGCGGCTCGCATGGAGTTTCATACGGTTTTGCATGGTGTTCTCCCGGTACATCGGACATGGCGTGGTGCCGAAAGGCGGGCATTGCCGCGTTGCGGGCACATGAGAGGGCGGGGCGTGGTGTGCGCGATCGGGGCGGCGTCATCGCGAAGCACGTGACGAGGCCGCGGCGGCTCGACGTAAATGACGTGCGGGATGGCGACGCGGGAGCGCGTCCTTGCGGCTGTCGTGGGTGAACCGGTGTTGCCGGTTCGACTGAGCGGAGATAGCGAGTCGTGTCATGCGTGCTCCAGGCGCCGGACGGCACACGGCGGGAGCGTCATGACGTCAACGACGGACGTGCGCTTCCCGCCGCGTCGCGTCGGGTGCGATCGGCTGATAAGTGGCTGGGATTCGGGTGTTCGCCGGCATGGCGTGCGAACGCGTGCCGGCGCGGCTTAATCGGCTACTGTCGTCGTCCATTTCGAACTCCTGTCTATTTGCGCGGCACGTGCGTGTGCCTGGGCCGAACACGCGCGGGCATGCGGCCGGACACACGCACGCGACGCGGGTCACGTACGGACGCCGCCCGGGTGTCGAGCGGCCACTGAATTGTCGAGTACGGGAACTTCGGATCGACGGCACGCCGATCCTGAAAGACACCGCATCCTGCTATCCCGGGATGCGGCAGAAGACAAGGCTCTGCGAAGCTTCCTCAGGCGGCAGTCAGGTTGGTACAGGACCAACTACAACTCGCATCGGTAGGCACAGAAGCCTCCATGAATGAAAACGAGTGCGATGGTAAGAGGGAACCGCGCGGCGCGTCAATCGAAAACTTCATACGTGTTTCGCGCGGGTTCGGCGGCGGGTAGCCCGGGTGCGATCAGGTGCCGCCGGCGATGTGCAGGAACAATTTCGGGACAGCGGATGAAGCCTGGCCGGCAGGCCTGGTTGAACGGGTCAACGCGGTTTGCCGGCGTCGGGCATCATGCCGGTTCGACGATCACGGCCGTGCCGTAGCAAATGACTTCGGTCACACCCGAACCGATCTCGGTCGAGTCGTAGCGCATCGCGACGATCGCGTTCGCGCCGACCTTGCGTGCATCGGCGAGCATCTTCTCGAACGCATGCTCGCGCGCCTTCTCGCACAGCGACGTATAGAGCGTGATGTTGCCGCCGAAGATCGTCTGCAGCGCTGCGCCGAACGAGCCGACGATCGAGCGCGAGCGCACGATGATGCCTTGGGCGACGCCCAGCGAGCGGACGGTCGTATGGCCGGGCAGGTCGAACGCCGTCGTAACGCGAGCGGGCGACAGATCGTCGAGGGAGCGGGTGGTATCGATCATGGCAGGCGTGGATAGCGGAGTGGTCGAGTCACGATTCTATCCGGACGCGCGCGCGAAGCCGGCAGCGAGACTTGTGCAATTTCGCGATGTCGCCGGGTGCCCGACAGGGAGGCGGCATTCTTTAACGAATGTGTCAGCGACCGCCGGTAGCAGAACTTTCCGCGGCGATGAGCCCGCACCGCTACCGGATCCAGGGCGCGCTCGTTCGACCGGAGTCGCCGGGAAGGAAGCACTTGCCGTCGCTTCCTTCCCGACCGCACACCGTCAGGGCTTCACGGTCGTGCCGCCGTTGCCACCGAGATCGACCGCATAGGCGAGCGCCAGCTTGCCGAACTTCAACGCATGATTCGCCTGCCGATCCGAATTCTCCAGCGTGTCGTTCACGGTATGGATATACGGACTGTCGTTCTGGTCGGCCTCGAACGGGAACGACGCCGGATACCCTTGCGCATTCCACGACGCGTGATCCGAGCACGCATACCCGCACTGCGACGTGCCGATCGCGAGTTCCGGCAGGTAGGTCTTCGCCAGATTCGTCAGGTAGGTGTTCTGCGTCGCGTTCGTGTAGTCGGTGATCAGGTAGATATCCTTCGGATCGCCCTTGTAGTTCGTCATGTCGAGCTGCAGCACGCCGACCACGTTCGCATTCTGCGTGCGGAACTGCTTCGCGATCGCTTTCGAGCCGAGCAGCCCGGCTTCCTCGGCTGCGTACCCGACGAACTTGATCGTCCGCTTCGGCTTGTAGTTGTTCGCCAGCAGCACGCGCAGCGCTTCGGTGAGGCTGGCGATGCCCGATGCGTCGTCGTCCGCGCCGGGCGAGCGCGTGTTCTCCGTCGTACGGCCGACCGTCGAATCGAGGTGGCCACCGAGCACGATGGTGCCCGCGGCCGGATCGCTGCCGCGAATCGTCAGGATCACGGATTTCTGCGGAAAGCCCGTATGCGCGAACTGCTCGACGGTGACGTCGGCGCGCGAACCCGCCAGCTGCTTCCACTGCAAGGCGAGCCAGTCCGACGCGGCGACGCCGTGCGACGTCGTGTAGTAGCGGTTCGTGAAGCCGGACAGCGACGTGATCGTGCCGACGATGTTGCTGGCCTGCAGCTGCTGGATCCACGTGCCGATCTGCGGCGCGTTCGATACCTTGTACACGGAGGCCGTGGCCTGCTTCGCGAGCGTCGGCGGCAACGGCTGCAGCGCCTGGCGCGCGTCGTCGAACGAATCGTGCACGACATAGCCGGGCCCGTGGCCGCGCGTATGGTGGACGGCGTGGGCGAGCTCGCCGAGCCGCGAATCGTCGATTTCGACGACGTGGACGGTTTCGCGGCGCGCGGCGCCGTCGGCCGTTTTGCCGGCGTCGAGGGTCGTGCTGTATTGCGCGGTGGCGCTGGCGTCGATGCGTTGCAACTGGCGGAACGCCGAGTCGCCGAGCGTGATCCATACCGGCGTCGCGTGCGCGGCGGCGGTCAGCAGCATGCCGCCGAGCGCGGCGCTCAGGCGGGTCGGTTTCAGAGTAGGCATGTTCGATCTCGTGAGGATGGCGATGTCGAGGAAGAGGGCGTGCCGCAGGTCGTGCGATGCGCCCCCGCCTGCTGCGGAATTACGACTTCTTCGGTACGGTCACGCCGTACGTGCAACTCTGGTTGTATGCATTGCCGATCGCGGTGAGCTGCGCGTTGCTGTAGCCGAGCGCGGACGCAGCCGTCAGCACGGCCTGCGCGGCGGCCTTCTGGTTGGTCGAGCTGTTGGTCATCGACAAGCCTTTCAGGAACGCCTTGTCCATCGCCTGCGCACCGATCGCGTCGCGCGCGACGAGGTTGCACGACGCCCAGTACTGGCCGGCCGTATGGATCTCCGCGCCGCGTGCCTGCGCGTAGGTGCGCCCGACGTTCCAGTTGGTCACGCGGCCGCCCCAGAACTCGTTGTGGCCGTCCCAGTTGTAGACCCAGTGGTATTGCGCGTCCGACGGGCTCCACTGGTTGAAGTCGCGGCTGTACGCGGCGGCGAGATAGTCGCCGGTGCCTTCCGACAAGCCTTCCTGCTGCGACAGGCCGCCGTTCGTCACCCAGTCGTGGATGCCGTGGCCGAGCTCGTGGATCACGACGTCCGCATCCTCGGCATCATCGACGCCGCCTTGCCCGAAGGTCAGCCGGCCGCTGCTCGACGAGTACGACGAGTTGTCGTCGCCCGATTCGCCGTGCGGGTCGTACTGCACGCCACCGGTGTACTGGTACGGCAACGCCTTGATGCCGAGCGTCTGGTTCACGTAACGCAGGAACGTGTCGATGTGGTAGTACGCATTCACGGCCTCGAAATACAGGTTGCCGCGCGTGAATTCGAACGTGGGCGTCGACTGCACGGGGCACGCCTTGTCGAGCGGCGCATCGAAATCGACGCACGCCGCGTACGGACCCGACAGCGAATAACGCCCGCCCGACTGCGCGAGATCCTTCAACGTCACGCGTACGCGCGCAGCGGTGAGCTGCGACGAATCGCCGTCGTTGTTGTCCTTGTAGCCCGTGCTGCCGTAGCTGCTCTTGGTCGACGACAGCGGATCGGGCCGGAATACGAATCCCGTGCCGTCGGTCGCGTAGAACGCCTTGTCCTCGGCGCGCAGTACCTCGCCGCTGCCGGAGTCGATCAGCAGTTCCCAGTCGCCTTTCGGGCCGTCGTTCGGGCGGCCGCGCACCTTCCATGCGGTATGCGTGCCGGTCTTGTCGACGAACGCGACGAGCTGCGCATCCAGGTTCGTGAAGCCGCTCACGCCGAGATACGCACGGGCGCGGTCGAGCGCCTGCTGCTGGTCGACGGCCTGCGACTTGCGCGACGTCGCAACCACGCCGTTGATCGTGTTGCTCGCGACGTACAGGATGCGGCCGTCCTTCGCGACCGTCACCGCGATATCGCTGCCGTACACGGGCAATCCGGCTGCCTGCTGCTGCAGGCGCACGACGGTGAAATCGGCATCACTGCGCTCCGACGTGACGACGAGGCTTGCGAGCGCGGTCGCGTCAAGTCCGAGCTGCGTGGCCTGCGACGCGACAAAGTCGCGCGCGGTGGCGGCGGGTGTCGTGGCGGTTTTCTTCGCGCGGTACGCGGGGTTGTACAACGTGACGGCGACGCCGTCCGGGCGGAACTGCCCGGCGGCAGTATCGGCCTTGGCGGCCGCCGGTGCGACGCCGCGCGTCAGGCTTTCGCGCAGGCTCGTTGCTTGCGGATTCGAGACTTTCGTATCGGCCGCGGTGCCGCCGACGATGCCGAAACCGAGCGCGAGACCCAGGGCGAGCGGCAGTGCTTTGCGTGATGTCTGCATACGTGATCCTCATCTCAACGGTTGGACACGCCCGCGCGTTCGTGGCGCGCAGGCACGACACGGCCCGCGCGCCGGCTCGATCAAGCCGGTGCGGCGAAGCGGTGTTGGGGGTGTCGACTGACTAAGGAACCCTAAATGTCAGGTCGAAAAGAAACAGGCAGGCGAAGCGGGGGAGAAGCAGAACGAGAAGCGGGCGAAGAAGCGAACGGCAGGCAGGTGCGGCGACGGCGAAGCGAGCATCGTCATGTCATACCCCTCGGATCGAATCGATATCGGTTGGCAGCCGGTGCGGCGCGATGCATGTCGAGATGCAGCGCGCATGTCGTTAGGCTGCCTATCTAACTTTTTTTGGTATGTTACAGAATATTTTCAACGACATTCCAATTTATTTTCGACGACCGCTTCAGTCCGTCGATCAATCGCCGGCATTGTTCAGCGAGCGGCGGGAAACGCCGCCGGAACGCGCAATACCGCGCTGGATTGTGCTTAAAGCCCGCGACGATCAGCGCGTCGCGCGCCGGTCGTTGCGCGGGCTCAAACCGAATCGCGTGCGGTACGTGCGCGAGAAATGCGACGGCGATTCGAACCCGCACGCGACGCAAACCGACGTGATGCTCATGTCGGTCTGCTGCAGCAGTTCACGCGCGCGATCGAGGCGCAGGTTCAGGTAGAAATGCGTCGGCGTATCGTTCAGCGTCGCGCTGAACAGCCGTTCGAGCTGGCGGCGCGTAATCGACACTTCCTGCGCGAGCGCATCGGAGCCGAGCGGGGTTTCCATGTGCCGCTGCATCGTGCCGATCACCTGGATCAGCTTGCGGTTGTGCACGCCGTAGCGCGCGGCGATCTCGAGCCGCTGGCTGTCGGAGCGCTGGCGGATCCGGCTGACGACGAACTGCTCGGAGATCGCCGCCGCGAGATCGGCGCCGTGCCGCCGCCCGATCAGGTCGAGCATCATGTCGATCGATGCGGTGCCGCCCGCACACGTGATGCGCCGGTCGTCGATCTCGAACAACTCCTGCGTCGCGTTCAGGCCGGGGTAGCGTTCGCGGAACGCGGCCAGCGCCTCCCAGTGCAGCGTGAGCGGTTGCGATGCGTCGAACAGCCCGGCTTCCGCGAGCACGAAGCTGCCCGTGTCGATGCCGCCCAGCGTTGCACCATGACGGTGCTGGCGGCGCAGCCAGTCGCCGATCGCGCGCGTGTAGCACACGAGCGGATCGAAGCCCGCGACGACGAACACTGTATCGACCTGGTCGACCTCCGCGCACGCGGCTTCGGCGGCGACCGGAATGCCGTTGCTCGCGGCGACGGGGGCGCCGTCGGCGCTGATCACATGCCAGCGATAGAGCTCGGTGCGAAAGCGGTTCGCGACGCGCAGCGGTTCGACCGCGGACATGAAGCCGAGCGCGGAGAAGCCGGGCAGCAGCAGGAAGTGGAAATCCTCGGGCATCGGGGCAGGGGATGGAATCCGGTGGTCGTCACGCATTGCGCGGGGCGGCGAGCGGACGGGCAGGTGCCGCGCCGGCTCGCGCGCGCCGAACGGTCAGCGGGAGATTATCGCGGGTTTTGCGCGGGTTCAGCGCGTTTTTGCGCCGCGCACCGACCGGCGCGCGGTGGTCGACGGCAACTCGCCGAACTGCGCCTTGTATGCGTTTGCGAAATGCCCAAGGTGGATGAAACCCCAGCGCGCGGCCACGTCGCTGATCGGCAGGTCGGCCTGCCGCGTATCGAGCAGCATCCGCCGCACTTGCGACAGGCGCAGCGAACGCACGTAATGCAACGGGCTGGTCTGCACGACCGACTGGAAGCTGTTCTGCATCGTGCGCCGGCTTACGCGCAATTGTGTGCACAGGCTCAGCACGTCGACCGGTGCTTCGGGATGGTCGATCACATAGTCGTGCACGCGGCGCACGATGTCGGCGCGGCAGGCGTGCGTGAGACGGTTCGACGGCTGGGGAATCCGGTACGTGAGGAGATCGACGAGCACGTTGCCGATCTCGCCGCGCAGTTCGCGTTGCGCGCGTGCATCGTGGTACGTGGCGGGTGCCGACAGCACACGCTCGAGTTGCGTGGCGACCTGCACGCTCGCGCGCATCAGCACGGCGGTGGGCATGTCGATGACGCCGCGCCGCAATGTGGCTTCGTCGAGGTGGACATCGGCTGCATCCTCGACCTGCTGCATCAGTTCGCGATCGGCGACGACGCCGATCAGCGACATGTCGTCGGGCGAATGCAGCTCGAACGGCGCACCGCCGCGCGCCATCACCATCGTGCCGCGTTCGATGCGCGCACCGCCGAATGCGAATGCACCGGAGCCGGTGAGCGGCATGCCGAACACCGTATGGTCGTGCGGCAACCTTCCGCGCTGGATGATGCGCACGTTGGCGGCTTCCTGGAACAGCTGCATGCCGTCCAGCACCGCATGCTTGACCGCACTGCGATAGGCGCCGGAGCCGATCTGGTCATAGCGCTGGTTCCAGCCGCGCAGCGCCTCGGCATGCCGGTCCGCGTTGTCGAACCTCTCGTGAAACACGAACACAGCGCCTCCAGGTGCGTCGATCGGGACCGCGCAAGATTAAACCGACCGCGTGGTCGGCGCAATAAGGGGGAGCGCTATTCCGTGCGCATTTGTCAGAGGGTCGGAAGCGTCCAGCCGGCGTGGCTTTCAGGCGGTTTTCCAATATCCCGAATCGGCACGCACGCGGTGCCGGTCCGGGTGCTGACCGGATTTATTGTCGAACTACAGTCGCCCCACATAACGTGATTCCCCAACTGGAGGCGACATGAGGACAAGGCGACGAACCGCGGTGCTCGCGGCGACGCTGGCGTTCGCGGCGGCATGGGTCGGCAGCGCGAACGCGACGGAAAAGCCGGAGGAACTGGTCGTGCAGAAGATGCCGCCGTGGCATCCGCACGAGGTCTATATCGTCGACATCTCGATGCCGTCGATGACCGACGGACGCATCTACGTGTACGACGCCGATGCGAAGAAGCTGCTCGGCCAGATCGACGGCGGCTTCGGCCCCGGCTTCGCGATTTCGCCCGACCACAAGACGAGCTTCGTCGCGACGACCTACTTCTCTCGCGGCTCGCACGGCACCCGCACCGATGTCGTCGAGATGACCGACAACACGACGCTCGATCATGCGGGCGAGATCGTGATTCCGGCGAAGCACGCGCAGCATGTGCCGTCGCCGTACAACACCGCGTTCAGCGCGGACGGCAAGCGGCTGTACGTCGCGAACATCACGCCGGCCGCATCGCTGACGGTGATCGACGCGGTGTCGAAGAAAGTGCTGTCGGAGATCGACACGGCAGCCTGCGTGCTTGCATATCCGTCGGGCAACGACCGCTTCACCGCGCTGTGCGAAAGCGGCAAGGCGCTGACCGTCACGCTCGATGCGAACGGCAAGGAGACGAAGCGCGCGATGTCGGATGCGTTCATCGACGTCGACAAGGATCCGGCATTCGTGAACGCGTCGCGCTACAAGGGCGACTATCTGTTCACAACGTATGGCGGCAACGTGCGCAGTGCGGATTTCAGCGGCGACAAGCCCGCATTCGGCAAGCCGTGGTCGCTGCTGACGGATACCGAGCGTGCCGAAGGCTGGCGCCCGGGCGGCATGCAGCAGACGGCCGTGCAGGCCAGGCAGAACCGCTATTACGTGCTGATGCACAAGGGTGGCGACGGCTCGCACAAGGATCCCGGCACGCAGGTGTGGGTGTACGACCTGAAGTCGAAGCAGCGTGTCGCGCGCTGGGATCTCGCGCAGCAGAAGGTCGATCCGCTCGTGTCGATCCAGGTCAGCGAGGACGACAAGCCGCTGTTCTACGGGCTGACGGCGACGTCCGACCTCGTCGTGATGGATGCGCGCACCGGCAAGCTGCAGAACATCGAGAAGCAGATCGGCAATACGTCGTCGCTGCTCGTCAACCCGTGAGGCCGCGATGACGCTCGATCCCGTACTTGCCACCAGCGCACAGGCCGGCGCTGCCGTCGTCGTGCTGCTCGGCGCCTTCGCGAAGATGCGCCGGCCCGCCGCGTTCAGCCAGGCGCTTGCCGGCTACCGGCTGCTGCCCGATGCGCTGACCGCGCCCGTCGCGTTCGCGATTCCGCTCGCGGAAGTCGTCGGTGCCGCGGCGCTGCTGTTTCCCGATACGCGCACGGCCGGCGCGATCGGCCTGATCGCGTTGCTGCTGGCCTTCGCCGCCGCGATTGCGATCAACCTCCTGCGCGGTCATACCGACATCGACTGCGGCTGTTCCGGCTTCACGGCGGCGCGCACGGACGCACCGCGCGGCATCGGCTGGCTGCACGTCGGGCGCGCGCTGCTGCTCGCCGCGCTGGCCGCGACCGCGCTCGTCGATCCGGGCGCACGCGCGGTCGTGTGGTTCGACTACCTGACGCTGTTCTTCTCCGTGCTGCTGATCGTCTGCGCGCTGCTCACCGTCGACGTGCTGCTCGCCAACGTACCGCGCCTTTCCCATTTGAGGAATTCATGATGCAAACCGCTCTCACCGTTTCCACCGCCCTGCTGTGGGTGGCCGTCCTCGCGCTTGGCGCGATCTGCCTCGCGCTCGTGCGTCAGATCGGCATCCTGTACGAACGCATCATGCCGGCCGGCGCATTGATGATCGACAAGGGCCCGGCGGTCGGCGCGATCGCGCCGACGTTCGAACTGACCGACATTCGCGGCTCGCAGGTGAAGGTCGGCGGTATCGATGCGTCGGGCAAGGCGACGCTGCTGTTCTTCCTGTCGCCCACTTGCCCCGTCTGCAAGAAGCTGTTGCCGCTGCTGCCGTCGTTGCAGGCGAGCGAAGCGACGCCGGTGAACATCGTGCTCGCGAGCGACGGCGAGGTCGACGAACACACGCGCTTCGCGCGCAAGCACGACCTCGGACGCTTCCCGTACGTGCTGTCGCAGGAGCTCGGCCTCGCGTACCAGATCGGCAAGCTGCCGTATGCGGTGTTGCTCGACGAAACCGGCACGGTGCGGGCGAAGGGGCTCGTCAACACGCGCGAGCATCTCGAGAGCCTGTTCGAAGCGAAGGAGCGCGGCGTCGCATCGCTGCAGCAGTTCGTGCATGGCGATCATAGCCATGACCACGACGCACACGCGCAGCACGCATGACCGGCCGACCCTCTTTCAACGTCAAGGGAGAACAACGAAATGGGCCTGTTTGATTCATGGTTCGAGCGGTCGGCGCGCGGCGTCGCGCAGCACAGTTCGCGGCGCAGCGCGATGGCGAAGCTCGGCAAGGTGCTGGTGGGATCGGCGATGCTGCCGCTGCTGCCTGTCGATCGTACCGCGTATGCGGCCGATGCGGCATCGGGCGCGTCGGCGGCGTCCGGCGGCGCCGCATCGGGGGCAAGCGACGATCCGATGAGCTGCGACTACTGGAAATATTGCGCGATCGACGGCTGGCTGTGCAGTTGCTGCGGCGGCACGTCGAGCAGTTGCCCGCCGGGCACGACGCCGTCACCCATTACGTGGATCGGCACGTGCCGCAACCCGCACGACGGTTCGGACTACATCGTGTCGTACAACGATTGCTGCGGCAAGACGTCGTGCGGCAAGTGCTTCTGCAATCGCAACGAGCGCGAGAAGCCGCTGTACAAGCTGTCGCTGAACAACGACATCAACTGGTGCATGGCCAACGGTAATTCGAACTATCACTGTTCGGTTTCGGTTCTGCTGGGAGCGGCAAAGCAATGAAAGGGAAGCAAGCAGGAAAGATCGCCGTCGCATGCATGACGGCCGTGTCGGCCTTTGCGTTGGCGGGCCCCGCCGGCGCGCAGGAAACCGTGCATTACCCGGCCGGCAAGAGCCTGTTCGACGCGCAGTGCGCGGTGTGCCACCAGGCGGGCGGCAAGGGGCAGGACGGCCTCGCGCCGCCGTTGACCGAGTATCCGGGCAAGTACGCGACGGCCGAGCCGGGGCGTGCGCAACTGGTCGCGACGCTGCTGCACGGGATGTTCGGCGAGATCAAGGTGCGCGACAAGAACTACAACTTCAAGATGCCGTCGTTTGCGAGCGCGAGCGATGACGATATCGCGCACGTGCTCAACTACGTCGTGTTCGATCTCAACGCGCAGCACGGCGACGCGAAGCCGTTCACGGCGGTCGATATCCGCGCGGCGCGTGCGAAGGCGATGGACGGCACGGCCGTTCATGCGCAACGCGAAGTCGTCATCAAGGGGCTTGGCCTGTGAAGCTCGCGTGCGCGCCTCGTGTTGGCGACGCCGCATCGCTCACGCGGTGCGCGGAGTCGTCGTGGCTCGGCGGCGTGTCGCGTCGCCTGTCGTCACTGCTGATGCTGGCCGGGGCGGTCGTCGGTTTGGCCGCGGCACCCGTGCATGCCGAAGGTGCCGCCGACGCGGCGCTCGCACGGCAGCACTGGGTGCTCAACTGCATGGGCTGCCACACGGCGACGGGCGGCGGTATCCCCGGCAAGGTACCGCCGCTCGCCAACTCGCTCGGCTATTTCACGCATCTGCCGGCCGGGCGCGAGTACGTGATGCGCGTGCCCGGCGCATCGAACTCGGCGCTGTCGGACCAGGATCTGGCCGACGTGCTCAACTGGGTGCTCACGACCATGAACCGCGACGCGCTGCCGCGCGACTTCAAGCCGTATACGGCCGCCGAAGTCGCCGCGCACCGTCGCCCTGCCTTTTCCGACGTCGCGACCGTGCGCGCCGGCCTCGTTCGCGCGTTGCAGGCACGCGGGATCGACGGTGTCACGGATCGCTACTGACCGACCCATTCAGGAAATCGAGGAATCAAGAAGATGGAGACGAACGAACATTTCCCGCTGCTCGACGCCACGCGCGCGTTTCTCGCGAAGCCGAAGAAGATGCTGATCGGTGCCGAGTGGAGCGATGCGGCGTCGGGACGCCAGCTCGACGTCGTGAACCCGGCCGACGGCACCGTGCTCGCGCGTGTGCCCGAAGCGGACGCGCACGACGTGCAGCAGGCCGTCGCTGCCGCGCGGCGCGCCTTCGACGCGGGGCCGTGGCGCACCGCGAAGACCACCGACCGCGAGCGCCTGCTGCTGACGCTCGCCGACCTGATCGAAGCGAATGCACGCGAGCTGGCCGAGATCGAGTCGCTCGACAACGGCAAGCCCGTGATGGTGGCACAGGGCCTCGATGTCGCGATGGCCGCACAGTGCTTCCGCTACATGGCCGGCTGGGCGACGAAGATCGAAGGCAGCGTGATCGACGCCGGCATGCCATACATGCCGGACAGCGAGATCTTCACCTATACGCGCAAGGAACCCGTCGGCGTGGTCGGTGCGATCATTCCGTGGAATTTCCCGCTGCTGATGGCCGCGTGGAAGCTTGCGCCCGCGCTGGCCACGGGCTGCACCGTCGTGTTGAAGCCCGCGGAAGATACGCCGCTCAGCGCGTTGCGACTCGGCGAGCTGATTCGGGAGGCCGGCTTTCCTGACGGCGTCGTCAATATCGTCACCGGCTACGGTCACACGGCCGGCGCCGCGCTGTCGAGCGATCCGCGCATCGACAAGATCGCGTTCACGGGTTCCACGCAGACGGGCAAGACGATCGGCCACGCGGCGCTCGACAACATGACGCGCATGTCGCTCGAACTCGGCGGCAAGTCGCCGGTGATCGTGCTGCCCGACGTCGATCCCGACAAGGCCGCCCTGGGCGTGGCGAACGCGATCTTCTTCAACCAGGGGCAGGTGTGCACGGCCGGGTCGCGCGCGTACATTCATGCGAAGGTGTTCGACGATGTGATCGAGCGCGTCGCGAAGATCGCCGCGAGCCTGAAGATCGGCCCGGGGATGGACCCGTCGACGCAGATCGGCCCGCTCGTGTCGGCGAAGCAGCGCCAGCGCGTGTGCGGCTATATCGACTCGGGCTTCGGCGAGGGGGCGCGTGCTGCCGCAGGCGGCCGCGCGGTCGACGGCCCCGGCTTCTTCGTCGAACCGACCGTGCTGGTCGATACGACGCAGGCGATGCGCGTCGTGCGCGAGGAGATCTTCGGGCCGGTGCTCGTTGCGATGCCGTTCGACGACGTCGACACGGCCGTGCAGCTCGCCAACGACACGCCTTACGGTCTCGGCGCGAGCATCTGGTCGAACGACTTGTCCGCGATCCACAAGCTGATCCCGCGCATCGCGGCCGGCACCGTGTGGGTCAACTGCCACTCGCTGCTCGACAACGCGATGCCGTTCGGCGGGATGAAGCAGTCGGGTTTCGGTCGCGAACTCGGCCGCGCGGTGATCGACCAGTACACGGAAAGCAAGTCGGTGATGATGAACTACGCGTGAGCGTAGCGGCGGGTGCGTGCGTTGCCGGCGGTTCGGCAATGCGCGCGCATTCGGCAGCGATCCGGGGCATCGTCACGCACGAACCAGCACCACCCCGAGAATGAGGCACGCCGCGCCGGCCAGGCGGATCGGGCTGGCCGAATGCTGCTGGATGCCGAGCACGCCGAAGTGATCGAACACGAGCGCGCCGGTCATCTGCCCGACGACGATCAGCGCCAACGTGGTCGCGGCGCCCAGTCGCGGCACCATCAGGATCGCGATGCCGACGAATACCGCGCCGAAAACCCCACCGGTCCAGCTGAACCACGATCCGGCACCGGTGACGGTACCGCTCAGGCGCGGATGCGGGGACAGGAGCGCGACGGCGAGCATCGCGGCCAGGCCGACGAGGTAGCTGACCGACCCGGCCCACCACGGCGAGCCGAGCTGCGCACGGAGATTGGCGTTGAGCACCTGTTGCAACGCCACGCTGACGCCGGCGGCAACAACCAGCAGATAGGACAGGAGAGTAGTCACGAAACGGGAGGCTCCGGCGAGGTGGCCGTGACGACGGGTCCGGCACGGCAGGCTTCCATTCTGGGAAGTGCGACGGTATAACGCAAATATCAAATCGGGCGCTTATCCATCTCTTTTCGGCATGCCATCCCTGAGGCAAATCCAGTATTTCCTGACCGTGGCCGATCTCGGCGGCTTCACGCCGGCCGCGAGCGCGCTCCACGTCGCGCAGTCGGCGCTCAGCCGGCAGATCGGTCAACTGGAAGACGAATTGGAGTTCCGGCTGTTCGACCGGGAGCCGAGAGGCGTACGGCTCACGCCGGCCGGCGCGATCTATCGCGATCGCGTGGCGTCGATTCCGGCGACCCTGACCGCCGCGGCCGACGAGGGCGCGCAGTTGTCGCGCGGCGAAGCGGGCGTATTGCGGCTCCTGCATTCGAGCACCGTTCCCGTCGGCAGCCTGATGCCGGTGCTCGAGCGCTTCATGAGCGCGTGTCCGGGCGCGCGGATCGATCTCGACCGCGCGTCGTCCGAGGATCAGGTGCTGGAGATCGCGAACGGCAACGCCGATATCGGGATCGTTCGTCTGCCGGTGCTGCGCCGCGATCCGCGCGTGCGCTTCGTCGAGCTCGCGGCCGAGCGATTGTGCGTGGCGGTGCCGGCCGGTCATCCGCTCGCGTGCCGCAAGCGCACGACGATCTCGCGGCTGCGGCACGAGCCGTTCGTATCGGCCGTGTATCGGGAGCGGGGCGGATTGGCGCGCGTCGTGATCGACCTTTGCCTGACGCGTGGATTCGTGCCGGCGAGCGCCCGGATCGTGTCGCCGAAGACGTCGATGCTGAATCTCGTCGCAGCCGGGCTGGGCGTCGCGATCGTGCCGGAACGGATGGCGAGTCTCGGGATCGACGGAGTCGTCTTCGTGCCGATTTCGGATGAAGACGCGAAGTCGGTGTGCGCGCTGGTGTTGCCGGTCGAGCCGACGGCGCTGGCCGAGGCGTTCGTGCGGATTGTCGCGGAATAAAAAAAAACGCCAACCCGCCATGAACGGGTTGGCGTTTCGCCTGGAGATGACCGGTATCAGAACTGGTTCATCGTGTTGTCCTTGCCTGCTGCCTTCAGCGCTGCGTCGCCGCTGAAGTATTCCTTGTGATCGTCACCGATGTCCGAACCGGACATGTTCTGGTGCTTCACGCAGGCGATACCCTGGCGGATTTCCTTGCGCTGCACGCCGGCCACGTAGCCCAGCATGCCCTGGTCGCCGAAGTATTCCTTGGCCAGGTTGTCGGTCGACAGCGCGGCGGTGTGGTACGTCGGCAGCGTGATCAGGTGATGGAAGATGCCTGCTTCACGCGCTGCGTCGGCCTGGAACGTACGGATCTTCTCGTCGGCCAGCTTGGCCAGTTCCGTCTCGTCGTATTCCACGCTCATCAGCTGCGCACGGTCGTAGGCCGACACGTCCTTGCCCTCGGCCTTCAGCGCGTCGTACGCCTGCTGACGGAAGTTCAGCGTCCAGTTGAACGACGGGCTGTTGTTGTACACCAGCTTCGCGTTCGGGATGACCTTGCGGATCTCGCTGACCATGCCGCCGATCTGTGCGATGTGCGGTTTTTCGGTTTCGATCCACAGCAGGTCGGCGCCGTTCTGCAGCGACGTGATGCAGTCGAGCACGCAGCGCGCTTCGCCCGTGCCGGCGCGGAACTGGAACAGGTTGCTCGGCAGGCGCTTCGGACGCAGCAGCTTGCCGTCGCGCTTGATGACGACGTCACCGTTGCCCAGTTGGTCGGCCGACAGTTCTTCGCAATCGAGGAACGCGTTGTACTGGTCGCCCAGGTCGCCCGGCGTGCTGGTCACGGCGATCTGCTTGGTCAGGCCGGCGCCGAGCGAGTCGGTACGGGCCACGATGATGCCGTCGTCCACGCCCAGTTCCAGGAACGCGTAGCGGATCGCGCGGATCTTCGCGAGGAAGTCCTCGTGCGGCACGGTGACCTTGCCGTCCTGGTGGCCGCACTGCTTCTCGTCGGACACCTGGTTTTCGATCTGGATGCAGCATGCGCCTGCTTCGATGAATTGCTTGGCCAGCAGGTACGTGGCTTCCGCGTTGCCGAAACCGGCGTCGATGTCGGCGATGATCGGCACGACGTGCGTGACGTGGTTGTCGATCTTGTCCTGGATTGCTGCCTTCGCCGTGGCGTCCTTGGCGGCGTCGAGCTCGCGGAACAGGCCGCCCAGTTCACGGGCGTCGGCCTGGCGCAGGAACGTGTACAGCTCGCGGATCAGCGCGCTGACCGAGGTCTTTTCGTGCATCGACTGGTCCGGCAGCGGGCCGAACTCGGAACGCAGCGCAGCGACCATCCAGCCGGACAGGTACAGGTAGCGGCGTTCGGTGCTGTTGAAGTGCTTCTTGATGGAGATCATCTTCTGCTGGCCGATGAAGCCGTGCCAGCAACCCAGCGACTGCGTGTACTTGGCCGGGTCGGCGTCGTAGGCGGCCATGTCGGCGCGCATGATCTTCGCGGTGTACTTGGCGATGTCCAGGCCCGTCTTGAACTTGTTCTGGGCACGCATGCGGGCAGCGTACTCGGGGCTGATCGCATTCCACGCGCTGCCGTGGTTTTCTTTCAAACCGGCAACTGCCTTGATGTCGTCTTGATACTGGGCCATGTCAATCTCCTGGGAGCAAAGCGCGTTTGAGTAACTGGTTGAGCGTGCCCGCTACGTCTGTCGAAGCGAACTGCATGGGATAAATAGTAACGCCGCCCGTCGAGCTTTTGGCGATGTCTTATATAAGACATAAGACATTATTTTTGCTTGATTTTCAATGGGTTACGTAGTGATTTTTGCAATGCAAAACAAGTTTTCAAGCGACGAAAAGGCATCGGCGCGGGAATTCGACGTGGATTCCACAATACGAAACGCCCTTTCGGCTGCTGGAGGCCGGGCCAGCTTCACATGTGCCCGTGACACCCGTTCGTCGGGGCGGCGCGAGTAGCGCGGGAACGAAGCCGCCCCGGCACGCCGTTTGGTCCAGGCGGAATCGAAAGCATCGCGCCGCGCGTGGACAATCTGAACCCATCGGAAATGTGCGTGAAATCCCCGCCCACCAAGCCTCTCAAGAAACCTAGTGGTTTCCACTCATAGTCGCAAATAGTCAAGAACAGGTCGCCGCCGGTCTTCTCGCGACCAATATGGCTCGTTACTTTTACTCCCACGATGCAGGCCGGGCACACCCCGCGCGCCGGCTGCCGCGAGTCCAACCGGGAGAAAACGAACCATGAAGTCGACGAAGATCGCCGCGCTTGCCGCGGCCGTGCTGGCGACCGGCGCGTTCACGCACACGGCGCTTGCCGAAACGGATGCCGCGACCTGCCGCACCGTGCGTTTCGCGGATATCGGCTGGACCGACATCACGTCGACCACGGCGCTCGCGTCGACCGTGTTCGAAGCGCTCGGCTACAAGCCGACCACGACGATCGCGTCGGTGCCGATCTCGTTCGCCGGCCTGAAGAGCAAGCAGCTCGACGTGTCGCTCGGCTACTGGTGGCCCGTGCAGCAGAAGCAGCTCCAGCCGTTCCTCGACAACAAGTCGATCAACGTCGTCGAACCGCCGAACCTGTCGGGCGCGAAGGCGACGCTCGCGGTGCCGAGCTACGAATACCAGGCCGGCCTGAAGACCTTCGAGGACATCGCGAAGCACCGCGCGGAGCTCGACGGCAAGATCTACGGGATCGAGCCGGGCAGCAGCGCGAACGCGACGATCCAGAAGATGATCGACACGAACCAGTACGGGCTCGGCGGCTTCAAGCTCGTCGAATCGAGCGAGGCCGGGATGCTGGTGACGGTCGAACGTGCGATCCGCGAGAAGAAGTGGGTTGTCTTCCTGGGCTGGGAACCGCATCCGATGAACATCCAGCTGAGCATGAACTATCTCTCCGGCGGCGACGCGTCGTTCGGGCCGAACTACGGCGAAGCGCGCGTGTACACGCTCACGGCGCCCGACTTCATTTCACGTTGCCCGAACGCGGGCAAGCTCGTCACGAACCTGCGCTTCTCGACGCAGCTCGAGAACCAGCTGATGCAGTCGGTGATGAACAAGACGAAGCCGGCCGATGCCGCGAAGGCGTACCTGAAGAAGAACCCGCAGGTGCTCGATCCGTGGCTCGCGGGCGTCAAGACGTTCGACGGCAAGGACGGGCTGCCGGCCGTGAAGGCGTATCTCGGCCTGTGACGGCTTGCGCGCCGCACCCGGCGCGCCCCGACGAAACATCCGCATTGCGACACAACCCGATTCAAGCGAGGCAACCAGCATGAACCACGAAGTCATCATCACCTGCGCCGTCACCGGTGCGGGCGATACGGTCGGCAAGCATCCGGCGATTCCGGTCACGCCGAAGGAGATCGCGGCCGCCGCGATCGAGGCCGCGAAGGCCGGCGCGACGGTGGCGCACTGCCACGTGCGCGATCCGCAGACGGGGCGCGGCAGCCGCGACCCGAACCTGTACCGCGAAGTGGTCGACCGCATCCGCTCGGCCGACGTCGACGTGATCATCAACCTGACGGCCGGCATGGGCGGCGATCTCGAGATCGGTCCGGGCGAGGACCCGATGCGTTTCGGCAAGGGCACCGACCTGGTTGGCGGCCTCACGCGGCTCGCGCACGTCGAGGAACTGCTGCCCGAGATCTGCACGCTCGACTGCGGCACGCTGAATTTCGGCGACGGCGACTACATCTACGTGTCGACGCCCGCGCAGCTGCGCGCCGGCGCGAAGCGCATCCAGGAACTCGGCGTGAAGCCGGAGCTGGAGATCTTCGACACGGGCCATCTGTGGTTCGCGAAGCAGTTGCTGAAGGAAGGGCTGCTCGACGATCCGCCGCTGTTCCAGCTGTGCCTCGGCATTCCGTGGGGCGCACCGGCCGACACGGGCACGATGAAGGCGATGGTCGACAACCTGCCGCCGGGCGCGCACTGGGCCGGCTTCGGGATCGGCCGCATGCAGATGCCGATGGTCGCGCAGGCGATGCTGCTCGGCGGCCACGTGCGGGTCGGCCTCGAAGACAACATCTGGCTCGATCGCGGCGTGCATGCGACCAACGGCACGCTCGTCGAGCGCGCGAGAGAAGTCATCGAACGGCTTGGCGGTCGCGTGCTGACGCCGGCCGAAGGCCGCCGCAAGCTCGGCTTGCCCGCACGCGGCGAGCGTCTGCTCGAACGCCGTGCTGTCGCCGAATTCGCGTGAGTGGTTCCCCTGACTGATTGATACGACGCGGCGGCGCGCACGGGCGCGGCCGCCCACCGATTTCCCCTGATTTGAAGGATGCGTTGACATGGCTGTGAAGACCGACATCAAGACGTTCGCCGCCATCGGCACCGGCGTGATCGGCAGCGGATGGATTTCCCGCGCGCTCGCGCACGGTCTCGACGTGGTCGTCTGGGATCCCGCGCCGGGCGCGGAAGAGCGGCTGCGCGCGAACGTCGCGAACGCGTGGCCCGCGCTCGAGCGCGTCGGCCTCGCGCCGGGCGCCGATCCCGCGCGGCTGCGTTTTGTCTCGACGATCGAGGCATGCGTCGCCGACGCGGATTTCATCCAGGAAAGCGCGCCCGAGCGCGAGGCGCTGAAGCTCGAACTGCACGAGCAGATCAGCCGCGCGGCGAAGCCCGACGCGATCATCGCGTCGTCGACGTCGGGCCTGTTGCCGACGGATTTCTACGCACGGGCGACGCATCCGGAGCGCTGCGTGGTCGGCCATCCGTTCAATCCCGTCTACCTGCTGCCGCTCGTTGAAGTGCTCGGCGGCGCGCGCACGTCGCCGGAAGCGGTCGAAGGCGCGATGGAGATCTATCGCAAGCTCGGCATGCGGCCGCTGCACGTGCGCAAGGAAGTGCCGGGCTTCATCGCCGATCGGCTGCTCGAAGCGTTGTGGCGCGAGGCGCTGCACCTCGTCAACGAAGGCGTCGCGACGACCGGCGAGATCGACGATGCGATCCGCTTCGGCGCGGGCATCCGCTGGTCGTTCATGGGCACGTTCCTGACCTACACGCTCGCGGGCGGCGACGCAGGCATGCGACACTTCATGCAGCAGTTCGGCCCCGCGCTCGAATTGCCGTGGACGAAGCTGGTCGCGCCGACGTTGACCGATGCGCTGATCGACAGCGTCGTCGAAGGCACGACCGAACAGCAGGGCACGCGCAGCATCAAGGAACTCGAACGCTATCGCGACGAGTGCATCACCGAGGTGCTGAAGTCGATCGCCGCGGTGAAGGCGCGGCACGGGATGCGATTCGAAGACTGAGGACGAGAGACGATGACCGGCGATACCCCGCTGACGATTTACCGCGACGTCGTGCGGCCCGAATGGGTCGACTACAACGGCCACCTGCGCGATGCGTTCTATTTGCTGATCTTCAGCTTTGCGACCGATGCGCTGCTGGATCGTATCGGCCTCGACGACGCCGCGCGTCGCGAGCGGGGCCGCTCGGTCTACACGCTCGAAGCGCATGTGAATTACCTGCACGAGATCAAGGAGGGCACGCCGGTGCGTGTCGATGCGCGCGTGCTCGCGCACGACGCAAAGCGGGTGCACCTGTATCTCGAGATGTTCGCCGGCGGGCATGACGATGCGGTATCGGCGAGCGAGCAGATGCTGCTGCACGTCGATATGCGCGACGGTGCGAAATCGACACCCTTCGACGACGACGTGGCCGCCCGCGTGGCCGAGCTGCATGCATTGCAGCGCGATTGCGTGGCACCCGCGTATGCGGGCCGCGTGATCGGGCTGCCGCCGCGCCGTTAGCCGGCACGAACCTTCAACCACGGAGCGCACACGATGCTTGAACCGGAAATCGCGGCGTTCGTTGCAGCCGTCGACGCGTGGTATCCGGCCGACGCGGCCGCGCGCTCGCCCGGCGAGCAGCGCCGCCTGTACGACCGCTTCGCGGCCGAATGGACCCCGGCCGCGCTGCCTGCCGGCATCGTGCAGCAGGACGCCGTGTGGCATGCGCCCGATGGCCACAAGATCGCGCTGCGGCGCTACACGTCCGCGCACGGCACGCCGCGCGGCACGGTGCTGTTCTTTCATGGCGGCGGCTTCGTCGTCGGCTCGCTCGACAGTCATGCGCTGATCACCGCGCAGCTGGCGGCCGATACGGGGCTCGACGTGATCGCGGTCGACTATCGGCTCGCGCCCGAGCATCGTGCGCCTGCCGCGCTGGAAGATTGCCTGGATGTCACGCGTGCCGCGCGCGACGCACGCTGGCCGTTCGGGCCGTGCGTGCACCCACTGACGCTCGCGGGCGACAGCGCGGGCGGCATGCTCGCGGCAGCCGTAGTCACCGCGTTGCGCGATGCGGGCGAAGGCGGTATCGACGGCATCGCGCTCGTCTATCCAATGCTCGGATTCGAGCCTCAGTCGCCCGCGCGCGAAACGGAAGCGCACGCGCCGATGCTGACGCTCGACGATGTCCATCGCTATCGCGCGCTGTATTGGGAAGGCGGCCTGTCCGATGCGCTGGGAGACGGCAACCCGTTGCTGCACGCGTCGGTACCGCTCGCGGCGTCGCGTTTCGACGGCCTGCCGCCCGTGCTCGCGATCGGCGCGGAACACGATCCGCTGCGCGACGATGCGCGCGTGTACGTCGAACGGATTCGCGCGGCCCGCGGTGTCGCGCACTACTGGATGGGAGAGGGGCTGGTGCACGGCTGCTGGCGCGCGCTCGGAACGAGCCCGCAGGCGGCGCTGATGCACCGGACGGTCGGCGGGTTTCTGCTCGCACCACACGCGTAGCGGGCGTTTCCGGGAGGCAACGATGCAGGCAGCGCAACACCGTATCGAGGACTGGCGGACGTTTTCGGCCGACGCGGCCATTGCGGCGGCGACGATTGGCGATGGTGCGGTGGACGTCGAGTGGAGCGATACGCGACGATCGCCGTTTCATTTCGACTGGCTGCGCGACAACTGCGCGTGTGCCGCGTGCGTGCATGCCGTCACGCGTGAACAGGTGTTCGAGATCGCCGACGCGCGTGAGGATCTCTCCGCGCTCACCGTGCACGTCGAAGCCGACGGCGCGCTGCATGTCGAGTGGAACGACGGGCACCGCAGCGCGTGGTCGCCGGGGTGGTTGCGCGCGCATGCGTACGACGATGCGTCGCGCGCGGAGCGTCAGGGCGCGTACGGGCGGCACGTATGGGCCGGTGACGATGCGACGGCCATCGGCGTGTTCGCGTGGCGCGACGTGATGGAGGACGACCGCGCATTGCTCGCGTGGCTCGCCGCATTGCAACGCACGGGGCTGACGCTCGTCGAAGGCGTGCCGGCCGAGCGCGGCCGTGTCGACGAGATCGCGCGCCGCATCGGCCTGATCCGCGAGAGCAATTTCGGCGTGCTGTTCGACGTCGAATCGAAGCCGCGCCCGGACAGCAACGCGTATACGTCGCTGAACCTGCCGCCGCATACCGACTTGCCGACCCGCGAGTTGCAGCCGGGCGTGCAGTTCCTGCATTGCCTCGCGAATGACGCGACCGGCGGCGACAGCGTGTTCCTCGACGGCTTCGCGCTGGCGGATGCGCTGCGGCGCGAGCATCCGGCCGACTTTGAACAACTCACGTCGACGCCGTTCGAGTTCTGGAACAAGAGTGCGAACAGCGACTACCGCTGCTCGGCGCCGGTGATCGGGCTCGATGCGCGCGGCAACGTGACCGAGGTGCGCGTTGCGAACTTCCTGCGCGGGCCGCTCGATGCGCCGGCCGGCTCGGTCGCGGCCGTTTATCGTGCGTACCGGCGGTTCCTCGCGTTGGCGCGCGAGCCGCGCTTTCGCGTGCAGCGCCGGCTGCGGGCGGGCGACATGTGGGCGTTCGACAACCGGCGCGTGCTGCATGCGCGCACCGAGTTCGATCCGTCTACCGGCCGCCGGCACCTGCAGGGCTGCTACATCGATCGCGACGAACTGCTGTCGCGGTGGCGCGTGTTGTCGCGATCGGCGCCTGCGGCGGCTGTATCGCGCTGACGGTAGCGCCCGGCTTCACCATGCCCGCACGCCTACCTCGCAGATGAAAAAGCGCCCGGACGCCAGGCGCCCGGGCGAAGCCACCCGTTGCCGGGCGGCGGAGGTATGCGTTTCATAAAAAAGGACGAGCCCCGCAAGGGGGCTCGTCCGGACTTTCGTGCTTCATCGCGCGACGCGCGGCGCCCGCCGAGGGCGCATCGGCTTACTGGCCGAAGAAGATCGAGTCGCGAGCGTTCGACGACGCAGCCGGGGCGCCCGAGTGGACGACCGGAGCCGGCTGTGCGCCGTAGCCGCTGGTGTCGGCACCATGAACACGCGCTTCGGCGCTCTGGATGTCGTTCGGGTAGTACGGGCTCGACAGGCCCGGCTTGTAGCCGGCTTGTTCGAGCTGAACCAGTTCGCTGCGCACTTGAGCGCGGGTCACGGTGCTTTGGGCGAATGCGCCAAACGAAGCGGACAGGGCGGCAGCGGCAACGACTGCGGAAATGAGCGATTTCATGATGACCTCCGGTGTTTTATTGAGTTCGCTCTCGACACCATGTCTTAAGCGATTGACTAAATCTTAGTCACCGGAGTGTCGAGGGTAAACGCTGATTTTGACGATAAATTGTTTCCTGGGTGGTAACAGTGGGGCGTCGAATCAGTCTTTCATCTGGCTTTCTTTTCGGAAGTTGCAATAAGTCTGAGGAATGTTGCGGGAGGTGCTGCGTGCTTCAGCGCACCTCGGCCGCCGTGTCGAACGGCCGGCCGGGCGAGCGTCCCGCTGGCGCGCCCGAGCTGAGGAAGCGCACGCCCGTCGCTGCTTCCGAGGCTTCCCACAGCAGTGCCGCCGAGGCCACGTCGCGCGCTGCACGCGGAACGCTCGCGGGCGCCGGCAACCCGCGCGACTCGAACAACCCGGAGGGCCCGATGTAAGCGCCGCCAGCAAGATCGGGCGAGGTTGCCGCATGAATCGCGGGCAGCGCGCCCTGGTCGGCAGGCTGCGCGAGATAACGGTTCGCGGCGCGCATCAGCGCGGCACGGGCGGGCGAGCTGTCCATCGCCGGGCCCGCGAACTGCAGGTTGGTCGCCGCGTAGCCGGGGTGCGCGGCCACGCTGATTCCGGCAAACGCCGCGCGCTCGAAACGGCGCTGCAGTTCGATTGCGAACACGAGATTCGCGAGCTTGCTGTCGCAATAGGCGAGATAACGGTTGTAGCGATGCTCGGCACGCAGGTCGTCGACGCGGATCCGGCCGCCGCGGTTGAGACCGCTCGACATCGTCACGACACGCGCGCGGCGCGCGGCGCGCAGCGCGGGCAGCAGATGGCCGGTCAGTGCGAAATGGCCGAGGTGGTTGGTGCCGAACTGCATCTCGAAGCCGTCGTGCGTATGGCGCAGCGGCAGGAACATCACGCCGGCGTTGTTGCAGAGGATGTCGACGCGGCCATGGCGTTCGGCCACATCGGCCGCGAAGCGTGCGATCGACGCAAGATCGGCGAGGTCGAGCGGGTCGACTTCGACGCGGGCATCCGGATGGAGCCGGCGGATCGCGTCGGCCGCCTGTGCGGCGCGGGCTGCGTCGCGGCAGCCCATCACGACCGTCGCGCCTTTCGCGGCCAGCGTTTCCGCCAGTTGCCAGCCGAGCCCGCTGTTGGCGCCGGTCACGACCGCGACCTTGCCGCCTTGCGCCGGGACGTGGCGCGCGCTCCATGCATGCATGTCTGCCTCCATCGGCGCGACCAATCGGCCGCGGCACTAATCATTACATTGAGTGGTGTAACGATAGTGCCCGCCGGCGTGGCAGACAAGCGGGGGAATTAGACCGGCGCTTCTAGGGCCGGCACATCGTGGGGTGCCGCGTGCCGTGGCGCGCGGCCGGCAGGATTTACCTGCCGCCGGCCAGCGCGAGCACTTCGGCGGCGGAGATCATCGCGGCTGCGTTCGCGGGTGCCGGGCGTTCGGCCGGGCGGAAGACTTCGTCGCCGCGATGGATCACTTGGCGCGACAGCGCGCAGGTGCCGGTGCGTTGTGCGAAGCGGCGGCGCCAGCGCTGTTCACCGTAGTGACAGCGGCCGGGTTCGACCCAGCGGACGACGAGCAGCGTATCGGAACGTTCGAGGATTTCGACGTGAACGTCGGCGGGATCGAGCGCAGGCAGGGATTTGGGGGCCTTCATTTTGCCGTTTCCTAAAGCTCGTGCGGTTTCGGCCTTGGCAGTGGATGTCACTACCCGATGGCGAATCCGTAGCGGTTTCCATGAGTGGTGCGCTAAATGTAAGCGTCTGTGACCGGAAAAAACATCCTGTCTGGCTCAAATTACCTTTTGCCGATTTAGAAACAATCCACGCTTATTTTCTTGGAAAGCACAGACAAAAACGCCCCGGACGCAACGTCCGGGGCGGGAAATCGGCCTGCGCGCCGTGTCTGCTCGCCCAGTCACGGAGCCCATCGCCGGGGGACGGAGGTGCCCGCAGGGATCGAACGCGGGCGGGGTGGCGATGGACCGGAAGCGCAGTCCGGTACGCCATGATGGCGCGCGCATCCCGTTGAGACCCTGACGTGAACATGACTTTTTCGTCAGTTTGGCGTGGCGCCGCGCCAGGCATCTGCGAAAAAATCGACCGGAAGGCGCGCAGCTATTGGCTTTGTCCTAATCCCGGGGCGTGCCCCGAGCGCGCTCGAACCTCGAATCTTTGCTCAACCGCCCGATTTTCTCACTCGGGTAAATACCGAATCCCGATTCCGTGACAAACGCGGCATCACTTCCTATGATTGGTTGGACCTTTAGTCCTTTGTGCCAATCGGCCGACGGCTGGCCGGCTATTTCGGGAGACGTGCTCATGAGATTGCAGGGCAAACGCGCGCTGGTGACGGCGGCCGGGCAGGGCATCGGCCGCGCGACCGCGCTGCGGTTCGCGCGCGAGGGCGCCGACGTGCTGGCGACCGATATCAACGAAGCCGCGCTCGTGCGGCTGGAGGCCGACGCCGAACGCGCGGGCGGCCGGCTGACCACGCGGCGGCTCGACGTGACCGATGCGCAGGACGTCGCGGCGCTCGCCGCGAGCGAGCGTGCGTTCGGCGTGCTGTTCAACTGCGCGGGCTTCGTGCACCACGGCTCGATCCTCGACTGCGACGACGACGCCTGGGCGTTCTCGCTGAACCTGAACGTCACGTCGATGTACCGGCTGATCCGCGCGCTGCTGCCTGCGATGCTCGAAGCCGGCGGCGCATCGATCATCAACATGGCGTCGGCCGCGTCGAGCGTGAAGGGCGTGCCGAACCGCTTCGTCTACGGCACGACCAAGGCGGCCGTGATCGGGCTGACCAAGGCGGTGGCCGCCGATTTCGTCGAGCGGGGCATCCGCTGCAACGCGATCTGCCCGGGCACGATCGAATCGCCGTCGCTGGAGCAACGGATCGCGGACCAGGCGCGTACGCGCCACGTGTCGACCGACGAGGTGCGCCAGGCTTTTGTCGCGCGCCAGCCGATCGGCCGCATCGGCAGCGCGGAAGAAGTGGCCGCGCTCGCGCTGTACCTCGCATCCGACGAAGCGTCGTTCACGACCGGCGCGATCCACCTGATCGATGGCGGCTGGTCGAACTGACCAAGCCTTCCCCTTTACTTTCCGTTTCCGCTCAAGACGACATGAAACTGCTGAGATTTGGCGACAAACACCATGAAAAGCCCGGCCTGCTCGATGCGAACGGCCACATTCGCGACCTGTCCGGCGTGATCGACGACATCGCCGGCGATGTGCTGACGCCGGCGTCGCTCGCACGGCTGCGCGACATTCCGCCGTCGTCGCTGCCGCTCGTCGAAGGCACGCCGCGGCTCGGCGCGTGCGTCGGCCGCGTCGGCAAGTTCATCTGCATCGGGCTCAACTATTCCGACCACGCGGCCGAATCGGGGATGGAAGTGCCGAAGGAGCCCGTCGTGTTCGGCAAGTGGACGAGCGCGATCTCGGGGCCGAACGACGACGTCGAAATTCCGCGCGGCTCGGAGAAGACCGACTGGGAAGTCGAACTCGGCGTAGTGATCGGCCAGGGCGGCCGCTATATCGCGGAAGCCGACGCGCTGTCGCACGTCGCCGGCTACTGCGTCGTGAACGACGTGTCGGAGCGCGAATTCCAGCTCGAACGCGGCGGCACGTGGGACAAGGGCAAGGGCAACGACACGTTCGGGCCGCTCGGCCCGTGGCTCGTGACGGCCGACGACGTGCCCGATCCGCATGCGCTGCGGCTGTGGCTCGACGTCGACGGTCATCGCTACCAGAACGGCACGACCGCGACGATGGTGTTCCGCGTGCCGCACCTGATCAGCTACCTGAGCCGCTTCATGAGCCTGCAGCCGGGCGACGTGATCTCGACCGGCACGCCGCCGGGTGTCGGTCTCGGGCAGAAACCGCCCGTCTATCTGCGCGCCGGGCAGGTGATCACGCTCGGCATCGACGGGCTCGGCGAGCAACGCCAGCGCACCGTGCAGGCCTGATTTCCTTTCGCGGACGATTCGTCATGCCTATCATTCGATCGATGCGCGTCCTCGACGTGCGCTTCCCGACCTCGCGCCAGCTCGACGGCTCCGATGCGATGAATCCGGACCCCGATTATTCGGCGGCCTACGTCGTGCTCGAAACCGACCGCGACGGGCTCGAAGGTCACGGGCTCACGTTCACCATCGGGCGCGGCAACGAGATCTGCTGCGCGGCGATCGACGCGATGCGTCACCTCGTCGTCGGCCTCGACCTCGACTGGATTCGCGCCGACATGGGCCGCTTCTGGCGGCACGTCACGTCGGACAGCCAGTTGCGCTGGATCGGCCCCGACAAGGGCGCGATCCATCTGGCGACGGGGGCCGTCGTCAACGCGGTATGGGATCTGTGGGCGAAAGCCGAGCGCAAGCCGCTGTGGCGGCTCGTGGCCGACATGAGCCCCGAGGAACTGGTGCGCGCGATCGACTTCCGCTACCTGACCGACTGCCTGACGCCGGACGAAGCGCTCGACCTGTTGCGCCGGCAAGTGCCCGGCAAGGCCGAGCGGATCGCACTGCTCGAGCGCGACGGCTACCCGTGCTACACGACGTCGGCCGGCTGGCTCGGCTACAGCGACGACAAGCTGCGGCGGCTGTGCCGCGAAGCGGTCGAAGCGGGGTTCGAGTACGTGAAGCTGAAAGTCGGCGCTAACCTGGAAGACGACATCCGCCGCGTGACGATCGCGCGCGAGGTGATCGGTCCGGACCGCAAGCTGATGATCGACGCGAACCAGGTGTGGGAAGTGGACGAAGCGATCGACTGGGTGCGCGAGCTGGCGTTCGCGCGGCCGTGGTTCATCGAGGAGCCGACGAGCCCCGACGACGTCGAAGGGCATCGCAAGATCCGCGAGGCGATCGCACCGGTGCAGGTCGCGACCGGCGAGATGTGCCAGAACCGCGTGCTGTTCAAGCAGTTCATCGCGCGCGGCGCGATCGACGTCGTGCAGATCGATGCGTGCCGGCTCGGCGGCGTGAACGAGATTCTCGCGGTGATGCTGATGGCCGCGAAGTACGGGCTGCCGGTGTGCCCGCATGCGGGCGGCGTCGGGTTGTGCGAGTACGTGCAGCATCTGTCGATGATCGACTACATCTGCATTGCCGGCACGAAGGAAGGGCGCGTAACCGAGTACGTCGATCACCTGCACGAGCATTTCGTCGAACCGTGCGTCGTGCGCGGCGCGGCGTACATGCCGCCGACGGCGCCCGGTTTCTCGATCGAGATGAAGCCCGGATCGCTGGAGCAGTACCGGTTCCGCGGCTGACACGCGTTGAGCGTGCCGACAACATGAACGACGGAGACGCGAAGTGGATTTGAATCTGCAACACAAGGTCGTGATCGTGACCGGCGGCGCGTCGGGCATCGGCGCCGCGATCTCGATGCGGCTGGCCGAAGAAGGCGCGATTCCGGTGGTGTTCGCGCGCCACGCGCCCGACGATGCGTTCTGGCGCGCACTCGTGCAGAAGCAGCCGCGTGCCGCCTGCATCTCTGTCGAGTTGCAGGACGATGCGCAATGCCGCGATGCGGTTGCGGAAACCATCGCGCGTTTCGGCCGCCTCGACGGCCTCGTCAACAACGCGGGCGTCAACGACAGCATCGGGCTCGATGCAGGGCGCGACGCGTTTGTCGCGTCGCTCGAACGCAACCTGATCCATTACTACGTGATGGCGCACTACTGCGTGCCGCACTTGAAGGCGACGCGCGGCGCGATCGTCAACCTGTCGTCGAAGACGGCCGTGACCGGGCAGGGCAATACGAGCGGTTATTGCGCATCGAAGGGCGCACAGCTCGCGTTGACACGCGAATGGGCCGTCGCGTTGCGTGACGATGGCGTGCGCGTGAACGCGGTGATCCCGGCCGAAGTGATGACGCCGCTGTACCGGAGATGGCTCGACAGTTTCGACGACCCCGACGCGAAGCTGGCCGGCATCGCCGGCAAGGTGCCGCTCGGCAAACGCTTCACGACGGCCGACGAAATTGCCGATACGGCCGTATTCCTGTTGTCGGAACGCGCATCGCACACGACGGGCCAGTGGCTGTTCGTCGACGGCGGCTATACGCATCTCGACCGTGCGATCAGCTAAGGGCGGCGATCCATGCAACCCGACCTGACTCCGAACCCCGCGCCGCCGCTGATCGCATTGACCGGTATCGGCAAGCGCTTCCCCGGCGTACAGGCGCTCGACGATTGCCATTTCGACCTGCGTGCCGGCGAAGTGCATGCGCTGATGGGCGAGAACGGCGCCGGCAAGTCGACACTGATGAAGATCCTGGCGGGCGTCTACCAGCGCGACGACGGCGAGATCCGGATGGACGGCCGTGCAGTGGAAATCGCCGATCCGCGCGCCGCGCAGGCGCTCGGGATCGGCATCATCCATCAGGAACTGAACCTGATGAACCACCTGAGCGTCGCGCAGAACATCTTCATCGGCCGCGAGCCGCGCGGCCGCTTCGGCGTGTTCGTCGACGAAGCGGCACTCAACCGCGACGCGGCCGCGATCTTCGCGCGGATGCGGCTCGATCTCGACCCGCGTACACCGGTCGGACAGCTCACGGTGGCGAAGCAGCAGATGGTCGAGATCGCGAAGGCGCTGTCGTTCGACTCGCGCGTGCTGATCATGGACGAACCGACCGCCGCGCTCAACAACGCGGAGATAGCCGAGCTGTTCCGCATCATCGGCGACCTGCGCGCACACGGTGTCGGCATCGTCTACATCTCGCACAAGATGGACGAGCTGCGCCAGATCGCCGATCGCGTGACCGTGATGCGCGACGGCAAGTATGTCGCGACCGTGCCGATGGCGGACACGTCGATGGACGCGATCATCGCGATGATGGTCGGCCGCCAGCTCGCCACCGAATTCCGCACGCCGCCCGATACGTCCGCGAACGACGTCGCGCTCGAAGTGCGCGGGCTGTCGCGCGGCCGTGCGATTCGCGATGTCGGCTTCACGCTGCGGCGCGGCGAGATCCTCGGCTTCGCGGGGCTGATGGGCGCGGGCCGCACCGAGGTCGCGCGAGCGGTGTTCGGTGCGGACCCGGTCGACGCGGGCGAGATCCGCGTGCATGGCAAGACCGTGTCGATCCGCTCGCCGGCCGACGCGGTGAGGCACGGCATCGGCTACCTGTCCGAGGATCGCAAGCACTTCGGGCTCGCGGTCGGGATGGACGTGCAGAACAACATCGCGTTGTCGAGCATGCGCCGCTTCGTGCGCCGCGGCTTGTTCCTCGACGCGCGTGCGCTGCGCGACACCGCGCAATCGTACGTGCGGCAGCTCGCGATCCGCACGCCGTCGGTGACGCAGCCGGCGCGGCTGCTGTCGGGCGGCAACCAGCAGAAGATCGTGATCGCGAAGTGGCTGCTGCGCGACTGCGACATCCTGTTCTTCGACGAACCGACGCGCGGCATCGACGTCGGCGCGAAAAGCGAGATCTACAAGCTGCTCGACGCGCTCGCCGCCGACGGCAAGGCGATCGTGATGATCTCGTCGGAGCTGCCCGAAGTGCTGCGCATGAGCCACCGGATTCTCGTGATGTGCGAAGGGCGCGTGACCGGCGAATTGCGCGCGGCCGACGCCACGCAGGAAAAGATCATGCAGCTCGCGACGCAGCGCGAGTCGACCGTATTGTCCTGATTCAACCCCTACGATCATGTCCAACGATACGCATCCCGTTCCGCCTCTCGCGCCCGGCGACACGCCGGCCGCGGCAGCGAGCCTGAAAGCCCGCTTCTTCAACCCGGCCGCGCGCCAGAAGCTGCTCGCGTTCGCGAGCCTCGTGCTGCTGATCGTGTTCTTCAGCATCGCGTCGCCGAACTTCCTCGAAGTCGACAACCTCGTCGCGATCCTGCAGGCCACCGCGGTGAACGGCGTGCTGGCCGTCGCCTGTACCTACGTGATCATCACGTCGGGCATCGACCTGTCGGTCGGCACGCTGATGACGTTCTGCGCGGTGATGGCCGGCGTCGTGCTGACGAAATGGGGCATGCCGCTGCCGATCGGGATCCTGGCCGCGCTGTTCTTCGGTGCGCTGTCGGGCAGCGTATCGGGCTTCGTGATCGCAAAGATGAAGGTGCCGCCGTTCATCGCGACGCTCGGCATGATGATGCTGCTCAAGGGGCTGTCGCTCGTGATCTCGGGCACGCGGCCGATCTACTTCAACGACACGCCAGGCTTCACGTCGATCGCGCAGGATTCGCTGATCGGCAACCTGATTCCCGCGCTGCCGATTCCGAACGCGGTGCTGATCCTGTTCCTCGTCGCGATCGGCGCATCGATCGTGCTGAACCGCACGATCTTCGGCCGCTATACGTTCGCGCTCGGCAGCAACGAGGAAGCGCTGCGGCTGTCGGGCGTGAACGTCGATGCGTGGAAGATCGCGGTCTACACGTTCAGCGGCGCGGTGTGCGGGATTGCCGGGCTGCTGATCGCATCGCGGCTGAATTCCGCGCAGCCCGCGCTCGGGCAGGGCTACGAACTCGACGCGATAGCGGCCGTCGTGATCGGCGGCACGTCGCTGTCGGGCGGCGCGGGCAGCATCGTCGGCACGATCATCGGCGCGTTCATCATGAGCGTGCTGACGAACGGCCTGCGCATCATGTCGGTCGCGCAGGAATGGCAGACGGTCGTGACGGGCGTGATCATCATCCTCGCCGTCTACGTCGATATCCTGCGCCGGCGGCGCCGCTGACGCACGCATTCACGCAGGCTTGTGCTTCATCGCCGGTTCCGGCCGGCGTCCCAGTCGTTCCAGTCGATACGAAAAAAGGAGACGCGAAGTGATCAGGAGCAAGGTGTTGAACGCGATCGTCGGGCTGACGTTCGCCGTCGGCGTCACGGCCGGCGCGCAGGCGCAGGAAACCTACATCCCGCTGATCTCGAAGGGCTTCCAGCATCAGTTCTGGCAGGCCGTGAAAGCGGGCGCGATGCAGGCCGCGAAGGACTACAAGGTGAAGGTGACGTTCGAAGGGCCCGAAACCGAGGCGATGGTCGACAAGCAGATCGACATGCTGTCGGCCGCGATCGCGAAGAAGCCGGCCGCGCTCGGCTTCGCGGCGCTCGACAGCAAGGCCGCGCTGCCGCTGCTGAAGAAGGCGCAGGCCGAGAAGATCCCGGTGATCGCGTTCGACTCGGGCGTGGACAGCGACATCCCGGTGACGACGGCCGCGACCAACAACAAGGCCGCCGCGTCGCTCGCCGCCGACAAGCTCGCGGCGCTGATCGGCGACGAAGGCGAGGTGGCCGTGGTCGCGCACGACCAGACGAGCCGCACCGGCATCGATCGCCGCGACGGCTTCCTCGAACGAATGAAGTCGGCGCACCCGAAGGTGCAGGTCGTGACGGTTCAGTACGGCGAAGGCGACCAGTTGAAGTCGACCGAGGTGACGAAGTCGATCCTGCAGGCGTATCCGAAGCTGAAGGGGCTGTTCGGCACCAACGAAGGCTCGGCGATCGGCGTGGTCAACGGCGTGCGCGAGATGAAGCGCAAGGTCGTGATCGTCGGGTACGATTCCGGCAAGCAGCAGAAGGACGCGATCCGCAGCGGGCTGATGGCCGGCGCGATCACGCAGAACCCGATCGGGATCGGCTACAAGACGGTCGAGGCAGCCGTGAAGGCGATCAAGGGCGAAAAGCTGCCGAAGGTTATCGATACCGGTTTCTATTGGTACGACAAGACCAATATCGACGATCCGAAGATCGCGGCGGTGTTGTACGACTGAACGTTGCGTCGAGCGGCGGTGGCGCGTGCCGCCGTCGTGGCGACCGGACACGAGGGCATCATGGGCGCAGTGCGTATCGATTCCCATCAGCACTTCTGGCGCTATCGCGCCGCCGACTATCCGTGGATCGGCGCCGGGATGGGGGTGCTGGCGCGCGACTACCTGCCCGACGCGCTGTGGCCGCTGATGCACGCGCAGGCGATCGGCGCGTCGATCGCGGTGCAGGCGCGCGCCGGGCGCGACGAGACGGCGTTCCTGCTCGATCTCGCGCGCGACGATGCGCGCATCGCGGCGGTGGTCGGCTGGGAGGATCTCGCCGCGCCGCAGCTCGCCGATCGCGTTGCCGAATGGCGCAGCCCGAAGCTGCGCGGCTTCCGTCACCAGGTGCAGGACGAAGCCGATGCAGGCGCGTTCGTCGCGGCGCCGGATTTCAATCGCGGCATCGCGTGGCTGCAGGCGAACGGGTACGTGTACGACGTGCTCGCGTTCGAGCACCAGTTGCGGGACATGTGGACATTTTGTGCGCGGCACGACGCGCACTGGCTCGTGCTCGATCACGTCGGCAAGCCGGCACTCGCCGACTTCGAGCGCGACGACACGGCGCTGGCGCGCTGGCGCGCCGCGTTGCGCGAGCTGGGCGCGCTGCCCCATGTCGCGTGCAAGCTGTCGGGGCTCGTGACCGAGGCCGACTGGAAGCGCGGCTTGCGCGGGAAGGACGTCCGGCATATCGAGCAGTGTCTCGACGCGGCGCTCGACGCGTTCGGCCCGCAGCGGCTGATGTTCGGGTCGGACTGGCCCGTGTGCCTGCTGGCCGCGTCGTATGACGAAGTCGCGTCGATCATCGAGCGCTGGGCCGAATCGCGGCTGTCGGCGGCCGAGCGCAACGCGCTGTGGGGCGGTACCGCCGCGCGGTGTTACGGGGTGCCGACGTGAGCGTGCGGGCGTGTGCGGCGGGGCGCGGTTTCGTCGGACGAATGGTGGCGGATGCCGCTGCGTGTCGATGGTTGCGGTCGCATCGACTCTTCGCCCGATGTCCGGGGCCGAGCCTTTAGAATATGCGCAAACGGTTGCGTGCGATGCGCGCTCAACCGTCCGGAATGAAACCGATCACCAGCCCCGACGTATGTCCATCCAGCCGATTCAGAACCGCCGCCTCTACCAGCAGATCGCCGACAAGCTCAGTGCGATGATCGAGTCCGGCGATTTTCCGCCGGGCAGCTATCTGCCGCCCGAGCGCGAACTGGCCGAACAGTTCGGCGTGTCCCGCACCTCGGTGCGCGAGGCGCTGATCGCCCTCGAAGTGAGCGGGCTCGTGAGCGTGCGCGTCGGCGACGGCGTGAAGGTGCGCCACCCTGAAGCCACCACCGCGCCCGAACCCGATACGAAAGCCGCGCCGTTCACGATCATCGAGATCGATCCCGAACTCGGCATCGCGCTCGACCTCGATACCGAAATCCCGCCGTTCGCGCTGCTGCAGGCGCGCCGGCTGATCGAGCCGGAAGCCGCGTCGCTGGCTGCGAAGCACGGTTCGGACGAGCAGATCGAAGGGATCCACGAGGCGTTCCTGCGCAACCAGGAAGACAACCGCAGCGGCTCGCTCACGCATCCGGGCGACCGGCTGTTTCATATCCGCATCGCGGAAGCGAGCGACAACGCCGCGTATGCGCTGATGATCAAGCAGCTGCTCGCGCACAAGTACGACCTGATGTTCCAGCGGCTGCAGTCGCTTTACATGCCGAACGACATGCCGCACCGGTCGGAACTGGAGCACCGCGCGATCCTCGATGCGATCCGCGCACGCGACCCGGACGCCGCGCGCCGCGCGATGGCCGAGCATCTCGACGAAGTGATCCGCATCTTCGGCCGCGCGCTCGACTGAGCGCGCGTCGACGCGTGAACCGTTACCAGGTCAAAAGCGATCCGCGCGATACGGCGCCGGATCGGTGAACGGCGCTTCGCCCGTCATCATCTCGGCCAGCAGGCGGCCCGTGACGGGGCCGAGCGTCAGCCCGTGATGGTTGTGCCCGAACGAGAACCACAGCCCGCGATGCGCGGGTGCGGGGCCGATCACCGGGCGCATGTCGGGCGTGCACGGCCGGAAGCCGAGCCACGGTTGCGGGTCGAGCCGCTCGCCGAAACCGAACACGGGCCGCGCGACGCGTTCCGCGCGTTCGAGCTGCACGCCGGTCGGCGGCACCCCGCGCCGCGCGATCTCGACGCCGGTCGTCAGCCGCAGCCCGCGCCTCATCGGCGCGATCACGTAACCGTATTCGCGATCGACGATCGGCGCTGACGGCACGCCGCGCGCGGACGGTGCGTAGTGCATGTGATAGCCGCGCTTCTCGCGCAGCGGGATCTTGTAGCCGAACTTGCCGAACACCGTGTCGGACCACGGGCCGAGCGCGACGACTACCGCAGGCGCGGCGGCCATGCCGTCCTGCGTGCTGACCTGCCAGCCCGGCGACAGCGCGTCGAGGCTCGCGGCGTCGCCCGTCAGCAGCGTGCCGCCGCCTTGCACGAAGAGGTGTGCGTACGCTTTGACGAGCTCGGACGGGTCGACGACACTTTTCGGGTCGAGCCAGTGCAGCGCGCCGCAGAAGCCGGGCGCGAGGCTCGGTTCGTGCGCGGCCAGCGCGGCCGCATCGAGCGGCGTGATGCCGAGCCCGTGGCGGCGCGCGGTGAGCCCGGCTTCGGCCACGCCGCGTTCGAATGCGGCCGGTGTGCGGAATGCCTCCAGCCAGCCGTTCGCGCGGATGAGTTCGCCGGCGCCGGCCCGCGCGATCAGCGCGTCGTGCTCGACGATGCAGCGCTCGATCAGCGGCAGCATGTCGCGCGATGCCGCCGCGTGACGCAGCGGCGCCGATTCCCACCAGAAACGTGCAAGCCACGGCGCGAATGCGGGCAGCGACGTGCTGTGCCAGTAGAGATCGGTCGAGCGGTTCAGCGCATAACGCATCAGCGTGAACGGGCTGCGCGGGAACGGATACGGTTCGACCGACGAGCGCTCGATCAGCCCCGCGTTGCCGAAGCTCGTGCCTTCGCCGGGCGCGCCGCGATCGACGAGGGCGACCTTGCGGCCGCGATCCTGCAGGTGGAGTGCCGCGGAGACGCCGACGATGCCTGCGCCGAGAACGATGACGTCGAAATCCATCGATGGTGAGTGACGGTTAGCGGCGCGCGCCCGCGATGAGGCTTGTGCGCCCGGGTTGGAGAGCCTTCGAACTGCAAGCATACTCGCGGCGGCGTGGGGCACCAAGCGGACGCGTGTGGCCCGCGCATGGCAGGTGGCCCGGACGAGACGATTCGCGATCGTCGCGACGACGCGGGCAGTAGAATGCGCGGATTCCGGCCTTCGAAGGTGACGCGCGATGATCGAGTTGACCGCAGCGGTTTATGCGGCGGAGTTGAAACGCTACCGCGCGACCGGCAGCGTCTGGCTCGCGGCGGACGAGATTCCGGCCGATGTCGACGTGCCGGCTGCATGGCGCGCATTGCTCGCCACGCCGGACGACATGCGAGCGGATACGCTCGTGCAGATGTGGGCCGGCGTCATCGATCGATTGCCGGCCGTTGCGCAGTTCTTTCACGAAAAGCTCGCGCGTCCGGCCGTGTTCCGCAACGACGGTGGCGACGTCGTGTTGCTCTATCCGTACACGGTCGAGCACGACGACCTGAATTTCTTCATCGGCCGCGCGCCATTGGGCGAGCGGGGGCTGGATGATGAATCACCCTGGACTGCACTGCCCGAAGATCTGCGGCGCTTTCATCGAACCGTGCATGACGGCTGGACGTTCTTTCCCGCGAATTCGATGGGGCCGGTGCCGCTCGCCGATCAGGCTGCGCTCGCGGACAAGCTCGACCTGACACCCGCCGAGACACGCAAGCTCGGCGTGAACCCGGATCTCGTGCGGGCCGTGTTTCATAACGGCAGCGGCGATTGGCTGTGCGTTGATTCGAATGAAGGGCCCGGCGGTGGCAACCCGGCAGGGTGGTTGTGGTGGCACGAAAACCCGACCGAACTCGAGCCCGTGGATTTCTGGGCCGTGATGAACGCGTGGTTCGAGATTTTCGTCGAGGAAGCCGACAAGCGATGATCGGACACGCCCGGCGCCTGCCGGGCGCGCGGGCGGTCCACCGCATCGTCAACTCATCGCGAACAGCTTCCCCCATCGCGCCAGCACGCGCGTATCGACCCCCGCCATCCGCAGCGTTTTCCACACCACGGTCGACACCGTGTCGTAAGCGGCGATCCCGGTCGCCTGTTCGAACGGCCCGGCCAGATGCGCGGCATGCAGGTTCGTGCAGAACGTCGCCACCGCGTCCGGCCGTGCCCGCGCAGCCTGGCGCATCAACGCGGCAATCTGCGTATCGGGCACTTCCGCGAAGCTGGCGTTGTCGCGTAACCCGAGATGCTGTTCGCCCACGCAATCGATGCCGAGTTGCGCATACTGGCGCACGATTCGCTGCTGCACGTCGTCGAGATACGGCGTGACGAGGCCGAGCCGCCGCACGCCGGTGCGTTCGAGCAGTTCGTTCAACGCGAGCACGGACGTGGTCGCCGGAATGCCGGTGGCCTTCTCGATGCCGCGGCACAGGGCCGCGTCGCGTTCGAAGCCCAGCCAGCCGGCCGACGTGCCGCTCCAGCCGATCACGTCGACCCGCGCGTCGGCGAGCTGCCGCGCCGCGACCAGCATGTGCGCCGCATCGAACTGGTCGAGCGCGGTCTCGGTGAGCGCAATCTCGGTCACGGTGAAGCGAGCGAAATGCACGCTGACGTCCGGCAAGCCGGCGACGATCGCGGTCGTCAGCGGTTCGAGCGCGGTGTTCGACGACGGCGTCAGGATGCCGATGCGGATGCGCGGATTCATCGCAGGGCTTCCGTTCAATCGAGCAACTGACGCACCGCATCGACGGCAGCACGGCGCAGCGCAGCCAGGTCGAGGCCCGGAATCTCGCCGTTGTCCACCACGACGCGGCCATTCACGATGTTGTATTTCACTGGCGCGGGCTCGCCGGCCGCGACCGGTGCGATTGCGTAGTCGTGGAAGCCGTTGAAGCGCGGCCCGCTCACGTCGTACAGCACGAGATCGGCGGCCTGGCCTGCTTCGAGCGTGCCGACCGCGTTCAGCCCGAGCACGCGCGCGCCGCCTTGCGTGCCCCAGTGCAGCACGTCCTCGGCGGTGGTGGCCGCCGCACCGTGCGCCGCGCGATGCACGAGCCACGCAAAATTCGCTTCGTGCGTCATGCTGCCGGATTCGTTCGACGCGACGCCATCGACACCGAGCGACACCGGCACGCCGGCCGCCGCCATGCGCGGCGCGGGCGCGATGCCGCTGCCGAGCCGCGCATTGCTGACAGGGCAGTGCGAGCAGCCGGTGCCAGTCTCGGCGAGCATCGCGATTTCGTTCGCTTCGAGATGGACGAGGTGCGCGAACCACACGTCGGGCCCGAGCCATTCGTGCTCCGCGACGAATTCGACGGGCAGCTTGCCGTAGCGCTCGCGGCAGAAATCGACGTAGCGCGTCGTCTCCGACAGGTGCGAATGCAGCCGCAGGCCCATTCCGCGCGCCGCACGCGCGACCTCGGGCAGCAGGTCGGGCGGCAGCGAGAAGGTCGGCGTGGTCGGGGCGACGACCACGCGGCGCATCGATGCCGTGCCCGCGTCGTGATAGCGCGCCTTCAGCCGCTCGATGTCGGCCAGCATCTGGTCGAGCGTCTCGGGTTGCAGCGCGGTGCCGGCGAAGCCCGGATGATCGCCGGCCGCCTGCAACGCGCCGCCGCGGCACAGCACGAAGCGCATCCCGAAGCTGGCCGCTTCGTCGAACAGCAAGTCGCCGGTCTCGGTCGTGCCGCCCGCGTGATACAGGTAGTGATGATCGGCGCAGGTTGTCACGCCGGACAGCAGCAGCTCCGCGAAGCCGAGCCGAGCGGCGATGCGCGCGAGTGCCGGCGTAAAGCGGGCGACGCGCGGATACGGCACGGCCGCGAGCCATTCCTGCAGGCCCGCGTTGATCCCCGACGGCACGGCTTTCAGCAGGTTCTGGAACAGGTGGTGATGCGTGTTGACCCAGCCCGGGTAGACGACGCAGTCGGTCGCGTCGATCACGCGTTCGCCGGGCAGCGGCGTGAGGCCGGGCGCGATCGTGTCGATCCGGCCGTCGCGGACGCGCAGGTCGGCGGAGCCGAGCCGCGCGGCGTCGCCGGTGCGGCCGCTCATGACCGCGATCGGGTTGCGGATCAGCAGCGAAGAAGAAGGAACACTCATGGTCGGGTCTCCTCGGATTCGGATAGTCGGATCGTGATTCGTCGGGCGCCGCGCGCAGGCTCGACGCCGCTCGCGGCATACAGCCCGTCAGTCGCACTCGCGCGCCATCGGGCTGGCGTGCGCGGCGTCGGCATGCACGTGCGATTCAACGGGTTCGGCCGCCGGCACGCCGTTGAGCAGCGCGTTGAGCAGCACCGACACGAGGCACGCGAGCACGACGCCGCTGTGCAGGAAAGGCTGCGTCCAGTCGGGCATGTGCGCGAACACCTTCGGCGCCATCACCGGAATCAGCGCGGTCGCGATCGTGAAGCCGACGATCAGCACGTTGTAGCGGTTGTTCTCGAAGTCGACTTTCGCGAGCGTCTGCACGCCGGCGGCGACGACCACGCCGAACATCGCGATACCCGCACCGCCGAGCGCGGCCGACGGCGTCGACGCGACGATCGCGCCGATCTTCGGCACCAGCGCGACGACGCACATCAGCACGCCGCTGACCGCGACGATCCAGCGGCTGCGCACGCCGGTCAGGATCACGAGCCCGACGTTCTCCATGAACGCAATGAACGGAAACGCGGCGAACGTGCCCGCGATCGCGCTTGCGACGCCGTTCGCGCGCAGCCCGCGCACGACGTCCTCCTCGCTCACCTGCTTCTCGACGATGTCGCCGATCGCGACGAACAGGCCCATCGACTCGACCATCTGCACGATCATCACGATGACCATCGTCAGCACCGGCACGATCGCGAACACCGGCGTGCCGAAGTGGAACGGGTAGGGCACGGTGAACCACGGCGCGGCCGCGACGTTCGTGAAGTTGCCCATCCCGAGCGCGATCGCGAGCAGGCTGCCGGCGACGAGCCCGATCAGCACCGACAGGTTGCGCAGGAACGCGTTCGCGAAGCGGTTGACCGCGAGGATCACGACCGCGACGACGAGCGCGACCGCGAGAAACGACAGCTCGCCGAACTGGAGCTTCGCCGCGTCGCCGCCGCCGGCCCACTGGTACGCGACCGGAAACAGCTGCAACCCGATCACGGTGACGATGCAGCCCGTCACGACCGGCGGGAACAGGCGGCGCAGCCGGCCGACCAGCGGCGCGGCGAAGGTCGTGATGATGCCCGCGCCGATCACCGCGCCGCATACGCCGGCGAACCCCACGCCCGGCGTCAGGCCGATCGCGATCACCGGGCCGACGCTGCTGAACGCGACGCCCTGCAGGATCGGCAGGCGCACGCCGAGCTTCCAGACGCCGACCGTTTGCAGGATCGTCGAGATGCCGGAACAGAACAGCGCGGTGCTGATCAGCACGGTCGTGTCGGCGGGCGACATCTTCAACGCCGACGCGACGATCAGCGGCACCGCGATCGCGCCGATATAGGCGACGAGCATGTGTTGCAGGCCGAGCGTCAGCATCTGGCGGCGCGGCAGGACCCGATCGACGGGATGTGAAGCAGCGTTCATGGGCGAGTCTCCTGAGGTTCGTTTTCGGGCGAGCGCGCGACGCGCCCGCCTGGCGTGCCCGTCAGGCCGCGACCGCCGCGGCGAGACAGGCATGGAAACGGTCGGTCAGCGCGGCGCGATCGAGATCGCGGCCGATGAAAACGATGCGCGACGAGCGCGGCTCGCACCCCCACGCCTGCGCGGCGCGCAGTTCGATCACGCCGTGCACGCCCTGCAGCACGTAGCGCTGCGCGCGGCCCTGCACGGCGAGGATGCCTTTCATCCGGAACAGGTTCGCGGTATCGGAGTGGCGTAGCTCGCCGAGCCACGCTTCGAGCGCGTCGAGATCGACGTCGGCATCGACTTCGATGCCGACCGACGACACGCTTTCGTCGTGCTCGTGATGATCGTGATCGTCGTCGTGTGCGTGGGCTTCGTAAGCGTGGTCGTCGTGCTCATGATCGTGCTCGTGCGCCTGTTCGTCCGCATGCGGTGCATCGGCCTGCAGCCCGTCGCTCTCGACGAGGATCTGCGCGAATTCATTCGCGCCGATCCCGAGGATGCGGTCGAGATCGACCTGCGCGTAGCTCGACGTGACGATCTCGGCCGTCGTGTTCAGCTCGCGCAGCCGCGCGGTCAGCGCATCGACGTCGGGCGTGTCGACGAGATCGACCTTGTTGATCACGATCCGGTCCGCGCAGACGATCTGGTCGACGGCCTGGTTGTCGCGGCCGTCGAGCACCAGATCGTCGAGATGCGCGCGGATATGCTTCGCATCGACCATCGTGACGACCGCGTCGAGCGCGACTTCCTTCGCGATCGGATCGTCGAGGAAGAAGGTCTGCGCGACCGGATACGGATCGGCGAGGCCGCTCGTCTCGACGATGATGTGATCGAGCCGGTCGGGGCGCGCGACGAGCATCCGCACGATCCGCACGAGATCCTCGCGCACCGCGCCGACGCAGCACACGCAGCCGTTCGTCATCTCGTAGATTTCCTCGGTCGATTCGAGCACGAGCCCGCCGTCGATGCCGATTTCGCCGAACTCGTTCTCTATCACCGCGATCTTGCGGCCGTGCTTCTCGCGCAGGATGTAGTTCAGCAGCGTGGTCTTGCCCGCCCCGAGAAAGCCCGTGAGCACGGTGACCGGAATCTTTTCGACGTCGCTGTGGGTGGTGTGGATGTGGGTCATGATGCGTCTCCGTTGAGTCGGTTGGGCTGCGGATGGTGCCGGGATTCGCTGTCCTTCCAGCGATGGACGGTGCGGGAATCGAGGTCGAACAGGTCGAGCACGCGGCCGAGCGTGTGGTCGATCATCTGGTCGAGCGAAGCGGGGCGCGCATAGAACGCCGGCACGGGCGGCGCGACGATCGCGCCCATTTCCGTGACGGCGGCCATGTTGCGCAGATGCGTGAGCGTGTACGGCGTTTCGCGTGCGAGCAGCACGAGCCGGCGGCGCTCCTTCAGTACGACGTCGGCCGCGCGCGAGATCAGGCCGGATGAAAGGCCGCTCGCGATCTCGGCGAGCGTCTTCATCGAGCATGGCGCGACGATCATTCCGAGCGTGCGGAACGACCCGCTCGAGATCGGTGCCGCGATGTCGTCGCTGCGGTACAGCACGCTCGCGAGCGCGGTGATGTCGGACAGCCGGAAGTCGGTCTCGTGCGCCATCGTCAACGCGGCGGCGCGCGACACGACCACGTGCGTCTCGATGTCGAGTTCGCGCAGCAGCGCGAGCAGCCGCATCCCGTACACGAAGCCGGACGCGCCGCTGATGCCGACCACGAGCCGCCGCGCGCTCATCGCGACGCTCCGCCGAGTTGCGCGATCACTTGCGCGGCGCGCTGCATCGCGGCGTCGCCGACACGTGCGCGCACGCCGTCGAAGCGCGAGCCGCGCGTCGCGTCGATCCCCATCCGCGACGTCGTGCCGTCGGACGACGACGACGGATCGAGCGGGCTGCCGGGCAGGCCGTCGACGACGAACAGGTCGCGGTGCGGCTGGAAGTGCGTCGCGATGGCCCACAGAACCTGCGCGTCGTCGGTGATGTCGACGTCGCTGTCGACCGCGATGACGTTCTTCAGGTACGGGTCCCAGCCGAGCAGCGCAAGCATGATCTGGCGCGCTTCGCCGTCGCGCGACTGCTTCAGCGCGACGTAGCAGTGGAAGTGCGTGCCGGAATTCGGGTAGTGAATGGCGGTGACGGACGGAAAGCGCGCCTTCAGCTTTTCGCTCATCTCGGCTTCGCGCGGCAGCCGCGCAAGCGTCAGGTGCTCCGCGTACGGGCCGCCGACCACATCGACGAGCCACGCGTCCTTGCGCCGCATCATCGCGTCGATGCGCAGTACGTTGTTGGTCGAGCGGTCCGACGAGTAGCCGGTGAATTCGCCGAACGGGCCTTCTTCCGCATGCGCATCGGGATCGATCGTGCCTTCGAGCACGAACTCAGCGGCGGCCGGTACGCCGATGCCGTGACGCGGCGTGCGCACGAGTTGCAGCGGTGCGCCGAACAGTCCGCCGGCGATCGCGCGCTCGTCCGCGCCGAACGGCACGCGCGCGGCGGCCGCGAGCATGAACAGCGGATGCGCGCCGATCACCATCGCGACTTTCAGCGTGTCGCCGCGCGCCTTGGCGGTCTGCAACATCCGCCACAGATGTCCGCGCGAATGCAGGCTCGTCGCCAGCGCGTTGCGTGCATGCGGCATCGAGCGGTGGTAGCTCAGGTTCGCGACGCCCGTCACCGGATCTTCGGCAACGATCACCGCGTTGGTCACGTAGGGCCCGCGATCCGTTTCGAAGTGGCGGATCATCGGCAGTTGTGCGAGATCGACCGCATCGCCTTCGGTCACCTGATCGAGCACGGAGCCGTGCGGCACGACGACCGGCGCGACGGGCGCGTTCGCACGCTGTTGCCACGCGTCGAACAGGCCGTTCGCCTCGACGCCGAACAGCCGGCCGATGCGCGTGCGGGACGCAAATACGTTGGTGACGAGCGGCGTCGAAAGGCCGTCGACGCGCTCGCAGACGAGCATCTCGTGCCGCCCGCGCGCGGCGAGCGACGCGACGACGGCCGTGACGTCCTGGTCGGCGGACAGCGGCTGCGCGAGCGTCAGCACGTCGTCCGGAAAGCGTTCGCGATACGCGTTCGCGAAGTGATGGAAATCCTGCTGCTCGGCGAAAAGGCTGGACGCCATGATGCACTCCGTCGGATACGGAAGGGGAAAGGCCGGATCGCACGCGTGTTCAAGGCGGTACGCGATCCGGCTGCCGGCGCGTTACAGGTAGGTCGATGTGAGGCGCTTCTGCGCTTCGTCGAGATCCTTCGGCGGCTTGGTCGGCTCGATGCCGACGAGGCGGGCGATGTTGTTGCCCATGTAGTCCTCGAGGCCGTCCTCGTCGAGATCCATCCCCTGCGGCGCGGGCCCGCACAGCATCTCCAGCTCGCGCAGCCACATGCCGGGTTCGTTCGGCGGCGAATCGGTGCCGAACACGATCTTGTTGCGCGGCAGCTCGCGGGCGAACTCGACGATCCGCGACTGGTAGCACCAGCCCGATTCGCAGTACACGTTCGGCGTATCCATCGCCATCCAGAACGCTTCGAACGAGTAGTTGCCACCCGTCTGGATGCCGAAGTGACCGATGATGAAGTTCACCATCGGAAACTCGCGGATGATCGGGTAGAACTGCGTCGGGATCGTGTACGGCCCGTCGCCGGTGTGGATCAGCACGACGATGTTGTACTTCGCGCAGACCTTCATCGCCGGGCGGAGCCAGTCGAGCGCGCGATCGGGCCGGTAGCCGTGCATGTTCGCGTGCAGCTTCACCATCTTGAAGCCGTACTCCTTGATGTGGAATTCGAGCTCCGCCGCGCCGTTTTCCGGGCCCCAGCGCGGGTTGTACGTGAAGTTGCCGATGAAGCGGTCGGGGTACTTCTGCGTGAGTTCGGCGATGTACGCCATGTAGTCGCGAATGCCGTCGCGGCCGCGACGGTTGCCGTCACGGTAGCCGGTGTTGCCGGGCGGCGGCTGGATGAAGCCCATGTCGATGCGACGCGGCTTGCCGTTGATGATGTACGGGCCGTCCATCATCTTCAGCAGGCGTTCGCCGGTGAACGGTTCGCCGGTGTGGCGCCAGGCTTCGTCGACGAGGTTGGTCGGGTGCAGGTGCGTATCGATGATCATGCAATGCTCCGGAATCGGGAGAGAGGGGCGCGAGCGTCAGGCGGCGAGCAGCGCTTTCGCTTCGTCGACGGTGCGCGGCGCGGGCGTCGGTTCGAGACCGATCATCCGGGCCGTGTTGTTGCCGAGGTAATCCTCGAGCGTGTCCTCGTCGAGATTCATCCCTTGTGGCGGATCGAAGCAGAGCACTTCGAGCAACCGCAGCCACATTCCCGGTTCGTTCGGCGGCGTGTCGGAGCCGAACAGGATCTTGTGCTTCGGCAGCACCTTCGCGAATTCGACGATCCGCGACTGCAGGCACCAGCCCGATTCGCAATACACGTTCGGCAGGTCCATCGCGAGCTGGAACGGCTCGAAACAGTAGACGCCGCCGGTCTGCACGCCGAAGTGCGCCATGATGAAATTGACCGTCGGGAATTCCTTGATCATCGGCACCCACTCGGTCGGGATGCTGTACGGGCCGTCGCCGGTGTGCAGCTTCACGAGCACGCCGAGTTCCGCGCACTTCTTCAGCGCGGGGCGCAGCCAGTCGAGTGCGCGATCGGGCCGGTACGCATGCATGTTGGCCTGGAACTGCACCATCTTGAAGCCGAGCTTGCGCACGTAGTGATCGATCGCGTTCACGCCGTTCTCCACGCCGCAGCGCGGGTTGTAGACGAAGCAGCCGATGAAGCGGTCGGGGTGCTTGCGGACCATCTCGACCGTGTACGCCATGTACGCGTCGATCGATTCGGTGCCCGACTTCTCGCCGTCGGTATACGTATAGATGGTGTTGCCTTGCGGCGGCTGGATGAACGCCTTGTCGACGCGGCGCGGCTTGCCGTTGATGAGGAACGGGCCGTTCATCGTCTCGATCAGGCGCTCGCCGGTGAACGGCGGGCCGTCGTGACGCCATGCGAGGTCGACGAGATTCGTCGGGTAACAGCTGGTGTCGATGATCATCTACTCGATCTCCTTGAGAGGAACCGGAAAAGCCGGTTGCCGTATCGCGGGCAGGCACGTCGATGAAGCGACCTGTCGGTCGGATTCATGCGGCCCTTTGCAAGGCGCATTTTTTTTCGCGCCTTCCCCTCGCCGGCATCGAGTGACACACTGCGACGTGCACTGCTGCTTGGGACCGAGTGTCACCAGCCGAATGTGCTCTGTACAATATTTTTTACTGACGCTCTTGATACGTTTGCGATATGGACATGCGTGTGTTGCGGTACTTCGCGGTGCTGGCCGACGAACTGCATTTCGGGCGCGCAGCCGCGCGGCTCCATATCTCGCAGCCGCCGTTGAGCCAGCAGATCCGGCTGCTCGAAGAGCAGCTCGGCACCGCGCTGTTCGTGCGCTCGCAACATCGCGTCGAATTGACCGAGGCAGGGAAAACACTGAAGGAGCAGGTGCCGCTGATCGTCGCGCAGTTCGATCGCGCGATCGATCTCACGCGCTGCGCGGGGCGTGGCGAAGTGGGGCGGCTCGCGGTCGGCATCATCAGCTCGGCGATGGTCGTGCCGATACCGCGTGCGTTGCGCGTGTTCGCCGAGCGCCATCCGCACGTGCACTGGTCGCTGCACGAGATGACACCGGCCGCGCAGATCGACGCACTGAAGGAGAAGCGGCTCGACGTGTGCTTCTTCCGGCTGTTCCAGGACGATCCGTCGATCCGTAGCGAGATCGTTGTGCGCGAAACGGCCGTGGCCGTGTTGCCGTCCGGCCATCCGCTCGCGTCGCGCGATGCGATCGCGCTCGGCGAGCTGGCCGGCGAGCAGTTCGTGTCATTCGGCTTGCGGCATTCGCAACTGGCGCGCTTCCTGCAGCAGAGCTGTGTCGATGCGCGCTTCACGCCGCAGATTGCGCACGAGGTTGTCGAGGTGCACACGCTGCTGTCGCTGGTGCGCGAAGGGCTGGGTGTCGCGTTGCTGCCCGCGTCGTCGCGGCAGATCTCGACGGGCGGCGTCGTGTTCGTGCCGCTGCTGCCGCCCGAGCTGGAGGTGTCGCTGCAGGCGCGTTACCGCGCGGACGATACGTCCGCGGTGCTCGGCGCGTTCCTCGACACCGTGCGCGAGGTCGCGGCGGCGTTCAACGCGTAACGAGGCGTATCAGTGCCCGAGCGACTGCGCGACGAGCGTGCCGATCGCGTCGATCAGCGGCTTCACGCGCGCATGGCGCTCGCGCGGCCAGATCGCATGCAGGTTGTAGTGCGTCGGAATCGCGATCGTGCAGAGTTCGACGAGCCGGCCGTCGCGGCGCGCATCGGCGGCGAGCAGCCCGCGCACCAGCCCGGCACCGAGCCCCGATGCGAGCGTCGCGACGAGCCCCGCCGCGTTGTCGAACACGGCGATCGTCTCCGGTTCGACGGGCTCGAGCCCGGCCGCTTCGAGCCACGGAATCCACGATCGCTTCGTATAGCCGAGCAGCGGCAGTTCGAGCACCTGTTCGGGCGTGAGCGGCGCGGTCAGCCCGTAACGTTCGAGCAGCGCGGGTGCGGCCATCGCGGTCAGCCGGTCGGGGCAGACCAGCGCGCTGTCCACGCCTTCCCATTCCCCGTAGCCGTAGCGCAGCGCAACATCGACGCGATCGAATGCATCGCGGTCGTGGCGCGGTGCCGACAGTACCGTCAGCGTCGTGCCGTCGAGCGTGTGCATCAGTGCCGGCAGCCGCGCAGGCAGCCAGCCCTGCATCAGCTCCGGATCGACGTCGAGCCGCAGTGACGGCCCGGTCGTGCGCCCCTTCACCGACGACAGCGCGCGATCGATCTGTTCGAGCCCGTCCGACAGCTGGTTCGCGAACAACGTGCCGGCATCGGTCAGCATCACGCGGCCGCCGGCGCGGGCGAACAGCGGCTGGCCGATGAATTCCTCGAGCGAGCGAATCTGCTGGCTGATCGCGCTGTGCGTGAGCGCCAGCTGGCGTGCCGCGCTGGAAAAACTGCCGACCCGCGCGGCCTGCAGAAACGCTTGCATCGACTGGATCGAAGGGTATCGCTTGAGCATCTGTTAGTCCGACTGACAGGGAATCGACGAAATGATCGCTGGCGTACCCGTGCATCGCGTTTCGATAATGCTCCGCAACCGCGCCATGGACGCGGGCCGACATCATGAATGCGAATCAGGAGACAGCGCATGATCGACATCGTCGTGAACGATACACGCCATTCGCTCGAGAATGTACCGGAGGATATGCCGTTGCTGTGGGTGCTGCGCGACCGGCTCAAGCTCACCGGCACGAAGTTCGGCTGCGGCAAGGGCCTGTGCGGCGCGTGCACCGTGCATCTCGAAGGGCAGGCCGTACGCGCGTGCCTGATTCCGGCCGTCGCCGCGCACGGGCGGCACGTGACGACGATCGAGGGGCTGTCGCCGGACGGGCGCCATCCGCTGCAACTCGCGTGGGTGGCCGAGGACGTGCCGCAATGCGGCTATTGCCAGCCGGGGCAACTGATGCAGGCTGCCGCGCTGCTGAAGGGCGGGCAGCCGGTGGACGATGACGCGATCGTACAGGCGATGTCGGGCAACATCTGCCGCTGCGGTACGTATGCGCGCATTCACCGCGCGATCAAGCGTGCGGCGTCCGGCGATCCGGCGCTGAAGGCCGCGGCCGAACCCGCGAAGGAGGCGTGACATGCGCGACGATCACGCACCGGACGCACCGGACGCACCGGACGCACCGCACGCACCGCACGCACCGCACGACCACGGCACGCCGCGCCGGCGCTTCCTCAAGCAGAGTTCGGCATTGCTTGCCGCAGGCATCGCGATCGGTTTCCGGATGCCCGACGCGGTGGCCGCGGGCAAGAGCACAAGCGGCGATCCCCATCCGTCCACCGGCGAATTCGAACCGAACGCGTGGGTGCGTGTGCTGCCCGACGACACGATCAAGCTCGTTGTGCACAAGCACGATTCGGGTACGGGCACGCGCACCGCACTCGCGGCGATGGTGGCCGAGGAACTCGACGTCGATCCGTTCCGGGTCGACGTGATCACGCCGGAAGATCCGTTCTTCGCCGACTACATCCACCCGCTGTGGAAGGTGTTTTCGACCGGCGGCAGCACGAGCGTCGCGATGGAGTACGACCGGCTGCGTCGTGCGGGCGCGACCGCGCGTGCGATGCTCGTCGAGGCGGCGGCGCATCAATGGGGCGTGCCCGCCGCTGCGTGTACGACGGCAGACGGCGCCGTGCTGCATGCGGCGAGCGGCCGCCGGGCGACGTATGGCTCGCTCGCATCGGCGGCCGCGCAGTTGCCGGCGCCGAAACAGGTCGTGCTGAAAGATCCCTCGCAGTTCCGCTACATCGGCAAGCTGCGCAAGAAGCGCGGCGCTGCGCAGAAGGCCGACGGTTCGTTTCCGTACAGCATCGACGTGTCGCTGCCGGGGATGCTGGTCGCGGTCGTCACGCGCGCGCCGGTGATCGACGGCCGCGTGCGCAGCGTCGATGCGAAGGCAGCGCTCGCGATTCCCGGCGTGCGCGACGTGCTGCAGATTCCGCCGCGCCCCGACGTGCTCGGCGGCAACCAGGCCGGCGTCGCAGTGCTCGCGGACGACTACTGGTCAGCCCACAAGGGGCAGGCCGCGTTGACGATCGAATGGGAGGACAGCCTGTTCGAGACGTTCGACAGCAGCGCGCTCGCCGCGCGCCAGGCCGCGTGGGTCGACGATCCGGCCGCGCGCGTCGTACCGACGATTGCCGACGGCGATCCGGCGAAGGCGCACACGGCCGGCGCGCGCACGATCGAGGCGTCGTACGCGATGCCGCACAAGGCCGCGAATCCACTGGAGCCGATCAACCTCACCGTGTGGGCGCGCAACGGCGGCATCGAATTCTGGGGCGGGTTGCAGGTGCCGTCCACCGCGATGGAAGCGGCTGAAGTGATCGGCGGCATTCCTTCGCATCGCGTGACGTTGCACGAGCTGGTGTCGGGCGGCAGCTTCGGCGCGCGCGAATCGAAGTACTGGCTGTTCGAGGCGACGTGGCTCGCGGTGAAGACCGGCAAGCCGGTGAAGCTGATGAACAGCCGCGAGGACGAGATGCGTGCGCTGTTCTATCACGCGGCAAGTTACCACCGCGCGCGCGCCGTGCTCGATGCGCAGGGCAATCTGGCCTCGCTGTGGCTGCGCGGTGTGATGCCCGCATCGCCGCAACAGTGGGAGCCCGGCTATCTGGAGCGCACCGACCGGATGGATTTCAGCACGACCGAGGCGCTCACGAAATGGGAGTTTGCGTATGCGGCGCCGCATCGCGACATCGGCTGGATCCGGATGGAGACGGGCGTGCCGACCGGCTGGTTTCGCGCGGTGAGCTACATCCCGAACGTGTTCGCCGTCGAATCGGTGATGGACGAGGCCGCGCATGCGGCGCGGCGCGATCCGGTCGAGTTTCGGCTCGCGCACATGCGCGACCGGCCGCGCCATGCGGCCGTGCTGCGTGAAGCGGCGCAACGGGCGGGGTGGGGGCAGCCGCTGCCGGACGGTGTTGCACTCGGCATCGCGACGAACCAGGCGTACGACAGCTATGTCGCGGTGGTCGCGCGTGTCGTGCGCAAGGACGGCGCGGTGCGCGTGGAGAAGCTGACGTGCGTCGCCGATTGCGGGATCGCGGTGTCGCCCGCCGGCGTCGACGAGCAACTGTACGGCGGCCTGATGTGGGGGCTCGGCCATGCGACGTCCGATCGCATCGATTTCCGGCACGGCCGCGTGCAGCAGTCGAACTTCGATACGTATCGCGTGATGCGGATGAGCGACATGCCCGATACCGACATTCATATCGTGCAGGGCGATCCGGCGAAGCCGGGCGGTGTCGGCGAGCTGTCGAGCCCGGCGGTGACGCCCGCGATTGCGAACGCGGTGTTCCGGCTGACGGGGAAGCGGTTGCGGGAGACGCCTTTCGATTTGTCGGCGGTGGCGTAGCGTGACGGAACGTATGAAGTTTGACCTGCATCGGCCGCCAATCCGCTGATCAATTTGCCGACGTCGCAACCGGATCGACGTCGGCGAACGCATTCGCCGGCATCGTCGTGCGCAAGTGCCGATTCCGCAGACTTTCTCCCGCTGCTCGCGGGTGTTTCCCACTGGTTGGTGATGCGAATTTTTACCTAAGATGAAGCCATCATGCGCGTAATTCGGTGCCTGCACGCGCATGGAGGGAGGCGGGAGGCAGCGCCGGAGCGACGCCAGCGGATGTTGCCATCATGGATGCGAAAGTGTGCGCGTCGGCTACCAGTCTCGCGACTGCAGCGACGCCAGCGGACGCGGCGGCAATCGCCGCGCGAACGGTGCCCGGCCGTCCTGGTCGAACCGCTCCGCTGCGGCACGCGCTGGCCGCAATCGTTTGCGTTCTGGGGGCCGCGCAGGCCGTGCTTGCCGGGGTGTCCGCCGAGGTTGTCGATCCGGGCGACGCGGTGCGCATCGTTGCTGCCGCAAATCCCGCGGACTCTGCCGATTCCTCTGCTGCATCACACGACACGGCCGTGCGTCAGGTCGTGCTGGGCATCATCAGCTTCACCCACTGGCCGACGACACCCGTTCGCCTGCATCTGTGCATCACGGGCCGCCCCGACTACGCGCGCGGCCTGACCGACACGCTGCAGGCCGGTTCGACACTGCTCGACGTGCAGCGTGTGCGCTTCGACGATCCCGCGCTCGGCATCGCCTGCGACATCGTCTATCTCGGCAACCTGGGCGCAGATGAGCGAGCGCGCGTGAGAGCTGCGGTGGCCGGCCATCCGGTGCTGACGATTTCGGAACACGATCCATCGTGCACCGCGGGCGGCATGTTCTGTCTCAACGTCGACGGCGAACGCGTGTCGTTCGACATCAATCTCGACGCGGTCGCACGCAGCGGCGTGCGCGTGCATCCGAACGTGCTCAATCTCGCGCGGCGGCCGGGGGCACCATGACACGGCCCGCCCCACCCGTTTCGCTGCGGCGCGTGCCGCGCCCGACGCTGCAAAGCGTGCTGCGTCGCGCGCACCTGCGCCTCGCGTTCGTCGCCGTCGCGATGGCCGCCGTGTCGTTGATCGTGGTGGCCGTGATCGCATTGCGCGCGTATGCCGGCAACAACCTGAACCTGCTGGCCCGCTCGCTCGGTTATACGGTCGAGGCGGCGCTCGTGTTCGGCGACCGCGTCGCGGCGGCCGAGGCGATCGGGCTGATCGCCGGCGACGAGGACGTCGCACAGGTGGTGGTGACGGATAGCAAGGACCAGCCGTTCGCGACGTGGCAGCTGCCTGCCGGCAGCGGGATCGCGCGGCTCGAGCGCGTCGTCGCCGATCTCGCGCTGCCGGGGCCCGTGACCGCGCCGGTGGTGCATGACGGCATCGTCGTCGGCCACGTCGTCGTGCGCGGCCGTGGCCATCAGTTCTTCGGATTCCTGCTTGGCGGCGTGGGCGGCATTCTCGGTTGCCTGGCCGTCAGCGTGATCGGCGCGTATATCAGCTCGAAGCGCCTGTTGCGCAATATCGTTTCGCCGTTGCGCGCGCTGGCCAGCGTCGCCCACGCGGTGCGGCGCGAACGTGCGTTCGCGCAGCGCGTCGAGCCGGCGTCGATTGCCGAACTCAACCAGCTCGGCGACGACTTCAATGCGCTGCTCGACGAATTCGAAGACTGGCAGAACACGCTGCGCGACGAGAACGCGTCGCTCGAACACAAGGCGACGCACGATGCGCTCACGGGGCTGCCCAACCGCGTGCAGTTCGAATCGCGTCTCGCACTCGCCCTCGGCGAAGCCGGGGTCACGGGGCAGCGGGTCGCGATCCTGTATCTCGATTGCGACCGCTTCAAGGAAATCAACGACTGTCTCGGCCACGACGCCGGCGACGCGGTGCTGATCGGCATCGCGTCACGGCTGCGTATGCAGGTGCGCGAGGCCGACCTGGTCGCGCGCCTGGGCGGCGACGAATTCGCGGTCATGCTGCCGGCCGTGCGAGAAGCGGGTAGCGTATGTCGTATTGCTGACGAGATCTTGTCCGGCATGGCGCCGTCGATCGAGCTGTCCGACGGCCGCGTGGTGGCCACCATGATGAGTGCCGGCGTTGCGCTGTATCCCGATCACGCGTCGGATGCGAGCGGTTTGCTGCGGGCGGCGGATGCCGCGATGTACCGCGCCAAGCGCGCCCGCCCAGGCTCGTGGCAACTGGCGGAAGGGGTCGCGGGGGCGGCTTGAGGTTCATCGTTTCACGCTGCGGGCGAGGCCGCGGCAGTGGGTTGAAAGAGCGCTCGCGATGCGGGTGCAATCGAAGGGGTCAATGATGAACAACATGTTTCCGGTGGGCATTGGGCGCTTGTGCGTCGGCAGCGCGCTGCTTTTGTGCATGCTGCTGGGCGGCTGCAAGGCGCCGCCGCTTCATCGTGGATTGACGCAGACGCAGGTCACGGCGCTCAAGTCGGCCGGCTTCCAGGAAACCCAGCAGGGTTTCGAGTTCGGCTCGACCGGGCCGATCCTGTTCGATTTCGATCGCTACAACCTCAAGCCCGACGTGCGGCGGATCGTCGAACGGATCGGTCGCACGCTCCGGTCGGCGGGGATTAACGGGGTACGGGTCTATGGATACTCGGACCAGGAAGGCGTGGACAAGTATGACCTCGAGTTGTCCAGGCGGCGGGCGGAGGTCGTTGCGCTTGAGCTAGTCGACGTCGGGCTCGATACGAAGCGCATCGCGATCGTCGGGAAGGGGAAGAGCGATCCGGTCGGGGATAACAAGACGCCTGGCGGGCGGGCGCAGAATCGGCGGGCGGCGATCGTGGTGTCACCGCGGTGACCGGGCGCGGTTTCTCCGGGCGGGGTGAAAGGCGCGTGCAAGCGCCAGAATTCATGCTATCGAACGCGATGATCGATAGCGCGTAGTGGTGCTGTAGCGCCAGCCGGCGCGCGTTTCCTTCCAGAGTGTTCGCACTATTCCATCGTGACAGGGGCGATGCCTCGCCCCGTACGGATCTGTCACACGTTTCATGCAGATTGTGTCGTGTTCCGCGCGTGCCGGCGCGGTGCGTCGGTATGAGCAGCCGCGCCTGGGCGGCCCGTTTTTGTATTATCGAGGGCCTGAACGGAAACGTTTGCGGGTGTCTTTCACGCGTCCGGGTTTTGTCCTACATTATCGGGGCTTCGGGCCGGTCAGCCGGCACCTGGAACCTGAGACCACAAGAAGGAACAAGAATGAGTTTCGCTCCGAACGGGGGTATTCCCACAGGAATGGGCGGTAGTGCGCTCGGCTCGCTGAGCGCGCTCGGCGGACTCGCCGGCCCGGTTGCGTCGAGTGTCGCCGGCAGTCTCGGGCCGCTCGCGGGCCTGGCCGGGCACGTCGACACCGTCCAGCGCGCGATGCAGCTCGCGCAGACCGGTTTTTCGCTGATGGACAAGACGCCCGGTGCGATCGCCGAGGCGATCAACGGCGCCGCGAACCCCGCGCGCCTGACCCAGCTCAACCGCTACGTGACGCTCGATACGCCGCTCGGCCCGGACGTGCTGCTGGTCAGCGCCGCCGTCGTCGACGAGCACGTGAACCGGTTGCCGGAAATCCATCTCGACCTGCTGTCGCATCGCCACGACCTGCGCCCCGAGGATCTGATCGGTCAGCAAGTGAAGATCCGGTTCGACCAGCAGGCTCGCCTGTCGACGCTGGAGCGCGTCGTCGCATCGGGCGCCGCCGACAACGACCGATACTTCGACGGCTACGTCGCGTCGTTCGACCGGGCCGGCAACCCCGGCAACGTCACGCAGTATCACCTGACGGCGGTGCCGTGGTTCTGGTTCCTGACGCGCTCGACCGACTGCCGGATCTTCCAGAACAAGACCGCGCAGGACATCCTCACCGAGATCTTCCAGGAGCACGGCTTCTCCGATTTCGTGTTCGATATCCGGACGGCCCAGAAGCCGCTCGAATACGTCGTGATGTACCAGGAGAGCTACTTCAACTTCTGCGCGCGGCTGATGGAGCAGGAGGGGCTGGTGTGGACGCACCGCTACGAGAAGGACAAGCACATCCTGGTGATCGGCGATTCGAACCTGCTGTTCCGCCCGATCGACGGGCTCGCGACGGTGCCGTTCGCGGCCACCGAGGCGAGCGAGGACAGCGGCATCGACCAATTGCACGAAGGCCGGCGTTTCGGCGTCGGCAAGGTCACGTTCCGCGACTTCAACCACCAGAACCCGTCGTCGCCGCTGATGCTGGTGGAGGCCGGGCCGCAGAACCTCAAGCACGCGCGGCTCGACGCGACCGAGCGGTTCGAGCACCAGTCGCTGTACGACCACGGCGACGACGGCAACCGCTACGCCCGTTTCGCGATGGAAGCCGAGGAGGCGCAGGCCCATCGTTTTACCGGCGGCGGCTACGCGTGGCGCATGACCACGGCGGGCGCCGTCACCGTGGCGAATCACCCGGTGCTCGAGAACAACCAGGAATACGTGATTCTGCAGGTGCGTCACGAAGCGGTGAACGACTACACGCAGCACAGCGCGAAGCTGCCGTACCGCAACAGCTTCGCGCTGCTGCCGAAGAAGGTGCCGTATCGCGCGCCGCGCGGCACGCCGAAGCCAGTGATTCACGGCACGCAGTCGGCGATGGTCGTCGGGCCGAAGGGCGAGGAAATCTACACGAACGGCAGCGCCGTGAAGGTGCATTTCCCGTGGGACCGGCGCGGCAAGAAGGACGGCTCCGATTCGATGTGGGTGCGCGTGTCGCAACCGTGGGCGGGCGACGGCTGGGGCGCGGCCGCGATTCCGCGCATCAAGCAGGAAGTGCTCGTGGCGTTCAACCAGGGCGATCCGGATAACCCGGTGATCGTCGGTCGCGTGTTCAATGGCGAACAGGGCAATCCGTATCACGGCGCGGCCGGCCAGACGATGGGGATCAAGAGCCAGACGCACAAGGGGCAGGGGTCGAACGAAATCCGCATGACCGACACGAACGGCATGCAGGAATTCTTCATGCATGCGCAGAAGGACATGAATACCGTCGTCGAGAACAACGAGACGCACAAGGTGCTGGGGCCGATGCGTACCGTGCTGGTGGCGACGGGCAGCGAAGAGAAGCAGATTCCGCAGGGCAACCTGACAGAGACGATCGCCGAGAAGCGCAGCACGACCGCGACCACCGTCGAGGTGATGACGCCGGCCAAGGATGGCGGCGGCGGCACGCAGGTCCACATGGCCGAGCGCGGCATCCTGCTGAAGGTGATGGACAGCTCGATCTCGCTCGCGCCGGAAGGCATCCGCCTCGAGCACAAGGGCTCCGTGATCCTGATGACCGACGACGGCGTGATGGTCAACGGCACGCGTATCGACCTCAACAAATAATACGAACGAAACCAGCCATGCACTACGCAATCCACGAAGGCACCTTCGAACTGCCGGACGCAGCGCTCGACCGCACCGTCAACATCCTGATGATGAATGCAGGCCCGGGCGGCCTCAACCTCGTGATCGCTCGCGGTCGGTTGCGCGACGGGGAGAATCTCGACGCGTTCGTCGCGCGCGAATGGGACGTGGCGTCGCGCGATGCCAGGATGCTGACCGAGAAAGCGCGTCGGCCGGTGACGGTGGGGTCCCGTGCGGGCGTTCAGATCGATTCCACGCTTGAGCGCGATGGCAGGCTCTGGCACCAGGTGCAGACGATGTTTCCGTCGGACGACGCCGGCCGCGTGCTGGTGATGACGTTGACCAGCGCGGCACCGCTGAACGAAGAACAGCAGGCGATTGCCGAACGCATGCTCGCCAGTTTCCAGCCGCGCGCGGCGCGGCCGTCCCTGCTCGGGCCGGGTGACGCGTCGTGAGCGCGGAAAACTTCGCGGCCGCTCGCTTCGAAGATCCGATCCAGCACACGACGTTGATGGGGGAGCTTGTCGGCACGGTCGGGTCCGTGGTCGGCGGCGCCATCGTCGGTGCGTTGGTGGCAGAGGCGATGGAGGGGCTGATCTTCGCCGGCCTCGCTGCGCTCGAGATCGGCACCGCGGGGTTGGCGACGCCGCTCGTGATTGCGATCGGTGTAGGCGTGGCGGTCGGCTCGGGCGCGCTGATGGAAGCGAGCGGCATGAACGAGGCCATCGACGACGGTGCGAAGTCGGTGGCCAATTCGCTCGTGCCACCCGTGATCAAAGGCAAGATCGCAAGCGGGTCGGGGAACGTCTACGTCAACAACAAGCCGGCTTCACGGGCGGCGAAGCCGGGCGATCTCGATACCGTTGCGTGTACCGATCATCCCGGGCCGCAGATGATTGCGGACGGATCGGGCAGCGTTTATATCAACGATCAACCTGCGGCGCGGGTCGGCGACAAGACGACGTGCGACGGGACGATTGCCGAAGGCTCGGACAACGTTTTCATCGGCGGCGGGACGCAGCGGGTGCGGGACGTGAAGTCGGCCACGCGGCTCGGGTGGCTGGGGGCTGCGCTCGGTATCGCGCTCGCGGTGTGTGGCCGCGGGAAGATGAGCTGGGGCAACTTTCTGAAGAGCAAGGTGCCGTGTATCGCGATGAATTTCGCGGCGGGTGCGTTCGGTACCTGGCTGGGTAGTCTGGCGCGGCCGTCGGCGGGGCATCCGGTTAACGTCATTACCGGCAGCAAGGTGCTCGATGGCACGGACGATACCGACTTCGTATTGCCCGGACCGCTGCCGATCGTCTGGCAGCGTTTCTATAGCAGCCTCGATGATCGTGCAGACAGCCTGTTCGGGACGGGATGGAGCGTGCCGATCAGCGTCGAGTTGCGACTCGCGCGTGAACATGGCGAGGTTGCGTCGATTACGTACTGGGACGAGCAGGGGCGCGAGATCGTGTTCCCGGCTGTGTCGCCGGGTGAGAGCCATTTCAGCGTGCCGGAAGGCATTTACCTGATCTGTACCGAGGGCGGCCACTATGTGGTCGAAACGGTCGACGGGGTGTATCGCGATTTCGGTCGTGCTCGTACCGATGCGGATGGCGAGACGCTCAAGCTGTGGCGCCTCGAAGATCGCAACGGTAACTGGATCGAGGTTGAGCGAGAGGCCCGCGATGAGGTTGCGCGGCCCGTACGGTTGCACGATAGCGCCGGTCGCTTGCTGACACTGTCCTACGACAAGTTGCATCCGCAACGTATTGCCGCGATCGAATTGACCCGTGGCGTTGACGGCGAACAACCCGACACGTTGGTGCGTTACGCGTACAGCAATGCCGGCGAGCTGGTGGCGGTTACCGATCGTAGCGGCCATATCGGGCGACGCTTTGCATACGAGCATGGACTGATGGTCCAGCACACGCTGCGTGGCGGCCTGCAGTGTTTTTACGCGTGGCAGGGTGTCGGCCGCGATGCGCGCGTCGTGCGCCACTGGACCAACGACGGCGAAGCGTACACGTTCAACGCGGATCTCGCGCAGCGTTCGGTGACGATCACCGACCAGATCGGTCGTGTGACGCGCTGGACGTGGAACGAGGATCAACAGCCGACGAGCCATACGGATGCCGAAGGCCACGTGTGGCAGTTGGAGTGGAACGCAAAGCGGCAGTTGGTCAGCACGACCGATCCGGCGGGGAACACGACGCGCTTCGAATATGACGAGCGTGGGCGGCAGACGCAGCGTATCGATGCGCTTGGCCAGGTTGAGCGGACCGAGTGGAACGGGTACTACGACCTGCCCGTAGCGGAAACCGATCCGGCGAATTCGCGCTGGATTTACCGTTACGACGATCTCGGCAACCTGACGATGACGCGTGATCCGGCGGGTTTTGCGACCGAGTATCACCGGGACGAGCGCGGGCTCGTGCATACGATTCGTGATGCGCGGGGTGGGTACAAATTCCTCGAGTGGAATGGCCGTGCGCAGTTGACGTCGTATACCGATTGTTCCGGCAAGGTCACGCGGTTTGCGTATGACGCACGTGGGGCGCTCGCACGTGTGACCGATGCGGCCGGACAGTCGACCGTGTACGAAACGGATGCGATGGGGCGGGTCACGGGGATCGGGACGGCCGATGGTGCGCGTCAGGCGTTCTTTTATGACGTGGCTGGGCGTCTTATTGAGGTTGTTGATGCGAATCAGCGCAGCACGCGGTATGAACTCAATCCGCGTGGGCTGCTGCTTTCGCGTACCGACGCGGCTAATCGCGTCGTGCGATTCGGGTACGACGATGCGTTTCGGCTTGCGAGCTTGACCAACGAAAATCGTGAGTCGTATCGCTTTCAGTATGACCGTCGCGATCTGGTGGCTGAGCAGATCGGACTTGATGGCCACAAGCGCGCATACGAATACGACGTGTGTGGCCAAGGCACGATCGTGCGGGATGGAAAGATCGAGACGCGATACGAGCGCGATGCGATCGGACGACTGACGGCGAAGCAAGCCACGCATGAGCGATGTGAATACCTGTACGACAAGGCAAGCCGAATCGCGTCGGCCGAGTTGTACACGCTGGCCGCTCGTGGTTCGTCGCTGAAGAATCGGGTCAGTCTGAAGTATGGGGCGCGCGGTGAGGTGCTCGAGGAGTACACGCCGACGGGCTGGCTTGCGCATACCTACGATGAGCTAGGTAACCGCGTCAGCACCACGATCTCGGGCGAGCGTACGATCGATTGGCTGCATTACGGTTCGGGGCACGTGCACCAGATCCGCGTTGACGGTGCTGCAGTGGCCGACATCGAGCGCGATGATCTGCATCGGGAAGTTCTGCGGACGCAAGGCAAGCTGACCAGTCATTTCGGGTACGACGCGGTGGGCCGTCGTGCCCGGCAACTTGCACAGCGAGGTCGGGCGGCGGACGAGTTGTTGGCGAAGCAATGGCAATACGATGCCGCAGGCGACGTGATCCAGAAGCGGGATCTGCGCTATGGCACGACGAGTTATCGCTATGACGCGACGGGGCGCATTGAACAGGCGGCCGGGCCGGGATTGCCGTCCGAAGTGTTTCGCTGGGACGCGGCGGCGAACCTGGTGTCGAGCGATCACCCGGGAGGCTTCGTTGAGCACAACCGGCTCAAGATGTTCGAGGACAAGCGCTTCGAGTACGACGTATATGGAAGGCTTGTTCGCAAGTTGAGTGGGCACGGGCCGGCCAAAGAGTTGGTGCTTGAGTACGACGACTGGAACCAGTTGAAGACCGTCGTGACGAAGGACCGGCTTGGCGTCGGGACGACGCATTTCGAATACGACGCGTTCGGCCGGCGGATTCGGAAGCTCAATGGGGGTTACGCGAGTACGGATTTCCTGTGGGACGGCATGCGGCTCGTGCAGGAGACGTACCACGACCGTCAGGGCGAGGAAGCGCTGACGTACTTGTATGAGTCCAACAGCTATGTGCCGCTGGCGCGGATCGACCAGGGTAAGGTGGCGGCTAACGACGCCAATGCGCGGGATGCGGTCTACTATTTCCACAACGACGTGTCGGGGTTGCCGGAGGAACTGACTAACGCTGAAGGCGAGTTGATTTGGCAGGCTCGATACAAGGTATGGGGCAACGCGGTGCAGGAGGAGTGGATTGCGCGGACTTCGCAGCAATCGGTGCCGGAATGGGGCGAGGTGCAATTGGCTTCTGCAACACCTGCCCACGTGCCACGGCCGCAGAACCTGCGTTTCCAAGGGCAATACCTGGATCGGGAAACCGGGCTGCACTACAACACGTTCCGGTTCTATGATCCGGACATCGGACGCTTCATTAATCCGGATCCGATTGGCCTGAGTGGCGGGCATAATCTTTATGCGTATGCTGAGAGTCCACTGATATGGATTGATCCGTGGGGATGGTGCCGACGGGGTAACCAAGCGACTAAGAACCACATGGATGGAGTCAGAGATCAGTATCTTGCGGATAATCCAACTGATCGACACGTTGCAGGCGGACGTAACGCTCTCACAGGAGGGGAGCGCCCAGAGACCTATTTGCCACCATTAAGTGGAAATGGGCGAAAGGGTAGTTCCTATACAGACATGACGTTCACAGATTCTCAAGGCAATCCTGTCTATATCCAGACAGTAGATAAGGGTTCAGTGAACGGGATGTCTCAACGGGAGTGGACGAACGCTAATCGCATCACTCAACAGGATCCGAGTGCGATTGTCATCACGGTTGTTAAGGGATCAACCTTGCAACCGGGAGACTTGAATACGGCGACGATGACGCCTGGAACTGTCACTACCCGATAAAAGAAAGGAGTAAGTTTTGGCCACTAAGATGCCGACGTTGCAGACCTTTATGACCAGTGTTGATGAAGCAGTGTTTTCAGATTTACTGAAAGCGCATATTCCTCATGTCAAATTTATTGATTCGTATATTTGGAATTCACCCATTCCTCCTGTGCATGACAGCATGGCCGAGTGTCATGGACAGTCATTCTCCGATGTCGTGATTCTCGATGAGGCGATTTGCACTGTGGAGCGCTATACGCGTGAATTTGTTGCTCCTCATCCGGGCGGGTCGGGCTATATCGGGTCTATGGAGGGGCCTGGGGCAATTCAGTTCCTACGGTCGCATGAGGCCAAATATGCACCAGGTAGCCTACGGGATGGCCGCTTAGCGGCGTCCTATGACCCCGAAACAGATGAGGCAACGGACGAGTTTGTTAAGGTGGTCTGGAAAGTATTCAAGAAGTTTGCAGTAAAGACATACTTGATCGATCGCGAGACTGGCGCTGTCAGAGAGAAGCCGGAAACCCGATTCTTCGCGGGGCCGGATGCTGCGGCGAAGTTCGATGGTTCCAATGGGAATTATCTAACTAATAACACGCTAGCCTATTTCGTGGCAAAATCGTCAAAGTGAATTGCGTGTTCGAAGCGCTTGAAAAATAAAGCGCGGGCGATCAATGAAATTTCAGGCCACGTACGAGCGCGATGCAGTCGTATGGCTTCCGTTGCGAACGCCATTCTTTCTCGCTGCGCTCGATTCGTGGGCGTTTAATATTTCCCCGGAAGATGAAATTAAAGTAGAGGAATTCGAGAGAAGTCTGGGAGGTTGCCGTGCTGCATCAAAATTAAACCTATATTTCGCATGTGGTAAATAATCGCGGCAACCGGGGCGAGGCTCTGTCGTATCCCTTGAGGAAAAATACACCATCGCTCGGAATGGCTATCTCGATCTGTTTCGAGAGGGGTAGTGCCTCCCATTCGGGATGGTTAAATTCCGCAGGATGCGAGTGCATTGCGCGAAGTCGCGCACTGTGCGGCCTCACCAACCAATATTGCAAGACGACCGCGACGTCCCCGCACCGCCGGTAGCCGTGCACTTCGTCCCCGCGCCGTTGTCATAGAACGTCCGCGTCTCCGGTTGCGGCACCGAAGGATCGAATGGATTCGGCGCGCCATGCGGGCCGCGCGGAGCATCGTAAGGCCGCTGCGGCGCATACGAGCCGCCACTACCAGCCGGCCTTGAGCCGTTAGCGCGCAGATACTCATTCCAGTTCTCCGCGCGCTGTTCATATCCAGGCACCGCGCGACCAAAGCTGTCGCTCCCACCCGCACCAAGCGCGACGCGATTCGCGGGCAATACAAAATCAGCCTCGTGCTCAACCGAAGGCGTCGGCACCACAAGCGCATCACCCGTCACCCTCAACGGCCGCGTATCCGGCGTATCGAACGGGCTGCGCTCCACCGGCGCCGCGTACTCCAGGCGACCATGGCCCATACGTGCCGCATGCCCGTCATCCCGAGCAGCAGCCCTACGCTCCGACCGAAACACATTGGCGCCCGCCGACCGATCGGCCAACGAATCGCGCCCGGAAGCATCGACAGCAGAAACAGAAAGCGCACACGCGATCGCGGCGGCGGTGGAAGAAAAGCGGGGGAGGTGATTCATCAGCGTTCCGAAGCAGGTGATATGCGATGAGAAAAAACGGCAGATCACTGGCTGGCAGCTGGGCGACGGACGGGCGTCGAAGCGGCCCTGAAGCGACTGCGAGGCGCGGCGTACGCGACTCACAGGAAGGCTGGCTGGATTGCAGAAGCGAATTCGTATTATTTCATGAAAATAACAACCAGCTTCCAAATGTTTAGTTTTGTTTGTAAACAGAAGGATTTACCGCCTCAAGCGAACGCCCCGAGTTGGTGTCCACCCAACTAATCATCAGTTGATTAATTTTCAGCGATCAGACCCTTAGCAGCCCGAAAGCACGCCGCACGAAATCAACAATCCCCGAACACCAAGCACTGCAAGGCAACCAGCCAACTCAGCCCACTCCATAGCAACCCAATTGCACCCCAGGCAAACGTTCTCGCCCGGCCCAAGGTTGCGCCCCGATCGCCACCATCACCCCACAAAACCCTCCGTGTTTTCCCTCGGTCGACCGGCATTTTTGACAGACGATTTAAAAACGCCCATATAATTTCGACTGCCTTGCCAACGGCTGTCGGACCATCCCTCCGAACAAGCGATTTGGCAAGCGGGGCAGGCGAAACGCTTGCGCAATGCAAGACGCATCACGATGTCTTTCCGAACCAGACGTCCCCTTCGGGGACTGCAAGAGCCGGGCCCCGCTACGCAACATTCCGCCGGAGTTCCGTCTTCTATGTGTCTCGGGCGTGTCCCATGTCCTCGCCCCGGGTGCTGTTCGATTGCGCAAGTCATGCCGCCTTTGCCCGTATGACTAACAACATCGAGGAGCTCCTGATGACGCTGTCCCGTCTTACGTCCATTTCCGTCGCCGCCGTGCTGTTCGCCGCCGGCGCCGCCGCCGCGCAAGCGGAAACCGTGAAGATCGCCATCGCTGGTCCGATGAGCGGTTCGGTCGCCCAATACGGCGACATGGTGAAGGCCGGCGCGCTGACCGCGATCGAGCAGATCAACGCAGCCGGCGGTGCGGGCGGCAACAAGTTTGAAGTCGTGATGATGGACGACGCTTGCGAACCGAAGCAGGCCGTCGCTGTTGCCAACAAGATCGTCAGCCAGAAGATCAAGTACGTGATCGGTCACGTGTGCTCGGGTTCGACGATCCCGGCCTCGGACATCTACGAGAACGAAGGCATCGTGATGGTCACGCCGTCGGCCACCGCGCCGCAGCTGACCGAAGGCAAGAAGCGCCACTTCATCTTCCGCACGATCGGCCGTGACGACCAGCAAGGCCCGGCCGCCGCGCACTACATCATCAACAACGTGAAGCCGAAGAAGGTCGCGGTCTTGCACGACAAGCAGTCGTACGGCCAGGGCATCGCATCGTCGGTCAAGAAGGACCTCGAAGCCGCGAAGATCCCCGTCGTCCTGTTCGAAGGCATCAACGCCGGCGATTCGGACTACTCGGCGATCATCACGAAGCTGAAGTCGCAAGGCGTCGATTTCGTCTACTTCGGCGGCTACCACCCGGAAATGGGCCTGCTGATGCGCCAGGCGCGCGAGCAGGGCGTGAAGGCAACGTTCATGGGGCCTGAAGGCGTGGGCAACAAGGACGTGACGGCGATCGCCGGCCCGGCCTCGGAAGGCATGCTCGTCACGCTGCCGGCCGACTTCTCGGCCGATCCGGCCAACGCTGCGCTCGTGAAGGCGTTCGCGGACAAGAAGCGCGACCCGAACGGCCCGTTCCAGATGCCGGCATACGCAGCGGTGAAGATCATCGCCGACTCGATCGCCGGAGCGAAGACGACCGACCCGACCAAGGTCGCCGCGTACATGCACAAGACGACGTTCGACACGCCGATCGGCAAGGTCGCGTATGACGCACAGGGCGACCTGAAGGCGTTCAAGTTCGTCGTGTACACGTGGCACAAGGACGCGACGAAGACCGCCGCCAAGTAACACGGAGTACCCGCCCGCGCACCCGCCCTGTCCGAGACCCGGACGGGGCGGGTGCGTATTGGCTGCGCATCGGCCCAGTGCGCAGCCAACGGGCGGTCCGAGACGACACCGTGCGTTGCGCGCGGCCGAACGCCGTGATCCGGCGGCGGCATGCGACACAACGCCAACGGGAGCTTCCCGCACATGACTGACTTCTTTCCGCAATTCGCCCAGCAACTGGTCAACGGCCTGACGCTGGGTGCGATCTATGCGCTGATCGCCATCGGCTATTCGATGGTCTACGGCATCATCGGCATGATCAACTTCGCCCACGGCGAGATCTACATGATCGGCGCCTACGTGGGCCTCGTGACCCTCACTGCAATCGGCATCTCCGCCGGCTATCCGCTGCCGCTCGTGCTCGGTGCCGCGCTGATCGTGTCGGTGATCGTCACCGGCCTGTACGGTTTCGCGGTCGAGCGCGTCGCGTATCGCCCGCTGCGCGGCGGCCCGCGCCTCGTGCCGCTGATCTCCGCGATCGGCATGTCGATCTTCCTGCAGAACTACGTGCAGATCGGCCAGGGCGCGCGCGACGTGTCCGTGCCCGTGCTGATCTCCGGCGCGTTCGACATCCATCTCGGCGGCGACTTCGACGTGACGATCCCGTATTCGCGCCTGATGATCGTCTGCGTGACGCTCGTGCTGATGATCGCGCTCACGCTGTTCATCTCGCATTCGCGGATGGGCCGTGCGTGCCGCGCATGCGCCGAGGACATGAAGATGGCGAACCTGCTCGGCATCGACACGAACCGCGTGATCTCGTTCACGTTCGTGCTCGGCGCAATGCTGGCCGCCGTCGGCGGCGTGCTGATCGGGCTGACGATCGGCAAGCTGAACCCGTATATCGGCTTCGTCGCGGGCATCAAGGCGTTCACCGCCGCGGTGCTCGGCGGGATCGGCAGCATCCCGGGCGCGATGCTCGGCGGCGTGCTGCTGGGCCTCGCCGAAACCTTCGCCGCAGGCTACATGCCGGCCGAGTACAAGGACGTCGTCGCGTTCGGCCTGCTCGTGCTGATCCTGCTCTTCCGCCCGACCGGCCTGCTCGGCAAGTCGGACATCGAAAAGGTTTGAGGGAGACGCAGATGAGTCAAGTCATTTCCGTTCGCCGCCCGGCCGCCGACGCTTCGATCGGCCAGGCGCTGAAAAATGCCGTGGCCGCCGCGTTCCTGACGGCGATCCTCACGATTCCGGTGCTCGGTCTGCAGTTGAAGCTCGACGGCTATCAGGTCGTGCTGACGCCGCACTGGCGCCCGGTGTGGATCGCGGTCGCGGCCGTGTTCCTGTTCCAGCTGTTCAAGCCGTGGCTCGTGCGCGCGAAAGCGGCGGTCAAGCTGCCGGCGGTGCCCGCGATGGGCGCGCAGCAGCAGCGCGTGATCATCTGGGTGATGCTCGCGATCGGGTTCGTGTGGCCGTTCTTCGGCTCGCGCGGTGCGGTGGACGTCGCGACGCTCGCGCTGATCTACGTGATTCTTGGCCTCGGGCTGAACATCGTGGTCGGTTTCGCGGGGCTGCTGGATCTCGGCTATGTCGGGTTCTACGCGGTCGGCGGCTATACGTACGCGATGCTGAACCAGTACTTCGGGCTGTCGTTCTGGGAGTGCCTGCCGATCGCGGCCATCGCGGCGGCGACGTTCGGCTTTCTGCTCGGCTTCCCGGTGCTGCGCCTGCGCGGCGACTATCTCGCGATCGTCACGCTCGGCTTCGGCGAAATCATCCGCCTGCTCGCGAACAACCTGACGAGCCTCACGGGCGGCCCGGACGGCATCTCGAGCATTCCGAAACCGACGGTGTTCGGCTTCGAGATGGCGCGCAGCGCGAGCGTCGAAGGTGCGAAGACTTTCCATGAACTGATCGGGCTGGAATACAGCGGTGAGCACATGGTGATCTTCCTGTACCTGATCGCGCTGGTGCTGGTCTGCTTCACGCTGTTCGTGACGAGCCGCCTGATCCGCATGCCGATGGGCCGTGCGTGGGAAGCGCTGCGCGACGACGAGATCGCGTGCCGTTCGCTCGGCCTGAACCCGACGCGCATCAAGCTGTCGGCGTTCACGCTCGGCGCGGCGTTCGCCGGTATCGGCGGCGCGTTCTTCGCGGCGCGCCAGGGCCTCGTGAATCCTGAATCGTTCACCTTCATCGAATCGGCGCTGATCCTCGCAATCGTCGTGCTCGGCGGGATGGGCTCGCAGCTCGGCGTGATTCTCGCGGCGATCCTGCTGACCGTGCTGCCGGAAGTCGCGCGCGGCTTCGCCGAGTACCGGATGCTGATCTTCGGTCTCGTGATGGTGTTGATGATGATGTGGCGTCCGCAGGGCCTGCTGCCCGCGAGCCGTCCCCACGTGGAGCTGCCGCAATGAGCGCGAATGCAGAACTGTTGAAGGTCGCCGGGCTGCAGATGCGCTTCGGCGGGTTGCTCGCGGTGGACGGCATCGATTTCGACGTGCGTCGCGATGAAGTGTTCGCGATCATCGGGCCGAACGGCGCGGGCAAGACTACGGTGTTCAACTGCGTCGGCGGCTTCTACAAGCCGACCGGCGGCGACGTCGTGCTCGACGGTCACGCGATCGCCGGGCTGCCGAGCCACAAGATCGCGCTGAAGGGCCTGGTGCGCACGTTCCAGAACATCCGCCTGTTCAAGTCGCTGACCGTCGTCGAGAACCTGCTCGTCGCGCAGCATCGCAAGGTGAAGGCGGGGCTGCTGCCGGGCCTGTTCTCGACGCCCGCGTATCGCCGTGCCGAAAAGGAAGCGCTCGAACGCGCGGCGGTGTGGCTCGACCGGATGGGGCTGACGTCGGTGGCCAACCGCCAGGCTGGCACGCTGTCGTACGGGCACCAGCGGCGTCTGGAGATCGCGCGCTGCATGATCACCGAGCCGCGCCTGCTGATGCTCGACGAGCCCGCGGCCGGCCTCAACCCGCAGGAGAAGATCGAACTGCAGCACCTGATCGACAAGCTGCGCCGCGAGTTCGGCGTATCGGTGCTGCTGATCGAACACGACATGAGCCTCGTGATGGGCGTATCGGACCGCATCCTCGTGATGGAGCACGGCCGGCCGATCGTGATCGGCACGCCGGAAGCGGTCCGCAACGACCCGCGCGTGATCAAGGCGTATCTGGGGGAAGAGTGATGCTGAAGCTGGAACAGGTCCATACGCACTACGGCGCGGTCGAGGCGCTCGCGGGCGTGTCGATCGAGGTGAACAAGGGCGAGATCGTCACGCTGATCGGCAGCAACGGCGCCGGCAAGACGACGCTGATGATGACCGTGTGCGGCACGCCGCGCGCGTCGTCGGGCCGCGTGCTGTTCGAGGGCAAGGACATCACCGCGATGTCGACGCACCAGATCATGCGGCAGGGGATGGCGATTTCGCCGGAAGGGCGGCGCGTGTTCCCGAGCCTGACGGTGCTCGAGAACCTGAAGATGGGCGGCTTCTTCGCGAGCCGCCACGAGATCGACGACGGCATCGAGCACGTGTTCAAGCTGTTTCCGCGCCTGAAGGAACGGGCGGCGCAACGGGCCGGCACGATGTCGGGCGGCGAGCAGCAGATGCTGGCGATCGGCCGCGCGCTGATGAGCAAGCCGCGCCTGCTGCTGCTCGACGAGCCGACGCTCGGCCTCGCGCCGCTCGTGATCGCGCAGATCTTCGACATCATCCGCACGATCCGCGACGAAGGCGTCACGGTGTTCCTCGTCGAGCAGAACGCGAACAAGGCGCTCGGTGTGGCCGATCGCGGCTACGTGCTCGAAACGGGGCGCGTGGTGCTCGCCGATACGGGCGCGAACCTGCTCGCGAACGACCGGATCAAGCAGGCGTACCTCGGCGGTTGACGCCGAAAGCCGCCGGCCTGCAACGGGCCGGCGGCGCTTCTTTTTTTGCTTTCTCTTGCAAGGCCGGTTCCCGGCCTTGTCTTCACAGTCCGATCCTGAACGTGCTTTTCAGTACGTCGCGCAGATGCAGCGCGGCGCGATTGCTGTCGTCCGTCAGGATGGTGATCAGGTGCGGCGGGAGGTCGGGCAGCACGATCCCGGCGACGTGGCTCGTCAGGTTGCCGGACACGCGATCGTGTTCGATGAGGCCGACCGCGAGGCCGTTGGCGATACACGCTTCGACCGCCGGCGAGCTGGCGCTTTCGAGCAGCATCCGGTGCGAGATCTTCGCCTTCTTCAGCGCGTTCAGCGCGGTGTCGCGGTACGGGCAGCCCTGCAATTGCACGGCGATCGGCAGCGGCGCGTCGGGATTGAACTTGAAGGTCCGCGCGGCGACCCACACCGGATGGGTCTTGCTGAGCAGCTCGCCGTGCGGCGGCACTTTCTGGACCACGGCGATCGTGATGTCCAGCTGGCCGCGCGAGAACAGAGACTGCAACTCTTCGCTGGAGCGCGCTTCGACGGTCAGCTCGAGCAGCGGCCGGTCGGCGGCGAAGCGAGGCAGGAATTCCGCCATGAAGTGCGCGGCGTACGAATCGGGGATGCCGAGCCGCAACTTGCCGGTCAGTATCTGCGGCGACAGCGATTCGACGAGCCGGTCGTGGCTCAGCAGGAACTCGGTGGTGTCGCTGAGCAGCTTGTGGCCGTACTGCGTGAGTTCGACGGCCTGGTTGTTCCGCGTAAACAAGCGCTGCGCAACCATTTCCTCGAGCTTCTGAATCTGCGCCGTGACCGACGACGGGCTGCGATTCACATGAGCGGCTGCATCCTTGAAGCGGCCGAGCTTCGCGACGGCGTGGAAGGTTCGCAGCAGGTCGACGTCCAGGGTGCGCGGCATGATTTGGTTTTTCCGAATCAGTGATTCAGGTAATGTCGATTGACGGAATTATTGGGCATCCCATATTCTCGGTCAACAGGCAGACAACGGCAGGCAGCCGGCCGGGCGTTGCACGTATCCGGGGAACGATTCATGTCGATCAACGATTTCGTTGTAGATGCATTGGTGCGGGACAGGAAGCTGAAGGCCGAGTCGGTATGGACGGTCGAGAATCACGAAAAATATTCGACGCTCAAGCACAGCGACGATGATGCGAGGAGAAAGGAAGCAGGGCGCGAGGTGTTTTCGCTGATGCGGAACCTGAACGAGCTGGGCGTGCGGAGCCCCGCGCTGTGCGCGGACCGCGACGGCAACGGTTCGTTGCGCGAAGCGATCGGCAAGTTGAGCGAGCGGCTCGCGACGTTGTCGCGCGGCCGCGATGTGCATTACATCGAGCTCGGGCCGGAGCCGGTCAAGACGACCGAACTCGTGAAGGCCGTCAGCGGTGGCGGCCCGGACCATCTGCGCTACACGGCCGTCGACATCAACGAGTCGTCGGAAGACGCGATGCGGCACGCGATCATGCCGTTCCTGAAAACGCCCGGCTGTTTCAACTACATCGCCGACGATTACCGGAACGTGCAATGGAACCACATCGACGTGGGCCAGGACGTGACGTTCATCACGATGCTCGGGTTCCAGGAGGGCAACGAATTGCCGGTGACGATCGGCCGGCTCATCCGCAATCTCGGCGGCAAGTCGACCTATGTCGTGTCGGAGATGCAGTTGCTGGTCGAGGGGCGTGAAGAGCCCATCTACAACTTCTACCAGAACGAGAACATGGTGCGGTTTTCCGAAGTCGTCAGCCGGCAGCAGGGCTTCGAGCCGCTCGGCAAGCACCATGTGTCGATCGTCCGGCTCAATCTGCTCGGCGACCAGTTCCATGTGGCGGTCACGCTGCAGCCCGTTTCGAAAGCCGGGGCAGACGGGCATCTGATCACCAACGTCTGCCTGAAATACACGCCGGAGCAATTCCGCCATGTCCGCCATAGCCACGCCAATTGCCGCGTGATCGACGAGCTGCACAGCGGCGACGGCAGCGTCGTGTACCAGATCGCCCAGTTCAAGGGCTGAATGCCGCAACCACGACAGCGAGGCACGCGATGAACAAGGGAAATGCATTGCCGGTGTTTGCGCGAGGGTTCGATCGGGTGAGGCTTGCGCTGCAGACGTCGCTGTCCGGCGGCGCGAACGTCGACGGCGCGCTGGATGCCGTGACGGAACCGATGCGCTGGAGCAGCGCCTGCCTGCGCGACAGCTACGAAGTGCGATACCGGCGCAACCTCGACGATCTCGGCTATCGCGATGTACCGATGCGCGGCACGCGCTCGGATGCGCTCAACGCGGTGTGCCATCTTCGCGGATTGTTTTCGGATGAAGCGGTTCATGCGTTGCGCGAGATCGGCCGCGCGCTGGAGCGCAGCGCGTCGAGCAGCAACTGGATCATCTCGAAGCGCGTGCGTGCGGTGACGGAGCGCTCGCGGTTCATCGACGACATGATGCACGACCGCGCGTTCCTGCTGAGGGTGTCGCGTCTGGCCGGTGTGCCGCTGATTCCGTATCCGATGGTCAATGCGCGGTCGCAGTTCAACTATTACTACCCGTTGGACCAGCGCGACGGCAAGGAGCAGCTGGGCATGTGGCACACCGACGGCACCAGCTTCGTGCTGAATATCGTGCTGTCGGATCGATCCGACTACGAGGGCGGAAACTTTCTGTTCTACGAATCGACCGCGGAGACGTTCGACCGCCACGATCGCGAACGCCGGCATGTGAGGACCGCGAATCTGGACACGGCGGGCGACGCGCTGCTCATCTATGGCAGCAAGCTGTTCCATGGCGTCGAGCCGGTCGAGTCGGGGCGCCGCATGTCGCTGGTGCTGTCGTTTCATTGCCCGTATACGCGGGAGGACGACAACGGGTTCTGGCATCTCGCGTCGGACGACGGCATCCCGCGCACGATCGTCAACTGGCTGGCGCTGCAGCGCGCGCTCCGGGACGACGCCGAACTGCAGTACCTCCGCCTCGGGCTCGAACCGATTCGCCCCGAGGATCTGGAAGACCAGCGCCTGTCCCCGGCACCTTTCTGAGAGCCGTCGCCCCATGCAGCTATTCCTGCTCCAGCTCGTTTTCGTGTTGTCGTGGAGTTCCGGCTTCATCGGCGCCAAGCTCGGCGCGGAGACGGCCGGTGCGTTCAACCTGCTGTTCTGGCGGTTCCTGCTCGTCACGCTGTGTCTTGCGATCGTCCTCAACCGGCAGCTCGGGCGCCTGACGTGGGAGAAGCTTCGCTATCACGCGGTGATCGGCTTCCTGTCGCAGTTTCTCTACCTGACGTGCGTGTATATCGCGATCCAGCATGGCCTGCCGCCGGGCATTGCCGCGATCGTCGCGGCGTTGCAGCCGCTCATCACCGCGGCGATGACGTCGCTCGAAGGCAGCGAGCGCAGCGGGGCGCGACAGTGGGCCGGGCTCGTCGTCGGGTTCGTCGGCGTGGGCATCGTGATCGGCGGGCAATATGCGCTGCCGGCCGGGTCGGTCGGGCTCGTCATGTACCTGCTGCCGCTAGTGTCGGCGCTGGGGCTGTCGATCGCGACGATCTATCAGCGGCGCCGCGCGCTGACGGCCGCGCGCAGTAACGAGGACGGATTGTTCCTGCCGCTGTTCGTGCAGGGCTGCGTGAGCCTGGTGCTGTTCGCGGCGTGCGGGATCGGCACGGGCAACCTGCATGTGCCGACCCAGCCGAACGTGTGGATCTCCGTCGTGTGGCTGACGGTGTTCTCGACCTTCGTCGCCTACCTGTCGTTGTGGGCGCTGCTCAAGCGCATGCCCGCGACGCGCGTGGCGACCCTCGTCTATCTCGAGCCACCCGTGACGCTGATGTGGGCCGCGTGGATGTTCGGCGACCGGATCGAAGTGACGACCTATCTCGGTATCGTGGTCGTCGCGGTTGGCGTGTGGCTGGCCGGCAAGCACGTCGAGCGGCCCGCGCGGGCGCGGCGGGCGAACATGGAGGCGGCTGGCCGCTGAGGCACTGGTTGCGCGCCCGGTTCCGGTGTAGCGTCGCGGTACTGTCATGCCCCGCGAAGGAACCCGATGAAAGTCAAACGGATCGTCGCCAATGTCGACACCCGATCAGTCGACGACGCAAAGCGCTTTTACCAACGGATCTTCGGCCTCGACCTGCTGATGGATCACGGCTGGATCGCGACCTACGGCAACGCCGAGCAGATGGACGTGCAGATCAGCTTCGCATCGCAGGGTGGGTCGGGCACGCCGACGCCCGATCTGTCGATCGAGGTCGACGACGTCGATGAAGCGCTCGCGCGCGTGCAGGCGGCGGGGATTCCGGTCGAATATGGCCCGGCTGACGAGCCGTGGGGCGTGCGTAGGTTCTATGTGCGCGATCCGTTTGGCAAGCTGGTCAACGTGCTGGCGCATCGCTGAATCGGCACGCCGGGGCTGCTTGGGCGGCGTTTGCGCATGCAACGCCAGCCCCTTCATGGCCTTTTCCTTCGCCTTCTTCGGCCCGCGTTTTCCGGTACGAGCGGGCCGCGCAGTTCACCACCGAGCTGCATCATGTTTCGTTCGCCGTCGCTTGCTCCTCCCGCGCATATTGCGCAGGCGGCCGGCCGACGTGCCGCGTGAACGCGACGCTGAAAGTGCTCGCCGAACTGTAGCCCACGCGCCCCGCGATCTCGGCGATGCGGCCCTCGTTGCGGCGGAGCAGATCCTTCGCGAGCGCCATGCGCCACGTGAGCAGGTATTCCATCGGCGCGAGGCCGACCGCGCGGCTGAAGCGTTCGAAAAAGGTCGAGCGCGACAGCGCGGCTTCTTTCGCCAGCTCGACGATCGTCCACGGATGCGCGGGGCGTTCGTGCATGCGGCGGATCGCGGCGGCCAGCCGGCTGTCGGCCAGCCCACGCACGAGGCCGGGCGACGCGTTCGTGCCGGACGTGAAGCGCAGCGCCTCGATCAGCAGCACTTCCAGCAGGCGCGCCAGCACGATGTCGCGCGCAGGGCGCTGCGCACGCGATTCGTCGCGCACGAGTTGCACGAGCGTGGTCAGCCGCGGTTCGCCACGTACGTGCACGAATCGGGGCAAGAGCGAAACCAGCAGCGAGGCGTCCGACGAACCGAAGCTGCAGTTGCCGGCCATCATCCGCGTGTCGACCGGGTTGGCGGGATCGCCGATCCGGAATTCGCCGGGGTCGAGCTCGACCGGCGGGGCGGTTTCGACCCCTGGCGCTGGCGGTTCGAGGCTGGACATCGCGACGCCGTACACCGCCGGAATCAGCATGAAATCGCCGGGCAGCAGCTCGATCGGTGCGTGCCCGTCGATCGCGATCCGGCACCCGCCGTCGAGGATCGCGCAATAGAACGGCTCGCCCGCGACCGTGCGGCTGATCGACCACGGGCTCGCGCCGCGGATGTATTTGGAGTGCCGCGCGCCCGGTTGCAGCAAGGTTACGACTTCGGTCAACGGGTCGATCATCGCCGGACTCTCGCCAATGAAAATCGGATTTTCGATTGTAGCGAATACGGATTCGGCCATCTATCGTACGAACACATGCTCAACACGTCACAGGAGTGAGTTCGCATGAAGACCGTATTGATCACCGGCTGTTCCTCCGGCTTCGGCCTCGAGATTGCCCGCTATTTCCTGGCCCGCGACTGGCAGGTCGTCGCGACGATGCGTACGCCGCGCGAGGACGTGTTGCCGCCGTCGGCGCACCTGCGCGTGCTGGCGCTCGATGTCACGAACCCCGACAGCATCCGCGCCGCGATCGATGCCGCCGGCCCGATCGACGTACTCGTCAACAATGCGGGTTTCGGCGCGGCCGCACCGGCCGAACTGATGCCGATCGACACCGTGCGCGCGCTGTTCGAGACCAACACGATCGGCACGATCGCGGTGACGGAAGCCGTGCTGCCGCAGTTGCGCCGGCGCGGGGCCGGTGTCGTCGTGAACGTCACGTCGAGCGTCACGCTGAAGGTGCTGCCGCTGCTCGCCGCCTACCGCGCCAGCAAGGCGGCGGTCAATGCGTACACCGAATCGGTGGCGCTCGAACTCGAACCGTTCGGCGTGCGTGCGCGTCTCGTGCTGCCGGGCCGTGCGCCCGACACGCGTTTCGCCGACAACGCACGTGCGCACATGCACGGCTTCGAACACGAGGCTTATGCGGAATTTGTCGCGGCGACCTTTGCGCGCCTGGTCGACGAATCCGCGCCGATCACCCATGCGCAGGACGTCGCCGAAGCCGTGTGGCGTGCGGCGACCGATCCGTCGTGCCCGATGCGCATTCCGGCGGGCGCCGATGCCGTAGCGTGGGCGGCCGAAGCGGGCTGAGGCTCGCCGGCATGGGCGCGAACCTGCTGGCCGACGACCGGATCAAGCAGGGTTGTTTGCGTGAATGAGGCGGGATGCCACCGCCTTGAAGCGGGCCGGCGGCGCGGTGGTATGCACGTACGTGCATGCATCACGGACGGATGCGGTCCGTGCGTTTCAGCGCTGTTGCGCTCGGCATGAAAGCACGCCGGGCGCGCTTCCACCCGCTGCCTGTCTATCCGTCGGCCATGCATGGTCGCGCCAGCTACCCCCACCCGATACACGAGCGACCATGCCGAGCCGGACATCGGTTGCTACTGACCGCCCTCATACAGCTGGTTGAGACGCTGAAGATCCCCCGACTTCTGCATGCGCAGGTATTCCTCCTTGACTTGCGCGCGTGTGAGCCCGGTCGGCCCACCGGCCTGCGTACCGGCGCTGGGCATGCTGCCCATCGACGTCGCGCTGATCGCCGAGTCGGACGGCTTGCTCGACGCTGCCGCGGCGCCGTCGTCCTGTGCCCGGGCGAGCCCCGATGCACCCAACACACAAATGACGGCCAGTGCCGCCTTATACATGCTCTTCATCGTGACACCTCACATGAAAAAGCCATGCAACCACCACGACGCGGATTCCGTATCGTCCGCGTACGTCGACGTTCCGCATGCGTGCGGCTGCTTGCGGCGCGCTCACCTGCATCGTGATGCGCGACGTGTCGGCATCCGCGGTCGACTGGCCTGCGCCTGTCTGCGCCCGCACGCGTCACGTCGGTCCTCCCCCGGCAATTCCCCAAGGCTTTACGGCGACTGACGCACCGGCCTGCGCAGATTCGCGCGATGGTTCTGTCGCGCGTGTCGAGTCGTCTTGTGCGCGTTTGACTCGCGCATCGTGAATCGGGTCGTTCCGCCATCATGGCATCGCGCCGGACAAATGCCCCATGCCGAACGCAGGAGTGGGTTCGTCACGCGAATGCAGCCGGAATGGCGAAATGATAGAACCCGCATGCCGGTTTAACGCCCTCTTGAAAGGGGGCAATTGCCGTAGTTGTCATGTGGAATGCCTACACTGCACAGACATCGCGGAGCGTGTGAAGTCGAGCGTCTCGTCGCGGCCCGCGAGCGAATCCGGTGCCTGTTCGAGGAGCGCAGTCATGTCTGACAAACACGTCGCGCTTGCGAGTCATATTCGTCGGCTCTGTTCGCTTGCCGTCGAGCCGCATCTCGTCATTCCTCATGTGATTGAGGCGACCCGGCACATCGTCGGTGCCGATTGGGGCATGTTCTTCTATGCCGACGAACACTACGCGGTGTCGGACGTGTGCAGCGAAAACGAGGTGGTCTACACGCTGTTGCCGACGTATTTCGCGAACATCCACAACACGTCCCGGCAGGAGGTGCTGGGCATCACGTTTTCCGATGCGATGCGCCGCGGGCGCGGCTTCGACAACAGTGCGCACTACGACCATGCATTGCTGGCGAGCGACATGTATGCGGACCTGTGGCGACCGGTGTCGATGCGCCACTGTCTCGAGCTGACCGCGACGGACGGCACGCGCGGCTGGGGCAGCTTGCTTCTGTCGCGCGCTCCAGGCTGTCGTCCGTTCTCGGAAAAGAATCATCGTGACATCGAGCCCGTGGCGCGGCATCTGGCCCATGCGCTGTCGCGGCCCGTGCAGCCCACGCTGCAGGAATCGGAATGCAGCGAGTCCGCGATCATGGTGATCGACGACGATGGCCGGCTCCTGCTGCACAACGCGGACAGCATCCGGATGATGGCGCTCGCGACCGGCGAGCCGCTCGCGTTCTACCATCACGAACGCTTGCCGGACTGGCTCGCGCCGCTGAGGTCGAACCTCAACCGGATCTGGCTCGGCTACCCGGCGCCACCCGCGACGCTCGAGCGTCGCAACCACGCAGGGCGTTTCCGCTTCAAGGCCTATCGATGTACCGACGCGGCCGCGCTGCAACGCGATGCCGCGATCGTGATCTACATCGAACACTTTCCGCCGCTCAGGCTGATGGTCGAACGGCTCGGTTTCGCGTTCGGCCTGACCGAGCGGCAACGCGAACTCTGTGTGCAACTCGTGCTCGGCCGCTCGCACAGCGAGATTGCGCGCGACTTCGCGCTGCGCGACAGCACGGTCGTCGATCATGTTCGCAAGATCTATCGCCGGCTCAACGTCCACAATCACGACGAATTGCGCAGCGTGTTTCGGTCCGGGCGGCTCGACTAGGTTTCGACACGTGCGGCGCCGCCCGTGGCGCGCCGTTACAGCGCGCGCCGGATCGCCTGCTCGAGCAACGACAACCCGAGATCGATTTCCGCTTCGCTGACGGTCAGCGGCGGCGCGATCCGGAACACGCCGCCCATGCCGGGCAACTGCACGATGTTCATGCTGAGCCCGAGATTCATGCATTCGCGCGTGATCTTCGCGCCGAGCCCGTCCGCCGGTTCCTTCGTGCGGCGATCCTTGACGATTTCGACGCCGAGCAGCAGCCCGCGTCCGCGCACGTCGCCGATGCAGTCGAAGCGTTCCATCAGGTCGAGCAGGCCGCGCCGGAGCCGGTCGCCCATCACGTTGGCCCGTGCGACGAGCCCGTCGCGCTGCACCACGTCCAGCACGCGCAGGCCGACTGCGGCAGGCAGCGGGTCCGACACGTGAGTCGTGTAGAACAGGTAGCCGAGTTCGTGCGCGCGTTCCTCGATTGCCGCGGACGTCACGATCGCCGCGAGCGGCAGTCCGGCGCCGAGCGTCTTCGACAGCGTCAGGATGTCGGGCGTCACGCCGTCGTGCTGGCACGCGAACATCGTGCCGGTGCGCCCGACGCCCGTTTGCGCCTCGTCGAGGATCAGCAGCATCCCGCGTTCTTCGCACTTGCGCTTGAGCGCCGCCATATAGCCTTCCGGCAGCTCGATGATCCCGCCCGAGCTGAGGATCGGCTCCGCGATGAACGCGGCGAGGTTGCCGCTCGACTGGCGGTCGATCAGGTCGAACGCGTAGTCGAGTTCGGCCAGATAGTCGTAGGCGCCGTTGCGCTCGAAGCGCGGCCGGTACGTGAACGGCGCCGGAATCGCGAATGAGCCGACGGCGGCCGGGCCGACGCCCTTGCGGCCGGCGCTGTACGTGGCCGATGCGGCCGCGCCGGTCATCCCGTGCCACGACTGCGCGAAGCCGACGATCTCGTACTTGCCGGTGACGAGCTTCGCCATCCGGATCGCCGCTTCGTTCGATTCCGCGCCGGTGCTGAGCAACAGCGCGCGATCGAGCCCGGCGGGCGTGACGTCGGCGAGACGCGTCGCGAGGTCGACGACCGGCCGCGACAGCATCCCGCTGAACAGATGGTCGAGCTTGCCCGCGTACTCGCCGATCACGGACACGATCTCCGGATGGCTGTGGCCGAGCACCGCGCTCATCTGGCCCGACGTGAAATCGAGGATCGCGCGGCCGTCCGCGTCGTACACGAAGCTGCCTTTCGCGCGCTCGATGATCAGCGGCTCGAACGTGCCGCCGTAGCGGACCAGGTGCTGCCTGGCGTTGCGCCAGAAGGTCGGGTCGTCGTTCAGGGACATCGGGCGTCTCCAGACAAGAGGCAAAGGGGCAGGGTGGCGCTTGCAGTCTAGGCGCGTGTCTGGTTTGATGGAAACGAATAGTTCTTATGCAAGGTAGAAAAGGAGCTAATACCTTGGCGCTTTCGCTCGAAATCGACCTGCTGCGCTCGTTCGTCGTGATCGCCGAGGTGCGCGCGCTCAGCCGCGCGGCCGCGCGGGTCGGCCGGACCCAGTCCGCGCTCAGCCAGCAGATGAAACGGCTCGAGGAGGTGGTCGACCAGCCGCTGTTCCAGCGCACCGGGCGCGGCGTGGTGCTGACCCATCCGGGCGAGCGGCTGCTCGTGCATGCGCAGCGCATCCTGCGGCTGCACGACGAGGCGATGGCCGACCTGTGCGGCACGGGGTTGTCGGGAACGATCCGCTTCGGATGCCCGGACGATTACGCGGAGGTCTGGCTGCCGTCGCTGCTGCGGCAGTTTTCGAGCCAGCATCCACAGGCGATCGTTGAAGTCGTCTGCGGGCCGACGCCGCGGCTCATCGAGCAGCTGGAGAAACGCGCGGTCGATCTGGCGATGATTTCATTGCCGGACGACGGCGCGAACGACGACATCATTCGCCGCGAGCAACTGGTCTGGATCGGCTATCCGGGGCTCGAACCCGCGCATTTCGATCCGTTGCCGCTGGCGCTGTCCGATCGCGACACGCTCGATCACCTCGCGGCCTGTGAAGCACTGGATCGTGCCGGGCGCGATTACCGCGTTGCGTATGCGAGCAGCAGTCTCGCGGGGCTGATCGCGCTGGTGCGGTCGGGGCAGGCGTTCGCGGTGATGACGCAGACGGCGGTGCCGGCCGACCTCGCGATCGTCACCGGCGATCCGCGCTTGCCGCCGTTGCCGGCCGTGGGCATTGCGCTGAAGTTCGATCGCAAGCGGCCGTCGCATCTGACGGCGGCGTTCGCCGACCATATCCGGCTCACGCTGCCGCTGTTGTGATGCGCGCGGCCTGCGCGACGAAGCATCACTCGACCGTCGACGAGGCCGACACCTTTGCCGATCCGCGTGCGTCGGCATCCGCATCCGCCGTTGCATCGCGCACGCGGATCGCCGCCTGCATGCCCGACAACTTCAGTTCGGTTTCCTGATATTCGTTGACCGGCTCGGAATCGGCGACGATGCCGCAGCCCGCGAACAGCCGGCACGCGCCGCCATCGACCAGCGCGGAGCGCAACGCGACGATGAAATCGCCATTGCCGTGCGCGTCGATCCAGCCGACGGGCGCCGCATACCAGCCGCGATCGAAGCCTTCATGCGCACGGATGTGGTCGAGCGCTTCGGCGCGCGGATGGCCGGCCACCGCCGGCGTCGGGTGCAGCGCCGCGACGACCTGCAGCAGCGTCGCGTCCGCCTTCAGCGTCGCGCGGATCGGCGTGCCCAGGTGCTGCAGCCTCGGCAGCCGGTGCAGCGACGGTTGCTCGGGCACGTCGAGCGCGCGTGACAGCGGCGCGAGCGCAGCGCGGATCGCGTCGACGACGAGCGCGTGTTCGAGTCGCTCCTTCGCGGAATCCATCAGCGCCGCACCGAGCGCGCGGTCGTCGTCGGGCGTGGCGCCGCGCCGGATCGTCCCGGCCAGCGCATGCGTGCGCACGTCGCCGGCCGCGACACGCGCGAGCCGTTCCGGCGTGGCGCCGACGAAGCAGGCGCCTTCGCGGCGGACCGCGAACAGGTGCGCATGCGCGTCGCGCTTGCGCAGCCGGCGCAGCAACGGCGCGACGGCAACGGGCCGCGCGTACTGTTCGAGCACGTCGCGCGCGAGCACGACCTTGCCGAACGCACCGCCGTGGATTGCGTCCACCGCGCGCCGCACTTCGTGCTGCCACTCGCTGGCTTGCAGCGCCTGCGTGTGCAGCAGATGCGGGGCATCGTCATCGTGGGCGGCGGCGAGCGTGCCGAGCGACTCGATGCGCGCAAGACACGCATGCGCGAGCGCGGCCGGATCGTCGTGCGCGGCGACGACGTGCTGGCAGACGGCCCAGTGCGCATCGCTTTCGCGCACGATCAGCAGCTTCGCCACCGTCATGCTCGCGTCGGGAAACGGCGCCCAGTGTGCGCTGCGCGCGCCATGCGAATCGAACCGGAAGCCGCCGACGACGCGCGGCGGTTGCGGGCCGGCCATCACGGCATCGCGAACGAGCGTGCGCCAGCGCGCATCGATCTGCGCGAAGCGCGTGTCGCCGGCGGCGGTCAGTTCGAGCGCGCAGTCCCAGCCGAACAGCGTGACGGGCGCATCGCCGGCTTCATGGAAGAACCACGGCGTGGCGCCGTCGTCCCACGCGGCGATCAGGTCGAAGAAGTCGAGCGGGCGCAGCGGCACCGACACCGACGCGAGCGTCGGCGTTCCGGTATCGGCGGCGCGGCGGGCCGCGCGGGCGAACGTGTCGTGCAGCAGCGGGAGGCCGGCGTTCATGCGAGCCCCCGCTGTTGCCGCCAATACTGCGTCTGCTGCGCGATGTACCACGCGATCAGGCCCGAGAACAGCGTCTCGACGTAGTCGGCATCGAGGCCGGCCTGTTCGGCCCAGCGGCGCCGGTCGGGCAGCATCGCGGCCACCCGTTCCGGCGCGGCGATGCTCGCTTCGTCGGGCTTGAAGCGCGACGCAGCCTTCACGTACTGCATGCGCTGGCCGAGTGCGTCGATGATGTCGGCGTCCAGGCGATCGATGGCGTCGCGAATGTCGGGTAGCCCCGTGCAGGCGTCCGGTGTCTTCATGTGTACTCCTTTCCGTAACGAAGGGATTGGTCGATCCGTTCGACCAGATGCGCGATCACCGCCGGGTATTGGTGGCGCAGGTAGAAGTGGTCGCCGCTGAACGTCTCGATGCGGATCGGGCGCGACGCGACGTCTTGCCACGCGTGCGCTTCGTCGTTGTCGAGCTCGGAATCGGCGAGCGGCAGCATCACGCCGAGCGGCGTATTGAGCCGCGGCGGCCGGTCGCGGCGATACGTCTCGATCGCGCGGTAGTCGCTGCGGATCATCGGCAGGTAGATCGCGCGCATTTCCGGATCGGCGAGCAGCGCGGCGTGCTCGCCGGACAGCCGCGCGACATCGGCCACGAGCGCATCGTCGGATTGCAGGTGCAGATCCGACAGGCGCTGGCGATGCGGCGGCGGCAGCGCGGACACGGCCAGGTAAAGCGGCGCCGCGCCGCGCGCTTCGAGCCGCGCCGCCACCTCGTAGGCAAGCGCCGCGCCGAGGCTGTGCCCGAACAGCACGAGCGGTGCGTGCGCATAGCGTTGCAGCGCGTCGGCGGCGGGGCCGGCGAGTGCGTCGATCGACGCCAGGCACGGCTCGCCGAAGCGTTCCTCGCGGCCCGGATACTGCAGCGCGAGCAGGTCGACGTCCCACGGCAGCGCGCGGCTCCAGCCGCGAAAGAAGTTCGCGGTGCCGCCCGCGTGCGGGAAGCAGACGAGCTGCGCGCGCGGGCACGGCGACAGGCGCAGTTCGCGGATCCAGTTCGAATCGGTCGGTCGTGCGCTCATGCGGCGGCCGCCTGCAACTGACGGCGCAGCAGGTCGCGCAGCGATTTCTTGCTGGTCTTGCCGATGCCGGTTTCCGGGAAGCGCGGCATGAACTCGATGCGATCGGGAATCTTGAACGCCGCGAGCCCGCAGTCGCGCAGGTAGCGTTTCAGCACCAGCCTGGACGGTGCGGGCGCGCGGGCGACGACGAATGCGCACGTGCGCTCGCCGAGCAGCGGGTCGGGCATCGCGACGACCGCCGCGTCGTGCACCTGCGGATGCGCGAGCAACAGGTTCTCCACTTCCTCGGCGGAGACCTTCTCGCCGCCGCGATTGATCTGGTCCTTGTCGCGGCCTTCGACGACGAGGTCGCCGTCCGCGGTGCGCCGCACGCGGTCGCCGCTGCGATAGAAGCCGTCGGCGGTGAACGCGGTCGCGTTGTGCTCGGCGAGCCGGTAGTAGCCGCGGATCGTGTACGGGCCACGCACCTGCAACTCGCCGATCTCGCCGGGCGCGACCGGTTCGCCGGCATCGTCCACGATGCGCACTTCGTCGCCGTCCGATACGGGGCGCCCCTGCGTCTGCGCGATCCGTTCGGGCGAATCGTCGAGCCGCGTGCAGCAGATGAGCCCTTCGGCCATGCCGAACACCTGCTGAAGCCGGCAACCGAGCACGGGCGCGACGCGCGCGGCCGCGTGGTCCATCAATCGCGCGCCGCCGACCTGCAGCACGCGCAGGCTCGACAGGTCGGCCTGCCGTTGCGGCTGCTCGTCGAGCCACAGCAGCGCGAGCGGCGGCACGAGCGCGGTATGCGTGACGCGCTCCTGCGCGATCAGCGCGAAGCTCTGTTCGGGCTCGGGCCGCCCGGTCGTGACCACGCGGCCGCCTGCGAGCAGCGCGCCGATCGTGCCGGGGCAGCACAGCGTGAAGTTGTGCGCCATCGGCAGCGCGGCGAGATACACGGTGCCGGCGTCGAAGCTGCTCGCGGCGCTGCACGCGCGCACGTTGTACAGGTATTCGCGATGGCGGCGCGGGATCAGCTTCGGCGTGCCGGTTGTGCCGCCCGACAGCTGGAAGCACGCGATGTCGTCGGCGCGTGCCGCGCATTCGCGCAGCGGCGGCGCGTCGTACAGCGCGTCGAATGGGGTGAACGCATGGTCGTCACCGGCCATCACGATGTGCTCGAGCGTCGGGCAGTCGGCCTGCAACGCGGCCGCGAGCGGCCGGCAGTCGAACTCGCCGAGTTGTGCCGCGCCCAGGTACGCACGCGCGCCGGCGAAGCGGCAGAACGCGCCGACCTCGTAGTGCCGGTGAGCGGGGAGGGCGAGCACCGGCCGCACGCCGAGCTGGAACAGCGCGAAGCAGGTCTCGATGAAGCGCGCGCCGTTCGGTAGCTGGACGACGACCGCGTCGCCGCGCGTCAGGCCGAGACGGGCGAGGCCGCCCGCAAGCCGGCGGATGCGCGACAGCAGGTCGCGGTAGCTGAGCCGGCAGGTGCCGTCGACGATGGCGAGCGCATCGGGATCGCGCTGCGCCTGTGCGTCGAGTGCGTCGAAGAAAGTCGTGTCTTGCCAATAGCCGGCGTCGCGATAGCGGCGCGCGAAGTCGTCGGGCCAGTCGGGCGCATCGGCCGGGAGGGCCGGCGCCACGGAGGGAAGGGAGGGTTGCATGCGCTGACCTTGGGTTCCGGCAAGTTGTCAGAAAATGTAAATGAGAGGTATTATCATTTGTAACAAGTGCCGCGATAACGCCGTTTCTTTCGATATCGCGGCAATTTCATTCGATCGGGCGCCTGTCGCGCGGCGCCCGCCCGGCCCGGCCGGACAATCGGCCGGTTGCCGCCGGCGCGCGCCGGGCCGCGCGTGCCGCCTAACCAACGGACCTCCGATGAGCTCGACCTCCTTCGCTTCGTCACGACGTCACCCGCCGGTGCTCGTGCCCGGCAATCATCCGGGCGTGGTGCACATCGACGCGGGCATGAAACTCATGAGCGGCACGCTGTGCTCGGACAGCCGCGACTGGTACGAGGAGCCGCTCGAAAAAGGGCTGAAGCTCGTCCTCGTGCAGAGCGGGCAGTTGCGCTGCCGCGTGCCGGGCCAGCCCGAGCAGTGCATCAAGGGGCCGGGCCTGTGCGTGATCGCCAACGACGGCGAATTCACGACGCACCAGATCTACGACCGCGACACGCCGCTGCGCTACACGATCGTGCAGCTTGGCCTCGATGCGCTCGACCGCAACCTGAGCCTGTTGCCGGAGAAGATGCTCGCGCCGACGGGCGGCGATCCGCGCATCGTCAGTTGCCCGGCGTCGAAGGCGCTGCAGGCGCTCGCGGTGCAGATCGCGACGTGCCCGTTCGAGGGTGCGGTGCGCGAGTACTACCTGAAGGCCAAGGCGTTCGAGCTGACCGCGCTGAGTGCGCAGCTTCTGGCGACGCAGCGGCAGTTCGCGCCGGCCGACGTGCGCGTCACGTCGTCGGATGTCGAACGCGTGTACGCGGCGAGTGACATCCTGACGCGCGAGTTGCAGCAGCCGCCCACACTCGATGCGCTCGCGGGCCGGGTGGGGATGAATTCGCGCAAGCTGACGGCCGGCTTCCGCAAGGTGTTCGGCACGAGCGTGTATGCGTACCTGCAGGAATACCGGCTGCGGACCGCACACGCGATGCTGTGCGCGGAGGACGCGAACGTGTCGACCGTCGCGTACCGGGTTGGCTACAGTCCCGCGCATTTCTCGATCGCATTCCGCAAGCGCTACGGCATTTCGCCGAGCGATATTCGTGCGTCGTCGAACGCAATCGACGACGTCGAGATGGAGAGCGCGGCAATCTAAAACAACTGACCGGCAGCCTAAAGTAATCGACCGGGCTCATGGGTATGAATGAGATAGATTCTCATTCACGGGTGGCCGCCGCCGCGCGGATCCGCCATCGAACGACCCATACAAGGCGTGCCCATGAGCCAGACCGCTGTCGATTCCAGCATCGATCATTCCGATCCTTCCAGTTTTTCTCCCATAGCCTTTCGCTCGCAGCTCGTCGCGATGATCGCCGAGCTGCTCGACGAGCCCGTCGACGAAATCGCATCGCTCGACGATGACGAGGACCTGCTGAGTTGCGGCCTCGATTCGATCCGGTTGATGTATCTGCAGACGCGCGTGAACCGTCTCGGCTACGCGCTGACGTTCGATGCGCTCGCGCGCACGCCGACGCTCGGCGCGTGGGCCGAGCTGCTCGCGAATGCGCCGCGCGTCGCCCCCGCGGCGCCTGACGTCGAGGCTGCCGAGGTGGTCGACGTCGACGTGCATGCGCCGTTCGATTTGTCGGCGGTGCAGCAGGCGTACTGGCTCGGCCGCGGCGACGGCGAAGTGCTCGGCAACGTGAGCTGTCACGCGTTCCTCGAGTTTCGGTGCCGCTCGATCGATCCCGCTCGTCTCGCCGCGACGTGCCGGCGTGTGCGCGAGCGCCATCCGATGCTGCGTGCGCGCTTCACCGGTGGCCGCCAGCAGATCGTCGCGGCGCCGGACGCGCCGGTGTTCGCGCATGCGGACTGGCGCGACAGGACGCCCACCGATGCGGAAACCGAATGGGCGTCGCTGCGCGCGTTCCGGTCGCACGAATGTCTCGACGTCGAGCACGCGCAGGTCTTCTTGATGGGGCTCGTGCAGATGCCGGGCGGCGAGGATCGCGTATGGCTGAGCGTCGACCTGCTCGCGGCCGACGTGGACAGCGTGCGGCTGCTGATGCAGGAGATCGGCGCCGCGTACGCCGAGCCGTCAGCGCTGCCCGACGCGCCGTCGACGTGGTTCCCGGCCTGGCTCGCGCGTCGCGCGGCCGATACGCGCGATGCGCGGGCCGTGGCGCGTGATGCATGGCATGCGCGGCTCGCGACGTTGCCGGAAGGGCCGGCGCTGCCGCTCGCCCGTGCGCCGGAAACGATTCGCGCGCCGCGTTTCAGCCGCGTCGCGCATACGCTGAGCACGGCCGAACTCGCGCGCCTGCAGGCGCGGGCCGCGCAGCATGGCGTCACGCTGTCGTCGGTGTTCGGCGCGGCGTTCGCCGCGGTGCTTGCGCGCTGGAGCGGCCGTCATGCGTTCCTGCTCAACGTGCCGCTGTTCGACCGGCACGGCGATGCGCCCGACCTCGGCCGCGTGATTGCCGATTTCACGACGTTGCTGCTCGTCGAATGCGACCTGCGCGCGGACGCGAGCGCGGCCGACACGGTGCGCGCATTCCAGCAGCGGCTGCACGGCGCGATTGCGCAAGCTGCGTATCCGGCGCTCGACGTGCTGCGCGATGCGCGCCGGCAAGGTGCGCCGCGCGCGGCGCCCGTCGTGTTTTCGTGCAATCTCGGCGATGCGCCGTTCGTGCCCGACGCGTTCGCGCGCGTGTTCGGCGATCTGCACGACATGATTTCGCAGACGCCGCAGGTGTGGCTCGATCATCAGCTCTATCGCGTGCCGGACGGCGCGCTGCTCGCGTGGGACAGCGTCGACGGCCTGTTTCCCGACGGGATGATCGATGCGATGTTCGGCGCGTATGTCGCGCTTGTGCAGGCGCTGTGCGATCGCGACTGGCGGCTGCCGATCGCGGTCGAGCTGCCGTCCGCGCAGCGACGCGTGCGCGATGCGCTCAACGCCGTGCCCGCACCCGGGCGTCCGCGTACGCTGCATGCCGACTTCTTCGCATCGGCCGCGCGCGAGCCGGCGGCCGTCGCATTGCGGTGCGGCGAGCAAGCGGTGACGCGCGGCGAGCTGGCCGCGCAGGCGCTGGCGATCGCAGGCGGCTTGCGTGCGGCCGGCATCGGTCATGGCGACGCCGTCGAGATCAGTCTGCCGCGCGGGCCCGCCCAGGTGGCCGCGGTGTTCGGTGTTCTGGCTGCCGGTGCGTGCTACGTGCCGCTCGATATCGCGCAGCCGGCTGCGCGCAAGGCGCTGATCGAACGCGCGGCTGGCGTGAAGGCCGCGATCGGCGACACGACGCTCGCCGATGCGCCGCTGCCGCATTTCGGCGTCGCGGCGCTGATGCGGCACGAACCGCTGGCCGTGCCGCTCGCGGTCGCACCGCAGGCCACCGCGTACGTGATCTATACATCTGGTTCGACGGGCGTGCCGAAGGGTGTCGAGATGACGCACGCAGCGGCGCTCAACACGATCGATGCGATCGATGCGCTGCTCGGTGTGAGCCCGGCAGACCGGTTGCTCGCGGTATCGGCGCTCGATTTCGACCTGTCGGTGTACGACCTGTTCGGCGTGCTCGGTGCCGGTGCCGAACTCGTGCTGCCGACCCAGGACGACGCACGCGACGCGGCGCGCTGGATCGAGCTGATCGCGCAGCATCGCGTGACGCTGTGGAATTCCGCGCCCGCGCTGCTGGAAATGGCGCTGGCGGTGCCGGCCGCGGCCGACGCATGCCGCAGCGTGCGCGCGGCGCTGCTGTCCGGCGACTGGATCGCGCTCGACCTGCCGGCGCGCCTGCGCGAACGGTGCGGCGACGCGTGTGCTTTCCATGCGCTCGGCGGCGCGACCGAGGCGGGCATCTGGTCGAACGTGCAGACGGTGCGCGAGGTGCCGCCGCACTGGCGTTCGATTCCGTACGGCCGGCCGTTGCCGGGGCAGGCTTATCGGGTCATCGATGCCGCTGGCCACGATGTACCGGATTACGTGCCGGGCGAACTGCTGATCGGTGGTGACAGCCTCGCACGCGGCTACCGGAACGATCCCGAGCTGACCGCGCAGCGCTTCGTGCAGCAGGCGTCGGGACGCTGGTATCGCACGGGCGACCGTGGCCGCTACTGGCCCGACGGCACGCTCGAATTCCTGGGGCGCGAGGATCGCCAGGTGAAGGTGCGCGGGCACCGGATCGAGCTGGGCGAGATCGAGGCCGCGCTGGCTGCGCATCCGCTGATCGACGGTGCGTGCGCGAGCGTCGTCGGCGGCGAAGCCGCGCGTATCGCGGCGGCGTTCGTACCGGCCGATCGTATGTCGGAGGTAACGCTGTCCTCGTCCGTGCTCGCGGAAGCGGACGTTGCGGATACCGTGCACGCGGAAGCGGCCCTTGCGCGCGCGCTAGCCGATCGGCTGCTCGACGGCGATACAGGCTTGCCGCCGTCGCTGAGCGCGCATTGGCATGCCAAGGATGACGTATCGATTTCCGTCGACGGCGCGCTCGATCTGCTCGACTGGTATGCCGCCGATCTCGACGAGCTGACCGGATCGCTGCGCTCGCTCGCTGCCGATCCTGAAGGCGCCGCGCAGCGTGTGCCGCTCGATCCGCGGATCGCGCCGCTGGCGTTCGCGGCACGTTTGCCGGATGGCGCACGCGCGCTGCGCGAGTTTGGCGCTGCGTTGCAGGCCCAGGCCCAGGCCCAGGCCGCGGCGCGCACCGAACCGCTGCGGGTCGCGGTGCTCGACGCGCGCGCCGGGCAATGGTTCGATGCGGGGCTCGGCGTGCTCGACGATCCGCGCTTCGACGTGACGCTGTTCGACGCGTCGCCCGGTCTGCTGCACAACGCGCAGGCGTACTTTGCACAAACGATGCCGACGTTGCAGGCGATGCAGGACGGCCTGCTACCCGCCCGTCATCTCGGCCGGTTCGATTGCGTGATCAGTTTCGCGGCCGCGCACCTGCGCGACGATCCGCGAGACACGTTCCGGATCGCAGCAGCGTTGCTTGCGCAGAATGGTCGTTTGCTGCTTGCCGACGTGCTGCGCGATTCGCCGCTGCGTGAGCTCGTCGCGGGCGTGACGGGCGATGCGTCGCTGCCGCGGCCGTTTGCGCACGATGCGCTGGCGTCGGCGGCACACGCGTGCGGCTTTGCGCTGGAAGCATCGCGGAGCTGGCGCTCGACCGCGTTTGCCTGCATTGATGCGCACCGTGTCGGCGAACCGGCGGAGCAAGCGGCGCTGGCCGACTGGCTGCGCGACCGGTTGCCCGACGCGATGCGTCCCGATGCGCTGTGGTGCATCGCGCGCTGGCCGCTCAACGCGAACGGCAAGATCGATCGGCGAGCGGTAGGCGATGCGCTCGCTCGGGCACTCGGCGATGCGCCCGCCGCACATGACGCGTTCGTGCCGGCAGACGAACGGCAGGCGACGCTGCTCGCGTGCTGGGAGCACGCGCTCGGCCGCCCGGCGAACGCGCGCGACGCGACGTTCTTCGCGCTCGGCGGCGACAGCCTGCTCGCGACACGCCTGCTCGCGCAACTGCGTGAGCGGCTCGGCGTGCGGGTCGGGATGGCCGCGTTCTATCGGCAGCCGACGCTCGCGGGTCTTGCCGCGCAGCTCGATGAGGCGGCGCCGACCGCACAGGCTTCGCAGGCGGAAGGCGACACGCCCATCGCAACGATCGAGGAGGGCGTGCTGTGAGCTTCGATGACGTGCTCGATCTTTGCCGCGAACGCCAGATCGAACTGTGGTGCGACGACGGCGGCCAGTTGCGCTATCGCGCGCCGGCCGGCGCGCTCGATGCGGATCTCGCCGCGCGCATCAAGGCCGAACGCGACGCATTCGTCCGATTTCTGCAGGACGGCGCGTGGCGCAGCGATCCGGCGCGCCGGCACGAGCGCTTCGCGCTGACGCCGGTGCAGGCCGCGTATGTGCTCGGCCGGCATGAATCGTTCGAGTTCGGCGGCAATGCGTGCCATCTGTACGTCGAATACGGCGAACCCGCGAATCTCGACTGCGTGCGCTTCGAGGCCGCGTGGAATGCGTGCGTTGCGCGGCATCCGATGCTGCGCGCGATCGTCGAGGACAACGCATGGCAGCGCGTGCTGCCCGACGTGCCGTGGCAGCCGCTCGCGGTGCACGACCTGCGCGATGCCGATGCGAACGCATTCGACGCGCACGTGAAGCGCGTGCGCGAGCGTCTCGACCATGCGGTGCACGCGCTCGACCGCTGGCCGGTGCTGCAGCCGGAAGTGAGCCTCGGGCCGGATGGCGCGGTGCTACACCTGTCCGTCGATTTCACGCTGATCGACTACGCGAGCCTGCAGTTGCTGCTCGCCGAATGGCGGCGGCGTTACGACGATCCGCAATGGCAGCCCGAGCCGCTCGACGCGACGTTCCGCGATTACGTCGTCAACGAAGCCCACGCCGGCACCCGCGCCGATCATGCGCGCGACAAGGCGTGGTGGCTTGCACGCATCGACGATCTGCCGGCGCGCCCCGATCTGCCGGTGGTGCCCGCGATGCGTTCCGACGCGCGGCCGCGCTTCACGCACCGGCATGCGCGGCTCGATCGTGCGCAGTGGGCTGCGCTGAGCAGCTACGCGAGCCGCTTCGGGCTGAGCGCGGCCAGTGTCGCGCTGGCCGCGTTCGCCGAGGTCGTCGGCCGCTGGAGCCAGTCGCCCGCGTTCTGCCTGAACCTGACGGTGCTGAACCGGCCGCCCGTGCATCCGCGCATCGACGCGGTGCTCGGCGATTTCACCGCACTGAGCCTGCTCGCGGTCGACGCGACGCACGGGCGTGATTTCGTCGAGCGCGCCCGCACGATCGGCGCACGCATGTTCGACGACCTCGACCATCGCGCGTTTACCGGCGTCGACGTGATGCGCGAACTCGCGCGGCGGCGCGGCAAGGATGCGGCGCTGATGCCGGTGGTGTTTACGAGCGGCATCGGCAGCGTCGGCCGTCTGCTTGGCGAGCATGCGGGCCGAGCCGAACCGCCTCTCTACATGATCAGTCAGACGCCGCAGGTCTGGCTCGACTGCCAGGTGACCGACCAGTTCGGCGGGCTGGAAATCGGCTGGGACGTGCGCGACGACCTGTTTCCGGACGGGATGCCCGCGGCGATGTTCGACGCGTACGTCGCGTTGCTGGGCCGGCTCGCTGCGGATGCCGAGTCGTGGTCGCGCGAGGGTGACACCGTGCTGCCGTCCGCCGTGCCAGCTGCCGAGGTCCATCCGGATGCGGATACGCATATCGCGGCCGGCTTCGCCGCGCAGGCGTTGCGTACGCCCGATGCGCCGGTGGTGATCGATGCACAAGGGGCGCGCACGTATCGCGACGTCGCGCAGCATGCGGCGGCGCTGCGGTCTTCGCTTGAGCGGGCTGGCGTCGGCGTGGGCGACACCGTTGCCGTGCTGATGCCGAAGTGCGCGCACCAGCTCGCGGCCGTGCTCGCGATCGTGCAGGCGGGCGCCGCGTACGTGCCGGTCGACAGCCGCCAGCCGGCGCTGCGGCAACAGGCAATCCTGCGCAATGCGCGGGTGCGTGCGGTCGTCAGCGTGCAGACGCTCGACTTCGAACATGACGGTTGCGTGCGCATCGATATCGATACATTTCCGATCGATCCGCAATGGCCGCCGCGTGCCGCGCGCGACCTCGACGGCGACGCGCTCGCGTACGTGATTTACACGTCGGGTTCCACCGGCGAACCGAAGGGCGTGATGCTGAGCCACGCGGCCGTGTGCAACACGCTGGCCGACATCAGCGCGCGCCACGAAGTCGGTGACGGCGACGTGGTGCTCGGCCTTGCCGAGCTGAGCTTCGACCTGTCTGTCTACGATTTCTTCGGCGCGACCGCGCGCGGCGCGTGCATCGTGCTGCCGGATCCGGCGCGCGGCAACGATCCGTCGCACTGGGCCGAGCTGATGGTGCGGCATCGCGTGACGCTGTGGAACTCGGTGCCCGCGCAAGGGCAGATGCTGATCGACTACCTCGAAAGCGAACCGGCGCTCGAAGTGCCGGGCCCGCGCCGCGTGCTGTGGTCGGGCGACTGGATTCCGGTGACACTGCCCACGCGCTGGTGGCGACGCTGGCCCGACAGCGCGTTGTTCAGCCTGGGCGGCGCGACCGAGGCGTCGATCTGGTCGATCGAGCATCCGATCCATCCTGCGGACACGCAGCTTGCCAGCATTCCGTACGGCCGCGCGCTGACCGGGCAGACGATGGAAGTGCTCGACGCACTCGGCCGGCCGTGCCCGCCCAGCGTGCGCGGCGAGATTCATATCGGCGGCGTGGGGCTCGCGACCGGTTACGCGAACGATCCCGTGCGCACGGCCGAACGCTTCATCCGTCATCGCGACGGACGCAGGCTTTATCGCACCGGCGATCTTGGCCGCGTGCGCGCCGACGGTTCGCTCGAATTCCTCGGGCGGCAGGACGATCAGGTGAAGATCCGCGGCTACCGGATCGAGCTGGCCGAGATCGATGCAGCGCTGACCGCGCATCCGCTCGTTGGTGCGGCCGCGACGATCGTGCTCGGCGAAGGCGCGGAGCGCCGGCTCGCGAGCTTCGCGTCGCTGCACGGCGCGGAGCCTTCGACGTCGACGCAGGACGACGCGCTGCAAGAGATTGCGAAGCAGGTGCGTACGGCGTTCGACGCCGCGCGCTGGCCTGAACAGGCAGATGTGGCACGGTCGGTCGCCCAGCTCGAAGCCGCCTGCGTTGCATCGCTGGCCGCGTGGATCGTGCCGGCAGGCGCGCTGAGCGACGATGCCGCGACGGATTTCGCGACGTTGTGCGAACGGCTGCGCGTGCCGTCGGCGCGACAGCATCTGCTACGCCACTGGCTCGCGATGCTCGACAAGCACGGCGTGCTGCACGCGGATGCCGAAGCAGGCGGCTGGCGTCTGAGGCCCGATGCGGGCCATGCCGATGCGCACGCAAGCTGGGACGCGTTTGCGCAGGATGCGTCGCCGGATCTGTGGCCGGCCGTTCTCGTCGACTACTTCCGCGACAGCGCAGGATGCATCGATGTGCAGGTGGACGGCAGCGTGTCGCCGGCTGGCCTGATGTTCCCGGAAGGCGCATCGCATATCGCCGACGCGATGTACAGCGACGGCGAACATGCGCATGCACTGCACAACGGGATGGCGCAGGCCGTGCGCGCGATCGTTGCGCGTGAGCCGCAGCGTCCGTGGCGCATCCTGGAGATCGGCGCGGGAACGGCCGCGGCGACGCGGTCGATCGTCGACGCCCTTGCGCCACTGGTCGAAGCGGGCGCGCGGATCGACTACCTGTTCAGCGACGTGTCGAGCTATTTCCTTGCAGCGGCGCGCGAGCGTTTCGCCGCGTATCCGTGGATGCGGTTCGTGCGGTTCGACATGAATGCGCCGTTCGACGCGCAGGGCATCGCGCCGCATTCGATCGACGTCTCGATCAGCTCCGGCGCGCTGAACAATGCGCGCGACACGGTCGCGCTGGTCGCCGGGCTGCGTGCGCTGTCGGCGGCCGACGCGTGGTGGGTGATCCAGGAACTGACGACCGAGCATCCGGAGATCAGCATCAGCCAGGGGCTGATGATGGAAACGCCGAGCGACGCGCGTGCCGAGTCGGCGCGATTGTTCGTGCCGCGCGCGCAGTGGCTCGAATGGTTGCAGTCGGACGGCGGCGATCGCGCGCTCGGTTGCGTGGCGCCCGGCACGCCGCTCGATGCGCTCGGCTACGACATCCTGCTCGCGCACGTGAAGCGCGGCGCGGCGCGCATCGCGCCGGACGCGTTGCTGGCGTTCGTCGCGGAGCGCGTGCCGGGCTACATGGTGCCGTCGCAATTGCGCGTGCTCGACCGTTTGCCGGTGACCGCGAACGGCAAGATCGATCGCCGTACGCTGGCCGGTATCGCCGACATCCGCGAACCGGAACCGGCGTCCGCTCGGCCGGCCAGCATGCAGACCGCCGCCGATCCGCTGCTGGCGCGGCTGATCGGCTTGTGGGAAGCCGTGCTCGATACGCGCAACGTTACGGCGGATCAGGACTTCTTCGCCGCGGGCGGCGATTCGCTGCTGATCGCGCAACTCGTGTCGCGGCTGCGTGGCGAAGAACCGCTCGCACAAGCGCATCCGTTCGACCGGCTGCTGCGCTGGGTGCTCGCGCAGCCGACGCCCGCTGCGTTCGCGCAGTGCCTGCGCGATGCGGGCGAGCAGCCGTCGGCCGCAACGTCACCGGCTGCAATGCGCACGGCGCACGCGTCGGCGGTCATCCATGCACCCGCGCCCCGCGTGCGTGCCGACGTGCGACCGATTTCGCTCGCACCGGGCGAGGGCGTGCCGCGCGTGATCGTGCACGAAGGGCTCGGCACCGTGCATGCGTATCGACCTGTCATGCCGGCGCTCGCGCGGCTCGGCCCGGTGCTCGGCTTCGCGGTGCGCGACGCGCAGGACTATCTCGATGTGCCGGCACGCCACCTGAACGCGACGCTCGGCCGTCGCTATGCGGACGCACTGTGGCGCACCGGCGTGCGCGAGGTCGACGTGCTCGGGTACTGCTCGGGCGGGCTGGTCGCGCTCGACATGGCGAAGTCGCTGGTGCAGCTCGGCGTCGAAGTGCGCACGCTCGACATCGTGTCGAGCTACCGGATTCCGTACCTGATCGAAGATGAACGGCTCGTGCTGTTCAACTTCGCGGCGACGCTCGGGCTGCCGCTCGACGCGCTCGGGTTTCCGGAAACGTACGTGCTGGCCGACGCACTCGCCGACGCGTTGAAGGCCGACCCCGCGCGACTCGCGCCCGGCAGCCTGCAGGCGCAGCTGGAGATCTTCGGCGATCGCTGCGAGCCGCTCGATGCATTGCGCCGCCGCGTGCTGCGTGCCGCCGCCGGATTGTCGATGCAGGACGAGGTCGCGCATCCGCTGCTCGACGAACGCGAGCGGCTGTACCGGCTCTTCATGCATTCGGTGCAGGCGAGCCACTGGGCGGGCGACGCGCCGTATGCAGGTGCGCTGCGGCTGTTCGTGCCGGAGCGCTGCAACCCGCTGATTCCGCAGCAGCGCGCGGCGCTCACCGAATACTGGACGGCGCAGGCGCTCGGCGGCATCACGTCCGTCGATATCCCCGGCGGTCATTTCGACTGCCTGAATGCCGCGTTCGTCGACACCCGCCTGAAGGAGGCGCAATGAAGGTCCATCCGCTGCCGGTCGTCGTGGCCGGCTCCCGCTTCGGCCAGTTCTACGCGGTAGGTCTCGCTGCGTCCAGCGCGTATCGTGTCGCGGGCATCCTGGGGCAGGGCAGTGCGCGCACCGCCGCGCTGGCCGTGCGTGTCGGCGCGCCCGTGTTCGACTCTCCCGAATCGCTACCCGAGGACGTGCGCGTTGCATGCGTCGCGGTCGGCGGCGCGGCGCGCGGCGCCGACGGGGCTGCGCTCGCGTGCCGGCTGCTCGAACGCGGGATCGACGTGGTGATCGAGCATCCGCTGCTGCCCGACGAATGGGATCGCGTGCTGCGCACCGCGTCGCGTCAAGGCCGCCGCTGCCTGCTCAACAGCTTCTATCCGAACCTGCCGGTCGTCTCGCGCTTCATCGCCGTCGCGCGACGGCTGCGCGAAACGAGTGCGCCGGTGCATGCGGACGTCGTGTGCTCGGTGCAGGCCAGTTTCGCGGCGCTCGACGTGCTCGCGGCCGCGCTGCAGGGCGTGGGCCCGTGGTCGGTCGAGCCGATCGGGCCGGCACTGTCGTCGATGCGCGAATGCGCGATGGTGCTTGCCGCAACGCCGGTGTCGCTGCGCGTGCACAACGAGATGGCGGCGGCCGACGACGGCCGGATGAGCCAGCTGTTCGGCATCACGCTGACGACGGACGCCGGCACGTGGACGCTCGCGTCGCCGCACGGCCCGCTGTGGTGGGCCCCCGCGCTGCGCGAACCGGAGATCGACGAGAACGGGCTGTTCCCGATCTTCGGCGACACGACAGGCAGCGACATGCCGAGCATCCAGATCTGCGACGACGCGCGCGACACGTGGGGCGCGATTCATGCGCGCAACTGGCCGCAAGCGGCCGTGCGCGCGGTCGACCGGCTCGTGTCGGGTGAAGGGTTGCAGGCGTGCAACCAGCGCACCATCGACGTGACGCGCGTCTGGCAGCAACTGACGATGCAGCTCGGTTTTCCGGAGCAGCCGCCGGGCGACGCAGGCGCGGCCACGCTCGGCATGCTGCTGGAGCGTGCCGCATGAAGGGGCCATTGCTTTCGATGTTGCGGCCGTTCGCGGTGCCGCTCGTGGCGGCGGTCGTGCTGCAGGCGCTGGCGGGTGTCGCATCGCTCGTGCCGTGGCTCGCGCTCGGCCGTGTCGCCGACGCGTGGCGCGCGACGGCGCAGCTCGACGCGACGGCGCGCGGCTGGCTCGTCGCGGCCGTGGTGGCCGGCGTGTGCTGGCTGGGCGGCCAGACGGTCGCGCTGCACCTGACGCACCGGGTCGACGCCGATCTCGCCGATCGCTTGCGCAGGCGCCTCGCCGATCATCTGCAACGCTTGCCGCTCGGCTGGTTCGCGCGTGCGGGCAGCGATCGCGTCGCGCGTCACGTCGACCAGGACGTGCGTGCGCTGCACCAGCTCGTCGCGCACGCGCCGGCCGATGTCACGCAGTTGATCGTCGTGCCGTGCGCGGCGCTCGCGTGCCTGCTTTACCTGAATCCCGTGCTGCTCACGTTCGCGCTGGTACCGCTCGTCGCGGGCGCCGCACTGTTTCGCTGGATGCGTTCGGCGCGGTTCGCGCCGGCCGTCACGTCGCGCAACGGCGCGCTTGAACAGTTGATGGGCGACTACGCGCAGCTCGCGCAGAACCCGGCGCTCGTGCGGCAGTACCCGGGCGCCGGTATCGAGGCGGCCGCGCTGGCGTCGACCGGGCGCTTCGAGCAGGCGTTTTCGGCGTGGGTCGGCCGCGTCGGCGGGCCCGGTGCGTGCACGCAGGTGCTGCTCGGCACGCCCTTCCTGCTCGCGTGGGTCGTGTTCGGCGCGATGTGGCTGACGGCGGGCCGCTTGCCCGTCGGCGAACTCTGCGCGTTTGCACTGCTGATCTGGGCAGTAGCGGCGCCGGTGCGTGCACTCGGCCACGGTGCCGACGCATTGCGCGAAGCGCGCGCGGCGGCCGCACGCCTCGATGCGTTGCTCGCGCAGCCAGTTCTGCCCGGGCCAGCCGATCGCGCTGCACAGGTACCGCGCGATGCGTCGATCGAACTGCGCGGCGTGAGTGTCGACATCGACGGCACACCGATCCTGCGCGACATCGATGCGACGATTTCGGCCGGCACGACCACCGCGATCGTCGGGCCGTCGGGTGCGGGCAAGAGCACGCTGCTGATGCTGCTCGCGCGCTTCATGGATCCGGACCACGGCACGGTGCGGCTCGGCGGCGCCGATCTGCGGCTGCTCGCGTCGGATACGCGGCGCGAACAGGTGGCGATGGTGTTCCAGCAGGCCGCCGCGCTCGACGTGTCGATTGCCGCGAACATCGCGCTTTACCGGCCGGACGCCGATCGCGATGCGATTCGCGCAGCCGCACGCGCGGCCTGCCTCGACGAACGCATCGACGCGTTGCCGGGCGGCTACGACTGCATATGCGGTCGTGACGTGCGGCTGTCCGGCGGCGAACTGCAGCGTTTGGCGATTGCACGTGCGCTGCTGTCGCCGGCGCCGCTGCTGCTGCTCGACGAACCGGCTTCGGCGCTCGATCCGCAAACCGGGCGCGCATTGCGCAATGCGCTGCGCGGTGATGCACGCACGCGCGTGATTGTCAGTCATGATCTCGATGCAATCCGGCATGCGGACCAGATTCTCGTGATGGATCGCGGCCGCATCGTCGAGCGTGGCACGCATGCGGTGCTGCTGGCCGCGCGCGGGCTGTATGCGCGGCTATGGAGCGAACGCGGTGCGGCAGACGGGGAGGCCGCATGAAGATGAAATCGCTCAAACGTTTGCAGTGCCTGCCCGCCGAAACGCGCCGTGCGCTGTGGCGCGGAGTCGGCTGGGCGGTGGCTGCCGCCTTGCTCGACGGCGCCTGCGGATTGCTGCTCGTGCCGTTGATCCGCGCGTGGTTTGCCGGCGTGCAGGCGGCCGTGCTGCAGTGGACGATCATGTTCGGCGCGCTGACGCTGTGCCACGCGTGCGTGCTGTATGTCGCGCAGCGCGGCGGCTATCGCGCGGGCGGCGCGCTCGCGGCCGGTCTCGTCGAACGCCTCGTGCGGCACCTGCCGCGCATCGCGTCGTGGCAGGCGGTGCGCGACAGTCATCCGGCCGGGCTGCTGCGCGGGCCGGTCATGCAGGCGATGGGGATTCCGGCGCACCTGCTCGGGCCGCTGATCGGCGCGGTCGTGACGCCGCTCGCGGTCGTCGCCGGGCTCGCGTGGATCGACTGGCGTATCGCGCTGTGCCTCGCGGCGGCCGCCGTGCTGCTGTTCGTGCTGCTCGAACGCGGCGGCACGCGCACGCTCGCGTTCGAGCAATCGCGCGCGGCTGGCGATCGCGAGATGGCCGTGCAGCTTCAGGCCTTCGCCGCGCATCAGGGGCTGTTGCGCTTCGCGGGCCGGGAAGGCGATGCGCGCGCCGCGCTGCAGCACGCGTTCGACGAGCAACATCGCCGCACGCGTGCGTTGATGCGGCGCTCGCTGCCGATCGAGCTCGGCTTTGCCGGTGCGGTGCAGGGTGTGTTCGTCGCGATGCTGGTCGGCGGCGCGTGGGCCGTCTCGGCCGGCCGGCTCGATGCCGCGACGGCCGTGGCGGTGCTCGTGCTGCTCGTGCGCTTCATCGAGCCGCTCGCGCAGCTCACACAGCTCGACCAGGCACTGCGCGGCGGCTGGCGCGCGCTCGACACCGTGCTCGCGGTGCTGCATGCGCCGCGGTTCGACAGCCCCGAGCGCGGCACGCCAGTGCACGATGCGAGCGTCGATGCGGTGCGCGTCGGCTACCGGTCGGCCGGCGGCGCGACGCTGCTCGACGGCGTCGACCTGCATTGTCCGGCAGGCGGCTTCGTCGCGATCGTCGGCCCCACGGGCGCCGGCAAGAGCACGCTGCTGGGCCTGCTCGCCCGGCTCGACGATCCGGGCGCCGGGCGCGTGCTGCTCGGCCGCGCCGACGTGCGGCACCTGAGCGAGTCGACGCTCGCCGCGACGCGCAACCTCGTGTTCCAGGACAACGGGCTGTTTCGCGGCAGCCTCGCGTGGAACGTGCGGATGGGCCGCCCGGACGCGTCCGATGCCGAGCTGCGCGACGCGCTGGACGCGGTTGGCCTGCTGCGCGACGCCGAGCGCTTGCCGGACGGGCTCGAGTCCGACGTGGGGCCCGGCGGCCAGTTGCTGTCGGGCGGGCAGCGCCAGCGGGCGTGCCTCGCGCGCGCGCTGCTGGCCCGTGCGCCGGTGCTGATGTTCGACGAGCCGACCGCGAGCCTTGACGAGCTGAGCGCGCGGCGCGTGCGCGACAGCCTCGTCGCGCTACGCGGGCAGCGTACGCGCATCGTCGTCACGCACCAGCCGGCGCTCGCGGCGGCCGCCGACACGATCGTCGTGCTCGACGCGGGCCGGGTGCGGGCGACCGGCACGCACGCGCAGCTGGTCGAGGCTGACGCGTGGTACGCGACCTTTGCCCGGGCCGGGCGGCCGCCCGGCGCGTCACCGGCCGCCGAAGCGGGTGTGGATGCGGGCATGGATGCGGAAGCGCGGCCGGCCGAGTCCGAACACTGACGTGAACAATGCGATCCGGCGTGCCCGGAATCGATAGGAAAAGCCCCTCGATCGAAAAATCGCCCGCCGGTTCTATTTGATAATGAGAATGATTATCAAATACGGGGGCGTGAATGCGGTACGAGGTGCTGGAACCTGGGAGATCAAGGACGAAGGGCGCGCGCGTCGCCCGTGTGGGGCGAGGGCGCTGGCGTCCGTCGCTGTATCTGGGCTTGTTGATTGCCGCGCATCCGGCGGTGGCGTTCGCCGAGACGGCGCCGGTGCCGGCGTCGGCAGCCGGCGCGGAAGTCCGGAAGGAAGAGGCGACCGCCGTGAAGGCCGCCGCGGGCGAGCTGAAGGCGATTTCGGTGACCGCGTCGCGTGGCGTGGCCGACGATCCGTCGGTGGCGACGGTCGGCAAGATGCCGCTGGCGTTGCGGGAGATTCCGCAGTCGGTCAGCGTGACGACGCGTGAGCGGATCGACCAGCAGAACCTGTTCTCGCTCGACGAAGTGATGCAGCAGTCGGCGGGCGTGACCGTGCAGCCTTACGTGTTGCTCACTACCGCGTACTTCGTGCGCGGCTTCAAGGTCGATTCGTTCGAATTCGACGGCGTGCCGGTGGTGATCGGCGACATGGCGAGCGCGCCGCAGGACATCTCCGTGTACGAGCGCGTGGAAATCCTGCGCGGCGCGAACGGCCTGCTGCACGGCTCGGGCAACCCGGCCGCGACGGTCAACCTCGTGCGCAAGCGGCCGCAGTACCAGTTCTCCGCGAACGCGAGCGTGAGCGTCGGCAGTTGGGACCGCTATCGCGCGGAAGCCGACATCGGCGGGCCGCTCAATGCGGCCGGCACCGTGCGCAGCCGGCTCGTCGCCGCGTACGAGGATCGCCATTTCTTCTACGACCACGCGAAGCAGGACACGCGCTCGATCTACGGGATCACGGAAGTCGACGTGACGCGCGACACGCTGCTCACGTTCGGCGCGCAATACCAGACGACGCGTTCGATACCCGACATGTCCGGCGTGCCGATGGCGCGCGACGGCTCGAGCCTCGGCCTGTCGCGCTCGACGTTCCTCGACACCGCGTGGGGCCACTTCGACTGGGACACGACACGCGCGTTCGCGTCGGTCGAGCAGAAGCTCGGCGCCGGCTGGAAGGCGAAGGTCAGCGGCGAATACCAGAGCGTGCGCTCGGACCTGAAGTACGCGGGCTCGTACGGCGCGATCAACCCGGCGACCGGCGCGGGCGGTGCGCTGACGGGCGGCGCATATCAGTTCAGCAGTTACAGCCGCAGCATCGATGCGAACGTGCAGGGCCCGGTGCATGCATTCGGCCTCACGCACGACCTGTTGTTCGGCGTGACCTACGCGAACAGCAGCAGCGGGCAGATGACGGCGCAGCTGCTGGGCAACGTGGTCGGCACGCCGGTGAACGTGTACCGCTGGAACCCGAGCAGCGTGCCCGAGCCGGACGTCGGTCCGTACCAGCAGTCGCAGCAGAACGACATTTCGCAGAAGGGCGTGTACGGGCTCGGCCGCATCAAGCTCGCGGAACCCGTCACGCTCGTGCTCGGTGGCCGCATGAGCTGGTGGAACCAGGACAGCCTCGGTGCGCATTACAACACCGGCCACCAGTTCACGCCGTACGGCGGGCTGATCTGGGATTTCGCGCGCGACTGGTCGTGGTACGCGAGCTATGCGGAAGTGTTCCAGCCGCAAACCAAGTCGATGTGGGGCGGCGGCATCCTGACGCCGGTGAAGGGGCGCACCTACGAAACGGGCGTGAAGGGCGAGCTGGCGGGCGGCAAGCTGAACGTGTCGCTCGCGGCGTTCCGCATCGATCTCGACAACAGCCCGCAGGTCGATCTCGCGCATCCGTGCGCGGGGCCGAACTGCTACTACGTGAACGGCGGCAGCGTGCGCAGCCAGGGCTTCGAATTCGAGGCGAACGGCCGCATCACGCCGTGGTGGAGCGTGTGGGCGAGCTACACGTACGACACGATGAGCTACGCGGACAACCTCGCGAACGCGGGCTCGTCGTTCGCGCCGCTGCTGAACCCGCGTCACCTGTTCCGGCTGTGGACCAACTACGACCTGCCGTGGCAGGAACGGCGCTGGAGCGTCGGCGGCGGCGTGCAGGTGCAGAGCAATTACTCGGCGCAGGCGGGCGGCGTCACGATGAGCCAGGGCGGCTACGCGCTCGCGAGCCTGCGGCTCGGCTACCGCTACGACAAGCACTGGAGCGCGGCGGTCAACGTCAACAACCTGTTCGACCGCAAGTACTACCTGAGCCTGAGCAACCCGGGCTGGAACAACCGTTACGGGGAACCGCGCAACGTGATGCTGACCGTGCGCGGGCAGTTCTGATGGCGGGCGGCTGGGGGACGCGCGCGGCGCTTGCGATCGGCGGCGTGCTGCCGGGCGCGGTCGCGCTGGCGGTCACGCTCGCCCGTCATTACCCGGCCGACGGCCTGAACCGGCTCTACGCGGCCGTGCTGCTGTCGCTTGCGGCGGGCGTCGCCGTGCTGCTGTGGGTGCTCGTCGCGCCCGGGCGGCGGCAGGCCGCGTGGCGTGCGGGGGCGTGGCTCGCGGTGCTCGTGCCGTGCGCGATGTTCTGGGGAGGGCGCTGACATGGACGCTTCATTGCGTTCGCGCTGGCGCGCCCTACATCGCGGCGCCGGTGCGCTGTTCGGCGTGGTGCTGTTCGTCGTGCTGTTCAGCGGCACGTGGAGCCTCGCGACCGATTCGATGCAGGGCTGGTGGCGGCCATCGTCGATCGCCGTCGCGCGGCCGTCGCTGCCGCTGAATGAACTCGTCGCGCGCGCGGCGGCGCTCGGCGTTTCGCTGCGCGATGCGCGCATCGTGCTGCCGCAACCGGACGATCCTGCGATCCGTTTCTGCGACGCCCGCCAGGCGTGCACGCTGGCGCTCGACCCGGCGACGGGCGAACGGCTCGCCGACGGCGGACGCGCGGCGTTGCTCGTCACGCTGCACAAGACACTGTTCGCGGGCTTTCCCGGGCGCATCTTCGTGAGCCTGTGGGGCATCGTGCTGCTCGTGCTCATCGTCGCGGGCGTGGTCGTGCATCACCGGCGCTGGCCCGACGCGGCGCGCATCCGGCGCGGCAAAGGGTTGCGCGCCGCGCTGTTCGACCTGCACGCGTGGATCGGCCTGTGGGGCTCGCCGTGGCTCGTGCTGTTCGCATTCACCGGCGCGTTGTCGGGGCTCGGCGCGCTCGGCACGGTGTCGCTCGCGGGCGTCGCGTATCCGGGGCAGCCGCAGCGCGCGTTCGCCGAACTGCTCGGCGGGCCTCCGCCTGCGGCCGCCGGTGGCGCGTGGCAACGCGCGCCCGATCTCGATGCGCTGTTGCGGCGCGACGCGGCACGCATGCCGGATTTCCGGCCCGAAGCGGTCGTGCTGCATGGCTGGGGCGATGCGAACGCGCGCGTCGAGATTGCCGGCACGACGGCCGGCCTGCCGAGTACGGCGGTGTTCGAGCGTCACCTGTACCGCGCGGCGGACGGGCAATGGCTCGCGGATGCCACGTCGCGCGGCCGCGGTTTCTGGCTGCGCGCGTTCATCGCGGTGCAGCCGCTGCACTTCGCGCAGTACGGCTGGGTGGGGGCGATGGGTGGCGTGCTGCGCGTCGTGCATTTCCTGATGGGGCTCGCCGCGTGCGCGCTGTGCGCGACGGGGCTGCATCTGTGGATCGAGCGGCGGCGCGCGCAGCAGGATCGCGCCGCGAACGTGCTGGCCGCGATCGCCGTCGGCACCTGCGGCGGGCTTGTGCTCGCGGGTGGCGTGCTGCTGCTCGCAGGGCGTGCGTTGCCCGATGGCGTGCACGTCGACCATGTGCTCGCGATGCTGTTCTGGGCCGTATGGGGCGGCACGGTCGCGCTCGCGGCCTGCGTGGCCGATCGCGCGGCGTGGCTACGCAGGCTGATGGGCGCGGCCGGCGCCGCGTACGGGCTGGCCGGCGTGACGCACTGCGCGATCGCGCTGCTCGGCGCGGGCGAGCCCGTGTACTGGCCGATCGACGCGGCACTCGTCGCATTCGGCGCGTTGCTGCTGCGTGCCGCGCGTCGTCCACGCCGTGATGCGATGCGGCCCGCGCGCGTACCGGCCGGCGCCGAACCTTTTTAATGTCATGCAACTGGAGACTTCGATGCGCGATCTGCTCGAACATCGCCGCCTGGTCATTACGATCACGCTGCTTTACCTGTCACAGGGAATCCCGATCGGCATTGCGATGGACGCGATGCCGACCCTGCTGCGCCACGACGGCGCGCCGCTTCACGCACTGGCGTTCCTGCCGCTCGTCGGTTTGCCGTGGGTCGTGAAATTCCTGTGGGCGCCCGTCGTCGACAACCGCTGGTCGCCGCGCATCGGCCGGCGGCGCAGCTGGATGCTGCCGATGCAGACGCTCGTCGTGCTGTGCCTCGGCAGCCTCGCGCAGATCGGCATGACGGTCGCGACGGCCGGGTGGGCGGTCGGCCTGCTGGCCGTCGCGTCGCTCGCGAGCGCGACGCAGGACATCGCGAACGACGGGATGGCCGCCGAGCACTTCAGCGGCGACACGCTCGCGAAGATCAACGCGATCCAGATCGCGGGCGTGATGATCGGCTTCTTCGGCGGCGGCGCCGGCACGTTGACGCTGATCGGCCTGTTCGGCCAGCGCGCCGCGTTTCTCGCGCTGGCCGCCGTGCCGCTCGCGAGCCTGGCGTGCGTGCTGTGGGTGCTGCCGAGCGATGCGGACCGCGCACGCGTGCAAGCCGACCACAATGCGAGCCTCGTGCGCTTCGCGAAGCGGCCGCGCTCGTGGTCGCTGCTGTCGCTCGCGCTGCTGTCGGCGATGACGGCCGTATCGGGCTTCGGCTTGTCAAAGCTGTTTCTCAACGACGCGGGCTGGACGCTCGACGCGATCGGGAAACTCGGGATGGCCGGTGGCATCGTGACGGTCGTGCTCGGTTGCGGCGGCGGCGCGTGGCTCGTCCGGCGGCTCGGGTTGTGGCCTGCGTTTACGGCCGGCGTGAGCTGTGCGGGCGCGGCCGCGCTGCTGTGGTTCGCACAGGCGAGCGGGTGGCTGCCGGTGTCGTCGTCGTGGGCATGGCTGTGCACGGTACTCGGCTCACTGGCGACCGGGATCACGTCGGTGTCGATCATGACGGCCGGCATGCGCTTCGCGGGCGGCAGCGACCAGGCCGGCACCGACGTGACGGCCGTGCAGAGCACGCGCGATCTCGGCGAGCTGATCGCGTCGTCGACGATTTTGTCGCTCACCGCGAAGGTGGGATATACGGGCGGGTTCCTGGCCGGTGTGGCGCTGGCGGTGCTGGCCGCGTTGATCGCGATGCGGTTGCGGCGGCGGGAGGCGGCGCAGCGCGGGGTGGCGGGCGACGTGCTTGCGTAGCGGCACGTTGACGCTGCATGACGGGTGTCGGCATCGCGCATCGACTCGGCCTGCCGCATCGGCGGACCTGACGGCAGCGGCCGGATGCGGGGGTAAACATGTTCTTTGCGTCGTATTTCCGGCTTGATATAAGGAAGCGTTGCCGCGATCGTGAGAATCGCGCCCCGCTTCCGGGCCGGACGCGGGCAGCCACCGGAGTCCCGCGCCGATGTTGCAGAACCTCTATTCCCCGTACCTCGATTACGATTCGCTGAGTCGCGAACTGGCCGTGCCGCCCGCGAATCCGTCGGTGCCGGATTTCCCGTCCACGGTGATCCGCCAGATCGGCAACGGGCATCACTATCGCGTCGAATACGCGAACGCCTATGCGGACGGCCAGACCGAATTCCACGCGCAATCGCCGGCTTTCTGGATGACTTCCGTCGACGTCAGCTTCGCGGGCGTGGTGCGGCGACGCACGCGCGGACAGAACACATTGCGCATCCGCGTCGGTCGTGGCGGAGCGGCGTCGTATGCGGTGGGCGGGCGCGAGATCAGCCTCGACGGCCCGTCGATGGTGCTGGTCGCCGAGCCCGATGGCATGCCGGCGGGCGACGTGACCGAGCGAGGTCATCATCAGGTGACGAGCATTTGCCTGCACCGCAGTGCGCTCAGCGCGCTTTATGCCGGCGCGGAAGAGGCGCTGCCGCTGCCGTTGCGACATTTCGTCGAGGGCACGCTGACGGAATCGTTCATGCATGCGGGGCCGATTTCACCCGCGATGTTCGAATGCCTGCGGGACATCGGCGACTGCTCGCTCGACGGCCGCAGCCGGTCGATCTATCTGCACGGGCGCAGCCTCGAGATCGTGGCGCGCGCGATCGATTCGGTATCCGATGCCACGCGCCACGCCGGCGACGAAGCCGGCCACGGCGAAGTGAGCCGCATGACGCGGCGTGCGGTGTCGAAAGCGCAGTCGGTGCTGGAGGAGCATTTCGCGGCACCGCCTTCGCTCGATGTGCTGTCGCGCCAGGTCGGGCTGAGCCGTAGCAGCCTGTGCGCGGGATTTCGCACGCTGCTCGGCAAGAGCGTGCACGAATACGCGCACGAACTGCGCATGCAGCAGGCGCTGCGGCTCCTGCGCGAGCCGGGTGTGCCGGTCACCGACGTTGCGTACGCGGTGGGCTACAACCATCCGAGCAGCTTCTCCGTCGCCATCCAGAAACGCTTCGGCATGTCGCCGCGCGAGTTGCGTGCGCGTGGCGGGGCGGTCATGGCCGACCGCGTGCCGACCGTCGATTGAGCGTGGGTGCGCGCGTCAGGCGACGCACGCGCGCATGCGCAGCATGCGGCCAACCACCTGCACCACGAAATCCGGCGATTCGTACGGGAAATTGTGTCCGTCGCCCGCCGGCGCGTGGATCAGTTCGCTTCGCGACGACGTCGACACATAGCGGCCGCGCGACGCGCTCATCAGCGCGAGATAGCGCTCGAAGCCGGCTTCGTCCACGCCCATGCGGCGATACAGCTTGTCTCTCTCGGTGGCCTGCTCGGGCCGCATCTCCGATGCGTCGCGCGGGGTGACGACGAACACCGGCAGGTCGCCGAGTTCGCCGTCGTGAACCAGCGTGTCGAAGCCCGCGTGCGCGCTGCGCGCGACACCCAGTTCGGCGAGGCTGGACGCGGCGCTGAACCCGGCACGCGCATGCATCTCGATGCGCATGGCGCCCAGTGCCAGCGCCTCGGGGAGCTGGCTTTCGACGAGGTCGAGCAACCGCTTGACGGCGGGCTGACGGCGGCCCAGCACGTCGACGAGATCGATGTGGATACCGAACAGATGCAGCACGCCGCTCAGGTTGCCGGCTACCGTCATGGCGGTGGGGCGCAGGCATGGCGGCGCGTAGTTGAAGAAGTCGGGATGGGTCGCATCGAGCAGGACGAGGCCGCAGGCGAGATGCGGATGGCGGCGCACGAGGTTGGCGACGAGCAGGCCGCCGAACGAATGGCCGACGAACACGAACGGCCCGTGTTCGCCTGCACGGTGCAATGCTTCGACCACTTCTTCCGCCTCGCGCGCGGTCGAGCGCGGATAGGGGCCGGCGTCGCTCCAGCCGCTGCCGGGCCGGTCGATCAGGATCGAGCGTGTGGTGTCGCGACAGGCCAGATGCAGATGATGGAGGACGAGGCCGCCCATGTGCGCGCCCGACATCCAGACGATCGGCGGCAGGTCGTCCGCACGGCCTTCCGCGAGGATGTGGATGCGATGGCCGCCGACATCCACGAGCGTGCCCGGCGGCGGGCAGGCCCGGCGCACGCGGGCCAGGAACGCGAGGTGATGGAGCGAGCCGGCCGCGAGCGCGATGCCGGCGACGATCAGTATGCCGCCCGACACGGGCAGGCCGGTGCGGACGAACCCGCCGCCCGCGACGCCGATCGCGAACGCGATGGGCAGGCCCGCCCAGTCGCGGCTCAGGAAGGCCGGAAGCCATTTGAACATTGGAATTCCCCGATTCCGCCAGTACATGAAGAAACGGCGACGCAGGATGGCGAGCCGTCCGATGGACTTCACACCATACCCGACGCATCGTTGGTGCGCTTTCGCTGCCCGCCGGGGAACTGTCGCGCGCCTCCGCGCTTTCGTGCATCCCGACGCGGCGTGCATTCGGCGTGGGTGGCCGGTATCGGTGGTGCGTGTCGGGCATGCGAGCGACAGTCGCACGCAAAAGCATTCCGGCCGCTGGCAAAAGGATGTCGGGCGGAACGTCGTTACATTGGCGACATGCGTGCCGGCCGCCATTGTTGTCGCGGCGCCCGGCGACGCCCATTTTCTTACCATGGAATCCGGCTATGCAAATCCTGAAGCACCAGCTAGACGACCTGCTTGCGAACGCCGTGACCGGTCAGGCCACGGCCGGTTATGTCGCCGGCGTCTGGCACCGGGGCGAACAGATCGAACTGGCGCGCGGCATCGCGAACCTGAACACGGGCGCGGAGATGACCGTCGATACGCGCTTGCAGATCGGTTCGGTTACCAAAGTGATGACGTCGCACCTGCTGATGCGTTACGTCGAGGCGGGGCGTATCGGCCTCGACGATCCCGTGGTCGCGCATCTGCCGTCGTTTACGCTGGCCGATCCGGCGCACGCGCAACGCCTGTGCGTGCGGCATCTGCTCAATCACACGAACGGCATCGATGCCGACAGTTTCAGCCCGATGGCCGAAGCCGGCCCGGGCGCGACCCGCGATTTCGTGGAGCGGCTGGCCGGCTTCGGGGCACTGTTCGAGCCGGGCGAGACGATCCACTATTCGAACGCCGGCTTCGTGGTTGCCGCGCGGCTGATCGAGGTGCTCGCCGGCAAGCCGTACAACCAGGTGCTCGAAGAAACGCTGTTTCGCCCATGCGGAATGAACGAATCGTGCACGTCGGCCGAGCAGGCGATCCTGCATCGTCATGCGGTGGGCGTGTTCGCGAACGCGACGGGCGGCGGGCTGCAGGCCACGCGTGCGTATCTGTTGCCGCCGTCGCTGGCGGGCGCCGGGTCGACGCCCATTTCCACGGTGCGGGACATGCTCGCGTACGGGCGCATGCATCTGGCGGGCGGCTCGATCGACGGCACGCAGGTCCTCGCGCCGGAGACGGTCGCGGCGATGCAGGCCGTGACCTTCGATGCAGGGCGCCCGTGCGTTCCGCCGATCTGCGTCGGCTGGTGGAAGGTGCCGGTGAGCGGCGTGACCGTGTACTGGCACGGCGGCACGACGTATGGCACCACGTCGAGCTTCGCGGTCTGCCCCGAGCTGGATCTCGTGATATTTACCGCCGGCACGGGCCCGGGCGCCAGCGCGCTGCACGACCAGGTATTGCTCGCGACGCTCGCGCATCTCGGGCACGAGGCCGTGATGCCGTTTCAGCGGGCCGCGTCGAGCCGGCCGGTGTCCCGCTATGCCGGCGGCTATCGGCACTATCCGATGCGCCTCGCATCGGTGGCGGGAAACGAGCGGCTGTCGGTCGAAGCGTACTGGACCGAGATGGACGCCGATAGCCGGCGGGCCATGCTGTGGCCGAGCGGTGGCGTGGAAACGGGCGACGGCGAGACCCGCTATGCGTTCGACGGCGGCTCGACCTACGTGCTCGAACTCGAGCCGCTGGCCGACGACCTGTTCGCGCCGCCAGGCACCTCCGATGCGCAGCTGTGCGGCATCAACGGACGGCTGGCGCTGGTGTCCTTCCGCGGTGACGGCGACTGGCCGCACGGCGTGCATACGCGCCTGCGCTATCTGCGCCGCGAGGACTGACGCGCCCGCGGGCGAATACCGTTCCACTGCGACACGCGCAAGCCGATAGATCCGGTGGAATTAAATTATTTCGTCATGCAAATCGTATCGACGGCTGGCCAGCAGGCATCGATGCGACCACGAAATCCACGCGCCCGTCCGGGCGCGTGTTGTCGACCGATATTTCAAACCCGAGCAGGAGTGACCATGCGTATCTTCGTTGCGGCGCTTGCGCACGAGACCAATTCCTTTTCCCCGATTCCAACCAGCCTGCACTCGTTCAAGGAACGCACGCTGTACCGGCCGGCCGGCGGCGTGCCCGACGGGCAGGCGGACGAACTCGTCGGCTACGGCACGTTCGTGCGCGAGGCGCACGCACGTGGCCACGAGGTGAGCGCCTCGATCTTCGCGTTCGCCGAACCGGGCGCGCCGTGCTCGAAGCAGGACTATGAAACGCTGCGCGACGAGATCCTGGACGGGTTGCGCGCCGCGCAGCCGGTCGACATCGTGCTGTATCTGTTGCACGGCGCGCAGATGGCGCAGGGCTACGACGATTGCGAGGGCGATCTGCTGGCGAAGACGCGTGCGCTCGTCGGCCCCGACGTCGTGATCGGTGTCGAGCTGGACCTGCATGCCAACGTCACGCGTGCGATGCTCGATCATTGCGACATCCTGCTGGCGTGCAAGCACTATCCGCACACCGACTTCGACGAACGGGCGGTCGACCTGATCGATCTCGCCGAACGCACCGCGCGTGGCGAAATCCGGCCGACGATGCACTTCGAACGCGTGCCGATGCTCGGCATGTTCTTCACGACCGAACCGCGCATGGCGCGACTCAACCAGGATGCAATGGATCGGGAAGGGCGCGACGGGGTCCTGTCGGTGTCGCTGATCCACGGATTCCCGTGGTCCGACTTTCCGGATACCGGCGCCGGGGTGCTGGTGGTGAGCGACGGCGAATCCGGCACGGCCCGCGCGCATGCCCGCGAACTGGCGCGCGGCTTCGTGGCCGTACGCGACGAGACGCATGCACTGCGCCTGCCGATCGCACGCATTCTCGACGAGATCGAAGCGACGCCGCCCGACGCGTCGGGCCTGCCGTTCGTGATTGCCGACACGGCCGACAACCCGGGCGGCGGCGCCGGCTCCGATTCCACCTTCATCCTCGAGGCTGTCCTCGAGCGGGGCCTGCGCGATGTGGCGATCGGCATGATCTGGGATCCCGTCGCGGCGGTGTTCGCGCGCGATGCCGGCGTGGGCGCGACGATCGAACTGCGCCTCGGCGGCAAGAGCGGCCCGCGCGCGGGGCGCCCGCTCGATGTGGTCGCCCGGGTCCTCGCGGTCGAAACGGGGCTGGCGCAACACGACGACATGTTCAAGTTTCCCGGGCCCGGCCTGGGCCTTTCCGCCGTGCTGGAGATCGACGGCGTGCGGGTGGTCGTCAACTCCGTCCGGCAGCAGACCTACAGCCCGAGCTGCTTCTTCGATCTCGGCGTTGACCTGCGCCGTTGCCGGGCCGTCGTGGTGAAGTCGACGCAGCATTTCCAGGCGCTGTTCGGCCCGTTGGCGCGCGCGATCTATTACTGCGACACGCCGGGTTCGCTGAGCCTCGATTTCAGGGTCGACGATTACGCACGCCTGACACGCCCGATGTGGCCGTTCGACGAAATCGCGGTCTGACCCGGCCCGCATCGTCGGGCAGTCGCGCGGACGCCAGCCGAATACTTTCGGCCGTCCGCGAAAGTTTCGCCGCCGTCGAGCGGCTATCGTCTGCAGGCCGGCTCTCGCGACCGGCCGGGAATGAGCCCGGCGTCGGCCGGGGCAGACAGGATCGTCAGCGCAGGAGGCGCAGCGTGCGTAATGAAATAACCGGTCGATCGCCGTCGTTGTCACGCGCGTGGTTCGCGCTGGCCGTGCTCGCGCTGGCCGCGATACTCGGCATCACCGACCGTCAGATGCTGACGCTCGCCGTCGAGCCGCTCAAGCGCGACCTCCAGCTCAGCGATACCAGCCTGGGCGCGATCGTCGGCTTCGGCCCGATCCTGTTCGGCGCGTTGGCGTCGCCGCTGCTCGGCTGGCTCACGGACCGGGTCGACCGGCGCTGGCTGCTCGTCGCCTGCGTGCTGGTGTGGAGCGCGGGGACGGCGCTCTGCGGCCTCGTCACGCAGGGCTGGATGCTGTTCCTCTGCACGCTCACGCTCGCGGTGGGCGAGGCGGGGCTCGGGCCGGTCGTCTACAGCATGTTGCCGGACCTGTTTCCGCCTTCACTGCGCACGGCGGCGAACACGATCTTCTTCGCGGTTGCGCTGTTCGGCGCCGGGCTCGGGATCGCGGGTGCCGGCGCGATCTTCAGCGTGGCCGCGCCGCTCGCACACACGCTGTCGATCGAACCCTGGCGGCTCGCGTTCCTGCTCGTCGCGATCCCCGGGCCGGTCGTCGCGGGCTTGTTCGCACTGGTCGGCCATCCACCGCGCGGCGGCACGGCCGACGCGCACGCACGCGCGCAGGAGACGCTTGCGCATTACTGGCGGCGCTCGGGACGGATGCTGACGTGCCTGGTCGTCGGCTATGCGATGGCGGCCTTCTACGTGGGCGCGATCCTGGGCTGGGCGCCGGTGTCGCTGATCCGCGATTTTCACGTCGACGTCGCCCGGTCGGGGCTGTACAGCGGCATCGCGGTGGGCGGTGGATCGGCACTCGGCTTGCTGGTGAGCGTGCTGGCCGTGCGATGCCTGCGCGCGCGCTGGGGACGGCTGCTGCCGGTCGTGATCGGTTGCGCGATGGCGCTGCTGGCCGCGCTGTTGTTGCTGACGATGTCGTTCGCGACGAGCACGGCGATGCTGCTCGCCTGCATGATCGGCATCATCGCCGCCTATATCGCCGGCGCGGCACTGACGCCGACGCTGTTGCAGGACATCGCGCCGCCGCATTTGCGCGGGCGCGTCGTCGGCACGTCGTCGCTCGTCACGTACGCGTTTCAGGCGATGTCCGTGCCATCCGTCGGCGCGATCTCCGATGCCCTCGACGGCACGCCGTACGCATTGATCAAAGGGATCGTCTGGCTCGGCGTGCCGGCCGCTGTCTTCAGCGTGATCCTGCTGGGTCTCGTGTTGCGTACCTTCCGCACACGATTCGAACCGCCCTGCGAAGTCGGCGCGCAGGCGCTTTAACGTCGCCGCACGCAGTTCTCCTGCCATTGACGCGCCTTCCGTGCGAACGCACGCACGGAAGGCGCGCGTCGTTAACTTTCTCCCGCATCCCGTTCTGATTGCCGCGTCGTCCGGCGGCGCGTTGCACGTGTCCACGGTTCGTTGCGCGCGGTTTGCCGCGCGCCGGCAGTCGAGGACGGTAGCCAATGTTTTTCGGCGTTTCGCAAAAGCAGCGGCCGATTTGGCTGCTTACCTTGGAGTCATTCGAGCGGGCGGTCCGTATGCAGGACTGCAGCGGAAGACGGACACGTCCGCTTACGTTCAGACAGACAAGGGGAGTCGCAGATGGCAAGCAAGAAGGGCGGAGTCGTAGCGGAATCGACGATTTTCAGGCGGACGCTGGTTGCCGTAACCGTGATGCGGATGTTTCTCGCCGCATCGGACGCGTGCGCGCAGGCCGAGCCCGCACAGCCCGGTGCCGTTACGTCGCCGCCCGCCGTCGCCGCCGAGGGCGCGGCGCCCGGTGCGGATCGTGACCGGCAGGGCAGCGCCAAAGGTCGCGCCAGCGGCGCGGCGATCACGCTCAACTCCGTCGAGGTGACGGCCAACCGGCGTCGCGAGCCTGCGCGCGAAGTGCCGATGAAGGTCGACACGCTGTCGAGCGATGCGCTGCAGAAGTCGGGCGCCACGAAGCTGAGCGACTACCTGTCGACGCAGCCGGGCGTCGGCTTCGACAGCGGCGGCGGCCCCGGCCAGGGCACGATCTCGATGCGCGGCGTGACGGCCGGCAAGGACGTCGGGCCGACCGTGGGCGTGTATGTCGACGATACGCCGCTCGGCTCGAATACCGTGTCGGGCGGCGGCGCCGCGCTGGCGCTGGACATGGGGCTGCTCGACCTGAATCACATCGAGATCCTGTTCGGGCCGCAGGGGACGCTGTATGGCGCGGGCGCGATGGGCGGCTTGCTGAAATACGTGACCAACCAGCCGGATACCGAGAGCTTCTTCGGCACCGTCGGAACGAGTTTTTCGTCGACCTGGCATGGCGGCCTCAACAACACGACCAATGTCGTGCTGAACGTGCCGCTGAAATCCGACGTCGCCGCACTGCGCATCGCCGCCTTCAACAACCACGACGGGGGTTACGTCGATGCGACCGGCGCGGCCGCCGGCACGCGCATCAACCGGAGCGACACCACCGGCGTGCGTGCGTCGCTGCTCGTGACGCCGACCCGCAAGCTCACGTTCCGTTTCACGGCCACGCTTCAGAACATCAACAGCAACGGCCAGAACTACGTCGACTACGGGATGGACGGTCGGCCCGCGTACGGCGCGCTGACCAAATTGCAGGATGCGCCGGAACCGTATCACCAGAGCAATCAGTTCTACACGGCGAATGCCGAATACGATTTCGGCTGGGCACGTCTCAATGCGATTTCCGCGTACCAGTCGCTGCGCACGTCCACGACGCTCGATTTCACGCCGTTCTATGCGCCGATTCTTGCGGCGGGCGGCCTCGACGTCAGCACCGTCACGCCGAATTCCAGCGTCGGCACCAACAAGGTGACGCAGGAGCTGCGGCTGACTTCGCCCGGCAACCGCACGCTGGAGTGGGTCGCGGGGCTCTACTACGACCATGAGCACAGCACCACGTTGCAGGCGTATCGCGCGACGGCGGGCGGCCGCTCGCTCGGCGATCTGGAGAAGCTCGGCTATACGGGCAGCTACCAGGAGTTCGCGGCCTACGGCGACGTCACCTACAACCCCACGTCGCGCATCGCGCTGACGGCCGGCATGCGCATCGCGCACAACAGCCAGGACTACCGGCAGGAGACGTCGGGCCTGCTCGTGCCGACGCCGCTGTCCGCGCCGGGCGCGTCGTCGGATACGAGCAAGACGTACATGTTCACGGCCAGCTACAAGCTCACGCCGAAAAGCAACGTCTATGCGCGCGTCGCGAGCGGCTATCGTCCGGGCGGCCCCAACAGCATGGCGGTCAGCGCGGTGACGGGGCAACTGATCGCCGGCAATCCCACCTACAAGCCCGACACGCTGTGGAACTACGAGATCGGCTACAAGGCGGATCTGCTCGACAACCGCGTCTCGGTCGCGCTGTCGGCGTACGACATCGAATGGCACGACATCCAGCAATACGGCGCGGTGGACGGCGTCGCGCAGCTCGTCAACGCGGGCAATGCGCGGATCAAGGGCCTCGAGGCATCGGGCGTGGTGCGGCCGACGTCGGCGCTGTCGTTCAACGCGTCGCTCGCCGCGATCGACGCGTACCTGACGAAAGGGGCGCCGAGCGTCGGCGCGCGCGCGGGCGACCGGTTGCCGAACACGGCGAAGTTCGCGGCATCCGTGGGCGCGAGCTGGCGTTTTCCGCTCGGCCCGTGGTCGGCCACGGCCAGTGCCGCCGAGCGCTTCGTGGGCGAGCGTCATGCGAGCTTCGCGGGCGCCACGGGCTCGCCCGATTTCATCCTGCCAGCCTATGCGGTGACGGATCTCCAGTTTGGCGTGGACCTGCGGTACGCGAGCCTGTCGTTCTTCGTCAGGAACCTGTTCAACCGCGAAGGGCTGCTGTCCGCCAATACGAGCTATGTGCCGCTGGGCGGCAACGTCTGGGCATCGGTGATCCAGCCACGCACGATCGGTGTGCAACTGAGCGCGCCGTTCTGACGCGCGGACGATTCGAGGAGCTTCCATGTTTGCGCATTCCGCCCCGGCCCGCACGCTTGCCGGACAACCGCGCCCGTTCCGGCAAGCCAGCCGCCATCCCGTGCGCCGCTACGGCGGTATCGCGGCCGTCCTGCTGCTGCATGCGGCGCTGATCTACGCGCTGTTGAACGGTCTCGCCAATCGCGTGACGCAGATCGTCCAGCATCCGGTCGACGTGCGAATCATCGAGCCGGTCAAGCCGCCGCCGCCCCCTCCGCCACCGCCGAAGCCGATCGTGAAGGCGTTGCCGTCGAAGGTTGCGCCGCCGGCACGGATGTTCGTGCCGCCGCCGGAGGTGCCGGTTCAGGCGTCGTCGCAGTCGACGCTGGCGCACACGAGCGCACCCGTGGTCTCCGCGCCGGCACCGGCCGCACCGGCGGCACCCGCGGCGCCGAGCCACGAAGTGGGCGTCGTATGCCCGAACTCGGAGCAGGTGCGCGCGTCGCTGCGCTATCCGCGTGAAGCACTGGAAAACAACATCGTCGGCAACGTGCTGGTGGAGTTCGTCGTCGATGTCGACGGTCGCGTGTCGGGCGAACGCATCGCGCAGTCCGCCGACCCGATCCTCGATCGGGCCGCGCTCGCGGCGGTGAGGCGATTCAGCTGTATTTCGCAGGGGCAGGCGGTGCGCGTGCAGGTGCCGTTCTCGTTCAACCTGAACTGAGCGGTGCGCCGCCAGAAAACCGGCCGCTTGCGTGCCGGATGCCTAATCAGATCGATCAATGGAGCAGACATGACGAAGCAAGTAATCGCCGCTTTCGCGGCCAGCATGATGATTGCCGGTGGCACGGCAGGGATTCTCGTCGCGCCGCAGGACGCGCGGGCGGAGACAGGCACGGTGGCCGCACCGGTCGCGAGCGCGGTCGGCGTGACGCCGGCAGCGTCGGCCGTCGCCGGTGCCGCACCGCAGGCGGCGCCCGTCGCATCGAACGCCATATCGAACGCAACATCGAACGCCGCAATCAATCCCTACGGTCTCGATGCGTTGTGGCGCGGCGGCGACTTCGTTGCGCGTTTCGTGCTGATCCTGCTGGTCGTGATGTCGATGGGCAGCTGGTACATCATGGTGACGAAGTTCTTCGAGCAGTATCGCGCGAACCGGCGTGCGACGCGGGCGGACGCGCAGCTCTGGACCGCGCCGTCACTGGTGGAGGGCGTGCAGCAACTCGATGCGTCGTCGCCGTTCCGCTTCATTGCCGAGACGGCGATCGAGGCCGGTGCGCATCACGACGAGGTGCTGCTCGAAGCCGTCGACCGCAATACGTGGATCGACACGTCGGTCGAGCGGGCGGTGACCAACGTGTCGAACCGCCTGCAGGACGGCCTCGCGTTTCTCGGCACGGTGGGGTCGACTGCGCCGTTCGTCGGCCTGTTCGGCACGGTGTGGGGCATCTACCATGCGCTGACCGCGATCGGCGTCGCGGGCCAGGCATCGATCGACAAGGTCGCGGGGCCGGTGGGCGAGGCGCTCATCATGACGGCGATCGGCCTGGCGGTGGCGGTACCCGCCGTGCTCGGCTACAACTTCCTGGTGCGTCGTAACAAGGCCGTGATGGAGCGGGTGCGTGCATTCGGCGCGCAGCTTCACGTCGTGGTGCTGGCTAGCGGCAAACGGCCCGAGCGCAACGGTGCGCGCGTGCCGTCGCTGGTCGACTGAGCGGGAGGCGGTCATGGGCATCAGTGTCCGTCAGGACGATGACGACGAGGTCATCGCGCAGATCAACACGACGCCGCTCGTCGACGTGATGTTGGTATTGCTCATCATTTTTCTGATCACGATTCCGGTGGTGACGCACACGATTCCGGTGGATCTGCCGAAGGAAACCGTACAACCGTTGCAGAGCAAGCCCGCGAGCATCGAAATTGCGGTCGATCGTCACGGCGCGTTCTTCTGGAACGCGATGCCGGTCGATGCGCCGACGCTGCTCGCGCGCCTGAAGGGCGTGGCGGGGCAGACGCCGCAGCCGGACGTGCATGTGCGCGGCGACGAAAGCACGCGCTATGAATTCGTCGGGCGCGTGATTGTGGCGTGCGAACGGGCGGGTATCGAGAAGGTGTCGTTCATCACGGAGCCGCCCGCGCGCGGCAGCTAGGAGACAGTCATGGGCATGAACGTTTCGTCGGGCAACGAGCCGGATGTGATGGTGGACATCAACACGACGCCGCTGATCGACGTGATGCTGGTCTTGCTGATCATGTTGATCATCACCATTCCGATCCAGATGCATGCGGTCAGGATGAATCTGCCGGTCGGCGACGCGCCGCCGGCCGCGCAGCCGGAGATCGTGCAGATCGACGTGGCTGCCGACGGCGCGACGTCGTGGAACGGCACGCGCCTGCCCGATCGTGCGGCGCTCGAAACGAAGCTTGCGCAGGTCGCGGCCGAACCGGTGCAGGCCGAGATCCGGCTCAGGCCGGACCGGCAGGCGCCGTATCGCGACGTTGCCGCCGTGCTGGCGTCCGCGCAGCGGCTGGGGGCGACGAAGATCGGCTTGATGGGTAACGAGCAGTACATGCAGTAGGTGCGCAGCGTGATCGGGGCGGCGTGCGTGCGAGGACCGATGCAATCGCTTTGGGGGGGCGGGGAGACGTTTGCGAAGGCCGGTGCTCGCGGCGCACGACGTTCTCGTCCGCAACGCGGTGTTTCGCGCGATCGACGGCGATGGGAATCGAGGTGTTCGAGAACGGATAAGGCTGGCGTCGACGTCGCGTCTGCTTCCCGCTGGAGCAAGTCCTGCGGAATCTATTGCGCGTCCGGCGAACGGGAGTGTGCAGCAGAACGCTGCGGAAGGGATGGCGCGTGGCCGGCCCGTACTTTACGGGCTGGAGCGCTTTTTTGGTGCCGACGGCGAGACTCGAACTCGCACAGCTTTCGCCACTACCCCCTCAAGATAGCGTGTCTACCAATTTCACCACGTCGGCACTGCAAGGGGCGCAATTCTAGCGTGACGTTGCGCGTTTGTGAAGGGGGTGTGACACATTGAAGGGATTCACGCAGGCGATCCCGGTAGAATTCGGGCGATCGACCCGACGATAGTCGCAACCGCCACCCGTTTTCTCCGCGTGACAAACACCCTCGAACAACTGCAGGCCGGGCAGCTCGCCGGCGCACGGCAACTCAAGCTCGCATGCGGGTTGACGGCATTCCCTCGCGAGATCTTCGATCTTGCCGATACGCTCGAAGTGCTCGACCTGACCGGCAATGCGCTCTCCGCGCTGCCGGACGACCTGCCGCGGCTGCACCGCCTGCGTATCCTGTTCGCGTCCGGCAATCGCTTTACCGCGTTCCCCGACGTGCTCGGCGCGTGCGGGCAGCTCGACATGATCGGCTTCAAGGCGAACCGGATTCAGACGGTGCCGAGCGGGTCGCTGCCGCGCGCGCTGCGCTGGCTGATCCTCACCGACAACGCCATCGACGAACTGCCGGCCGACATCGGCGCTTGCTCGCGGCTGCAGAAGCTGATGCTCGCGGGCAACCGGTTGCGCACGCTGCCGGCGGAAATGGCCGCATGCCGCGCACTCGAACTGGTGCGGTTGTCCGCGAACCGGCTGGACGCACTGCCCGACTGGCTGCTGCGCCTGCCGCGCCTCGCGTGGCTCGCCGCCGCGGGCAACCCGTTCGGCGCCGCGCCGGAAGCCGCGGCGTCGGCCGGTGACGAGGTCGCGGACATCGACTGGGCGTCGCTGTCATGCGAGCAGAAGCTGGGCGAGGGCGCGTCGGGCGTCATTTTTCGCGCGCAGTGGCATGCGGATGGGCGTCCGCCACGGGCGGTCGCGGTCAAGCTGTTCAAGGGCGCGGTGACGAGCGACGGCCTGCCCGATTGCGAAATGGCCGCGTGCCTGCACGCCGGCCGCCATTCGAGCATGATCCCGGTGATCGGCAAGGTGAGCGGGCATCCCGACGGCACGCACGGCCTCGTGATGGAACTGGTCGATCCCGCGCTCACCAATCTCGCCGGACCGCCGAGCTTCGCGACCTGCACGCGCGACGTGTATGCGGCCGACGCGCGATTCGAACCGGCCGCAGCCGTGCGGATTGCGCACGGCATCGCGTCGGTGGCGGGCCATCTGCACGCCCGCGGCATCATGCATGGCGACCTGTACGCGCACAACATCCTGCACGATGGCGAAGGCGGTGCGCTGCTCGGGGATTTCGGCGCGGCGTCGCTCTACGATACGAACGATCGCACGCGTGCTACGGCGTTCGAGCGGCTCGAGGTGCGGGCGTTCGGCTATCTGCTTGGCGAGCTGCTCGAGCGATGCGAACCGCACACGTGGGCCGGCAGGCGCGCGCTCGATGCGCTCGCCGTGGCCTGCCTGAATGAAGACGTCGATGCGCGGCCGTCGTTCGGCGAGATCGCGGCCGAGCTGGCCGCACACACGCGCTGACGGGCGCTCGCTTACGCCTGCCGTGCAGTCAGCAGCTTGATCCCGAGCCCGACGAACAGCAGCCCGCTCGCGCGCTTGAGCGCACGCACCGTGCGGCTCATGCCGAAGCCGCGATGGAGCCGGCGCACGCCGGCCGAGTAGACGCTGTGAACGACCACGACGGTACACGCGATCGTCGCGTACATCACGACGAACTGCAGCGCGAGCGGGCGGTCGTGCACGACGAACTGCGGCATGAATGCCGACAGGAAGATCATCGTCTTCGGATTGCTGCCCGATACGAACAGCGCCTCGCGGAACAGTTTCCTGCGGTCGGGCACGGCGATCTCCGCCGCCCCGGTCGAAGCGGCGGCCTTGCGGTCGCCGCGCAACTGCCGGACACCGAGGAAGACCAGGTACGCGGCGCCGACCACCTTCATCGCGACGAACAGCGGCGGCATCGCGGCCAGCACCGCGCCGACGCCGAGCGCGACGAGCACCACGACCACACCTTGCGCGACGAGGTTGCCCGCGATCGTCGCGGCCGTGCCATGCGTGCCGTAGCGCACCGTGTTGCGGATGACGAGCAGCACGTTGGGCCCCGGCGACAGCGTCGTGGCGAGATAGGCTGCGGCAAACAGCATCCAGGTCTGAATGGACATGCGGCGCTCCGAGAGGCGGTTCCGGCGGGCGGGATGAAGCGATGATGCCACGCCAATAATTGGCGTAGGCTGGCGCCGGAACCGCGCCGTCGCGCGCGTCAGCTTGCGTCGCGCATGCAGTACGCGGGGATCGACGGCGGCGTATCGATCGCGGCGGGCCGCGTCATCCATGCGATCCACCCGGCCCATAACCCGCAGACGATCATCACGGCGACGTTCAGCGGCGTCCGGTAGCGGACGATCAGGTCGGCCAGCGGCAGGCGGTGTTTCATGTGCGTCTCCTTCGATCGGGGGCGGGTGGCGTTACTGGCCGGCGTAGGTCGGCGCCTTGGCGTCGCAGGTCACGGACACCGTCGCGCCGTCCGCGAAATGCAGCCGGAACGGCACCTTCGCACCGGGCGCGACCGCCTGGCGCGGTTGCTCCAGCATCACGTGATAGCTTTTCGGCTTGAAGGTCACCGTACCGTGCGCGGGCACTTCGACGGCATCGACGTGAACCATCTTCGCGGTGCTGCCGCTCGTTTGCGTTTCATGCAGCATCGCCATCCCGTACGCGGGCGAGTCGAGGCCCGTCAGCGTGACGGGTGCATCGCCGTCGTTCTTCAGCGTGAAGTAGCCGGACGACGGCACGGCCGCCGGCATTGCGCGGATCCAGCAGTTTTCCGCCTGCACGGCCGGCGCGGCGAACGTGGCGGGGGCGTGCAGCGCGAGCAGGGCGAACAGCAGGCCGGTCGGAATCGAGCGTTTCATGGTTGGTTCTCCTTATGGGTGGATGCGGAAGGTAACGGGGCGGCGCGACCGGCGCGAAACGCCGATGCGCGTCGCGAACCTCATTTCAGCGTGAATGCGTAGTGGCCGTGCGTGCGATGGCCGTCGCTGGCCACCGCAATCCACGCGACCGTGTACGTGCCGGCTGTCAGGCTGGCCAGCGCGACCTGCATGCGCTTCCGGTTGCCGGCATCGACGGACGATTTCCCGTCGACGACCGATTGCCCGTGGCTGTCGGTGACGGCGATCGAGCTGAAAGCGGGCTCGAGCGCTTCGCTGAAACCGATCGTGACCGCGTGCGGCGCGGTCGACAGCGTGGCGTCGGCGGCCGGTTCCTGCGTCTTCGGGAGCGCGTGTGCGTGGGCAGTCTGGATGATGACGAAACCGAGCGCGGCGAGTGCGCCGCGAATGAAAGGCGTGGTTTTCATGGTTGAGTGGGCGAGTGGCGAATCGGATGGCGCAACACGGATTCGACGGACGGATGCACGTGCACCCTCGCAGCAGCACCGATGGCGGCCGATGCAGGCGCGAATGTGCGCGACCGGACGTTCGCTCGCAAGCGAATGTCGGCGCGACGGTACGAACCGGGAGCAGCCAGCCGCAAGCACGGCGTAACGCCGCGCGCAAACCGGTGACACGTGATCGTCCTTCGAAACGTGACATGTCGCGCACGCCGGCGGCGTGCGCGGACCACGCGATGCGTCATGGCATCACGGGCGTTGACGACGAATCAGGACGCGATCGGCGGGGCGCGCGGTTGCGCGGCCGTGAGCGGCAGCGCGCGGCGCAGGCTTTCGAAGCGGGTCGCTTCGCGATGCTGAATGACGTGCACGTTGGCCGCGAACGACAGTTCGGGCGCGGGCAGTGCGGGTGTGTGAGCAAGCAGGCTGCAATAGCCGCATGCCTGGAGGTGGGCCTGCAGGCGCTTCTCCGACGAATCGGTGGCGCGCTCGCCGGTGGCCGGCGCGGCCGTGCAGTAGCCGGCCAGCAGCGTATCGACGCGCTGCTGCGTCGTCAGTGCCTGCGAGATCGTCGGCGCGAGCGCCGTCATCAGGATGGCGAGCATCCCGATCAGACTGCCGATCTTCCGGAGGCGACGACTCAGCATGCGATGCGCGGCGATGGTTGGGCGACGATGGAGCGGATTATGCCACGCACGTCGATTCGCAGGTCGCCACGGACCTGCGGCGTGGCGGCGCGCTACGCGCGCTACGCGTGCTTCGCCAGGTATTTCGTGATCAGCGTCATCTGCGCGGCCCAGCCCTGGTCGTTCATCTCGCGCGCCTTCGCGCGGCGCGCTTCGATCAACTGATCGAAGCCCGTTTCGGTGACCGTGAGCAGCGTACCGCCGGCCTGTGCGGCAAGCGCGAACGTGACGAGCGTCATCGGCTCGGCCGAGTAATCGAAATTCGGGTCGATCGCGAACGGATGCCAGCGAAACGAGAACAGTTGCTTCGGCTCGACGCGGTCGACGACGATTTCGAACACAGTGCCCGCGTAGGGTTCTTGCGCCTTGGCGACGTCGTCGTCGACGCGGGTCGGCGTGATGCGGCCGAACAGCGGCTGGCCGGCCGCGAACGGCCCGTCGAACGTGACGCCGAACCACTGGCCGAATTCGCCGGAATTGCTGACGGCTTCCCACACGCGGTCGGGCGATGCGTTGAGCCGGGCCTGTTTTTCGATGCGATCGGTTTGCTGGGTCATGACGTTCTCCACTCAGGATCAACCTTTGCTGGACGGCACGCGCGATCCGCGCGCCGCGTCTAGTCGAGCATGACGGCGTCGGGTACGTCGAGGACGAGGTCCGACGTCGCGACGGCCACGCACGGCAGCGTATAGCCGTCGGCCTTTTCCTCGCGGCTCAGCCCGGGCCATTCGATCGTGTAGCGTACGCTGCCGCTGACGATCCGGCAAAGGCAGCTTCGGCACGTGCCGTTGCGGCACGAACGCGGCAGCGACACGTGCGCGAACGCGGCGGCTTCGAGCAGCGTCAGCGAATCGGGTGCATCGAAGGTCGCGCCGAGCGGCTCGATGCGCACGAGGGGGAGGGGTTCCGGATCGGTCATGGCGGAGGCAGAGGCGGGCGGCGGTTCGGCGACAACGCGTCAAGCATACCCGAACGTGCGGCCAGCCCGCGCCGGCTGCCCGCTGGCGTCAATGCCGGCGCAGGTGCCGGTACACGGTATTGCGGGCGAGACCGAGTTCGCGCGCCGCCGCCGACACGTTGCCGCCATGCCGCGCGAGCACGGCGTCGATCACCGCGGCCTGATGGCTTTGCAGCGTCGTGCCTTCGCGCGTGCCGGCCGATGCGGCCGGTGTTGCGGTGGCCGGCTCAACCGGTGCCGCCGGCACGTCGTCGCAGTCGAGCCAGAAATCGTCGGGCAAATGGGCAAGCGTGATTTCCGCTTCGTCTTCGGCGAGCATGCCGGCCGTGCGCAGCACGTTGGTCATCTGGCGCAGGTTGCCGGGCCAGCGGTGGCGCGTGAACGCGTCGAGCACGTCGGCCGCGATGCGGCGCGGCATCGGTTCGCTGCGTGCGAGCCGCGCGAGAATCCGTTCGACGAGCGCGGGCAAGTCGGTGCGCGCGGCAAGTGCCGGCAGCGTGACCGCGAGCCCGTTGATCCGGTAGAACAGGTCTTCGCGGAACGTGCCTTCCGCGATCATCGCGCGCAGGTCGCGATGGGTCGCGCAGACCACGCGTACGTCGACCGGCACCGCGCGTGCGCCACCGAGCGGCATCACCGCGCGTTCCTGCAGCACCCGCATCAGCCGGACCTGCTGCGCGAGCGGCATGTCGCCGATTTCGTCGAGAAACAGCGTGCCGCCGTCGGCCTGCACGATCTTGCCGGGGCTGCCGCGCTTGCGTGCGCCGGTGAACGCGCCGTCCTCGTAGCCGAACAGCTCGGCCTCGATCAGCGAATCGGGCAGCGCTGCGCAGTTGACCGCGACGAACGGGCCGTCCGCGCGTGGCGAAGCCTGGTGCAGCGCACGGGCAAGCCATTCCTTGCCGGTGCCGGTCTGGCCGAGGATCAGCAGTGGCAGGTCGCGCCCGCGGATCTTCGCGACACGCTCGAGCACGGCGGCCATGCGCGCGTCGCCGGTGTCGAGCGTCGCGAACGTGATCGTGTCGGGGTCCGGCGTGCGCACGCGTGCGGCGGGTGCGGGCGGCGTGACGGCGATGGTGGTTTTGTGCGCTTCCGCGAATTCGCAGCGCGCCAGCACGCGCACGCCGGTCGACAGCGTGAGGCGGAACATCGCACCGGGTGCGCGTGCCGCCTGCTGCGCGAGCTGGCCGAAGCGCATGCCGAACAGTGCGTCGCTGGCCTGATGTTGCAGTGCGTCGAACGATGCGCCGAGCTGGAATTGTGCGCTGCGGTTCGCGGCGATCAGCCCGCCGTCGGGGCCGAATGCGACGAGCCCGGCGAACAGCGAATCGACGCATTCCTCGTGCGCATGAAAGCGCAGCCGTAGTGCTTCTGCGCACTGGTTCGCGAACAGGTGGTTCTCGATCAGTTGCGCGGACATCCGCACGAGTGCGAGCGTATGCGGGCTCGAGCCGCGCGGGTCGCCGCTGACGTCGAGCGTGCCGAGCGTGCGGCCGAACGGGTCGAAGATCGGTGCGCACGAGCAGGTGAGGATGTGATTGGCGCGCAGGAAGTGCTCGGAGCCATGCACCGCGACGGCCTGGCCCGATGCGAGCGCGGTGCCGATCGCGTTGGTGCCGCGTGCGCCTTCCGCCCACGAGACGCCGGTACACAGCGCGACGCGGTTGGCTTTCTCGATGAAGTCCGCGTCGCCGATGCTGTGCAGGATCACGCCGTCGGCGTCGGTCAGCAGCACGAGGCTTTGCGTGTCGGCGATTTGCGCGTGGAGGTTTTCCATCACCGGGCGGGCGTGCGAGAACAGCGCGTGATTCGTGTCGAGCAGTTCGCGCAGCGCGATGCGCGACAGCGGCGAGAAATCCGGGCGTTCGTGCGCGCGCAGGCCGACCGCGGTCGAGCGCGCATGCGCCTGCGCGAGCAGGTCGGTGCGACCCGCGGTGGCGGGCAGCACGAAGGGTTGCGGCATGACTTGTCTCCTGTCGACAGCAGTTAGCGCTTCAGCGCTTACTGCTGTCCCATGCTTCGCGGTCGGTCCCAGTTAGCGCTTTAGCGCTTACTGGGACCCCATGCTTCGCGGTCGACAGCAATTAGCGCTTCAACACTTGCTGCTGCCCCATGCTTCTCGAAATTGACCGTCTCTCGGCGCCCGCACACGCACCGAAATCCTCCACGGATTCCCGCCTCCACGTGCGGCGCACCATCGGTGTGCGAACGGCAACCATCCGGGTACGCATCATCATACAAGCGCCGCGTACGAAGCGCGACCGCGAACAAAATCCCCTTGCTTTTAAATGGCCGCCTGCAATGATGGAAATGGAGCACGCACGCGCCGTGTTCCGCATTGCAACATGCATGCGACGCGACATGCATCCGTTCGGGAGAGGCATCATGGTTCGGACGGAACTGAGAGTCGTGCTGGCGGCCATCGCCACCTTCATCATGCTGGGCGGCATCGCCGTGGCGATCCACGGGCTGCTGTTCGATCTGACCGATGCGGTGCGATACGGGGCGGCCGCGATTGCGGTGGGCGCCACGACGGCTGCCATCGCGCTCAACGTCTGGCCGAACGATCCTCACTGACGCCGCTTGTCGAAACGGTGCCGGATGCCGCGCTGATCAGAGGAAATGCGCGTCGGAACGACGCATGCCGGAAAATTTGTCTCCTGCGCGAAACCGTCTAAAGTGGAAAGCAACCGGCATGCATTGTCCGCGCCATCATCCGCGGGCCGCGCCTCCGCCGGCGAGCCCGCGTACATTTCGTCCGGCCGGTAGCGGACGACGGACGCGGTCATTCGTTTTCTACCGGTCGAGGCGGCTCCCATGCAGATCCATTTCACGAACGAGAAGCCCGAGTATTCGGGGCGCGACCTGATGCTTGCGTTCACGGCGTTGGTCAATGGCGAGCGCGTCCAATGTCAGATCACCGCCGAGGCGCTGGAAGATCACTTCGGCGCGGCGTCGCCGCGCTTCGAGGACATGGTCGGCGCATTCGACCAGCACCGCGACCGTATCGAGGCGGCTGCACGGCGCCTGCTGTCGGAGACGCGCGCGCAATGCGTGACGCTGCGCAGCGGCTACGTCCGCTTCTACGAGGCCAACTGGCGCTGATGACACGACGCTCGTCTTGCGGCGCGCATCGCTGAGCGTTGCGCACGCGAAGACGTTGCCTTTCATGCGATGCCGTTCGGCGGGGCCGGGCGGCATTTTCGTATGCGGGCCGCACCGGATTGCTGCTGCACCGGGCCGGCTGCTAGTGTGCCGACACGAACCGGCGTCTCGATTCGTCAGGATCGCAGAGAAAATCATTCGAATACCAACACAATAAAAAGAGGGCACCGCACGTGGATACTCGTTCGGGATGGGGGAAGGCGCGCCGTCTGCTGGCAGGCGCATGGTTGCTCGCAGCCGGCATGTCGATGGCCGATGCGGTGGTTCGATCGGATGACGACGCGATCGGTCAGGGCGCGCCAGGTGAGGTCAACATCGTCGCGGGCGATGTCACGACGGGCGGTATCGTCGTGGCGCCGGGTCGCGTCGCGACGCCGTGTCATCGGCTCGCGGGCCGGCAGGCGTTCGACATCGCCTCGCCCGACGGCCACCGTCATCCCGCGCGTCTCGTCGCGGGCAACCAGGATCGCGACATCTGCATCGTCGAGGCGACGGATCTCGACGTCGCCGCGGTGCCGTTGACGGCGCGAAGCCCGGAATCGGCCACGACCGTCTATCTGGCGGGCGCGCGATTCGGCCGTCGTGATCCCGTTGCGCTGCGCGCATGCTGCCATGCATGGGCCGCGGACGGCGGCATGCATTCCGGCGTGCTCGCGTCGCCGAATCCGGCGGCGCCGCGCCTGCCCGAACCGGGCGCCGGCGTCTACGACGAGCAGGGCAATCTGATCGGCATGGTGGGCGCCCACGCGGACAATGCCGCGTCGCTCTACATGGTGCTGCCCGTCGAGTGGATTGCGACCGTGGCGGCGAAGATGCCGGCCGTCGACCTGCCGCTCCAATCGACCGCCTGGATGAGCCAGGCGCGCGCGTACGCGGTGGCGAACGACGTCGACGGGCTGATTCGCCATGACCTTGCATGGACGGCAGCGCGACCGCAAAGCGCGTGGGCTTGGAACAACCTCGGCAATGCCTATCACATGAGCCGGCTGCCCGATCGCGGTGCGCTCAGCCTGGCCGCCTATCGCCGTTCGGTCGAAAACGACCCGTCGTACGTATTTGGCTGGAGTTCGCTCGGCAACACCTATGCCGAGCTGGGGCAGATGGATCGCGCACTCGACGCGTTTCATGCCGGCATGCGTGCCGATCCGTCGGACGCGATGCTGCCGATGAATCTCGGCATCGCGTATTTGCGGCGCGGCGACAAGGCCGCTGCGCGACCGTTGTTCGAACGGGGCGTACATGAGCTGTCTGGTTCGCGCCAGGCCGACGCGTGGAGTCTGCTGGCCTCGACGCAGCCGGATGCCCAGGCCACCATCGGCGTGCTGCACGACGGGTTGAAGGCCTTTCCCGGCGATATGCGGCTTTGGTACGCACTCGGCCGCGCGCAATACGATCTCGGCCACCTCGCGGACGCGATCGCCAGTTACCAGCACGCACTGAGCGCGCAGAAGGGCAGCGATCCCGCCACGACCGCACTCATTCAGGGTGCGCTAACCCAGGCGTATGCGCTGCAAGGTCAGTCCGGCAATGCGTCCACCGCGATGCACAGTGCGGTTGAAGCGGCGCCGGACAATGCCGAATACTGGTTGCGGCTCGGCGCGCTGTACATGACGCAGTCGAACTACGTCGATGCGTTGAGTGCACTTGATCGATCCATCAAGCTGAACGACGGAGACGTGAGGGCATGGCGGATGCACGGCGTGACGCTGGCGCAACTGGGCCAGCATGTGCAGGCCGTCGCATCGTTCCGGCGCGCGGTTGCGCTGGACGAATCGCTACCGGCGGGGTGGGTGGTGCTCGCGGGCGAGCTGAACCAGATCGGCCAGCCCGACGAAGCGTCGACCGCGGCGGCGCATGCATTGAAGCTTGACCCGTCGAACCGGCTGGCGCGGGAGGCGATGGGCATCGCGGCGATTCGCGGCAAGCGGCCCGACGCGGCAGTCGGGATCTTCGAGGATTTGAACCGCGCGTATCCCGACGACGCGCAACTCATGGCCAACCTGGCGGTCGCTTATCGCCGCACCGGGCGGGCCGATGACGCGGTGCAGTTGTATCGCCGCGTCAAGACGCTCGACCCGACGCTGGCGCAGCGGCTGTACGACGAGGAGCTCAAGGGCGTCGCGACCCCTTGATCCGCGCGGACAAGGCGGCGGCAGTCACGGCGCGCACAACGAAAAACGCCACCCGAAGGTGGCGTTTTTTCATCGTGCATCAAGCATCGCGCCGAAGCGCCACCATCACTCGCTGCCGAGATAGAAGAAGCGGAACAGGAACACGGCTGCGATGAGCCACACGATCGGCTTGACCGAGCGGGCCTGGCCCGTCAGCAGCTTGAGGCCGCCGTAAGCGATGAAGCCGAATGCCACACCGTTCGCGATCGAGTACGTGAACGGCATCAGCAGCGCGGTCAGTGCAGCCGGCACGGCTTCCGTTGCATCGTCCCACGGCACCTCGACCATCTCGCGCAGCATCAGGCACGACACGTACAGCAGTGCCGGTGCCGTGGCGTACGCCGGCACGACGCCGGCGAGCGGCGCGATGAACAGGCACGCGAGGAACAGCACTGCGACGGTGATGGCCGTCACGCCCGTGCGGCCGCCGGCCTGCACGCCCGACGCGCTTTCGATATACGCGGTGGTCGACGACGTTCCGAGCACCGAGCCCGCGACGATCGCCGTGCTGTCGGCGAGCAGCGCCTTGTTCAGGCGGTTCATCTTGCCTTCGACGAGCAGGCCCGCGCGGTTCGCGACGCCCATCAGCGTGCCCGTCGCGTCGAACAGCTCGACGAGGAAGAACACGAGGATCACGTTGATGATGCCGGTCGACAGCGCCGCGCGGATGTCGAGCTTGAACAGCGTCGCGTCGATCGACGGCGGCGCGGAGAACACGCCGTGGAACTGGTTGTCACCGAAGAAGAACGACAGGATCGTGACGCCGATGATGCCGATCAGGATCGCGCCGCGCACGCGCAGGTGGTCGAGCGTGACGATCGTGAAGAAGCCGACGATCGCGAGGATCGTGTCGTGCTTGTGCAGGTCGCCCAGCGTGACGAGCGTGGCCGGGTTGCCGACGATCACACCCGAGGTCTTCAGCGAGATGATGCCGAGGAACAGGCCGATACCCGCGGTGATCGAGATCCGCAGCGATTTCGGAATGCCGTTGACGATCGCCTCGCGTACGCGGAACAGCGTGACGAGCAGGAACAGGCAGCCCGAGATGAACACCGCGCCGAGCGCGGCCTGCCACGTGAAGCCCATCCCCTTGACGACCGTGTACGCGAAATACGCGTTCAGGCCCATGCCGGGCGCGCACGCGATCGGGTAGTTCGCGTACAGGCCCATGATGAGCGACGCCAGTGCCGCGACGAGGCAGGTCGCGACGAACACGGATTCCTTCGGCATGCCGGCGTCGCCGAGGATCGCGGGGTTGACGAAGATGATGTAAGCCATCGTCAGGAACGTGGTGACGCCCGCGAGTATTTCGGTGCGGAAGTCGGTGCCGGCTTCAGCGAAGCCGAAATACCGCTTGATGGATTCCATGAAGGCGTTTCTCCGGTCGGGTTGTCGTGTTGCTTGTTGTGCCGAATTGTTGTAAAGGCAGCGCGCGGCCGGCTTACTGTAACCAGCCACTATTGCCCGGCTATCGGCGGATTGTAATAGCGCGGATAGCTCGGACGATATAGTTGGAGGGCACGATCGAAAGATCGATCGGCTGCCTGCGCGCGAACGGTCTGGCAGCCCGGCCGCGCGGCGAAGGCGCGCATTTTACCGGTTCGGGCGGAACGGGCCGGAAGAAATGGCTGAAACGGGAGCGGGATGTGCGAACGACGCCGGCCGATGCGTGCGCAACGGCGTGCAGGGCGGAACGCGCGGCGTATCGCGCGGCGCGGGAGCGGGATGACATCCGACTGAAACGGAGCGCCGGCATGCTGGACGAACGCGGAGCATGCAGCGCGTGCGCGCAAGCGCACGTGCGCGGCCGGTACGGATGCCCGGCAGCGGCGTGCAGCGGCCATTCGTCAGTCCAGACGGTTGCAGATATCGGGCTATCCTGCGCCGAAGCCGTCCCGCCCGCAACTGTCATTTCGTGATGCGGGGGCGACTGTGGTTTCTGTGTAAAAGATTGCAAGACCCCATCGCATAAACCGGCAAGTCTTTCTAGGATAGATACACCGCGCATGCACACGCCGGCCGGTAATTGCCGACGCGGGGGAGTCGCAGTCCGTGCAGGCCGGGCGGTGTAGTGCGGTCAAGGCCGTTGCGTGTTCGGGCAGGCACGGCCGCTTGCGATTGCCCGATGCGGGTTCGTCCGTAATCACGGAGGTCAGCATGTTGAACTGGATCAGCCGTTGGGCGATGCGACACGCCCCCACGCCGGAAAAAACCGCTGCGTCGATGCTCGTGACGGCGCGCATGGAACTGTTCGCTGCCGAACAGCGCGTCATCGACGCGAAATTACAAGCGGATTACTGGCGCACACGTGTGTCATTCCTCGAAGAGGTGCAGAAGCAGGGCATCGATCCGTGGGTGACCTCGCAGGCGGCGCAACGTCCCGACCTCGAGTCCACTCCCCGAAGCACGGGCCCGCGTCTCGCCGCCAGCACCTGATGCCCCTGTTGCATCCCGTCGCTGCGCACGGCGCGCGATCGCACGCGGCACGCACCGGCGTGCCGCGTCATTCGATGCGCACCTGCGGCGCGTAACGCCGCAGGTGCGTCCGTTTCCGGTCGCGGCCGTTCCGCGTCTCGCGTGCCTGACGGCGCGTCGCTTATCCGCTCGTTCTCCCTGCCCCGAAGAGCAAACGTTGCACTTGCGCGAGCGTGCGCCTGAAGCGCTCGCCGCGACGCACGAATGCGGTCGTGAGCGTCGCTTCGGTCGACCGGTCCGCATCGGTGCCGAGCCAGATGCGCTCGCCACGTGCGATGCGCAGCACGTCGCCGGGCTGCACCCAGTAGTCGTCGACGCACGGCGGGCGCGTGACCCACAGCGCCGCGCCATGCGTGCGGAGCTCCGCGTCCTGCGGCGCGCGCCACGTCAGCGTCGTGCGCGGCGCGACCGCGAAACGGATCACGACAGTCGGTAACGCGATCGTGCCGGCACGGCGCCGATCGGGACGGTCAAACAGCGGGCTTGCCTGGTCCATCGTCTTCTCCATTCAGTGAGCCGGACGGATGACGCGCACCAGAACAAAAAGGCCTCATCCGTTTCCGGTGAGGCCTTGTGTGACATGCGGTACTGCTCGACTGCTAACGCACACGCGCCTCCCGTGAACCATTCTTTCGAATGTTCATCGATCGATGAATCACGGCGGCGACGGACAGGTACGTAGGCATGCGAACGAGTTTGTCTGCGTGGAACGGCGTTGTCAACGATAATTTTCGGGATAGGCGAGCGCGATGCATCGACGCGCGCACCTGGCATTGCGTGACGCCGCTGCATCCCCGTAGCGAGTGCGCAGCGGCGCTTTCGTCATGTGCGACTTCGGCTTCGACTTCGACATCGCCCGCGCAGCAAGCTGCGCATTCGCGCGAGCGCATGCTCCAGCCACGCGCCGCGTTTCATTGCGTATGCGGTCGTGATCGATGCTTCGGCCGGACGGTCGTCGTCGGTGCTCATCCAGATGCGATCGCCGCGCTGCACGCGCAGCACGTCGCCGGTTCGTATCCAGTAATCGTCGACGCTGCCCAGCCGCGTGACCCACAGCGTCGCGTCGTGCACACGGATCTCGGCGTCGTTTTGCGCGCACCATGTCAGCGTTTTGCGCGGCGCGACCGTGAATTGCATCACGACCCGCGGCAATGCGATCGCATCGGTGCGGCACCGATCGGGGCAGACAACCAGCCGGCTTGCTTGGTCCATCGTCATCTCCATCCGTTGAGCCGGGCGGGATGACGCGCACCAAAACAAAAAGGCCTCATCCGTTTCCGGCGAGGCCTTGTGACATGCGCAACTGAATCTCGATGCTAACGCACAAGCGCCCCCGGTGATCGCCACGTATTGGCGTTCACTGGTGTTTTATGCGCGATGGCGGCGGGCTTGAGCGTAGGCATGCGAACGAGTGTGTCGCGCCGACGCAGCAATGTCAACGTAATTTTCGAGATACGTGTCGGTCACGCGTCGCGTTGCGCGAGCCCGTTCACGAGCAGCTCGGACAGCAGGCCCGTCATCCCTTCCGGGTGCGTGGCTGCGCGGGCCTTGAGCTGTTCGACGAGGTCGGCGTTGAGCTTGCAGGCGAACGGCACGAGGCCCTGTTCCTGGTCGAGCTTGCGCTGCGCGCGGCGGTCGAGCTTGGCTGCGTCGTCGGCACCCTTGCCGAAACGCGCGGAGCTTGACTGCTTCAGCGCGTGCGTCAGCTTGAGCGCCTTGTTCTTTTCGAGATCGGTTTTCTTCATGGCCATCGCGGCACCTCCGGGAAATGAAGCCGCGATTGTACGCATTTCGGCGGGCGGCGCCCGCCGAGCCGGCAGGAAGCCCGTTCAGGCACCCTTCGTCGTGCCCCAGTTGCCGCCGTGCGCGGCCGCCTGCGCGGCCGGCGAGCGGGCGAGGTAGGCGAGTGCCTGTTCGGTCGAGCCTTCGTGGTGCGGCGTATAGCTCGGCTTGAAATAGCGTAGCGCCGCGCCGATCACCTTCCAGAACGACGGCAGGTGCCCGCGCCGCGAGCCTTGCCACCACGCGAGCACGAAACCCGGGTAGCGGCCGGCGGCCGGGTCGCGCCGGTACATGAACTTCGCGCCCGTCGTGATGTAGTAGAGCAGCAGCAGGATCACGAACGCCATGTGCACGCAGCGTTCCGGATAGGTGCCGCCCAGGTGCCGGTAGATGTCGAACGCGACCGTGCGGTGCTCGACTTCCTCCGCGCCGTGCCAGCGCAGCAGGTCGACCATCGTCGGGTCGGCCTTTCCTTCGTCGAGCCCGTGCGCGTTGAGCACCCAGTTGCCGAGATAGCCGAAGAAATGCTCGAGCGACGCGATCACCGCGAGCTGCTGGCGCAGCCAGAAACGCGTGTGGCCGATCTTCAGCCCGAGCGGCTGCTCGCCGAGCACGCGCGTGAAGAGGCGGTTGAGCTTCTGCGTGAACGGCTTCGTGTCGATCCCGTGCCGGTCGTAGTAGTGCTTGAGCACGCCGCCGTGCGAACGCGAATGCACGGCTTCCTGGCGCAGGAAGCCTTCGGCTTCGTCGCGCAGGCGCGCATCGGTGATCAGCGGTAGCGCCTTGTTGTACACGCGGCAGAACCACAGCTCGCCTTCCGGGAACAGCAGGTTCAGCGTGTTGATGATGTGCGTGCTGCCCGGGTCGTTCGGCACCCACGTAATCGGCGTGTCGCTGAAGTCGAACTTCACGTGCCGGGCCTTGATCTTGTGATAGTCGACGGTATCGGTCATTTGTGTCTCCCTGTGCGGCGCCGTGCGCCGTCAATGCGATGCCATGCTGACGCGGGCGATCATCCGGCCGAGCCACGGCATGAAACGGCCGACGAAGCGCATCGCGTGCGCCTCGCCGCCGACCGCGACGACGGGGCGGTTGCGCAGCACGCCGTCGACCATCGCCTGTGCGACGGTTTCGGGTTTCAGGCCGCGCATCTGGTACAGCTTCGTCGCGCGCTTGCGCAGCCGCGCTTCGTCCTGTGCATTGGCGCCCGCGTATTGCGTCGACGCCATGATTCCGGTCTCCGCGAAGCCGGGGCACACGGCCGTCACGCCGATGCCTTGCTCCGCGAGTTCCGCGCGCATGCATTCGCTGAGCATCAGCACGGCGGCCTTCGTCGTCGCATACGCGGGCAGGTCGCGCGACGGCCCGAACGCGGCGGCCGATGCGGTGTTGACGATGTGGCCGCCGGTGCCGCGCGCGGCCATCTGCTGCGCGAACAGCCGCGAGCCGTGGATCACGCCCCACAGGTTCACGTGCAGGATGCGCTCCCAGTGCCGCGTGCTCGTGTCGAGGATGCCGCCGGCCATGCCGATGCCCGCGTTGTTGATCACGACGTCCGCGCCGCCGAGTGCGCTGCCGACCCACGTTGCCAGCGCTTCCATTTCATCGGCGGACCCGACGTCAACGCGCTTTGCGTGCGCTTGAGCGCCGGTCAATCCGATCAGCAGCGCGGTGCGTTCGGCGCTCGCGAGATCGATGTCGCACGCGACGATCGTCGCGCCTTCGCGGGCGAACGCGAGCGCCGCGCAGCGGCCGATGCCGCTGCCCGCGCCGGTCACGACCGCGACCTTGCCGCTGAAACGGCCGCTCGTAGCGCGGCGGCGCGCGTTTGCAAGCGCGGGCGGTTCGTTGCCCGATTCGACCGCATCGATCAGTTGCCCGGCGAGATCCGCGAAGCGCGCAGGATCGGCGAGCGGCAGCCAGTGGCCGGCCGCGACCTCGCGGCGGTAGTACTGCGGCACCCATCGCGACAGGTTCTCGGACAGCGCGGGGCTCACGTATTTGTCGCCGAGCGGCACGATCGTCTGCACCGGCGCATGCGCGTAGCGTTCGCGCGGGGCGAACAGGCAGCGGATGAAGTTCGCGCGATAGAGGCGCACGCCGCGCGCGCCGTCGTCGGCCTGGGTCGGGCGCGGCGTGGCGGGCGTTTTCTCGAGCCGGCGCAGCAGGCGCGGCCACGCGCGGCCGAGCCACAGCCGCCAGCCGAGCTCGGGGATGAACGGCAGGTGGAACAGGTACACGTACCACGACCGCACGAGCTGGCCGCCGAGCTTCGCGAGCGATGCGGGCGTCGGGCGCAGCACGCGTTCGCGCAGCCAGAAGCCGACGTGGTCGAGGCACGGCCCGGAACACGACGTGTACGACGCGATGCGGCCGGCGAGGCGCGGGTCGGTGACGAATTCCCAGCCCTGGATCGAGCCCCAGTCGTGGGCGATCAGGTGCACGGCGCGGCCGGGGCAGAGGGCGTCGATCACCGCGACGAAGTCGTCGGTCAGCTTCGCGAGGTGGTAGTCGGCCGTGCGCTTCGGCACGCCGGACAGGCCCGCACCGCGCACGTCGTACGCGATCACGTAGTGCTTGCGCGCGAGCAGCGGCGCGACGTGCTGCCAGACGCTGCTGTCGTCGGGATAACCGTGCACCAGCACGACCGGCGAGCGGGCCGGGTCACCCCAGGTCTTGACCGCGAGCGTCAGGTCGCCGGAGGCGACTGCCGTTTCGCTATGAACCGATTCGAACAGGGCCAGCGGCGCTTCGTCGGAAAGAGGCTGCATCGTGAGTCCGTCGTTCAGGGATTCGGGAGGAAGGGCGCGTCCGCGTCAGGCGGCGGCCGGCACGGTCGCAATGGCCTGCGTGCGCTCGGCCTGGCGGCGCTGCCAGCGGCGCACGTGCGGCAGGTCTTCGTCGAGCCAGTACGCGTCGTCTTCGGTGATGACCAGCAGCTCTTCGAATTTCGCGCCGACGCCGGCGAAGCCGAGATGCGGCTCGACGGCCCAGAGGCCCGGCACCGGCGCATGCTCGGAGCGGCGGTCGATCGACCACAGTGGCGACCAGCCCTGCTGTTTCGCCGCGCGGCCCTGGTCGAGCAGCAGGTTGCGTGTTGCGTTCAGCCCGAAGCGCGCGACGAAGCGCGGCTTCGACAGCTTGTGGATCTTCGCGACGCGATGCGCGAGCACCTTGAACGGATAGGCCTTGTGGCGCGGCTCGACGCCCTGGCGGCGGCACAGCGCGTCGACTTCCTGCGCGACTTCGGCCATCGACCGGCGCTCCTTCACGAGCCGCACGATCATGTCGCGGTGGTCCATCAGGTCGTCCTGCAGCTGTTCGAGGATCGGGTTGTGGCCGAGGCAGTGCGCGTAGCCGACGTCGGCCACGATGCCGTCGAGTACCGGCGCGACGTCGAGGATCACCGGCATGTCGGTCTCGAGCTGGCGGTTGCTCGGGAAGAACGCGAGATTGAAGCCGCCCATGTGCTTGAGGCCCGAAAAGCCTTCGAACGCGGTGCGGTCGCCGAACCACGCGAACGGCTTGTGCAGCCAGTCGTGCACGCCGTTGTCCTGCAGCCATTCGGTCAGCAGGCGCGCGGCCTCCTTTTCGGTGATGCCGGGGTAGAGCATCGCGCCGACGGTTTCGACGCAGCGGTACGCGAGTTGCTGGACCGCGCGGAATTGCGGCAGCTCGTCGAGGTGGACTTCCGGCAGCGGATGGTGATCGGCCATGATGCGTCTCCGTTTGGGGCGCTGATCCGGAATGCGCCCGCCGGCGTCACCAGTGCGGGTTATTCAGTCAGCATTTAATGCGTCATTGAGCAATGTAATGATCATAGACGGTTCCGGGACGCGCGCCAGCCCCCAGAGGTGAGGATTTGTCCTAATGGAAGGGGGAAATGGAGGGGAAGCTCTAGATTGGGTGGGGGCATGATCGTGGCCAGCCTGGTGCGACACACGATGCCCCGATGACACTTGTTGATCGTTCTGGAGTACCGCAAGAAGCACTCAGGATCCGCCGGCATCCGTGCTGCAACACACTTAAACTGCTCAACGACAACCGATTCAAGAAATAGGATCCAGCATGACTCATCCGATTTTTGACCTGCTGACGAAGCTGGATAGCGCACATGTGGCTTATGCGCTCAGTCGCCATCGTCCCGACACCATTCTCGTTTCCGTGACAGTCGTGGGACAGCGTATCGAGATCGACGTGTTCGATGACGGACACATGGAAGTTTCCCGATTCGTGGGTAACGAGGATGTCGAAGGCGGTGCCGAACTGATTGACGCCATCCTTGCATCAGTGGCCTAGGGGGCAATCGACGTACGCGAGGCCGCGCGCTCACCCCTCCCGCTTCCCCCCCAACCGCTCCAGCAACGCCCCCAGCAGATCGACCGGCAGCGGAAACACGATCGTCGAGTTCTTGTCCGCCGCGATCGTCGTCAGCGTCTGCAGGTAGCGCAGCTGCATCGCCTGCGGCTGCAGCGCGAGCCGTTGCGCGGCCTGCAGCAGTTTCTCCGACGCCTGCAGTTCGCCTTCCGCATGAATCACCTTCGCGCGCCGCTCGCGTTCGGCCTCGGCCTGCCGCGCGATCGCGCGGATCATCGTCTCGTTCAGGTCGACGTGCTTGATCTCGACCGTCGACACCTTGATCCCCCACGCATCGGTCTGCGCGTCGAGCGTCTTCTGGATGTCGGCGTTCAGCTGTTCGCGCTCGGCGAGCAGCGCATCGAGTTCGTGCTTGCCGAGCACCGCGCGCAGCGTCGTCTGCGCGAGCTGGCTCGTCGCCTCGAAGAAGCGCGCGACCTGGATCACGGCCTTCTCCGGATCGACCACGCGGAAATACACGACCGCATTGACCTTCACCGACACGTTGTCGCGCGTGATCACGTCCTGCGCGGGCACGTCGAACACGACGGTGCGCAGGTCGATCCGCACGACCTGCTGGACGATCGGGATGATCAGCACGAGCCCCGGCCCCTTCACCTTCCAGAAGCGGCCGAGCATGAACACGACACCGCGCTCGTACTCGCGGAAGATGCGGATCGACGACGCGACGAGCACGACGACGAAGACGATCAGGACGCTGCTGAAGCCGAACGTGTAGCCGATCATGAAGGTTCTCCCTGGTGTTGTTCTTGATGGTGTTCCTGCCCCGGCACGTCGTAGAGCGGGGCGACCGTGAGCAGCAGCCCGTGGCGGCCGGTGACACGCACGCGGCAGCCGGCGGCAAGCGGCGCGCTGCTGGCCACGCGCCAGCGCTCGCCGCGCACGCGCGCCCAGCCGGCGGCGGACGGCGCGGTGCCGGCCGCACCGTGCGGCTGGTCGGCCAGCAGGCCGTCGTCGAGCACTTCGCCGATGCTGCCGACCATTGCCTCGGCGCCCGTCACGACCGGGCGGCGCCGCGCGCGCAGCGCGACGCTCGACACGCCCGCGACGAGCAGCCCGCCGCCGAGCGCGAGGCTCGCGATCACGGGCCACGGAATCCCGTAGCCGGGCACGTCGGTGTCGATCAGCATCAGCGCGCCGATCGTGAACGACACGATTCCGCCGAACCCGAGCACGCCGAAGGTCGGCAGGAACGCCTCGGCGACCAGGCAGCCGAGACCGAGCAGCACGAGGCCGAGGCCCGCATAGCTGATCGGCAGCAACTGCATCGCGAACAGCCCGACCAGCAGGCAGATCGTGCCGACGACGCCCGGCAGCACGAAGCCGGGGTTCGCGAACTCGAAGAACAGGCCGTAGATGCCGATCGTCAACAGGATCAGCGCGACGTTCGGGTCGGCGATGATCGCCAGGAAGCGGCTGCGCCAGTCAGGCTCGAGCACGACGAGCGGCGCATGGGCGGTCGCGAGCCGTACCGTGCCGGCGGTGGTCGTCACGGTGTGGCCGTCGAGCTGGCGAGCCAGGTCGGCCGGGTCCTGCGCGATCAGGTCGACCACATGCTGCGTACGCGCCTCGTTCGCCGACAAACTCACGGCCTCGCGCACCGCGCGCTCGCCCCATTCGGCATTGCGCCCGCGCAACTGCGCGAGGCCGCGGATATACGCGGAGGCATCCTGCATCGCCTTGCGGATCTCGGTCGATTGCGTATCGGTCGGCAGCGCGGCCTGCGTGGCGGCCGCATCGGACGCCCCAGACGCCCCCGAGGTGCCGGCCGGCGCGTGCGGCGCCGCGGGATTTCCGCCCGGCGGCGCGGCGCCGCCGATGCCGAACTGTACGGGCGACGCCGCGCCGAGATTGGTGCCGGGCGCCATCGCCGCGAAGTGGCTGGCATAGACGATGTAGGTGCCCGCGCTCGCGGCCCGCGCGCCGCCCGGCGCGACGAACGCGGCGACCGGCACCGGCGAGCCGAGGATGGCCTTGATGATCTGCCGCATCGACGTGTCGAGGCCGCCGGGCGTGTCGAGCTGCAGGATCGCGAGCGGCGCGTGCTGGCGGGCCGCGCGGTCGAGCGAGCGGACAATGAAATCGGCACTGGCCGGGCCGATCGCGCCGTTGATCGGGATCACGACCACCGGGCGGGCGGCGGCGGGTGCCTCGGCTGGCGATGGCGCGGCGACCGCCGCACACACGACGAGCAGCGCCGCGAACAGCGCGGCGCGCGCGACCCGCGCGGACAGCGGGTGACGAGGGTGGCCGCCGGGCGTGGCAGGCGCCGGCGGCGGCCCATGACGATGAAAGTGCATCGCGGCGTCCGGGCGGCGCGCGGCCGCGTGTCGTCCGGCTGGCGGAAAGGGCGTAGGCCCGATGCTTAAAGATTAGGCGGTTTCGGCACAAAGCGCGAAGCGACGGCCGTGCCGGCCCGCTTCAGCTCGCGCCGCCGCCCCGCGCGAGCACTTCGTCGCGATAGTCGGCCGGGCTGCGCCCGCTCCATTTGCGGAACGCGCGGTAGAACGCGCTCGGTTCCGCGAACCCGGTCGCGGCCGCGACGTCGGCGATCGTGCGCGCGGGGTCGGCCAGCGCCTCAAACGCGAGATCGCGCCGCAGCGTGTCCTTGATCGACTGGTACGCGTGGCCTTCCTGATGCAGCTTGCGGCGCAGCGTGGCCTCGGCCACGTGCAGCCGCGCGGCCATCCCGCCGGCGCCGGGCCAGGCGGCCGGCGGCATTCCGCGGAGCACCGCACGCACGCGCTGCGCGAGCGCGTTCGGGTTGCGGTACTTGACGATGAAGCTAGCCGGCGCGTTGCGCAGGAACGTCTTCAGCGTCTTCGCGTTCTGCACGACCGGCAGCGTCGCGAATTCGGGATCGAAATCGACATACGAATCGGGTTCGTTGAATCGCATGTCGTCACAGAACATCGACGGGTATTCGTGGTCGGCGGGCGGCGTGTCGCAGCGGAAGCTCGCATGCAGCAGCGGGATGCGCCGCCCGATCAGCCAGCAGGTGAGCCCGTAGACGATGATGAAATAGGTCGCGTACGTGAACATCGCGGGCGTCGCGCCGTTGTTGCGGTGCACGAAGCGCAGCCGCACGCGCTGCGGGTTCGCGTCGAGCTCCGCGTGCAGGTCGTCGAGCACGCAGTGCATGAAATTCACCGCGCGCGCCATCGCGTGCAGGCCGTCCCGCGCGGACAGCGCCGCCTGGCTCATCGCGATGAAGCTGCCGCTGCGCATCGGGTGGCGATCCTGCCCGAAAAACTCGTCGTCGAGCGTGCGCGCGATCGCGTTCCACAGCGCGCCGTATTGCTGCGCGGAGACCCGTGCGCGCGGCTGCCCGAGCAGCGCGGGCGCGATGCCGGCCTGCGCGAGCAGCGGCTCGGCGGCGACGCCGCGCCGGGTCGCGAGCGCGACGCTGTAAGCGACGAGGCTGATCGCGACGGTTCCCTTGTCTTCCTGCTTCATCCGTGCCGCCGGTGTGGCAAAAACGCTCAGTGTAAATGAGCGACGCGAGCATCGAACAGTCGCGCCTGCTTGCCTACACTTGTTGCATCGAAACGCAAGGACGGTCGCGCCCGGCGGCCGCGGGAGACAGCAGCACCATGGACGAGCTTTACACCGAAGACCAGCGGATGATCCGCGATGCCGCGCGCGCGTTTGCCACCGAGATGCTGGCACCGAGCTCGGCGCAATGGGACCACGATGCGCACCTGCCCGACGAGATCGTCGCGCAGCTCGGCGAACTCGGCCTGCTCGGGATGATCGTGCCGCAGGAGCTGGGCGGCTCGTATACGGACTACGTGGCCTATGCGCTGGCGATGGAGGAGGTTGCCGCCGGCGACGCCGCGTGCGCGACGATGATGAGCGTGCACAACTCGGTCGGCTGCGGGCCGATCCTCGGTTTCGGCACGCCGGCGCAGAAGGATCGCTGGCTGGCCGAAATGGCGTCCGGCCGCGTGATCGGCGCGTTCTGCCTGACCGAGCCGCAGGCAGGCTCCGAGGCGAACAACCTGCGCACGCGTGCGGAACTGCGCGACGGTAAATGGGTGCTGAACGGCGCGAAGCAGTTCGTGACCAACGGCCAGCGCGCCGGCGTCGCGATCGTTTTTGCCATGACCGACCCGGAAGCCGGCAAGCGCGGCATTTCCGCGTTCCTGGTGCCGACCGACACGCCGGGCTTCATCGTCGGCAAACCCGAGAAGAAGATGGGCATCCGTGCGTCGGATACGTGCCCGATCACGTTCGAGAACTGCGCGATTCCGGAAGAAAACCTGCTCGGCAATCGCGGCGAAGGGCTCAAGATCGCGTTGTCGAACCTCGAAGGCGGCCGTATCGGCATCGCCGCGCAGGCGCTCGGCATCGCGCGCGCCGCGTTCGACAAGGCGCGCCGCTATGCGGGCGAGCGCGTGCAGTTCGGCAAGCCGATCGCCGAGCACCAGGCGATCCAGCAGAAGCTCGCCGACATGGCCGTGCAGATCAATGCCGCGCGCCTGCTCGTGCATCACGCGGCGAAGCTGCGCACGGCCGGGCTGCCGTGCCTGTCGGAAGCGTCGCAGGCGAAGCTGTTCGCATCGGAGATGGCCGAGCGCGTGTGTTCGGACGCGATCCAGATCCACGGCGGCTACGGCTACCTGGTCGATTACGAAGTCGAGCGTCACTATCGCGACGCGCGCATCACGCAGATTTACGAAGGCACCAGCGAAGTGCAACGGATGGTGATCGCACGGCAGCTTTGAGCCGCGGCGGTTGCCCCGGCGACAACGTCAGCAGGGCACGAGGGCAGCGCGGCGAACGCGGCACGCAATGACGTGACCGTGCGCCGCAACAGAGGCAACCGGGCATGGGCTGCAGCGCATACCCGGTTGACCGCGACGCATGGAGACTTGCCAGCGCATGGGATCCACGTAAGCGACAAGGCGCTCACGCGGGTCGACCGCACGAGGCACGGAGACTGGAGGACACGATGACGGTACAGGCATTCCTGAACGCACGCGACTTTCTGCTGCGCCATCGCACCGACTACGAAACCGCTTACCGCGAGTTCGAGTGGCCGGTGCTCGACGCGTTCAACTGGGCGCTCGACTACTTCGACCCGATGGCGCGCGGCAACGACCAGCCCGCGCTGTGGATCGTCGACGCGGCGACCGGCACGGGCGATCCGTATTCGTTCGCGCAGATGTCCGAGCGTTCGTCGCGGATCGCGAACTGGCTGCGCTCGATCGGCGTCGTGCGCGGCGACCGGATCCTGCTGATGCTGCCGAACCGTGTCGAGCTGTGGGACGCGATGCTCGCCGCGATGAAGCTCGGCGCGATCGTGCTGCCTGCTACCACCCAACTGTCTCCCGACGACGTTCGCGACCGCGTGCAGATCGGCGGCGCGAAATACGCGATCGTCGACGAGAACGAAACCGCCAAATTCGAACAGCCGGATCTCGGCCTCGCGCAGAAGATCGTCGCCGGCGCACCACGCGCGGGCTGGCTCGCGATGAACGACGGCTATGCGGCGAGCGCCGAATTCAACCCGGACGCCGTCACGCAGTCGAACGAAGCGATGCTGCTGTACTTCACATCGGGCACGACGTCGAAGCCGAAGCTCGTCGAGCATACGCACCGCACCTATCCGGTCGGCCATCTGTCGACGATGTACTGGATCGGCCTGCAGCCGGGCGACATCCACTGGAACATCAGCTCGCCGGGCTGGGCGAAGCACGCGTGGAGCTGCTTCTTTGCACCGTGGAACGCGCAGGCGTGCGTGTTCGCGTTCAACTACGCGCGCTTCGAGCCGAAGGTGGTGCTCGATGCGCTCGTCAAATACCAGGTGACGACGCTGTGCGCGCCGCCGACCGTGTGGCGCATGCTCGTGCAGCAGCCGCTCGCGTCGTTCGATGTGAAGCTGCGCGAGATCGTCGGCGCGGGCGAGCCGCTGAATCCCGAGATCATCGAGCGCGTGAAGAAGGCGTGGGGCATCGCGATCCGTGACGGCTACGGCCAGACCGAAACGACCTGCCTGATCGGCAACTCGCCGGGCCAGCCGGTCGTCGCGGGTTCGATGGGCCGGCCGCTGCCCGGTTACCGCATTGCGCTGCTCGACCCGGACGGCATGCCCGTGACCGAAGGCGAGGTCGCGCTGCCGATCGGCGCCGACGTCACGCGCCCGGTCGGGCTGATGAACGGCTATGCGAACAACCCCGACGCGACGGCCTACGCGATGCGCGACGGCCACTACCGCACGTCGGACATCGCGATGCGCGGCGACGACGGTTACTACGTGTACATCGGCCGCGCGGACGACGTGTTCAAGTCGTCCGACTACCGGCTCAGCCCGTTCGAACTCGAAAGCGTGCTGATCGAGCATCCGGCGATCGCCGAGGCGGCTGTCGTGCCGAGCCCCGACCCCGTGCGGCTGTCGGTGCCGAAGACCTTCATCACGCTGCGCCAGGGCTACGAGGAAAGCCCCGAACTCGCGCTGGAAATCTTCCGTTTCTCGCGCGAGAAGCTCGCGCCGTACAAGCGCATTCGCCGCCTCCAGTTCGCGGAGCTGCCGAAGACGATCTCGGGGAAGATCCGCCGCGTCGAATTGCGCCGCCGCGAGATCGAGCGTGGCGACGACGCAAGTGAACGGATGCCCGGCGAATACTGGGAAGAAGATTTCGCCGCTGAATTGAAGTGACGTGACCGCGGGCCGCGCGCGCCGCATTCCGCGGCCGCCGCCCGCAGCCGAATTGAACCGGCCGCGCGGCGCTATCGCGCTACGCGGCCCTCTGCCAGGAGATTGGATCGATGAACGCGAATTCGAAAGACGTGCCGACGGTCAAACTGCTGATCGACGGCGCCTTCGTCGAGTCCGCCACGAACGAGTGGCGCGACATCGTCAACCCGGCGACGCAGCAGGTGCTCGCGCGCGTGCCGTTCGCGACCGTCGCGGAAGTCGACGCGGCCGTGCAGGCCGCGCACACCGCGTACGCGACGTGGAAGAACACGCCGATCGCCGCGCGCATGCGCATCATGCTGAAGTTCCAGGATCTCGTGCGCACGAACCAGCAGCGCATCGCGAAGACGCTGACGGCCGAGCAGGGCAAGACGATTCCCGATGCCGAAGGCGACATCTTCCGCGGCCTCGAAGTGGTCGAGCATGCCTGCTCGATCGGTTCGCTGCAGCTCGGCGAATTCGCGGAGAACGTCGCGGGTGGCGTGGATACCTACACGCTGCGCCAGCCGCTCGGCGTGTGCGCAGGCATCACGCCGTTCAACTTCCCCGCGATGATTCCGCTGTGGATGTTCCCGATGGCGATCGTCTGCGGCAACACGTTCGTGCTGAAACCGTCGGAACAGGACCCGCTGTCGACGATGGAGCTCGTCGAGCTCGCGGTCGAGGCCGGCGTACCGAAAGGGGTGCTGAACGTCGTGCACGGCGGCAAGGAAGTGGTCGATGCGATCTGCACGCATCCGCTCGTGAAGGCGATCTCGTTCGTCGGCTCGACGGCGGTCGGCACGCACGTGTACAACCTCGGCAGCGCGAACGGCAAGCGCGTGCAGTCGATGATGGGCGCGAAGAACCACGCCGTCGTGTTGCCCGACGCGAACCGCGAGCAGGCGATCAACGCGCTCGTCGGTGCGGGCTTCGGCGCGGCCGGCCAGCGCTGCATGGCAACGTCGGTCGCGGTGCTCGTCGGCAACGCGCGCGACTGGCTGCCGGACATCGTCGCGAAGGCGAAGGCGCTGAAGGTCAATGCGGGCGCGGAAGCCGGCACGGATGTCGGGCCGGTCGTGTCGAAGGCCGCGAAGGAACGCATCCTGTCGCTGATCGACGCGGGCGTGAAGGAAGGCGCGAAGCTCGAACTCGACGGCCGCGACGTGAAGGTGACCGGCTATGAGCACGGCAACTTCGTCGGCCCGACGATCTTCTCGGGCGTGAAGACCGGCATGTCGGTCTACACGCATGAAATCTTCGGCCCGGTGCTGGTCGTGATGGAAGCCGATACGCTCGACGAAGCGATCGCGCTCGTCAACGCGAACCCGTTCGGCAACGGCGTCGGCCTGTTCACGCAGAGCGGCGCGGCCGCACGCAAGTTCCAGAGCGAGATCGACATCGGCCAGGTCGGCATCAACATCCCGATCCCGGTGCCCGTGCCGTTCTTCAGCTTCACGGGCTCGCGCGGCTCGAAGCTCGGCGATCTCGGCCCGTACGGCAAGCAGGTCGTGCAGTTCTACACTCAGACCAAGACGGTCACCGCACGCTGGTTCGACGACGATACGACGGCCGGCCCGGTGAATACGACGATCCGGCTGCACTGAGCGACGGAGGACACGAACATGAAAATCGGATTTATCGGCCTCGGCCACATGGGTGCGCCGATGGCGCTGAACCTGCTGAAAGCCGGCCACGAAGTGCACGCATTCGACCTGAGCGCCGATGCATTGCGCGCGCTGCAGGATGCCGGCGCACAGGTGGCTGCATCGCCGCGCGATGCGGCATCGGGCGCGACGTTCGTCATCACGATGCTGCCGGCCGCACCGCACGTGCGCTCGGTGCTGTCCGGCGAGAACGGCGTGCTCGCCGGCCTCGGCGCGGGCGCGACCGTGATCGATTCGAGCACGATCGACCCGGCGAGCGCGCAGGCGTTCGGCGCGCTCGTGCGCGAGCACGGCGGCGCGTTCGTCGATGCGCCCGTGTCGGGCGGCACCGGCGGCGCGGCGGCCGGCACGCTGACCTTCATGGTCGGTGGCAGCGACGCGGATTTCGAGCGCGTGAAGCCGGTGCTCGCGGGCATGGGCAAGAACATCGTCCACTGCGGCGCGACGGGGATGGGGCAGGTCGCGAAGGTCTGCAACAACCTCGTGCTCGGTATCTCGATGGCGGCCGTGTCGGAGGCGATGTCACTCGGCGTCGCGCTCGGCATCGACCCGAAGGTGCTGGCCGGCATCGTCAACACGTCGACGGGCCGCTGCTGGAGCTCGGATACCTATAACCCGTATCCGGGCGTGATCGATACCGCGCCGTCGTCGCGCGGGTACTCGGGCGGCTTCGGCACCGACCTGATGCTGAAGGATCTCGGCCTCGCGAACGATGCGGCGAAGCAGGCCCGCCAGCCTGTTTATCTCGGCGCGCTCGCGCAGCAGCTGTACCAGACGATGAGCAGCCGTGGCGACGGCCAGCTCGATTTCTCGGCGGTGATCCGCCTGTACCAACCGGCAACGAAGAAGGACGCGTGATGATCGAACTGGACTACGTCGACGACGGCGCGATCGCGTGCGCGACGCTCAAGCGTCCGCCCGCGAACGCCTTTACCGCCGACGGGCTGCAGCAACTGCAGGAAACCGTCGCCGAACTGAATGCGAACCCGCGCGTGCGCGCGCTGGTGATCACCGGCGACGGCCCGAAGTTCTTCAGTGCCGGTGCCGACCTCAACACGTTCGCCGAAGGCGACCGCGCGGTGGCACGCGCGATGGCGTCGCGCTTCGGCGCGGCGTTCGAGGCGCTGCACGACGCGCGCGTCGTGACCATCGCGGCGATCAACGGCTATGCGATGGGCGGCGGGCTCGAATGCGCGCTCGCGTGCGACCTGCGAATCGCGGAGACGCATGCGCAGATGGCGCTGCCCGAGCCGTCGGTCGGCCTGCTGCCGTGCGGGCTGGGCACGCAGACGCTGCCCTGGCTCGTCGGCGAAGGCTGGGCGAAGAAGATCATCCTGACCGGTGCGCGTGTCGACGCAGCCACGGCGCTGCGGATCGGCCTCGTCGAGGACGTCGTGGAGTCGGGCGCGTCGCGCGATGCCGCGCTGGCGCTCGCGCGCAACGTCGCGCGGCAGAGCCCGCACGCGGTCGCGTACAGCAAGGAGCTGATCGGCCTCGCGCGCCGCGGCGTGCCGCGCAGCGCGGCGCTCGCGGTCGAGCGCGAACGCTTCGTCGACCTGTTCGACACGAACGATCCGCGCGAAGGCGTGGCCGCGTTTCTCGGCAAGCGCGCGCCGCAGTGGAATACGGACGGAGAGCCGCAACGATGAGCACGCCGGTGACGAATCACGACGCGTTCGCGGAGCACGCACCCGAGGTGCTGTTCCGCGTGGTGAATCGCGTGGCGCTGATCACGCTGAACCGGCCGGCCGCGCTCAATGCGCTGTCGTACGCGATGATCGGCGAGCTGGCCGCGCTGCTCGAGCGCTGCCGCAATGACGACCAGATCGTCGCGGTCGTGCTGCGCGGCGCGGGCGAGAAGGGCTTCTGCGCGGGCGGCGACGTGCGCGCGCTGTACAAGATGGTCGCGCAGCGCGAAACCTGGCTGCCGTTCTTCGTCGACGAATACCGGCTCGACTACGCGATCCATACGTTCCCGAAGCCGGTGGTCGCGCTGATGGACGGCGTGACGATGGGCGGCGGCATGGGCCTCGCGCAGGGCGCGGCGCTGCGCGTCGCGACCGAGCGCAGCAAGATCGCGATGCCGGAGACGCGCATCGGCCTCGTGCCCGACGTCGGCGCGACGCATTTCCTGTCGCGCATGCCGGTCGAACTCGAGCTGTACGTCGGGCTGACCGGCGCGATGCTGTCGGGCGCCGATGCGCTGACCGCGAAGCTCGCGGATCTGTGCGTGCCGTCCGCGTGGCTCGACACGTTCGAGACGCGCATCGAAAGCGTCAAGTGGGAAGGCGATGCGCTGCCGTTGCTGCGCAAGGTGTTCGAGCCGCCGTGCAACGTCGTGCCGCACGCGGCGCTCGACGGCCAGATGCCGTGGATCGTGCGTCACTTCGACAAGCGTTCGACCGTCGAGCGGATCGTCGCGACGCTGACGCAGGATCTTGCGCGTGAGGACCTGTCGCGCGAGCACCGTCAATGGCTGCAGACGACCCTCGATGCGCTCACCGGCCACTCGCCGACGATGCTGTACGTGACCCGCGAGGCGCTTCTGCGCGGCCGGCAGATGACGCTGGCCGAATCGTTCCGGATGGAGCTCGGCATCGTCGCGCGCGCGATCGAGGAAGGCGACTTCTGCGAAGGCGTGCGCGCCCATCTCGTCGACAAGGATCGCAAGCCGCGCTGGGCGCCCGCGTCGCTCGTCGAACTGCGCGCCGAACGCGTGCGGCATTTCCTCACGTCGCCGTGGAAGCTGTTCGCGCATCCGCTGGCGGCGCTGGGCGCGGATTGATCTGTCGGCATCGGCCGGCGGCGTGCAAGGCGGCACATGTTTCGGCATGTGCCGCTTTTCTGTTTCGAGTCCGACATTTCATTCAAGCCGCTTCCAATTGCATTTCCATGCGGATTTTCCGGAGCCAGGTCGCTTCCCGATGAAAACTCTTGCGTATCTTGCCTGCCTGACCGCGGTCGGGCTCGTGCTGCGGGTTGCGGGCGTGCCGCATGGCCTGCTGCTCGGCGCGATTCTCGCCGCGTCGATCGCAACCAGCCGGTTCGGTTTCGCCCCCAGGCTGCGCTTCGGCCTCGAATTCGTGCAGATCGTGCTCGGCACGGCCACCGGCTTGCTGTTCAGGTCGTGGGACACGCAGATGGTCGTCTCGATCGTGCCGAGCCTGGGCGTCCTGCTCGTGTGCCTGGCCACGCAGATCGTGGTCGGCAGTCTTTGGCTGTCCCGCGTCTCGGGCTGGAACCGGGCCGATTCACTGCTGGCCGTCTATCCCGGCGCACTCGCCGCGGTATTCGACCTGCTGGAATCCGAGCGCGCGTCGGCCAAGGTGATCGTCGTGCATCTCGTGCGGCTCCTGTCGATCACGGTCCTGGTCAGTTGTTTCATTCCGGCGCAGGCGGGCGCGCCGCAGCAAGCGGCTGTCGCTGCATTGCCGGTCGACACGTGGCTGGCGCTGGCCGCGTTGGTGGCGCTGTGCGTGCTGGCCGGGCGGGCGTTGCTCGGGCTCGGTGTGCCGGCGCCGTTCATGATCACGGCCATCGTGCTGACCGGCGTGTTCGTGCGCGCGGGATGGCTGCATGACGTCGAGGTGCCGGCGTGGTGCGTCGATGCGGCGTCGGTCATCCTGGGCGCGCTGATCGGTGCGCAGTTCCGGCAGATCACGCTGGCGGACGGGTTGCGATACGGCCGAACCGGCCTTGCGTGCATCGCGCTGATGCTGACGGTGGCCGGTGCGTTCGCGTGGGGGATGGCGCGGCTGTCCGGCTACGGCGTGCTGCCGCTGTGGCTCTCGTATGCACCCGGGGCCATCGAGACGATCACGATCGTCGCCTATGGCGGCGGGTTGAACGTCGTGTTCGTCCTGTCTCATCATCTGACGCGGCTGGTCGTGCTGCACTTCGCGCCGGCGGCACTCGCCCGCGCGCGCCGCCGGCGCATGCTGGCGATCGACGGCGGCGACGCGACGTAGCGCGGGCAGGGCGGAGATGTCGCCCGTACGGGCGCGGCACCGTGCGCAGTCCTGCCTATCGTTCGATCATCGGCGGAATCGCCTGCGCGAACGCGTCGATCACGCAGCGCGTCTTGCGCGGCAGGTAGCGCGTCTTCGGCCAGATCGCGTGGATGTCGCCTTCGCAGACGAAGCAGCGGTCGAGCACGACCGTCATCTCGCCGCGCTTCACGTAGTGGTCGAGCAGCCAGCTCGGCAGCCATGCGATCCCGAATCCCGACGCGCCGGCAGCCGCGATCGCCTGCACGTCGTCGAAGCTGAGCTGGTGCGGCATGTCGATCCGTACCGTCGAGCCGTCCGGCGCGCGCAAATCCCACGGTTGAATCACGCCCGAGCGTGAATACGCGATCGTCCGGTGGTCTTTCAGGTCGTCGAGCGTCTTCGGCATCCCGTAGCGGGCGAGATACGACGGCGCCGCGCCGAGGCTGCCGTATTGCGTGCCGAGCCGCCGCACCGCGAGGCTCGTGCTGTCCGCGAGCGTGCCGATCCGCACCGCGAGGTCGATGCCTTCCTCGACGAGATCGACGAAACGGTCGGTGATCGACACGTCGATCCGCAAATGCGGATAGGTGCGCGCGAGATCGAGCACGATGGGCGTCACGCAGTGGTGCCCGAACGCGAGCGGCACGCTCAGGCGCAGCTTGCCGCGCGGCTCGTTGCGGCCGCAGTCGAGATCGGCTTCGGCCGCTTCCAGTTCCGCAAGCGCGCGCACGCAGCGGTCGTAGTACGCCTGGCCGTCGTCGGTCAGGCTCTGGCTGCGCGTCGTGCGCTGCAGCAGCCGCGCGCCGAGCCGCTTCTCGAGCCGCGCGACCGCCTTGCCGACGGCCGAACGCGTCATGTCGAGCCGCTCCGCGGCGAGCGCGAAGCTGCCCGATTCCACTACCTGGACGAAGGTCGTCACGCCGTCGAGTCTGTCGGTCATGGGAGGGGGGTAATTGAGTCCTGCAGTTCCCCAGTCTGGAGAAGTACGTGCGTCAATGGGGATGGAAATTCTCACTATAGTACCGATTCCCGTCCAGCGTGCGTCGCCGGCCGCACGCGGCGAATCCTTCTCACCTGGAGGCGCGCGGCTCGTTGCCGGGCCGTGGCGCAATACGCATGACGCTATCCGACTCCCGCAGGAATGCGGTCGCACTCGCGGCCGTCTGTCTCACGTCGCTGATGTTCGGCCTCGAAATCTCGAGCGTGCCGGTCATCCTGCCGACGCTCGAACACGTGCTGCACGGCGATTTCAACGGCATGCAGTGGATCATGAATGCGTACACGATCGCATGCACGACCGTGCTGATGGCGGCCGGCACGCTTGCCGACCGGTTCGGCCGCAAGCGCGTGTACGTGATCGGCACCGTGCTGTTCGGTGCGACGTCGCTGCTGTGCGGGCTCGCGCCGAACGTGCCGGTGCTCGTCGCCGGCCGGCTGTTGCAGGGCGCCAGCGGCGGCGCGATGCTGATCTGCCAAATTGCGGTGCTGTCGCACCAGTTTCGCGAGGGCCGCGAGCGTGGCCGCGCATTCGGGATCTGGGGGATCGTGTTCGGCATCGGGCTCGGGTTCGGGCCGATCGTCGGCGGCGCGATCGTCGCGCTGGCAAGCTGGCCGTGGGTGTTCCTCGTCCATGCGCCGCTCGCGGCCATCTCGCTCGTGCTGATCGGCGGCGCGGTGCAGGAGTCGCGCGATCCGCACGCGGGCAAGCTCGACGTGGCGGGCATCGTCACGCTGTCGCTCGCGGTGCTCGGCCTGGCGTTCTATATCACGCAAAGTGCGGAGCTCGGGCTGACCAGTGCTGCCGGCCTCGGTGTGCTCGGCGCGACCGTGGCGGCGCTGGCCGGCTTCGTCATCGCGGAACGCGCCAGTGCGCGGCCGATGTTCGACTTCTCGGTGTTCCGGATCCGCGCGTTCACCGGCGCGATCTTCGGTTCGATGGGGATGAACTTCAGCTTCTGGCCGTTCATGATCTACCTGCCGATCTGGTTCCAGGTCGCGCTCGGCTACGACAGCGTGACGGCCGGCCTCGCATTGCTCGCGTACACGTTGCCGACGCTGGTCGCGCCGCCGTTCGGCGAACGGCTCGCGCTGCGTTACGGGCCGGGTGTCGTGATCCCGGGCGGCCTGTTCACGATCGCGGCGGGTTTCGCGCTGATGCGGATCGGCAGCGCGGCCGACCATGCAAGCTGGATCACGATGCTGCCCGGCTGCGTGATCGCCGGCATCGGCCTCGGGCTCACGAACACGCCGGTGACCAACACGACGACGGGTGCGGTGCCGAGCTCGCGGGCCGGCATGGCGTCGGGCATCGACATGAGCGCGCGGATGATCTCGCTCGCGCTGAATATCGCGGCGATGGGCTTCGTGCTGGTCGCGGGAATCGTCGCGAGTCTGAAGGGCGGGGTCGCGGGCACGATCGGTGACGGGGCACTGCGCCGGCTCGCGCAGGAGATTGCGTCCGGTCGTACCGACGGGCTGCACGAGATCGCGCCGGCCCTCGCGCAGGCCGACCCGACCGGCGCGGCGCTGCACGCTGCGCTCGTGCACGGGTTCGGCTGGGTGATGGTGTACGGCGCGGCGGGCGTGGCTCTGCTCGCGACGGCGAGCGCGGTGGCGTTCGCACCGGCGCGGCGCGGGGCGCCCGTGTGCGAATGACGCGGAGCGTGGCCGGCGCGGCCGGCTCGATGGGCGCGCCGGTCAGGACATCCCGCCGCCGAGCGCGCGGTACAGCGTCATCTGGTTGTTGAGCCGGTTCAGGCGCGTCAGTTCGTCGGCGCTTTGCGCGTCGCGCAGCCGCTGCTGCTGGTCGAGCCACGGCTGCACGGCGGTCGCGCCGGCCGCGAAGCGCGCGGCGGCCAGCCGCTCGGCGCGCTGCGCCTGGGCCAGCGACAGCGCGCGCTGTTCGGCTTCGCGCTCCAGCTGCACGCGCGCCGACAGCGCATTCTCGACTTCCGCGAGTGCCGTGTAGAGCTTCTGGCGGAACCCGACGACCGCTTCCTCGTACTGCGTCTTCGACACCTTGATCTGCAGCTGCATCGTGTTCCACTGGATGAACGGCAGTGCCAGGCCGAGCCCGAGCGTGCCGACCGGATTCATCAGCACGCGCTCGAGGCTCGTGCTCGACGTGCCGGCCTGGCCGGTCAGCGTGAAGGTCGGGTAGAAGCTCGTGCGCGTCGCGTCGACCTGCGCGAGTGACTCGCGCAGCCGGAATTCCGCGGCGCGCAAGTCGGGGCGCCGGCCGAGCAGGCTCGCGGGCAGGCCGGCCGCCACTTCCGGCGGTGCCGCGACGGGCAGCGCCGCCGGTTCGGCCGCGAGTTGCTGAGGCGGCCGGTCGAACAGGATCGCGAGTGCGTGGCGGTTCTCGGTGCGCTGCTGGATCAGTTGCGTCTGCGCGGCGCGTTGCGCGGCGAGGCTCTGTTCGGCCTGTGCAAGATCGAGCCCCGACACGGCACCGGCCGTGTGCTGCGACCGGACGACCGCGAGCGTGCGGACCGCATACGCGATGTTTGCGTCGCCGAGCGCGATCTGCCGGTTCAGATAGCCGATCTGCCAGTACAGCGACGCGGTCGTGCCGATCAGTGACAGCCGTGCGGCTTCGAGATCGGCCGCCGTCGCATCGGCCTCCCAGCGCGCCGCGTCGCGCAGCGCGGCCAGCCGGCCCCACAGGTCGATTTCATAGCTGAGCGAACCGGTCACGCCGCTCGTCCGGCTCATCTGGTGCGTATCGAGCGTGCGCGACACGGCGCCGTTCGCGCCGAGCGACACGTTGGGCGTCAGGTTCGTATCCGCGAGCCCGGCCTGCAGTTGCGCGCGGTACACGCGGATCGCCGCGATCGCGAGGTCGTTGTTGGCGCGCAGTGCATCGTCGATCAGCGCGTCGAGCTGCGGATCGCCGAAGCTGCGCCACCAGTCGCGTGGGGTGGCGGGCGCGTTGGCCGCGGCCGGTGCCGCCCAGTTCGCGGGCATCGCGACGGCGGGCAGCGGCTCATGGCGTGCGCCCGCGCAGCCGGCGAGCAGCGCGGCCGCGCACGCGAATGCGCCCAGGCGGTGAAGCGGTGAGGAATGCGTCATGGCGGGCCTTGCGTCAGTCGCGCGCGAGCGCATCGATCGGATCGAGCCGTGACGCGTTGCGCGCGGGCATGAAGCCGAATATCACACCGGTGAGCGTCGAGCAGACGAACGCGGTCACGATCGCGCCGGCCGAGAACACCATCTTCCACTGCGCGACGAACATCGAGAACAGCGCGCCGAGTCCGAACGACAGCGCGATGCCGATCGTGCCGCCGAGCAGGCAGACGAGCACGGCCTCGACGAGAAACTGCTGCAGGATGTCGGACTGGCGTGCGCCGACCGCCATCCGGATGCCGATTTCGCGCGTGCGCTCGGTGACCGACACCAGCATGATGTTCATCACGCCGATCCCGCCGACGACGAGCGAGATCACGGCGATCAGCGACAGCAGCAACGTGAGCGACTGGCCGGTTTTTTCGACGGTCTTCACCACGCTGTCCATGTTGTACGTGAAGAAGTCCTTGCGGCCGTGGCGCTGCGTCATCAGCTTTTCGAGGCTTTTCTCGGCGGCGGCGCTCGGCTGCCCGTCGCGCACGCGCACGGTGATGCTGTCGAGATAACGCTGCCCGAACAGGCGCCCGCTTGCCGTGGTGTACGGCACCCACACGTTCAGGCTCTTCACGCTGCCGAACGCGCTCTTCTTGTCGGCCGTCACGCCGATCACGACGCACGGCACGTTGTCGACCAGGATCACTTCGCCGATCGGGTTGCGCGTCGCGCCGAACAGCTTGCGGCGCGTGTTCTGGTCGATCACGGCCACCTGCACCTGGCGGCGCACCGCGTCCTCGTCGAATGCGACACCCAGCGCGAAGCGCATTCCTCGCGCCTGGAAGAAGCGGTCGCCGACGCCGCTCACGAGCGCGTTCACGTCGACGTTGCGGTAGCGCAGCAGCAGCGTGCGCGACGTTTCGGGCGTCGCGCTGTCGACGTACGGCTGCTCGGTGAGCGCGGCGACGTCGGCGGGCACGAGCGTCTGGATCGCGTCGGCGCGGCTGTCGCCCCAGTCGGTGCCCGGATAGATGTTGATCGTGTTCGTGCCGATGCTGCCGATCTCGTCGAGCATGTAGCGCTTCGCGCCTTCGCCGATCGCGACGATCGACACGACCGACGTGATGCCGATGATGATGCCGAGCATCGTCAGCAACGTGCGCAGCCGGTGCGACACGAGCGCGATCCACGCCATCCGGCAGGCCTCGGCGAAGCGGCCGGAGCCGGCCGCGAAGCGGCGCGTGCGCGTGCCGGTATCGACATGCGGATCGGTGTCGACGGCTGCGGGCGGCGCCGGCGTGTCATGGCGATTGCGGGTGGGAGACTCGCCGACTGCTGCTTCGGACGCTTCTGCCGCTTCTGCTGCGTCCACGCCCGCTTCCGCGAGGGCTTCCGCATAGTGCCGGTTCGGCCGGTCGGCGACGATCTCGCCGTCGCTGATCTCGATGATGCGCTTCGCATGGCGCGCGACGGCCTTGTCGTGCGTGACGATGACGATCGTATGGCCGAGTGCGTTCAGCTCGTGCAGGATGCGGATCACGTCCTGGCCGCTTTTCGTGTCGAGCGCACCGGTCGGTTCGTCGGCGAGGATCACCTGGCCGCCGTTCATCAGCGCACGCGCGATGCTCACGCGCTGCTGCTGGCCGCCGGACAGTTGCCCGGGGCGATGGTGCGCACGATCCGCGAGCCCGAGGCGCGCGAGCAGTTCGCGTGCGCGTGCGTGCCGCTCGGCGCGCGGCGTGCCGGCGTAGATCGCGGGCATTTCGAGGTTCGCGACCGCGTCGACGTGCGGCAGCAGGTGATAGCGCTGGAACACGAAGCCGAAGTGTTCGCGGCGCAACTGCGCGAGCTCGTCGCTGTCGAGCATGTGCGTGTCGCGTCCGCCGACCGTGTAGGTGCCTTCGCTCGGGTGATCGAGGCAGCCGAGGATGTTCATCAGCGTCGACTTCCCGGAGCCCGACGCGCCGACGATCGCGACGATCTCGCCCGCGTGGATCGACAGGTTGACGTTGTTCAGGACAACGACATCCTTGTCGCCGGCCGGAAAACGCCGGGTGACGGCAGCGAGTTTCAGCAGGGGCTGGCGCATCGTCACACCACGTCCGCCAGCGGCGCGTGGTCGTCACCGGCCGCTTCGCCGATCACGACGCGTTCGCCGTCCTTCAGGCCGGCCAGCACTTCGACGCGCACGTTGTTGTTGATGCCGATGCGGACGTTGCGCGTTTCCGTGCTGCCGTCGGCGCGCAGCACGCGCACCGCGTAGGTGCCGTCCTTGCGCTTCTCGCCGAGCGCGGCGGCCGGAATGCTGAGCGCGTTGCGGGCGTTGCCGAGCACGATGTTGACTTGCGCGGTCATCGAGATGCGCAGCCGATGCTCGGGATTCGGCACTTCGAACAGCGCGTTGTAGAACACGGCCGAGTTCGGCTTCGAGCCGCCGCCCGCGCCGCCGCCGAGCGGGCTCTGCGCTTCGGCGTAGTTCTGCGGCGCCGGCTCGATCGCGCGCAGCTTGCCGTAGTGGCGCTTGTCCGGTTCGCCGAGGATCGTGAAATACGCGGTCTGGCCGGCACTCACGCGGATCACGTCGGCTTCCGACACCTGCGCCTTCACGGTCATCGTGTCGAGATCGGCGAGCTTCAGGATCACCGGTGCCTGCTGCTGCGCGATCACGGTCTGGCCTTCCTGCGTGACGACCGCGACGACCTCGCCGTCGATCGGCGCGACGATGCGCGTGTAGCCGAGGTTGGCCTGCGCGGTCTCGATCTGGATGCGGGCCGAGCGAATCTGCGCAGCGAGTGACGAGAGTGTCGCGCGCTGCACGTCGAGCGCCGCGCGCGCGGCCTCGAACGATTCGCGCGAGGTTGCGTCGTCGGGCAGCATCGCCTGCTGGCGCTTGAACGCGAGTTCCGCCTGCGTGAGTTGCGCGGCGGTCGATTGTTGTTGCGCGCGCAGGCTTTCTTCGCTGGCGCGCGCCTGGCGCAGTGCGTTTTCCGAGATCACGGGATCGATCTCGGCGAGCCACTGACCCTTCGTGACCTTGTCGCCGAGCTTGACCTTCAGCGACTTCAACTGCCCCGACACCTGCGCACCGACGTCGACCTGCCGGAAGGCCTGCAGCGCGCCGGTTGCCAGCACCGCGTTCTCGAGATCGCCGCGCGAGACGGGCGCGGACAGGTATTGCGGATGCTTGTCGGGCGCGCACGCCTTCAGCGTGACGCCGGTGGCGATCGCAACGATGGCAAGGGAAGCCAGCACGATGCGCCGGCGGCGATGGGTCTTCTGAGTCATGAGCGTGCGGCGAGGATCAGGCGGTGCCGGCGATGCGTGCGGCCGGGCGGGACGATCCGGTCGGCGTCGCAGGTCGGGCAGGTTGCCCGCGACGGCATCCGCGTACGCATCGCGCGGGCGTGCCGAGTCGAATCAGCCGCTCATGGTAAGCGAGGAAATCACGCCAAATCGTGTGGAAATTGTGCTGAATTGTGCGAAGGCAGCACCTGAGCGGGGGCCGTTCGGCGTCATTGTTGCGATCTGTGAAAGCGCCGGGCGAAGGCCCCTGGGCGTGTTGCGGCGTGCGTTGACGTGCGTTATCGCTGCGCAGCGACGAGCACCATCATCGGCCGGTCGCGTTCCTCGTCGAGCGCGGGCAGCGCATCGACCTGCGCCTGCGTCGGCCCCCATTCGTCGAGGTGCGTGAGCGTGAAGTCGCTGCCGATCAGCAGGTTCACGAGCGTGCCGAGCGTGCGGTGCTGCTTGACGACGCCGGGCGCGAGCCAGTCGGTCACGCGTTCGCCTTCGCGCTGGTAGCCGTCGAGCGGCCAGGAGCGGTTGCCCTGCGCATCGACGACGAAGCCGGGCCGGCGCGGCGCCGTATAAATGGGATGCTCGATCGAGAACACGAGCCGCCCGCCGGGCACGAGTGCGCGATGGATCGTGCGCAGCAGCGTGTCGAGGTGCGCGACGTAGTGGAGCGCGAGCGAGCTGTACGCGAGATCGAATGCGGCCTCCGGCAGCGCGAGCGTTTCGAGATCGGCGCGGCGGTACGTGATCGCCGGGTGCGCGGCAGTCGAGGCCGCGCGTTCGAGCATGCGCTCGGAGACGTCGAGGCCGAGCACGCTTGCCGCGCCCTGGTCGGCCGCCCAGCGGCTGAACCAGCCGTAGCCGCAGCCGAGGTCGAGCACGTTGCGGCCACGCAGGTCGGGCAGCAGCGCGCGCAGTGCGGGCCATTCGGGGGCGCCGTCTAGGCCCTGAATCGAGCGGTTCAGGCGGCTGTAGCCTTCGAAGAAGGCCGGGTCGTCGTAGATGTTCTGCGTCATGCGTCGGGCCTCTTGCGGGCGGGGCGCGCGGTGCCGCGCGCCCGATCCCGCGAGCTTACGCGCGCGGCCCGCTCGCGTCGATCCGGCGTTGCGTGTCGGCGTCGACGATCTCGCGGATCGCGCTGAACAGCGGTGTGGCGTCGGTATAGCGGCGGCCGTAGCCGAGATTGAACGCGTAGTCGAAATCGGGCGGATTGCTGCCCTGGTTGTGCTGCAGGATCGTTTCGAGTTTGTCGAACGCCTTCGCCGCGCGCGCTTCAGGCGTTGCGGCCGCCTCGTATTCATCCCACAGCGCGACGATTTCGTCGCGCTGTGCAGGGGCGAGCGGTGCGGTCAGCGTCAGCAGGTCGTCGCGTTCCTGCGCGCTTTTGTCGGGGTGCGCGGCCTGTTCGATCGCGGGGATGTCGCCGTGCAGCGCCTCGCCGAGATCGTGGACGACGCACAGCTTCAGCAGCTTCAGCGTGTCGATGCCGGGCAGCGCGTCCGCGAACACGAGCGCCATCAGGCACAGCCGCCAGCTGTGTTCGGCCGTGCTTTCCGCTCGCCCGGACGACGTATAGCCGCTGCGCAGCACATCCTTCAGGTGTTCGGCTTCGCGCAGGAAAGCGAGCCGCGCGTGGATCGTATCGGGGGTCATGGTCGGCTTCCTTGCGATGAGCCGTCTAGCGTAATGCGGGCGGGTGCGGTTCGTCCACGCATGAAATATGCGTGGTGGGGGCGGGATCGGGGGCGCTTCGTCGCGCGGCTACTGCGCGAAAAGACCGGCCCAGCAGAACAGGACGAAGAAGCCCGTTTGAACGACGACGATCAGGCTGAACAGGTAGGGGCTGCTGCGGCGCGCCACGCGCCTGCCGCCGGCGTTGGCCACCCCCGAGCGCAGCGCGACCAGCACGGCGGCGCCCGAATAGAGAATGAACGCGACGATTACGAGTTCTCGCATGACAAACGTCGACATGTGGCATGTCTCCTGGGCGTGCTGCCATTTACGTTCGCATCTTTTGCGTGGCGTGCCGGACACGTTGAAGTATGCGCGCCGTTGCCGGTGCGCGGTTCTTCATCGTGACCCGGCAATCACGCATCCTGCAGCGTCTCCACGAGCCGCGCGGCAGACCCGTCCGACAGCGTCATCCGTGTCCAGCGACACATGCTGCCGTGGATCGGCACGACACGCGACACATTCGTGCCGGTATCGAATTCGACACTCGGCGGCCCCGCGTGGTCATGCCAGCCGAGCGTATCGAGCGCGGCTTCCATGCGAACGATCTCCGGCGTCGCGTAGCGCCACAGCGACGTGCCGAGCAGCATCGACAGCGGCTGCGAAAATTCGGCCGCGCGCGCCGGAGAAGAAGCGAGCAGGCGGTGTGTGAGGTCGCACACCAGATGCATGCGACCCGCGCTGCCCGCGACGAGCCGCGCGAGCGCGTGATCGCCGGCCGAATCGAGGCGCGCGGCGAGCAGCCGCTCGGCGGTCGCGCGCTCGTCGGGCGACATCTGCTGGAGGCCGGCTTCCCAGCGCGAGATCGTCGATTGCGCGACGCCGAACAACTCGGCCGCATGACTCTGCTTGACGCGGTGCAGCGCCCGCCAGCGCTTGAGTTGCGGGCCGAGCGCGGATGGATGAAGCGACGGGTCATGCATGTCGATGCGCCTCTTTCTCGTGTCGGCCGGGTGCCATGACGGACAGGGTAGGTCTAGAACCCGGCGATTGGCCGGTCCTTGAGCGAAATAAGGGCGACCGGCAGCAGCAGGATCCCGCCCAGCACGAGCACGCCGTCGGCCGCCACGGTGACCGGCGTGGCCAGGATCCGGAGCCCCTTCGCGAAGGCGGACGGTGCTTCGTCGATGGCGACCGTATAGCGCTCGTTGAACGATTGCGCGGTGCTGTCCGGTTTCAGCGTGAAGCCCTCGGTGGAATAGCGCTTGCCGACGACGTTGCCGTCGAGTGAGATCTGGGTGCGGGAGGTTCTGAAGCCGTCGGCGGTTGCCGCCTGACGCTCGTCGTCCGGCGCATCCTTCGACAGAACGGTGCGGTACTGGCCGGTCACGTCGCTGCCGTCGACGCGGAAGCTGCCGAACGACGTGTGCAGCGATTTGCGGTAGCTGGCCGTCAGCACCGGGCGCAGCTTGTCCGGCAGATCGAAGATGTAGTGATAGCGTTCGCCCAGTACCACCAGCTTCCTGCCGTCTTTCGTGATCATGAAAGCGGAAACGTGCTCGACGTAGGTTTCGTCGTGGTTTTCGTAAAGCGCCGGCGTGAAACAGCCCGACAGCGCGAGGCTGCTCGCGGCCATGCCGGCGGCCAGCAGGCGCCGGCGCGTGATCGATGTGCTCATTTCTTGTTGTCCCGTCTGGTGCGGTTCGGTTCAGTGGCTTTCGCCCTCGGAAGCCGGATTCTCGCGTATCCGCCGCGCGTTGTCGAACGGGGTCTCTGCCACGGCAGCAGTCGATGGCCGCTCTCCGTGCCGTACCGACAACGTTTTCGTCACGCTTTCAACCGTCTCCGCCATATCTTATTATTCGGCCAGTGCGGGGGATACCGGCCGCCAACGGTCATGTCGAGGCATGACGCGCCGGTACGAATTACCGCCTTTCGGCCGGTGTGTCGCACGACACGCGGTCGAAACGACAGGAAACGCGTGACCAGCGCGTATCCCGAAAAAATGACGAGAGGGCGCGATGGTACGACTGGTCTTGCTGCTGCTGGGCATCGAATACTTGCGCACGCGCTGGCGCGGGCTGACCGTGCTCGGCTGGGTGTGGGTCGTCGCGGGCGTCGTAATTTTCGTCGATGCGCTCGACGGCGCGCTGCACTTCCCGATCCAGATCTTTGCCTGGCTGTTCCTGATCGAGGGGCTCGCGACGCTTGCGGTGGCCGGCAGCGGCGTCGGCGGGCAGCGCATCCTGCGCTACGTGAAGGGGATCGTGGTCGTGGTCGCCGCCGGGCTCGTGTTCGCGGGGCATCACCACGGCCATTTCCTGCTGTCGATGATCTTCGGCACGCTGTTCCTCGTCGACGGGCTGCTGCAGTGCACCGCCGCGTGGATGGTGCGCTATCGCCGCTGGAACGTCGCCTTCGCGTGGGGCGTCGTCGAGATCCTGCTGGCCGTCTTCTTCTATCAGCCGTACCCGACGCACTATGTGGGCACGGTGCCGTACTGCCTCGGCCTGCTGCTGATATTCGGCGGGATGCACATGCTGAGCCTCGCCGCACGCGTGCGGCGGCTGACGCGCAATCCGGCGTTCGCGATTTCGCCGGTGCCGGCGCTTGCGCCGGATCTCGACGAGGCGCGCGACCTGCCGCATTTCGCTCAATCGGAATGGGACGGCCCGCCGGCCGACGGCGAGCATGCGCTCACGGTGCACGTGTGGACGCCGACCGGCACGTCGAAGGCCGAAGCGCAGCGCTATCCGGTGATCGACCGCTATATCGCGGCCGTAGACGTGAACGGCGTGATCTCGACCGGGCACGCGGCGCTGGAGTCGCCCGAGGGTGTCTATATCAGCCTGTATCCCGGTGTCGAAATCGATCGTTCTCCGGACGAATTCACGCGCATCCTGCGCGCGACACGCGAAAACGACGTGCCGGGCCTGTTCCAGCCCGACTATGCGACCGAGTCGAAGGCGTGGTGCCCGTCGACCGTGCGGGTGCGGATCCGCAACTACGATCCGTCGAAGCTGGATGCATTCTGGTCGTCGTACCGGCAGAACGTGACGTACAACCTCACACACCGCAACTGCTCGAGCACGGTATCGAACGCGCTCGAAGCCGCGCTCGACGGTGCGGTGTGGCGGCTGAAGGGCGCGCGTGCCGGGTGGGGCGCGTTCGTGCGGTTGCTGCTCACGCCCGAGCTGTGGGTTGCCGCGCAGATCCGCAAGCGCGCGGTGACGATGGCGTGGACGCCCGGGCTCACGCTCGACTATGCGCGCGCGCTCAGCATGCTCGCCGATCCGCGGCCGTTCGCGTGGTGGAAGGTCGCGCGCTCGGCCGTGAAGGCGATCATGGTGTCGCGCCGCACGTGGCGCGAGCAGGACAACGCGGCGCTGTCGCCCGGCGGAGCGGAGGCGGCGTCGATGAAGTGATCGCGTGATGCCGGACGCGGGCCCGGCGTCACGGCGGCCGCCACCGTGCGGCCGCGCGATGTTGCCCGCCACGAGAACCCCCATACGCAAACAACAATGAACAAGACGAGAGCATTCCGCATCCTGATTCCCGCTGCGTTGGCGCTGACGAGCGCCGGCTTCGCGCAGGCGAGCGCGGACGAAGTGCCGCGCATGAGCAACGACGTGTACCGGACGTCGGTGTCGTTCTGCTCGAACGTCGCGGCCGCCGAGAAGATCGAGTGCCAGGGCGACATGATCGCCGCGGGCAGCCGGATCGTCGCGGCGATCGGCGGCCTGCCGCCGGCATCCGCCACGTCGATCGACGAAGGCGCGCGCAGCAAGCTGCCGGCGGCGGAGCGCAAGGGGCTCGCGCCGGTCGAGCCGGGCGCGATCGACAAGGACGACGACCTCGCCGGGCTCGCCGGCATGGTGCGCCTGTGCGACGTGTACGAATCGGAGCCGGCGTCGCGCGCGCGGCATCACGCGGCGCTGAAGCAGCAGGCGCCGGACGCCGCACCGCGCGTCGAGGCGTTGCTGGCCGATGCGTCGACGGCGGCGCGCCAGCGCGTCAGCATCGGCGTGTGGCAGATCCTCGCGCTCGAAGGTCCCGAATCGATCACGCGCGCGTGCACGCAGCTGGGCGCCGGATCGTGAGCGACGGCGGGCCGCCGCGAGGGCGGCGCGCTTCAGCCGCGTGAGGTCGCGCACCGCGACGGTACGTGCCCGCACGCGTACCGAAGCACATCATTCGTCCACCTTCACATTCGTGCCACGTTGTGTCGGCAACAATCGCGGGCAGACATTCGACAATCTTGCGGCGCATCCCGCGACCGCAAGCCTTTTCCGAGGAAACGCCATGCTCAAGACGCTCGCCCGCGCCGTTGCCGCACTCGCCGTCGCTTCCGCTTCACTGCACGCCTCCGCGCAGACCAGCTACGACTACCTGTTGCTTGCCGCGTCGTGGGAGCCCGGCTTCTGCGCGTCGCACGACACGCCCGAATGCACGAACCTCGCCGGCACGTATGCGGCGACGAGCCTGTCGCTGCATGGCCTGTGGCCGAACAAGTACGACGGCAACCAGCCGTTCTACTGCGGCGTGCCGCAGAACGACATCGATCTCGACAACGCACACCAGTGGTGCAGCATGGACGCGTACCCGATCAGCAGCGCGACCCGCAACACGCTGTCGACGTACATGCCGGGTGTCGCGTCGTGCCTCGACAAGCACGAGTGGTTCAAGCACGGCACCTGTTCGAACTCGGCGACGCCCGATGCGTACTGGAACCAGGCGTCCGGCATGATCAGCCGGCTCGGCAACACGTCGTTCAACACGTTCCTGCAGGCGAACGCGGGCAAGACGGTCACGCGTAACCAGTTGCTGTCGGCGTTCGAAGGCGCGTTCGGCAGCAACACGCGCAGCGCGGTGTCGCTGAAGTGCACGAAGACGAACGGCGTCAGCTACTTCACCGAAGCATGGATCGCGGTGAAGACCAATGCGACCGCGCAGTTCCCGAGCGCCGCATCGCTCGTGACGGACGGCAATACGCAGGGCACCTGCCCGACGTCGGGCGTGTACATCGCGAAGTAACGGGGAAGGGGCGACGGCGCGCGACATCGCGCATGCCGTCGCCAGTCACGGCTTCGGCGGGATACCCGACCACAGCAGCCGGGCCAGCTCCGGCGCGTCGAGTTGCGGCTCGTGTGCGTCGATCGCGTCGGGCAACGCATGCCACGGCACCGCCGGATTCCGGTGGTGCTGCAGATGAAGGTTGATGTGATACGGCCACACGAACACGCGGCCGATCCAGCCCGTGCGCCACGAATACGTCCAGTCGGCCCAGCCCGGCGTCGCATGCGGGCCGCCGCTGTGCTCGGCCATGCTGCGGATCTTCTGCAGCAGGACAGACAGCGTGAGCAGCGGCACGAACCACAGCGCCGCGACCAGCAGGATCGTTCGCGCGGAACAGGCCCACACGAGCAACGCGACGATGACCCCCCATACGGCCGCGGCTGCCTGGAACGGCCGGCCGAGCCGCGTGTTCTGCCCGCCCGCGCGCCGGAACGCCGCCATGTTGCGCACCATGTTCAGCACGAGCAGGTCGCCGAGGAACTGCCGCGCAAGCGGCCATGCGTCGAGCGGCCGGAACCGCCACGGCTGGTCGTGATAGAGAAACTGGCGTTCCGGGTCCTGCGCGGTGCCGAGATGCCGGTGATGCGCGAGATGCAGCGGGCGGTAGAACTCGACGGGTACGAGCCCCGGCACGCCGATCGCGACGTTGATCAGGAAGTCGTTGAAACCGCGACGGCGCGTGAGGTGATAGTGGGCCGCGTCGTGATACAGGATGAACAGCGCATGCTGCCGCGTCGCGATGACGAGCACCGCAAGCGCATACAGGTACCACGCGCCGAGCGCGACGGCCACGCGGATCGCCACGACGATGCACGCCCATTCGAGCAGCGCGGCCGCGATCGTGCGCAGGTCGACTCTGGCGCGCAGCAACGCGAGCGTGAACGTGCCGGCCGCGAGGCCGATCGCGCTGCCCCATGCAACATCGGCGGCGCGATGCTGGCCGGTGGTCAGGACCGTCACCGTCAGCAGCGCGCTCCACGCGATGAACAGCGCCGCAGACCGCCGCCGCAATGCCAGCAGCACGATGGCGATTGCGACCGGCAGCGCGACGTGCCCGCTCGGCGATGCGGCAAGCGGCGCATCGATTCGCTGCAGCCATGCGATCCAGCTGTCATGAGCGGGCGGCCATGCGACGGCGGTCGGATGCAGCAGATGGCACACGAGGCAAACGCCGGCAGCGAGCGCGCCAGCGAAGAACGCCGGCAGCAGCCATGCACGGCCGCGCCCGAGCCAGACGAGCGCGGGCATGACGAACAGGTAACTGAGGTAAAGCGGCACGGTGCCGGGTAGCAGCGGAATCGCGCGATCGAACGCGCCCGCCGGAATGACCGTGACCGGCCCGAGCGGCAGGTGCGTGACGAACGCGTAGAACACGCCGGTCACGACGAGATAGGTGACGAGCAGCAGCCATGGCCGGGCGATCGGCGCGTCGTTCGCATCCTGGCGGGAAACGGCGTTGGACATGGCGGGAGCGGGCGGGTAACGGGCTATCATAGCAAGCTGTTCAGTCTTGCAGGAGTAGCCGATGGAGTTGCGTGCCACCGCCGTCGAACGTGCGGCCCTGGGCCCGGACGACATCGACCGGATGTTCTCGTTGTACGCGGCGTCCTATTGCGACACGGTCCGTGCGCAGTTCGACCACGACCTCGGCGACAAGACGCACTGCATCGTGCTGCGCGACAGCGGCGGCGCGATCCAGGGCTTCTCGACGCTCAAGCAGTACGAGACACGCTGGCGCGACGCATCGATCCGCGTGATCTTTTCCGGCGATACGATCATCGATCCCGCGCATTGGGGTACGCAGCATCTCGCGTTCGCGTGGATCCGCCACGCGGGCGACGTGTGGCGGCAGGCGCCCGCCGTGCCGCTGTACTGGTTCCTGATCTGCAAGGGGCATCGCACCTATCGCTACCTGCGCGCGTTCGCGCGCGACTACGCGCCGCGCGCCGACAACCTGACCGCACCGTCCACGCAGGACCTGATGGATTACCTGGCCGCGAGCCGCTACGGGCACGCGTACGATTCCGCCACCGGCCTGCTGTCGTTCGACACGCCGCAGGGCCGGCTCACGCCCGCGCTCGCGGAGGTGCCGGCCGCGCACCGGCGGCTGGCCGACGTCGACTACTTCCTCGCACGCAACCCCGGCTATGCACAGGGCGACGAACTCGTGTGCCTGTGCGAACTGTCGGCGTCGAACCTGCGGCCGCTCGCGCGCCGGCTGTTCGACGGCGCGTGAGCGGCGCGCATGCGAATCCGTCTCGCGCAACCGGCCGACAACGCGCGCATCCTCGATTTCCAGTCCCGCCATGCAATGCAGGGCAGCCTGCCGCTGCGTTTCGACCGTGCGCCCGACTACTTCGCGCTGCATCGCTGCCACGCGCCGCATCACGAAGTCTGGCTCGCGGAGGATGAGTGCGCGGCGCTGAAGGGGCTTGCGAGCCTCGTCGTGCGCGACGGCTATCTCGGCGAACGCGCGCAGCCGGTCGCCTATCTCGGCGACCTGCGGCTGATGCCCGATCGGCGGCTGTCGCGCGAGTGGACCGACTCGGTGCGCGAACGCTTCGCGACGCTGCGCGCCGACGCCGGCGTGCAGCATGCGTATTGCTGCATGATCCGCGACAACCGGCTCGCGGTGCAGTCGCTGGCACGATCGCGGCGCGAGAACCGGCTGCGCTTCGCGCACTGGCACGGCTACGAGAACGTGTCGATCTATGCGCAGCGCGGGCTGTCGTCGGCGCCGCGCAGCGTGCCGGGCGTGCGGATCGTCGATGCGCAGCCGCATCATGCGGACGCACTGCGCGCGTTTCTCGATGCCGAATCGCGCCGCCAGCCGTTCGGCGACGTGTTCTCCGCGGACGAATTCGCGCGGCGGCTCGACACGTGGCCATCGTTCGGCCTCGGCGCGTTCCTGCTGGCGCTCGACGCGCACGACAACCTGCTCGGCTGCGTCGCGCCGTGGGATGCGGGCGATATCAAACGGATCGTGCTCGAACGGCTGCCGTTGCCGCTGCAGGCGGTCCGTGTCGCATTCAACGTATTCGCGCCGGCATTGCGCCGCCCGCGTATCGCCGCGCCCGGCGAGCCGCTGCGCGACGTCTACCTGACGCACCTGCAGGTGCGCGACCGCGATCCGGCCGTGTTCGCGGCACTGCTCGATGCTGCGTGGCTGCGCGTGCGCAACAGCCATGCGCTGATGCAGTTGTGCCTGTACGACGGCGATCCGCTCGGGCCGGCGCTCGCGCGCTACTCCGCGGCGCGGACGCCGATGGATCTCTATACGCTGTCGACCGGCGAGCCGGCCGCACCGATCGACGGCCTGCTGGCCGGCCGCGTGCCGGGCTTCGAGATCTACCTGGTCTGAGCGCGCGTGACGTGCAGCAGGTCGGCGAACGCGAGCCAGAAGCGGCCGGCGTCGAAGCCGAGCCCGCCGAGCACGGGCTGGCCGTGGTCGAGCCGCGGCACGCAGACCTGCGGGATGCCGGCCATCACCTGGTGTTCGAGATAGAACTGCCCGTCGTGCGCGCAGCCTGGACGATGCCCGTTCAACCGCCCGTGATGCGAATCGAAGCGCGTGGATGCCTCGACGGACCAGCTCACGCCATGCACGAGATGCAGGTCGCGCGGTAGCGCGGCAAGCATTGCGCCGACACGCGGATCGCGCCGGCTGCTGATGTCGCGCGTGCCGGCGTCGGCCCAGCGCGTGCGCAGCATGCGGCGTGCGATGCGGTCGGGCCACGGCGCGGCCGCATGCGGCGGCATGCCGTGGCGGAAGATCGTGTCGACGATCGCGGACGGGCCGCACGGCGGTTGCATGAGTGCGAGGCCCACGCAACGCGCTGCCAGCGCCGGATCGCCGACGAGCGCGGCGAGTGTGTCGATGCCGCCCTTGCTGTGCGCGAGCGCGACGAATTCGCCGCTGGCCGGCAGATGCGTGCGCAGGTACGCACCGATATGCGCGCCCTGATCGAACACGCCGCGCGCGGAACGCACGGGCACCGTCAGCACGCGATAGCCGGCCGCGCCGAGCGTCTGCCGTGCGCCGCGATTGCAGCCGGGCAACCATTCCGAGTACAGTCCGGCGACGAGCACGACCGTTGTCGTCAGCGGCAGGCGGGCGGTACGCCGTGTCCAGCCGTCGATGAATGCATCGGTCCGGTCGAGGTTCGCCGCGGCTCGCGCGAACGGCGTCGCCGGATAGTGGCGGCGCCAGTTTTCGAACCCGTCGGGCGTCCACGGCGCGTGCGTCATGCGTGCGACTCCGGTTCCGGTTCGGGTTCGGCGCTGGCCAGGTACGGTTCGAGCGCGGCGCGCGCCGCGTGCAGTGCCGCGTCACTGTCGAGGCGGCCGGGATGGAAGCGCGGCGAGAACCAGAACAGCCACATCGGCATCACGCGCGTGAAGATGCCCGGCGCGACGAACAGCCAGCGCAGCAGTTGCAGCCAGCCGCGCAGGTTCCAGGTCTGCCCGTCGACGGCGACGAGGCGGTGCACGAAGTAGATCAGGTCGATCACGAAGTAGACGGAGATCCCGAGCATGGCCGCGCAGCGCACGACGTAGCGCCGCGCCGCGTTCGGCATGGCCGCCGCGAACACGTCGAACGCGACGGTCTTGTGCTCGGTTTCCTCGATCGCATGCCAGCGCCACACGGCCGCCATCGTCGGGTCGGCGCCGTCGAGGATCGCCGGGTCGCTTAGCAGGCGGTGCGCGAGGATCGTCGTGTAGTGCTCGAGGCATGCGGTCAGCGCGAGCCGCGTGACGGGTGAGACCTGCCGCGCGGCATTGCGCTGGCGTTTTTCGAGTAGCGCTTCGAGCGCGTCGACCGGCACGCGCTGCGATGCGAGGCGCGCGTTGTAGAGCCGATGCACGCGGATATGCGACGCTTCCTGTCGCACGAACGCGTCGACGTCGGCCGCGAGCGATGCATCGCCGGCCACGTAGTCGCGAAACGGCCGCACGCTTTCGATGAAGAAGCGCTCGCCGAGCGGGAACATCACGGAAAACGCGTCGAAGAAGCGCGTGACATGGCACGTGCCGCGATACCAGAAGCGCGGAACGCGTTCGTCGATCGCGAAGCGCACGTCGCGGGTCGGCATGCGCGACGCGGGGCGGTCGGCGGGCGGACGGCGAAACGGCCGCATGCTAGTTCCGCCCCGCCAGGGACGGGGCGCGGGCCGTTACCGGCGGCTGACGCATCTGTTGTATCCTCCCGTGCAAACAACCGCCATTCCGAGCCATGAACCGACCGAGCGCGCAAGCCGCTGCCGCGCAGACCCGACGTTACGATCGGGCGAACCTGCTCGTGCTCGCGCTGCAGAGCGTAGTGTGGGCCGGCACGCTCACCTGGCTTTCGCATACCGGCGTGGGCGCGATCAAGTGGCTCGTGCTCGTGCCGTTCTGCCTCGTGATGCAGGGCGTGTTCTCGATGATGCACGAAACCTTCCACGGGTTCGGGCATCGCCGGCCGATCGCGAATTATATGATGATGTGGTGGGCGTCCACGATGTTCGGCGCGGCCGCGACGCTCATTCACGTGAACCATCTCGGCCATCATGTGCGCAACCGCACGCGCGCCGAGCGTGCGGATTTTGCGACCGCGGACGAATCGCTGCTGCGCAAGCGCATCGAATACTACGCGGCGATCCTCGGCGGCATCTGGCTCGGCAGCTTCGTCGGCAGCTTCGTGCTCGCACTGGTGCCCGGCCGCACGATGCAGCGGCTCGCCGCGCGCGGCGACGACAACACCTACGCGGCCGCCTTCAAGGAATTCACGACGTCCGACTTCCGCCGCATCCGCTACGAAACGCTCGCTGCCGTCGGTGCATGGCTGCTGGCCGGCTGGTTGCTCGACTGGTCGGTGTCGGCGGTGCTGGTCGCGTATGTCGCGTTCGCGTTTTCGTGGTCGTCGCTGCAATGGGTGTACCACATGCGCACACCGCTCGACGTCGTCGAAGGCACGTACAACATGCGCGCGCCGACGCCGGTGCGTTGGCTGCTGCTGAACTTCAACTACAACCTCACGCATCATCGCCGCCCCGCGCTGCGCTGGCAGGACATGCACGCGGTGTCGGACCTGCGCGAGACGCGGCCGCTGTGGTACGGCTGGCTCACGATCTTCGCGCCGCCGCGCCGGCTGCCCGACGATCTCGCGCAACTCGACAAGACCTATTTCTGATGGACGCCTCCGCCCGCAGCCCTGCCGACGCATGGCGCACGTTCGCGCGCGCCGCGCAGCCGGACGTCGATCGCTGGCAGGCCGGCCTCGACGCGCCGGGCGACGCGCAGGCGCGGCGGCTGACGGCGCTGCTCGCCGCGAACCGCGATACGGCGTTCGGGCGCCGGTTCGGCTTCGACCGGATCGACAGCCCCGCGCAGTTCCGTGAACGCGTGCCCGTGCATGCGGCCGCCGATTTCCTGCCGTGGCTCGATCGCGTGTCGCACGAAACGGAACCGGTGCTGACCGCCGAGCGCCCGGTGTTCCTCGAACGGACGAGCGGCAGCACCGCGCGCCAGAAGCTGATTCCTTATACGCCCGCGTTCCTGCGCGAACTGCAGGCCGCGATGACCGTATGGCTGGCCGACATGTATCGCGCCTGTCCGGCGCTCGGCGAAGGGCGTGCGTACTGGTCGATGTCGCCGCCGCTGCAGGCGCCCGGTGTCGCGCCCAACGGGATTCCGGTCGGCTCGGCGAGCGATCTCGACTACCTCGGCGATAGCAGCGCGGCCGCGCTCGCATCGACGCTGCTCGTGCCGCCGCTGACCGGCAACGCGGCGACGTGGCGGCGCGAGACGTTGCGTGCGCTCGTCGCGGACGAAGCGCTCGCGTTCATCAGCGTATGGAGCCCGACCTTCCTGACGAGCGTGCTGCGCCCGCTGTTCGATCGCGACGATGCCGACGGCGCACGCGATCTCGAATGGGTCGACGCGTCGCTGCCGGCTGACCGCCGCGCGGCGCTGCGCCGTGCGACCGAGGAGGGCGATTGCCGCGCGCTGTGGCCGCGCCTGGCCGCTGTGAGCTGCTGGCTGGACGGCCCGAGCCAACATTACGCCGACGCATTGCGCGTGCGGTTTCCGCAGGTGCAATGGTTGCCGAAGGGGCTGTTCGCGACGGAAGGCGTTGCAAGCATTCCGTTCGGCGCCGGTGAGGGTTGCCCGCTCGCGATCGGCAGCCACTACCTCGAATTCGTGCGTGACGACGGCAGCGTGTGCGACGTCGAAGGGCTGCGGCCCGGCGACGACGCCCAGGTGTTGCTGACCACCGGCGGCGGGCTGTATCGCTATGCGCTCGGCGATCGCGTCCGCGTGGTCGGCATGACTGCGCGCACGCCGCGCATTGCGTTCGTCGGGCGCGCGGCAGCGAGCGTCGATCTCGTCGGCGAGAAGCTCGACGAACAGATTGCGGCCGACGCGCTGAATCGCGCACGTGGGCAGTACGGCGAAGTCGGCGCGTGCATCGTGCCGTGTGTCGCGAAAGAAAGGCTGCCGCATTACGTGCTGTGCGTTGCCGGCGATCTCGACGCTGACGCAGCCGACACGATGTGTGCCGTCGTGGAAGCCGAACTGGTGCAGGCGTTCCACTACGCGCACGCCCGACGACTCGGCCAACTCGGCCCGCTGCGCGTGCGACGGCTGGGCCAATCGCCGGAACGGCTCGGCGACCTGCTGCAACAGGCGGCCGAGCGGGCCGGCATCCGGGCGGGCGACGTGAAGCCGTGCGCACTCGTGACGCGGTTGCCGGTGGCCGACGCGCTGCTTGCAATGACGAATGAATGACGCGATGAACGACATGATCGAACCACGCGGATGCGGGCACGACTGCCCGTCGCGCGATGCGGCCGGTGCACACGAACATGCTGCACCGGCCGACGGCCTGCACGAGCAATGGTTCGTCGCGTGCACCGAACGCGAACTCCCGCGCGACAAGCCGCTCGGCGTGCGGATCCTCGATACGGGCATCGTGCTGTTCCGGCAGCGCGACGGCCGGATCGCCGCGCTGATCGACCATTGCGTGCATCGCGGCACGCGGCTCTCGGCCGGCAAGGTCGACCGCGACACGCTCGTGTGCCCGTATCACGGCTGGCGCTACGACGGCGAAGGGCAGGTCGTCCACGTGCCGAGCATCGACGGCACGCAGCCGACCGGCACGCCCGGCCGCTATCCGTTCCGGCAGCGCACGCTGCCCGTGCAACTGCTCGACGGTCTCGTGTGGGTGTATCTCGGCACCGGCGACCCGTCGGCGCGCACGATCTTCCGGATGCCGTTTTGCGACGTCGCGCCGTGGCAGTCGTATTTCATGGTCAACACGTTCGACGGCGATATCGCGATGCTCGCGCAGAACTTCATGGACGTGCCGCATACGGTTTTCGTGCACGACGGGATCTTCCGCAGCAGCCGCGGCCAGGCGATGGAGGCGACGGTCGCGACGACCCAGGACAGCGTCGCCGTCACGTATCACGACGGCGACGACAAGATCGGCTTCTGTCTCGACTGGCTCACGAACCCCGATCGAGTACCGCTCGCGCACGTCGACCGCTTCATCGCGCCGAACGTGACGCGCTGCGACTATCTGTGGGGCGAACGTTCCGGGTTCCTGATCGTCAGCCAGATCACACCGATCGACGCACGTCGCTCGCGCGTCTATACGTACATCGCGTATCGCTTCCGGCTGCCGCGCTGGATGTTGCGCGCGCTGCGGCCGCTGCTGAACCTGTACACGCACCTCGTGATCCAGCAGGACGTGCGGATCATGCGCGCGCACCGGCAGGGCCTCGACAACGCGCCGGGTTTTCGTCCGCACAACGTGCGCGCCGACATCGTGCATGTCGCGATCGACCGGCTGCTCGATGCGGTGAAGCGCGACGAGCCGCTGCCGGCCGCGCAGTGCGGCGAAAAGGTGATGCGCTTCGAGCTATAGGCGCCGCGCCGCGCAGGGCGTTCAGTGCGTGGAGCCGGCCTGGCCGGGTGCGGGCGGCGCAAATGCGGTGCCGTCCGTCAGGTAGCGGTGCACGGCCGGCAGATGCTCGAGCGCAAGTGCCGGATACGCGTGATGCACCTGATGAAAGCCGATGTTGCGCGGATACAGCACGAGCTTGCCGATCCAGCCGAACGTCATCGTGCGCGTCATCTGCCAGATCGATTCCGGCGCGCGTTCGTCGATCTCGACGTGCTGATGTTCGAGCAGCACACGGTTCGCGTTCATGATGCCGCCGACGATCCACGGCAGTCCGTAGTACGTGAAGAACGGCAGATCCCAGTGCACGACGGCCGCGATCGCGAGCAGATAGCCCGCGCAATGCGGCAGGTCGGCACGCGCGCAGGCGATGACTTCAGGGTGACGGCGCAGATCCTGGCGCGAGCGGTCCTGCATGAAGCCGCGCGCATACCACGGCCGGAACGCGGGCCACGCGAGCGCGAGCGGCGCCATCAGCGCGCGCAGCGGCCACCAGACCGGCAGCAGCGCGCCGCGCAGCATCATCATGCGCTGCACCCAGCCGCCGCGTGCGGCCAGCCGGTGCAGGTACGGATCCTCGGCGGTGCCGACCGCACGGTGATGGCGCAGGTGGTGATAGCGCATCGCGGCGATCGACGAACCGATCGTCCAGCCGGCGAGCGCTTCGACGAGCGCGAGCGGCAGCGTCATGCGCCGCATCGGGAGATGGCAGGCATCGTGCAGGATCACGCCGAATGCCTGCAGCCGGCCCGCGATCAGCAGCACGGCCACGACATAGACGAACGGATTCGGCACGAAGCGGATCGCGGCCCAGCACAGCAGGATGCCGAGCCAGTCGATGCACGCATAGCGGACGAGCCGCCACGGCCGCGCGCCGGCTGCGAACGGCAGCGTGCGGTTCAGTTCGGCAGGTGTCGGCAGGGAGGATGGCGTGAGCATTCGATGAGGTCGGGCGTGCCGTCGAGGGCACGCATGCAGGCGTATCGGTCGGGAATATACACCGGATTCTTCAGACGACGAGGCGCTGCCTTCAACGCGCGGCGCATGGCTTGCCGAACCATCGCATCGCCGCGTGCGCGGCTTCGTCGACGGTCAACGCATCGTCACCGGCCCACGCGACGACACCGTCGGGCCGCACGAGCACAGCACGCAATCCCAACCGGTCTTTCGCATCGCTAGCGAGATACGCGATCCGGTCGTGCCAGCGGGAGGCCAGCGCCTGCAACGGCCTGCCTCCATCGAAGTCCAGCAGCACACCTTTGCCGTGCCTGACGTGTTCGCCGAGCCGCGTTCCGTCGACGAATTCAAAATCGGGCACGCTGCGGCCCACGAGCGGATGTGCGCCGCCGAGATCGTACGCAACGGATACGCCCCACACGCGCTCGGCGAAGTACGTCGCCCCGTCGCGCGTGTCGACCAGATCGCGAACGATCGCCTCGAGTGCGCGCGAACTCCGGGCCGGCCGCATCAGCGCGACCTGTGCGCGCGACCAGTCGAGCACGCGGGCACCCACCGGATGCCGCTCGTCCGCATAGCTGTCGAGCAGGCCCGCCGGCGCGTCGCCGCGGATCGTGGCGGCCAGCTTCCAGCCGAGATTCATCGCGTCGCCGAGCCCGAGGTTGAGCCCCTGGCCGCCGAGCGGCGAGTGGATGTGCGCGGCGTCGCCCGCGAGCAGCACGCGGCCGTTGCGATAGGCGGTCGCCTGGCACGCGCGGTCCGTCCACGTGGTGGCGAGCCGTAGCGCCGTCAGCGTGACGGCGGTGCCGGACACGCGACGCAACACCGCCTGCGCATGGTCGAGCGTGACCGGCCCGCTCCGGTGGAACGCGCCGCCGTCGAATTCGACCATCGCGATCGTTCCGGGCTGGGTGTACGTATACATGCCGGTCGCGGTGTAGTGACGGCCGGGCGGCAGCGTGCCGGAGTTGGCGAGCTCGACCTCGAGCGAGTAGCCGGTGAATTCGGGATCGGTGCCGGCGAACGTGAAGCCGCCCGCCTTGCGGACCGTGCTGCGCCCGCCGTCGCAGCCGACGAGCCAGCGTCCGCGCCATGTGTTGCCGCGGGCGTGCAGCGTCACCGCATCGTCCTCGTCGGACTGATCGAAGCCCTCGACACGGATGCCGCGCCGGATCTCGGCGCCCGTCGCGCTCGCACGGGCGGCCAGCGCGGCTTCGACGCGTTCGAGATCGGTCGCCATGTGGGTGCCGGCCGGGCCGGGCAGGCGGTACGGCCATCGGGACGCATCGATGCGGTCGTGGAAGAACGGGATGCCGGCGAAATGCCCGCCCGGACGGCGCGACTGCTTCATCCAGTGCGCGGTGTCGTACGCGCCGGACGGCATCGCGATGTCGTCGAGCAGGCCGCGACGGTAGAACGCTTCGATAGTGGGCGCCGACAAGCCGCGCATGCCGAACGGCAGCCGCTTGAGCGGGGAGGCCGGATCGCCGGCCTGCTCGACCACCAGTACCGACAGGCCGGCAAGGCGCAACTCGCAGGCGAGGAACAGGCCGACAGGGCCGGCTCCGGCAATCACGACATCATGGGTGACGGGCTGAGTCATCGAGGGCTCGGTTGCCGGCCGGGGCGGGCCGGCGGCGGTAGGAAGGGCGGCACCTGACAGGTGTCGTGCGCCACGAATGGGCATCTTGTGGAACGTCGTTCCAGTGCGGGATATTGGAACGTTGTTCCAGATGTGTCAAGCTACCGCGCATGGCAACCAAAAACCGAACCGAGCGGCGTGCCGACGCGCTGTCGAAAGAGCGGATCATCGACGCCGCGATCGAAATCCTCGACAACGAAGGCGAGGGCGCGCTGACGTTTCGCGCGCTTGCCGCGCGCCTGGCGACCGGAAGCGGGGCAATATACTGGCATGTCGCCGACAAGCACGACCTGCTCACTTTGGCCGCGGATCGGGTGATCGCGGGCGCGATGGCAGATGAATCGAAGGCACCTGACGGCGAGGCGGCGGACGCGATCCGTCGCGTCGCGTTGCGTCTGTTCGATGCGTTCAGTGCGCATCCGTGGGTAGGTGCGCAGCTGTTCCGCGCGCCGTGGCAGGACGCGGTGCTGCGGATTCTCGAAAGCGTCGGCGGGCATCTGCAGGCGCTGGGCGTGCCTGAGCCTGCGCAATTCAACGCGGCATCGGCGCTGATGCACTACATCTTCGGGCTGGCCGGCCAATACGCGGCCGGCGCCCGCCTGCATTCGCGCGATCCGGCGCAGCCGGAGATCGTGGCGACCGTCGCCGACCGGTGGACGCAACTCGATCCCGCGACGTATCCGTTCGTGCGCAAGGTGGCGGCGCAACTGGCCGCGCACGACGAGCGCGAGCAGTTCGTGGCCGGCATCGACCTGATTCTGAAGGGGATCGGAACGGTCCGGTAGTCGTTATCCTGCGGGCCGATTCGGGTGAAGCCGTTGGCCCGTCACGCTCGCGCGACTGCCTTATTACTCGAGCAGGTGCAACGCGTCCGCGAGCGACAGCACCGTCGTGCGCGATTCGAAGGCGGTGGAGAACAGGTGCTCGTGGACCACCGGATCCGGGTCGTAGCAGCAGTCCTTGACCGTGTACAGGCGGAAGTCCGCGTCGCTTGCGTGGGCGATCGACGACAGCATCACGCCCGTCGACGCGATGCCGACCATGATCAGCGAATCGACGCCTTGCTCAACGAGCCGCGCCTGCAGATCGGTGCCGAAGAACACGCTGGCGCGGTGCGCGACGATCAGCGGCTCGTCGGACTGCCGGCCGAGTTCCGGGCACGGGCCGTCGTTGATGAAGAGGCCGAGCTGCTTGATGCCCTGGCCGTTCTTGTTGCGTGGGCTGACTTCCGGATAGCCGGGGCTGAACCGGAGGTTCGCGAACCAGACGCCGATGCCGCCGGCCCGCGCCGCGTCGCATAACCGGCGTGTATTGGCGAGCAGCGCGGGCGCGACGGACGGAAAGAGGCCAAGGATGTCGGTCTGGTAATGCATGACGAGCAGTGCGGTGCTCGACGGCACGATCGCGGGAATCGGCGCGGATGGGCTGTCGCCGGGGTTCGTGCGGGGTGTCGTTGCGATATCCGGTGCGTGTTGCCGAGTCATGAACGAGAGTCTCCGATAGCCCGCGGGGAATTTCAGCGTCCCCGATTTGTACCGGAAAATCGGGGCGCTTGCCGATGCGATTTTCGTAGGGGTGTTTTACCGCGCCGCGCGGCGGCCCCCGTCATCCCGGCGCAACGTTTCGTCGCGGCCGCAATATACTGGCGTGCGCTTGATCGACCCACGGCTGGTCGAGGTAGTGCGACGCCGATGCCGATGCCGATAGCCGGCCGCAACGGCTCGCCGCTGCCGGTCTGCGTTGTCGCGCGGATCGCGCCCGAAGCGGCAAGGCCCGGCGCGATGCCATTTCACGTCACGTCACGTTGCGCCAACACGAGCTACACGTCATGCCAGTTACCGGATTCAGTCACTACAATCTGCGAGCGGATCGGCCGACACTCGATTCGCTTCGCGATTTCTACGTCGACATCGTCGGCTTGCAGGAAGGGTTTCGTCCGCCGTTCAAAAGCTTCGGCTATTGGTTGTATGCCGGCACGCAGGCCGTGCTGCATCTGTCGGAAGCGCGGCCGGGCGAGTCGCGTCCTTCGAATGTTGCCAATACGTTCGATCATGTTGCGTTCGCCTGTGCAGACGCCGACGAAATGGCGCGTCATTTGACTGCGGCCAACGTGGCCTTCACGCGCGCGCACGTTCCGATCACCGGACAGGTGCAGTTTTTCTTCCGCGATCCGGCCGGCAATGGCGTCGAGTTGAATTTCGCGCAAGCCGAGTGAGCGAGCTGATAACAATGACCCGACGCCACTTCGGCGCTCGACCTGAAGGAAGGGGATTTCATCGCGGTGGTGCATATCGTTTTCGGGCCGCAAGGTGCCGGCAAGTCGACTTATGCGCGGACGCTCGCCGCCGCGTCCGGTGCGACGCGTTTCTCGATCGACGCGTGACCGATCCGCCGAGGGGCGACGACGCTATCGCGTAGCGGCACCTTTGCGGTGATGCCGACCATCTTCTGCGCTAACGCGCCAGGTCGCAATGCATCTGCAGGCTTTCCGTTGCGTTGCGGTGAATCTGAAACCCGTGCCGCATCAGCGCGGCCCGGATCTGCGCGAGGGCAGACGCGCAACGCCGCACACGGCGTTGCTGCCAGGCAGGTGGCGTGAATACACCCAGCGGCAACATCCGCACGCGCCGGCCGTTCAAGCTGAATGAAACGTCGATATGCGTTCCATCGACATCGTGTCCGTTGCTGCCGAAAATATCGGCCAGTTCGTCGAGGCGGGCGGGATAGAGCAGGCGGAACGCGCCGATCCCCAGTGCTCGAAACTGACGGCGGGCAAAACCGAGCCTGGACGCCCGTGGCTCGTAGCCGCGCGTCAGGATCAGGGTGATCTCCGCGGGCAACTCGGTCTGGATCGTCTGCAACTTGCCCAGGACATGCGTATCCACGCGGACGTGTCGCGCGGGCCAGCGCGGCCGGATCTGAACGCCGGCGTGAACACCGGGCGTCAGCTTGAGCAGGTTCGATTGCATCGTGAGTATCCGTGGTCGCAATGGGCCATAAGCGACGGACATTGCAGGGTAATTCGTTCATTCAGCGTGGCGGTGCGTGCGGATATCGACTGGCGCGGCCGTTGCCACGGGGCAATCGTACGTGGTACCGACACGCGGGCAAGCTGAGCCGCAGTACGGGGGCTGCCCGCCGCCTCGTCAATCACTCCCGAAGAGCGAGAGACTGCCGTCCTGCTCCCTCGATACCGTAACCCTTGTCCCGCGGCGTAGTTCGTGGCGACCCACACGTTGGTCGACGGCCAAGGTGCAGGAGAATCGTTCGGATCCGTCGAATTCAAATGGCCCTGCGTCACATTCAATGCCGAAGTTTTTCCGCGCATGAGGCAGCTCTCCCGAAATCGACGGGGCACCGATGCCCTCGATTGCGATTGTCTTGACGTCGATTCCGGCGGGGAGATCGACTTCGCGGTTTCGAAACCCGGAGGCAAGCGTGCAGTCCACCTCGTCCACCAATTTTTTGAAGTCGAAGGATGCGTGCTCCCGACGGTGCGTGAATGGGCCGGGTGCACACTCGATTCCGTTGAGCGATGCCGGTTTCGCAAGCGTTCCCCAGGCAAGGTAGCTCGCCTTGTCGTCGATGCGGGACACGAGGAAGTTTCCGCTCACGGTCAGCCCCAGAAGCGGTGTGTTCGACGGGACGGTGCCGCTATGGACCGAGTGTGGCGCATCCTGGTCCAGGACAACCGTCGATCCCGGCGGGAACGTCATCCCGTCGAATACCGTTGTCCGTGTGACGTGGTGGGTGTACCAGGCGCTGACTGCATGGCCATAGCCGTCGGCAATGGCACGATTGTTGAACAGTGCGACAACCTGCACGACCACCAGGGCGCAGAGAAAGAAGACGCCGCGTCTCCAGGCTTTATGTGCGCGAACGCGACCGATCAATCCGACGGCCGCGACGACCAGCGTGAGCGGTATGGTGACGGCAAGCGTCAAAAAAAGCAGGATCGCCAAATCCGATATCCCGTACAACGCCATGATCGAGTCTCCGGTTGATCAGTTTCTGCCGCGATCCATGTTGAAGTGCTGTCCATACCGCCCGGATCCTGGTGTCGGGCAGACGTGCAGCGAGCATCGCTTATGCGTCGGGGCTGCTATTGGAAACACTCTAATCCGGACCGTTCGCCAGGCGTGGTCTGCTTATCCACGGCCTTCTTGGTATGCCAATGGCGCCACTTTTTCGGCCGAATCCGACGTATCCGATGCCGCCGCCTCAATGAACCGACCGTCCCGAACAAGTCGTCAACCCCTCCAGTACCAGCGTCCCGGTACTCCGGCAATCCAAACCCGCGTCGAAATCTTCAATTTTTGAAAATCAATCCGCTCATATATTGATTCAAGTCGCGGAAATCTTTGACTGTCCAGGCGTGAGGCGGCAGTTTTACACCATTCTCCCGCAACGTTTTCGGAATCAGGTCTCCGTTCGGGCGAAGTATGACGGACGAGACAATCACGCCCGGATAATCGTTGAGTCGCTTTTTGAAGGCGGGCGTCGTAAGGTCGGGCGTGGGCGGGTTGCTTTTGTTGGCCAATGGTCCGGTTCCTCGGGCATCTGCGCCGTGGCACATCGCACATCTCGCCAGGAAGATCTTTTTCCCGTTATCACTATCCGCGACGGCCGGTGATGTTTGAGCAAGCAATGCTATTCCCAATGAAGCGACGGCGAATATTTTCATTTTTCGTGTTTTTGTTGTGTGAACCGCTACATGTCTCTGTGGGGGCGGTGGTTGCCGAATGGCGAGTTCCCCATTGAGCGCGTCGATATTCACCTGTCGCCATTGCGCCAGAGCAGGCACACCCAACCCCGCCCCCTCAAAAAATCGACCTTCCCGAATAAGTCGTCAACCACTCCAGCGCCAGCGTCCCTGCGCTACGTGTATATAAACCGACGCCCCGATGTCGACCAAGCGGGCGAACGTCGCACTCTCTTGGGCGATCGGTTGAATCCGCCGCGAGTACTGGTCATTCGGCAACTTTGGGCGGGTTGCTGTCGGATCGTCAAATCGCTAACATTCCCCGGTGCTCCGGGCGATGGTCATCAACATGATCTCAATTCAACAGTTAGCAACCCTTCCTCCGCAGCTATTGGATTTTGAGCGTGAAGCTGTCGATCAAGGGTTCAACTTTGTCGGCCGTTTGATTCGCGAGTGGCAAGACGGAAGCAACAGGTTCGATAAGCCGGGTGAATGTCTGCTCGCGGTCACTGACAACGGAACTCTTCTGGGGGTTGGCGGCTTGAACGTCGACCCCTATGTCCCGGATGGGTTGACCGGCCGCCTGCGCCGCCTCTATGTGGCGAATGCCTTCCGCCGTCGCGGTATAGGTGAAGCCCTCGTTGCTGCACTGCTTCAGAGAGCAGAGCAGCAATTCCATCAAGTCCGGCTTTCAACGGATACAGAATCTGCAGCTGCCTTCTACTCCCGACTGGGATTTCGTGCAGTTGAAGATGAAACGGCCACCCACGTGAAAATGCTGTGACGAGCATCGGTTATGGATCGATCGCTGCCAAAGGGTTAATTGCCCGCGCAGGGTGCTGGCGCATACCGAATCGACCTGCAACCATTGTGGGGCATGAGTTGCGCGTGGATTCCGCCCCCTCAAAAAATCGACCTTCCTGAATAAGTCGTCAACCACTCCAGCGCCAGCGTCCCCGCCAGTGAGTTCCCGTTCGCATCGAGCCCCGGCGCCCACACGCACACGGCCATCTCGCCGGGCAGCACCGCGACGATCCCGCCACCCACGCCGCTCTTCGCCGGCAGCCCGACGCGATACACGAAATCCCCCGCTGCATCATAGGTGCCACACGTCAGCATCAGCGCCGACAGCCGCTTCGCGGAACTCGAATCGACGATCCGCTCGCCGGTCACCGGCGCGACACCGCCGTTCGCGAGGAACAGCGCGGCGCGCGCGAGCTCGACGCAGTTCATCGTGATCGCGCACTGGCGGCAATACGCATCGATCACCGTGTCGGGCGGCATCTGCATGTTGCCGAAGCTCGCCATGAAGTGCGCCATCGCGCGGTTGCGCTCCGCGTGCTGCAGCTCGGACTGCGCGACGCGCGAATCGTAGTCGATGTCGTTCGCGCCGATCAGCCGCCGCACGAATTCGACGAGCGCCGTCTCGGCCTTCACGAAGCGGCGGCACAGCACGTCGGTGACGACCAGCGCACCGGCGTTGATGAACGGATTGCGCGGCTTGCCGCGCTCGCTCTCGAGCTGGACCAGCGAGTTGAACGCGTTGCCGGACGGCTCGCGGCCGACCCGTTCCCACAGTTCATCACCCAGCAGCTGGAACGCGAGCGTGCACGCGAACAGCTTCGAGATGCTCTGGATCGAGAAGCGCTCGTACGCGTCGCCGACCGTGCAAACGTTTCCGTCGAGCGTCACGACGGCCATCCCGAACTTGTCGGCCGGCACTTTGGCGAGCTCGGGAATGTAATCGGCAACCCGTCCCTGGCCAATCCAGGGGGCGAGTTCGGTGTGGATGCGTTCGAGGATCGTCTGGTAATTCATCAAGTCAGGCGGGTAGGTGAGCGGCCCGGATTCAGGCGAGCCCGTATGGAACCGTCCCGGCGCCGATTCGTCAAGCGCGGACGATATCGCGCCCTTATTTTCAAGACCTCTAAACAGGCAATCGGCGGGCGCAGTATCATGCGGTACGTTTCGGCCAATGGCCGGCGTCCGGCACCGGCCGGCGCCGCCGCGGCTTCCCCGATGATCCGACCGCTGCCCATGTCTTTTCGCATCCTGCTCGTCGAAGACGACACCCGCCTGTCCACGCTGATCGCCGGCTACCTGCGCAAGAACGACTATGAAGTCGACACTGTGCTGCATGGTGACGCCGCGGTGCCGGCGATCCTGTCCATTCGTCCCGATCTCGTCATTCTCGACGTGAACCTGCCGGGCAAGGACGGCTTCGAAATCTGCCGCGAGGCACGCAAGCAGTACGACGGCGTGATCATCATGGTGACGGCCCGTGACGAGCCGTTCGACGAACTGCTCGGCCTCGAGTTCGGCGCGGACGACTACGTGCACAAGCCGGTCGAGCCGCGCATCCTGCTCGCGCGGATCAAGGCCCAACTGCGCCGCGCGCCCGCGCGCGCGGTCGAGAGCACCGCGCCGCAGCCGGAGCGCTACGCGTTCGGCAAGTTCTCGATCGACCGCACCGACCGCTCCGTCGTGCTGCCCGACGGCAGCACGCCCGACCTGACGTCGGCCGAGTTTGACCTGTTGTGGGCGCTCGTGTGCCACGCGGGCGAAGTCGTCAGCCGCGACGACCTGATGCTGCAGTTGCGCGGCGTCGAATTCGACGGCCTGGACCGCACGATCGACGGGCGCATCTCGAAGCTGCGCCGCAAGCTGCGCGACGACGCGAGCAACCCGCAGCGGATCAAGACGATCCGCAGCAAGGGCTATCAATTCAGCAAGCACGCGTGGGAATGACGCGACGTTCGTACGACGCCGTCACGTTCCGCGCGGGCCTTCCATCCGCCGGCCGGGAGCCGAGATGATCCGACGAACCCGTTCGCACCCCGATGCACCGCCGCTGCCGACGCTGCGCTACGTCAAATGGCGCTGGCTGCATTTCCGTCGCGCGTGGACCGATACGCGCGCCGACCGCATCCCGAGCTGGTCGCGTCTTTACGTTCGCACGTACCTGCATCTGCTTGGCCTCGTGCTGCTGACCGCGCTCGTGCCGGCGCTCGCGCTGTGCGTCGAATTGTCGCCGCAGATCGTGTGGCATGCGTTCGACTCGCTGCCCGGCGACATCTGGATCGTGCTCGTATTCGTGTTCGCCGCGCCCGCGCTCGCGGCATACCGGTGGATGCGGCCCGTGTGGTCGGATCTCGTGATGGTGCGCGAGCGCGCGATCGATTTCACGGGCGGGCGCTTCAACACGCGCGCGCGCGAATCGCACAGCGTGATCATCGGTCCGCTCGCGCGGACGCTGAACGCGCTCGCGATGCGCATGGAACGGCTGATCGCCGCGCAGCGCGATCTGACGAACGGCATCTCGCACGAGCTGCGCACGCCGCTCGCACGCGTGCGTTTCGCGCTCGAAATGCTGCGCGAACCGGGTTCCGCGGCCGAATACCAGGGCGCGCTCGAGAGCATTGCGCAGGACGTGACCGAGCTCGAAGAGCTGATCGACATGAGCCTCACGTATGCGCGGCTCGAATACAGCTCGCTGCAGTCGAACCTCGAGATGACGGCCCCCGTCGCGTGGTTCGAGCATCAGGTCAGCGATGCGCAACTGCTGTATCCGGAGCGCGCGATCGAGTCGCGCATCGCGATCGCATCGGATCTACGCGTGAAGATGGACCGGCGGCTGATGTCGTATGCGATGCGCAACCTGTTGCGCAACGCGAGCAAGTACGCGAAATCGCAGATCGTCGTCGGGATCTCGCTCGTGCACGGCAACATCGGGATCTTCGTCGAGGACGATGGTCCCGGCGTGCCGGAGAGCGAGCGCGAGCGAATCTTCGACGCATTCGTGCGCCTCGACCGCCGCACCGGCGGCTATGGCCTCGGCCTGTCGATCACGCGGCAGGTGCTCCATGCGCACAACGGCCGGATCGCGGTCGTCGATCCGGTCGAGCTTGGCGGCGCGCGCTTCGAGATCAGCTGGCCGGTCTAGCGCTGCGCCGCGCGGGGCCTCGGCCTCGACAGAAGCAGCACCACAGCCGCACGCGCCGGATTCGAGCGCGTCGCCGGCCTTTCCCGCCGCACCTTTCCCGTTTCGACACCTTCCTGCACGGCAATCGCGTAACGATTCGTTTGGCGCGCGTGCGCGCTTTGCATTACGATTGCAATTGCAACTAAATGGGCCGGCCGATCCATGACAGCGGAGGCGGGCGGCTCGCGATGCAGCAGCGAAGCCGGGGCCGTCACGATGGCCGCCCCTTGTTCATGCATTCCTGTCCGGGTCACACATCATGCGGCTTTTGAACATCGTGTCTTCTCCCCGCGGCGCCAGGTCGGCTTCGATCGCGGTCGCCCGTGCCTTTGTCGATGCGTACCGGCAGACGGGCGCAACGATCGACGTCGATACGCTGAATGTCTGGGAGGAGGACTTGCCGGACTTCGACAGTGGCGCGATCGGCGCCAAGTACAAGGGCGTTGCAAACGCGCCGATGGATGAGGCGGAACAATCGATCTGGCGGCGTATCCAGTCACTCGTGAAGCGCTTTCAGGACGCGGACCGGATCGTCGTCGGCGTGCCGATGTGGAATTTCGGCTATCCGTACAAGCTCAAGCAACTGATCGATCTCGTCAGCCAGCGGAACATGCTGTTTACGTTCGACGGCAACGCGTACGCGCCGCTGCTGGAGATCCCGCGCGCGCTGGTGATCCATGTTCGCGGGCAAAGCCGGGAACCCGGCGCGGGCGCCGACAACCCCGGGTTCCGGCATCAGGCCGACTACATCGAATTCTGGCTGAGGTTCATTGGCGTGAGCGAGGTCAGGAGCCTGACCGTCGAACACACGTGGGGGGCACGCGCAAGCGACAGCATCGAACGGGCGCAAGCCCGCGCGGTCGAGATGGCCGCGGAGTTCTGACCCGGGCGCGCGGCGCGATGGAGGCGCGGATGCCGCCGAAGCGGCATCCGCGCATGCTCAGTACGTGCGGCCGAGCTGCAGGTAGAAGTTGCGACGGCCGCCGGGCGCGAGCGCCACGCCGATGTAGACGGGCCCGAACGCGGTCGACAGGCTCGTGAAGAACGTATAGCTCTGCTTGAGCGCGCCGCCGCCGACCTGCTGGCCGCTCGACCAGACGTTGCCGACTTCCGCGCTGGCGCCCACCGACAGCGCCTTGACCGGCGATGCGTTGAACGTCATCAACTGGTTCATGTAGGTCACCTGCGCATACGCGAGCTCGTTGCCGTTCAACTGGTCGGCCGCATACGCGGACAGATGCTGGAAGCCGCCGAGCGTGAAGTTGAATGCGTTGATCAGGTTGGTGCCGCCGATGCTCTTGCCGCCTTCGATCGTCGCGCTGACGCTGTGCCGGCCGAACTGCTGCGCCACCATCGCCTTGCCGTAGATCTCGGTGTAGGGCGCGTTATTGATGCTGTCGTCGAAATCCGACGCCGAGCCCCCGTTGCGCGACACCAGCGAGCGTTCGACGCGCAGCTCGGTGAAATAGCCCTTGCGCGGGAACAGCGGATCGTCGAGCTGGTCGATGACGAGCCGCGCGCGCGCGGTCAGCGCCTGCGACGTGAAGCTGGGCCACAGCAGCGACTGGCCGTTGCCGTTGTCGAACGGCACGTTGTAGGTCGGCGAGCCGTGCCCGGTCACGTAACCGAGGCCGATCCGGAAGTCGCCGAGTCGCCCGATCGGCAGGCCGAAATCGAGCCCGGCGCGCGCGGTCTGCATCAGGTACTGCGTGATCTTCACGTCGCCGCTGTCATCGTACAGGTTCGCGTAGCGGCGCTGGTATTCCGCGTAGGGCGACAGATAGACGCCGTAAGCCATCGACAGCGGCTGGCGGAACTCGATGCGCGCCGATTGCAGGTCGCTGCCGATCGTCGTGTCCGCGCGGAACTCGAGCCCCGATTCCGTGAGCCATGGCCGCCGGTAGCCGACGTGCAGGCGGAAGCCGCCCTCGTCGGTCGAACTGCTCGACATGCCGAGCCCGAACAGCAGGAAGTTCGGCCCCCAGTATTTCTCGCGCGCGTCGATCTCGAGCACGTTCTCGTCGCCGTGGCTCACGATCTGCTGCGTGACGCTCTCGAAGTTGCCGCCCGTCGTGAGCCCGAGCAGATCCTGGCTGACGGTATCCGGGTCGTAGGTGTCGCCGGGTTTCACGTGCAGCGCGTTGCTGACGACCTGCTTCGGCACGCCGCCGGTGGTCTTGATGTCGATACGCGTGATCCGGATCGGCGGCGGCAGCGGCTGCGCATGCGCGGACCGGTAGGCTGCGTACTGTTCCGGCGTGAGCGCGAAGCGCTTCAGCTTCGGCAGCGCCGCGGTCGCGGCGGCCGCGCCGGCGGCGATCGCCTGCTTCGCGTTCTGGAAATCGGTGAACGCGAGCGAGCCGAGGTCCGGCGTGAGCAGCACGTCCTGCGCGTCGAGCTGCTTGCGCTGCGCGGTCACGTTCTGGCGGATCAGGATGCCGACCATCTGCTGCATCACGTCGGCGGGCGACGCGAGCGCGTCGAGCGGGCGCAATTGCGAGCCGATGTCGACCGCGACCACGACGTTCGCGCCCATCTGCCGCGCGGTATCGACGGGCAGGTTGCTGACGAGCCCGCCGTCCACGAGCGCGCGCCCGTTGATCTCGGCCGGCGCGAACAGGCCCGGCATCGCCATGCTCGCGCGGATCGCGAGCGGCAGCGAGCCGTGGTCGAGCACGACCATCTGGCCCGTCTGCAGGTCGGTTGCGACCGCGCGGTACGGAATCGGCAGGCGGTCGAACGGCTGGTTGGTCGGCACGGCGGCCGTCCAGCTCGCGAGCAGCGCCTGCAGCCGGTTGCCCTGCACGAGGCCGACCGGCGCCTTCACGCCTTTCTTGCCGAAGCCGAGCGTCAGCCCGTTGATGTACAGGCGCTCGTCCTCCCGGCTGGTTTGCGGCAGGTCCGCGCGCTCCGTCACGTCGAACGCGATATCCGCGAGGTTGACCTCCGACAGCCGCTTCTGCATCTCGCCGGCGGCCATGCCGCTCGCGTACAGGCCGCCGACCACGGCGCCCATGCTGGTGCCCGCGATGCAGTCGATCGGGATGCGGTTGTCCTCCAGTACCTTCAGGACCCCGAGGTGTGCGTAGCCGCGCGCGCCGCCGCCGGACAGCACGAGACCGATCGACGGGCGGCCGGCCGGGCCGCCGTCGGCTTCGCAGGTGTGCGCGGACGCGGCGGGCGCGGCAGCCGGCGCGCTGGCGGCAGCGACCGGGGCGGCGGCGGTGACCGCGGCCGCGGCGGTGGATTCGGCGGCCGGCAGCGGTTGCGCGGCGACCGTGCAGCACCAGAAGGCGACGAGCGTCGTGCAAAGCGGGCGCACCCGCGCCCAGCGGAAGGAAACGGTCGCTGTCATGGTGGAAATACCTGGCGTGATCGGGCGTCTGAGGCCTGCCGGGAGCAGGCAAGACCGAGAGATTACCGTGTTTTACAGGCGTGATGCGAGAGGCCGTTGCGTAGCCGGATGCGTCCGGACCGGCATTTTTGACAATTCAGTCGCGAAAAAATCATGGGAATTGCCTAAAGTATCGGAACGATTTGCCGCTAAGTTCGTGATGGGGCGGCATGGACGCGCCGCGAAAACGTGGCGCGGCTGCCCTGGTCCGTTCGATTACAAAGGTTTGATATGTCGACACCGCTGTTCGGAAAGTTGTTTGCGCAACCCGTTGCGATCGACCCTGGAACGGCGAGTACGCGGATTTATACGCACGAGCGCGGTGTGGTGCTGAACCAGCCGTCGGTCGTCTGCTTCCGCAAGGCCGGTGCCGGTGCGACCGACGCGCGGCCGACGCTCGAGGCCGTCGGCGAGCTCGCGAAGGCGCTGCTCGGCCGCGAACCGGGGCATCTCGAAGCCGTGCGGCCGATGCGGCACGGCGTGATCGCCGACGCGCACGCGGCCGAGCAGATGATCCGCAGCTTCATCGACATGTCGCGCACGCGTTCGCGCTTCGGCCGCCGCGTCGAGGTCACGTTGTGCGTGCCGTCCGATGCGACGGCCGTCGAGCGCCGCGCGCTCCGCGAGGCGGCGTTCGCCGCGGGTGTATCGGAGGTCGAACTGATCGAGGAATCGCTGGCGGCCGGGCTCGGCGCGGGCCTGCCGGTGACCGAGCCGGTCGGCTCGATGGTCGTCGATATCGGTGGCGGGACGACCGAAGTCGCGGTGATCGCGCTCGGCGGCATCGTCTACCGTGAAGCGATTCGCGTGGGCGGCAACCAGTTCGACGCGGCGATCGTCAACCATGTGCGCAACCTGTATGGCGTGCTGCTCGGCGAACAGACGGCCGAGCACGTGAAGCAGACGATCGGTTCGGCCACCACCGCGGTGCCGCGCCGGTCGACGCGCGCGGTCGGGCGGGGTGTCGGCGACGGCCTGCCGCGCTCGATCGAGCTGTCCAACCACGATGTGGCGGACGCGCTGGTCGCGCCGCTCAAGCAGGTGATCGGCGCGGTGAAGTCGGTGCTGGAGAACGCGCCGGCCGAGCTCGTGACCGACATCGCGAATCGCGGCGTGGTGCTGACGGGCGGCGGCGCGCTGCTCGCGGATTTCGAACGCCTGCTGTACGACGAGACGGGGCTCGTCGCCCGGATCGCCGATGAGCCGGCCACCTGCGCGGTGCGCGGCGCGGGCGAGGCGATGGGGCGGCTCACGATGTGCCCGATCGACTGATCCGCGTCGTGCCGGGCCGTGCATCGCGGCGCGGCCATTCACATTCCTTCGATCTCCCTATTGCGTCCCCGCTTCGCCGGGCACGTTTCTCCGGTTGATTTGCCGTCCGCCTGTCGGCATCGGTCGGCGCGTGGACACCCGAACGCGCACCATGCTAGCGTTACGCGCCCGTCCGGGGCCGGGCAAGCCGCTACGCCCGACGACCTGAGAGACCGAAACCTTGAAAAACCACACCAAACGGGGCTTGTTTGCCCGCATGGGCCGCCTGCTGGCCGTCATCGCTTGCCTCTGGATCGCCGCGGCCGTTGCGCTCGTCGCGTACGGGATGCGGATGCCGAGCGAGCCGGCCGACGTCGCCGTGATCTTCGGCAACGCGCTCGACGAGGCCGGCGCGCCGAAGCCCGTGCTCGCGGCCAGGCTCGACGTGGGCGTGCGCTGCTACCGCACGGGGCAGTGCCCGGCGTTCCTCGTCAGCGGCGCGATCGACGGCCCCGGGCTGAACGAGGCGACCGCGATGCGCGACTATCTGGTGGCGCGTGGCGTGCCGGCGGACCGGATCACCGTCGACGACCAGGGCGACAACACGCTCGCGACTGCGCAGCACACCCTCGCGTACCTGCAGGCGCACCGCCAGTCGCGCGTGCTGATCGTCAGCCAGTATTACCACCTCGCACGGGCGCGCCTCGCGTTCGAGCGCGTCGGTATCGCGCGGGCGGACATCTCCGCCGCGTATCCGCGCCGTTTCCAGTTGCGCGATGTCTATTCGAGCTGGCGTGAAGTGCCGGCGTACGCCGTGTACGCGGTGCGGCTGTGGGTGAATCCCGATGCACGGCCCGTTTCGTTCCGGCCGATGCTTTATCTGATGAGCCTGTTTTCGTAAGGGATGCGGGCTTTCGATCGATGTGCGATGGAAATCGAAAGGATCGAGTAAATGTCAGATATGGTTTTGTCTGATGAATGATCGCGTGCGGATTATCTCGTTTCGATATTTTCCCGCGGTACAGATATTGCGTTGCAATAGGCGACGGGGATAATCGCACTGATATCAGTGTTTTTACGGAGATATCGATCCCGTTCGATTTTCATAAATATCGAAATGGCTGACAAACGGCATACGGAATTACCTGTCTGAAGCGCTCCGATAAGTAAAAAATGCGCACTCGCTGCACCCTGATCCAAAAGGGAAAAGATCGACTGGAAAAGCCTGTTTTTTTGAACTAGCCTTGTCTGACAAAAAGCCGGGCGGTAATCAAATCAACCAGAAAATCGCTGCAGAAATACAGGGGCCACCGACATGTCGTTCGACTAGTTTCACGCCTGCCTTTCAGGGCCAAATAAAGATTCGTCCATGAATTAACCGACGTCGCATCGCGACAGCCGGGGTGCACGCTTTTGTCCGCAGATTTTCTGCGGCGGATCGTTTCGTTTCACGGTAATGCCCATTCCAATAACGAGCCAATAACGAGGAAAAGCATGAATCTTGCGCGTTCGAAAAAAGCCGGCGAGCCGTTTCCGAAATTGCTGTTGCCGACGGGCATTTTCCTGGCGCTGTCCGGCGCCGGTATCGTGCCCGCCTATGCGACCTGCAGCACGGCGGGCACCACGGTGACCTGTTCCGGGGTCGCCAACCCGCTGGCGCCGAGCTATTCGAACAGCGCGAACAATATTCACGCGACCGTCAACGCCGGCGCGAGCGTTGGCGTGCTGCTCGGCGTCGGTGGCACCGCAATGTCGCTGACGGGCAACAATACCCAGCTGACCAATAACGGCACGATCGACCCGTCGGCGCTCGGCACCGGGCTCGGTGTGCTGTCGAGCGGCGCGGTGATCGGCAACTCGGCGGCGAGTGCCGGCACCACCGTCATCAACAACGGCACGATGAACGGCTCGACCGGCGTGGCGATCAGCGGCGTGACGGGCATGGCGCTGTCGGTCCAGAACGGCACCGGCGGCACGTCGACGATCAACAACACCGGCACGATCGGCTCGAATGCGCTGGTCGGCGCGACCCTCGCCGGCGCGGATGCGCCCGTGGTCGCCGCATACGGCGGCGCCACGGTCAACATGACGAACAGCGGGACGATCACCGGCCGCGTGTCGCTCGGTTCGAACGGCACGCCCGGGGCGGGCAACTCGTTCGTCAACTCGGGCACGATCAACGGCAGCGTGTCGATGGGCGCGAACAGCACGAACTCGTTCACCGCGGTGACGGGCTCGTCGGTCAACACGGCGGGCGGCACCGGGGGCGCGCTGAACATCACGGTCGGCCCGGTCACGCTCGGCGTCGCGGCGACGGGCACGGTCGATGGCGGCGCGGGCGGCGACAACACGCTCAATCTGCAGCAGGGGGCCGGTGCGAACGGCACGATCGCGGCCAACAACTACATCAACTTCAATCACCTGAACGTCCAGAGCGGCAGCTGGACGATCAACGGTGCGTCGACCGCGCAGGACGCGACGCTGAGCGGCGGCACCGCGATCATCAACAACAACGCGTCGCTCGGCACCGGCACCATCACGGGCAACGGCGGTGCGCTGCAGGCAGGTACCGCCGGGCTCAATGTCAGCAACAACGTGACGCTCAACGCGGGCGGGCTGACAGTGCAGGGCGCGACCGGGCTCACGCTGTCGGGCACGGTATCGGGCGGCGGCGCGTTGACGAAGATCGACAGCGGCACGCTGACGCTGTCCGGCGCGAACAACTACACGGGCGGCACGAACCTGAACGCGGGCGGCATCGTCGTCGGCAACAACGCGTCGCTTGGCAGCGGCGCACTGAACGTCAACGGCTCGGGCACGCTCGATTCGAGTACGAACACGACGCTCAACAACACGGTCAATCTCGCCACGGGCACGACGCTGACGGTCGGCGGCAGCAACAATCTCGGGCTGGCCGGCAGCATCAACGGCAACGGCGGCCTCGTGAAGAACGGCGCGGCGACGCTGACGCTGAGCGGCGCGAACACCTACACCGGCGACACGACGATCAACAGCGGCACGCTCGCGCTGAGCGCGGGCGGCAGCCTCGCGGCGACCGGCACGGTGAACCTGACCGGCGCGGGCGCGACGTTCGACATGAGCGGCGCGTCGGGCACGCAGACGATCGGCGCGCTGGCGGGTTCGGCCGGCACGAACGTGAACCTCGGCGGCAATTCGCTGACGCTGGACGGCAGCGGCAATGCGACGTACGCCGGCTCGATCGGCGGCACGGGCGGCGTGACGCTCGCGGGCACCGGCACGCAGACGCTGTCCGGCACGAATACCTACACGGGCGGCACGAACCTGAACGGCGGCAACCTCGTCGTCGGCAGCAATACGGCGCTCGGCGGCGGCGCGGTGAACGTCAACGGTCCGGCGACGCTCGATGCGACCACCAACGTGTCGCTCGCGAACGGCGTCAACATCGCCACCGGCACGACGCTGACGCTTGCCGGCAGCACCAATCTCGGGTTGAGCGGCACGGTCTCGGGCGGCGGCGGTCTCGTGAAGAACGGCGCGGCGACCGTGACGCTGTCGGGGGCAAACAACTACACCGGCGGCACGACGCTGAATGCCGGCGGCCTCGTGCTCGGCAACGACGCGGCGCTCGGCACGGGCGCGCTGACCGTCGGCGGCGCGGCGACGCTCGATACGAATACGAACCTGTCGGTCAACAATGCAGTCAATCTCGCCACCGGTTCGACGCTGACACTGGGCGGCAGCAACGCCCTCACGCTGAATGGCGGCATCACCGGCGCGGGCGGTCTCGTGAAGGACGGTGCGGCGACCACGACGTTGACGGGCGCGAACACCTACACGGGCGGCACGACGATCAACGCGGGCACGGTGGCGATCAGCGGGGGCGGCAGCCTCGCGGCGACCGGCGCGGTGAACCTGGCCGGCGCGGGTGCGACGCTCGACGTGAGCGCCGCGACCCATGCGCAGTCGATCGGCGCGCTGTCGGGCGTCGCCGGCTCGGCGGTGAACCTCGGCGGCAACGGGCTGACGCTGGGCGGGACCGCCAGCGGCACCTTCAGCGGCGTGATCGGCGGCACCGGCAGCGTCACGCTGGCGGGCACCGGCACGCAGACGCTGAATGGCGCGAGCACCTACTCGGGCGGCACGAACCTGAACAGCGGCAGCAGCGTCGTGCTCGGCAACAACGGCGCGCTCGGCAGTGGCACGGTGAACGTCGCAGGCACCGCGACGCTCGACACCAACACGAGTGTGTCGGTCGCCAACGCGGTCAATCTGGCGAACGGCTCGACGCTGACGCTGGGCGGCAGCAATGCGCTCGCGTTGAGTGGCGGCATTTCCGGCGCGGGCGGACTCGTGAAGAATGGCCCGGCGACCACGACGCTGAATGGCGCGAACACCTACACGGGCGGCACGACGATCAACGCGGGCACGCTGGCGGTGGGCGCGGGCGGCAGCCTGGCGGCGACCGGCGCGGTGAACCTCGCCAACGCGGGCGCGGCGCTCGACCTGAGCACGGCGACCACTGCCCAGACGATCGGTGCGCTGTCGGGTGTCGCGGGGACGATCGTCAACATGGGCGGCAACGGGCTGACGCTGGGCGGGACCGCCAGCAGCACCTTCAGCGGCGTGATCGGCGGGGCGGGCAGCCTGACGCTGGCCGGCACCGGCACGCAGACGCTGACGGGCGTGAACGTCTATACGGGCGGCACGAACCTGAACAGCGGCGGCCTGGTGCTCGGCAACAGCGGTGCGCTCGGAGGCGGCGCGCTGAACGTCGGCGGCGCGGCGACGCTCGACACGAGCGCGAGCCTGTCGGTCAACAACGCAGTCAATCTCGGCACCGGCGCGACGCTGACACTTGGCGGCAGTAACGCGCTCACGTTGAACGGCGGCATTACCGGCGCGGGTGCCCTCGTGAAGAACGGCGCGGCGACGACGACGCTGACGAGCGCGGCCAGCTACACGGGCGGCACGACGATCAACGCCGGCACGCTGGCGCTCGGTGCCGGCGGCCGCCTGTCGGCGACGGGCGCTGTGAACGTGGCCGGTGCGGGCGCGACCTTCGACCTGAGCGGCGCGTCGGGCGCGCAGACGATCGGCGCGCTGAGCGGTGTCGCCGGCTCCGCCGTGAACCTCGGCGCGAACGGCCTGACGCTGGGCGGGACCGCCAGCGGCAATTTCAGCGGCACGATCGGCGGCACCGGCGGCCTGACCGTCGCCGGCACGGGCACGCAAACGCTGTCCGGCACGAACACGTACACGGGCGGCACGACGATCAACGGCGGCAGCACGCTGGCGCTCGGTGCGGGCGGTAGTCTCGCGTCGGGCAGTGCGGTGACGCTTGCCGGCACGGGCGCAACGTTCAACCTGAGCGGCGCATCGGGACCGCAGACGCTCGGCACGCTGTCCGGCGGCGCCGGCACGAACGTGACGCTCGGCGCGAATACGCTGACGCTGAACGGCAGCGGCAACAACACGTTCGGCGGTGCGATTGGTGGCACGGGCGGCATGACGTTCGCGGGCACCGGCACGCAAACGCTGACGGGTGCGAACACGTACACGGGCGGCACGACCATCAACGGCGGCAGCACGCTGGCGCTCGGCGCGGGCGGCAGCCTGGCCGCAACGGGTGCAGTGGATCTCGCGGGCGCCGGCGCGACGTTCAACCTGAGCGGCGCATCGGGTCCGCGGACGATCGGCGCGTTGAACGGCATCGGCGGCACGAACGTGAACCTGGGGGCGAATGCGCTGACGTTGAACGGCAGCACCAACGGCACGTTCAGCGGCGTGATCGGCGGCACCGGTAGCGTGACGTTCGCGGGTACCGGCACGCAGACGTTGAAGGGCGCAAATACGTACACGGGCGGCACGACCATCAACGGCGGCAGCACGCTGGCGCTCGGCGCGGGCGGCAGCCTCGCATCGGGCAGCGCGGTGAATCTGGCGGGCACGGGCGCGACGTTCAACCTGAGCGGCGCATCGGGCCCGCAGACGATCGGCACGCTGTCCGGTGGCACCGGCACGAACGTGACGCTCGGCGCGAATGCGCTCACGTTGAACGGTAGCGGCAATAACACGTTCGGCGGCGCGATCGGCGGGACGGGCGGCGTGACGTTCGCGGGCACCGGCACGCAGACGCTGACGGGTGCGAACACCTACACGGGCGGCACGACCATCAACGGCGGCAGCACGCTGGCGCTCGGCGCGGGCGGCAGCCTCGCGTCGGGCAGCGCGGTGAATCTCGCCGGCACGGGGGCGACGCTCAACCTGAGCGGCGCGACGGGCGCACAGACGATTGGTGCGCTGAGCGGCAGCACCGGCACGAACGTGACGCTCGGCACGAATGCGCTCACGCTGAACGGCAGCGGCAACGGCACGTTCGGCGGCGCGATCGGTGGCGCGGGCGGCGTGACGTTCGCCGGCACCGGCACGCAGACGCTGACGGGCGCGAACACCTACACGGGCGGCACGACGATCAACGGCGGCAGCACGCTGGCGCTCGGCGCGGGCGGCAGCCTCGCATCGACGGGCGCGGTGAATCTCGCGGGCGCGGGTGCGACGCTCGACGCGAGCGGGGCGACAGGCGCGCAGACGATCGGCACGTTGAACGGCGCGGCCGGCGCGACCGTCAATCTCGGCGCCAATGCGCTGACGTTGAACGGAAGCGGCAACGGCACGTTCGGCGGGACGATCGGCGGTGCAGGCGGCGTGACGATCGCCGGCACCGGTATCCAGACGCTGACGGGCGCGAACACGTACACGGGCGGCACCACGATCGCGGCCGGCGGCGCGCTGCAACTCGGCAACGGCGGCACGTCGGGCAGCATCGCCGGCAATGTCGTCGACAACGGCGCGCTGATCGTCAATCAATCCGGCAACGTGACGCTTGCAAGCGTGCTGTCCGGTGCGGGTTCGCTCACGCAGGCCGGCAGCGGGCAACTGACGTTGACGGGTACCAGCACGCTGAGCGGCCCGACCACGGTCAGCGCGGGCACGCTCGCCGTCAACGGGTCGCTCGGCCAGTCGACCGTGACCGTGCAGAACGGCGCGACGGTCACGGGCACCGGCACGATCGGCGGCCTCGTGGTGCAGGGCGGCGCGACGGCGGCCGCGTTGCAGCCAGGCGCGGCGCTGAACGTGGGCGGCAACGTCACGTTCCAGCCGGGCTCGACGTTCCAGGTCGCGGCGTCGCCGCAGCAAAGCGGCAGCCTTGCGGCAAGCGGCACGGCGACGCTGAACGGCGGCGCCGTGCAGGTGCTCGCGAACCAGAGCGCCTACCAGCCGGGCACGACCTACACGATCGTGACCGCGGCGTCGGGCGTGCAGGGCGCGTTCAGCCAGGTGAATGCGAATTACGCGTTCCTGATGCCGACGCTCAGCTACGACCCGAATCACGTGTACCTGCGACTGGTCCAGAACGGCACGTCGCTGCCCGACGTCGCGACGACGCCGAACCAGCGTGCGGTCGCCGCCGCGCTCGGCGGGCTCGGCGCCGGCAATCCGCTGTACGACGCAGTACTGACGACCGACGTGGCGACCGCACGCCGTGCATACGGGCTGCTCGACGGTGAAATTCAGGCGAGCCTGAAGAGCATGCTGCTGCTCGACAGCCGCTATGTGCGCGACGCGGTGACGGATCGCGTCCGCCAGGGCCTCGCGCCCGGATCGGGCCCGCTCGCCGCGCTGTCGTCGGGCGGCGCCGCCTTGTGCGGCGACAACACGGCCGGCGCGGCCGACCCGACGCTGCCGCCGGAACGCCGGATCGGCTCGCGCGACGGCTGCTACGGCGGCACGCCTTACCAGCCGGTCGTCTGGGGGCAGGCGTTCGGCGGCCGCAGCCGGCTCACCGGCGACGGCAACGCGTCGACGATCAACCGCAGCATGACGGGCTTCATCGCCGGTGCCGACATGGCGCTCAACGACAAGTGGCGCGCAGGCCTGGCCGCGGGTGTCACGCACAGCTCGCTCGACAACGACCAGAGTTCGTCGGCGTCGGTGAACAGCTACTACCTGTCGCTGTACGGCGGCGCGCAGTACGGCGCACTCGGCGTGCGCGGCGGCGCGTCGTACACGTGGTACCGGATCAACAGCGACCGTTCGCCGGGCTTCGCGGGCTTCTCCGATCACGATTCGGCCGGCTACGACGCGAATTCGGCGCAGGTGTTCGGCGAAGTCGGCTACGCGCTGCCGGTCGGGCCCGTGGCGATCGAACCGTTCGCGGGCCTCGCGTATGTGAACCTGCATACCGACGGCTACACGGAAACCGGTGGCGCGGCCGCGCTGCGCGCCGGCGGCGAGACGACCCACGTCGGCTTCTCGACGCTCGGCTTGCGCGCGGCGTCGCAGCTCGGCTCGATCGCGAGCGGCACGTTCACCGCGCGCGGGACGGTCGGCTGGCGGCATGCGTTCGGCAACGTGAGTCCGTCGTCGTCGTTCACGTTCGCGAATGGCGGCACGTCGTTCCAGGTATCGGGCGTGCCGATTGCTCGCGACAGCGCCGTGCTCGAGGCCGGCATCGACGCGAACATCACGAAGCGCCTGACGCTCGGCCTCACGTACAGCGGCCAGTACGGCAGCGGCGTGCGCGACAACGCGATTCTCGGCAACATCCTGTGGAAGTTCTGACCAGCGCCTGACGTGCCCGCGCGATGCCATGCGGCGACGACAACGTCGCCTGGCATCGCGTCTTTTTCCTCGCTGCGCACGTCCCCCGTTCTGTCCTATCCTGTGGCAAACACGCGACGCGCCGCGCGTTGCGACCCGACACAGGAGCATCGATGCCGAATCACGCTGAAGCCACGACGACCCAGGCGCCGCAAGTCGCGCCTGCTGCCCCGACCCCGACGTCGGGCCCTGCATTCATCGCCCCCGAAGCCGATCCGCAGGCCCTGGCGCGCAACAACCAGTACGTGCTGAAATCCGGCGATGCGTTCGTGGTCAGCGACGCGCTCGGCGACATCGGCGGCCATGACGACGGCCTGTTCGTCGACGACATGCGCGTGCTGTCGAAGTGGCGCCTGACCTTCGGCGGCCGCGCGCCGTCGCTGCTGTCGGGCGCGACGAGCGCCGACAACGCATCGTTCACCGCACACCTGACGAACCGCCCGCTGCCGCCGCTCGGGGGCCACGAAACGCCCGAGGGCGTGATCCACATCGAGCGGATGCGCGTGCTCGCGGGCGACGTGCTTTACGAAGCGCTGACGCTGACGAACTACGGCGCGAGCGAAGCCGAGGTGCCGCTGTCGCTGTCGTTCGCGGCCGATTTCAAGGACATGTTCGAAGTGCGCGGCACGCAGCGCCCGAAGCGTGGCACCGTGGTGGCGCCGCGCGTCGACGCGGGCGCGGTGCGGATGCGCTACGACGGCCTCGACAGCGTCGAGCGCAACGTGACCGTGCATTTTTCGCCGGCACCCGACGCGCTGTCGGTCGATCGTGCCGACTACACGCTGACGATCGCCGCGCAGGCCTGCGTGTCGATCTACCTGACCGTCGATGCGACGCTCGGCCCGGTGCACGCGCAAGGGCCGGGATGCGGCCGTGTCGCGCTGCGCACCGCGCTCGTCGGCGTGCACCGCGAGATGCGTGCGCGGCGCGAATCGATGGCGCGCGTGAACACCGGCAATCCGCTGTTCGACGCGTGGCTCGACCGCTCGCTCGCGGATCTCGGGTTGCTCACGACGCAGCTCGACACGGGGCCGTACCCGTATGCGGGCATTCCGTGGTTCTCGACGCCGTTCGGCCGCGACGCGGTGATCACGTCCTTGCAGATGCTGTGGCTGCAGCCGTCGCTCGCGCGCGGCGTGCTGCGCTTCCTGGCCGAGCACCAGGCGCGCGAGACCTCCGCGTTCCGCGATGCGGAGCCCGGCAAGATCATGCACGAGTTCCGCCGCAGCGAGATGGCCGCGACGGGCGAGGTGCCGTTCGCGCTGTATTACGGCGGGGTCGATACGACGCCGCTGTTCATCGTGCTCGCGGGCGCGTATGTCGAACGCACCGGCGACGATGCGCTGATCGACGAGCTGTGGCCCGCGCTCGAGCGTGCCGCGCAATGGGTGATCGACAAGTGCGACCGCAATCCTTACGGACTGCTCGATTACCAGCGCACGTCGGAGCGCGGCCTCGCGAACCAGGGCTGGAAGGACAGCCACGATTCGGTGTTCCACGCGGACGGCCGCTTCCCGGACGGCCCGATCGCGCTCGTCGAAGTGCAGGCGTATGCGTGCGCGGCGCTCGATGCGATGTCGATGTGTTCGCACCGGCGCGGCCACGCGGCCGACGCGACACGCTATGCACTACGCGCGAAGACGCTGCGCGAGCAGGTCGATGCGCTGTTCTGGATGCCGGAAGGCGATTTCTACGGCATCGCGCTCGACGGTCATGGCGATCTGTGCCGCGTGTTCGCATCGAACGCGGGGCACCTGCTCGCGTTCGGGCTGCCCGACGCCGAGCGCGGCGCGGCGGTCGCCGGTGTGCTCGGCTCGACGCTGTTCCAGACGGGCTGGGGCATCCGCACGCTCGCGGCCGGCCAGCCGCGCTTCAACCCGATGGCGTATCACAACGGCTCGGTGTGGCCGCACGACAATGCGCTGATCGCGCGCGGGCTCGCGCGCTACGGCGACAAGACCGCCGCGGTGAACCTGCTGCGCGCGCTGTTCGAGGCGGCGGTGAGCTTCGAGATGCGCCTGCCCGAGCTGTTCTGCGGGTTCCCGCGCCGGCGCGGCGAACCGCCGACCGCGTATCCAGTGGCTTGCCTGCCGCAGGCGTGGGCGGCCGGCGCGCCGTTCATGATGCTGCAGGCCTGCCTCGGCGTGAGCATCGACGCGTCGCGCCACGAGGTGCGCGTCGAGCGCCCGGCGCTGCCGGAAGGCGTCGACTGGCTGCGGATCGATGCGTTGCGCGTCGGTGACGAAACCGTGTCGCTCACGTTCCGCCGTGTCGACGGCCAGGTTGTCGCGTCGGCGGAGCAGCCGGGCCGCGTGAAGGTGGTCGCGGTGCTGTAGCGCGGCGCTGCGCGAACGTTGCGCGATGTCGCGCCACGTTCGCGCGCAGCGGCATAGAATCGTGACATGACCCTTGAACGATGGCGGAGGTAGACGATGACGACCGACAACCGGCCCGACGACAGCGAGCACAAGCTCGAGAATCTGGAAGCGGCGGTCGACCACCTGCACAAGTCGATCGAATCGCAGAGCATCGCGGTCGGCGCGGCGAAGGGCATCCTGTTCAGCCTGATCGAAACGCTCGGCGCGCTGATCGGCGATCCCGACCTGCCCGAGCATGCGCGCTCGGGTTACGAGGCGCTGCGCGACAAGGCGAGCGAATTGCGCGGCGGGCTCGACCGGCATTGATGGCTGGATGGCTCCGGCGCGTGCCGCACGGGCTGCGCCGGGGCTGCCCGATTCTGTAGATGAAGCACAAAACCCCGTGCGCTCAATGAGTTAGGTGGCCGGTGCGCAGGATATCCACAAGCTTGCCAACACAATCTGTGGAGAACCGTCCGGCCCCGAGCCGGGGGTGGCGCGGGCCGGACGAAAGCGCCGGCGGTGCCACAGGGTTGACCTTGCAAGGTCCATGTATTGAATCCCCTTTTGTATCAGGGTGTTACGCGCCGCATCGGAAGGATATCCACAGGCTTGCCAACATATTCTGTGGACAACTCGCAATCGATTGCGTCGCGACAGTTGAGGATCGGGCCGCCTGAGGCCGGCTCGCGAAGCCCGTGAATACAAGGCTGCCCGATGTCTGTGTCCGCACGCTAATTCGTGCGCGATCAAGGGCTTAGGTCCCGGGTACCCAGGATATCCACATCCTTGCCAACACTTTCTGTGGACAAACCGGGCCGGGTCATTCGGCCGGCGCCGTCGCGGCCGCTTCGGCCACGATCCAGTCGCGAAAGAGCGTCATTGCCGGCGTGAGCGGCTTCGACTTCAGCGAGGTGAGCCAGTAGCCGCCGGCACGCACGTCGATGTCGAGCGGCCGCGCGAGCAGGCCGAGCTGCAGTTCGCGCGCGAACATGCACGCCGGCGCGAGCGCGACGCCCGCGCCCTGCATCGCAGCCTCGACCATCAACCGCGACGAATCGAATACGGGCCCGTTGACCGCCCACGGCGCAAGCTGCGCGGCATCGAACCAGCCGTGCCATTCGTCGATGCGGTACGAGCGCAGCAGCGTTTCGTTCGCGAGATCGGCTGGCTGCGAGAGGCGCCGCGCGATGTCCGGCGCGCACAGCGCGGTGAGTGGGGCGTCGAGCAGGCGCTCGTTGCGCGTGGTCGGCCAGTTGCCTTCCCCGAAGCGGATCGCGAAGTCGAGGCCCTCGGCGGCGAGGTCGACGACGTTGTTGTTGGTCCGCATCCGCAGCTCGACGAACGGGTGTGTATCGCCGAACTGCTTCAAGCGCGGCATTAGCCAGCCTATGGCAAAGGTGCCGACGACGCCGAGCGTCAGCACCTCGTGGAAGCGCCCGCCGTCGAACTGCTTGAGCACCGTCTCGATGCGGCTGAACGCGTCGCTCAGCACGGGCAGCAGCGCGCGCCCCTCGTCGGTGAGCCCGAGGCCGCGCGGCAGCCGCGTGAACAGCGTGCAGCCGAGCCGCTCCTCGAGCGAGCGCACCTGCTGGCTGACCGCGGCCTGGGTCACGCTCAGCTCGAGGCCGGCGCGCGTGAAGTTCAGGTGACGCGCCGACGATTCGAACGCGCGCAGCGCATTGAGCGGAAGATGAGGACGGAGCTTAGTCATAAGAAATTCTTTTGTCAGCGCTCAATTATCGTTGCTTGTCAGGCAACCGTAAAGTCCCGATAGTGCTGTCTCGCCGGCCGGGCGCGTTCAACACCATTTCGCTCACATTCCACCACGAGACAACCGACATGACCTACTCATCGAAACGTCGAACCCTGTTGCTGGCCGCTGCGACGGCGCCGCTCGCGTTGACCGTCGCCGCGTGCGCGTCGCGGCAGACTGCTGCACCGGACCCGTCGAGCGACGCCGCCGCCGCGGTGGCAGCGGCTACGGCGGCCTCGCGCGACGCGGAGACGTTCGATGCGCTCGCGGTGCTCGAACGCAGCGCGGGCGGCCGCCTCGGCGTGTGCGCGATCGACATCGCGAGCGGCCGGCGCGTGGAGCATCGCCAGAACGAGCGCTTCCCGTTCTGCAGCACGTTCAAGGCGATGCTGAGCGCGGCGGTGCTGGCGCAGAGCGTCGATCGACCGGCGTTGCTGCAACAGCGCGTGACGTATACCAAGGCCGACCTCGTCAACTATTCGCCGGTGTCGGGGAAGCATGTCGACGACGGCATGACGGTTGCCGCGCTGTGCGAGGCCGCGATCCAGTACAGCGACAACTCGGCCGCGAACCTGCTGATCAAGCTGCTCGGCGGCCCGTCGGCGGTGACGGCCTACGCGCGCTCGATCGGCGACGACACGTTCAGGCTCGATCGATGGGAGACCGAATTGAATGACGCGGTGCCGGGCGACCCGCGCGATACGACGACGCCGGCCGCGATGGCCGCGAGCCTGAACGCACTGATGCTCGGCGGTGCGCTGCCGGCCGCGCAGCGCGCGCAGCTCGTCGCGTGGATGCGCGGCAACAAGGTCGGCGACAAGCGGATTCGTGCCGGCGTGCCGGCCGGGTGGACGGTCGCCGACAAGACGGGCACCGGCGATTACGGGACGACCAACGACGCCGGTGTCGTGTGGTCGCCGTCGCGTGCGCCGATCGCGCTGATCGTGTACTACACGCAGGCGAGCGCCGATGCACGCGCGAAGGAAGACGTGATCGCGTCGGTCGCGCGCATCGTGGTCCAGGCATTGGGTTGAGGCGGGACGGCGCGGCGTGCGTGAGGCAACCCGCATGCAGGCCGTGCCGCAGCCGTGACCGGCGCGATCAAACGTTGTGCGATCAACGACTTAGGTCACGCATGCTCAGGATATCCACATGCTTGCCAACAAAAATTGTGGACAAGCTCGCGCGCGGCCGCATCCGGCGTGGTGCGGGCCGCCGTGCCGCGTTTGAGGCGGCGCGGACAAAGTCTTTCGGATCAAGCGCTTGGCCTCGGTATGCGCAGGCTATCCACATGCTTGCCAACACAATCTGTGGACAAGCCGGTTCGCACGCGCGGAACGCACCACGCCACATGCTGAATGGGCGTGTGAGCGGCACTTTCCCGGCCGCGTGCCGCATTTGAAGCGGCGCGGACAAAGTCTTTCGGATCAAGCGCTTGGTCGCGGTATGCGCAGGCTATCCACATGCTTGCCAACAAAATCTGTGGACAAGCCTGGCGGTCGCGGTAACGACGATCAGGGCTGCCGATCGTCGACGGTCGGCCAGCGCGCGAACGCGAACACCCACAACATGATGAAGTTCAGGACCGGGACGAACATCGTCAGGATCCACCAGCCCGAATGCCCGGTGCGCCGGACGATGCGGACGTACGGATAGATGACGACGGCGACCAGCACGATTGAGACGACCAGCTGCCACGCAGTGAAGTGTTCCATGGTCTTCCTCGGAGTGAGGTGTCGTGGTGCGGCGCCGGCGGAACGGCCGGGCCGTTGAGCCGTCACGCGAAGCCGGCGATGCGCGCCTGCGTGCGGCTCGCGTGATCTTGACGCGTGGCAGGCGCGAGCGTCAAGGCGGCGGTGATGCGCTGCTGTTGCGCGGGATCGTCCGCCGGCGCGCACGCTCGGGCAGCACGTTGCCGCAACCGTGACGCCGCGCATGAACCGTAGCCCGATCAACGAGTTAGCGCAGGCTTGCGCAGGATATCCACAAGCTTGCCAACAAAATCTGTGGGTAAGTGGCGCTGCGCATGGCGGGCACGTTTGAACCGGCTGCGGCGCGCATCGTCGTGGCGTCGTGATGCGAAGTGCGGCGATGCGGTGCAGGTGCTGGCCATCACCGGGGCCTCGTCTGCATCACGCGTGCCAAAGTCCATCGGATCAAGGGCTTAGCGTTGCGGTGCGCAGGATATCCACAAGCTTGCCAACATTTTCTGTGGAGAAGTCGGGGTGCGCGAGCGCAGCGCAACCCACCCGCGAATGCCACGCGTTGCCCCGATTCACGCACGCCCTCACGCCGTGCAGATACCGGCCACGCCGACCTTCTGGAACAGGTGCGGGCTCGCGACGGCGGACGACGGATAGGCCGACAGCTTGGCGACGAACTCCGGATGCGTGAAGGCCGCGCGAAACGCGTCGGTCGATTCCCAGATCGCGTAGTTCAGGTAAGTCGGACTGTCGCCTAGCGCGCGATGCAACTGGGTCGAGATGAATCCCGGCTGCCGCTTCATGAATTCGGCGTCGTCCTTCCACACGGCGAGAAAGTCCGCTTCGTCGGCGGCGGCCAACGTGAACACGTTGACGAGGACGACCGGCTCCGCGTCGATGGCGATCTGTTGCTGGATCGGAAAGGCCGGATCCATCGGCTTGAAATGAGGCATGGGAACTCCTTCGGGTAAGGGGGAGGGGGCGATTGCGCGCTCACGCCGGTGCATCGGCACCATGCGCGCGGGACATCGCCGACAGCACGCGGATCGCCGCATCCAGGTCAGTCGAACTGAAGTCGCCGGCGATGTCGCGGACATGCTGTTGCCACTGTTCGACCACGGCCTGGTAGGCCGCCTCGCCGCGAGGCGTCAGCGCGTACAGGGGCGAGCGCTTGTGCGCCGGGTTGGGCAGCGACTGCACCAGCCCTTCGTCGGTCAGCACGTTGACCTGTTTCAGCACGGCCTGCCGCGTGATGCCCATCGCGTCGGCGATCTGCGGAATGTTCGGGGCGTCCGGCGCCAGCGAGATGGCGCCCAGCACCTGCCAGCGCGCACTGGTCAGGCCGTGCGGCCCCGCAAAGGTGTTGCCCCATTCGATCAGCAGGCCGTTCAAGCGGAATACGGACAGCGCGACGGCGGTTAACTTCGCGGATTTCGTCATGTTCGATATACGGAATGAATTGACAACTACTTTACGCATTGGACAACTGGTTGTCAATTAGACGAATGGACATCCCTGAACGAAAGCGGGCCGGTAAACTGGCGACGCGATCCGGCACCGGTAACATTTGCCGCGCCGGATGGCGGGCCGACAATAAAGAACCGGGAGAGAAATTAGTGAGAACGATCTGGAAAGCGATCGCCGTACCGTTGATCGCGGCGGCGTGCGGCACGAGCGCGCATGCCTGTCAGCCTGCGTACCATCACACCGAGTATTTCGGCCGGAGCACCTACCTGAGCGACGAACTTCGCGACAAGGTGCTCGACGATATCCGTGCCCATCACTACACCGTCATCGAACCGCAAATCGGCTTGCTGTTCTACCCGATCGTCAGGAAGGGCAACGCGATCTACCTCGGGCACCAGCCGATTGCGACGGAGAAGGACTCGTTCTGGTATCTGGGGCACGGCTATTACCAGTTGAACGGCCAGCTCTATTACATGGGCGAACAAGTCGGTGCGTATCCGAGCGGCGGCACCGTCGTCGTTCATGTCGAGGATCGCACGCGCCCCAGGCCGGACGACTATCCGAAGGGGCGTCTGTATTGCCGCGTCGAGCAGCACGCCAGCATTCTCGAAACCTCGACCGGCCTGCGGATCGAGCGGATCGTCGACGACAACTGAACCGCGTGCGTAGCCGATCCGGGCTGGCGCATTTGCCGCGCACGACTGGCAAACCCTTTCCGATCAATGGCTTGGTGCCGTTAACGGCAGGTTGTCCACAAGCTTGCCAACACAATCTGTGGAAAACCGCGCGTCGTGCGTCGCGCGCGTCAGGCCGGCAGCGGAAAGCGCACCGTGACGGTCAGCCCGCGTCCGCCGGGCGTGGTGCCGAGCGCGACCGTCGCGCGATGCTGTTCGGCGATCCGCTTGACGATCGACAGCCCGAGCCCGCTGCCCGACGACGTGACGGCCTGCGCGCCTTCGCCGCGATAGAAGCGTTCCCACACGTCGGTGCGCTCGGCTTCAGGGATCCCGGGGCCGTCGTCGGCGACTTCGAGCACGGGCGTCGTGCCGTCGATGCGTGCGGACACATCGACACGCGCGCCGTCGCCCGCATAGCGGATCGCGTTGTCGACGAGGTTGTTCAGCAGCACGCGCAACGTGTCCGCATTGCCCGACGTCATCACGGGCGTCGACACGATCGCGCCGAGATCGATCCGGTGCGCGTCGGCGACGCGCGTGCGATCCGACACCACCGACCGGCACAGCGCGGTGAGATCGACGGGCGCCGACGCGGACGCGGCCGCCTGCGCATCGGGCTCGAGGCGCGCGAGCGTCAGCAACTGCTCGGCGAGGTGGCCGAGGCGCGTCGTGCCTGCATGGATCTGCGCGAGGATGTGCTCGCGTTCCTCGGCGGTCGACGCGCGCCGCAGCAACTGCGACTGGATCGACAGCCCCATGATCGGCGTGCGCAATTCGTGCGCGGCATCGGCGATGAAGTGCCGCTGCAGCGTGAACGAGCGGTCGAGGCGCGCGAGCAAGTCGTTGATCGCTTCGGCGAGCGGACGGACTTCGTTCGGCATCGAGCCGACGTCGACCGGTTCCAGATTGTTCGCATTCCTGCGCTTGAGGCCGGATGCAATCGAGCGCAGCGGCCGCAGCCCCGCGCCGATGCCGAACCACAGGCCGATTGCGAGCAGCGGCAGCATCGAAAACACCGGCCACAGCAGGTGCACTGCGATGCCCGCGATCGCTTCCCATCGGGCATGGCGGGCCTGCGCGAGCCGGATCGTCGTGCCGCCGCGCTCGGTGACATAGGTGCGCCACGGCTGGCCGTCGACGTCGACGCTCGCGATGCCTTTCTGCTCGGGCGGCGGCAGATTCGAATCGCGGTCGGTCGAATACACGAGCGTGCCGTTGCGCCAGACTTGCAGCAGCACCGCGTCGGGGTCGCTCGCCTCGAAGCCGTGCTTGCCGTTGGCGTGGTTGCTGAACGACAGCTCGCCGTTCGGGCCGACGACGATCTGCTTCGACATGCTGCGCATCTGGTCGTCGAGCAGGTCGTCCAGCTCGCGCAGCGCGCCCCAGTAGGTGCCCGCACTCGCGACGAGGCCGATCACGCACGCGGCCGGCATCAGCCACGTCAGCAGGCGCCGCCGCAGCGACGCGTTGCGCCAGCGCGCGATCGCCTGTTGCATGCGTGTCATGCGCGTCATGCGCCGTCACCGATCCGGTAGCCGACACCGCGCACCGTGCGGATCATGTCGTGGCCGAGTTTCTTGCGCAGATTGTGGATATGCACCTGCACGGCGTTGCTCTCGATTTCCTCGCCCCAGCTGTATAGCCGCTCCTCGAACTGCTCGCGCGAAATCACCGCGCCCGGATCGCGCATCAGCTCGTGCAGCAGCACGAACTCCTTCGGCGACAGCGGCACTTCGTCGTCGTTGAGCCAGACGAGGTGCTTGACCGGGTCGAGCCGCAGCGGGCCGATCACGAGCGTCGTCTGCGCGCGGCCCGCATGGCGGCGGTTCACGGCGCGGATGCGGGCGAGCAGCTCGTCGAGCTCGAACGGCTTGACGAGATAGTCGTCCGCGCCGCTGTCGAGGCCCGCGATGCGGTCGGGCACGCCGTCGCGCGCGGTGATGATGATCGCGGGGAGGTTCTCGTCGCGGCGGCGCAGCGCGGCGAGCACCGACAGGCCGTCGCGGTTCGGCAGCCCGAGATCGAGCAGCAGCAGGCCGTAGCCGGTCGCGCGCAGCGCGAGGGACGCGGCGTCGCCGTCCTTCACCCAGTCGACCGCGAAGCCTTCCTGTTTGAGGCCCTGTTCGAGCCCGCTGCCGATCAGCGGATCGTCCTCGACGAGCAATACGCGCATGAATTGGTGTCTCTTCAACGGGGCGCCGTGGCACCCGGGGTTCCCATGATAAGCGCCCGTGTCTTAGGCGGACCTTAAATGCGGGCGGCGCGCGGCGGGCTTGCGCAGGCGTCCGATGCGGCACCGCGTCGCTCCCGAGCGGCCTTCAGGTTTGCTTAATCTTACGGTCCGTAATCTGGCGCCGTCGCGTCCAACGGGGCGCGGCGTCACATCGAAGAAGAGGACCACGATCATGAAACACCTGGCCAGAATCCTGACGGTTGCACTCGCCACGCTGCCCGCCGCCGTCTACGCGCAATACACGGGGCCGTCCACGCTGACCACGACGACAGTGAAGGAACTGCTCGCGAACGGCAAGGACGACCAGCATGTGCAGTTGCAGGGCCGCATCGTCAAGCATGTCGGCGGCGAGGATTACGAATTCGCCGATGCGACCGGCACGATCCGCGTCGAGATCGACCACAAGCTGTGGACGGCCGGCCAGCCCGTCAGCGACAAGAGTGAAGTGAAAGTGACCGGCGAATTCGAGCGCAAATGGTCGGGCAGCGTGAAGGTCGACGCCGATCACGTGGAAGTGCTGCGCTGACCGGTGCGCGCGGGGCCGGTGATACCATGGACGACCGGTTCCCGTTCCCACCAAGATGGCCGCCAATTTCGACGAACTCGCGTCCCGGATCCGGGCGCAATTTTCCGAGCTGAGCCCGCAATTCCAGGCGGGCGCTGCCTTCCTCCTCGATCATCCCGACGAAGTCGCCACCTCGTCGATGCGCAAGGTCGCCCAGCGCGCGCAGGTGCAGCCCGCGTCGCTCGTGCGGCTCGCGCAGCAATTCGGCTTCCCCGGCTGGAACGAGTTGCGCGACCTGTGCGTCGCGCGTGTGCGCACGCGCCCCGAGCCGCTTACGCAGCGGGCGCGCTCGCTCGTGCGGCCCGACGCGAAGGCGTCGCTCGCGCACGATCTGCTCGCCGCGCAACAACACAACCTGTCGGCCACTGCCGCGCAGAACGAGCACGCGCTCGCCGATGCCGCGAAACTGATCCGCAAGGCGTCGCACGTGCACGTCGCGGGGTTTCGCTCGTGCTATCCGGTCGCGTTCGGCTTCGTGTACGGCTACCGGCTGTTCCGTCCGACCGTGTCGCTGCTCAACGGCGTGGCCGGCTCGCTCGAAATGGAACTGCGGACGATCGCGAAGCAGAGCGTGACCGTCGTCGTCAGCTTCGCGCCGTATTCGGCGGAAGCGACCCGCGTCGCGCAGGCCGCGAAGGCGCAGGGCAGCCGGATCGTCGCGATCACCGACAGCGCGGTGTCGCCGATTGCACTGCACGCGGATGCGCAACTGATCTTCACGCACGACAGCCCGTCGTTTTTCCCGTCGCTGGTGGCCGCGCACGCGATGGCCGAAGCGCTGGTCGCGCAGTTGCTGGCGCTCGAAGGCAGCGATGCGATCGCCGCGCTCGAGCGCACGGAAGCCGAACTGCACGCGAAGGGCGCTTACGTCGTTTGACGCCGATCGACCGGCTTCAACGCTTCCCTATTGTCGATTCAAGCGGATTCAACCGATGACGTTCACATACGAGGTGACGGACGCGGGCGACGCGGACGTTCGCAAGCAGATCGTCGCGCCGCTCATCCGGTTCAACGAAAGCCAGGCGGGCCCGAACGACGCCCGTCCGCTGGCCGTGGTCGTGACCGATGGCGACGGCGCGGTGGTCGGTGGCTTGTGGGGCAGCACGGCATACGGTTGGCTGCATGTCGACCTGCTCGTGGTGCCCGAGGCCGCGCGCGGCCAGGGCGCGGGCACGCGCATCATGGATCTGGCCGAGGCGGAAGCCGTCGCGCGCGGCTGCCACAGCGCGTGGCTCGACACGTTCGACTTCCAGGCGCGGCCGTTCTACGAGAAACGCGGCTATGTCCGCTTCGGCGAGTTGCCGGATTATCCGGTCGGGCATACGCGCATTTTCCTGACGAAGACGCTCGCGGGCTGAGCATCGCGGCCGCATGGCGCGGCGCGGTTGACGACGTCGCCGGCCGTCGCCTAGGATACCGGTCAGCGATGCAGGTCGCTTCCGGGTCCGCGGAAAGGGTTGAACCCACCTGTCGCAGCAAATTCAGCTTTCCCCCTGTCCTTTGTGCTGGCGGTATTGCGGACCTTCGGCCATTCACTGCACGAGGATTCGCATGAAAAAGTTGCCTCCCAAGGCCAATCCCGATCATCTGAAAAAGCAGGCCAAGGCATTGTTGCGCCTGTACCGGCAGGGCGACGCCGAGGCCGTCGCGCGCTTTGTCCGGTTTCTCCCCGCTGCCGCGAACCGCACGCACGACGAAGCGCTCGCGCTCGGGCTCCGGCTGCACGACGCGCAATCCTGCGTCGCGCGCGAGTACGGTTTTGCGTCATGGGCCGATCTCGGCGCGTTCGTCGAAACGCATGCGCTGGCGGGGCAACAGCGGTCGGAGCTGACCCGGCGCTGGCTCGACCTGGCCTACGGCGGCGACGTGACCGGCGGCTACGACGCACCCCGGCCGCGCGTCGCCGCGCAATTGCTGCTCGACCATCCCGATCTCGTTGCGGGCGATCCGACCGTCGCCTGCGCGGCCGGCGATCTCGATGCCGTGAAGGCGGCGCTGGCCGCCGATTCCGGCTGGATCGCGCGCGCCGGCGGCGTGCTGAAGCTGCCGCCGCTGGTCGCCGTCACCCATTCGCGGCTCGGGCAGCTTCCGGAGTTTGCCGCCCGGCTGCGTGCTTGCGCGCGTCTTCTGCTCGATGCCGGCGCCGATCCGAACCAGCGGATCGGCAACCGCTTTCCGCCGGCTTCGCTCGCCGAGCCCGACGAAGCGGAGCCGCTGTCGGCCCTGTACGGCGCGGCAGGCGTCAATCGCGATCCGGTTCTCACCGCCATGCTGCTGGAAGCCGGTGCCAACCCGAACGACGGCGAATCGCTGTATCACTCGGTGGAGAATCCGGCTTGTACGCGCGTGCTGCTCGAACACGGCGCGCGGGTGGGCGGGACGAATGCGTTGCGGCGCGCGTTCGACATGCGCGACGCGGATGCGCTCGAACTGCTGCTCGCGCATGGCGGCGACCCGAACGAGCCGCCCGGCGAGGGGTTGGCGCAGACTTGGGGCGCGCCGCTGTTGCGGGCGATCGGCGTGCGCTGCTCGGCGCGCCACGTCGCCGCGCTGCTGGCGGCCGGCGCCGATCCCGGCGCGCGGACCCCGACAGGCGTTAGTGCGTACCGGCTGGCGATGCAGGCCGGGCTGTCCGACGTCGCGGCATTGTTGCGCGCGGCCGGCGCGGAAGAGCCGCTCGACGCGGTGGACGCGTTCGTGGCGGCCTGCGCGCGCGCCGACGCCGACGACGCGCGGCGCATCCAGGCGCGCCATCCCGAACTGCCCGGCGCGCTGTCCGGCGAGCAGCTGCGGTTACTGCCGGACGCCGCCGCGTGGGGTTCGGGCGATGCGGTGAAGGTCATGGTCGAACTGGGGTGGCCGATCGCCGCGCGGGGCGGCGACTGGGATGCGAGCGCGCTGAATCACGCGGTGTTCCGTGGCGACGCGGACTTGCTGGCGTTCCTGCTCGCGCACGGTGCGAGCTGGCGCGACATGCACGGGTTCGGGAGCGATGCGCTCGGCACGTTGTCCTGGGCATCCGTCAACGAACCGGAGCATGTCGGCGCGTCCGACTGGGAGGCTTGCGCGCGGGTGCTGCTCGCGCACGGCGTGCCGCAAGCCGCGCGGGACCCGTCGAATCCGGACGGCGTGCTGATCGACGGTCGCGCGATGCGCTTCTCCGAGGCCGTCACCGACGTGTTGCTCGGCATCGACGGCGGGCCAACCGCATCGATCTGAACGACCGTGGGCCGGCGCCGGGTAGGGGGCGGCGCCGGCCCGCGCGTTGCCGGCTGCTGGCGTACCGCCGGCGAGCCGGTTTTTCCCGTCGCACGACGACATTTCGGCGAATGCTGAAACGTCGCGTGCACGACCGGCGTAAGCTCAGTCGTCACTTTCCTTCCGGAGTCCGCGATGCCCCGTTCCGACCTGCAAGCCCGCCAAGCCGAAGCTTTCCGCGCCCTGCATGCGCGTCCCGGCGCCTTCATCATCCCGAACCCGTGGGACGCCGGCACCGCGCGTCTGCTCGCGATGGCCGGCTTCGAGGCGCTCGCGACCACGAGTGCCGGCTACGCGTTTTCGAAAGGGCAGCCCGACAATGCGATCGACCGCGACGCGATGCTCGATCACATTAGCGAGATCGTCGCCGCGGGCGGCCTGCCCGTCAGCGCCGATCTGGAGAACGGCTTCGGCGACGCACCCGACACGGTGGCCGAAACGATCCGGCTCGCGGCCGAGGCCGGCGCGGTCGGCGGCTCGATCGAGGACGCGACGGGCCGCGCCGACGCGCCGATCTACGCGCGCGAAGCGGCGATCGAGCGCATCGCGGCGGCCGTCGCTGCGGCACGCGCGCTGCCGTTCCCGTTCACGCTGACCGCGCGCTGCGAAAACTACCTGCATGGCCGCCACGACCTCGCCGACACGATCGCGCGGCTCGTCGCCTATCGCGACGCGGGTGCCGACGTGCTGTACGCGCCGGGCATCACCGATGCGGACGACATCGCGGCGGTGACGCAGGCAGTCGGCGCGCCCGTGAACGTCGTGATGGGGCTGCAGGGCGGATTGCTGAGCCTCGACGCGCTGGCGGCGCTCGGCGTGAAGCGCGTGAGCGTCGGCGGCGCGCTGGCGCGGGCCGCGCTCGGCGCCTTTCTGCGCGCGGCGAAGGAGATGGCGCAGGAGGGCACGTTTACATTTACGCAAGCTGCCGTGCCCGGGCGGGATATCAACCGCTGGTTTGCGTCGCCGGATAATTCGTCGGTTTTGTTCGGAGAATGAGCATAAATAAATGGTGGGATCGTTCCCAGCCGAAATGTTGATTGACAATAATCAACCGATTTCGTGTCCGAATTAAACGTCGGTGACGACGCAAAATACATCGTCTATTCTCCGCATTCCGCCCATTCGACCTTCGCCGGCGCGCAAAACGCGCCGGATTGGGCGATCGGGCGCTCGCCGTGCGCGTCGATGGCGCACATTGTTGCATTTCCCCGGTCAGTATGTTTTTGAACGCGGGAGTTGCCGGCCGGTTTTTTGATTGATAATCTGCGGCACGTTCGAATGAACGGGTGGTAAACCACCGGGAATATCGATATATAAGAATGCTGAGAGAGCGATGACGAACCGAGAAAATCAACGCGTCAGGTTTCGCGTCGGCGATGTCGTGACGCTGAAGACGGGCGGGCCGCGCATGACCGTCACTTATGCCGGGCCGGTCGTATTCGACGACGGCGACTGGCTGATCTGCCAATGGTTCGACGAAAACGGCGAATTCCGGCAGGAAATGTTCCCTCACGACACGGTGGTGCCCGAGCCGCGCGCGATTTCGGCCGGACGCGTACGCATGCGCATGCAGTCGCATCGTTACCGCTCGGCTGCCTGACAATCACCTGTCGTCGCGATGCAACCACGCGCAACGCACGCACCGCGACATTTCACGTCAGCCCGAAACATGCGGCGGTGCGCTGCACCGATACTGTCTGCATGAACCCGACCGATCCCATCGCAGCGGTCACGCACCGCGATCCCTATCCCTACTATGCGGCGCTCGTCGACGGGCCGCCGCTCGCGTTCGACGCCACGCTCGGCCTGTGGGTCGCGAGCCGCGCGGCCGCCGTGACGGCCGTGCTCGGCCATCCGGCCTGCCGGGTTCGCCCGCTGGACGCACCCGTGCCGCCCGCGTTGCGCGGCACGACGGCCGGCGCGTTGTTCGGCGAGCTGGTGCGCATGAACGACGGCGCGCTGCGGCACGACGTGCCGAAGCAGGCGCTGCGCACGGCGTTCGCGCCGATCGACACGGTCGCGTTGCGTGACCGTGTCACGCAGCTTGCCGCGCGGCGCTTGCCGACGCCGGGCGATGCCGGCGCGCTGAACGCATGGTGCATGACGGTGCCCGTTTGCGCGGTTGCCGATCTGCTCGGCTTCGACGACACGCAGCTCGACGATATTGCGGGCCTGGTCGTCGATTTCGTCGCCGCGCTGTCGCCGCTGTCGGATGCCGTGGCGCTGGCCCGCGCGAGCGACGCCGCGCGGCAACTGCTCGACCGGATGACGGCGCGCGTCGCGCAGTCGCATGCGCACGACGGCACGCTCGTCGCCGCGGTGCAGCAGGCGGCCCGCGTGTCGGGCTGGCAGGCGAGCGGCGGGCTGGTCGCGAATCTCGTCGGGCTGTTGTCGCAGACCTGCGAGGCGACTGCCGCGTGGCTCGGCAATACGCTGGTGGCGTGGAGCGGGGACGCGAGCGCGAGCGCTGCGCGTGTGGTTCCGGACGATGCTGCGCTCGACGCATTCGTTGCCGAAGTCGGGCGCTTCGATTCGCCGGTGCAGAACACGCGCCGCTTCGTCGCATCGCGCACGACGATCGAAGGCGTGACCGTCGAAGCCGGCGACGCGATTCTCGTCGTGCTTGCCGCCGCGAACCGCGACCCGGCCGTGCATCGCGATCCGCACCGGTTCATGCCTGGCCGCGCGGCCGGGCCGAATTTCGGCTTCGGCACGGGGCCGCATGGTTGCCCGGGCGAGCGGATCGCGCGGGCGGTGACGGCGGGGGCATTCGGGGCGTGGCTGCGTGCGGGCGGTGTGGCACCGCACGACGGGCTGGCGTGGGACTACCGCGCGTCGACCAACGTCAGGATGCCGAAGTTCGACGCGGCACGGTGAAGGGGAAAGAGGGACTTAACGGCAGCCTTGCTTCTCCGCCCACTGCTCCTGGGCGGCGACGCGGCGTTGCACGCGTTCGACGAGACCGGTCGAGAAGGTCCGCATGCTGATACCGCGGCGCTTCGCGAGGATCGTCTGCGCGACATCGGTGCGCGGGTTCGGCTGGCAGGCCCAGTACAGCGTCATCAGCCAGCCGATGCCGGTCCACCCGAACAGCGCGTTGAACATCGCGACCGTCAGCTTGTCGTGCCGGCCACGCCGGTCGGCAATGACCGCCGGCAGAAAATAGATCGCGATCGCGGCCACCGAACCGGCCACTTGAATCAGGACTGCGTTCTGCATGTTGCTGCTCCATCCGAACTGCAATGGGACTGATTGTCGCGCTTTTTTCGTTTGCGTGCAGGGCGTGGACAGGCAATTGATTGTTGCGTTTTTAATGACGATCAGCCGGCTTCGGCATCCGCCGGCTGCACTTCGTTGCTCAACGTGAAGCCCTCGTCGAGCCAGCCCGTCACGCCGCCGATCATCAGCTTGACCGGCCGGCCGAGACGCGCGAGCTGGATCGCCGCGCGCGCGGCGCCGTTGCAGTGCGGCCCCGCGCAATAGACGACGAACAGCGTGCTCGCCGGATAGCCGGCGAGCTTGCTCTCGATGATCTTGCGGCGCGGCAGGTTGCGCGCGCCGGGTACGTGGCCGACGGCGAACGAGTCGGGGCCGCGCACGTCGAGCAGCACAAAATCGGGCGCCCCCGATGCGAGCGCGTCGTGCACGTCCCAGCAATCGGTCTCGAATCGCAGCGACGCCTCGAAATGCGCAAGGGCGGCGGGGCTGTCGGCGGCGGGCACGTCGGTGACGTAGGACATGGACAAGTTCTCCTGAAGGTTGTGCAGAACGCGGTGGAATGAGGGGCAGCATCGCGGTTCGGCGCGTTTCGCGGCAGTGGCGCGATCGACAAGTTCCGGTAACATCGCGCCATGCACAATCATCTCGTCGTCGCGCTCGCCTACGATCGCCTCTGCACGTTCGAATTCGGCTGCGTGGTCGAACTGTTCGCCCTCGAACGCCCCGAGCTCGGGGTCGACTGGTATCGCTTCGCCGTCTGCGCGAGCGAGCCGGGGCCCGTGCGTGCGGCGGGCGGCATCACGGTCGCCGCGCCGTATCGGCTCGCGACACTCGATCGCGCGGACACCATCGTGATTCCCGGCTGGCGCGATCCGGACGAACTGCCGCCGGAACCGTTGCTGAAGAAGCTGCGGGCCGCGCATCGCCGCGGCGCGCGGCTTTGCTCGATCTGCTCGGGCGTGTTCGTGCTGGCCGCGGCCGGCGTGCTCGACGGCCTCACGGTGACGACCCACTGGCGCTATGCGGAGAAACTGCAGGCGCGCTATCCGGCGCTGCGCGTGAATCCCGATGCGCTTTATGTCGACGAAGGGCAGGTGATCACATCGGCCGGGTCGGCGGCGGGGCTCGACATGCTGCTGCATCTCGTGCGTCGCGATCATGGCGGCGCGATCGCGAACCGCGTCGCGCAGCGCCTCGTGCTGCCGCCGCATCGCGACGGCGGGCAGGCGCAGTTCGTGCCGCGCCCGGTCGCGCCGGGCGGCACCGACCGGCTCGCGAAGCTGATCGACTGGATGCGTGCGCACGCGGCCGAGCCGCACACGCTCGCGTCGCTTGCCGCGCAGGCCGCGATGAGCACGCGTACGCTGCAGCGTCAGTTCGCGGACGCGACGGGAATGTCGCCGCTCGCGTGGTTGATCCGCGAACGCGTGAACGTCGCGAAGGACATGCTCGAAGCGCATCCCGCGCTGTCGCTTGCGCAGGTTGCGGCGCGCGCGGGGTTCGGTTCCGAGGAATCGCTGCGCCGGCATTTCCGGCGTGTCGCGGCGACGAGTCCGGCCGCGTACCGGCGCGGGATGAGTCGTGGCGAAAGCGCGCGGGACGCTTGAGCGCGGTACCGATTCCTGTCGACGTTTCCCTCGAGTGACACCGCAGCGGCGCAAGATCGCGCAGCACCGAGAGAGGCCGGCCGCCAGGGCGGCCGACGCCGGCTGCGAGTGGCGACGCCCGCCGCTGACTGGCGGCGCGGCATCGCGTTGCGTTGCGCACTCAGCGCGTGTTGTTATCGCTTGCCTTCTGCTTGATGCACGCGATCCGGTACACGCCATCCTCGACTTCGACACCGTGCGTGTCGTGCGTGAAGCCCGGGAAGCGCAGGTCGTACTGCTCGAGCGCCTTCAGGTAGCCGAGCAGCGGGCCGTCGGCCGACCCCGCGTTCTCGCCGGGCATCAGCAGCGGAATGCCGGGCGGATAGGGCACGACGCCTGTCGCGACAGTGCGGCCTTCCATCTCCGACAGCTCCAGCATCTCGATGTCGTTGTGCACCAGATGCTCGAACGCCTCGGCCGGGCTGTAGTCGGGCTTCGGCAGCGTCGAGAAGCCGCGCGACATCATCTCGGTCGTCTTCAGGTCGCTCATTGAGCTGAACATCAGGTCGCACAGGTCGCGCAGGCCGATCTTGCCGTAGCGTTCCGGATAGCGCGCGACGAGTTCGGGCAGCGCCTGTTCCAGCGGCGCGTTCGCATCGTAGTCGCGCTTGAAGTCGAGCAGCGTGTTGACGAGCGTGCCCCACTTGCCCTTCGTCACGCCGAGCGAGAACAGGAACAGGATCGTGAAGTCGGTCGTCTTCTCGACGACGATCCCGTGCCGGTCGAGATACGCGGTGACGACCGACGCCGGAATGCCGACCGGCATCAGCCCGCCATGCGAGGCGACACCCGGCGTGACGATCGACACCTTGATCGGGTCGAGCATGCAGTAGTCGTCCTCGATATCGCCGAAGCCGTGCCACGTGTCGCCCGGATGCAGCACCCAGCACGACGGGTCGGTGGCGAGCAGCGTTTCGTCCGCTTCGTGGAAGCGCACGCGGCGGCCCGTCTTGCGATCGACGACGCTATCGGGCTGCCAGCCGTTGAAGAACCAGTCGTTGTTCTCCGCACATTCCGTATGCAGGCGCGCCAGCATCTGGCGGAACGCGACGGCCTCGCGGATCGCGTCCGTCGTCAGCGCCTCGCCGCCGGGGCCGTCCATCATCGCGGCGCTCACGTCGTTCGACGCGATGATCGCGTAGTTCGGCGACGTCGACGCATGCATCATGTACGCCTCGTTGAAGCGCGCGTGCTCGATCGGGTTGCGGCCGTCGCGGACATGGATGAACGAGGCCTGCGACAGCGCGGCGAGCAGCTTGTGCGTCGACTGCGTCGCGAACACGGTCGGCTTGCTCGCGTCGTGTTGCGACGGATCGCCGTGCATCGCGTGACGGTCGCGGTAGATCGGGTTGAAGCGCGCGTAGCCGTACCACGCCTCGTCGAAATGCAATCGATCGACGCTCTGGCCGAGCAGTTCCTCGACGCGCGCGACGTTGTAGCAGAGGCCGTCGTACGTCGAGTTCGTGATCAGCGCATGCACGGGTGTCGGGTCGATGCCGTCGCGACCGCGCACGAGCGGGTTCGCGTCGATTGCCAGGCGTACGGCGGCGGCCGTCAGCCGCTCGGGCATGATCGGGCCGATGATCCCGTAGTGGTTGCGCGACGGAATCAGGTAGGTCGGAATCGCGCCGGACATTGTCATCGCGTGCTCGGCCGACTTGTGGCAGTTGCGGTCGCACAGCGCGACCTGGTTGCGCGTGACGCTCGCCATCAGGATCACGCGGTTCGACATCGACGAGCCGTTCGTCACGTGATACGTGCGATGCGCGCCGAACACGCGCGCCGCATAGCGTTCGCTTTCGCCGATCGGGCCCGAGTGATCGAGCAGCGAGCCGAGTTCGCCGACCGAGATCGACAGGTCCGAACGGAACAGCGATTCGCCGAAGAATTCGAAGTACGCACGGCCGACCGGCGATTTCAGGAACGCGGTGCCGCCCGTGTGGCCGGGCGTGTGCCACGAGTATTCGTACACGCGCGAGAACTTCGCGAGCGCGCGGAACATCGGCGGCAGCACGGTTTCGCGGTAGCGTTCGATCGCGGCGACGATCCGGCCGCCGATGAACGCGGTGGTGTCCTCCAGCATCCAGATGAAGTCGTCGGCCTTGCGCATCGCGTCGACCGGAATCGCGGACGCGCTCGCGCGGCTCGCGAGCAGGAACACGGGCACGGTCGCATTGCGTGCGCGCATCGCGTCGAGCACGGCCTGCGCGGGTGCGTGGTCGGCATCGTTGCCGAGTTCCCAGTTGAGCAGCAGGCACTGGATCGCCGGATCGGCGGCGACCACCGCGCAGGCATCGTCGGCGGATGTCGCGATCACGACGTCGACGAGCCGCGTGCGCAGCTCCTCGGCAAGCGCTGTCGCGGCGCGCCCGGTGGCGGTACGTTCATCGATGTCGTGCTGCACGAGCAGCGCCTTCATGCCGAGGCGGCGGAAGGCCGGTTGGGTCAAGGAAGCGGTCATGTGTTATTCCCCTGTTTGCTGGGTTGCCTGGACGCTCGCGGCAACGGCCGGCGAGCGCGCGTGAAGGGTGTCGGCCTGGTGACGGCCCACGGAGATCCAGAAAGTGGCGGCGAGCGCGGCGATGGTCACGCCGAGCGCGAGATAGCGCACCCAGCGCGGCGAGCGGCCGCCCGGATGGATATGGGTTTCCTCGATCTCGCGCTGGCGGTTGATCGACAGTTCGTAGAAGACGATCGTCGCGACGACGAAGATCAGCGACCAGCGCGTTTGCTGGCCATCGGAGCCGACCATCGCCCACAGCGCGTAGACGGCGCCGACCAGGCCGACGATCGTGTAGAACGTGAACTGGTGCGACGGCATCTTGCCGTAGCCGAGCACCTTGATCGCGATGCACGAGTAGATGTACGGCAGCAGCGTCATGATCACGGCGATCGACGCGATCTTGCCGAACTGCTCGCTGGCGCTCGGCGACATCGTCGCGAGCACCTGCACCGACATGATCAGTGCGACGATCGCAAGGCCGGCCGACGGCACGTTCTTCGAGTTCACGCGGGCGAACACGCCGGCGAACAGCCCGTCGTCGGCGGCCGCCTTCGCGGTCTGGCCGACCAGCAGCGTCCAGCCCGCGAGCGAGCCGAGGCAGCCGAGCGCCGCGCAGATCGCGACCGCGTTCGCGGCAGTATTGCCGAGCGCGAGGCGCGCGGCGTCCGCGAACGGCGCGCTCGATGCGAGCAGCGCCTTGTTCGGGATCATCCCCATGATCACGGTCGAGCTGAGCACGTAGCAGACTGCCGCAAGCACGACGCCACCGACGGTCGCGATCGGCACGTTGCGCGACGGGTTCTCGACGACGCCGGCCGATACCGACGCACTCTCGACGCCGATGAACGCCCACAGCGTGAAGTTCAGCGTCGCGCCGATCGCGCTGAAGCTGCTCGCGCCCGACACGTTCCAGCCGGCGAAATACACGTCCTTGCTGAACCAGAACCAGCCGAACACGGCCATCCCGAGGATCGGCACGAGCGCGAAGATCGTCGTGACCGACTGCACGCGACCGACGACGTTCGGCCCGAGGATGTTCGCGTACGTGAACAGCCAGATCACGAAGATCTGCGCGAGCGCGAACACGAGCGGGTCCTTCAGGACCGGGAAGAAATGCGTGAGGTAGCCGAGGCCGGCGACCGCGAGGCCGACGTTGCCGAGCACGTTCGCGAGCCAGTAGATCAGGTTGGTCTGGTAGCCCATGTACGGGCCGAACGACTTGCGCGCATACGCGTACGGGCCGCCGGCGGCCGGGTCGATTGCCGCGAGCTTCGCGAACACGAGCGCGAGCGACACGGCGCCGACGACGGTGATCAGCCAGCCGAAGATTGCGATGCCGCCGGTGGCGGCGAGGTTCGCGGGCAGCATGAAGACGCCGGAGCCCATCATGTTGCCCGCGACCATCAGCGTGGCGGGGATGACGCCGATTTTCGGCGCGGAAGCCGCGGCCGATGGGGCGGCGGAGCGGGAGGAGGACGAGCTGGCATCGGACATGCGACGCTCCTTGACGAGACGTGTTGCGGTTGAGGTGGCGCGGCGTGGCGCCGGTTGACGATTCCGGCATGAATCGTCGTTTTATTTAACGTTTTCATGTTATCGCCTTGGTGGTTTTTAATAAGGGTAAACGCCGGTATTTAATAACTTTAATATTGATGAATGTCATTGAAACCGGTGAATCGGTGTTTGAATTCGGGAGTGAATGGGCCGCGCAGTAAGGCTGAGGGAGCTTTTCGGGTCTCGGTCATGGGTGGTTAGGTCTTAGGTCGCGCCGCTGAAGCTTCCGGGGATAATCTCTTTTCCCGAATCGGTTAAATCAATTCGTGATGTAAATCGCGCCGCAATCGGGGTTCGAGTTTGTCGGTTAATATCGAGCGCATTAAATGCGCGCCGCCGGCGCGCGCGACCACCGCTGCTTCCCCGAGGACGATTCCGATGACGACGCTGCCTTCCCGATTGCCGCTGATCCAGGCCCCGATGGTCGGTTCGCTGAGCCCGCTCGCGATCGCGGTGTGCGAAGCCGGCGGGCTCGGCTCGCTCGCATGCGCGGCGCTCGGCCCGCAGCAATTGCGCGACGAGATCGCGGCGATCCGCGCGCGTACGCCCGCACCGTTCAACGTGAACTTCTTCTGCCATACGCCGCCGGCGCCCGACGCCGAGGTCGATGCACGCTGGCGCGCGGCACTCGCCGGCTACTACGCGGAAGCCGGGCTCGATCCGGCCGGCGTGAAGGGCGGCCCCGGCCGCGCGCCGTTCGACGATGCGATGTGCGCGGTCGTCGAGGAGCTGCGGCCGGCCGTCGTCAGCTTTCATTTCGGGCTGCCGGACGACAGGCTGCTCGACCGCGTGCGGCGCACGGGCGCGCGGGTGGTGTCGTCCGCGACGACCGTCGAGGAAGCGCGCTGGCTCGATGCGCGCGGCGTCGACGCGATCGTTGCGCAGGGCGCGGAGGCCGGCGGCCATCGCGGGATGTTCCTGACCGACGACATCCATGCGCAACCGGGCCTGTTTGCATTACTGCCGCAGATCGTCGACGCGGTGCGCGCCCCGGTGATCGCGGCCGGCGCGATCGCCGACGGGCGCGGCATCGCGGCAGCGTTCGCGCTCGGCGCGCGCGCCGTGCAGATCGGCACGGGCTACCTGCTGACGCCGCAAGCCGGCCGCTCGGCGCAGCATCGCGCGGCGGTGCGCGCCGCGCGCGACGACGGCACGCGCATGACCAACCTGTACACGGGCCGCCCCGCGCGCGGGCTGCTGACGCGCTTCATGCGCGAGCAGGGGCCGATGAGCGCGCTCGCGCCGGCGTTCCCGCTCGCGACGGCCGCGGTCGATCCGCTGCGCGGCGCGTTCGAGCGGCAGGGCCGCGACGACTTCTCGCTGCTGTGGTCGGGCGAGGCGGCGGCGCTGGCGCGCGAAGAGGATGCGGGCGAACTGACGCAACGCCTGTGGCGCGACGCGCTGGCGTGCGCGGCGGGGCTGCGCGATGCGTTCCCGCAGGCGGTCTGAACCACCGGGAAGGGGGCGCCGGCGCGGGAGCATCGGCGTATCATCTGGGTTTTCGTCAGCCCGATCCAGGCACCCCCACCATGACCTCCGTCGACACTACCCCCGTCCTCGACCATGACAAGCTCGTTACCTTCATCGAGCGCAAGTGGAACGATGAAATCCTCCACGCCCTGACCGACTACATCGCGATTCCCGCGAAGAGCCCCGCATTCGACCCCGACTGGGCGAAACGCGGCTATCTCGAGCGCGTCGTCACCGATGCCGCGCAGTGGGCCGAGCGCCAGCCCGTGAAGGGCCTGAAGCTCGAAATCGTGCGCCTGCCCGGCCGCACGCCGGTGATCTTCTTCGAATCGCCCGCCACGCGTTCGGGCAGCACCGACACGATCCTGCTGTACGGCCACCTCGACAAGCAGCCCGAATTCGACGGCTGGCGCGCGGACCTCGGCCCGTGGACGCCGAAGTACGAGAATGGCAAGCTGTACGGCCGCGGCGGCGCGGACGACGGCTATGCGATCTACGCGAGCCTCGCGGCGCTCGGCGCGCTCGACGAGCAGGGTATCGAGCGGCCGCGCTGCGTCGGCCTGATCGAAACCTGCGAGGAATCGGGCAGCTACGACCTGCTGCCGTACGTCGACGCGCTGCGCGACCGGCTCGGCCAGGTGTCGCTCGTCGTGTGTCTCGATTCGGGCGCCGGCAACTACGACCAGATGTGGCTCACCACGTCGCTGCGCGGGCTCGTGTCCGGCGACCTGCAGGTCGAGGTGCTCGAGGAAGGCGTGCACTCGGGCGTGTTCGGCGGCATCGCGCCGTCGAGCTTCCGCGTGATGCGCCAGCTGTTCGAGCGCCTCGAAGATGCGAAGAACGGCAACCTGCTGCCGGGCGTGTTCCATTGCGAGATTCCCGACAGCCGCGTGCGCGAAGCCGACGCGGCCGCGTCGATTCTCGGCGACGCCGTGTGGAAGGGGCTCCCGTGGGCCTGCGGCGCGGACGGCAAGCCGGTGCTGCCGACCACGGCCGATCCGCGCGAGGCACTGCTGAATTCGACGTGGCGTCCGTCGCTGTCGGTCACCGGCGCGGCCGGCCTGCCGGCGCTCGCCGATGCGGGCAACGTGCTGCGTCCGCGCACCGCGTTCAAGCTGTCGCTGCGCCTGCCGCCGCTTGTCGACGCCGCGCAGGCCGTGCAGCAGCTGAAGGCATTGCTCGAACTCGATCCGCCGTACAACGCGAAGGTCACGTTCAAGCCGGACGCGGGTGCCGCGACCGGCTGGAGCGCGCCGGATCTCGCGCCGTGGCTCGCGTCGTCGCTCGATGCCGCGTCGCGCCGCCACTTCGGCGCCGACTGCGCGTACATGGGCCTCGGCGGCACGATCCCGCTGATGAACGTGCTGCAGGAAGGCTTCCCGTCCGCGCAGTTCATGGTGTGCGGCGTGCTCGGGCCGAAGTCGAACGCGCACGGTCCGAACGAGTTCCTGCACGTGCCGTACGCGAAGAAGCTGACGGCGGCGGTCGCGGACGTGATCGCAACCGCGCGCTGATCGCCTGGCGCTTGGCGCCTGGCGCTGACAACTGTCCGACCCGACCTGACGGAACCTTGCCGATGACCGCACTGCCGACGCCCGATACCGAACCGCTGCGCATGCGCGCCGAACCGCTGCATGCATTCGTCGCGGCACTCTGGGAACGGGCCGGCAGCAGCGAGCGCGAGGCAACGCTCGTCGCCGATCACCTGGTCGGCGCGAATCTCGCGGGCCACGATTCGCACGGGATCGGGATGATCCCGAACTACGTCGCGTCGTGGCGGGAAGGGCAGTTGCAGTTGAACGGGCACGCGTCGATCGTCCGCGATGGCGGTGCGGTGCTGACGATCGACGGCGGGCGCGGCTTCGGCCAGGTGATCGCGTTCGAGGCGATGGTCGAAGGGATCGACCGAGCGCGGCGCATGGGCATCTGTGCGATCGGGCTGCGCGACGTGCATCATCTCGGCCGTATCGGGCACTGGGCCGAGCAATGCGCGCGCTCGGGGCTCGTGTCGTTCCATTTCGTCAACGTGCCGGGCGACCTGCTGGTCGCGCCGCTGCACGGCACCGATCCGCGCTTCGGCACGAACCCGTTCTGCGCCGCGTATCCGCGTGCGGGCCAGCCGCCGCTGCTGCTCGATTTCGCGACGAGCGCAATCGCGTACGGCAAGACGCGCGTCGCGTACAACCAGGGCAAGCGCGTGCCGGCCGGGTCGCTGATCGACCATCGCGGCCAGCCGACCGACGATCCGGCCGTGATGCACGAGCAGCCGTTCGGTGCGCTGCTGCCGTTCGGGCTGCACAAGGGGTACGCGCTGGCGGCGATGTGCGAGATTTTCGGCGGCGCGCTCGTCGGCGGGCATACGACCTACGGCGACACGCTGCAGAAGACGAGCGCGATCGTCAACGGGATGCTGTCGGTGCTGATCGATCCGAACGCATTCGAGGCGGCCGACGCGGAGCGCGAAGCCGATGCGTTCGTCGCATGGGCGAAGGCGTCGCCGCAGGCCGGCGACGCGCCGGTGCAGGTGCCGGGCGAGCCGGAAGAGGCGAGCCGCGTGGCGCGCGGTGCCGGCGGCATTCCGGTCGATCGCGCGACGTGGCGGCAGATTCGCGAGAGCGCGGCGGCGGTCGGCTTCGACGAAGCCGAGCTTGACGCGTGGACGCAGCGCTGCACGGCATCCGCATGAGCTGGCAATCGGAAAAGGCGCACGGCGAGGAGATCGCGTATCAGCTCGCGCCGCTCGGCAACGTGACGGTCGTGCGGTTCTTCAGCGGTGCGGCGATGCGGCTCGACGGCGTGATGTTCGGCTTCATGTCGCGCGGGTCGCTGTTCCTGCGTGTGGATGACGTGAACCGTCCGGCGTTCGTCGCGGCGGGGATGGGGCCATTCTCGTACGAGCGGCCCACGCGCACGGTTTCGCTCGACGGCTATTACGAAGCGCCGGCCGACGTGCTCGAGGACGCAGGCGCGCTGTTCGACTGGTGCCGCAGCGCGTATCGCGCGGCGTTGCTGGCGGGGCCGCCGAAGCGGAAGGCGAGGGCGGTACGCAAAGCGAAGCCGGTACCTGCGCAGGAACCCAAGCCGGTATCGAAGCGAGTCGCCAAGCCGGCGTCGACAGTGCCGCTGAAAGCGGCGCCGGTTCAATACGCCAGGCCGGCGTCGAAGCGAGCCACCAAACCGGCATCGAAAGCGTCGCCAAAGCCTGCGCCCGCGCAGGAAGCGAAGTCCACATCGAGGCGAACCGCCAAGCCGGCATCGACAGTGGCGCTGAAAGCGGCGCCGGTTCAAGACGGCAAGCCGGCGTCGAAGCGAGCCACCAAACCGGCATCGAAAGCGTCGCCAAAGCCTGCGCCCGCGCAGGAAGCCAAGCCGGCATCGAAGCGAATCGCCAAGCCGGCATCGACAGTGCCGCTGAAAGCGGCGCCGGTTCAAGACGCCAAGCCGGCGTCGAAGCGAGCCACCAAACCGGCATCAAAAGCGTCGCCAAAGCCTGCGCCCGTGCAGGAAGCGAAGTCGACATCGAAGCGAACCGCCAAGCCGGTATCGGCAGTGCCGCTTAAAGCAGCGCCTGCGCAGGAACCCAAGCCGGCATCGAAGCGAGCCACCAAACCAGCATCGAAAGCGTCGCCAAAGCCCGCGCCTGCGCAGGAACCCAAGCCGGCATCGAAGCGAACCACCAATCCGACGTCGAAACCGGCAGCGAAATCCCCGGCGAAGCGCAAGCAACCATAGTGCCGGTCGCGCGACGCGAAAGCCGCGCGATTTATCCGCTTGGGTCGGCCCGCCGTCGCCCGGCGATCCATTCGACGTGCGCCCGCTAGCGCAAGGGCGGCCGGGGCGCACAGTCACGAATCCGTCAAGCTCGTGCCGCACCGCACATCCCCCATGCTTCACAACAGCGGCCTCGGCGTTTATGATCGGCGCGGGTTGCATCCGTGCCTGGCGCGACCCGAGCCGGCCTCGCCGCCGGCCCCGCGAACGGCGCATCGTACGTCGCGCGGGATGCTTCCCCACTCATCATTCCAGACGGAGATAGCCGATGCTCGTCCTGATTCTCGGTTTAGCGATCTTCCTCGGTGTGCACTCGATCCGGATCGTCGCGGACGGCTGGCGGTCAGCGATGATCGAGCGGATCGGCGAGAAAGGCTGGAAGGGCCCCTATGCGATCGCATCGATCATCGGCTTCGTGCTGATCATCTGGGGTTACGGCATCGCGCGCCAGGGCGCGACGCTGCTGTGGGTGTCGCCCGTCGGCGTACGCCACCTCACCGGCATGCTGACCGCCATCGCATTCGTGCTGATCGCCGCGTCCTACGTGCCCGGCAACCGCATCAAGACGCTCGTCGGCCATCCGATGGTGGCCGGCGTGGCGGTATGGGCGATCGCGCACCTGCTCGCGAACGGCACGCTGCACGCAGTCGTGCTGTTCGGCGCGTTCTTCGTGTGGGCGCTCGTCGATTTCGTCGTGTGGCGTGCGCGCGACCGCCGCGATGGCGTGCGCTATCCGGCGGGCAGGCTGTCGGGCGACGTCGTGGCGATCGTGGCCGGGCTCGTCGTGTGGGCCGTCTTCGCGCTGTTCCTGCACGGCTGGCTGATCGGCGTGCGGCCGTTCGGCTGAACGGCAGAGAAGTTGAACGACCGAGCAGTTGAACGACCGAGCAGTTGAGCGACCGAGCAGTTGAGCGACTGAGCAGTTGAGCGACTGAGCGGCGGCCTGCCGGCGCGCCGCTCGCCCGCCCGGGGCAACGGTCAGCGCACCTTCGCGCCGGCCGTATCGCCGAGTTGCACCGGCTTGCGGCGCACGAAATATGCCGCGACGATCGCAAGCGCGGTCAATACCGTGAACCAGAACTGGAAGCGCGAATCCGGGTTGAACGCCTGCGAGCCGAGCACGGCGACCAGCGCCAGCAGTGCGATCCAGTTCGACACCGGATAAAACCACGCGCGGAACGCCTGCGGATCGCGTGGTGCGTGCTTCTCCTGCCGGCGCATCGCGAAGTGCGCGACGATGATGAAGATCCACACGATCATCACGAACGCGCCGCTGCTCTTCGCGAGCATCAGGAACAGGTCGCCGCCGCTCACGAAGTGAATGCCGAGGATCGACACGCAGATCGCCAGGCACAGCACGAGCGCGTTCATCGGCACGCCTTTCGCGTTGGTCCGGCCGAACATCGCGGGCGCGTGGCCGCGCTGGCTGAGCGAGAACAGCATGCGCGAGTTCGAGAACAGGAACGAGTTCATCACCGACATGAACGACACGAACAGCACGAGCTTCATCGCGACGGCCGCGCTCGTGAAGCCCGCCATGCTGAACAGCGACACGTACGGCGATTTCAGGTTGGCCTTGTCGGTCCACGGCATGCACAGGATCAGGATCGACACCGAGCCGACGTAGAACACCATCACGCGCACGATCACGCTCTTGATCGCGCGGATTACGTTCTTGCTCGGGTTCTCGGATTCGCCCGCCGCAACGGCCGCGATTTCGCTGCCGCCGAGCGAGAAGATCACGACCATCACGCCGGCGAGCACCGGCGAAATGCCGTTCGGCATGAAGCCGCCGTGATCCGTCAGGTTGATGAGCCCCGGTGCGGGAATGCGCGGCTGGAAGCCGAGCAGGATCGATGCGCCGAGCGCCATGAAGATGATGATCGTCGTCACCTTCGCGAACGACAGCCAGTATTCGGCTTCACCGAACGAGCGCACCGAGTACGCGTTGCTCGCGATCAGCGTGACGAGCATGAACAGCGCGCCGCCCCACACGGGCAGCCACGGCAGGAAATCGTGGAGGATCGCGCCGAGCAGGATCGCCTCGACGGTGATCGTCATCATCGACTTGAACCAGTACAGCCAGCCGACCGCGAAGCCGGCCCATTCGCCGAGATAGCTGCTCGCGTAGGTGGAGAACGATCCGCTGTCGGGATTGCGGGAGGCCATTTCGCCGAGCATGAACATGACCAGCGTGACGATCACGCCGCCGATCAGGTACGACAGGATCGCAGCGGGGCCCGCGGTCGCGATGATGGCGCCGGAGCCGACGAACAGGCCCGCGCCGATCACGCCGCCAAGCGCGATCATCGTGATGTGCCGTTGCTTGAGGCTTTGCCTCAACGAGTTGTCCTGCATCTCCTACCTCTAGTTATTGTTGGCCCGTTGGCCGGGAACGCATCGGGCAGCGCGGCGGCAGGCGTTCTGCCGCCGCAAGGGGCGCCGATGTCGAGGGAGCGTGTGTGACGCGATGTGCCGGGCCGCCGGCGGTGAATCGGAATGGCGGCTGCGAAGTGCCGGTCGGTGCCCGCGAGAGGGCGATGACGACGGCAACACCGGATTGTGGGCGGACACCGCCGTCACCGCAAACGAGATATGCGAAAGATGTCTTGCGGTTTGCTCATCAATTGCCGGTTCGTCCATGCCCGCGTCGGCATGAACTACATGACGGCGCGGCGATGGGAGCGGCGCCGGTCTCCCGATATCGTTGTTTCCACGCGGCAACGTCTTCAAGTTCGACGATCGCCGCGTCGACGACAACGCTTCATGGAGACACGAATGACGCATACCCAGGTCGTGCCGTTGACTCGGTCACGCGCGCCGGTTCCGCCCCGCCATTGCACGTTCGACGTGCGCGATTGGGAAATCCTGAGCCGCTACTGGCATCCGGTCGCGTTCGCGACCGAGGTGGGCGATCGTCCGCTTGCCGTGACGCTGCTCGACGAACGCATCGTGCTGTTCCGGTCCGGCGGCGCCATCGTCGCGGCACGGGACGTATGTCCGCACCGCGGCGCGCCGCTGAGCCGCGGCTGGGTGGTCGAAGATCGGCTCGTGTGCCCGTATCACGGCCTCGAATACGCGGCGGACGGCAAGTGCGTGCGCATTCCGTCGCAGCCCGACGGCCCGATTCCGGAGCGCCTGTGCCTGACCACCTATGCGGCGCAGCAGGCCTACGGGCTCGTATGGGTGTCGCTGGGCGGCGGCGAGCTGCCGCTGCCGGATTTCCCCGCGTGGAATGCGGAAGGCTTCCAGCAGATCCTGCCGCCGTCGATCGACATTCGCGCGTCGGCCGGCCGGCAGACGGAAGGCTTCATCGACGTCGCGCACTTCGCATGGATTCATCACGAGAGCTTTGCCGACCGCCGCAATCCGGTCGTGCCGCAATACTCGGTGGAGCGGCGCGAGAACGGCCTGCATGCGGAATATGTGAGCACGGTCAGCAACTTCCCGAAGTCGATGCAGCATCGCGCACCCGAGGGCTTTCTGTGGCGGCGCGTGTTCGAAGTCGACGTGCCGTTCTTCGCGCGCCTCACCGTGCATTTTCCGGAAGGCGGCCGGCTCGCGATCCTGAACGCGGCCAGCCCGGTTTCCGCCCGCCTGACGCGCCTGTTCGTGCCGATCGCGCGCAACTTCGATCACGACCTGCCGCTCGACGACGTCTATGAATTCAATCGCCAGGTATTCGAGGAAGATCGCGAGATCGTCGAGCAGCAGTGCCCGGAGGACTTGCCGATCGACCGTTCGCACGAAGCGCCGATCCTGGCCGATCGCTCGTCCGGTGCATACCGGCGCGCGCTCGGCGAGATCGGGCTCGGTCAGTCTTATGCGCGCTGAGCGGCGCACGGGAGCCATGATGAAGATCTGGGAATGCGTGATCTGCGGGTTTCGATACGACGAGGCCGAAGGCCTGCCGCAGCACGGGATCGCGGCCGGCACGCGCTGGGAAGACGTGCCGGACGACTGGATGTGTCCGGACTGCGCGACCGGCAAGCACGATTTCGACATGCAGGTGGTGGTGGCATGAGCACGAACGAAACGTCTGGCAGCCGCGGCGATCCGGTCGTCATCGTCGGCACGGGCCTCGCGGGTTATACGGTTGCACGCGAATGGCGCAAGCTCGACGGCGACACGCCGCTCGTGATGATCAGCCGCGACGACGGCAGCTTCTATTCGAAGCCGGCGCTGTCGAACGCGCTCGCGCAACGCAAGACGCCCGAGCAGCTCGCGATGTCCGATGCGCGGACGATGGCGGAACAGCTGCGCGCAACCATCCGGACACACTGCGCGGTGCGGCGGATCTGCGCCGACGAACATGAGATCGTGCTCGACGACGGGAGTACGCAGCGTTATCGCGCGCTCGTCCTGGCGACCGGTGCCGACGCGCGGCGCGTGCCCTGCGAAGGCGACGGCGCGGCCGACGTGCTGTCGATCAACGACCTGGCCGACTATGCGCGGTTTCGCGGCGGGCTGCGCGACTGCCGCTCGGTCGCGCTGCTCGGCGCGGGGCTGATCGGTTGCGAGTTCGCGAACGACCTGGTCGCGGCGGGGCTGACCGTGACCGTGATCGACCCCGCCGACGCGCCGCTGTCGCGACTGCTGCCGACGGAGGCCGGCCGCGTGTTCGGACATGCGCTGAGCGACGCGGGCGTGCATCTGCGGCTCGGCACGGGCGTGCGCTCGATCGCGCGTCTCGCACGCGGGTACCGGCTCGCGCTGACGGACGGCGGGCACCTCGAGGCCGACCTCGTGATATCGGCGATCGGGCTCGTGCCGAGAGTGGCACTGGCGCGGGACGCGGGGCTCGACGTCGCGGACGGCATCGTGACCGACGCGTGGTGCCGCACGAGCGCACCGGACATCTTCGCGCTCGGCGACTGCGCGGCGATCGAAGGGCGGGTGCGGCCGTATGTGTTGCCGATCATGCACGCGGCACGCGCACTCGCGCAGTGCCTGCACGGCACGCCGACACGCGTGGCGTTTCCGGTGATGCCGATCGTCGTCAAGACGCCGGCGATCCCCGCTGTGGTCGTCGCGGCGGACAGTGGAGGCCGCTGGACTACGGAGGTGGGCGTGGGTGACGCGCCGCGCGCGACGCGTGCGCTCTGCGCCGATCCCGATTCCGGGCGCATCACGGGTTTCGCACTGCTCGATGCGGCAACGGCGGAAAAAGCCGCGCTGCTGAAGACGATGGCCGGTGACGCAGCGAAATAGCCTGCGGCCCGCGTCGATCCCGACATGGCGCCTTTCCAGATGCGCCATCGACAGGCAGCTTCCTTGCTGACCGACTCCTGTCGCGGACGCGACCCGCACGCTGCATGCGGGGCCGTCCGTTCATTGCCGCGAGCCTTGGCTCGCGGCTTTTTTGCGTTTCAATGCGGGCGGCGCGCGATTTCCGGCACCAGTTTCTTCGCGACGCCGGACACGAGGCGCCGCAACCAGACGGCGGCCGCGCTGCGATGCGTGCGGTCGTGCCAGAGCTGGTAGTAGGTCAACGCCTGCGGCTCGCACGGAATCGGTTCGATGCGCAACGGCAGCAGGCTGCAGAAGTGCGTCGCGAGCGTGCGCGTCGTCGTGAACAACAGGTTCGAGCGCATCAGCACGTAAGGCGCCATGCCGAAATAGGGCATCGTCGTCGTGACGTTTCTCGACAGGCCGCCGCGCGCGAGTTCCCGGTCGATGGTGCCGAGCCCGGTCGCGTGATGGGTCGTCACGCCGAGATGGTCGGCTTCGCGGTAGACGTCCGCGGTGAGCTGGCCGCGCCGGATTCGATGGTCGTCCCGCATCACGCACACGAGATCGTCGCGACACAGCGGCTGCAGATGCAGTTGCTGCGGTGGCGTGCTCCAGTTGCCGACCGCCAGGTCGAGCGAGCCGCTTTCCAGCGCGTGTTCGTATCCGCCGTCCACGGTCATCAGGTGCTGGAACTCGATACGCGCGCCCGGCGCCTCGTGCTTGAACGCGTCGACGATCGCGGGCAGGAAGAACACGTCGAGATAGTCGGGGGAGCCGATCCGGAAGGTGCGGTGCGTCGTGGCGGGATCGAACGTGCTGGCCGGGTTCAGCACGGCGGCGATGCCGGCGAGCGCCTGGTCGAGCGGCTCGACGAGCGTCATCGCGTGACTGGTCGGCACCATCCGGCTGCCGCTTCGCACCAGCAGCGGATCGCCGGTGATCGCGCGCAGCCGGCGCAACGCGACGCTGATGGTTGGTTGCGATTGTCCGAGCAACTCGGCGGTTCGCGAGACGCTCGATTCGGTGATGAGCGTGTGAAGGATCTTCAGAAGATGCGCGTCGATGACGTATCGGGACATGCGGGCTGCCGGTGGGGATATCGTGACCCGATGTATACGTAGCGATATTTCGGTCGTCAATCGAGCGGATATCCGGAGCCGCGCGAGCGGCCTTGCGCGGCGGACTTCATAACCGATCGGATATCGCGTCTATGTCCGTGCCGTCATGGCCCCGGAATGGCTGCCGGTGCGGCGCGAGTGGCGTCAGTGGCACGAATGGCACGAATGGCACGCGCGACGCGTTCGCGTCAGATCGGCTTGACGAACAGCCCGACGGTCAGCACCGCGCCGATGCAGACGATCCCGATCCGCAGCACGCGTTCGTTCACGCGATGCAGCGCCCACGTGCCGAGCAGCCCGCCGACGATTGCGCCGCCGCCGAGCGCGAGCGCCTTGCCCCAGTGCAGGTGCGGCGATGTCAGGAACAGCACGACGGCCGATGCGTTCATCACGCCCGCGAGCGCGTTCTTCGTCGACATCGCGTGGCGCGGCGACAGGCCGGCCATCGTCAGCACGGCCATCATCAGGAAGCCGAGCCCGCCGCCGAAGTAGCCGCCGTAGATCGCGATCATGAACTGCGAGAGCGCGGCGGGGACGGTGCCGAGGTGGGCCGAGCCTTCGCTCGGCTTGCGGAAAAAACTGCCCCACGCGAACACGATCGTCGCGAACAGCACGAGCCACGGCACGAGGCGCGAGAAGATCGACGAAGGCGTTTTCAGCAACAGCAGCCCGCCGAGCGCACCGCCGACCACGCTGATGAAGAACATCGCGCGAAACGACAGCTTGCCGACGCCGCGCACCATGTTGCGGCTCGCCCAGCCGGTCGTGACCTGCGCGGGAAACAGCGCGACCGTCGACGTGATGTTCGCCGCGAGCGGCGACATGCCCGACACGATCAGCGCGGGCAGCGTGACGAACGAGCCGCCGCCGGCGAGGGTGTTCTGCAGTCCGGCCCAGAGGCCGGCGAGGATGACGAGAGCGAGCATCGGAGCGGGAGCGGAAGGTGACGGGGTTTGCCTGCCGGAGGCGGGCAGGCGCGGCGAACGCCCGATGGTAATGCAGGACGGCAGGCGGCGTGAACTGGTGCGATTGCGGTGTCGTGGCGGGCCTTCCCGGCCGGCGCAGGCGACGGTGCCGGACTGCCCGCGACCAAGGTCGATGACGGCCCGGGCAGCCGGACGGGCGGTCTTACGACGTCGCGCGGCCAATGTCGGATTGTCGAACGGTGCGCGCGAAATAGACTGGTTGATGAGCGGCGGGAAAGAACCGGCAGGGTTGGGGGTCAGCCGGCGTCCGGTGCGCTCGGGAACGCAGTTCCTGTTGACGGGTTCGATTCCGGCCACGCGGTGCCGGCGCGTCGGAATCGGGCCGCCTTTCCTCGGGGGACACGCATGGGCGCCGGCGGGCGAACAGGCGACCGGGTGTCGATCGCGGCCACGCGACGGCGCTTCGTTGCCGTTGCTCCGCCGTATCGGCGGAGCAAATGAATGTCGCAGTCGGGATGGTACGGTGCGTGTGCCACGCGATCGTACGATCGCCGTTGCTCGAACGCCTTGCGAGCGTCAGCCGTTGGCTGGTCGTCGCGGGCGAACGGGCGTGAGAGAACAACCATGAAAAAATCGTTTCGAGGGGTCGGTCCGAGTACGGCCGTCTGCCTGATCTGCACCGCATGTTTTGCCGCATCGCCGGCGGCCGCCTACACGCCGGGCGGCACGCGTCATGCGCATCCGTCGCGCAGTGCGCAGGGTCTTCCGACCGTGACCGTCCAGCCGACGGCGAACGGCGGCGACCAGGCCGACGCGCTGCAGGCCGCGTTCGATGCATTGCAGCCGGGCCAGCACCTCGTGCTCGCGCCGGGACGCTACGTCGTCGGCCGGTCGCTGACGGTGTCCAGAACGAACGTCGTGATCTCGGGCTATGGCGCGACGCTGGTCGCGACCAACCCGACCGATCAGACCATCGTGATGAGCGGCAGCGGTTCGACGCTCGTCGGCGTCACGCTGGTCGGCACGGGTACGACGCGGCTGACGACGCCCGCATCGACGAAGGTCGAGGTGACGGGCACCGGCGTCCAGGTGCTCGGCGTGACGATCCAGGGGGGCGCCAGCGCAGGGATCTTCATATTCGGCGGCAGCAACGTGGCGATCGTGGGCAACACCGTGCAGGCGACGCTGGCCGACGGCATCCACACCACCTATGGCTCGACCAACGTGCTGGTGCGCGGCAACACGGTGAAGGACACCGGCGACGACATGATCGCCGTCGTCAGCTATCAGGGCGACGGCCGTCTCAACGCCAACGTGCTGATCGACGGGAATACGGTGTCGGGCAACTACTGGGGGCGCGGCATCTCCGTGGTCGGCGGGCGGACCGTGACGATTTCGAACAACACCGTCAGCGGCGTTCAGAAGGCGGCCGGCATCCTGATCGCGCAGGAGGATGGCTGGAACACCTACGGCGTGTCGGACGTGGTGATCGAGAACAACGTCGTCAGCGCGATTCAGGACGGCACGAATGCGAACAATGGCCTGCAGCCGACCCAGCAGGCCGCGATCGAGCTCGATACCTGGTCGGGGACGGTGTCGTATGTCGTCGTGAAGGGCAACCGCGTATCGGGCTCGGGCTATGCCGGCTTCCGGGCGTTGGGGAACGTCTGCCATTTCGCGGTGGCCGACACGACACTTGCGTCGATCGCCGGCACGCCGGTGTCGCTGCTGACGAACAACTGCCCGGCCGCCGACATCGTCGCCTACGGTAATTCGCTGGGCGGCGTCGCGCTGGCGCCGCCGGTCGGCGCGTCGCCGTCCGGGACGATTCCGGCCGGCGGCGCGGTGACGTCGGGGATGCCGGCGGTGCGCACGAGCCTGATGCAGGCGAATGGCGCGCTCGCGCCGGCACGGAACTGACGATGTTCGCGATGCGCTGCCGGCCGTGCGATCGAACGGGGCGCTGCGCTATGCGTTCGGGGGCGCGGTTGCCCCCGGCGCCGTGGCGTCGTCCCCGGCGTCCCCTTCGTCCCCGATGTCCGGATAGACAATCGTGCCGTCGGGCCGGATTACCGCGCCGGCCGTCAGGTGCGCGGGTTCCACGCGGTTGCGACCCATGATGTGCAGCACCGTTTCGCCGCGCGCGATCAGGTAGTCGGACACGATGCGCCGGTGGCACCGCCACCACACCGCTTCCGAACACATGATCGCGCAGCGCTGCGCGTGCCCCTGTGCGATCAGCCGGTCGAGACCGTCGCGAAACTCGGGTGACAGCGCGTAATCGGCATAGCGGTGAAAGCTCTGGTTGGTCCAGAAGTCGTTGACGTCGTCGGGCACGCCGCGCGACTTGCCGCGCAGCCCGCCGAGTGCGGCGATGTGTTCGTACGCGATGTCGGCGGCGGCCAGCGCGTCCGGCAGCGTCGCTTCGTTGAACTGGGGATTGGTGCGCGAGCGCGTCATCTTGCGGATATCCGCGAGCAGCGCGATATCGACTGCGTCGAGCATCCCGACGAACTCGTCGAGCGTGCGGTTCGAGTGGCCGATCGTGTAGAACGGGAGCGTCATGCGTCGTCCTTGTTTGCGATGCGCTCGAGCACGCGGCCGCGATGCGCGGCGATGTGGTCGGTGCGGTCGCTCTTGATCTCGTACTGCGGATCGTCGGGCGACGCGCGATGGCGGTGGCCCTTGTAGTCGAAGTCCGCGGTGTGGATCGCGATGATCGTGCCGGTCACGTAACCGGCCTCGGAATTCCACCGGACGTGATCGCCCAGCTTGAATGGCGTCGTCATGCAGGAGGCCCTCCTTGCGCGGGTGCGGTGTGCGTCGATCCTCGCGGCGCGTGTGTCGTCATGCCGGGAGGTATGGCGTGTCCATTATCGGCCGCGGCCGCTCGCGGAAAAAGACACAGATGGCGGCGCGGCGCTGTGATGCCTGCGCAACGAGTCTGACGAACTCGAGCTGCGCGAATCGGGGAAATGCCCGATCGGTGAAGTCGCACACCGGGATCGACGGAATCGACGACGCAGCCCGCTGCCGTGCCGGGCTGGGTCGTCGACGGGTGACGCGGTGGCTGGATCAAGCGCCGTTCAGGACGACATTGCTGCGCGGGATGCCCATGATGCGGTCGCCGATGTTCATTCCCCATTCGGTCATGCCGATGCCTTGGTGCAATTGTCCGGCCTGCCACCGCGACAGCGCCTCATCGATGCCTGAATCCGTGGAATGCAGCGCCTGGGCCAACGCCAATGCGTTGGCGGCTGCCTTGGCGGTGCTGCCCGCTGTATGAGGGCGCGGCACAAAGGCGGCGTCGCCCAGCAGGATCGCGCGGCCGTACACCATCTGCTTCACCTGCAGATCCAGGATGGCCTGCACGAACGGTTCCCGGGTGGCTTCGACCAACGTCTGGAAAGTCGGCGCGAGAAGGTCCTTCGACGCCTGCGTCATGCGAGCGAGGTCTTCGTCCTTCGGTGCGCCCGGCGGCAGCGAGAACGAATGGCGAATCCCCAAGCGGTCGGTCAACAGCGACGTGAGCGCTTCGCCGTGGGCAACCTTCCGGTACCACACCCAGTTCCAGCGCCGCTGACCTTTCCGGGTCGACAGGTCTTCGCCCGGGACGAGATATTCGAGCATCAGGTGGCCGGGGCCTTGCTGGAAGGCAAAGGTTCCGTCGAGAACCGCCGCGGCGCTTGCCGGGAGTGCCGTTTCAGGAACGAGGCCACGCCACGCGACATATCCGGCGTAGGTGGGTGACAGGCCGGCAGCGACCTGCTCCCGGACTGCAGAGCGCGCGCCGTCAGCGCCGACGAGCAGATCGCCGGTTTCAACGCGGCCGCTGGCGAACCAGGCGGTAATCCGGTCGCCGTTCTGTTCGAAGCGGACGAAGTGCTCGCCCGGATGAAAGACCCGCGCGGGCAGGTGCGCCTTCATCGTGCCGTAGAGCATGTTCCAGGACGTTTGGGTCTGCGGCATGAAACTGCGCTGAATGACACGATCGGCGCGGTCCAGGTAGATGCGGTCGCCCGACGGCACGCCGAGCGCGGCGCCGGTCTGAATCCCGGCGAAATGAAACGCCGACAGGACGTCGGCCTGCAACACGATTCCGCCACCGCGGCTGTCCAGTTCATTCGGGGAGCGCTCGAAGATGTCGACGTCCCAACCCGCGGCTTGCAGCGTCGTTGCAGTAAAGAGCCCGCCGAGCGAGCCGCCGATGATCAGTGCGCGAGGCCTGTTTTTTGCGGGGGTGACCATGAATCTCTCCAGACCAGTAGCTTGCGTTCACCTGCAGGTGTCGATTCAGACTGCGTCTTTGGCCGTGTTGTCGCCGGTGGCAGTGCGAAGCATCTGGGCGAGTACCGAAACCGGTTGTGCACCGCTCACCGGAACGCCGCCGACATGAATGGTCGGCACCGACCGGATGCCGCTGGCCCCGGCCCGCAGTTCGTCGGCAACGACTTCGCGCTCGCCGTCGCTCGTCGCCAGGAAACTGCGCACTTCATCAGCGTCGAAACCCGTACCTTCCGCGAGGCTGACCAAAACCTCGGCCATGCCGATGTTCTGCCCGTCGGAAAAATAGGCAGAGAAAACCGCTTCCAGGAGTGCTTCGGTCCTGGCTGCATTTCCCTTGGACTGAGCAAAGAACATCAGGCGATGGGCAAGCCGTGTGTTGGGCGTCACCGCCACGCGGTCGTAGTTGAATTCGACACCCGCGCGTTTGCCCGCCAGCGTGACGTCGGCATCCATCGCCTGCGAACGTGCCCAACTGCCGAATTTGGCGCTGCGATAGGCCTTTCGATCGATTCCGTCCTTGGGCATGGTCGGATTGAGTTCATACGGAAGGTATTTGACGGTCGGTGCGACGGCCAGGTCGGCCGCCCGGAGCGCTGCTTTGAGATGTTCATGGCCGATCCAGCACCACGGGCAGATGAAGTCGTACGTGACCTGGATGTCGAGTGGTTTCATTTGGAGGCTCCTTGCGTTGACGGTACAAGTACTTTAGGCTTTGCGTCAGAGTAAGTTAATATGAAGCAATCGCAATCCGGTGTTGCGTTGGGCGCAAAGGTAAAGGGCGTAGCGTGGACAAGATTCTTGCGTTGCGGGCATTCATCGACGTCGCAGAAACGGGGGGCTTTTCAAAGGCGGCTCGCCGCCTGGGGGTTGCCACTTCGTCGGTGACGCGTCTGATGGACGCGCTGGAGAAGTCTCTTGGCAGCGCGTTGCTGACGCGCACGACGCGTCACGTGACGTTGACGGATGCCGGTTCCGCGTATCTGGAGCAGATCACGCGGGTGCTGTCGGACCTCGACGAAGCCGATGGGAGCGTGTCCGACACGGGCATTGACGCAGTTGGACCGCTGCGTGTTTCGATGCCGGTGACTTTCGGGCGCCTGTGCCTCGGGCCGCACATCGCAAGCTTCCTGCAGCAGCATCCCCGCATATCCCTGGATCTGGTGCTTTCGGATTCGACCCTCGATCTGGCTGCCGAGCGAATTGACGTTGCGGTACGCATCGGCACACCTGCCAACCAGCCAAACCTGATCGTCAATCGCCTGGCGGAACATCATCGCTATGTCGTCGCGAGTCGTGACTATCTGGAAAGCAACGGGATTCCCACTTCACCGGAAGATCTGCGAAACCATCAATGCCTGCGTTTTGCGTACCAGGCAGCGTTGCAGCGCTGGTCGTTCACTCGCGCAGGCAGCACCGAGCATGTCGAGATCCACGGCAGACTTTCGGTGAACAACTCGGACGTGCTGCGCGAGGTCGTGATCAGCGGGTTGGGTATTGCACTGCTTCCACAATGGCTCGTCGAAGAGGATGTGATGGCGGGGCGGCTCACGCGTCTTTTCGAAGACTACTCGGTCAACCCGCTCGACCAGACCGTCTGCGTTTATGCCGCCTATCTTCCGAATCGCCGCCACTCACGCAAAGTGCATGCGTTGCTGGATTTTCTTCGACATCGCATCACGAACTCCGGTGCGTTCTCGGATGCTTCGAGCTAGGTAGCGTACTGCGCGCTCCGGCCAGGGCACTGCCCGATTTAACCCTTCATTACGATGGGCTTTCCGGAAAGGTGCTAGATTTGCGCATCGAAATCTCGCAAGGCGGAGAGGGTAGACACATGCTGAAGAAATGGGCAGGGATGGCCGTGGTGGTCGGTGCGGCGGCGGTGGTGTCGCTGCCGGCCGTGGCAGGCGACACGAAAAACGCACTGGGCGGCGCGCTGGGTGGCGTTGCGGGCGCGGCGGTCGGCAACGCGGTTGGCGGCAGCACGGGCGCCGTGATCGGCGGGGCAGTGGGTGGTGGTGCGGGCGGTGCGGTGACGTCGAACAAACGTGAACGCACGGGCGCGATTGTCGGCGGCGCACTGGGCGGCGGCGCAGGCACTGCTGCGGGCAACGCGATGGGCGGCACGGCCGGCGGGCTCGTCGGCGCTGCCGTGGGCGGCGGCGCGGGCGCGGCGCTGGGCGGCCACGTGTCGCGCAACAACTCGCGTTCCAACGATCATCACCACGGCAACAAGCACAAGAAGCGCTACAAGCACGACTGACCGGCGGTTCCCCGGCGAGTGTTGACGGCGCCGGGGGGCGTGCATGAATGGCGACGGAGGCGGTCAAGCAGTCAATCCGTCTTTCCGTCGCCGATGATCAGCGCGTTGAGCACCAGGTCCGAGATCGTGCGGTAAGCCGCGTCGAAATCATCGTTTCCCAGCGCACGCTTGCCGAGCACCAGCAGCATCTGGGGAGCGAAATCCGCATACGCCTGCGTGGCTGCCCAGATCAGGAAGAACAGGTGCTCGGCATTGACCTGTCTGACCTTGCCTTCCTCGATCCAGCGTTCGAGCACCCGGATGTCGTCGCGCAACACCGGAATCAGTTGCTTGCGGATTTCCTTTCCGTAGGTCTTGGCCCCGCCGATGATCTCCAGCGCAAACACCCGTGATCCATGCGGGCGATTTCGGGAGAATTCGAGTTTGGCCCGGATATAGGCCGACATGGCTTCCGCGGGCTCGTGATCGGGCGCCGCAAACTCCCGCATCCTGCCGAGCCAGTCCCGCAGTACGTCGTCCAGCACGCGCTGGTAGAGCGCCAGCTTCGTGGGGAAGTAGTACATCAGGTTCTGCTTCGACAGCCCGGCGGCCGCTGCGATAGTCGCAACGGAACTGCCCGCGAATCCGTCAATGGCAAACGATTCTTCGGCAGCGGCGAGAATGGTTGCCTCGAGATTGTCGCGCAGCGCTTCGCGCCGGCCGTGAGGGCGGCCGGGCGTTCCTGCAGTCGGCTCGGACGGGTTCCTCACGATGCTTCCTCCCGCATGTCGGACCCGCGGCGTTGCCCGCTCAACGCGTGCCTGCTTCAGGATAGGTGATGCGTTCAGGCGCGCGCTGCATGATGACCCTCCCGGCACGGATCGACAATCGCACCTTGGCCTGCGTGCGAACCACTTCATAGTCGGAATCCGCGTCGAGGATCAGCAGATTGGCCGGCCGCCCGACAGCGATGCCATAGCGGTCCCCCAGGGACATCGCATGGGCGCTGTGCTCCGTCACGAAGTCGAGGCATCGCTGCAGGTCTTCGTAGCCGAGCATGTGGCACACGTGCAAGCCGACGTCGAGGATGCGCAGGATGTTGCCGTTGCCGATGGGATACCACGGATCCTTGATCGAATCCTGTCCGAAGCACACGTTGATGCCGGCGCGATCGAGTTCCGCGACACGCGTAATGCCGCGTCGTTTCGGGAAGGTGTCGAAACGCCCCTGCAAGTGGATGCTTTCGGTCGGACACGAAACAAAATGGATTTCCGACCGCTTCAGCAACCGGAACAGCTTCGAGCAGTAGGCGTTGTCGTAGGAGCCCATCGCAGTTGTGTGGCTGGCGGTGACGCGCGTGCCCATCCCCCGAACCCGTGCTTCCTCGGCAAGCACTTCCAGGAAGCGCGAGTGCGGATCGTCGGTTTCGTCGCAATGCACGTCGACCAGGCAGTCCTTGCGCTCCGCGAGTTCCATCAGGAACTTGATGGAGCTCACGCCCTGGTCGCGCGTGTTCTCGAAATGCGGAATGCCGCCCACGACGTCGGCCCCCATGTCGATCGCGCGCTCCATCAGTGCACGCCCGTTCTCGAACGACTCGATGCCTTCCTGAGGGAAGGCGACGATCTGCAGATCGATGAGATCGCGTGCTTCGTCCCTGACCTCGAGCATCGCCTTCAACGCGGCAAGCGTGTGATCGGTGACGTCCACGTGCGTGCGCACGTGCTGGATGCCGTTGTCGCGCAACATCCCGATCGTGGTGTGGGCGCGGGCTTTCGTATCCTCATGGGTAATGGTGGCCTTGCGCTGGCCCCACCGCTCGATCCCTTCGAACAGCGTGCCGCTCATGTTCCACTCGGGTTCGCCCGCGGTCAGCGTCGCATCCAGGTGGATATGCGGCTCGACCAGCGGCGGGATGACGAGATGGCTGCCCGCATCGATGACGTCGTCCCCTTGAGACGTCAGCGGCGACGGCTGGAGGCTGATGTCGCGAATCGTGCCCGCATCGATGTCGATCGTGAAGAGGCCGCTACGGCCGCGCAATCTGGCGTTGATGATTTTCATGAGGATTCCTGTAGTTTTGTGGGAGGGAGGGCGCGCAGCGGAATCATTCACCCTGAACGGACGGCTCGCGCGTGAACGCGCGGGCAATCTGCAGCAGCACGATGTAGGCGGCGGCGGATGCCGCGATGCCGACGATCGGCGCGATCCACGGCGATGTATAGGCGAGTCCGGCGCCGATTGCATACGCGGCCAGGCCGACCAGGTTGAAGCGCGGAAGGCGGGCGGCGGCAAGCGACGGGTATTGCCCGCGATGGCGGTACCAGTAATCCGCCATGATCACGCCGCCGACCGGCGGAATGATCGAGCCGAGCAGCACCAGGAACGGTATCAGCAACTCGTACATCCCGCCGACCGCGAGCACGATGCCGATCGCCGCGCCCACGAGTACGAGCGTGCGGCGCCGTTCGGTGCGCAGCAGATGGCATCCGGCGGCCGCCACGTTGTACATCGTCGGCCCCTGGATGGTCCACAGATTGAGGCACAGCATCACGACCGCCGCGATCGACAGGCCCTGCAGCATCATCACCTCGACGATGTCGGCTTGCTGATAGACGATCGCGCAGTATGCGCCCGCGATGATCATCAGGCCGTTGCCCGCGAAGAAGCCGATCAGGCTGGCCGAGACGGCGCTGCGCGCGCTGCGTGCGAGGCGGGTCCAGTTGGTTGCCTGGGTCGCGCCGCTGGCAAAGGTGCCGATGACCATGGTCACCGCGGCCGAGAACTGCATCGGATGAGACGGCGCGATATGCGTGAGGCCGGCCCACCCGCCGATGTCGCGGGTCGCGATCCACATCGACGTCATCAGAAGCACGAACATCAGCGGCACGGAGACGCGCGACAGCACATCCATGCCGCGATAGCCGATGATGGCCGTGATGGAAAATCCGAAGCCGAAGAGGATCATCAGCGGCGTGGTAACGGAGTGCGGCCAACCCAGCAGCTTGACCAACACGATCGCCACCGTCGCGGTTCCCCATGCGTACCAGCCGAGTTCGGCGAAGCCGAGCAGGAAATCGGACAGCTTGCTGCCCACTTCCCCGAAGCAGAATCGCCCCATCAGTACCGCATTCAGGCCGCTGCGGGCGGCAATCAGCGCAAGCGACGCCGCGTAGGCGGCGAGCAACAGGTTTCCGATGACGGCGATCTGGATCATGGTGACGACGTCGAAGGCGACACCGATCTTGCCGCCGGCAAACATCGTTCCCGTGAAGAACGTGAAACTCAACAACACCATCGTGATGGACAGGAATCCGGTGCGTTTCTCGAGCGGGACTTCGCTCAGCGAGAATTCTCCGTGATCCGATTCGTCCATCGGGCTTGCATCCCGGTTCGTGGGCATCTTGTCTCCCGTCAGCGATTGGGTTGGGTCTGAAAGGGGTTACGGGGGCCGTGCTTGGATGGGTGACGCGCTGTTTCAGCGCGTCATTCTCGCAGTCCAAAATTTTTACAAGGGTAAAAATTTCGTCCGAATGGATGGCGGGAACATTCACCGGGCCTGTCCGGTTCACGCGCAACGCGTTCGTGTATCGGCTGATGAGCCGTTTTTTGCCCGCTTGCCTCCGTGAAATTGCCGTGCTAATTTTTCATGAAATTTCTCGGTGCAATTTTCACGGGAGTCCGCATGTTCGTGCAGTCCGACCGTCACGTCGCAAGCTACTACGCCGGCACCTACCCGGCGCCGATCCCGCATCGTCCGGAACTGGACGAACGCATCGACGCCGACGTGCTCGTCGTCGGCGCGGGTTTCAGCGGGCTGCATACGGCGTTGCGCCTGGCGCTCGCCGGCAAGCGCGTCGTCGTGCTCGAAGCGAGCCGCGTCGCGTGGGCTGCATCGGGCCGCAACGGCGGGCAGGCGCTGCTCGGCTGGTCGTGCGACATGCAGCCGCTCGAGGATTCGCTCGGCCGTGACGGCGCGCGCCTGCTGTGGGACAGCATGCGCTGGGCCGCGGCCGAGGTGCGCGAACTGCCGGCCACGCACGGTTTCGACATCGACTACCGGCCCGGCAGCCTGTGGGCGGCCGTGCGGCCGCGGCGCGTCGCGCTGCTCGAGCAGGCTCGCGACGAGGCGGCCGAGCGCTGGGGCTACGATCGGCTGCGCGTGATCGGCCGTGACGAGATGCCCGAATGGATCGGCGGCACGCGTTACCTTGCTGCGCTGCACGATCCCGAGGCCGGCCACCTGAATCCGCTGAAGCTCGCGCTCGGCCTTGCGCAGACGATCGAGCGCACGGGCGGCCGCATCTTCGAGCAGAGCCGCGTGCTCGACTGCCGCGAGACGGCTGGCGGCCACATTGCCCGCACGGCGCGCGGCGAAGTGCGCGCGGACGTGCTCGTGCTGGCCTGCAACGCGTATGTCGACCGGCTCGATCGCGATCTCGCGCGCCGGCTGCTGCCGGTCGGTACGTACCAGGTCGCGACCGCGCCGCTCGCGCCTGACGTCGCCCGTTCGCTGCTGCCGCAGAACAGTTGCGTGATCGACAACCAGTTCGTGCCCGACTATTTCCGCCTGAGCCCCGACAACCGGCTGCTGTTCGGCGGCGGCTGCACGTATCTCGGCGGCATTCCGGCCGATATCGCGGCGGCGACGCGCCCGCACCTCGAACGCGTGTTCCCGCAACTGGCCGGCGTGCCGCTCGATTACGCGTGGGGCGGCCACATCGACATCAGCATGCGCCGCACGCCCGACATCGGCCGCCACGGGCAGCGCTTCTGGCTGCAGGGGTTCTCGGGGCACGGCGTGCTGCCGACGCTCGCCGGTGCGCGCGCGGTGGCCGACGCGGTGCTCGGCGACGAACGCCTGCTCGCGCAGTACCAGCGCATCCGCAATCCGCGCTTCCCCGGCGGCGACCGGCTCGCCGCGCCGCTGGAAGCGATCGGCAAGGCCTGGTACCGTCTGCGCGATACCGTCTGACTGCACCGGAACTCACCATGAATGAACAGGAAGAGATAGAAAGCCTGGCGATCCTGATCCGCGACCTGCGCAAGCATCGCAAGGTCACGCTCAACGATCTCGCGGAACGGATCGGCCGCTCGGTCGGCTTTCTGTCGCAGGTCGAACGCGGGCTGTCGCGCCCGACGGTGGCGGATCTCACCGCGATCGGCGAGGTGCTCGGCGTGCCGACCACCTATTTCTACAGCCTGAGCAAGCCGCGCAGCGTGCCGTGGGTGACGCGGCCCGACGAGCGGCGCACCGTGTATTACGCGGCCGGCATTACCGACATCCTCGTGTCGCCGAACATGCGCTCGCGCTTCTCGATCCTCGAAAGCCATCTCGCGCCGGGCGCGAGCAGCGGCGAGCGGCCCGTCGACGACAGCGACGAGCAGGGCGGTTTCGTGCTCGAAGGCGAGCTGACGGTGTGGATCGACGGCGACGATACGCCCGTCACGCTCGGCCCGAACGACGCATTCCAGCTTCCCGCGCACAAGCGCTTTCGCTATGCCAACCTGACTGACGCGCCGACGCGCGTGATCTGGGTATTCACCTGAGTTGTCGGCGGGGCGGGCGGTGCCGCAGGCCGCCGCGCCACGCAGCCTGTTTGCAGTACTGATTGAAATGCGGCGCTCGTGGTCCGGCGTGCCGCGTGAATCCGGTTCGCCGCGCTGCGGCACCGCCATACAAGACATGGAAAGGATGAGACATGGCTGACGTCGTTCCCGCGCTGGTCGATGAAGTCCGCGCATTCCGGCAGGCGCACCCCGAGATCCGTTATGTCGACCTGATCTGCCTCGACCTGCCCGGACATTTCTACGGCAAGCGCTACCCGATCGATGCGCTCGAAAAGGTGGCGGCCGGCTCGCTGCTGAAGCTGCCGCAGAACTGCATCCTGCTCGGCACGCAGGGCGGGCTCTACAAGATCGGCGACTACTGTTTCAACGACGGCGACCCGGACGCCGTGCGCCGGCTGATCCCCGGCACGCTGAAGCCGGTGACCTGGGAGAAGCAGCCGCTCGGCCAGATGCTGATCACGACGGACGGCACCGACGCGCCGGTCGAGTTCGAGCCGCGCGAGGTGCTCGCGCGCGTGCTGAAGCGGCTCGCGCGGCGCGGCATCCGGCCGGTCGTCGCGTTCGAGCTCGAGTTCTACCTGTTCGCCGCGCAGCTCGAAGACGGGATGCCGAAGTATCCGCGCGACCGCCTGTCCGATGATCGCGACGATCAGCCGAACATGCATATCGAGCGGCTGTCGCGCTTCTCCGACGTGCTGCACGAAATGGTCGACGTCGCGTGCGTGCAGGGAATCGACGCGACCGTGATCACCGCCGAGCTCGGGCCGGGGCAGTTCGAAATCAACTTCGGCCATTGCGACGACGGACTGCGCGCGGCCGACTGGTCGGCGATGTTCTGCCGCAGCACGCGCGGCGTCGCGTTGCAGCACGGCTATCGCGCGAGCTTCATGGGCAAGCCGTACCTGCATGCGCCGGGCAGCGGGATGCACGTGCACGTGAGCCTCTACGACGATGCGGGGCGCAACCTGCTCGCGGCGGACGGGCAGCGGCCGCTGCGGCACGCGGTGGCCGGATGCCTCGCCCTGCTGCCGCATTGCATGCCGGTGTTCGCGCCGAATCACAACGCGTTCCGGCGTTACGGTTCGATGGTGAACGCGGCGAGCCGTGCGAGCTGGGGCTTCGAGGATCGCGATGCGTGCATCCGGATTCCTGAATCGGATGCACGCAACCTGCGGATCGAGCACCGGCTCGCGAGTGCGGACGCGAACCCGTATCTCGTGCTCGCGGCGATTCTCAGCGGGATGGAGCACGGGCTCGACGCGAAGCTCGAGCCGATCGCACCGCTCAACGAGGATCGCGGCAGCGGGATCGATTTCCCGAAGGAGATGCTGTCGGCGGTCGCCGAGATGCAGGATCATGCGGCCGTGCGCGAAGGGCTCGGCAGCGAGTTCGTGATGGTGTATTGCGAGAACAAGCGGCAGGAAGAGCTGGATTTCCGCAATGAAATCGGGGCGCGGGAGTATCGGTGGTTCTTGTGATCGACTGATCGACCGGGCACTCGCCCGCTGCGCAAGCCGCCGGACGACGAGCCGGCGCGACAACTGGCATCACGCCGGCCGCATGCACGACCGCATGCACGGCCGGCGCGCAGCGCGCACGCGCATCGCACGCCGCTCGGCGCTCGGCGCGTGCGCTCGCGCTTCGTTCGACCCTGCGTCGGTCAGCCGACCGCCGCGGCCCGCATCGTCCATGCACGCCCCTTCAGCGGCGCATTCACTTTCGGACGAATAGGCAACATTCTCACAATTTCGAGTCTTACCGGCGCGGTACGTGCCGACTATAGTTTTCCGGTTTCCCCGTCCTTTACCGCGCGCGTTCGGCGATGCGAGCTTTCGCATCGATGCATCGCGCGCGCGAGCGTCGCGGGTTCGTCCAGTGCGTTCGTGCCGCGAGGCATGCCTGCGACCAGCCGGATGTGTCGTCCGGCCTGCTGCAGCCGGCTGTCGAACCCGGTTCCCCACAGAATAGGTCAGACAGAATGACAGATATCACCATCAACGGTCAGCGGCATCAGTTCGCTGGCGATCCCGACATGCCGCTGCTCTGGTACCTGCGCGACGAGCTCGGGCTGACGGGAACGAAATTCGGCTGCGGCATGGCGCTGTGCGGCGCATGCACGGTTCATGTCGAAGGTCAGCCGATGCGCGCGTGCGTGACGCCGATCGGTACGCTCGCTGGCCGCAACGTCACGACGATCGAGGCCGCACACGAGAAGAAGGTCGGCCAGGCCGTGCAGAAAGCGTGGATCGACGAACAGGTGCCGCAGTGCGGCTATTGCCAGTCCGGGCAGGTGATGTCGGCGGTCGCGCTGCTGACCGTGAAACCCGATCCGACGGATGGCGACATCGATGCCGCGATGAGCGGGAACATCTGTCGCTGTGCGACCTATCAGCGGATCCGCGTCGCGATCCACAAAGCCGCGGAGAACCTCAAGGCATGAGCCAGTCCACACGCTCCCGGCAATCGGCCGGCACGCCGGAATCCGCTGACGGCATCGCATCGGCTTCGCGCCGCAAGTTTCTCGGCAACATGGCCGCGCTCACGCTCGCGGTCGGTTTCAGCGGCGAGATCGCGCTCGCCAAATCGGTCACGCCGGCCACCGCAGGCGTGTCGTTCGAGCCGAACGCCTTCATTCGCATCGGCGCCGACGGCATCGTCAGCGTCGTGTCCGAGTACCTCGAAATGGGGCAGGGCACGTTCACCGGCATCGCGACGCTCGCGGCGGATGAACTTGACATCGGTCTCGACAAGGTGCGGGTCGTGGCGGCCCAGGCCGATGCGACGCGTTACGTGAACCCGATGTTCGCGAAGATGGGCTGGAAGATCCAGGCGACGGGCGGCAGTACCGCGATGGCCGGCTCGTGGACGGTGATGCGCGAAGCGGCCGCCACCGCGCGCGCGATGCTGCTGTCGGCCGCCGCACGGAAGTGGAAGGTCGATCCGGCGTCGCTGCGCATCGAGGACGGCGTGATCGTCCACGCCGCATCGGGCCGCCGCGCAGGCTTCGGCACGTTCGCTGCCGATGCGGCGCGCGAGCCGGTGCCGTCGAAGGTCGCCGTCAAGCAGCGGACCGACTTCAAGCTGATCGGCAAACGCGACACACGGCGCGTCGATATTCCCGCGAAGGTCAACGGTTCGGCGATCTATACGCAGGACGTGAAGCTGCCCGGCATGCTGGTCGCGGTGATCGCCCATCCGCCGCGCATGTGGGGCAAGGTCCGTCACGTCGACGCGAGCAAGGCGAAGGCGATCCCCGGCGTGGTCGCGGTCGTCCAGGTGCCGGGCGACGACAACGTGCAGGGCGGCGTCGCGGTGCTGGCGCGTAATACCTGGGTGGCGCGCCAGGGGCGCGACGCACTGAAGATCACGTGGGACGATACGCACGCGCTGGCGCTCGGTTCCGCCGACATCTCGAAGCAGTACCGGGCCGCGCTCGGCAAGCCGGGCGTGGTCGCTGTCACGCGCGGCAACGTGGTGAGCGAAGCGCCGTCAGGCGGCAAATTCATCGACGCGACCTACGAGCAGCCGTATCTGTCGCACGCGCCGATGGAGCCGCTGAATTGCGTCGTGTGGTTGCACGCGGATCGCTGCGAGATCTGGAACGGCGAGCAGTGGCATACCGGCGACCAGGTCATCGTCGCGAAGGAAGTCGGCCTCAAGCCGGAGCAGGTGACGATCAACCAGCTGTACGCGGGCGGCAGCTTTGGCCGCCGCGCGAACCCGGTCGGCGACTACGTGTGCGAGGCGGCGCGGATCGCCCGCGCTGCGCGTGCGCAAGGGATCGATGCGCCGGTCAAGCTAGTGTGGATGCGCGAGGACGACATGCGCGCCGGCTTCTACCGGCCGGCGACCCTGCACCGGGTCCGGCTCGCCGTGGACAAGGGCGGGAACCTCGTGTCGTGGAACCAGGACGTGGTGGGGCAGAGCTTCTTCGCGCCGCTGCCGTCCGGCGTCGATCCGACGCTCGTCGAAGGGTCCGCCGATATTCCGTACGAGATCCCGAACTTCAAGGTGACGCAGCACATCCAGACGCTCGCGGTGAAGACGCAATGGATGCGCTCGGTCGGCCATACGCATGCGGCGTTCGTCGGCGAGACGCTGATGGACGAGGCCGCGCATGCGGCAGGCAAGGACCCGTACGCGTTCCGCCGTGCGTTGCTCACGAAGATGCCGCGCCATCGCGGCGTACTCGACCTGGTCGCGCAGAAGGCCGGCTGGTCGGCCCCGCTGCGTGCCGGTGCGCCCGGCACGAAGCGCGGGCGAGGCATCGCGCTGCAATTCGCGTTCGGCACGTATGTCGCGCAGGTCGCGGAAGTCACGGTGCTGCAGGACGGCAGGTTCACGATCGACCGCATCGTCTGTGCGGTCGATTGCGGCACCGTCGTGAATCCCGACGTGGTCGCGTCGCAGGTGGAAGGCGGGATCGGCTTCGGCCTCACGTTCCTGCGCGCGGCGATCACGCTGGAGAACGGGCGTGTGCAGCAAGGCAACTTCAACGACTACCCGGTCCTGCGCATGAACGGCATGCCGCACGTCGAAGTGCACGTCGTGCCGTCGCAGGAGCCGCCGAGCGGTATCGGCGAACCGGGCGTGCCGCCGGCCGCGCCGGCCGTCGCGAACGCGCTGACGGCCGCAACCGGCACCACGTTCCGGTCGCTGCCGATGCGAGACACGCTGCGTCCGGCCTGACCGTTCGCGTTCCTATCGAATTCAAGAGAAGCATCCATCGTGAAATTTCGTCGAGTCATCGGCTATGCCGTTGCGGCCGTCGTCGTGGTCGCGGCCGGTGTGGCCGGCCGCGCGTGGCTGACCCCCGCCGGCACCGAACCCCAACCGCCGGTCGCCGGCACGCCGGCCGACCTGCCTGCGACCCTCGCGCGCGGCGAGTATCTGGCGAAGGCTGCCGACTGCGTCGCGTGCCATACGGCCGTGGGCGGCACGCCTTACGCCGGCGGCAGGCCGTTCAAGCTGCCGTTCGGGCAGCTGTATTCCACCAACATCACGCCGGACAAGGCAACCGGCATCGGCAACTGGTCGGACGACGCGTTCGTTCGCGCGGTGCGCGAAGGCGTGGGTTCGCACGGCAACCTGTATCCGGCGATGCCGTACACGTCGTATGCCGAAATGAGTCGCGACGACGTGCTGGCGATCCGGCAGTACCTGATGACGCTCGAACCGGTGCATCAGGCCCCGCCCGACAACGCACTGTCGTTCCCGTTCAACCAGCGCTGGGGCCTGGCCGCGTGGAACGCCGTGTTCTTCCGCGGGCAGCGTTTCGCGCCGGATCCGAAGCAGAGCGTGGAGTGGAATCGCGGCGCCTATCTGGCCGGCGCGCTCGGCCATTGCGGCGAATGCCATACGCCGCGCAACGTCGGTTTCGCGATGAAGTCGCGCGACTATCTGTCGGGTGCCGACATCGAAGGCTGGAAGGCTTACAACACGACGTCCGACCAGGCATACGGCCTCGGCTCGTGGACCGACGAACAGATTGCGCAGTACCTGTCGCGCGGCCATGCACCGGGGCGCAGCTCGGCGGCCGGCCCGATGGCGGACGTGGTCGAGCATAGCCTGCAGTACCTGACGCAGAGCGACATCGCGTCGATGGTCGTGTATCTGCGCAGCGTGAGTCCGGTCACGGGCGGGCAGACGGGCAAGATCGAACTCGATCCGTCGGCCGCGCGTGCGTCGAACGCGGTACTGCCGGGCGCGGCGTCGCTGCCGCAGGCGCTCGAACGCGGACAGCGGCTCTTTGCCGGCGACTGCGCGGGTTGTCACCAGTGGAACGGTGCCGGTCGCCAGAGCGAATATGCGTCGCTCGTCGGCGCGCATGCGGTCAACGACCCGTCCGGCGCGGCGCTCGTCCAGGTGCTGCTGCACGGCACCAGCCTGACCGTCGGCGGCCGCACGCAGCAGATGCCGGGTTTCGGCGCCGCGTACAGCGATGCGGATATCGCGGCGGTCGCGAACTTCGTGCTGAGTCACTTCGGCTCGAAGCAAGGCGTGGTCACCGTCGAGCAAGTCGGCAAGGCGCGTGTGCAATGACGGTCGGGTACACGCGAAAGGCGGCCCGGTTTTACCAGGCCTGAACGGTTGACTCAGGACGATCCGGGAAGTCGTGTGCGGTTCATCGACCGACGCGACTTCCCGGCGTACCGCGTCATCATCAAGGCCTATCGATCCCGAAGGAACGGCATCGGCAGGCCCGCCCCCCAAGCCTTCGCGAGTGCTTCGATTTCGGCTGTCGGATCGACCTGCCGGGCGGCTTCGTGCGTGTCGTTGCGGAATAGCCGCTGAGCGAACTCACGTGCGCGCAGCGTGATCGCCTCGGTTTTCCGGGTGCGCCGCTGCGTGAACGACGCGAGCGCAGCGTCGAGGTCGCTACCGTTGCCCTTCCCATGCTCGTCGAGGCAACGGGCGAGATGCCACGCGTCCTCGAGCGCCTGGCACGCGCCTTGTCCGGAGGTGGGGAGTGGTGCGTGCGCGGCATCGCCGATCAGCAGCACATTGCCGCGATGCCATACATCGACGGGATCGAGATCGTGCACGTGGATCTTCGCGATCGTGCCCGGTGGCGTTGCGCGCATCACGTCTGCGATGGGGGCGGGCCACCCGTCGAAGAGCCGTTCCAGCAGCGGACCGTGATCACCCGGCGCCGCATCGTCGTTGTCGTGATGGTCGATTTCAGCCTCGGCCCGGGCCGCCGCCCAGTACATGCGATGCCGGTCCAGTGCGACGATGCCGAATCGCTCGCGCTGGCCCCAGTAGTCGAATATCGACACATCGTCGACCAGCGGGGCATCGCTCTGCGCCACGCCGATCCAGTTGACGAATCCCTGATAGACGGGGGTGGCGTCGCCGACCACATGGCGTCGCGCGACGGAGTTCATGCGGCCGTCCGCGCCGATCACGAGATCGGGGACGATCGTTGCGCCGTTGTCGAAATGAACCACGGCGCGGCCGTCGATGCCGGTGTCGATCGCCGTCGCGCAGTGGCCGAAGCAGACTTCGATGTCGTGCGCGGCAACGTGTCGAGCCAGCACGGCCTGCAGGTCGCGCCGCAGTATCGAGCGCGTTGGGAACCCCATATGGCGATCCAGTTCGCCGATGTCGACGCGCTTGATCGGGGCGCCGTCCCGATCCATGCACCGCATTGTGCGCAGGTGGCCGCTGACTTCGGCGATGTCCGGCAGGAGGCCGAGTTGCTCGAGCACGAAGCCGGCATTCGGCCATAACACGACGCCGGCGCCCATCGTCGTCTCGGACGGCCTGCGTTCGTAGAGCCGGATCCGGTGCCCTTGCCCGGCAAGCGCGAGCGCGGTACTCATGCCGGCTACGCCGGCGCCGAGAATGGCGATATCCATGTTGATGCTCCCGTAGGTGTTGGCGCGTGCTCGCGTCGTCGCAGGTGCGTGCGTTGGCGGCCACGCCTTGACTGGATCCGCATCGTAAATTACGGTCACGAATGGGATAAGCCGTGAAAATCGGCGAGCTTTGATACCTGAAACGGGATAATGATGCGCAGCAAGCTGGATCTGAACGCGGTTCGCGTGTTCGTGTCGGTCGTCGACGAAGGCAGCTTTGCCGGCGCCGCGCGCGTGCTGTCGATACCCGGTTCCAATGTGAGCCGCCATGTGGCGCAACTGGAATCGAGGCTGGGTGTGCGCTTGCTGGAGCGCAGCACGCGGCACCTTCGCATGACGGAGGCCGGGCGTCTGTTACATGAGCGCGCGAAGCCGATGCTCGACGCGCTGACGCTCGCCGAATTCGAACTGACCTCGCAGCAAACCGAGTTGCGTGGCGTGCTGAAGCTCTGCGTGCCCGGCGAAATCGGGCCGCGCATGCTCGGGCCGATCATCGCGGAATTCGCGAGCCGCCATCCGCGTGTCGAAATCGATTGCGATACCAGTCTCGCGGGCGTCTCGACGTTGCGCGACGATATCGACCTGTCGATCATCGTCAATCGCGGCAAGCTGGACGACAGTGCGTTCGTCGTCAGGCCGCTCGTGAGCCTGACGAGCGTCGTCGTGGCCGCGCCGTCGCTGATCGAACGCACGGGCATGCCGACCCGGACGGAGCAGCTCAGGCAATTGCCGTGCATCACGACGTTGAGCACGCTGAAAGGGCAGCCGTGGCAATTCGCCGACGACGACGGGCGGATTCACAAGATTCCGGTCGCGAGCCGGTATCGCGTCAATAGCGGCGAGATGGCGGGCTTGGCCGCGGTGAGCGGGATCGGCTTCGCGATTCTCGTCGAACGCGGGTGTGCGGCCGAGCTGGCCGCCGGGCGGTTGGTGCGCGTGCCGCTCGAGATGACGCCGGCGCCGCTCGAACTGCTGGGCGCCTATTCGAGCCGCAATTCGGTCAACGCGAAAATTCGCGAGTTGCTGCAGTTGATGCAGGCGCGTCTTGCGGCGGACGGCGCGATGCCGTCATGACGATCGTTTCGGCAAGGCGCGCCAGTAACGTACTTCTTCGATTGGCGTGCCTTCGATCTCGAACGTCTTGATGTCGTCTTCGGCGACGAAGCCCTCGCGTTCATAGAACGCCCGCGCACGATGGTTCTTGAACAGCACCCAGAGCGACACCCATGCGTGGCCCATGTCATGCAGCGCACCGCATGCATGGTCCACCAACGCCGCGCCGACGCCTTGCCCGCAATTCGTCGGATGCAGGTAGATCGCTTCGATTTCGCCCCAGGTGCGATCCTTGTCGGTGTCGCGGGTCGGACCGTAGGCGATCCAGCCTGTCGGTTCGCCTTCGGTGAACGCGAGCGCGACACGCGGCCGTCCGGCGTCGAGCGCATGGCGCCACGAAGCGGTGCGCTTTTCGACCGACAGGCCGGCGAGGAACGCGGCCGGCATGATGCCCGGGTAGGTGGCCTGCCAGGATGCGACGTGGATGGCGGCGATGGCCGGGGCATCGGCGGGCGTGGCAGGGCGGATGTCGATGTTGATCGTGTTCGGTGTCATGTGTCCTCCGCCTTTTCGGTTGCCGTGTGCCGCGCCGTCGCGCGCGGGATTCAATTCGCCGGATCCGGACTGCCTTCTATCGCGAAGCAGTAGTTGATATCCACCTGAGATGCATCGCCCGGCACGTCGGTTTTCTTCAGCACGAATTCGAACGCAGGCTCGAACCAGCCGTTGCGCGGCACTTCGCCACCGAGGATCACTACGTCGTACCAGCCGTTGTCGATCTCGATCACGGGCCTGCCCGGCTCACGGTAACGCGCGAGCAGTGCGTTGACCGTTGCGTCGTTAAAGCGTTCGAGAATCCGCCACGTGTAGAGCATGACCGAACGATGTTCGACGCGCAGCACGTACCCGCCGCGCCGGTGCTGCAGGCGGCTTCCTGTTTTCAGCAGTTCAGGTGTTGCGTCGTCCAGCGTGAAGATGACCGTGTACGGATGGTTCTCGATGCCGGCCAGCGGAATGACGACGCCTTCCAGCACAGCGCGGTCGCCGCTGTCGCTCGTCGTGAACGCTGTCGCGACGTCGTCCGGCAACTCGTGCTGTTCCTTGAAGCGCTTCAGCAGCTGGAGATCGCCGACGAGAAAATAGTCGACCAGATCGTTGAGGACTTCAGAGAATTCATGCCGCATCGCCATTCCTTGCACAGTGCCGAAGCGGAAAGTTCGCAAAGGCATGAAGCGCTGCGCCGCGAAACGCTTCGCGGCGCAGCACGCGCGACGCCCTTAGTCGCCGAGCTTCGACGTCACGCAACCCGTGCTCGTGCACTCGCGTTCACGCTCGCGCAGGAACGACAGGCGCGACTGCGTCATGTCGGTCGCGCACTGGAGATCCACGAGGTAGCCGTTGTTGCGCGTCTCGCTGCACTGCGCATCGCGTTGCTTCAGCCACGCGAGCTGGCCGGTCTTCAGCGTCGCCTGCTGGTCGCTGCTCAGTTGCTTGCGCAGGCGGCCGTACTCGTCGTTGAGGTCACGGTCGGTCTGCGAGAACTGGGTGCTGCTGCAATACACCTGGTCGAACGCGCTGTGCGGCTTCGCGCAGCCGGCTGCGTGCGCGGTGAACGGAGCGGCAAGCGCGAGCAGCGCGCAGGATGCGAGCAGATTCTTCATTTTCATGGTGATGCTCCTGACTGGGTGAAAACCGTTGGGCCCGACGGGCCTTGTCGTTGCTTATTGCGGTGCCGTGCACGCGTCGATCCCGCCCGCGATCGCGGTGGACAGCTTCTGGATCGTCTCGCGTCGCGCAAGCCGGGCTTCCTCATCCGGATTGACGATCACGCCGGCTTCGACGAGCACGGCCGGAATCGGTGCGGTGCGCAGCACGACGAGATCGTCGAAGCGGTGGATGCCGAGCTGCGGGTCGATCAGCGGGCGATTCTCGCCGCGGATCGGCTGTGCGTGATACAGCGACGGCCGCTCGCCGGACGCGACCAGCCGCTCGGCGATCGCCTTCGCGCAACGCAGGCTTTCCGCGTAGTGCGGATTGCGTTCCGACACGAACACCGAGAAGCCGCGGAATTCGCGCTGCCGGCCCGCGTCGATGAACTGCTGCTGCATCGAGTCGTGATGGATCGACACGAACAGGTTCGCGTCGGGCGCCTGCGTCGAGCGCTGGTCGAGCGCGATCTCGCGGCCATCGGCGGACGTACGCAGCACGCGGTCGCCATGCGCGCTGAGCTTTTCGGCGACGGCCGCGGACAGGTCGAGGTTGTACAGGTACTCGACGCGGCCGCTCGCCCCGGTGGAGCCCGGGTGAGCCGGCGTATGGCCGGTGTCGACGACGATGTAGCGCCCGGAGGCGGGTGCGGTGTCGGCCGCATGCAGCGCCAGCGGCGCGCCGAGCAGCGGGGCGCAGGCGAGCACGCGCGCGGCGGCGCGCACGAACGGGCGAAGGCGTCGGATGGTTCGGTTCGTCATTGTTGTTGTCGAGGAGGGCATACGGCGCGTCGGACGGCGCGGCACCGTCGGCCTGCTCAATGCAGTCGGAATGTCGGGCGATTATAGCGGGTGGCGGTGGCGCCGCAATGACGGATGACGACCGTCAGGCCAGCACGCGCCGGGCGGCGAGCACGCCCCAGTACGACGCTTCCTCGAACAGCGACAACCCGGACAGGTCCGCGTGCGCGAACACAACCGGGCCGTCGGCATCGCGCAGTGCGAGCAGCCCCGGCCGGCTCAGGAAACCGACATCGGGCGTCGCCATTGCGTGGCCGCGCACGGTGATCTCGAGCGCCGTCGCGTGTTTCCACAGATTGCGCCCGTACACGGCCTGCAAGTCGATCGCCGCCTGCTCGCGCAACGCGTCGGGTTGGGCCTGCGCGAGCCAGCGGCGCGTGTCGTCCGGTGCTTGCGTGCTCAACGCCTGGTACGCGGAGAACACCGAGCGCGTCGGTGGCGACATGCGGATCAGCTGGTGCGTCGATACGACATAGCCGAGCCCCGCGCCGTCGTAGACGACGTTGTCCCACGCGAGCGGCACGCCGGCTTCTTCGGCTGGCATGCCGTCGAGCAGGAAGTTGGACACGAGCCACGGCGCGCGCGGCGGCAGGTCGCGCGCGGGATCGAAGCCGTACGCGGCAAGCTGCGGAAACACGCGCGCCGCGACGAACAGCGGCATCGCGCACACGACGCGCCGCGCCTTCAGCATGAACGTCGACAGCGCACCGTCGTTGCCGATGCGCGCACACAGCACGTCGACACCGCCCGCGCGTTCGGTCGCACGCACCGCGAAGCCGTCGCGCGACCATGCGTTCGAGCCGGTGCGCGTGGTGATCGAATCGGTGAGCTTCGTCACCATCGTGTGCAGCCCGTCGGGCCAGGTCAGCACCGCGCCGTCGCTCGCATCGCCCGCGTGGCCGCCGCGCGACGAGAAATAGTGCAGGCCGGCCCACGCGGACACGCGCTCGTACCCGGCGCCGTAGTCGTCGCGGCAGCAGTAATTCAGGTACCAGTGCAGCGCCTTCGCGGTGTAGCCCTCGTCGAGCAGCCATTGGCGGAACGAGCGCCGGTCCAGCGCGCGCCAGCGCGGGTCGCGTGACGATTCCGCGATCGGGATGCAGAACACCTTGCGGCCATCGGCGCCGCGTGCGGTGCGCAGCCCGTCCGTGTACGCGAAGAAGCGTGCCTGTTGTGCGAGTTCGTCGGCGCCGAGGCCGGCCGTCGGCACGATGCCGTCCTGCCACTGTCCCGCGATGAAGAGCCGTTCGTCGGGTGCATGGACGAGCACGCGCTCGTCGTACACGGGGCGCGCGGAGAACGGCGCCGATTCGATCACGCCGAGATCGGCGAGCATGTCGCGCAGATGCGTGGATTCGAGCGACGGCAGCGGCAGGTAGTGCGCGCCTTTCGGATAGCCGAGATCGCCGAAGCGGCCGCCGGCCGCATTGCCGCCGAATTCGGGGCCGGCGAGCACCGTGAAGCGCTTGTGTCCCGCGCGCGCCAGCTGCCATGCGCACGACAGCCCGGCCGCGCCCGCGCCGAGGATCGCGATGTCGGTCTCGATCGTGCCGGACGGCGGCGGCAGCGTCGCATGGTCGCGCAGCGCATGGCCTTCGCGCATGCCCGGGTAACCGACATGCGGCGTCGTCTCGATCCAGCCGGTGCGCCCGCAGGCGGCGAGCGACGCGGCCGCCGACGCGACGAGGAACGTGCGGCGGTCCATCAGCGCAACACGTGTTTCCAGTCGTCGTCGAAGCGGCGCACGAGCGGCTGGTCGTTGAGTTCGTTCGGCGACATCGGCAGCGCCGGCATGTCGGCCGGGAAGTGGAACATCTCGGCGGCCGTTTGCGCATCGAGCCAGCGCGTGGGCACCGAGTAGTGCGTCGGCACCGTGAAGTCGCGGCGCTTGCCGGCGATCACGAAGCCCCAGTCGCCGAACGACGGTACGTAGCAGTGGTACGGCCAGGTGTTGAGCCCGGCTTCGTGCAGCGTCGCGATGATGGTCCAGTACGCGTGCGGCGCGAAATACGGCGACGTCGACTGGATCACCGCGTAGCCGTTCTCCGACAGGTGGCGCGCAAGCAGCCGGAACACGGGCACCGAATACAGCCGGCCGAGCCCGAAGTTGGTCGGGTCGGGGAAGTCGACGACGATTGCGTCGTACACGTCGGCATTCGATTCGAGCCAGCGCACCGCGTCGTCGTTGATCACGTGCACGCGCGGGTCTTTCAGCGAGCCCTGGTTCAGCTTGACGAGCGGCGCGGAGGTCGAGAACAGCTTCGTCATCGCGGGATCGAGATCGACGAGCGTGATCTGTTCGAGGTTGCGGTGCTTCAGCAGTTCGCGCACCGCGAGGCCGTCGCCGCCGCCGAGCACGAGCACGCGCTTCGCCCACGGCAGCGCGTCGATCGTCGGGTGGATCAGCGCCTCGTGATAGCGATGCTCGTCGCGCGACGAGAACTGCAGGTTGCCGTTCAGGTACAGGCGCATGTCGTCGTGCCACTGCGTGAGCACGATCCGCTGGTACGGCGTCGTTTCCGAATAGATCGTCTCGTCGCCGTACACGCCGTGTTCGGCCCAGTGCGTGATGCGGTCCGACAGCGCGAAGCCGGCGACGAGCAGCCCGATCACGAGCGACGCGCGCATCAGCTTGCCGCGCACGTTGCGGATCTCGTCGCGGAACAGGTGTGTCGTCCAGAGCGCGACGAACGCGTTCAGGAGCCCGAACAGGAAGCTGGTGCGCAGCAGGCCGAGACGCGGTGCGAGCACGAGCGGGAAGATCAGCGACACGGCGAGCGAGCCGAGATAGTCGAAGGTCAGCACTTCGCTGACGGTATGGCGGAACGCCTGGCGCCGTTGCTGGAACGCGCGCATCACGAGCGGGATCTCCATCCCGATCAGCATGCCGAGCGCCAGCACGAGCGCATAGAGCGCCGCGCGGAACGGCGCGGCGAGCCACGCGAACACCGCGAACAGCAGCGCGGCCGACACGCCGCCGAGCAGGCCGACGAGCAACTCGATGTCGACGAAGCGGTCGAGCACGTCGTCGTCCTCGACGAACTTCGCGAGCCACGAGCCGATCCCCATCGCAAACAGGTAGCAGCCGATCACCGACGAGAACTGCAGGATCGAATCGCCGAGCAGGTAGCTGGACAGCGCGCTGCTGATCAGTTCGTAGCCGAGCCCGCACGACGCGAGCACGAGAATCGACAGGACGAGCGCGCGCCTATGCAGCATGGTGCGTCCGTTGTGCAGCGGTCGGCAATGTGGATATACTGGCGCGGAATTTTGTCTGCGGGCCCTGCGCGGGCCGGCCGGCGACGGGGCGGCGAACCGAGCACAAAATCCGAGGGAAAGAATGAATAGTGCCTATCTCTATGCGGTTCATTTACTGTCGGCGTTCGTGCTGCTTCTTGTGTTCGCGGCAGTGTACCTGAAGGTCACCCCGTTCGACGAACTGGCACTGATCCGCGACGGCAACGCGGCCGCGACGCTGTCGTTCGGCGGCGCGCTGATCGGCTTCTGCCTGACGCTCGCGTCCAGCATCGCGCACAATTCCACGCTCGGCGAAGTCGTGATCTGGGCCGTCGGCGCGATGGCCGTGCAACTGATCACCTATGCGGCGCTCACACGCCTGATGCCCGGCATGAATCATGCGATCGAGGATCGCAACGTCGCGATGGGCGGCCTGATGGGCACCGCGTCGCTCGTCGTCGGCATCATCAATGCCGCCTGCCTGACCTGACGCGCCACGCGTTTCGAGGAGACCGACATGAGTCTGGGATCGTTTATCCGCAAGCAGTTCGTCGACGTCCTGCAATGGACCGAAGACACCGATGGCGTGCTGGCCTGGCGCTATCCGATGGAAGACATGGAAATCCGCTACGGCGGCAAGCTGACCGTGCGCGAGACGCAGGTCGCGATCTTCGTCAACGAAGGCAAGATCGCCGACATCTTCCAGGCAGGGTTGTACACGCTGGAGACGAACACGCTGCCGGTGCTCACGTACCTGAAGAACTGGGACAAACTCTTTCAGTCGCCTTTCAAGTCGGACGTCTATTTCTTCAGCACGCGGCTGCAGCTCGGCCGGCGCTGGGGCACCGCGCAGCCGGTGACGATCCGCGACCGCGAATTCGGCTTCGTGCAGGTGCGCGCGTTCGGCATCTACTCGTACCGGATCGTCGACGCGGGCGCGTTCTATCGCGAGGTCAGCGGCACGCGCGCGCAGTACACGGTCGACGATCTCGAGCAGCAACTGCGCAACCTGGTCGTCACTGCGATGAGCACCACGTTCGGCTCGGCCGACGTGCCGTTCGTCGACATGGCCGCGAACCAGTCGTTGCTGTCGCAGCGCATCGCCGACGCGCTGGCGCCGGTGTTCACGCGCTACGGCCTGGCGCTCGACGCGTTCGCGGTGGAAAGCGTGTCGCTGCCGGCGGAGTTGCAGAAGGCGCTCGACCTGCGAATCGGCGCAGGGATGGCCGGCGACCTTGCACGCGCCACGCAATACCAGACTGCGCAGGCGATTCCGCTCGCCGCGCAGAACCCGGGCGGCATCGCCGGGATCGGCGCGGGGCTCGCCGCGGGGGCGGCGATCGGGCAGGCGATGGCTGGCCAGATGGCGGGCGCCGCGCAACCGGCGCCGGCTGCACCGCCCGCGCCCGCTGCGGCACCGGTGGCCGCCGCGCAGCCCGCCGCGCCGGCGGAAGGCACCGATTACGTGCAACGGCTCGAACAGTTGAAGGCGCTGTTCGACAAGGGCCTCGTGACCGAAGACGAATATTCGCGCGCGAAGGCCGAGATCCTCGCGAAGCTCACCCGGTAAGCGTCACGCATGTTCAGTACCTCGTGCCCCCAGTGCGGCGCGCCGGTCGAGTTTCGCTCGGCGGCGGCGGTGATGGCCGTCTGCGCGTTCTGCCGCAGCACGCTGCTCAAGCGTGGCACCGACGTCGAACGGATCGGCGAACTGGCCACGGTGCTCGACGATGCGTCGCCGATCCAGATTGGCACGGCCGGACGCTACGACAAGCGTGCGTTCACGGTGCTCGGGCGCATCCAGATGACCTACGACGCCGGCGCTTGGAGCGAGTGGTATGTCGTGTTCGACGACGGCACGTTCGGCTGGCTGTCGGATGCGTCGGGCCAGTATGCAATCACCGTGCGCGAGCCCGACGATGCGTCCGGCGGCGCGTGGCCCGCGTTCGGCACGCTCGAACCGGGCATGCGGATCGACCACGGCGGCCGCGCGTTTCTCGTGTCGGACGTGCGCACCGCGCGCTGCACGGGCGGCGACGGCGAACTGCCGTTCCGCGTCGATGCCGGCTGGGAGGCGCGCGTCGTCGACCTGCGCACCGGCAATGCGTTCGCGACCTACGACTATTCCGACGCCGATTCGAACGGCGGGAGCCCGGCCGTCTATACGGGCGAAGCGCTCGAGTTCGATGCGCTCGCGTTCACCGGGCTGCGCGATACCGAAAACGATACGCGCGAGAAGCGCGGTGCGGAGATGGTGCCGTTCGCGTGCCCGAGCTGCGGCGCGCCGCTGTCGTATCTGCCGAACGTGGCCGACTACGTCGTGTGCGGCAGTTGCCATGCGGGCGTGCAGTGCACGGCCGAGCAGCAGACCGTGTTCGCGGCGCAGCGCAAGCTCGAGGCGGTGAAGGGGGCGCTGGAGCTCGGCGCGGTCGGCACGTTCGACGGTGTGAAGTACACGGTGATCGGGATGATGCGTTGCCGCGTACCGGACGACGAGGAGACGTGGGACGAATACCTGCTGCTGAACCCGAAGCGCGGTTTCCTGTGGCTCGTGCAGAGCGAAGGGCGCTGGGAGCGCGTACAGGTGCTCGACCAATGGCCGACGATCGGCAGCGATGCCAACGTGACCGACGGCGACAAGACTTACCGCCTGCGCGAGGAATACGACTCGGAGGTCGTCTACGTGGTCGGCGCGTTCAACTGGCGCGTGCAGGTCGGCGATCGCACGTCGATCATCGACTACGGCTGGCAGAAGGACAAGCTGACGCGCGAGCGCAGCGACGCGGAGATCGTCTGGTCGCGCGCGCGGCCGCTGTCGGGCAGCACGCTTGCCGAACGCTTCGGCACGCCGGCGCTCGCGACGGCCGCGGCTGCGGCGGCAACGGGCGCCACTGCGTCGACGGGCCTGTTCGGCCGGAAAGGCCCGCACAGTTTCGCGCCGCTGCCGCTCGTGTTCAGCGCATTGCTCGTGATCCTGAACATGGGCTCGCTGTTCTCGTTCAGCGGCCGCTCCGTCTACGTGCTGGTCGGCCTGCTGGTGCTGTGGCTGCCTGAATGGCTGTGGAAGAGCTTTGCGTCGGACGGGGGTAACGCGTGATCCGGTACATCCTCTACGGCATCTACGGCCTGATCGTCGTCACGCTGTTCAGCTGCGCATCGATCGGCGGCGGCGGTTCAGGCGGCAGCGGCTGGGGCAGTTCATCGGCCCGCAGCGGCTACTCGTCGTACGGGTCGCACAAATGACCGCGCGCGACGAGATCGCACCGCCGCGCGCGATGCTCGGTTCGCACGTGCTGGCGGACCTGGCCGGTATCGACGCGGCGTTGCTGCGCGATGCCGCTCGGCTCGAGTCGATCCTTACCGAAGCGGCGCAGCAGGCGGGCGCACGCGTGATCGGCGCGCATTTCCATCATTTCGGCGGCGAGCATGGCGTGACGGGTGTCGTGCTGCTCGCCGAATCGCACATCACGATTCACACGTGGCCGGAGCATCGCTTTGCGGCCGTCGACGCCTTCATGTGCGGCGCGGCTCGTGCGGCCGATGCGGTCGATGCGATCGCCATTGCGCTCGGCACGCAGGCGCAAGTCCGGCAGCAGGTTGCGCGCGGCGGCGCGCCGACGTGAGCGGGCGATCCACTTCCTTTACCGATATGCGTAACAGAATCCGGTTCGCCGCGTTGCTCGGCTGGGTGCTGCTCGTCGGCAACGCTGCCGCCGATGTGCCGCCGAAGCCGCCCGGGCCGGTCGTGATGGTTCACTTCGACTACGACGAGAAGGACCAGGCACGCCTTCACGCGCTGGAGCAAAGGCTGGATCGTGCGGTTAAGCAGGCAGGGGCCGGCGAGCTGGGTGAAACCGAACTGCATCGCGACGGCAACGACGGTTATCTGTACCTGTATGGCGCCAGCGCCGACCGGTTATATGCGGTGGCGCGCCCGATCCTGAAATCGTCAGGATGGCTGACCGGTATGGCGGTTACGTTGCGCCGCGATGCGGGTGCGGAGACGTTCCCGTTGCGCGGGGACGGTGCGCGTTAGTGCGGATTCGGTTCGAACGGTGCGGTTGATGAAGTGACCGATTGCGGATCGGGCCAGGCAGTGTGCGTTTACCCTTGCGGATCTCTGCCGGGGCTTCGTTGCGATGACGCATCGCACGTCGATTCATGCCCGGGGGGGCGCAAGTCGTGCCGCTCCCGCTAACGGTCGAACCGGAACGTCGAAACGCTGTGCATCGTCGCGTCGTCGGTGCCGACGATGCCCTGCGTATTCGCGACGGCCGCCCGCTTCCCGTTGCCCAGCACGGCCCAATAGCATTCGCCGGCCGACGAGTGGAAGCCGGTTTCCGGATCGCTGATGCCACATATGACCGTCGCTTGCATGCCGCGCCAGCCAGCACCGGAAAAACGTTCAACTTCCTGTGCGATGCCGGGGCCAAACGTGGTTGTCCACTTGCCGTCGTCCTGCTGCTCGAATCCCGCTTTCTGTTTCGCGATTGTCTCCAGCGCGCCGTCGACGATCTCGAACGCGATGAAGTAGTTGCTGTAGGTCATGTTGCGGCCGACGATCGCGATGCAGCGGTCGCCGCCGATTTCGGGGCAGGGCTTCTTCACCTGCCGGTTCGCGAGGTACTCGAACGAGATGCCGAGCACCGGGTCGCGATAGGTTTTCCAGCCGGCGTGCTTGACCTGCTTCAGCGCCGCAGTCCTGTCGCGATAGGCCGTTGCGACGCACGCCGCGTCGCCGCACGCATCGCGCTGCTTGAGCCATGTGCGTTGCGACTGGATGACCGCTTGCTGGTCGGCGGCGATGCCGACTGCATCGTAGTACGCGCTCGACAATGCGCTGTCCGCTGACACGAGGGCCTTGTCGCTGCATATCAGGCGGTCGGTGCGTGTCTTTGCACGCGAGCAGTCGATGCTGTCGGCGTGGGCCGACAGCGAGAGGCCGATGGCGGCCAGCGTGAGACCAAGGCGAATACCGAACACGGTCGGCTCCTCATCGGGTTCGAACGGCGGCTGTCGCGCCGCCGTCAGATGGCGCAGCGGCGCACGCCGTTCGCGAAGCTTTGAACCCGTGCGCCGTTCAGCAAGATGCGACGGGGTGAAATCAGCGATTGATCTGGTCCGCCGAAATCAGCTCGGCCACCAGCACCGGAGCCGGCCCCTGCAGGTAGTACTCGTGCTCGAGCGGTTCGCGCAGCTTCATGAACGTTTCCGCGCCGATCTGCATCGTTTCGCCAGCGTGCATGCGCGCGCCGCTTTCCAGCAGGTAATGCATCACGTTGTTGAAGATGCCCGAGTAGCGTTCGCCTTCATGATGACCTTCCGCGAGCGCGGCGAAATCGGGCAGGCCGAACACGTCGGCGCCATAGGTGCGCATCCACACACCGTTGACGCCTTCGACTTCGTATTTCACGAAGCCGCAGAAGAACAGGTTCAGCGGGATATCCCGCAGCACTTCGAGGCTTTCCTCGCCGAGCTCCTTCGCATTGAAGACGCCGGCCGGCAGCGACGTGTGCGCGTGCTCGTTCAGCACCGCGAGTCCGTTCTGTTCGGCCAACGCGCCGGCGACGGCCACCAGCGCGACATACTGGTCGAGCGGATTCGCTTCGTGTCCGGCGTAGTAGAGGATCACGTGGCTGCTGCTCGCGCGCACCTGCTGCTTCAGGTCCTGCCCGTAGTGGGCCGGTGCGACACACGTTTCCAGTGCCTCGGACGGATAGGGCGCATCGAAGCCGACGAGCCGGACGACGTGGTTGCCCCAGCCGGCGAGCCCGAATACCTGCTCCAGCGTCGGCTCGGTTTCGACGCGCGCCTGCTTCATGCTCGGGTGGTACGCGCGCAGCGCGGCCGTCAGTGCGGCGATGTCGACCTGCAGCGGGCCGTCGAAGACGACCGTCACGCTCAGCGGATTCTCGACGTCGGGTGCCGCGACCAGCGCGACGGGGTTTTCGGGTTCGTCTTTGCGGCCAAAGAATCGGGATATCAGGCTCATCGGATTGTGTTCGTGTCGTAGCCGTTTCAGGGAGGAGTGCCCCGTTCTCTCGGTCGGGGCTCGCCGTCAGGGTGACGGCCGCCCGTAGTTTCCCCGGGTTCGGCGAATCTGGCAAATGCGCGGTGAATGCCCGACGGCGCGGCAATGGCGCGTTCGAACACGTTCGGGATGAGGTGGCGCGGGCGCGCCGGGCCGCGCGAGCGCGTGGCCCGCGGCAGCGATGATCAGTGCGGCAACGCTTCGGCTTCGGCCCAGCGCTTGAACGAATCGAGACGCCGGCGCGTCTGCACGAGATAGAACGCGCCGATCAGCGGTTCGAGCAGCCAGCGCAGCCAGGCCGGCTGGACGCGGAAGTGGTACGTGAATTTCACCTCGGTCGTGCCGGGCGTGTGCTCGGTGAAGTTCCAGCTGCCGCTGAAGCGTTCGAGCACTTTCGGCCCGTCGACCATTTCGACGGCGGCGACCTGCGGCGGACGGTACGAGATGTAGCGCGACACCATCGTCGCGCCCGACTGGCTGCGGCAGAACGCATCGACGCCGACGTCGGCCGTCATGCCGTCGAGCAGATAGGCGTCGGTGAGGAAGCTGTCCCACACGAGCCGCCGCGCGTAATCCTGCGACCACGTGAAGAGGCGTCTGCGATCGACGCCGACGGTCCGGCTGACTGAGATCCTCATGATGGCGGGCGCGATGGCGCGGATTGGGATGAAATCGAGTGTAACCCGCCAATGCCGCGCATTTCTTCAGACTTCGTCAAGTCGAGGAGGGGCTCGAACGGGCTCGATTGACGCACCCCGGGATTTCCCCTAGGATTCGTTTCAACCCTTCGGGAAAGACCCGAAGCGTTTCAATCTCTTGAGGGAGCCTCATGAGTACGCAACAGAACCGGCGCTTCGACGCGCTCGTTTTCATTGGTCGTTTCCAGCCTCCGCATCGCGGTCACCTGAATGTGCTGAAGTCGGCACTGAGCCGGGCCGAGCGCGTGTGCGTGCTGATCGGATCGACCGACAAGCCCCGCACCATCAAAGATCCGTTCTCGTTCGACGAGCGCCGCCAGATGCTGGCTTCGCTGCTCGACGCGTCCGAGCGCGACCGCGTCACCATCGCGCCGTTGCAGGATTCGACCTACAACGACGGCGACTGGGTGCGCTGGGTGCAGGACGCCGTCGCGTCCGCGCTCGGCGATATCGCGCAGCGCAAGGTCGGGCTGATCGGCCACGAGAAGGACGCCACGTCGTATTACCTGCGGATGTTCCCGCAATGGGAGCTCGTCGACGTCGACGCGACGGAAGACATTTCCGCCACCGAGATCCGCGACCAGTATTTCGCTGAACGCCCCAACAGCTTCGTACAGTGGGCCGTGCCGGAACCCGTGTTCGGCTGGCTCGAGCGTTTCCGGTCGCAGCCGGAATTCGCGCAGCTGAAGTCGGAAGCCGAATTCATCGCCGGGTATCACAAGGCGTGGGCGGCGGCGCCGTATCCGGTCACGTTCGTGACGGTCGACGCGGTGGTCGTGCACTCGGGCCATATCCTGCTCGTGCGCCGCCGCAGCGAGCCGGGCCGCGGCCTGTGGGCGCTGCCCGGCGGGTTCGTGAACCAGGACGAGCGGCTCGACGCGGCCTGTATCCGCGAACTGCGCGAGGAAACCGGCCTGAAGCTGCCGGAGCCCGTGCTGCGCGGCTCGATCAAGGATCGCCAGGTGTTCGATCACCCGACGCGTTCGCTGCGTGGCCGCACGATCACGCATGCGTGCCTGTTCAATTTCCCGACCGGCGAGCTGCCGCGCGTGAAGGGCAGCGACGATGCCGACAAGGCACGCTGGGTGCCGCTGAACGAATTCGCGCAGATGCGCGGCGTGATGTTCGAGGATCACTTCGACATCGCGTATCACTTCCTGGGGAAGCTGTGATCCGCTGATTCCCCGCATTCCGTCCGCCGCGACAGACGCGGCGGCACTTCAACGGCCTAGAGGAGCTCTAGCCATGCAAAACGATCTCGGCGGCTTTGCCGCGGTTCTCGCCAATCCGATCCTCAACACGGATTCGTACAAGGCTTCCCACTTCCTGCAATATCCGCCCGACGCATCGGCGATGTTCTCGTACGTCGAATCGCGCGGCGGCCGCTACGACCGTACGGTGTTCTTCGGCCTGCAGATGCTGCTGAAGGAATATCTGTGCAAGCCGATCACGCACGCGATGATCGACGAAGCGCGCGATTTCTTCACGGTGCACGGCGAACCGTTCAACGAAGCAGGGTGGCGAACCATCGTCGAACGCTACGACGGCTACCTGCCGGTGAAGATCCGCGCGGTACCAGAAGGCTCGGTCGTGCCGGTGCACAACGTGCTGATGACGGTCGAGTGCGATGACCCGCAGGTGTTCTGGCTCGCGTCGTATCTGGAGACGATGCTGCTGCGCGTGTGGTATCCGGTGACGGTCGCGACGCGCAGCTGGCACCTGCGGCAGACGATCCGCCGCTTCCTCGAAAAGACCGACGACGATCTCGCGCAACTGCCGTTCAAGCTGCACGACTTCGGCGCACGCGGCGTATCGAGTGCGGAGTCGGCCGCGATCGGCGGTGCCGCGCACCTCGTGAACTTCATGGGCTCGGACACGGTGCTCGGCGTGCTGGCCGCGAATCGTTTTTATCGTGAGCCGATGGCCGCATACTCGGTGCCGGCGGCCGAGCACAGCACGATCACGTCGTGGGGCCGCGAACACGAAGCCGATGCGTACCGGAACATGATTCGTCGCTTTGGTCTGCCTGGTGCAATCGTATCGGTCGTGTCGGACTCCTACGATCTGTTCGCCGCGCTCGATCTGTGGGGCGGCGAGCTTCGGCAGGCCGTGCTCGATTCGGGCGCGACGCTGGTCGTGCGGCCCGATTCGGGCGACCCCGTGGCGATCGTGCTGCAGACCGTGCGCGCGCTCGACGAATCGTTCGGCTCGACCGTGAACAGCAAGGGGCGGCGCGTGCTGAATCGGGTGCGTGTGATCCAGGGCGACGGTGTCGACGAGCTGTCGATCGAAGCGATTCTGTCCGCGCTCGACGACTCGGGCTATGCGGCCGGCAACGTCGTGTTCGGCATGGGCGGCGGGCTGCTGCAGCAGGTGAACCGCGATACGCAGCGCTTCGCGATGAAGTGCTCGGCGATCCGGCGCGGCGGCGTGTGGCACGACGTCCGCAAGGATCCGGTCACCGATCAGGGCAAGCGCTCGAAGAAGGGCCGGCTCACGCTGCTGCGCAGTTTCCGCACCGGTGAGTATCGGACGACGACGCTGCCTGCCGCGTGGGACGACCGGATGCTGGAAGGCGAGTGGGAGGAAGCGCTGGAAACGGTGTTCGATACGGGGCGGTTGCTCGTCGATACGTCGTTTGCGGAAGTGCGGGCGAGGGCGCACGCGGGGGAGGTGTAAGCCGAGGGGAGGGCGGGCACGGGGGCGGCGGCAGTTCGCGTTGCCCGCCTTCGCGCGTAGACCGAGCATGCTTCATGCGCCGTTCAAGTAGAGCCGCATGATCGGTCGCTCGCGCGATGGTGATGGGATGTGCAGGAAGCCGAATCGTTCGAAGGTCGTCACGAATCCGGTGCTCGATGAACTGGGGGATGTAGATCGATCGATTGGATACGCCTCGATCGCGTGTGCCCCGCTTCGTTTGGCGAGATCGATTGCTGCGTTGATCAGGTGCGACGATATTCCACGACGCCTGAAATCCTTGCGGATATAAAAACAGGAAATCGTCCAGACGGCAAGGTTGTCCGGCGAACGCAAGCGCCACGCGTGCTCCATATAAGGCAAAAGCTCGCGACTGCCAACCTGGCACCAGCCGACGGGCTGATCCTCGACGTAGGCGAGGATGCCGGGCGGCGGCCCTGCTGCGACGACCCTTTTCAAATCCGACTTGTTTGCAGACGGCTCCTGTTGACGATATCGCGGGCCGATTCGCCAATACGTGCACCAACAGCGTCGAGTGACTGCGCCCTCGCTCAGCAAGGCTTCGATATCGGGCCATCGGTCCGGCGTCAGCGCTTCTACGGAAATGTCCAAAAACGATCTCCTTGTTTGTCGCGACGGTACTCCCGCTTGCGGATAGTCAGATCACGCGCGGCAGCTTCGACCTTCGACGCTGTGTCACTTTCCGGACATTACACCTTCCCGGACGACGATGCCGTCACGTCTGCGTCTGGCTGTTCGACATCGTGACCCGGCATCGAGGCGCCTGATCGAGGCCGCCAGATACGGATCACCGATGCCGTCCGCAATCGGCCGTGCTTCTGCGAGCAATCACAAGCGTTCAACTTGCGCGAGATCGCTTGCATCCGGCTGCGTGACTGTCCGCACCGCCTCCATCGCCCGGGCCAGCGCATCGAACACCGCCGGCCCCTTGCAGCGCGACACGTTGAAGCGCAGGTACGACGTCGCGCTGTGCGACGCGCTGAACACGTTGCCGGGCGCGAGCACCACATCCTGATCCAGCGCATGGCGCGCGACGCGCGCGGCGTCGAGCCCGTCGGGCAACTCCGCCCACACGAACAGGCCGCCGCGCGGCTCCGTCCAGATCCGGAGCCCGGCGCGCGTGACGCGTCGGAGCGTTTCGCCCATCGCGTCCGCGAGGCGCGCGCGCAGGCTGTCGACGTGGCGCCGGTACGTGCCGTCGACGAGCAGCCGGTGGACGACGTTCGCGCCGATCTGCGCATGGCCGAACGACGTCGCGAGCTTCAGGTCGACGAGCGCCTCGATCCATTCCGGGCGCGCGGCGACGTAACCGCAGCGGATCGCGGCCGACAGCGTCTTCGAGAAGCTGCCGATCGACACGACCCGCGACAGCCCGTCGAACGCGGCGAGGCGCGGCGCGGGCGTGCTCTCGAAATCCGCGAAGATGTCGTCCTCGACGATCAGCAACCCATGCTCGGCTGCGAGCGTCAGCAGCCGGTGCGCAACGGGCGCCGAGAGTGTCGCGCCGGTCGGGTTGTGCAGCGCCGAGTTGGTGATGTACAGGCGCGGCCGGTGTTCCGCGAGCACCTGCTCGAAGCGCGCGAGATCGGGGCCGTTCGGCGTGTACGGGACGCTGACGATTCGCGCACGGTGCGCGCGCAGCAGCGCCTGGAAGTTGAAGTAGCACGGATCGTCGAGCACGACCGTGTCGCCCGGCTCCAGCAGCAGGCGGCAGACGAGATCGAGCGCATGCGATCCGCCGTCGGTCAGCATGATCTGCGTGGGTTCGGCCTGGACGCCGTGCTGCGCGAGCCGCCAGGCGAGCTGCTGGCGCATCGCGGGCAGGCCGAGCGGTGTCGCGTAGTCGGTCAGCGCGTCGGATTCGTCGCGCGACGCGGCGCGCAGCGCGCGGCGCAGGCTCTCATCCGGCAGCCACGACGGCGGCAGCCAACCGCAACCGGGCTTCACGGACGTCGGTGCCGCCTCGAGCGACTGGCGCGACAGCCACAGCGGATCGAGCCCGCGATCGAGCTGCGGGCCGAGATCGGCGAGCGCGAGCGGCGGCGCGTGCCCCGACACATAGAAACCCGAGCCGCGCCGCGCGACCAGCACGCCTTCGCTCGCGAGCCGCTCGTACGCATCGACGACGGTCGATTTCGACACGCCGAGCGCGTCCGCCATCATCCGGATCGACGGCACGCGCGCGCCGGGCACCAGCGCGCGGCTCGCGATTCGTGCGCGCAACGTATCCATCACGGTTTCCACGCGCGTGCGCGACGGGGTGGGCGGAACGGGAAACGGGGCGGTCTGGCTCATGGCGAAGAAAGAACTGTACGGCCGGTTGTCCAGTACAGTTTGTCCGAATTGTATTGGGCTGTAGCTTACGCGCTTTTCGCGGGCGGCGGATCATCGGTCATCCACTTTCCCCATTTCAGGATTTCCCGTGCAAAAGACGACCGACGGATGGCTCAGCGGCCTGCTGGGCGTGATCATCTTCAGTGGCTCGCTGCCCGCGACGCGTATCGCGGTGCAGGGGCTCGACCCGCTGTTCCTCACCTTTGCGCGCGCGACGATCGCCGGCGCGCTCGGCCTGCTGCTGCTCGTCGTGCTGAAGCAGCGGCGGCCGACGCGTGCCGAGGCCGTGTCGCTCGCCATCGTCGCGCTCGGGGTCGTGATCGGCTTTCCGTTGCTGACGGCGCTCGCGCTGAAGCACGTGACATCGGCGCACGCGATCGTGTTCGTCGGGTTGCTGCCGCTCGCGACCGCGCTGTTCGGCGTATGGCGCGGCGGCGAACGGCCGCGGCTGCCGTTCTGGATCTTCTCGATCATCGGGAGCTGCGCGGTGGCCGCGTTTGCGCTGCGCAACGGCGGCCAGGCGTCGGTGGTCGGCGATGCGCTGATGCTGGCCTCGATCGTCGCATGCGGGTTGGGCTATGCGGAGGGTGCGCGCCTGTCGCGCGAGCTCGGCGGGTGGCAGGTGATCTCGTGGGCGCTCGTGCTGTCGCTGCCGCTGATGCTGCCGCTCACGTGGCTCACCTGGCCCGTGTCGTTCGACGGCGTCGATGCCGCCGCGCTGTGGGGGCTCGCGTACGTGTCGCTGTTCAGCATGCTGATCGGTTTCGTGTTCTGGTATCGCGGGCTTGCGCTCGGCGGGATCGCAGGTGTCGGTCAGTTGCAGCTGCTGCAGCCGTTCTTCGGCCTGCTGCTGGCGGCGGGGCTGCTGCACGAGACGGTGCCGCCGTCGATGGTCGTCGTGACGGTCGTCGTGGTCGGCTGCGTGGCGGGCGCGAAATACTTCTCGAAAATGGCGCCCGTGCGGCGCGCGGGCTGACGTGCGAGCCTGAACCGGTGCGCGGGCGCGACCCGTCGAAGGTCGGCCCGCTCGCACTCAGTCGTCCGGCGTGCATACGCGCAAGCGGTGGCCGTCCGGGTCGAGCGCGACGAACGTCAGGCCGAACACGGCCGTCATCGGCGCTTGCTCGAACGCTACGCCGAGAGACTTCCATGCTTCATACAGACGCCGGACTTCGCGGTCGTCGTCGACCATGAATGCCAGCTCCGACCGGTGGCCGGCACCGCCCGATACGAAATCGCGCGCGCTGGTCGACCACAGGCCCAGATGCAGCCCGTTGTCGAACGTAAATGCCGCATAGGTAGGAAACGCGGCGACCGGAGGTCGCCCGAACAGGCGCTCGTAGAACTGCGCGCTGCGCGCCGGGTCCTCGACATACAGAAGAACGAGATTCGGGGAAGTCATGCGGAGCCGTCCTGGGTTCGATTAAGATGCGTTCCATTCTATGAATGGATGCTGTCAGAAAATGGCAGCATGGAACGATGACGCGTGCCGAACGATTGCTCTCGCTGCTGCAGGTGCTGCGGCGCTACCGCCGCCCGGTGAGCGGCCGCGTGCTGGCCGGGGAGCTCGGCGTCAGCCTCCGCACGGTCTATCGCGATATCGCGTCGCTGCAGGCACAGGGCGCGGACATCGACGGCGAGCCCGGCGTCGGCTATGTGCTGCGCGCCGGGTTCATGCTGCCGCCGCTGATGTTTTCGCAGACGGAACTGGAAGCGCTGATGCTCGGCTTTCGCTGGGTCGGGAAGTTCGCGGACGCGCAGCTCACGACGGCGGCGTCCGATGCACTCGCGAAGATCTCCGCGGTGCTGCCCGCCGAACTGCGCCGCGAGATGGAATGCACGACGCTGCTCGTCGGTCCGCGCACGATCGTGGATCGGGAAACCGTCGACATGGGTGTCGTGCGCGCGGCGATCCGTACCGAAAGCAAGCTCCGGATCCGTTACGCGGGCGAGGGCCGGAAAGCGATCGACGAACGGATCGTGTGGCCGTTCGCGCTCGGCTATTTCAATGACGTGAGGATCCTGGCGGCGTGGTGCGAAGGACGAAACGATTTTCGGCATTTCCGGACGGATCGCATCGTCGCGCTCGAACCGATGGACGTACGCTATCCGCGGCGGCGCGCGGCGTTGCTGAAGGCGTGGCGCGCGGCGGGCGCCGATGTGCGTGTGACGGTGAGGTAGAGGGGGCGGAGAACGGGCCGCGCATCGCGCGCCCCGTTCCGTGCGGCCGCTCGACCGCGCGCGCCGGTGCGCTTATGCGACGTGTGCCACGCCGTATTGCGCCGACAGGTACCGCCGGATATCGGCGGGCGAATCGATGAAGCGCCGGCCGTTGTGCTCCCGAATCGCGAGGGTGTCGTCATCCGGCGCGCGTCCGGCGGCGAGCACGAGCACGGGTGCTGACTGGTTGTCCGCACCGATCAGCATGACGATCGGCTGGCGCGGACGTGGTGCATCGATGTATTCGACGTCGACGGCGTCGCGCAACTGCGGATAGAAACTCAGCAGCCCTTCGACGGCAACCGAATCGCCACAGTAGAACGGACCATCGGAGTCCTTGAAGAAGCCCGGGCGGAGAATGAACAGCGTGTCTTTCATGATGATCTCGCTATGACAGAGTGAATAAAGTCGAAGAAAACATGATGTGGAGTGGCACGCGTGACGTCGCCGGATGTCACGCTTCCGCGAGCGCGGCGGCGCGCATTCTCGCGAAGCCGGCGGCGAGGTCGGCAATCATGTCGTCGGGATGCTCGAGCCCCGCATGAATCCTCAGCAGCGGGCCGGTCGCCGCCCATTGGGTGGCAGTGCGGTTACGCGCCGGATTGGACGGGATGATCAGGCTTTCGAAGCCGCCCCAGCTATACCCCATGCCAAAGCACGTCATGCCGTCGAGCAGGGCGCGCACGGCTTCGTCGCCCTGCGGATGCAGCACCACGCCGAACAGCCCGCACGCGCCCGTGAAATCGCGCTGCCACAGCGCATGACCGGCGTCGCCGGCGCGTGCCGGATACAGGATCCGCGCGACTTCCGGCTGCTGCGACAGCCAGTCGGTCAGCACGTGCGCGTTGCGCTGATGCCGCTCGAGCCGGACCGACAGCGTCCGCAGGCCGCGCAGTGCGAGATACGCGTCGTCGCCGCTGACGGTCATGCCGAGCTGCCGGTAGAAGCGCGTGACTTTCGGTGCGAGCGCCTCGGTGGTCAGAATCGCGCCCATCAGCACGTCCGAGTGCCCCGCGATGTATTTGGTCGCGGCGTGAATCGACACGTCGACGCCATGCGAAAACGAGCGGAAATTCAGCGGCGTGCCCCAGGTGTTGTCGAGCAGCACGACCGCGCCGCGCTGGTGCGCAACGCGGCTGATGGCCGGAATATCCTGCACCTCGAAGGTCAGTGAGCCCGGCGATTCGGCGAATACCGCGCGCGTGTTCGGCCGCATCAGCGACGCGATGTCCGCGCCGATCGTCGGATCGAAGTAAGTCGTTTCGATGCCGAGGCGCGCCAGCGTTTCGTCGCAGAACGAACGGGTCGGGTCGTACACCGAGTCGGCCATCAGCAGATGGTCGCCCGGATTCAGCACCGCGAGCAGTGCGGTGGTGATCGCACTCAGGCCGCTCGGCGTCAGCAACGCGGCGTGCGCACCTTCGAGCCGCGCGAGCGCTTTCTCGAGCGCGCGCGTGGTCGGGCTGCCATGACGCCCGTACGCGAGCGGCGTGCCGCGTACGGCGTCGAGCGCGTCGGTGCCGTGAAAGAGCAGCGTCGACTGGCGATAAACAGGCGGGTTGACCGGCGAACCGGGCTGGCCGTGCGAGCGGCCTTCATGGGCGAGAACGGTGTCGATCGAATGCAGGTGGTTCAAGATGTCTCCTTTGAGTGTCGATCAATCGAAGTGGCGGAGCTGTCGTGCGGTCAATGCAGGATCTTGTCGAGGAAGTCGCGCGCGCGTTCGGAATGCGGCGACGCGAAGAACCGGTCGCTGGCCGCGTCCTCGACCACGGTGCCCTGGTCCATGAAGATCACGCGATGCGCGACCTTTCGCGCAAAGCCCATTTCATGCGTCACGCATACCATCGTCATGCCGTCGCGCGCGAGCTCGACCATCACGTCGAGCACTTCGTTGATCATCTCGGGATCGAGCGCGGAGGTGGGCTCGTCGAACAGCATCGCGACCGGGTTCATCGACAGGGCGCGCGCGATCGCGACACGCTGCTGCTGACCGCCGGACAACTGCCCCGGATACTTGTGCGCATGCGCCTTCAGGCCGACACGGTCGAGCAGCTTCATGGCGTTCTCGACGGCCTCGTCCTTGCGGCGGCCGAGTACCTTGACCTGCGCAAGCGTCAGGTTGTCGGTGATCGACAGGTGCGGAAACAGCTCGAAATGCTGGAACACCATGCCGACGCGGGCGCGCAACTGCGCAAGCTTTGCAGTGGGATCGCCGAGCCGCGTGCCGTCGACGGTGATGCTGCCTTTCTGGAACGGTTCGAGACCGTTGATCGTCTTGATCAGCGTCGATTTCCCGGAGCCGGACGGCCCGCACACGACGACCACCTCGCCCTTCGAGACCGCCGCACTGCATGCCGAGAGCACCTGATGCTTGCCATACCATTTCGATACGTTGTCGAGCGTAATCATGTTCTGTCCGTCGATGGAGTTCATGTGAATGCCGGGTGCGCGTTCAATGCGTGGACGGCAGCGCGAGGCGCGTCTCGACGCGACCCTGAAGCCGCGTGAGCAGCGTGCTGAGGACCCAGTAGATCGCGGCGGCAGCGAGATAGAGCGGCAGCGGCTGGAACGTCGCGGCGATCACCTCCTGCGTCGAGCGCAGCAATTCGGTGACGGTGATTACGGAGACCAGCGACGTGTCCTTGATCAGGCTGATCAGCGTGTTGCCGAGACTCGGCACCGCGAGGCGCAGCGCTTGCGGGCAGACGACGTAGCGCAGCGTCTGCACGTGCGTGAGACCGAGACTGTGTGCGGCCGCCCATTGCCCGCGGCCGATGCCGAGAATCGCGCCGCGCATGCTCTCGGACAGGTAGGCGCCTGCGTTGAGCGTCAGCGTGAAGATGCCGGCCGTCGTGGGATCGAGCGTGATGCCGAGATCGGGCAGCCCGTAGTAGACGACGAACATCTGCACGAGCAGCGGGGTGCCGCGCATCAGGCTGACGTAGCCTTGCGCGAGGCTGGCGGCAAGCCGGTTGCTGCCGATGCGCATGATCGCGATCACGAGCCCGACGACGAGACCCAGCGCCATCGACGCGACGGCAAACTTCAGCGTGAGCATGGCGCCCTTGACCATCACGGGCAGCGTATGTACGACCAGTTGGAGTGCTTCCATTGCGTGTCTCCTGATTGTGTGCCGGACGGCCCGCGCGTGCATGCATGCGCACGCACGGGCACGGGGCGGGCTGCGTTATTGCGTCACCGGCTTGGTCGTGTCCGCGCCGAACCACTGCATCGAGATCTTTTTCATCGTGCCGTCCTGCTGCAGCGATGCCACGGCGTCGTCGATCGCCTTCGCGAATTTCGGATTGCCCTTGCGGAACGGGATGCCCATCCGGTCCTCGCCGCCCGCGAGCACGGAGCCCGGGCGCAGCGGCAGGCGTGAGTTCTTGATCAGGTAGCTGAGCATCAGGCGATCGTTGACGGCCGCGTCGATCCGGCCGGCCGCGAGGTCGCGCAGGTTTTCCGGCGTACCGGGGTACACCTGCAGGTCGATCGCGGGCACGGTCTTGACCAGATCGACGTAGTTGCTGCCCATCGTCACGCCGATCTTCTTGCCCTTCAGTTCGTCGAGCGACTTGAATGCGCGCGCATCGTTTTGCCGTTGCAGCAGCTGCGCGGACGAATACACGTACGGCGTGCTGAAGTCGAGCGCCTGCTGGCGCGACGGTGTGATCGCGACCTGGTTGACGATCACGTCGAACTTGCCGGCCTGCAGGCCGGCAAGAATCCCGCTCCATTCGGTCGTCACGAACTGCGGCTTCACACCGAGGCGGGCGGCGACCGCCTTCGCGACGTCGACGTCGAAGCCTTCGAGCTGGCCGTCGGCATTGCGATAGTCGAACGGCGGGTAGGTGCCTTCCAGTGCAATCTTCAGTACACCGGATTGCTTGACGGTGTCGAGCAGGTCAGCCGCATGCGACGTTGCGGTCGCGATGCAGAGCAGGGCGGCCGCGATGCCTTGCTTGAACGTCGGGGTGAAGTGCTTCATGGTTGTCTCCGTGGTTGTTGTCGAAAATTCAGGGTGTGCGACGCCGCGGCGACGGGCGGCGTCGCCGTGAGCGGGAAGTCGATGAAGCGTGAGGCGGCGGGCGTAGCTGTCCGCCGTGCGCGATGCCGTGCGTTACGGCATGCGTTCGGGGGCGATGAAGGACCGGAGCGCGTACGGATGGACGAGGCAGGCGCGTGAGCGGCAGTGGAGGCCGGCGTGCGCGGCGAAGCGTTCAAGCGTGCGAGTCATGATTGCCCGTGCAGCATTGCGAGTGTGTTGGACCGGATGCATCGTCGATGCGTATCCGGCGACAGGAATGCGGTGCGACTGAGGGCAATCTTAGTTTTGTCAAAAGGGAATGTGTTTCCAAAGATGCGTGCACTTTTCACGCGACGTGGAATGTTTTTCTCTGCGTGAGAAAGGTGGCGCAAGCGATCTGCTGCGGTTGCGCGCGATGAGAAGGATCAGGTGCTACGGTGCGGGCGAAGGGTTGCTCCAGGCTGCGTTCCGGCCGTACGCCGAAAAGCAAAACGGCCAGGCTGCCGTGAGTGGCAAGCCTGGCCGTTGGCCTTCGTCACGCGGGAGTCGCGTTATTCGAACGTTTCGAGCGCGAGCAATTCGTCGATCGTCTGCCGGCGGCGGATCAGCCGCGGTGCGCTGCGATCGACGAGCACTTCCGGCGCGAGCGGCCGGCTGTTGTAGTTCGATGACATCGACGCGCCGTAGGCGCCCGCGTCGTGCAGGAACAGCAGGTCGCCGATCTGCGGCTGCGCCAGCTTGCGGTGCGTGACCACGCCGCCCGCGTCCTGCGTGAACACGTCGCCCGATTCGCACAGCGGCCCCGCGATCGCGAGATCGACGAGCGGCCGCCCGGCCAGCAGCGCGCCTTCATGCGTGTGTACGGACACCTCGTGGTAGCTGCCGTACATCGACGGGCGCATCAGGTCGTTGAAGCCCGCGTCGATCAGCACGAAATCGTGCTTCGGCCGGCGGTTGACGGCCTGCACTTCGGTGACGAGCGTGCCGGCTTCGGCGACGAGGAAGCGGCCCGGTTCGATCTCGATGCGCACCGGGTGGCCGAGATGTCGCTCGATCCGCTTGCGGGCTGCGTCCCACTGGCTGAAGTAGTGACCGACGTCGACGCGCGGCTCGCCGTCGCGATACGGGATCGACAGGCCGCCGCCGGCCGAGATCGCGTCGATGTCATGGCCGAGCGACGTGACGAGAGCGACCATCGCGTCGCACACCTGCGACAGGTGGCCGTAGTCGACGCCCGAGCCGATATGCATGTGGATGCCGACCAGCTTCAGCCCGTACTGGCGCACGATCTCGATCGCGCGCGGCACGTCGTCGATCCAGATGCCGTGCTTGCTCTGCGGGCCGCCGGTATTGGTCTTGTTGCTGTGGCCGTGGCCGAAACCGGGATTGACACGCAGCCACACGCGGTGGCCGGGCGCGTGCTCGCCGATGCGCGCGAGCATGTCGAGCGAACCGGCGTTCACGGTCACGCCGTGCTTGAGCACGGCGGCGAGCGTCGGGCGGTCGATCAGGTCGGCCGTGAACACGACGCCTTCCGGCTCGCTGGCGGGGCTGAACCCGGCCGCGAGGCTGCGCTCGATCTCGCCGAGCGACACGGCGTCGACGCATGCGCCTTCCTCGCGCATCAGCTTCAGGATATGGATGTTCGAGTTCGCCTTCTGCGCATAGCGGATCACGTCGAACTGACGCAGTTGGGCGATGCGGTCGCGGATGACGTCGGCGTCGTACACCCACAGCGGGGTGCCGTATTGCTGCGCGAGCGTCGCGAGCTGGCGGGAATCGAGGGACATGGCAGATGAATCGAGTCGAATGAACGGATAGCGTGAATGATGCACCTGATTGTCTATACAGTAAAATGCCTGTTTATCGACATTCGATTCATATTTGATATAGACGATCATGCTCACGCACCGCCATATCGAGGTCTTCCGCGCGCTGATGGTCACCGGCGGCACGACGCGCGCGGCCGAGATGCTCTATACGTCGCAGCCGACGATCAGCCGCGAGCTCGCGCGCATGGAGCAGGTCGTCGGCTTCGCGCTGTTCGAGCGCGCGCACGGCCGGCTGAGGCCGACGATGGCCGCGCTCACGCTGTTCGACGACGTGCGGCTTGCGTATGTGGGGCTTGAACGCGTCGCGGCAACCGCCGCGCGCCTGCGCGAGTTTCGCGACGGTCAGTTGTCGGTGATCGCGCTGCCGGCGTTCTCGCACGCGATCCTGCCTGGTGCGTGCCGGCGTTTTCACGAGAAGCACGCGGGCGTCAGCGTGTCGGTGGCGACGCAGGAATCGCCGGTGCTCGAAGAGTGGCTGACCGCGCAGCGTTACGACCTCGGGCTGACCGAGCACGATGTCGCGCCGGCCGGCACCGTGCTCACGCCGCTGCTCGAAGTCGACGAAGTGTGCGTGCTGCCCGACGGCCACCCGCTGCTCGCGCAGGATGCGATCGATCTGGCGGATCTCGCCGATCGTCCGTTCGTGAGCCTGTCGCTGAACGATCCGTACCGCATCCTGATCGACGAGGCGTTCGCGCAGCTCGGCGTCGCACCGCGCTCGGTCGTCGAAACACCGTCGGCCGTGTCGGTGTGCGCGTTCGTGCGGCAGGGGCTCGGCGCCGCGATCGTCAATCCGCTGACCGCGCTCGATTTCGTCGGGCGCGACTTGCACGTGCGGCCGCTCACGCGGTCGTTTCCGTACCGGGTCAGCGTGATCGTGCCCGAGCACCGGCCCAAGAGCCTGCTCGTCGATGCGTTTGCCGACGCACTGCGCGGCGAGGCGAAGGCGATTCGCCGCCGGTTGGCCGCAGTCCTCGGCTGACGCGCCGTATGATGGGCGTTTCGCTGCCATCGTCGTCTCTTTCCGGAACCCTTCATGACCGATGCTTCTGCTTCCCTCGAACCACCGATCCTCACCGGCGAACGCGTTGAACTGCGGCCGCTCGACTTATCCGACCGGCAGGCGCTGCTGGACGCTGCCGCGGACGGCCAGATGTGGAACCTGAAGGTCACGGTCGTGCCGGGCCCTGAGACGATCGACGCTTATATCGATACGGCATTGCAGGGCCGCGCCACCGGCACCGTGATGCCATTCGCGATCGTCGATCGTGCATCGGGCCGCGTGATCGGCAGCACGCGTTTCTGGAAGATCGATCGCAAGAACCGCAAGCTCGAGATCGGGCATACGTGGCTGAGCGAATCGGCGCAGCGCACGCGCGCGAATACCGAAGCGAAATGGTTGTTGCTGGGCTATGCGTTCGACGTGCTGCAATGCGTGCGCGTGCAGTTCACGACCGACGAGCTGAACGAGAAATCGCGCGCGGCGATCCTGCGGCTCGGTGCGAAGCAGGAAGGTATCGTGCGACATGAACGGATCATGCCGGATGGCCGCAAGCGCAATTCGGTGCGCTTCAGCATCATCGACGACGAATGGCCGGAGGTGCGTGCGCGGCTGCTGGCGAAGCTCGCGACGTAACGTGTGACGCGTGAAGTGCGACGTTTGATGGGCGTCGCGCCGCCGGAAGGGGAGCGGCGACGCGACGACAGGGGACGCAGTGCGCCACGCAAGACGCGCGGCGCTGCGGCGCGTTACTGCGCCGATGCGAGGTGGTGGCGTTCCGCGAGCTTCTGCGCGTCGGCGTAGTGCTTCTGCAGGATCGGCAGCGACTGGCGTGCGACTTCCTTCAGCTTCGTGTCGCGGCCCGACGCGATTTCGGCCTGGAACGCCGAGATGGCCTTCTGCTGGCCAGCGAGCGCGACCTGCTCGATATACGCCTTGTCGAACTCGGCGCCGCGCAGGTTCTTGATGCTGCTCAGCACAGCCGTGTCGGGGTCGTTGGCCGGCACGTCGACGCCGCGCGGGCTCGCTGCGCGCATCGCCTGGATGATCTTTTCATCGTCGGTGGACACGCGTTGCGCGAACGCCTTGACCTGGCTGTCCGACGTGCGCGAATCGGCGATGCGTGCCGCGTCGTGCTGCGTCGACACGGTCTTCGTGCCGTCCGTGATGAAGGCCTGGTCGGCTTCGTGGATACGCGTCGCGGCGGCGGCCGGTGCGTTCGGTGCGGCCGGTGCCGGTTGTGCGGTTTGCGCGGTCGCCGTTACGGCGACGAGAAGCAGGCCAGCGGCAGACAGTGCAAGGCGCGAGATGTGGGGAAAGCGGTTCATGGGACCTCCTTTCGATCGGGGCTCTGGTTGAAAAACGGATCACGTGATCCGTCGCTGTGCGAGAGACCGGGCGCGCCCGGGCCGGATTCGACCGCCGCTCTGCCGCGGCGCCGGTCGAAGTGTTTCCCGGCCCGACTGATTCTAGGAGAGCGATCCGGTAGCAGGTGCAACCGCGCTGTGGTTTGTGTAACGGTTGGTAAGACGAATCGATGAGCGAGCGTGGCGACAGGTATTGCGTACCTGTTGCGTGTGCGGCGGCGGCAATTTTTGCGCACATGAGGCGTGCGAGATGCACGTCGGTGTCATCTGCTTTTCATCGTCGTGCGGCTATGTCGTGCGATGACGTGCGCATCAAGCGATGGGTCGAACCGGATGCGCGGAGCGTGAAGCGCGCGGATGCTTCACACGCGATCGAGCAATGCGTCGAGACTGGGCAGCAACGGTGTCGCGCAATGCGCCTGTAACGCGTCCGGCGCGGTGTAGCCCCACGCAACGCCCTGGAATGCGATGCGCGCGCGTCGTGCCGCGTCGGCGTCGCGGATTTCATCGCCGACATACAGCACTTCGTCGCTGCGCACGCCGGCCTCATGAACGAGCGCGCGCAGGCGACGCGCCTTGCCGAACAGTGGAATGCCGCACGCGAAGTGCTCGACACGGCTGCTGGCGTGCGGGCCGAGCCGGTCGCGCACGATCGCCTCGGTATTCGACGTGGCGATCGCGATGCGGATGCCGCGCGCGGCGAGCGCGTCGAACGTCTCGCCGACGCCGGGGAACAACGCCACTTGCGCGACGCGCGGCTGCATCAGGCGACGCATGTCGATCGTCACGCGCGGCACTTTCCACATCGGTACGTCGAGCGCACGAATGATGTCGCGCGCCGACATGCCGCGCAGCGCCGGGCGCAACTCGGGTGTGGCGTCACGAAAGCCGTGCATGCGCGACGCTTCCGACAGCGCGGCGAGAAAGCTGTCGAGCGAATCGGCGAGCGTGCCGTCGAAGTCGAATGCGATGAGGCGATAGGGCATGAAGCGGCGTGGCGGGTTTATTGGGCAGGCGACATTGTCACCGAATCGAGGCCGGTCGCCCGCACGGCCGGTTGCGCCTGCGGCGACGCGAGATAGTCGAGCAGCTTCTTCGCGTCTTCCGGATGATCGGCAGCGACCGGAATGCCGCCCGCGAAACGCGTGACCGACTGCACGGATTCGGGCACCTTGCCCGCATATGTGACGCCCGGCACCGGCAGCAGCTCGCTGACCTGCTGGAAGCCGATCTCGTAGTCGCCGTTCGCGACGACCGATGCAACCGGAATGCGCGGCACCATCTTCGCCTTCGGCTTCACCTGGGCCTCGACGCCGAGCTTCCGGAACATTTCCTTCTCGATATAGACGCCGCTCGCGCTGTCCGAATACGCGACCGATTTCGCGTGCAGCAGCACGTCCTTCAACTGCTCGACGGTGCCGATGTCGGGTTTCGGCGCACCCGCGCGCACGACCATCCCGATCCGCGAATCGGCGAGCTCGACGCGCGATGCTGGAATCACCTTGCCTTCCTTGATCAATCGGTCGAGCGCGTAGCCGACCATGATCAGCACGTCGGCCTTTTCGCCGTTCGCGAGGCGGTTCGGAATCGCTTCCTTCGATTCGCCCATCGACGGGCCGGAGATCGTGTCGAGCGTGTCGCCGGACGCGGCCGTGAAACCGGGGCCGAGTTGCTTGTATGCAGCAGTGAATCCGCCGGAGATCATCACGCGCAATTCGGTGGCCGCGGCCGGCAGTGCGACGGACGCGAGCGCGGAGGCGACGAGCCAGAACGTGGCGCGGCGCGCGAGGCGATGGCGGGTGGCAGGGGCGGTGAGGGCGGCTCGGTCACGCATCGGGGTGTCTCCTTCCAGTCTGTCGTGGTCGGTGTGTGCGGTCGATTGACGCATTGCAAGGCAGATCGCGCGTTACGGTCGCCGTGAGCGATGGGGTGATGCTATTCGTAGTGGTAGCGGCAGGACACGATGCTGATCTGCAAGTCGTCAGCTTCGTAGACCAGACGGTTCGTGTCGTCGATACGGCGCGACCAGAAGCCGGAGAGATTGGCCTTTAACGGTTCGGGTTTGCCGATGCCTTCGAACGGCGTTCGCTGGGCTTCGCGAATGAGCTGGTTGATGCGCTTGAGCGTCTTGCGATCCTGCCCCTGCCAGTAGACATAGTCGTCCCACGCGTCGGAGGTAAAGAGCACGCGGCGTACGCTCATTCTTCATCCGCCGCGAGCTTGTGTTCTTTCGCCTTGCCCTTGCGCAGTTGCGCGATCGAACGCTCGAGATGGGCGACGTTGGCCGGCGAGCGCAGCAAGTGCACCGTCTCCATCAGGCTGTCGTAGTAGTCCTGCGACATGATGACGGCGTTCGGTGCATCGCGGCGCGTGATGAGCGTTACGTCCGCATCGTCGACGACCTGGTCGATAACCGTCTTCAGATTGCCACGAGCATCCGAAAAATGAATCGTGCGCATGATTGCCTCACTTGTACATATAACCGTACAAGTTTAGCATATTTGATAAATATGTACTGTTTGCTGTACAAGTTGACCTACTCCTGCCTGGTTGCCCGCCACAATCGTCCAGAAAGCGCATGCGCATCCGTTGGGCCGTAGCCGATAAGCCGCACCGCTTGTAGCCCCTCGCGCCGCGCGGTATCGTCAGCGTTTCGCCTTCCACCCCACCAACAGGAGACCGACGTGCCCGCTGCCACCCCCGCCACGCTGAGATTTTCCACCGACAAGCGCGAACTCGACGTCGACGCGATCTTCGACTTCCTGCATCGCGACGCGTACTGGTCACTGGGCATTCCGCGCGACGTGGTCGAGCGTGCGATCGAGGGCTCGCTGTGTTTCGGCGCCTACGTGGGCGACCGGCTCGTCGGCTTCGCGCGGCTCGTGACCGATCACGCGACGTTCGCGTACCTGTGCGACGTGTTCGTGCTGCCGGCCGAGCGCGGCAACGGCTACGGCCGCGCGCTGATCGACCACGTGTTCGCGCAGGAGATGGTGCAGGGCCTGCGCCGCATCATGCTCGTGACGTCGGATGCGCACGAGCTGTACCGGCCGGTCGGCTTCGAGCTCTCCGCGAATCCCGAGCGGATGATGGAAATCCGCCGCCCGGACATCTACGCGAAACGCTGACGCACGGCGCAGCGCATACAATACGCGCTTTCCGTTTTTGCCGAAGAGAAGCCCATCATGACCGAACAGGAAGCCGAACAGCTCGCGACGCATCGCCATTACAAGGGCGGGCTGTATCGCTACATCGGCGTTGCCCGCCATTCCGAAACCGAGGAATCGGTGGTCGTGTACGAACACCTGTGGCCGCATGCGCGCGGGCTGTGGGTCCGGCCGGAAGCGATGTTCAACGGCAACCTCGAAGACGGCACGCCGCGTTTCCGCAAGCTGCGCGACTGATTGACGGCCGGCGGCGCGCGCCGCCGCCGTGCCGGCCGGCTGCGTGGACGTCTACGCGCCGGCCAGCGCCTTCACCAGCTCCGGCGGGGCGTGCCCGGCCGTGACTTCCGGCGTGCCGTGCCACGCCGCGAGCTTCTTCACCGCCTTCGCGACATCCGCTGCGAGCCCCGTACCGAACCGCACGCCCGGCTCGACGTGCACGGCCTTCAGTTCGAACGTGCCGAGCGTGCGATGCGCCTTCGCGTCGATGCGCCCGACCAGCCGCCCGCGATGCAGCACCGGCAGGCAGAAATAGCCGTAACGCCGCTTGTGCCCGGGCGTATAGCATTCGATCGTGTAATCGAAACCGAATAGCGTCGACGCGCGCCGGCGGTCCCATACGACCGGGTCGAACGGCGACAGCAGCGTCGTGACCGTCGAGCGCAGCGTGTCGGCCTCGGCGGCCGGCAGCCATGCTTCGAGCGAGCGATGCACGTAAGCCGGCTCCTTCCAGTCGTCGATCGCCACCGGGATCAGGTCGCCCGCGTCCGCGAGCTGCTCGAGCTCCGCGCGGTATGAACGGCGCGGCAGCCGATAGTAGTCGGCCACCCAGTCCGCGCGCACGACGCCGAGCGCCCGGCACGTGTAGTCGAGCAGTGCGGGCAGCACCGCGCTGCGCGGCGGCAGGTCGCGCGTGTCGTCCCAGTCGGGCAGCACGCGCTCGCGCACGTCGTACACGCGCTGGAAATTGCGGCGTTCCGACACCATCAGGTCGCCCGTCGTGAACAGCACCTCCAGGTGCTGCTTCTCGGGCTTGCGATCCCACCAGCCGTTGCCCTTCACGCCATCCTCGCGGGCGAAATCGGCCGACCGGACGGGGCCCTCGGCGCGAATCCGCGCGAGCAGCCGCTCGATCTCGGGACGATTCTGCTCATGCCACTCGGCCGCGTACTTCCAGCCCATCCCGGACGGATCGAGCATCTTGTAGCGCATCAGGCCGAACTGCTCGACCGGCAGGAAGCACGCTTCGTGTGACCAGTATTCGAACAGGCGCGCCTCGGCGAGATGTTCGTCGAGCCACTGCGGCGAGAAATCGCCGAGACGGCTGAACAGCACGAGATACGGACTGCGCGCGACGACGTGGATGGTGTCGATTTGCAACTGCGCCATCCGGCGGATCGTGTCGAGCACGTCGGATTTGGTTGCCTTGCGGCGGGGCGGCGTCAGCAGGCCTTGCGCGGCGAGATGCAGCGCGCGGGCGGCGGCGGTCGAGAGCGTGAGCATCGGAAGGGCGGCCGGGAGTGATGGTCGGGAACCACTTTAGCGCGAAAGCGGCGCGCGCGTGCGACGTGCCGATGCACCGTGTCTGACAATGGTTGACAGATGCGTTGCGCAAGTTTCCCTATAGTGCAGTTCATGGCGCAACGATAAAGACGCGCAACGATTTTGCTTCCGACGCACATATGTCAATGGCACGCAGGAAGTGAATCCGGGATTCTCAACCCCCATCGGGAGACCCGGAGCCCTGAGCGGACATCCATGCGGCTGTGCACCGGCCCCGTGTGGATGTCCGCTGATTTTTTTGTTTTTCCGGTTTGCTTCGCAAGCCGCGTTTCCTTCTGTCCCTTCCGCCGAATCCCGTTTATCAGAAGGTCGTCTAGGACCGCTTGCCGCGCGCGACTTCGTCGCCTGCGCCGGGCGGCAGCCTCCGCGTGATCGGAATCGACGCGAACGAGCACAGCCCGACCACGACGAATGCGGGCCAGAAATCCGACCACACCATCTTCTGATGCCCTTGCAGCCAGTGCGAAATGTGCAGCACGAGGCCGGCCACCGTCACGCCCAGGCCGAGCGACATCTGCTGCACGACACTGCCGAGGCTCGTCGCGCGGCCGGCGTCGCGCGGCGAGATGTCCGCGTAGATCATCGAGTTCAGGCTCGTGAACTGCAGCGCGGGGAAGATGCCGCCGACGAGCACGATCAGCCAGATCGCCCAGGTCGCCATGCCGGGATGGAACACGCCGTACGCGGCGATCGCGAGCCCCGCGAATGCCGCGTTGTAGATCAGCACCGTGCGGAAGCCGAAGCGGCGCAGCGTATGCGTGGCCGTCGAGCGGCTCATGGCGCCGCCGAACGCGGACGCGCACGTGATGAGCCCCGAATGGAACGCGCTCATGCCGAGCCCTTCCTGCAGCGCGAGCGGCAGCAGGAACGGCACCGCGCCGAGGCCGATACGGAACAGCGACCCGCCGACGACGCTCGCGTGATACGTGGGGATCTTGAGGAAACTGAGGTCGAGCACCGGGCGCTCCTTGCGGCGCGCGTACGGCACGTAGAGCGCAAGCAGGACGGTGCCGGTCACGCACATGACGAGCGCGTTCGAGCGTGACGTGAGCGAGCCGTCGATCAGCGTGAGGCCCATCAGCAGCAGCGCGGCGCCGCTCGCCGACAGCAGGAAGCCGAACCAGTCGAGCGGGCCGGGATCGGGCTCGCGCGTGTTCGCGATGTGCTTGCTCGCGAGGTAGATCCCGTAGATGCCGATCGGCACGTTGATGAAGAAGATCATCCGCCAGTGCAGGTAGGTCGTGATGAAGCCGCCGACGAGCGGCCCGACCGTGGGCCCGAACAGTGCGGGAATCGCGAGGTAGTTCATCGCGCGCACGAGATCCGAGCGCGGCACGGCGCGGAAGATGATGATGCGGCCGACGGGTACCATCATCGCGCCGCCGACACCCTGGATGAAGCGCGCGAACGTGAGCACGCCGAGGGAATTGGAGGCCGCGCACATCAGCGAGCCGACGACGAAGATGCCGATCGCGGTGCGGAATACGGAGCGTGCGCTGAAGCGGTCGGCCAGCCAGCCGCAGATCGGGATGAACACGCCGAGCCCGACCACGTAGGCCGTGATCGCAATGTTCAATGTGACGGGGCTGTGCCCGAAGTCCCTCGCCATCGCGGGGAGGGCGGTGACGATGATGTTCGCGTCGACGCTTTCCATGAACAACGCACAGGCAACGATGAGCGGTGCTAGAAAGACGGGCGACATGGGCTGGGCACGCGGTAAAGACGCCATTATGCCCACAATGTGACCGTTGAGTCACGTCCGACAACAGTTGTTCCGCATGTTGCAACAGTCGTCTCTTTTTGCGGGTGGTTCGGAAAGAACGACTGCGCAAACGCGGCGTTTGCATCGCGTCCGGATCCCGCATGCGCCTGGACGGCAGACAGCGCGACTTCGTCGTCGTCGGCCGCATCTGCGCTCTCGACACCTGGCAGGATCTCGACGATGTCGAAGCAGCGATCTTGGGGCGGCGTCTCGCGAAGCACCTCTATCGTGAGTTCGCGTGCGTGGTGGCCCTGCGCGTATCCGATACGTCCATCGGTCACGCGAGCCGAGTCGTACGTGGTGTCGCATTAGTGCCGCGATACGCATTCGCCCTGAGTTTCGCGGATCGGCGCGATGAATTCGCGCAGCGGCCGCAAGCGTTCGAGCATGGGGAAGCCCGGCCATTCGGGGCGCGTTTGCACGACGATGAACACGGTGGGCAGGGTCGCGGTTTGCCGGGTCACGCTGATTCCTTTTGACCGAGGGGAAGGGCATTTCTAGAATATGAGCGTTTGCTCATATACGAAACTCGCATTCCGACCATGTCCGAATCGTCTCCACGGATTCCGTTGTCGCCCCGCAAGGCGCCGCGCCAGCGCCGCTCGCTGGCCACCGTCGACGCGATCGTCGAGGCCGCTGCTCGCATTCTGGAGCGCGACGGCTTCGACGGTTACACGACGAACGCGGTCGCGGCGCTGGCCGGCGTGAGCATCGGTTCGCTCTATCAATACTTCCCGAATCGCGATGCGCTGACGGCTGCGCTCGTCGAGCGCGAGAGTGCGCATCTGCTCGACGATGTCGACCGGGCTGGCGCGCTGTCGTCATGCGACGACGTACTGCGCGCACTGGTGCGCGCGGCCGTCGCGCACCAGATGCGCCGCCCCGTGCTCGCGCGGCTGATCGATTTCGAGGAGGCGCGGCTGCCGCTCGGCGCGCGCACCGCACGCGTCGCGGATCGCATCCACGCGACGCTGCTGCACGCGCTCGCGCTGCGCGATGCGCCGCGTGTCGCGGCGCCCGATGTCGTTGCACACGACCTGCTCGCGATCGTGAAAGGGATCGTCGATGCAGCGGGCGCGCGCGGCGAGACCGATGCGGATGCGCTCGACGCCCGTGCGTGGCGGGCCATGCGCGGCTATCTGCGCGAGTCGCGCGAATCGAAACTTGCTTGATGTGCACGTTTCGTGCGACAGTCGGACCCACTCGCACCACAAAACGACGCGTATCGATCGAGGGCCATCGAGACGAGCGCGCGCGCGAACGAGACCTCGTGCCGACCCACTCACCATCGAAAGGAGGGGACACGTCATGACGTCACGTCGTGCCGCATCGATTGCATCTCGATTCTCATCGCGCTTCTCAAGCCGTCTCTCACCGCCTCTCGCCCCACCCGCGCCGCGTCTTCGCTGGGCCGCCGCACTCGCCGTTGCGTATCTCGCCGTTGCCGGCTGCGCCGCACAGGCCGACAACGCGAACCAGGCCGCGCAGGCAGCAGCCCAGTCGTCACCGCCGGCCACGGCCGCAATTGCCGCCCCCGCATCGGGCACGCTGCTGCCGCCGCCGAGCCAGCTCTATGGCGACCTGTTCGTCGCGGTGCAGACCGCGCAGATCTATCCCGACCAGAAGACCTTCGTCGACGCGACGCCCGACAGCGATCCCGCGACGATCGTGCAGTTGTATCAGCAACAGAAATCGCAGCCGGGCTTCTCGCTGAAGGCGTTCGTCGGCCAGCATTTCACGCCGCCACCGGAAGGCGGCGTGACGCCGCCGCCGAACCAGACGCTGCGCCAGCACATCGACTGGCTGTGGCCGCAGCTCACGCGCACGAGTGCAACGGTGCCGCCGTACAGCTCGCTGATCCCGCTGCCGAAGCCGTATGTCGTGCCGGGTGGCCGCTTCCGCGAGGGCTACTACTGGGATACCTATTTCACGATGCTCGGGCTGCAGGTGTCGGGCCGTGAGGATCTCGTCGACAACATGCTCGACAACTTCGCCCATCTGATCGACACGATCGGGCACATCCCGAACGGCAACCGCACTTACTACGCGAGCCGCTCGCAGCCGCCGTTCTTCGCGTACATGGTCACGCTCGCCGCGCAGGCCGAAGGCGACAAGGTCTATCAGAAATACCTGCCGGAACTGCGCAAGGAACATGCGTACTGGATGCAGGGCGAAACTACGACGCCGCGCGGGCAGGCCACGCGCCATGTGGTCGCAATGCCCGACGGCACGGTGCTGAACCGCTACTGGGACGCGAGCGATACGCCGCGCGACGAGTCGTATCTCGAGGATGTGACGACCGCGAAGTCGGTGCCGGCGCGTCCGGCGAACGAGGTCTACCGCGACCTGCGCGCGGGCGCCGAAAGCGGCTGGGACTACAGCTCGCGCTGGTTCGGCGACGGCAAGACGCTCGCGACGATCCGCACGACGTCGATCGTGCCGGTCGACCTGAACAGCCTGATGTTCCATCTTGAGACGACGATCGTGAAGGGCTGCACGGTCACGCGCGACGTGGCATGCGTGACCGATTTCTCAGCGCGCGCGGCGCGGCGTGCGGCCGCGATCAACCGTTATCTGTGGAACCGGCGCGGCTATTACGGCGACTACGACTGGCAGCAGCGCAAGCCGCGCGACGCCGTGACGGCCGCCGCGCTGTATCCGTTGTTCGCGGGCGTTGCGTGGCCCGAGCGCGCGAAGGCGACCGCGCGCGAGGTGCGCAAGACATTGCTGCAGCCGGGCGGCCTCGCGACGACGACCGAGAACACCGGGCAGCAGTGGGATGCGCCGAACGGCTGGGCGCCGTTGCAGTGGATCGCGATCGACGGGCTGCGGCGCTACGGCGAACCGGCGCTTGCGAAGGACATCGGCACGCGCTTCCTGTCCGACGTGAAACATGTGTATGCGACCGAAGGCAAGCTCGTCGAGAAGTACGTGGTCGAAGGCGCCGGCACGGGTGGCGGTGGAGGCGGGGAGTATCCGCTGCAGGACGGTTTCGGCTGGACCAACGGCGTCACGTTGAAACTGCTGGGGCTGTACGGCGAGTGACACGCGGCGCGGGCCGCGCGCTGGCACCGCACGAGAACGCACGGGCCGGACTGTCGCGCAAGCGGCCGTCCGGCCCGTGTCTGCATCCGCCTGGCTTCAGGGCGTTAGAACGTGATCGTCGTGCGCACGCCGACCACCGTTTCGTCGCCGATGCGTGCACCGGCTGCGTTCGGGTTCGGGATGCCGCCGCCCGGACGGAAGAAGTGCTGCAGGTCGGCCTGCATCTGCCACCACGGCGTGACCTGGTACTGGTAGGTCGCCTCGACGACCGTTTCCGCACGGCGCACCGGATAGCCGGGCGTCGTGTAGACGCCGGTGTCGCCGTCGAGGCCGCGCGCATGCGAGCCGATCTTCGCGTAGCCGACCGCGATGCCCGCGACGTCGTTGTCGCGACCCTTGAACGGCGCTTTCAGCGTCACGCCTGCGTTGGCGGCGAAATCGACGGTATTGCGGTCGCCCGGCGCACCCATCACGCGCGCGAACACGTTGACCGAGCGCGGGCTGTCGGCCGACGGCCGCCATACCATCTGGTCCGCGACCGCGTAGAACGAGTAGTTGCCGCGATGGGTGGCGGCAATGCCGTTGCTCTCCGGATTCGCGAGCGACAGACCGTCGGTGCCGTAGCGCGGGTCGTTCGCATGCTGCGTCTGATACCAGAAGCCGAGCTTGTACGTGCCCGGCAGGCCGGCCGGCTGCGGTGCCTTCGGATCGGCGGGCGGCGCGTTCAGCGCGTATTGCACTTCGCCGATCACGAACGCGCCGCTCCGCAGGTTGAAGTTGGTGCCGTGCGCGTTCAGCACTTGCGCATCGCCGTCGCTGCGGCCGGCCGGGTTGCCGTCGAACACGCCGATCATCGCGGTCCATGCATCGGACGGCTTCACGCGCAGCCGCACGCCGAGCGACGACAGCGGATACGCGGGGCCGCCGGCCGGCAGGTCGGTCGACGGCAGCACGGGCCAGCCGAACGTCGCGTTCATGAACGTCGCCGCGTTCTGGCTCACCATGAATTCCTGGTCGACACTCTGCTGGCCGACCTTCACGTCGACCTTGCCGTCGAGCAGCGACTGCTGGTACCAGAGTTCCCACAGGCGCGTGGTCGAATTCGCTTCGATGCCGGTCGCGGTCTGCAGCGTCTGCAGATAGCGCTGCGTGAGGTTGGTGCCGTGAATCTGCAGCGCCGACACGTTGAACGTGCCGCCCGGCAGGCCGACCGCCTTGCCCGTGTCGACGTTGAAACCGAATTGCGTGAGCCCCTGGTACGCGCCGCCGCGATTCGTGCCGCCCGACGTGTTGTACAGGTACTCGCTGGTTTCCTGCAGGCTCAGTGTGATGCCGTGATCGCCGAGCACGTCGCGCAGGCCGCCCATGTTGCCGAGCAGGTTCGAACGCTCCCAGAAGCCGGTGGGGGCGGGCGCGGCAGCATCGGCGGCCTGTTGTGCGGGAGCGGCGGCGTCGCTGGCGCCGGCCGCCGGTTCGGTTGCGGCAGACGACGATGCTTGCGCGAACGCGGGCGTGGCGGCGAGCGACAGCAGCAGCGTGGCGAGCGCATTGACGCGAAGCTTGCGCGGGACGGGTTCGAGGTAGTTCTTCATGTGGGTTCCGTTGTCGGTTTGATTAGTTAAGCTGAAGAAACGAAAACGTGATGCGGGAAGCGTGGCGAGACGAGGCGGTCGCACGGCGGCGCCTGGCGCGTGGCACGGCTGCGCGACGGGGGATTTACGGCAGCCAGCCGCCGATGCGCCACACCTGCGCGAAGCCGAGGCGCGACGCGGCCGAGCACAGCAGCGCGACGAGCGCGACGGCGGCAGCCATCATGGCGACCAGCAGGCAGTCGAGCGGGCGGGGCGCTGCCGGCACGTGGGCGAGCGCGGTGCCGCGCCAGTTGCTGAATGCGTGGGCGAGCGGCGAGAGGCCGGATACGAATGAGCGGTCGCATGCGAGATGCACGATGCGCTTGAGTCTGACCGCGAACGATTGAAGAAACATGACGCTGCCTCCGTCCGGTCCGGCTCGGGCCGGACGACGTGATCGAGCGCGGGCGCGTGACGCGGCCTGCGGTCGGAGGGTGGAACGTGGTGGAGCGTGCAACGGACGAACCGGCGATGGCCGGCTCGGGAGGAAGCGCGCTAACCCGACGAATGCGAGCTAGCGGCGTATGACATGCGTCTGGCTGCTATCTCGCGATGGCTTGGCCGGCCTGGACCGGCATCGAACTGCAACTAGAGCATGTGTCCACGGAGGGACTCCTGTGATGAATTGCGGCGGATTGTATTCGGGTCGTTTGCTGCAGCGCAAGTAAAAAACGCACAAAAAGCGCCGTGTGTGGCGCGCGTGTCGCCATGGATCGCTGCGGCACGAGGGCGGAACGACGAGAGGGCGGCAGGGCGCCGCGCCGTTGTTCGCACACATCGGAGCGTGACCGCAGCGTGATGCGCTGAAAGGTTTCGGCACGTCGTTTCAAGGGCAAATCTTTCAGTGCCGCAAAGCAGGAAATTTATTTCGAGAAATGGGGTTGGTAGGGGTTGACTTCACTTTCGGGCCGTCCATAGAATCCGCCATCTTCACTCTTGGGGCCGCCGCCTTGGACGCCTGCAGTAGTCGATCTTCGAACGAAATTTCCGCCTGAGCGACCGACGTCCGCGCCTCATCGAAGCCGCCGTTTGTCTCCCAGGCAAACGGTGCGCGCAGCAGTATTCCGCAGCAAATTCCTACGTGCACCCTGATTCGCGCCGGTTAGCGTGATGCGTTTTCGCATGCGCCGTCCGGTTTTGCCGCCGCCTGGCAGGCGGCCGCGTTCGCGCATCCCTTTCCCGGGTGCGAATGCCGGCCCCCATGCCTGACGGCGGTCAACCGTGTTCTCCGGAACACCGCACAGGAGCCGCCATGAACGACAGTGACAGTTGTCCCTTATGCCCGTTGCACGCACAGACCCTTTTGAACCCGGGTCGCAGGGACAATCCGGCCGACTAGCCTGACACGTCGTTCAGGCCCCGGACTGGCCCCGCGCCCAACACGCGGCCGGCAGCCTGCCGTCGCCGCACGGAGCCAGATCATGAACTTCGGCCTTCTGCTGTCGAATCTCCCGCACGTCACGGAATCGCGCAACCACTACGACGCGATGCTGATGCTCGACGCCCGTCCGCGGGTGTTCTCCCGCCTGTTGAACCAGTTGAAATCGTTGATCCGCTGAAAGATGCACCGAGTGCGTCTCGGCATGCGCACACGCGACCGCCATCGAGCGGTCGCCCCGCGCGCATTCCAAGATCGCTTGCTCGCCAGATAACCATTAGCCGTACGGAACACATCATGTCCACGCCATCCAACGTTTCTCCACCGATCGCCGTCGAACGCAGCGCCGTGCTCGACGAAGCCCACCTGGGCGACATCCGCGGTGCGCTCGGTACCATCGCGCATCACGACACCGGCTCGCGCGGCACGTGGTGGGCGCGCCTGCGCACGCTGCTCGCGATCATCGGCCCGGGCCTCATCGTGATGGTCGGCGACAACGACGCCGGCGCATTCGGCACCTACACGCAGGCCGGCCAGAACTACGGGACGACGCTGCTGTGGACGCTGCTGCTGCTCGTGCCCGTGCTGTACGTGAACCAGGAAATGGTGCTGCGCCTCGGCGCGGTCACGGGCGTCGGCCACGCACGCCTGATCTTCGAACGCTTCGGCAAGTTCTGGGGCGCGTTCAGCGTGATCGACCTGTTCCTGCTCAATGCGCTCACGATCGTCACCGAGTTCATCGGCATCACGTTCGTGCTGGATTTCTTCGGGCTGCCAAAGGTGGCCGGCGTGTGCGTGGCCGCGGCACTGACCATGGCCGCGGTGAGTACCGGGGATTTCAGGCGCTTCGAGCGGTTCGCGATCGGGCTGTGTGTGCTGAGCCTGCTGCTCGTGCCGGTGCTCGTGTCGATCCATCCGCCCGTCGCGCAGATGTCGCGCGATTTCTTCGTGCCGAACTGGCCCGCGCACGCGAAGCTGTCGGACGTGATGCTGCTCGTGATCGGCATCGTCGGCACGACCGTCGCACCGTGGCAGCTGTTCTTCCAGCAGAGCTACGTGATCGACAAGCGCATCACGCCGCGCTTCATGAAGTATGAAAAGGCCGACCTGTGGATCGGCATCGTGTTCGTGCTGATCGGCGCGGTCGCGATGATCGGTTTCAGCGCCGCGCTGTTCAACGGGCATCCGGAAGCCGGCAACTTTACCGATGCGGGCGGCATCATCGCCGGCCTCGAGAAGTATGCGGGCCGCACGAGCGCGACGCTGTTCGCGGTGGCACTGCTCGACGCGTGCATCATCGGCGCGGCGGCCGTGTCGCTGTCGACGGCCTATGCCATCGGCGACGTGTTCAAGATCCGCCACTCGCTGCACCGCGGCGTGTCCGATGCGAAGGGCTTCTATCTCGTGTATTTCGGCATCGTCGCGGCCGCGGCCACGCTCGTGCTGATTCCGGGCAGCCCGCTCGGCCTGCTGACCGAAGCCGTGCAGACGCTCGCGGGCGTGCTGTTGCCGAGCGCGACGGTGTTCCTGCTGGTGCTGTGCAATGACCGCCAGGTGCTCGGCCCGTGGATCAACTCGACGAAGCTCAACGTGTTCACGGGCGCGGTGATCTGGGTGCTGGTGCTGCTGTCGATCATTCTCACGGCGTCGGTGATGTATCCGGATATCAGCGGCGAAGCGATCGTCGACGTGCTGGTTGGCGGCACCGTGCTCGCGATCGCGGGCTATATCGCCACGGTATTGATCCGCCGCAACAAGCGCGTGGTCGAACCGGCCGTCGATCGCTCGTTGCGCGACACGTGGCGCATGCCGCCGCTCGACACGCTCGAGCCGCAGAACATGACGGTCGCGACGCGGATCTGGATGGCCGTGCTGCGCGGCTATCTCGTGATCGCGGTCGGTCTCGTGATCGTCAAGGTCGTGCAGATGACGCTGCTGAAGTAACGCAGGTCGTCTTCCAGGAAGCGGCGCCGGACCCGGCACCACGCCGCAACCCGCACATGCCGGCCTCCGTGGCCGGCATGTGCGTTTACGCGTCCGCTTGCGGCACGCCGCGCGCGCCGACGTCAGATCAGTTCGAGCTTCGACGTCAGGTACGTGAGCTGGATCCGGTTCGCGACGCCGAAGCGCTTGCGCAGCTTGCGCAGGTGATAGTCGACGTTGTGCGCGCTCGTGTCGAGGCGCCGGCCGATCTCCTTGTCGGAGGCGCCTTCGGCGATGCCGAGCAGCAGTTCCTGCTCGAACGGCGTGAGCCCGTTCACCGCGCGCTCGCGCGACGTCGAGATCAGCTGCGGCGACGCGAACTTGTGCACCGACAGCCCGATCGACAACGCCTGCTCGATCGTCGCCGGCGTGATCCATTCGCGCGTGCGGCGCGGCGCGGTGAAGCTCATGAACGCGTGCAGCCGCGTGCCGGGCACGGCCATCGAGTACATGATGCCGCTGCACATCCCGTCGTCCTGCATGTTCTGCAGGAAGCCGTCGAGCGCGGCCGGCGTCACGCGCGGGCCGTCGTCGCGCTCGCGATGTTCGCGGCGCAACTGCTGCAGGTCCCACACGATCGGCATGTTGCACACGCGCGCGCCGAGCGTGCGCGGATCGATGTCGTGATGGTTGTGCCGCACGTAGTCGCCGCGATAGGTGGCCGGCGTGAACGCTTCGTGCAGGTAGAGACTTTCGACGCGCTCGTGCGCGAATTCGAGCGCGAAGTACGCGAACGTCGAGAAGCCCGTCAGATGCAGCAGGCTCGCGACGATGCGGCTGCGCTCCGCCGTGCTCTGCGCGTGCGCGAGCGTATCGGCGACGCCGAGCTTCGGTGCGTGCGGCTGCGTGATGTCACCGCGCTTCACGTCGTCGCACCAGACGACCTGCACGGGGCGTTCCCGCAGCACGTCCGGGCACGTGTTCAGCCCGTGCGACGTGCGGGAAAAGGTTGGGGCGACCGCTTCTTCATGCAATGCAATATCGGACATGTGCCATCCCTCGGAATCGACACGCATCGCCTGGCGGCGGCCGTATCGTGTACGGCATTCGCGGCGGTGCGATCGAGCATCGGTGTGATATGCGCCGATCGTCATCCCTGACGAAACGCGGGGGCATTGTACAAAAATGCCTGTGTATGCGTAATATGCCGTAATACTAATGGCGGCGGAAGATTCCTATTCGCACGCATATCACGCCGACCAAAAAATCCATAAAGCAAAGACCAGATCGTGACGGGGCGCAGGTTCACATATTGGGAAAGGGCGGGCTCCTCATGACATATGCTGACGGCGCACCACGCGTCGAGTGGTTCTCGCAAGCCGATATCGCAACGGCTGCGACGTATTCGAATGAATATCAGGCAATCGGGCACGACGTTTTTACCGGCACGCAAATCGAACCCGGTAAAACCGACCTGGCTTCGCTCGATTTCGCGCAATGCCATGCGCGCTTGCGGCAAATCGGTTTCAGTACGCTCGGTTATGGCGCGTTCGAAATGATCGGGCGGCGCATCCTGTGCGCGCATCTGCTGCGAGACCTCGCCCCCGCGACTTTCATGCAGCCGTTTATCGAAGGCATGCTCTACGAGAGCGACCCGCGGTTCGCGCAGGTGCGGCAGAGCGGCTTTCCGGTCGCGTGGCGGCTCGACGAGATCGAAGCGGCCGCACAGGGCAGCGGCGATCGAAAGATGCTGGCGCTCGCCGGCCATCTGCGCGCGCACGGGATGAACAGCGGCGTGCTGTTTGGCCTGTCGGCGCCGCGCCTCGACCTGCGCGTCGCGGTGAACGTGACGTCGGAGACGCACGGCACCGAATGGATCGACGATCGCGTGATCGGCGGTGCGCTGTCGGTCAGCCTCGCAGTACATCGCGTCGCGCTGCCGTTCCTCGAAGCACGTATTGCACGCATGCGCGGTTTCGCGCTCGGCGACGAGCAATTGCAGGTGCTCGACCGCCTCGTGCACGGGTTGTCCGACCAGGAAATCGCGAGCGCGCTGCGCACGTCGCTGCACAAGGTCGGCCACCACATCCGCTCGCTCGAAAAACTCTTCAACGTGCAGAACCGCGCGCAGCTGGCGTATCTGGCGGCGCGCCGCTTGCCGTCCTGACGCTGTCCGTCCCCGGTTTTCTCCGCGTGACCCGATGACCGTCGTGCCGGCCCTCCGTGGTGGCCCGGCGGGCCGTTTCGGCTGCGCGCGCTGGCGCGATGCGTACACGCTGCTTGACAGCGCTTTTTTCGAGTGATTGCCGCATTCACCTGTGAATTATTGCTGAATTATTTCTTCGTAATATGGCTCGACCGTCACGCTGGACGGCGGGCCGCGAGGTTGCGCCACGCGTGACGGAACTGGTCAACAGGGGCGGACAAATCAATGTGCGGAATCGACGGCTTTCTGAATAGCGTCGCCTTCGATGAGGAGACAGCGCGCGGCACGCTCGCGCGCATGACGGCAAGCCTCGCGCATCGCGGGCCGGACGGGCAGGGGATCTGGGTCGACCCGGAAGCCGGCATTGCGCTCGGCCACCGGCGGCTCGCGATCGTCGACCTGTCGGTACACGGCCGACAGCCGATGGCATCCGCGTGCGGCCGCTACGTCATGGTCTTCAATGGCGAAATCTACAACCATCGCGAACTGCGCGCGGAGCTCGAGCGCGCGGGTCGTGCACCGGCGTGGCGTGGCCACTCCGACAGCGAGGTGCTGATCGCGGCGATCGTCGCGTGGGGTGTCGACGCGACGCTGCGGCGCGCGACCGGCATGTTCTCGATCGCGCTGTGGAATCGAGAATCGCGGGTGCTGACGCTCGCGCGCGACCGGATCGGCGAGAAGCCGCTCTACTACGGCCGGATCGGCGACGCGCTCGTGTTCGCGTCCGAACTGAAGGCGCTGCGCGGCTATCCGGGCTTCGATGGCGCGATCGACCGTGACGCACTGTGCCTGTACCTGCGCCAGTCGAGCGTGCCCGCGCCGCACACGATCTATCGCGGCATCCACAAGCTGCCGCCCGGCACGTATATCCAGTTCGAGCATGCGCGCGACACGCCGCGCCTGCGTGCGTACTGGACGCTCGAGCAGGCGATCGAGGACGGTCGCGCGCAGCCGTTCGAGGGCAACGCCGACGAGGCCGTCAGCCAGCTCGACGCGGTTCTGCGCCAGGCCGTCGCGCGGCAGATGGAGGCCGACGTGCCGCTCGGCGCGTTCCTGTCGGGCGGCGTCGATTCGTCGACGATCGTCGCGCTGATGCAGGCGCAATCGTCGACGCCGGTCGACACGTTCACGATCGGTTTCCATGAAGCGGGCTACGACGAAGCCGGTTATGCGAAGGCCGTCGCGCGTCATCTCGGCACGCGCCATACCGAGCTCTACGTCACGGCCGACCATGCGCTCGGCGTCGTGCCGAAGCTGCCGTCGATCTACGACGAGCCGTTCTCCGATGCGTCGCAGATCCCGACCTTTCTCGTCTCGGAGATGACGCGCCGGCATGTGAAGGTGAGCCTGTCCGGCGACGGCGGCGACGAGCTGTTCGGCGGCTATACCCGCTACTTCCTGACGCCGCGCCTGTGGCGCAAGCTGCATCGCGTACCCGGCGCCGTGCGGGCGCGGATCGCCGCCGCGCTGCATGCGTTGCGGCCCGATCATGCGGACCAGCTCGCGGCCGTCGCGCAGGGTGCGTGGGGCGGCGTGGAGGCGCGCGAATCGGCAACGCGCATCGGCGATCGCCTGCACAAGCTCGGCCACGTGATGACGGCCGAGAGCCGCATCGGGCTGTATCGTCTGCTGATGTCGTCGGTGCATCATCCCGAGCGCCTCGCGCTGTCGGGGCAGGAGCCGGCGACGCCGCTCGACACCGTATCCGCGTGGCCCGCGCACCTGAGCTTCGCCGAGCAGGCGATGGCGATCGATACGCTCACGTACCTGCCGACCGACATCCTCGCGAAAGTCGATCGCGCGGCGATGGCGGTGAGCCTCGAAACGCGCATGCCGTTCCTCGACCATCATGTCGTCGAATTTGCGTGGCGCATGCCGGCGGACCTGCGTTTGCCGGAAGGACAGTCGAAGGCGCTGCTGCGTCGGCTGCTCGACCGGTACGTGCCGTCCGCGCTGATCGACCGGCCGAAGCAGGGCTTCTGCGCCCCCGTCGATCACTGGTTGCGCGGCTCGTTGCGTGACTGGGCCGAGGCGTTGCTGCGGCCGTCGCGGTTGCGCGAGGAAGGCTTCTTCGATGCGGCTGCGGTCGAGCGCCTGTGGCGACAGCACGTAACCGGCCGGATGAACTGGCAGCACCAGTTGTGGACGGTGCTGATGTTCCAGGCCTGGCTGGAGGCACAGCGCGCCACGTAAGCGGGCGCGCTGCGCGGCGTCACTGATCGAGGCAGCGCATGCAGCGCCGCTTCGCGTCGCTCGATGGCAGGCCGCGGCACATCGTCATCACGGGCCGTGCATGGCACGACGGCGGATCGGCGGAGGCTGCCGGCGACGCCATCCGGCGCGCGCGATCGGGCGGCGTGGTCGCGGCGGCATCCATGCGTCGCTGGCGTGCAGGCGGCGCGTCGCGCCCGGCGCTGCCTTCGTCAGGATTGCCCGACGTCATCGACGCGACGTGCAGCGTGTTGTCATTCGTTGCACGAGCAACGGGCGACGCCGCACACGCGAGCGCGGCCAGCGCGGTCAGGCAGGCGGCGACGGTTCGCGAAGCGCGCATGTTCATATCCGTTCCATACGTTTCGGTGCCGGCGGCGCGGAGCGCGCGCGGCTGCTGCGTCGATTGTAGGGACGGCAATGGCCGTGTGTCACGCCGCAATCCGTAGTCTCGAACATCGGCGGCGGTGGCCGGAGCGGAAGCGACGAAGCGTGGTGTACGAGGATGCGCGGCCGCCGACGCTCAAAAGCTCAAAAGCCCAAAAGCGACCGCCGCCCGGAGGCGGCGGTCGGGTCGCGACTGGCTGGCGGGCCGGGCGGCGTGCAGGCCGCGCCCGACGGGCGGGCCGCGACGCGCTGCGGATTGGCGCAGCGCGGTGGGGGGAGCGTAGCCGGTGCGCCGCGAGCGAGCGGCGCGCGGGCGAATCGTCAGGCGTAGTCGGCGGCCATCACGGCCTGCGGTGCCACGCGCAGGATCGGCGCCGCGTCGTGGCGCTCGACGTGCGTCATCGCCGCACCGAACAGCACCAGGCGATAGCCGACCGCGTAGATCGGGATGATGCGCAGGTTCTTGTCGTGATCGAGCTGCAGCTTCGAACGGATACGCGAGATATGGGTGTCGAGCGTGCGCGACGACACGCCGAGTTCACGGCCCCACACGGCTTCCTGGATTGCCTGCCGCGGCACGATCTTGTTCATGTTGTCGAGCAGGAATTCGACGACGTCGAATTCACGCGGCGTGACATCAATGATCTTGTTGTCGATTTCGATCGTGCGGCGCACGAAGTTGATTTTTATGTTGTCGATGTACAGGTATTTGCAATCCATGGTGGCCCTCGCATGTCCATAAAGGAGTGTTTGCGGGACCTATGTTGCAACTTCCGGGCCAGGGACAGGATCGTCAGTAATCGAAAGCCGACGGCACCGCCGCAGGCGGCGCGGCAGCCTTGAATTTAAAAGAATTTTTAACGGGAGGCGCGCGGCGGACAAAAAAGGGGCCGGGGCAACGGTGAAGGATTGTTACGTAGCATCGGCGGGCGACGTTACGGGCGTTACGTCCGACGTAACGTGCGGGGGTAGGCGGGAACTGCATGGGTTACACACTCGCAGCGCGAGTAGGAAGTCGGGTAAATGAAACCCTACATGGAACCCTACATTCAACCCTACTCATTCAATGGGAAAGTTTATATAAATCATCAACATAAGTGAATATAATTGCCGACAACGAACCCTACATTGAACCCGACAGCGAAGTATGACCACCGTCGCTACCTTCGAACCGCTATTTCCCGAGGATCGCGTACTCGATCCGCTCCTTGAGCAGGCTGCGGAACTCGTCGATTCATCGCATCGGCTGCTTGCCGTACGCGATACTCCGCTGGCCACCGCGCTCGTGCCGCAGTTGCGCGCCATGAATTCGTACTACACGAACAAGATCGAAGGGCAGCATACGACGCCCGCCAAGATCGAGGCTGCGCTGCATCGGGATTATTCGACCGATATTGTCGAGCGTAAGAAACAACGCTTCGCGGTCGCGCATATCGCGACGGAAGCGGCGCTCGAGGAGGAATGGCAAACGCTTCCCGTTGCCGCGCTCTTCGAGCCGACACGAATTTCGGCCATTCACGATCGCTTCTTCTCCGGTTTGCCGGTCGATGAACGACTGACCGGTGAAGGAAAAGCCATCGCCCCTGGCGAATTTCGCCGCTTGGATGTGACAGTGGGGCGTCATCTCGCCCCGGAGCCCGAGATGGTCGAGCCATTGCTTCAGGCCTGGGCGACACGTTATGCCCGCATTCGAGCCAAAGAGTATCAACTGATCGGCATTGCCTGTTCGCATCATCGCCTGACCTGGGTGCACCCGTTCATGGATGGCAACGGCCGGGTGGCGCGTCTGCATTCGCATCTCGCACTACGCGCAGCGGACCTGACCCATGGTCTTTGGTCGCCGCTCCGGGGGCTGGCGCGGGAACACGAACAGTATTACGCGAGGCTGAGCGAGGCCGACCAGACGAGACGCAACGATCTGGACGGCCGGGGCAATCTGTCCCAGGAAGGGCTGGTCAAATTTGCCCGCTTCTTTCTCGACTGCTGTCTGGACCAGGTCGGTTTCATGGTGAGTATGACGGAGTTCGAGGGGGTGACCGGGCGATTACTGGATCTGCTGCGATACCTGGAGGCCAATCCGTGGACCATCAGTTCGGAAAAATCGGTCATCAAACCGGAAGCTGCGGCGCTGGCCATGGAGTTCGTGGCGCTACGCCGAACGGTCACGCGAGCGGAATTTTCCCAGATGCTCGGTGTGAGCGACGTACTGGCGCGCCGGATCGTCCGTTCGCTGCTGGATTGTGGACTGCTGACTTCGCCGTCGCATCGCGGTGAACTGTCCTTTGGATTGCCGCTGAGCGGCCTCCGTTTTCTTTTTCCGAGGCTCTGGCCCGAAGTCGACCTGGAGTGAGCGTTGCCGGTCGAGCGCGCCATTGGGCGTTGGTTTTCGTCAGCGTTGCGCTTTCTGCGAGGGGCCGACAATCGCCGGCCGCAAGACGTCTCCGCGCCGCGGCCGGCGTTCCGCACCTTCGTCAAGCCTTCGCGCTGTCCGCCGAATCGAACGGCAGCACGTAATGCCGCTTGCCCGTCGCCGCGAAGATCGCGTTCGCGACCGCCGGCCCGACCGGCGCGACGCCCGGCTCGCCGACCCCGGTCGGGGCTTCGGCCGACGGCACGATATGCACCTCGACCTTCGGCATCTCGGCCATCCGCAGCACGTGGTAGCCGTCGAAGTTGCGCTGCTCGACCTGGCCGTCCTTCAGCGTGATCGCGCTGTGCATCACCGCGCCGAGCCCGAAGCCGATGCCGCCCTCCATCTGCGCGGCGACGATGTCGGGATTGATCGCGATCCCGCAATCGACCGCGCACACCACGCGCTCGACCTTCACCTTGCCGTCCGCGTCGACCGACACCTCGGCCACTTGCGCGACATAGCTCTTGAACGCCTCGGCGACCGCGATCCCGCGCCCGCGGCCTTTCGGCAGCGGCTTGGCCGGATCCCAGCCGGCCTTCTGCGCGGCCAGGTCCAGCACCGCGCGCATGCGCGGCTCCTTCGCGAGCAGGTCGCGGCGGAACGCGTACGGATCCTTGCCGGCGGTGTGCGCGGCTTCGTCGATGAACGCCTCGACCGCGTACGCCGTGTGCGAGCTGCCGACCACGCGCCACCACAGCACGGGCAGGCCGACCTTGGTGGTGGTGAGCTCGACCGACACGTTCGGCACCGCGTACGGCAGGTTCGCCGCCCCCTCGACCGAGGTGGCGTCCACGCCGTTCTTTACCATGAACGCCTCGAACGGCGTGCCGGCGAGGATCGACTGGCCGACGATCCGGTGGCGCCAGCCGACCAGCTTGCCGTCCGCCGTCAGCCCCGCGTCGAGCTTGTGGAAGTACATCGGCCGGTAGAAGCCGCCCTGGATGTCGTCCTCGCGCGTCCACTGCAGCTTGACGGGCTTGCCGTCCGCGCCGAGCGCCTTCGCGATCGACACGGCCTCGACCACGTAGTCCGACCACGCGTTCGCGCGCCGGCCGAAGCTGCCGCCCGCGTATAGCGTGTGGATCTGCACCTGCTCGGGCTTCAGGCCGGCCGTCCTGGCCGCGTTGGCCTGGTCGACCGTCTGGAACTGGTCGCCGGCCCAGATCTCGCAGCTGTTCGCCGTCAGCTTGACGACCGCGTCGAGCGGTTCCATCGGCGCGTGCGCCAGATACGGGAATTCGTACGTCGCGCTGATCTTGCGTGCGGCGCCCGTGATCGCCGCATCGGCATCGCCGTCCTTGCGTGCCGACGTGCCCGGCTTGTCGGCGAGCTGCCGGTATTCGTGCATGATCTCGTCCGAGCCGCGCTTTTCGGCGTTCGTTTCGTCCCATTCGACCTTCAACGCGTCACGGCCCTGTTTTGCGGCCCAGAAGCCGGTCCCGACGACCGCGACGCCACCGGGCACCTGCACGACCGACACGACACCCGGCACGGCCTTGGCGTCCGTCGCGTCGAACGACTTCACCTTCGCGCCGAAGCGCGGCGGGCGCTGCAGCAGCGCGACGCGCATGCCGGGGAAGGTCGTGTCGAGCGTGAAATGCGCGGTACCGTTCGATTTGGCCGACGCGTCGACGCGCGGAATCCGGTGACCGATCAGCTTGAAATCGGCCGGCTGCTTCAACGCGACCTTGTCGGGCACCGGCAGCTTCGATGCATCGGCGACGAGCGTGCCGTACGCGGCCGTCTTGCCGCTCTTCGCATGCGTGACGACGCCATTGGCCGTCGTCAGCTCGCTCGCCGGCACTTTCCAGCGGGCCGCCGCGGCCGAGACCAGCATCGCGCGAGCCTTGCCGCCCGCCTCGCGCAGTTGCTGCCACGAGTTCGACATGGCCGAGCTGCCGCCCGTACCCTGCATCGTGCCGAACGCGAGGTTCGCGTAGCGTTTCGCATCGGCGGGCGCGCTTTCGACGCGTACGTGCGACCAGTCGGCGTCGAGCTCCTCGGCGACGATCGTCGCGATGCCTGTATACGCGCCCTGGCCCAGCTCGACGTGCTTCGCGATGACCGTGACGGCGCCGTCGGGCGTGATGCGCAGGAATGCGTTCGGCGCGAAGTCGGCGGCGGGTGGGGTCGCCGCCAGCGCGCGACGGCCGAGGCCGGCCCATTCGAAGCCGATGGTCAGGCTGACGGCGGCCGCGGCGCCGGCGGCTTTCAGGAACGTGCGGCGCGATGGACGCACCGAACCGGTGTTGTCGAGTTCGATCGTCATGGTCAGGCTCCCAGCGTCGCGGCCGCGTCGTGGATCGCCGCCCGAATGCGGGCGTAGGTCGCACAGCGGCACAGGTTGCCGTTCATCGCGGCGTCGATGTCCGCGTCGGTCGGCTTCGGGTTCTGTTCGAGCAGCGCGGTGGCCGACATGATCTGGCCGGACTGGCAGTAGCCGCACTGCGGCACCTGCAGCTTGACCCAGGCGGCCTGCACGGCGTGCGCGGGCTTGCTCTGCAGGCCTTCGATCGTCGTGATGTGCTTGCCCGCGATGCCGGCGAGCGGCAGCACGCACGAGCGGACGGCCTGGCCTTCGAGATGCACGGTGCACGCGCCGCACTGCGCCATGCCGCAGCCGAACTTCGTGCCGGTCAGTCCCGCGTGTTCGCGAATCGCCCAGAGGACGGGCATCGACGGATCGGCATCGAGCGTGACGTTCTTGCCGTTCAGGACAAACGAGGTAGGCATTTTGATTGTCTCCGTGGGGAAAACCCGGCATGCGCCCGGTTAGCGGGCAGTGTGCGCGAGCAGCCGATTTTTGCGTCTACCCAATCCTGCAAATTTATTGAACAATCCTGCAAATCCCCGGCAGGTCGCGGGTGGTTTCGCTATGCTCCCGCGACATGAGGAAATCTATCGAGGACGCGTCATGGACATGACCGATATCGTGACGTCGCGCGAATCCGGGCGGCGCGAGCTGGCGATGCTGATCAGCCGCTTCGCACCGGCGGACGGCTCGCATTCGACGGCCGTGCCGGGTTTGATGCTGCACCGGCACACGCGCCCGGTCGATATGGGCTGCGGCGTGTCGCGGGCCGCACTCGTGATTGCCGCACAGGGCGCGAAGCGCGTGATCGTGGCCGGCCAGGCTTACGAGTACGACGCGCAGAATTGCCTGATTACATCGATCGACTTGCCAATCCTGTCGCGCGTGACGCGCGCGTCGCCGGACGCGCCGTACCTGTGCCTGTCGCTGACGCTCGATCCGCAGCGCATCGTCGAGCTCGCGGCCGAGATGCGGTTGCCCGAACCCGATGCGGGCCCCGAAGGCGAGGGGATCGCGCTCGCCGAACTGACGCCGCCGCTGCTCGATGCTGCGCTGCGGCTGATGCGGCTGCTCGATACGCCGGCCGACATTGCGGTCGTCGCGCCGCTGATCGAAAAGGAACTGCTGTACCGGCTGATGACGAGCGGGCAGGGCACGCGGCTGCGGCACATGGCGATCGCGGGCAGCCAGACGCACCGGATCGCACGCGCGATCGAATGGATTCGCGACCACTTCGCGGAGCCGATGCGCGTCGAGTCGCTCGCGCAGGCGGTCAACATGAGCGTGTCGTCGCTGCACCATCATTTCAAGCACGTGACGACGCTGAGCCCGCTGCAGTACCAGAAGCAGCTGCGGCTGCACGAGGCGCGGCGGTTGCTGCTGCGGCAGGGCGGCGATGTCGGGTCGGTGGCCGCCGTCGTCGGCTATGAAAGCGCGTCGCAGTTCAGCCGCGAATACAGCCGGCTGTTCGGCGCGCCGCCGATGCGCGACGTCGTGCAGTTGCGGAAGAAGGAACTGCTCGGCTGACGGCGCACCGCCGACGCGCCGTCGTTCACCGCGCATTTCACCTGGCGACCACCGTCGTCTGCAGGAACGCCGGCGCGATCCGCCAGTCTGGCACGTAATGCGCCGGCCACGCGCCGGGCGTATCGACCGCGTTGAAATACACCACGGCCTTCAGCAGCGGATAGCGCCACAGCGACCGCTGGAATTCGTCGAGTTCCTCGCGCTTGCGCGAATTCGATCCGTCGATGCCCAACTCGGTGACCATCACCGGCAGCCCGTAGTCGGTCACCCGCTCGTACTTGGTCCGCAGGATGCTCGCGGCGGACGCGTGGCCGCCGGCCGGCCAGATCGCGCAGCGCGGGCAGTCGAACACGGACAGGCCGACATCGTCCACATAGCTGCGGCCCGGGAAATAGTCGTCGAGGTTCCGGTTGCCGGCCGGCGACCACACGAAGCGGATCTGGTTGGTCATCGTGCGGCAGGTGGTCACGACCCGCCGGTACGCATCCACGTAGGCCGACGCATCGCCGATGGCCCACGGGTAGCGTCCGGTGTCGGCCTCCATCTCGTGGCCCCAGCGCACGAACACGGGGCCCTTCAACGCGGCGAGCGCCGAGCAGGCGGCCGCGATCCGCGCGTCGTAGCGCCCGTGCGCGATATCCTCGAGCAGTGCGCCTTGCCGCGTGTCGCCGGCCGCCCAGGGCTCGATGGTCAGCATCAGTGAGCGGTTGCGCGCCTGCGCGCTCCGGTACGCATCGTCGATTTCCGCGCGGACGTCGGGCGCGTTCCACGACACGAACACATGGTCGAACGCGAGATCCCGATCGGCCGCGAGCGTCTGCTCGGGATCGTAGGCGCCGAGTTCGGGCTGCTTCACCGGTTCGCCCGGCACGGGCGCGACCACGGCCGGCAAACCCGAGCGCCACATCATCGCCTGCCAGCCTTTCGGCGCGCGCAGCCCGATACCCGACAACAGTATCGCGAGCGCGAACACGAACAGCGCGTTGCGCACGGGCAGGCGGCTGAAGAACATCTGCCTGAATGCCGACCACTCGAGCCCTTGCTCCCTGCCGTGATTCACGGTGACGACGGCCGCGATCACGAGATACAGGATGCTCGTCAGCGTCGAGAACAGATAGAAGCCGGCCGCGTTGCGCGGATTCTCGACCGTGACCACGGGCAGGCTGCAGAACAGCGAGATCAGCAGATACGGGGCAACCACGCGCAGCGGCGCGTCCTGTTCGATCGTGCCGCCTTTCGGCGTGACCTTGAACGGAAATTCCTTCCCGCGCACGCAGTCGAACACCGCCGATGCGCAGCCGAGCACGACCCACGGCCAGCGCGCGAACACGAACGACAGCCCTTCCCACGACAGCAGTTTCGTATTCAGCGGCCGGCACGACTGGGTCGAATGCGTGGCCCAGGTCACGACGCACAGGATCAGCACGGTCAGCGGCAGCGCGTAGGTGAGATACGTGAGGTAGTCGACGTGTGCCCACACGCGGCCGGTAAGCAGCGCGACGACCGGAATCACGACGCTGCCGGCCATCGCGAGCGCGCATAGCGGGTACCACAGCTGGCAGAACAGGAACTGCGCCTTCAGCCTCAGCGGCAGCCCCATGAAATAGTGGCGCGTGTAGCGCAGCATGATGATCATCACGCTCTTGGACCACTGGAATTCCTGCGTGGCCAGGTCGCCGAACGTGCGCGGCCCTTCGCCGTTCGCGATCGCGTTCAGCGCATGCATGCCGCGCCAGCCCTTCGAATTGAAGATCATCGTGGTCGAGTGATCCTCGGCGAGCTCGGGCCCGAGCCCGCCGATCTCGCGCAGCGCGCGGCAGCGCACCGCATAGTGCGAGCCGATGCACAGCGGCGCGAGGCCGCTCGCGTAGCCGGCCTGCATCGTGCCGTGCAGCGGCCCCTCGACGTTCACGCGCCCGCGTGCGCTCCAGCTCCCGGCCGCGTTGCTGTCGCAGATGCTCGGCGCCGACACGTAGCCGACTGCCGGATCGACGAACGGCCGCAGCATCTCCTCGAGATAGGTGCGGGTCGGCACGTGGTCGGCATCGAGCTGCGACACGAAATCGTAGTTGTCGTACCCGTACATGTCGTAGAAGTACGCGAGATTGCCTTCCTTGCACTTGGTGCGGCGCGGCCAGCTCGTCCGGTGGTACGCGGCAATGCCGCGCCGCGTCGACACGAACACGCCGTGCTCGCGGCACCAGTCGAGCGTCTCGGGCGACGGGTCTTCATCGGCGAGCCACGTATCGTGCGGGTAGGTCTGGTCGAGCATCGCGAGCAGCGTCGTGCGCACGATGTCGAACGGCTCGGACGGCGCCTTGGTGACGACCATCGCGACGCGCCAGTCGCGCGGCACCGGCAGCGCGGGATTCGGCACGACCGCCGAGCGGATGATGAAGATGAAGTAGCCGGGAATGAAGGTGGTCCAGAACAGCACGAAGCAGTTGACGCCGAAGCGGAACGCGTCGACGTAGTGCTCGTCGCGCAACCACCAGCGCCAGAAGATGCCCAGCGCGACGAACCAGCACAGCGCGAGGATGTGGAAGACGATCTTGCTCCCGCTGTCCATCAACGGGACGAGGAGCGGGACGTCCGCGTTCATCGAGGCGGTGCGATCCGCTTCAGCGTCGGTGGTCTCGGTGGTGTCGGCGGTATCCGGCGCAGGGCCGCCGGCAAGCGACGCAACCAGCTTCTTCATGGTGTTCTCCCGTCAAGGTCAGATCATCAGTCTTGAAGCAGGCCGCGCTGCGGCCGGGTGTCCTCGTTCGCGTGCTGTTGTTCCGGTGCCGGGTCGGCCGGCGTGCGTTCGCCGCACGAGCGGCCCACGCGTTCGTAGCGGCGAAAGCCGCTGTCGACAGCGAGCCGTTCGCTGAACAGGTTGCGCATGTCGAGCATCACGGGATCGGCCATGTGATCCGCGAGGTCGGCGAGATCGAGTGCCTCGAACGCCTTCCATTCGGTCATCACGACGACGGCGTCCGCGCTGCGCACCGCATCGATCGCGGAGCCCTCCATGAATACCTGCGGCAGCAGCCGCGACGCTTCGTGCGGACGCGCCGGGTCGTATGCGCGGATATGCGCGCCCGCGCCGACGAGCAGCTGGATCACGTCGATGCTCGGGCTTTCGCGCACGTCGTCGGTCTGGCCTTTGAACGTGAGGCCGAGCACCGCGATGCGCTTGTCCTTGATCGAGCCGCCGCAGGCCTTCTCGATGCGGCGCAGGATCTGCTCCTTGCGCAGCGCATTCGATTCGATCGCCGCGCTGACGATGCGCAGCGGCACCGCATGTTCGGAAGCCGTCGCCTTCAGTGCGCGCGTGTCCTTCGGAAAGCACGAGCCGCCCCAGCCGGGGCCGGCCTTCAGGAACGATGCGCCGATGCGGCGGTCGAGGCCCATGCCGTTCGCGACCAGTTCGACATCGGCGCCGACGGCTTCGCACAGGTCCGAGATCTCGTTGATGTAGCTGATCTTCACCGCGAGGAATGCATTCGCCGCGTATTTCACGAGTTCGGCCGTTTCGATCTCGGTTGCAAGCACGAGATGGCCCATCGCTTCCAGCGGCGCATAGATGGCCTTCATGATCTCGATCGCACGCGGATGCTCGGCGCCGAACACGACGCGGTCCGGGTGCATGAAATCGTCGATCGCCGACCCTTCGCGCAGGAACTCCGGATTCGATGCGATCGCCGTGTCGATGCCGTCCGGCGCGCAGCGTTCGACGATCTGCTTGACGATCCGGTTGGTGCCGACCGGCACGGTCGACTTCGTGACGACGACCGCGAAACCGGTCAGGTTCGACGCGATCTCGCGCGCGGCCGCCTCGACGTACTGCAGGTCTGCCTGGTCGGTGCCCGGCAGCGTCGGCGTGCCGACCGCGATGAATACCGCGTCGCGATCGCACACGCTCGCCGCGAGGTCGCTGCTGAAGCGCAGCGTGCCGCGTTCGACGTTGCGTGCGACGACGGCGTCGAGGCCCGGTTCGTAGATCGGCATGCGTCCTTCGTTCAGCGCGTCGATCTTGCCGCGATTGTTGTCGATGCAGACGACGTCATGCCCGAGATCCGCAAAGCACGCGCCGCTGACCAGCCCGACGTAGCCCGTGCCGACGATGGCGATCCGTACCTTCATGGTGATTCCCCTGCGTGGCGTTCAAGGAAACTTGCTTACTTGCCGGATTCGAATTGCAGTGCTTTCTGAAACCACGCCGCGGCGTGTTCGACCATCGGTTCGATCGCGGTGAAACTCGGCCGCCAGCCGAGCACGAGCGCGGCTTTCGTGGCGTCGGCGTACAGCTCGGGCGGGTCGCCCGGGCGGCGCGCGGCCGTTACCGTCGGCACGCGGCGGCCCGTCACGGCTTCGACGGCGCGCAGTGCGTCGAGTACCGACGTTCCTTTGCCGGTGCCGAGATTCAGTGCGACGCTGTGGCCGCCGCCGCACAGATAGGCGGTCGCTTTCAGGTGCGCGTCGGCGAGGTCGCTGACATGCACGTAATCGCGAATCGCCGAGCCGTCGGGCGTCGGGTAGTCGGCGCCCATTACCTGGAACGCATGGCCGGTGCCGAATGCCGCGCGAATCGCGAGCGGCAGCGCGTGCGTTTCCGGTTCGTGGCATTCGCCGATCTCGCCGTCAGGGTCCGCACCGGCCGCGTTGAAGTAGCGCAGCGCGACCCACTTCAATCCGTATGCACGCTCGAAATCGGCCGCCATCCGTTCCATCGCGTACTTCGTGAAGCCGTACGGATTGATCGGCCGCTGCGGCGTGCGCTCCGAGATCGGCAGGCCGTCCGGAATGCCGTACGTCGCGCACGACGACGACATCACGATCCGGCCGACGCCCGCCGCGTGCATCGCGCTCAGCAGCATGCAGGTGCCCGTGACGTTGACCGTGTAATAGCGGTCGGGCGCGAGCACCGAATCGCCGACGTACGCGAGCGCGGCGAAATGGATCACGACGTCGGGCCGGTGCGCGGCGAACGCCTTCGACAGCGCGTCGCGGTCGAGAATGTCGGCGGTGACGAGCGGTCCCCATCGCACCGCATCGCGATGGCCGGTCGACAGATTGTCGTAGGCGACCGGTTCGTGTCCCGCTGCCGCGAGCGCCTTGCAGGTATGGCTGCCGATATAGCCCGCTCCGCCTGTCACGAGCACTTTCATGCCGTGGCCCCGGTCAGGCGCAGCACCGGCGCGAGCCACAGTTCACGACTGAAATAGTCGACGGTCCGGCGCAGCCCTTCGTCGAGATCGATGCCCGGCCGCCAACCGAACTCGGTCGACGCGACCGAGATGTCGGGCTTGCGCTGGTGCGGATCGTCGATCGGCAGCGGCCGGAACACGATCTCCGATTTCGAGCCCGTCATCGCGAGCACTTTCTCCGCGAGCTCGATCATCGTGAATTCGCCGGGGTTGCCGATGTTGACCGGCGTGCCGACGTTGCGCTCGGCGCTCATCAGGCAGAAGAAGCCGTCGATCAGGTCGCTGGCGAAGCAGAACGAGCGCGTCTGCTTGCCGTCGCCGTAGATCTCGAGCGGCGCGCCGTTGAGTGCGCCGACGATGAAGTTCGACACGACGCGGCCGTCGCGCGGCGACATCCGCGGGCCATAGGTGTTGAAGATGCGCGCGACACGCACGTCGATGCCGTGCGTGCGGTAGTAGTCGTAGCACAGCGCCTCGGCCGCGCGCTTGCCTTCGTCGTAGCACGCGCGCGGGCCGATCGTGTTCACGTTGCCGCGATAGGTTTCCGTCTGCGGGTGCACGTCCGGGTCGCCGTAGATCTCGCTGGTCGACGCCTGGAACACGCGTGCGCCCGTCTTGCGCGCGAGTGCGAGGCAATGGTTCATGCCGAGCACGTTGGTCATCATCGTATGGACGGGATCGATCTGGTAGGTGGGCGGCGATGCCGCGCACGCGAGATTCCAGATCTCGTCCACCTGCAGTTGCGGCAGGCCGAGCGATACGTCGCCCTTCACGAACTCGAAGCGGCCGGACGCTTTCAGGTCGGCGACGTTGAGCTTGCGCCCCGTCAGCAGGCTGTCGATGCACGTGACGGACGCGCCTTCCATGACGAGGCGTTCGCACACGTAGCTGCCGAGAAAGCCGGCGCCGCCCGTCACCAGGACGCGCTGCCCAGCGCGCGTCTCGAGCGCGACCCTGTCATTCATGGCTTTCTCCTTCGTCGTTCAGCTCCGGGAACCACACGTCGAGCAGTTCGACGGCGGCGCGCACGCGTTCCATCCCGCTGCATGGGTAGCGTTTCGGCAAGCGCCGGTTCGCTCGTGCTGATGTCGACGAAGCGCCGCGACAGGCGCTCCGGTTTCGCTGACTACCCCGTTGATGCTTGAACGACGCACGCGTCGATCGATCGGTGGTGATCTTCATCGCCTTTTCCCCGAGACGCTGATTGACGAGCAGGCCGCCGTTCGTGATCTTGTGCCTCGGCGTGCCGCTCGGTGAGAGCCGGAGATCAGGCAATCGGCATGCCATGAACGATGCCGTCACGATGCGCACGGGCGTGGCGCCGAAATTGCCGCGCGATATGCGCGCTTCTGTTTCATGCATGTATCGTGGGGACAGAAAAGCGCGAGGGCCAATTGCCGGGTCGATACGATTCGATACGACGAAATGCACGATAAATCAGGCTTTTGCGGGAGTGGCTTCGTCAAACAGGTGTTGAGCGGGAATGTTTCATCGATGAGAAATGCGCAGATAACGGGTTAAAAACGTTTCCCTCGTGTACTGCGAATCCGGCAATTCGGTGCGTGAAAGGCGGGGCGAATGAAAGTGAAAAAATGATGTGTGCCGTCCGGAGGGCGCGAGTTTTCATTTGTTTTAATTATTACGTTGGAACGGAAGTTTTCATTTTTACGGCCCATTTCGACGCTCGAGCGGGGTGTGATCCTGTCGGTATTTTCACGGATGAATCAAATTCGTCCGGGTCGTCGGAGGAAACGTGTGTCGAAGCCTCGCCGAAGGCTACGGGATCGGGCTCCCGGTGCCCGGCGTCGCGCGTATCGATTCTCGTTTGTGATGGCGCGGGAGGGGGCCGCACACGGTGCGATCTCCGGTTTCCAGGCGGAAATGCCCGCGCCGCCTGCCTTGCACGGCCGTGCGCTTCTCAAGTTTGAAACACTCGTTCATCTGGCCGTCCGGCACGGGCCTGCAGGCCGGATTCGTCCGTCTAATCCGGCAATTGCGTCGCGGCGCTCAACGATCGCCGGGGGTGTCAAACTGTTGTTGCGATACATTCCTGAAACAAAAAATGTCGTTTCGGGCGCTGCGTGCCGTCGCGGCGGCCGTTTGCCGAGCGCAATATGCGGTGGAATATCACGTGGCACGCTGCTTGCGGTATTGGACGCACCGGCGGGCGGTCGACACGAAGTAACGAAGAGGTGGGGCGGCCAACTCGTCAATAAGCAGTCGGGGAAACGGCGATGAAGACCATAAGCAGTAGCTTGATCGGCGCGTACTTTATTACGCACCAATGGGGTAGTCGGAAAGACCGGGGTGACGCTCGCGACGCTGTGCCAGCTTCGCGGGTTGCTCTGTCCCGGTTTCTTGCCCGCCGCGCGCTTCGCGTGCTGGCGCGGTTGTCGCGCCGTACGGCAGTCGGGCGACAGCGGTACTCGCTTTCATACAGTTCACCCGGATGGATCAGGCTGTTCGTGCCGGACAGCGTGATGCCGATTCGTCTTCGGACGTGCAGGGTCGCTTCGATCGCGCCTGGCCCATGCCGGCGCCGGCCGGATTAGATCGAACGCCCGTCGGCCGGATTATCCGGAAGACTTTCTTCGATAGCTCAGGGAGAAGACAGGCCACCTGGCTGCAATGCAGGCCCGTTGTCGCCCGGATAAAGGGTGTATTTTCAACGGCGCTGCATTTTGCGGTGGTTAATGTATTCGCGAATTTTCGATTCCGGAAATGGGATGTCTATTAATGGCATGCCGTCCGGCGGGGTGTCGAATATCGCAAGCCGGAAAGGTGTGCGCATCGTTCCGGTTTATCAGGCAATGGTGTTTTCGGTGTAAGTCCAATGTTCATAAAAATAATAGAAAACACCTACAAAAAAAGTTTGGATAACTAAAAATCGCGAAGCTAAGCTTCGTCTGGCCAAAATCACAAAAAATTGAATTGAAAAGGCATCGGGATTTTTTTAATTAGATAGTGATCCTTAATTTCGAGGATTGCTCAAGTCGGGAAGGTTGATGGCGTGCGATCTTCCTGACTCACTCCGTCCACGCCGTTTTGGAGTCGACCATGAAGAAGCTTCTGATTGCAGCAGCAGTTCTGGCGGTTTCGGGTGCAGCGTTCGCTGGCAGCGGCACGGTGTCGAGCAGCAGCTCGTCGAGCGGCGGCCAAACGATGGCAGGGGTTGCTGGCTTCGGCCATTTCTCCGCAACCGATTCCGGCTCGGCACTCGGTGCAGCCGGCGCAGTTGCAGGCGGCCCGGGCAGCGGTTCGATCTCGTACACGAACCATACCCAAACGTCGACCGTCGGTGGCTTCGGCTTCGGCGGCTCGCAAGCCGGTGGCAACAGCGGTGCAAATGCCGGTTCGATCGGCTGGACGTATCACCACTAAGCCGCGACGCGTAGCGTTCGTCATTGGCTGGCGGTACGGATGCCGGGTTCCGCTCGATGGGGGTTGACCCGGCTCCGCCACCGCCGAACTTACTCACAGCAAGGAATTGCTATGAAAGCCAAAGTCATTTTCGCGACAGCGCTCACCGTCTTAGCGTCGGCTGCATTGGCAGCGGGTTCCTCCACGACCAACCAGACACAATCCGTTGCGGCGGGTGTTTCCGGTTCGGTCCTGGTCGGATCCGGCAGCTATACCAGCAATTCGACTTCGACGGCGGGCGCGAACGCGGGCAGTACGGTGACACCCGCTGGTTCCGCCGGCACGGCATCCGCCTTCCACAACACGACTTCGACGGCCAGCGGTTCGGGCACGAACGGAGGCGCGTTTGCGGCAGGTGGCGGTATCGGTGCCGCAGGCTCGTACGGTGGAAACAGCAGCACGAACGAGAACGCGAATGCGCTGTCGGGCGGGGTGAGCGCCACGATCGTCCTTGGTGCCAATCACTACACGGCTTCGAGTGCGAACGACCAGGGCGTTGCCAACGCGGGTGCCGCTGGGCTGACCGGCAGTGGTGGGTCAGGCGCGATCACGGGTTCGAATCACTACAACTCGTCGACCGTTTGGAGTACCGGTCCGGCCGGGTCGCCGTCCGCATCGGGCGGGAGCCAGGGCAGTGCAAGTGCGACCGGAAGCAGTCATTAGTCAGGTGTGGGGGGGCCAGTTTCCCAGCGACGCTGGTCTCTTTTCCCCACATTGTTGTCACGTAAGGAGTTGGCATGAAGCAGAAACTGATTGCCGCCGCTCTGATGCTCGCGTCTCTGACGGCGTATGGCGCTGACCGTATTGCCAACGACGTGCAATCGAATTTGCAGACGTCAAACAACCCTGACCAGACAACCAAACCGTCAGAACAACAAACGCTTTCTTCGGGCAGTGCCATCGGCGGACCAGACGCCCAGCAGTGGCAGGGCATGTCGGCCGGCTCATGGTCCCAGCTGGGTAACGGCTGGAAACAGTTCGGGGAAGCAGGCAAAGCTGAAGGGAATCAGGGGAATTAGTACGGTTGCCTGGGTGGGAGGTCAAACCTCGTCCGGAGAGTGAAATGAACAGCAACAGGATCAAGGTGGCATGCGCAGCGATGTTCGCGATGACCACGATCGGCGCCCAAGCGCAAACCGCCGATTCGACTTCGAGCGCACAGTCCTCGACGTCGTCTTCGTCGATCAGCCAGGGCGGCGGCTCGAGCATGAACACGAACACCACGAGCTCGCGCGGCGGTAACGCTACCAGCTCCAGCGGGGTTCGCAGCAGCGGCAATTCGAGCGTGAACGTGAACGTGACGATGCCGTCCAGCACGAGCGGCGGCACGAACGTGACGCCGCAGTCGCTGCAGTCATCCGGCGCGCCAGGCACCAACCCGTACAACACCCAGTCAGCGGAAAACGTCAATTACTCGGGTACGCAGACGATCAAGACCAACCCCGCGATCCAGGCGCCGGGCCTCACGACCACGCTGTCCGATACCTGTATGGGGTCGGTGAGCGTCGGCGTGTCGTTCCCGGGGTTCGGCGCGACGGGTGGTACGACACTCGTCGACCAGGCCTGCGTCCGACGTCTCGATGCACGTGAATTCCGCGCGATGGGCCTGACCGACGTGGCGCTCGCGCTGCTCTGCCAGAGCGACGCGAACCGGCGTGCAGTTGAAGCGACCGGGCACCTGTGCCCGGGCACGACCGCGCCGCTCGCCCGTTCGAACGTGGCGCCGAGCGTAGAAGCGACGGTTGCCGACGACGTGAAGTATCGCGATCCGATCGTGCGCGACCGCATGGGCTTGCCGCCGCTGGGCGCTGCCGCGCCGGCACCGGCGCAACCCCGCCCGGTGGCGACGACCTCGGTGCAGGCGGCACCCGTGTCGGTGCCGGTACCTGTGCCCGTGCCGTCGATGGCGCCGATTGCCGCTGCACCGGCCGTCGCCGCACCGGCTGTTGCCGCTGCCGCACCGGCAGTGGCGGCGCCGGCTGTCGCAGCCGCCCCGGCCGTCGCAGCCCCCGCCGTTGCCGCCGCGGTACCGGCCGCAGCAGCAGCGCCCGCAGCGGCTGCCGTACCTGCTGTCGCCGCCGCACCCGCAGCATCGGTCGTCCCGGCGGCTGCGATTGCAGCCGTACCGGCTGCCGCCGTGATCGCCGCACCGGCAGTTGCGGACAAGGCATCGCCCGCACCTGCCGAGCCGGTTGCCGACACGAAGGCACCGGAGCCCGTGCAGCCCGTGGCCGACAAGGCGCCTGAGCCCGTACCGGCCGTGGCCGACAAGGCACCGGAGCCCGCACCGGCAGTCGCCGACAAGGCACCGGAGCCCGCACCGGCGGTTGCCGACAAGGCGCCGGAGCCTGCACCGGCAGTCGCCGACAAGGCGCCGGAGCCGATCCCGGCCGCGACCGACAACGCAGCGCAAGCCGCTGCCGCGCCGGCTGCGGACACGACGCCGGCCGCTGCCGTCGTCGCGGTGCCAGCCGTGGAGACCGCGATGCCTGCACCGGCAGCCGATGCGAAGGCCGTCGAGCCGGCGCCGGTCGCCGCCGAAGCGCCCGCGCCGGAAGCCGCGCAGCCTGCCGTAGCCGCAGCGCCTGCCGACATGCCGACCGCCGACGCGAAGGTGCCGGAAGCCGCCGCGCAGGCCGCCGACATGCCGGTGTTGTCCGATCCGGCGCAAGGATTGCCGCCGGCTTCGGTCGACCAGCAGGCTGCCCCGGCTGCCCCGGTCGTGCCGGCTCCGGCCGTGATCTCGACGAGCACGTCGTCGTAAGCACGCGGGTCGGACTCCCGTGCGGCCGGAACGCAGGTCGCACGGGAGCCTTTCGAACCCGATGCCCGACGGTCGTTTCCTGTTTGACGGGTGTTGATCCCATCCCCGAGGTCAACACCTCTTTTTGCCCGACGAGGATGCAAGGAGGCCTCAATCATGAGGATCTTTTTGGTCGCTCTGTTGTTGTACAGCGCGCAAGCCGCAGCGCAAGCGGTATTTCAGAACCCGGCGGTCTTCGTGATCCTGGGCGAGCAGACCGCCGCGAACGCCGTGAGCGTCGAGCAGGCGTTGACGACGCTCGGTCGCGCCGACAACACGGCATGCGCGCCGATGATGATGATCGGCGATCCGCAGATGATCTACATGATGCCGGAGGAAGGTCACGCACCGTCGTGGCAATCGCCGGTGTACGGCCGTGGCGCGCCGTTCGAAGCGCAGAACGGGCCGGCGCCGACCGGCAAGACGATCGGCGCGATGCAGCATGCCGAGGACATGCAGACGCAGCCGTGGAGCGACGGCAGCGCGATCACGCAGAAGATCGCGGGCGAGTCGAGCGTGACGGCGGCGGACCGGGTGAGCGGGTGGCAGCGCAACGGGCTCAACTCGATCGAGACGGCCCCTGCGACGGAAGTCACGGTGAACGGCAAGACCTACCGCGCCTATCGTGACGACCTCAACCGTTCCACGAAACCGGTCGTCGAGCCGCAGATCTACACGCAGCGCGTCGTTTTCTGCCGATAACGAAACGTCAATCCGAGGACGGCCCGGCGCTGCGCCGCGGGACCACGATGCCCCGCGCTGCGCGATCCGGCGACGGCCGTTTCGACAACCAAATCAAGCGACGAGGCCATCGTGAACTATTGCTGCCAGATCAGGGTGTCGGGCCCGCAGGATCTCGAACGCGATGCGGGTACGGCGCCGTTCGTTGCCGTCCGGCGCAATCATGTCGTACCGTCGCGGCCACTCGTCTACCTGTCGCAGCAGCACGATGCCGCGCTCGTCGATTGTCTCGAATCGCGCGGCTGGGACGTGTGGCGTGCGAAAACCGTTGCGGACGCACTGAATCTCGTCAAGGTGAACCGTCCGCATGCGGGCATCGTCGATTTCGGCAGCTTCGCGTCGCCCGACGTCACGTCGTTCGAGACGCTGCTGCGCGATCCGCGGGTCGGCTGGGTCGCGCTCGCCGACAATGAGCGGCTGCGGGATCTCACCATCGCGCGCCTGATTCGCCACTGCTGCTTCGACTACGTGCGCAATGTGACCGCCTATACGACGATCGGCTATCTGGTCGGCCACGCCTACGGGATGCTGAAGCTCGCGGACGGCAGCCCGGACGCCGATGCGGCGCCCCCCGGCGGCACGATGATCGGCTCATGCGACGCAATGCGCCGCCTGTTCGCGACGATCCGCAAGGTCGCCAACACGGACGCCACCGTATTCATCGCCGGTGAATCCGGCACCGGCAAGGAGCTGACGGCAGCGGCGATCCACCAGCAGTCGTTGCGCGCCGACGCGCCATTCGTCGCCGTGAACTGCGCGGCCATTCCGTCGACGCTGCTGCAGGCCGAACTGTTCGGCCACGAGCGCGGCGCATTCACGGGCGCGCACCAGCGCAAGATCGGCCGGATCGAGGCCGCGCACGGCGGCACGCTGTTTCTCGATGAAATCGGCGACATGCCGTTCGAGAGCCAGGCGAGCCTGCTGCGCTTCCTGCAGGAAGGCACGATCGAGCGGCTCGGCGGGCACGCGTCGATTCCGGTGGACGTCCGGATCGTGTCGGCGACCCACGTCGATCTCGAGGCCGCGATGCAGGCGGGGCGGTTCCGTGCCGACCTGTACTACCGCCTGTGCGTGCTGCGCATCGACGAGCCGCCGCTGCGCGTGCGCGGCCGCGACATCATGCTGCTCGCCGACTACGTGCTGCGGCGCTATCGCGGTGACAGTTCGCACCGGATTCGCGGCTTCATGCCGTGCGCGATCGAGGCGATCCACAACTATCCGTGGCCCGGCAACGTGCGCGAGCTGATCAACCGGATCCGGTTCGCGGTGGTGATGACGAACGGCCCGATGATCTCGGCCGCCGATCTCGAACTGCACCCGTACACGTCGCGGCGGCCGCCGACGCTCGCGGAAGCGCGCCGGCAGGCCGAGCGGCACGCGATCGAGGAAACGCTGATGCGCCACCGCCACCAGCATGCGGACGTGGCGGCCGAGCTGGGCATCTCGCGCGCGACGCTGTATCGGCTGATGACCGCGCACGGGCTGCACGGCTGACGCGCCGCGGCACACCGCCGCTCAAGACCGCGCGACGTCGGCCGTTAAGACAGGAAACGGCCCGTCCGGACCGCCGGCGCAGCCATGCGCGCGCGGCCGGCACGTGGCGCATCACGCTTATCCGAGGTTACCGTGGCAGAGTGCAGTCACTGCGGCAGGACGTTCCTGGTCGGCGGGCAGTCGATCGACGGCCGCCGCTATTGCCGTGAGGCGTGCGCGCAAGCGCATCCGATCGTCGTCGAGGCAGAGCAGGTGCCCGACGCGAAAGTCTGGGAGTACGTGCACGACTGGCGTTACGGGCCGTGCCCGATCTGCCGTCGCGACGACCAGCCGGTCGACGTCCATGCGTCGCATCGCGTCGTGTCGCTGCTGTTCGTCACGCGCTGGGCGACGCGGCGCCATGTGTGCTGCCGGCGTTGCGGCCGCAGGAAGCAGGCGGTCGCGCTGCTTGCGTCGGCCGCGTTCGGCTGGTGGGGGTTGCCGTGGGGCCTCGTGCTGACGCCGATCCAGTTGGTGCGCAACGCGCTCGGGCTGGCCGCGCGCGATCCGGCGGTCGCGACGCAGCAGTTCGAGCAGCTCGTGCGGCGCAAGCTCGCGGCACGCCGGCTGCGGCGCGCACGGCAGGGGGCCGGCGCCTGAGCGCGCGGCCCGGCGGCGCGCGGCGCGCTGTCAGGAGGCCGGCCGCTCGAAGCCCGATGCGACCCAGCGCTCGGCGCTGGCCTTGTTGAGCTTGAACCCGGCCGATACCTTCGCTTCGGCCAGCAGTTCGCCATACGGATCGAATGCCTTGAGCTGCGCGTACGGCTCGAACTCGTCCGGCACGATGTCGAGCGTCACCGACACATCCTGGTCGTCCTCGCCCTGAACCGTCACTTCCTTGTGCAGCATCGCGCGCCGCTGCTGCTCGTGCCGCATCAGCACTTCGGTCGCGGTTTTCACGAGCGTGCGGAACGCGTTTGCGTCCATCGGCTTCGGGTTCTTCTTGTCGCGGCCCATGGTCCACGGCCCGACGAGCGCGGGCTCGGACTCGCCGTCCTTGATCATCTCGACGGCCCAGCCGTCGTCGTCTTCGTTCTTGATGATGCGCGCCGTCCAGCCGTTGTCGCGCCAGAGGCCGTCTTCGTGGATGGAGGTGTCGTCGGGTTGCAGGTCGGATTCGGTCATGAGGAAAGCGGGGGTACGGGCAGCCGGCAAACGGGCGGTGGCGCGCGGCCGGCTTCGGCGCGTCGCTCGCCGCCGGTGGCCCGGCGCGGTATGCAAAGGCGTCGATTTTACCTGCTGGCCGGTCGCTTGGCCCGGATGACCCGCCACGCTGGCCATCCGGCCGATGTCTACGGATACCGGCCGCCATGTGTCGGGCGCTCGAACTGGCGCAAATATCAAACTCGTATTACGTCTCCGGCGGCCGATCCCGATGCCGTCCGATATCCCGCTTGCGCGCGGCTTCATAGAATCGACGTTCAGGCTAAAAGTAGCCTGAACGTCCTTTCAACGCCAAACCGGCCGTGCGCGATCCGTGTCGCGCGGCCGATGAACCACCTGGAACTGCGCATGAGGAAATTCAATGTTCGCGTCGCTTTCGCGTACGACTGGCCGTTGACGCTGGCCGGCATCGAGCAGGTCGCGGGCAGCGGCTGTGCGATCGAGATCGTCGCGGTCTACCGGAGCGTGGCCGAACTGGTCGCGTCGCTCGGCGGTGTCGACTGCGATGTCGTGCTGGTCGACTATGCGATCCGCGGAGACGAGCAGATGGACGGCCTTGCGCTGTTCGACTGGCTGCGCCGCACGCGTCCGAACGTCGGGATCGTCGCGCTGGTCGCGAACGAGAACCCGCTGATCTTCGGGTCGATCCTCGCGATCGGCGGCGTGAGCATCGTCAGCAAGTTCGACGAGGTCGGCCATATCGTCACGGCCATTCATTCGAGCTACAGCGGCGGGCGCTACCTGTCGCCGCTCGTCAGGCGCGCGGTCGACGCATTCGGCGAGCGCGGCGAGGCGCCCGTGAAGCTGTCGGCGCGCGAGATCGAGGTCATTCGCCTGTATCTGTCGGGGGTGCCGATCAAGACGATCGCGCAGCGTCTGAGCAAGGGCAAGCAGACGGTCAGCGCGCAGAAGATCAGTGCGATGAAGAAGCTCGGCGTGAGTAATGACGTCGAGTTGATCCAGCGGGCGGCGGGGCTGGGGCTCGGCACCGGCCTGGCGGTGTCACGACCAGGCCGAGCCGCGTGAGCATGTGTGCGCCGTGCGGCCGCTGTCAGGCCGGCAACGCAAACCGCGTCACCGCATCCCGCAGCGCCTCGGCCTGATCGCGCAGCGAATGCGCGGCCGCCGCGGCTTCTTCGACGAGCGCCGCGTTCTGTTGCGTCACCTGGTCCATCTCACCCACCGCGCGATTCACCTGTTCGATCCCGGCGCTCTGTTCGCGCGAGGCATGGCTGATCTCGTCGAGGATCTCGTTCACGCGCCGCACCGACTGCACGATCTCGGCCATCGTCTCGCCCGCGTGCGTGACGAGCGCCGCGCCTTGCTCGACGGTCTCGTTCGACGACACGATCAGCGACTTGATCTCCTTCGCGGCCGTCGCCGAGCGTTGCGCGAGCGAGCGCACCTCGGCCGCGACCACCGCGAAGCCGCGGCCCTGTTCGCCGGCACGCGCGGCTTCAACCGCCGCATTCAGCGCGAGGATGTTGGTCTGGAACGCGATCCCGTCGATCACGCCGATGATGTCGCCGATCTTGTGCGAGCGGTCGGTGATCTCGTTCATCGTGCGCACGACGTCGTCGACCACCGCGCTGCCGCGCGTCGCGACCTGCGCGGCCTGGCCGGCGAGCGACGCGGCCTGCGCGGCGCTGTCCGCGTTCTGCTTCACGTTCGCGGTCATCTGATCCATGCTCGACGCGGTCTGCACGAGCGCGGCGGCCTGTTCCTCGGTGCGCTGCGACAGGTCCGTGTTGCCGGACGCGATCTCGCTCGCGCCGACGTTGATGTTCTCGGTGCCCATCCGCACGCGCGAGACCATGTCGATCAGCCCGCCCTGCATGGTATGCAGCGCGTGCAGCAGGCTGCCGCGATCGTCGTGCTTCACGGTGACGCGCGCGGTCAGGTCGCCCTGCGCGATGCGCTGCGCGGCGTCGAGCGCCACTTCCAGTTCGCCGCCGAGGTTCGCGCGCACGCTTTTCAGCACCAGCACCATTACGGCGGTCGCGATCCCGCCGAGCACGGCCGTCATCGCGAGCCAGCGGCCGACGCTTTCGAGCACGGCCGAGCGCACGTCGTTCATGTACATGCCGGTCACGAGATACCAGTCCCACGGCGCGAAGCGCTGCACCGCGCTGGTTTTCTCCTGCGGCTTGTCGGCGCCCGGCTTCGGCCACAGATACTCGACGAAGCCCTTGCCGCCTTCCAGGTTGCCGGCCTTCACGATCTCGACGAACAGGTGCTTGCCGTTCGGATCGGTGAAATTCGACACGTCCTTGCCGTTGAGATCGGACTTGATCGGATGCATCACGATCACGGGCTTCGAGTCGTTGATCGAGATGTAGCCGTCGGCGCCGTAGCGCATCGCGGCGATCGCCTCGAGCGCCTTCTGCTTCGCATCGGCTTCCGGCAACGCGTTCTGCTGCGACAGCTTGTAGAAGTGGTCGGTCACGCTCGCGGCTTGTGCGACCAGCGACGCGAGTTGCTCGCGGCGGTCCGTGATCATCGATGCACGTGTCTGCCAGGCGCCGAGCCCGGCGATCACGAGCAGGCCGAGCCACAGGATGACGATCATCGAGGCGAGTTTCTGATTCAGGGAAAGGTTGCGCATGGTGTGTGGTCGGTCGGTCGTGGAAGCTCGCCGTGACGGCGTGACGGGATAAGTGTTTTGACGGCGCCTGGCGGGCGTCACCGTAGACGGGTTATCCCTAGGAACCGGTACCGTGGATGCAAGCCTCTAATGACGACAAGGGTATCTATGCATATGCATAACGGGTATCGCTATACTCACGGGGCGATTGCGTGTGCGCCGCGGGCCCGGCTCGGCGGCGCGGCGGCGAATGAAACCGAAAGGAGGCAACGATGCGAATTCTGGTGGTAGGGGCCGGCGCGGTCGGCGGATATTTCGGCGGCCGGCTGGCCGCGGCGGGGCGGGACGTGACGTTCCTGGTGCGTGACGGCCGTGCGGCCGCGCTGGCGCGCGACGGGTTGCTGATCCGCAGCCCGCATGGCGACCTGACGCTCGCGAACGTGCAGACCGTGCGCGCGGGCGATGCGGGTGCCGGCGTCGCGCCGTTCGACCTCGTGCTGCTGAGCTGCAAGGCGTACAGCCTCGATGACGCGATTCTTTCGTTCGCGCCGTTCGTCGGCCCGCAGACGCTGATCCTGCCGATGCTCAACGGGATGCGTCATCTCGACGTGCTGCGCGACCGGTTCGGCGCCGCGCAGGTGCTCGGCGGGCTGTGCGTGATCGCGGCGACGCTCGATCGCGAGCAGCGCATCGTGCACCTCAACGATACGCATGGCGTCACCTTCGGCGAACTTGCGGGCGGCGAATCGCCGCGCGTGCGCGCGGTGGCCGAGGTGCTCGGCGGCGCGGGTTTCGATGCGACGCTCAGCGACAACGTGGCCGCGCGGATGTGGGAAAAGTGGGTGTTCCTCGCGACGCTCGCCGCAAGCACGTCGCTGTTCCGCGGCTCGGTGGGCGACATTCTCGCCGCGCCGGACGGCCGCCGCCTGCTCGAGACGATGCTCGCCGAATGCAGTGCGATCGCCGAGCACAACGGCCACCGGCCCGACCCGGCCGCGATCGAGCGGATGCAGCGGATGGTGCTGACGCCGTCGCCGCTGACCGCGTCGATGCTGCGCGATGTCGAGAACCATGCGCGCGTCGAAGCCGATCACGTGATCGGCGACCTGCTCGCGCGCCGCGACCCGCAGGCGGCCGATGCGCTGTCGCTGCTGCGGATCGCGTACAACAACTTGAAGGCCTACGAAGTGCGGACGGCGCGCGAGCACGCGGCCGCGTAAGCACCGGAGCGGGCGGCCGTCCGGCCGTTCCGCGCTGCACAAATTTGCCGTCCGGCGCCGTTTGCGGCCGGAATGCGCAAAAAAGTATCGGAAATCAGGCGTAAAGTTGGTGGAGCCGCGCGCTCGATCGACCTACATTGCTTCCCATGCGACCGGTCGCGTCGCCGCGTGAGATACGCGGCGCACGCGCGCAACGAACCGGCCAGCGAGACATGGGAATGGAGACGCCAACAATGATGCACCCCGATCTGGAAGTGGTCGAAGTGCGACGCGACGAGTCGTTCAAGGTCTGGTCGCACGGCTATCCGTATCGCACGATCCGCTGGCACTTCCATCCCGAATTCGAACTGCACCTGATCGTCGCGACGCGCGGCAAGTATTTCGTCGGCGACCACATCGGCTCGTTCGGCCCCGGCCATCTCGTGCTGCTCGGCCCGAACCTGCCGCACAACTGGGTCAGCGACATGGCCGAAGGCGAAACCGTCGAGCGCCGCAACCTCGTGATCCAGTTCGATCCGGCGTTCGTGCGCCGTTGCATGGACGCGTTTCCCGAATGCCGCGACGCGCAGGCGCTGCTCGACGATGCGCGGCGCGGGGTCGGCTTCGACGCGGCAACCAGCGCTGCGATCGCGCCGCTGTTCGACGAGCTGCTGGCCGCGCGCGGCATGCGCCGCATCGCGCTGTTCATGACGATCCTCGAACGGCTTTGCGGGGCGGCCGAACGCACGCTGCTCGCGAGCCCCGCATACGACCAGGCCGACGTCACGCCGACGCGGCTCAGCCATGCGCTGTCGTACATCGGCAAGAACCTCGCGTCCGAGCTGCGCGAATCCGATCTCGCGCAACTGACCGGGCAGAGCGTCAGCGCGTTCTCGCGGGCGTTCCACCGCCAGACGGGCATGCCGTTCGTCCAGTACGTGAATCGTCTGCGGATTGAGTCGGCGTGCCAGATGCTGCTTGCCGACGACGCGAACATCACCGATATCTGCTTCCAGGCCGGCTTCAACAACGTGTCGAACTTCAACCGCCAGTTCCGCGCGGTGAAGGGGATGGCGCCGTCCGAATTCCGCGCGCTGCAGCGCCTGAATGCGCGTAGCCGCGAGCTTGCGCTGCATGCAGCGCCCACCGGCAATCCGCTGCCGCCGCGCGTCGTCACGCCCGGCGTGCCCGGCGTGCCCGAACTCGCGCCGCAGGCCGGATGATCGCCGGGCCGTTGCCCGCCTGACTTTCCACACCGTTTCACCCAGCGCAATCGCGTCACCCCCGGCGCGAGGGGCGCGCTCACCCACGAAAAAGCAGCACAACTAACCGGAGACACCGTCATGACGCATGTATCGCCCGCTTCATCCCCCCGTCGCGCCGCCCGCATGGCGGTGGTTGCCGCGCTCGCCGCTGCAGCCTGGCTGCCCGCTGCCGCCGTGCAGGCCGCACCGCTGCGCATCGGCATGACGTTCCAGGAGCTGAACAACCCGTATTTCGTGACGATGCAGAAAGCGTTGAACGACGCGGCTGCGTCGATCGGCGCGCAGGTCGTCGTCACCGACGCGCATCACGACGTCAGCAAGCAGGTGAGCGACGTCGAGGACATGCTGCAGAAGAAGATCGACATCCTGCTCGTCAACCCGACCGATTCGACCGGCATCCAGTCGGCGATCACGCAGGCGAAGAAGGCCGGCGCGGTGGTGGTGGCCGTCGATGCGAACGCGAACGGCCCGGTCGATTCGTTCGTCGGCTCGAAGAACTACGACGCGGGCGTGATGTCGTGCGACTACCTCGCGAAGGTGATCGGTGGCAGCGGCGAAGTCGCGATCCTCGACGGCATCCCGGTCGTGCCGATTCTCGAACGCGTGCGCGGCTGCAAGGCCGGGCTCGCGAAATACCCGAACGTGAAGCTGGTCGATACGCAGAACGGCAAGCAGGAGCGTGCGACCGCGCTGTCGGTCACCGAAAACATGATCTCCGCGCATCCGAACCTGAAGGGCATCTTCAGCGTGAACGACGGCGGCGCGATGGGCTCGCTCGCCGCGATCGAGAGCTCGGGCAAGGACATCAAGCTGACGAGCGTCGACGGCGCGCCCGAGGCAATCGCCGCGATCCAGAAGCCGAATTCGAAGTTCATCGAGACGACCGCGCAGTTCCCGGCCGATCAGGTGCGCATCGCGCTCGGCATTGCGATCGCCCGCAAGTGGGGCGCGACGGTGCCGAAGGCGATCCCGGTCGACGTGAAGGTGGTCGATCGCGGCAACGCGAAGGGCTTCAGCTGGTGAACGACGTGCGAAACGACGCGAAGGGCGGCGGCGCGGCCGGCGCCCTTCGCACTGAGAAGCCGATGGACACGATACTCAGGCTCAGCCACATCACGAAAAGCTTTCCGGGCGTGAAGGCGCTCGCCGACATTGATCTGGAGATTGCGCGCGGCGAGATCCACGCGCTGCTCGGCGAGAACGGCGCGGGCAAGTCGACGCTGATGAAGATCCTGTGCGGCATTCATCAGCCGGATACCGGCACGATCGAGATCGACGGCACTGCACGCCATTTCTCGGACTATCACGACGCGGTCGCGGCAGGTGTCGGCATCGTGTTCCAGGAATTCAGTCTGATCCCGCACCTCGACGCCGTCGACAACCTGTTCCTCGGCCGCGAGCTGCGCAACCGCTGGGGGGCGCGCGACCGCAAACGGATGCGTCACGCGGCGGCCGCGATCTTCGCGCGGCTCGGCGTGGCGATCGATCTCGATGCGCCGATCCGCGCGCTGTCGGTCGCGCAGCAGCAGTTCGTCGAGATCGGCAAGGCGCTGTCGCTTGACGCGCGTATCCTGATCCTCGACGAACCGACCGCCACGCTCACGCCGGCCGAGGCCGAGCACCTGTTCGCGATCATGCGCGAGCTGAAGCGGCAGGGCGTCGCGATGATCTTCATCTCACATCACCTCGACGAGATTTTCGCGGTGTGCGACCGCATCACGGTGCTGCGCGACGGCCAGTACGTGGCGACGACCGACGTCGCGCGCACGGACGTCGAGCAGCTCGTGCGGATGATGGTCGGCCGCCGGATCGAAAGCAGCTTCCCGCCGAAGCCGGTGCGCGCGGTCGATGCACCGCGGGTGCTGGAGGTTAATGAACTGCAGATCGAACGCGGCGGCCCGGTGAACCGCTTCACGCTGCATGCCGGTGAGATCCTCGGCTTCGCCGGGCTGGTCGGCTCGGGCCGCACGGAAACCGCGCTCGCGGTGATCGGCGCGACGCGTGCGCATCGCAAGGACGTGCGGGTTCGTGGCGCGGCGGTGAAGCTCGCCGATCCGGCCGACGCGCTGCGTGCGGGCATCGGCATCCTGCCGGAGAGCCGCAAGACGGAAGGGCTCGTCACGTCGTTCTCGATCCGCGACAACATCTCGCTGAACAACCTCGGCAAGTACCGGTCGATGCGCTGGCTGATCGACCGCCGCGGCGAGGCGCGCACGACGCACGACGTGATGCGGCGCGTCGGCGTGAAGGCGCCGTCGATCCACACCGAGGTCGCGACGCTGTCCGGCGGCAACCAGCAGAAGGTCGTGATCGCGCGCTGGCTCAACCATCACACGTCGGTGCTGATCTTCGACGAGCCGACGCGCGGCATCGACGTCGGCGCGAAAGCCGAAATCTACGGGCTGATGCGCGAACTCACCGCGCGCGGCTACGCCATCATCATGATCTCGTCCGAATTGCCGGAAATCGTCGGCATGTGCGATCGCGTCGCCGTGTTCCGGCAGGGCCGCATCGAGGCGACGCTCGAAGGCGACGAGATCGATCCCGACACGGTCATGACCTATGCCACGGCCGGCACGCGAGGAGCGACCCATGAACCTGCCTGATTCTTCTTCCACGCCTTCCACGACGCTCGCGGCTACCGCCGGAAACGGCGACGCACCGCCGCCGCGCGCGATGTGGGCGCAACTGCGGCGCTCGACGCTGTTCTATCCGCTCGTCGGCCTGATCGTCGTGTGCATCGCGATGATGATCGCGAGCCCGAGCTTCCTGTCCGCCGCGAACCTCGAGAACGTGCTGCGCCAGGTGTCGATCAACGCGATCATCGCGGTCGGCATGACCTGCGTGATCCTGACCGGCGGGATCGACCTGTCGGTCGGCTCGGTGATGGCGCTGTCGGGCACGCTCGCGGCCGGGCTGATGGTCGCGGGCGTGAACGCGGTTGCCGCGCTCGCGATCGGCATCGCGGTCGGTCTCGGTTTCGGCTTCCTGAACGGCGTGTTCGTCGCGTTCGCGGGGATGCCGCCGATCATCGTCACGCTTGCGACGATGGGCATCGCGCGCGGCCTCGCACTGATCTACACGGGCGGCTATCCGATCGACGGCCTGCCCGACTGGGTCGCGTTCTTCGGCAGCGGCAAGGTGCTCGGCATCCAGGCGCCGGTGCTGATCATGCTCGTGGTCTATGCGATCGCATGGCTGCTGCTCGACCGGATGCCGTTCGGCCGCTACGTGTATGCGATCGGCGGCAACGAGCAGGCGACGCGGCTCACCGGCGTGCGCGTCGCGCGCGTGAAGCTGATCGTCTACACGCTGGCCGGGCTCACGTCGGCGCTCGCCGCGATCGTGCTGACCGGGCGCCTGATGAGCGGTCAGCCGAACGCGGGCGTGGGCTTCGAACTCGACGCGATCGCGGCCGTCGTGATGGGCGGCACGTCGATCTCCGGCGGGCGCGGCGCGATCCTCGGCACGCTGGTCGGCGCGCTGCTGCTCGGCGTGCTCAACAACGGGCTGAACATGATCGGCGTGAACCCGTATGTGCAGAACGTGATCAAGGGCGGAATCATCCTGCTCGCGATCTACATCAGCCGCGAACGGTCGCGGTAACGATCGATTCATCAGTCATCCAGATCATCAACGAAAGAGACAATCCATGACGACACCCGAAGCCCCGCCGCGGATGACCGCGGTCGTTTGCCACGGCCCCGAGGACTACCGCGTCGAACAGGTCGCGAAGCCGCGCCCCGGCGCGAACGAGCTCGTGATCCGCATCGCTGCATGCGGGATCTGCGCGAGCGACTGCAAGTGCTACACGGGCGCGAAGATGTTCTGGGGCGGCCCGAGCCCGTGGGTGAAGGCGCCCGTGATTCCCGGCCACGAATTCTTCGGCTACGTCGAAGCGCTCGGCGACGGCGCGGCCGAGCACTTCGGCGTGGCGGTGGGCGACCGCGTGATCGCCGAGCAGATCGTGCCGTGCGGCAAGTGCCGCTATTGCAAGTCGGGCCAGTACTGGATGTGCGAAGTGCACAACATCTTCGGCTTCCAGCGCGAGGTGGCCGACGGCGGGATGGCCGAGTACATGCGCATTCCGCCGACCGCGATCGTCCACAGGATTCCGCTCGGCGTGTCGCTCGAGGACGCCGCGATCATCGAGCCGCTGTCGTGCGCGATCCATACGGTGAACCGCGGTGATGTCCAGCTCGACGATGTGGTCGTGATCGCGGGTGCGGGCCCGCTCGGGCTGATGATGACGCAGGTCGCGCATCTGAAGACGCCGAAGAAGCTCGTCGTGATCGACCTGATCGACGAGCGGCTCGAACTCGCGCGCGAGTACGGTGCGGACGTCACGATCAACCCGAAGCGCGACGACGCGCGCGAGATCGTCAGGTCGCTCACCGACGGCTACGGCTGCGACGTCTACATCGAGACGACCGGCGCGCCGGTCGGCGTGAGCCAGGGGCTCGACCTGATCCGCAAGCTCGGCCGCTTCGTCGAATTCAGCGTGTTCGGCGAGGATGCGACCGTCGACTGGTCGATCATCGGCGATCGCAAGGAACTCGACGTGCGCGGCGCGCACCTGGGGCCATACTGCTATCCGATCGCGATCGACCTGCTCGCGCGCGGGCTCGTTACGTCGAAAGGCATCGTCACGCACGATTTCGCGCTCGAAGACTGGGACGACGCGATCCGCGTCGCGAAATCGCCCGAATCGATCAAGGTGCTGCTGAAGCCGGCCCGCTGACGCGGCAGGCGTGCGCCTCTCCGGAGACATCATGGAATACGTCATAGGCGTCGATATCGGCACGCAGAGCACCAAGGCGCTGCTCGTCGACCGGCACGGCACGATCGTCGCGCGGCGCTCGGCCGGCTACCAGCCCGATACGCCGCGCCCGCTGTGGGCCGAGCAATGGCCGCAGGTGTGGTTCGATGCCGTGCTCACGTGCATCGCGGGCTGCGTGAGCGATGCGCGCGCGCAGGGCGTGCCGGCCGATGCGATCCGCGCGGTGTGCGTGGGCAGCCTGTACGGCGGCTCGGGCATTCCGGTGGACATCGACATGCGGCCGCTCCATCCGTGCCTGATCTGGATGGACCGACGCGCGACCGCGGAAGTCGACTGGGTCAACGAGAACGTGAACGTTGAGCGGTTGCGCGTGATCACGGGCAACGGCGTCGACAGCTATTACGGCTTCACGAAGATGCTGTGGCTGCGCGACCAGCGGCCGGACGTGTGGGCGAACGTGCGCTATTTCCTGCCGCCGAATGCGTACGTGATCTACCTGCTGACCGGCGAGGTCGCGGTCGATCACAGTTCGGCCGGCAATATCGGCGGCGTGTACGACGTCGCGCGCCGCGAGTGGTCCGACGATGCGCTCGACATGCTCGGCATTCCCGCGACGATGATGCCCGAGCGGCTCGTCGAATCGACGGACATCGTCGGCGGGCTGCTGTCGCAATGGACCGAACAGCTCGGGCTGCCGGCCGGCATGCCCGTTATCGCGGGCGGCGTCGATGCGGCCGTCGCGACCTTCGCGGCCGGCGCGACGCGCACGGGCCAGCATGTCGCGATGATCGGCACCAGCATGTGCTGGGGTTACGTGAGCCGGCACGTCGATGCGCGTCACGGGCTCGTCAGCATGCCGCACGTGTTCAACGGGCAGCGCGACTTGTACGTGTTCGGCGGCGCGATCACGGCCGGCGCGTCGGTCGCGTGGTTTCGCGACCAGTTCTGTCACGCGGAAATCGATGCGGCACGCCTGCTGCCGCACGGCGATCCGCACGTGTTGCTCGAGGAAGCGGCCGAAAGCGTGCCGCCGGGCGCCGACGGCGTGCTGTTCCTGCCGTACCTGATGGGCGAGCGCAGCCCCGTGTGGGACGCGAAGGCGAGCGGTGCATTCGTCGGGCTGAGTCTCGCGCATACGCGCGCGCACCTCTATCGCGCGGTGCTCGAAGGCGTCGCGTTCGCGTTGCGGCACAACATCGAGGCCGGCCGGCGCGGCGCGGCTGCGCTCGACGACCGGCTGATCGTCGTGGGCGGGGCCGCGCATTCGGCGCTATGGATGCAGATCATCGCGGACGTGACGGGCTTCCCGGTGTGGACGATCGAGCAGGACGTCGAAGCCGCGATGGGGGCGGCCTTGCTCGCGGGCGTCGGGGCAGGGCTCGTGTCGCACGACGATGCGCAAGGCGGCTGGGTCACGCTCGTCGAGCGCGCGCGGCCCGATGCCGAACGCGCGAAAACATATGCGGCGCGCTTTACGCTCTACACGGCGCTGTATCCGGCGCTCAAACCGATCATGCACGGGTTGCACACGCCATCATGAAGACACGATTCGATTTCGGCGGTTCGCGGGTGCTCGTCACAGGGGCGTCGAGCGGGATCGGGCGCGTGTGCGCGGTCGCGCTGGCGCAGGCGGGCGCGCAGGTCGTCGCGGCCGGGCGCGACATGGCCGCGCTCGATGCGCTCGCCGGCGAGACCGCGTGCGAGACGATGCGACTCGATGTCGGTGGAGACGAGCATTCGATCGACGCGGCGCTCGCCACGCACGATGCGTTCGACGGCCTCGTGAATTGCGCGGGGATCGCATCGCTCGAATCGGCGCTCGAGGTGAGTGCCGCGCATTTCGATCGCGTGATGGCCGTCAATGCGCGCGGCGCGGCGCTCGTCGCACGGGCCGTTGCACGGAAGATGATCGCGCGCGACGGACGCGGCGCTGCGCAGGCGCGAGGCAGCATCGTCAACGTGTCGAGCCAGGCCGCGCTCGTCGGCTTGCCCGCGCATCTGAGCTACTGCGCGTCGAAGGCGGCGATGGACGCGATCACGCGCGTGCTGTGCATCGAACTCGGGCCGCACGGCATTCGTGTGAACAGTGTGAACCCGACCGTCACGCTCACGCCGATGGCGCAGTTCGCGTGGAGCGAACCGGAAAAGCGTGCGCCGATGCTCGCCGCGATTCCGCTCGGGCGATTTGCGGAGCCGGATGAGGTCGTCGAACCGATCCTGTTCCTGCTGAGCGATGCGGCGTCGATGGTCAGCGGTGTGTCGCTGCCGATCGACGGCGGGTATACGGCTCGCTAGGCAGCGTCATGCGGCGACGGCGCATGACGGGAACCCGCGGTGAATGTGCGGCGCGGCAGCCCTGCGGCTAAACCGGATCCTTGCTCGGCGGGCCGTCCGGTTGCTGCGGATTGTCGTGATGATGGCCCGGCGACGGTGGCGATAACGGATCGTCTTCCGGGTCGCGGTTCGGGTCGGCCGGTGGCTCGGGCGTCGGGGTCGTGTGATCGGTCATGGAGAACTCGCGCAGTGCGTGACGGCGGTGGCGCGGCGGGGCGCCTCGTCTCCGTTATAGCCAATCGGGCGTGCGTTTGCAGTGCGATTGTGGCGGCGGGTGGTGTGTCGTCGGTGCCATCCGTGTCCGGGCGGTTTTCGTGCAGGCACCTGCTGCACGCGGAGCGGGCGATGCGTTGCACCGCGCGATTGCGGTCAGCGCAAATCCGCCGGTGTATCGACGTCGCGCACGATGCCGGAATCGTCGACGTCGAGCAGCCTGACCGGTGCGCTGGCGAACAGCGCGCGGGCGCCCGTGTCGCCGTCGAGGGCGGCGAGTGCATCGAAGTGGTGCGCGGCGAACCCGACCGGATGGCCGCGCACGCCGCGATGCGCGGGCGCGACGATCGACGCGTCGTCGGCGTCGAGCGCGCGCGTGACGGTTTCGTAGGTGGAAGCGGCGATCCACGGCATGTCGCCGAGCGCGACGAGCCAGCCGTTCGCGTCGGGCGTTGCGCGCACGCCGGCCGCGAGGCTCGCGCCCATGCCGCGCATGGCGTCGGGCGCATAGACGACGTGGCAGCCGGCTTCGTTCAGCAGCATCGCGAGTTTTTCGGCGCCGGGACGCACGACGGCGATCACGTCGGCCGTGGCCGCCGCGAGATGGCGGGCAGCCGCAACCGCAACCGGCGTGCCGTCGGGAAGCAGCGCGAGCAGCTTGCTTTGCAGGCCGCTCGGGTCGAAGCGTTGACCGAGGCCGCCGGCGAGGAGGACGCCGGTGGCGAGTGACGCATAGGACATCGGCGCGGGGGAGAGTGACGCAGGTGCTGCGATTGTGCGGGAGCGGGCTGGGATCGACAAGTGAGGATGTTACCGAGGCGGGCGCGTTTCGTCGGAAAGAATGTCAGCGCGCGGCTTCGTCGAGCATGTTTTCCTCGACGGGGCCGTAGATCGCGTGCGATTGATCGTGCATCACGGCCCAATAGCGGTCGCCGAACGACCAATGCCACCATTCCGACGGGTAATTGGTGAAGCCGGCGCCCGTCAGCGCGGTGATCAGCACCTGACGGTTGCGGGCGGCTGCGCGGCTGATGAACGGGTTGTGCGTGTAGCACGCGCCGGATGACTCCTGGTCGGTGGCGTTCATGACGCAGCCCATGTCGAGCTCGATGCCTTCCGCCGAGATCAGCGTCAGGTCGACGGCTGCACCCGTCGGATGGGCGGCGACTTCCGGCGGGGCGACATAGTGGCTCGTGAGTGCGATCAGCGCGTCTTCGTCCGGCAGCGGATTCAGCGTGCGGCGCAGGTGCGCGAGATGTCCGGTGAAGTAGTGCCGCTGCAGGGCCAGCGGGCGATAGCCCTCCTTGACGTACAGGCGCAGGCCGGCGGGGAGCGCGTGCGCAGCGGCAATCAGCCGGTCCGCCACGCCACGACGTACTTTCAGGAAATGCGGGCTCCTGCTCTCGATGTCGCGGCGGCCGAGATCGACCGCGATGCGGTCATGGAAACCTGCGAGATCGACAAATTCCTCGGGCGACTCCAGCAGGGCAATCGACCGGACAACGGGATCGGAAAGCGAAATCACGATAGTGGACGAAATGGCGCGATGACGGTTGTGGGCCACGAGCCGGCGGAGCGACAGGCCGATGTGGTTTTTGTCAGACGAATCGCCAATATGCCAGAGTCCGGCGGAGGATGTGTCGCGGCTTTCGCTGCGGGGCGTGCGTGCTTATCCGAGCGTCTCGATGGACGTGTCTGCGTGGACGCGTTCGTTTAGGGTGTCGCGTTGCGGCGCTTCCCAGGCGCTTTCCGCGATTGGATCGACGGCATCGTCGTAGCGCACGACCGAGCCGCGCAATACATCCAGCGGCCGGATGGCGTTCCGTTGACTACGCATCCGCCCACTTCCTCAACAGGTTGTGATAAATCCCCGTCAATGAAATGACCATTGGATCCTTCGCGCCTTTCTCGGCGGACAGCGCCTGAATCTGCGTATCGAGCTGGAACAGCAGCGTGCGGTCGCCGTCGTCGCGCACCATGCTCTGGATCCAGAAGAACGACGCGACGCGCTCGCCGCGCGTCACGGGCGTGACGTGATGCAGGCTCGATGCCGGATACAGCACGAGGTCGCCCGCCGGCAGCTTCGCCCGATGCGTGCCGTATGTATCCTCGACACACAGCTCGCCGCCGTCGTACGCATCGGGTTCTTCGAGAAACAGCGTTGCCGACAGGTCGCTGCGCACGCGGAAATCCGTACCGCGCAGCAGCCGGATCGCATTGTCGACGTGCGTGCCGAACGTCTCGCCGCCTTCATAGCGATTGAACAGCGGCGGAAACACCTTGAGCGGCAGCGCCGCCGAGAAGAACAGCGGATGGCGTGCGAGCGCGTCCTGGATCGCGTCGCCCACTGCGCGTGCGGCCGGCGCGCCTTCAGGCAATTGCCGGTTGCGTTTCGCCTGCGCCGACTGCGTGCCGGACGTCGCATTGCCGTCGATCCATTCAGCTGCGTCGAGCAGCTCGCGGCATTGCGCGACCTGCGCTTTCGTCAGTACACCGGGGATGTGAAGCATCATGATGCGGATTCCATGCAGTGCGGCTGAGGCTGCGGTTGTGGTGGCAACTGCAGCGCTGCCGCACGAAACGCGTCGATCGGCGACGACGCGAGATACGCGCGCATCTTCGCGACGAACGCGGGGGTAGCGGTGGCCGGCACGCGCGCGAGCCACGCGAGTGCTTCGTCGATGCGCCCGCGCTCGGCGAGCAGCCGCGCAAGGTTGAACTGGCCGCGGAAATCGCCGGCAGCGGCGGCGCGGCGATAGTGATCGAACGCGGCGTCGGGGTCGACCGGTACGACCCAGCCGTCCTCGTGGAAGCCGCCGATCAGGTTGATCGATTTCGCATGGCCGAGTGCGGCCGCGCGCTGGAACCAGTCGAGCGCATCGGCGCGATTCTCGTCGATGCCGTTGCCGAGCGCGAGCGCCGTCGCGTAGTTGTACATGCCCCAGTCGAGCCCCGCCTGCGCGGCGAGCCGGTACCAGTACACGGCGACCGGCGCGCACGCGGCCGTGCCCCAGCCGAATTCGTAGCAACGGCCGAGCATGTTCATCGCCATCGCGTGGCCGGCGCGCGCCGCGTGCCGGAACCAGTTGAACGCGGCCGCCGGATCGCGCGCGACGCCATGCCCGTCGAGCAGGTACTGCCCGTAGACGGCCTGCGCGTCGACGATGCCGTTGTCGGCCGCCGCCGCGACCCACGCGGCGGCGCGCTCGGGCGGCCCGGCCAGGATGTCGGCGAACTCGCGCGGCGACACCGACGCGAGCGCCTTCAGCGACACGGCCTCCATCGATCAGTAGCGCGCGTTCAGCGTGACGAACGCCGAGCGGCCCGGTGCGATCGACGCGTAGTGCGCCGGATACGCCTGGTCGAAGTAGGTGCGGTTGAACAGGTTGTTCACGTTCAGCTGCAGGTCGAGCTTCTTGTTGATCCGGTACTGCGCCATGGCATCGAAGCGCCAGTACGACGGCACCGCGTGCTGGTTCGCGGTATCGCCGAACACCTGCGACATGTAGAACGCGCCGCCGCCGACGGTGAACTTCGGCGTCACGTCGTAGTTCGACCACATCGTGAAGCTGTGCTTCGGCGTGTTCGGGAACTGGTTGCCGTTGCTCGCCGTGTCCTTGCCGTTGTCGCGCAGTTCGCTCTTCATGTACGTATAGCCGCCGAACAGTTGCCACTGCTTCGTGATCTGGCCTGCGACGCCGAGTTCGAGGCCCTGCACGCGCTTGTTGCCGACCATCGCGTACTGGTTGTTCGGCAGCGTCACGCGCGCGTTCGTCGTGTCGATCTGGAACAGTGCGGCGGTCAGCGCGAGCTTGTCGTTCAGCACGTTCCACTTCGTGCCGAGCTCGATGCTGCGGTTCTTCTCCGGCGACAGCTGATCGGCGTTCGATCCGACGCCGCCGCGGCCCGGCGTGAGCGACTGCGATTCGCTGCCTTCGCCGAGCAGCATGCCGGCCGGCGTCGACGACGTCGCGTACGACGCGTAGATGCTGCCGTTCTGCGCGGGCTTGAACACGAGGCCGGCCTGCCAGTTCACGAGCGTGTCGTCACGCGTGGTGGTCTTGCCGCCGTTGGCTTTGGTGTCGGTGAAGCGGGTCGAGTAGTCGTCGATGCGCACGCCGCCGTTCACCTGCCAGCGCGGCGTGATCTCGATCGTGTCGAAGCCGTAGATCGATTTCGTCACGGTGCGGGCATGCGAGTAGTCGTTGTTGCGCGTGATCGAGCCGGCCCACGGGTCGTTCGGATTCGGCGACCACAGGCTCGTGCAGTTGTAGCCCGATGCCGCGCCGATGCCGTTCTGGCAGATCTTGCCGTTCGCGGTGGCGACGTTGTACGTGTCGCGCTTGCCCCATTCGCGCGACAGCTCGATGCCGGTCGTGAAGCTGTGCTTGAACGGGCCGGTGCGGAATTCGCCGAACAGCTCGGTCTGGTTCGCGATGCTGTTGATCGAGCTGTTGCGGGTGTTCGCGCGTCGCCAGACCTTGCCGTTGACCACGTTGCCCTGGCTGTCGTCGGGCTGCGTCCAGATGTAGTCCTGCGTCGATTCCGTGTAGCGCGTGGTGTTGCGGATCGTCAGCGACGACGTGATGTCGTGCTCGATCTTGAGCGTGCTGATGTCCGACGTGGTCTTGCGGAAATCGCGGTTGGTCAGGCCGTAGAAGTTGTGGCGGTCGACGGGCGCCGGGCCGTCGGTGGCGACGCCCTTCGGGAGATTGAAGCCGTAGTAGTACGGGATGCCGCCGTCGGGCAAGTCGTCGGTGGACAGGTGGTAGTAGCTCGCGACGACGCGCGTCGACGTGCCGAGGCCGAACGCGATCGACGGCGCGACGCCCCAGCGTTCGTTGTTCACCGCGTCGCGGCCGGCGACGTCGTTGTTGTGGCTCATCAGGTTCAGCCGGAACGCGGCGTGATCGGCGAACTGCCAGTTGCCGTCGGCCGTGAAGCGGCGATAGCGGTCGGTGCCGAGGCCCGCGCTGGCGGCGGCGGTGGTGCCGAGGTGCGGGGCCTTGGTGATCAGGTTGATGCTGCCGCCTGCGCCGCCGCGGCCGCCGTACGCGCCGTCGGAACCCTTGGTGATCTCGATGCGCTCGGTGTTGAAGATCTCGCGCGTCGTCGCGCCGGTGTCGCGCATGCCGTCGACGAACATGCTGCCCTGCGTGTCGTAGCCGCGGATGAACGGACGATCGCCGAGCGGGTTACCGCCTTCGCCGGCGCCGAACGTGATGCCGGGCACGGTGCGCAGCGCTTCGGTCAGCGTTGACGCGCCGCTGTTCTGGATCAGTTCCTGCGGGATCACGGTGACGGATTTCGGCGTGTCGACGAGCGGCGCGGTGAATTTCGCGGAAGCGGAGAAGTCGGCCTTGTAGCTGTGCTCGGCCTTGCCCTGGACCTCGATCGGCGCGAGATGGCCTTCGGTGCCGGCCGGGGCGGGCGGCGGCGTGCCGTCTGCCGCGAATGCCGGGCTTGCGGCGAGCACGCTGCACAGGGTGGTGAATTTGCCGAGCTTCAGCTCGTCGGGACGTGACTTCATGGTGCCTTCGACCTCGCGGTGTGGCCCCGGGGCGGTGCGCTGCGGAAATGTGCATGCCGCCGGGAATTATTACGATTTGTTTTCAGGCGGCATTCTATGTAATTTCAAGTTAAATGAGAAGCGTTCTTGTTCGCGTTTGTTGGGAAATTGTTGAGGAATGTGGCGGGGAGGTTGCGGGGCGTGCGGGGTGGTGGTTGATGGCCGAAAGGCCAGGTGTGGCGGGCTTGTCGGGCGGGGTAGAGTGGTTCTGTCGCGGATCACCCGCCATGACATCAAGGTGCTAATATGACAGCATTGAAAGCAAATGTGGTGAGGTGCATCATGCCCGTGATTACCGTTCGAAATCTGCCCGACGAAGTGCACCGTGCGCTCCGAATCCGCGCGGCCCAGCATGGGCGCAGCACAGAAGCCGAGGTGCGTAACATCCTCGAGCAGGCCGTTCTGCCGGGTGGCAGGCTGAAGCTTGGGACACTGCTGGCGGAAATCGGACGGGAAGCGGGAGGCGTCGATTTCGACGTTCAGCGCGACAAGACGCTAACCGACCCGATGAGCTTCGAATGATCCTTGTTGATACGAACGTGATGTCCGAGCCGCTGAGGCGCGAGCCGAGCGCAGCCGTGATCGAGTGGCTCGATGCCCAGAACGTCGAAACGTTGTTTCTTGCCGCGATCAGTCTCGGCGAAATGCGCTTCGGCGTGGCGGCAATGCCGGAAGGGCGCAGGCGTGACTGGCTTCACCAAAGCATCGAGCAGCGCGTCGTGCCGCTGTTTCGCGGCAGGATTCTGCCGTTCGACGATGCGGCGAGCAAAGCGTATTCGAGCATTCGAGCGCGGGCGCGTGCCTCAGGCAGTGCGATCGCGCCTGCCGATGTTTTTATCGCCGCGACGGCCGAGGCGAACGGATTGATCATTGCGACGCGCGACGTCGCGCCATTCGAGGCGGTCGGCCTGCGGGTGATTGATCCATGGGCGTCCTAGGCGCCGATTGCCCATCTTTCCACCGCGCGTAAAAAAAAGCGCGCCGGGCTGCCGGGCGCGCTTTCCGCTGAACGTAGGGGCGCCTGACTGGCCGCGCCCCGCTGCTCCTTCTCAATCGACCCCGTGAAACACCGCGTCCTCCGGCCCGAGATACGCCGGCGGGCGCCACGTCGCGTCGCGCATCGAATGCTGGACGAGGTTCTCCACGCCAAGCAGCACCGCGAAGATCGCCATCCGCACCGGAATGCCGTTGTCGGTCTGGCGGAAGATCGCGAGGCGCGGGTCGCGGTTCAGGTCGACCGACAGGTCGTTCGCACCGGGCCGGCTGTCGCGCGGCAGCGGGTGCATGATCAGCGTGTCCGGTTTGCACACCGTATCGACGAGCGCCTGGTTGATCTGGAAATCCGGCGTGTAGCCTTCGAACGACTCGTCGGTGAAGCGCTCCTTCTGGATCCGCGTCGCATAGACGACGTCCGCGCCGCGCAGCCCGGCCGCGAGGTCGGTCGTCTGCTCGATGACATGGCCGTTCGTCGCGATCTGGTCGACGATATAGGCCGGCATCTCGAGCGTCGGCGGCGACACGAGCGTGAACTTGAGCCCGCGGTAGAGCGCAAGCAGCTTGACGAGCGAGTGCACGGTGCGGCCGTACTTGAGGTCGCCGACCAGCGCGATGTGCGCGCCGTCGACGATCTTGCCGAGCCGCGAGAATTCACGCTGGATCGTATAGAGATCGAGCAGCGCCTGGCTCGGGTGCTCGCCGGGGCCGTCGCCGCCGTTGATCACGGGCAGGTTGGTCGCACGCGCGAACTCGGCCACCGAGCCTTTCTCCGGATGGCGGATCACGAGTGCGTCGACGTAGCCGGCCATCACACGGCTCGTGTCGTAGATCGATTCGCCCTTGGCCATCGACGAGAACGTGAAGCCCGTCGTGTCGCACACCGAGCCGCCGAGCCGGCAGAAGGCGGCGCCGAACGACACGCGCGTACGCGTGCTGGCCTCGAAGAACAGGTTGCCGAGCACCGCGCCTTCCAGCACGCGCGAAATCTTGTGGCGGCGCGCGATCGGTTGCATCACGTCGGCCACGCGAAACAGCGCCTCGACCGATTCCCGCGAGAACTGGTCGACCGACAGCAGTTGCGGCTTGCCTTCGAAAAAGAACTGCTTGGCGAGCCCCTGATTATCTACGCTTTGCGTATATCCGCCGCCTTCCGGTACCGAACGCTCGACGATTTCCGACACGAAGCGCTCGACGATCTCGGGCATCCCGCGCGATTCCTGCGAATCGTCGGGCAGCAGCCAGGTGTCAAGCGCACGCCGGCTCACGCCGATGCGGCTGGCGAACGCTTCGCGCGTCATGTTGAGGCGGCGCATGGCGTCGCGGAGGAAGGCTTGCTGGGGAACGGTCATCGGCGGCTCCTGACGAAAAATATACGCGGTGCGTATATTAGTTCCTGGCGCATCGAAGTCAAGGAAAATCTGCGCGAACCGCCTGTGTGGCCCGCCTGACATGCGACGGGTTCGTACTGGCGCGCGGCGGCCGTCTCCGTATAATCAGGTCAGGCCCCGTGCCCAGGATCTCGCCGGGCGCCACGCCGCATACGATTCGCCCGTCGGGCTTGTTGATTCCAAGGAGAATGAGAATGACGCGTACGATTGCTGCAATGCTGCTGGTGGTGACCGCCGCGCTCGCGGGTTGCAACACGGTCGCCGGCATGGGACAGGACATTTCGAAGGGTGGCCAGGCGATCAGCGATACGGCTGAAAAGGCCAAGTAAGCCGACCGGTTCCGGAATGCAGAAAGCGCCGGGCCGCTCCGCGATGGCGGGGCGGCCCGGCGCTTTTTTTGTGGCCGACGCTCGATGCCGGTGGTGTCAGGCGTGCTCGACGAACGCGTAACGGCCTTCGACCTTGCGCGGCGTAAGCCAGCCGTAGTCGGGGAACAGGCGGTTGCGGACGAACCAGACATAGCCCACCAGCAGGACCGTGATCGCGAGGCTCGGCAGCGCGGTCGACGGATCGCGTCCGAGTTCGGCGATGGTCTTCGGCAGCTGCAGCAGCGACAGCAGGATGAACGCGTGGTACGCGCCGACACGATTAGTCGCAAAGCCCCAGATGAACAGCAGCGACAGCGGTACGGTCAGCGCGAGGAACACCAGCACGAGGCCGTTGCCGGCACCGGTGGCGAAGAAGTAGTACGCGAGCATGAGGCTGATCGCGAGCTGGGCGATGCCGAGCGCGATCAGGATCCGGATGTGCAGTTTGTTCTTGCGGCAGCGTTCGGGATCGGGGCGCGACGCGATCAGGCGTGCGAGCACGCGATCCTTGAGCCCCTGTCCGGACAGTTCGGCCAGTGCGTCGGCCTTCCTCGTTCCCGCGGACAGCAGCACCGCGATTCTTGTTTTGGCTTCCTTCCTGTTCATTGCGTGGTGGATTGTTGTTCGATGGTTGTCAAAGGTCCCGGCCACGCGAATATTGCATCTTGCGGGGTGGTGCGCAACGGTTTTGCGGTGCGCGGACACATTCCTACAGTCGCCGGCTGCAAGGCGGGAATGCGGGGATCGACAACCTGGGCGGTGGCACGGAGACGCCGCCGCTTCCGCAACGACGCGATGAGCGCGAGTCAGTCGGTGGCGGCCTGCGCGGCGGGCGCGGGGCTGGCTGGCCGACCCGAACTCGCCGGGTGCGTATCGCGTGCTTCGGCAGGTGGTTCGCGCCGACGCGTCGCGCCGACGACCATGCCGGCGACGACGAGCGCGATGCCCGCGATACGCGTGCCGTTGAGCGTTTCGCCGAACAGCGCGACGGCGAACAGCACCGCCGAAACCGGCGCGACTGCCGTGAACAGGGCGGCCTCGGTGCCGCTCGTGCGGGCCGAACCCGCATACCAGCACAGGTAGCCGAGCACGGTCGGCACGAGCGCGTAGTAGACGATCGCCGACACGGCGCCCACGGTCCAGCCGGTCGCCACCGCGTGCCATTCGAATGCGGCCGGTACGAGTGCGAGCACGAAGCCGAGGCCGGACATCGCGGTGGACAGCGCCAGCGGCGGCCACGGTGCGGCAAGCCGCCGGTTGAGCAGGATGAACACGGCTTCGCACGCGACAGCGGCCAGCACCAGCGCATCGCCGGCCAGCGTGCGAAGCGACGGCAACGCGTGGCCGGGCGCGAACGTGACGAACAGCACACCGGCCGTTGCGAGTGCAGCAGCCACCCAGTCACGCGACGTCTGACGCTCGCGCAGTACGACGGCCGCGATCAGCGTCGACATCGCGGGCAGCGTGCCGAGCATCACGCCCGCGTCGAGCGGCGACGACAGCTTCGTGCCGCAGATCAGCAGCACCGTATAACCGACACCGCCCGCCGCCGCCTGGATGACGAGCAGCACGGCGTCGCGCGTGGAGATGCGCGGCCAGCGCATTCGCTGCGCGCGCATCAGCGCGAACAGCAGCGGCGTCGCGATCAGGAAGCGCAGCGCCGTGGCCGCGAACGGCGGCAGGCCGCCCGCCGCGAGACGGCTCGCGATGACGGTGCTGCCGACGCCCGCCATCGCGGCGGCGAGGTAGAGATAGCCAAGCAGTCGTGTCTTCATGCGCCGCATCGTCGCGTACGGCGACAGTGCGCGTCTTGAACGAAATTGCAGCGTGTGCGGGCGTGTCGAGCGCGGCGTGCGGGACTCGGCGTGCTTGTGCCGCGGGCGTTGGCGGCTGCGGCTGCGGTCACTGCGGTGTCGCCGCGGCTTGCGACGGGGCTGTGTGTCCGGTAGCCGTCGCGAGGGATGACGGCAGTGTCAATCGGCCTGCGTGAACCGCCCCGGCGTGATCCCGAACTGGCGCGCGAACGCACGCGTCAGGTGGCTCTGATCGGCAAAGCCGGCTTCGGCCGCGGCATCGGCGATCGGCAGGCCGCTGGCGAGCAGCGCGCGCGCCAGCCGCGCGCGCGACTGGATCAGGTACGCGTGCGGTGTGATGCCGAGCTCGCGGGCAAACCCGCGCAGCAGCTGGAAGCGGCTGACGCCGCCCAGGTCGGCCAGCTCGGCGAGCGAAACGGGGGCGGCGGGCGCCGCGTCGAGCCGCTCCCGGGCGATGCGGATCGCCGGTGCGACGCCCGCCGGCGGCAGTGTACGGTTCGCGTGCCGGGCCAGCAGCCCGGCGACGAGCATCACGAGCGCCTCGTCGCGGGCGAGCGGCTGGGATTCCCCGGCGACGATGCGCGCATGCAGCCGGCCGACCGAGGCGGCGAGTCGCGTATCGCGCACCGCCGGATGCGCCAGTTCGACGCCGCCGAGGCCTTCTTCCGCCGCGACGCCCGCGACCAGCGCGGGCGCGAGGTACAGCATTCGCCAGCGTCGGCCGGTGCCGGCCTCGATCGGCGAGCCGTCGTGCATCTCGCCCGGGTTGACCATGATCGCGTCGCCTGCCAGTGCGTCGACCTGCCCGCGGCCGCTCCACGACCGGTGCGCGCCGCTGACGATCACGCCGACCCCGAATTCGTCGTGCGCATGGCGCGGAAATGCACGGTCGGATTCGAGGCTGATCGCCTCGATGCCTTCGCCGGTCCGTCGGTAATGGGTGACGCGATGCATGTGCGCTCCTCGCGCCGGTCGCGGCGCGGATTTCGTGCACTTTAGCGCGTTCCGGCGCCGTGCGCCCTTCATCCTTTTGGCCGATACCGCGCGGCGCGCGCAGCCCGCACCATGTGCACATGAGCAGCGTACATGGCCCGCCGGGCCTGAAGCTGCGCGGGAGACGGCAGGTGGAACGACAGGATCCGGTATTCATTCAGGTTGGCGCGCTCGCGGACGGCTTCGCGCCGGAAGCGAACATCCTCGCATCCGTCGACGCGCTCGCCGGGCGGACGCTTGCGCTCGGCGACGCAGCGGGTGCGTGGCGCGTCTATACGTTCGAGCCCGGCGCGCTGCAGTGGCGTGACGCGGCGACCGACACGGGCGGCCGCGAGCCGTGCCGCGTCACGCGGCTGCGCGACGGGCTGTACTTCGTCGACTACATCGATTCGGCCGCGCGCGCGACGTCGGCCAGTCTCGTGATCGATCTCGACAACGGCGTATGGACGTCGGTGGTCGGTGTGCTGCCGACCGAAGCCGACACGCGTATCGATGCATTTACGCGAGTTGCCCGCGGGTTGCCGCTAACCGGCGTCGAGGCCGAGTTCCGGCACGGCACGCTCGGCGGCCACACGCAGCCGGGACGGCTGCACGGGCCCACGCGTGAGCTGATCGGCAAGCGGACGATGTATCGCTACAGTCCGACCGAATGCTACGAGCACATCTACCTGAACGAGAACTTCTACGCTTGGCAGTGCCTGCAGGGTGTCGAAGGCGGCCTGGCCGATGTCGATCGCTGCCATTACTTCAGGATTGCAGACGAGCTGTATCTGTTCGTGTGGCGCGAAAAGGTAGTGCCCACGCTCGGCGTCGTGCTGATCGACCTCGCGCAGCGCAAGACCGACGGCAAGATCTTCGGCTACCAGGGCGGCGATTTCGGCACGCTGTCGAACTTCCCGATCGGTGCCCACGCGCAGGTGCTGAACGACACCGTGCATCCGCTCGGCGGCGAGGCGCAGCGATGAATGCCGTGCCGGGCAGCGGCCGCTTGCGTGCGGATTTCAGCGGGCGCGTCGTGCTCGTCACGGGCGCCGCGCAGGGGATCGGCGCGGCGATCGCACGCCGTTTCGCGGAATCCGACGCGTTCGTCGCGCTTGCCGACCTGAACGGCGAGGCGGCCGCCGCGCAGGCCGATGCGCTCGCGAGCACGGGGGGCGAGGCGCGCGCCTATCGGGTGGATGCCGCCAGCCGTGACGAACTGGGCGCGCTGGTCGCGGCGGTCGAGCGTGACGGTGGCCGGCTCGATGTCGTCGTCCACAATGCCGCGTATTTTCCGCTGACGCCGTTCACGCAGATCGACGAGCCGACACTCGACCGGACGCTGTCGGTCAACCTGTCGGCGTTGTTCTGGCTCGCGCAGGCCGCGCTGCCGGCGTTCGAGCGCGCGGGAGCGGGGCGGCTGCTCGTCACGTCGTCGGTGACGGGGCCGCGCGTCGTGTATCCGGGGCTGGCGCATTACGCGGCGTCGAAGGCGGGCGTGAACGGCTTCATTCGTGCGGCGGCGCTGGAGCTCGCGCGCCGCAACGTGACGGTCAACGGCGTCGAGCCGGGCATGATCCGCACGCCGGCGGCTGGCAATCTCGGCGGCGCGTCGGTCGCGGCGCAAATCGCGCGCGACATTCCGCTCGCGCGGATGGGCGAGCCGGAAGATATCGCGAACGCGATGCTGTTCCTCGCGTCGGCCGATGCCGCGTACATCACGGGGCAGACGATCGTCGTCGACGGCGGTGCGACGTTGCCCGAGAGCGGGGCGGTGCTTGGCGGTGAGTGACCGTCGAGCGGGTAATGAACGGAGGAACAAGGTGGTCCCGGCGGTCCGCTGCGAGTTCGCGCAGCGGGCTCAGCGTGTTCCGTTGGAGCGCCTCTTCGCGTGTGTCAGTCCGGCTTCCCGTCATGGTCCCCGAGCGGCCTGTCGGGCCAGTCCACCCAGCGGTCCGCGCGGGTCAGCTCGTACGCCTCGTTCATCGGGTAGCGGATGCGGTTGTCGTCACGCGGGCGTTCACCGATCACCATCAGCCGGACGTCGTCCTTCGTGTTGTTGATGAAGGTGTGGCAGATGCCGGTGCCCGCCGGAAACGCGACGGAATCGCCTTCGGCAACGGGGTAAAGCACGCCGTCGATCCAGACGTCGGGCTTGCCTTCGAGCACGTACACAAATTCCTGCTCGGTGCTTTCGGCATGCGGATAGGACGTCCGCCGGCCCGGCAGAAGCCTCACGTGATGGATGCCGATACGCGTGATGCCGAGTTCGGCGGAAAGCGGTGCGTCCAGCGCCATCGGCTCGGTGTCGCCGCGATAGCAATGCGCTTCCGGTTCTTCGAGCTCGGTCCAGTGCTTGATGAAGTCGGGGCGGGTCATCGGTTGCACTCCTTTCGGGGGATGTCGAGGGTAGCGGTTCAGGCGCCGACGTTAGCGGTGACTTGCGCCCCATCTCGGCGAATGGACCTCGGCCGATAACTTACCAGCGAATGCGGCAGGACGATTGCTCGCCGAATATCTCGAGCGATCGTGGCAGCGAAGCCGGCAGGCGTGATCTTGGCCGCCGGCCGTGCGGGAAGTCAGGTGCCGGGCGGCGAGATTCATGGCTGCCCGGATCTTGCGGATCGGGCGGTAGACGACATCTACGGAGATCAGCACCGCACCTCTTCTTGCGTTGCGCGAAAAACGTCGGCGTCGCTGCGCACAAGTGCCGCCCGCCGCGTATCGCCGCGACTACAGCCAGCCGTTGCGGATGAACTCGACGATCGAATAGCGGCGGTGCTCGAGATCATGCTGCCGAACGGCGTCGACGATGCGCGACACACCGTCCGCGTAAGGCGTCGCGCCCGCCACGCGCGATTCGAACTGCAGGCTGCACGCACCGTCGTCGATGCGGATCCGGTGAATCGCGTGGCGGCCGAGCTGGTCGTCGGCGACCGCGAATTCGCTGCGCTGTACGTCCGGGTCGCGCACGGAGCGGATGTCTTCCGGCCGCACGCCGAGCGATTGGCCGATCCCGACGGCCGTGCCGGGGACAGACGTCTTGCCGGTCTGGTGCGACTCGGTCAGGCTGATCCGGCAGTCATGAAACAGGTGGCCGCTGGTTTCCAGCATGCTCATGAACTTGAGCATCAGGATGTTCGTGTTCGGACACAGCACGACCGGGAACGCGTGCGAGCCGGTTTCGAGCTCGGAGCCGGTCGACAGCTCGACGAGTGGCGATCCGGTGGCCTCGCAGAACGCGATGACGTCAGCGAGTTCGCGGCCGGAACCGGCGTGCACGACGATCGTTCGGGCCTCGCTACGCTGCGCATCGTTGCGCGCGCTGTCCGACCAGGGGATCACGCGGCAGGTGGCCGGGTCGAGCCGGTGTGCGTCGAGCAGCTCGCTGGCCAGCTTGCCGGTTCCTACGACGAGTACTTGCATGGAATTGACGGGTTGAAGTTCAGGAATCGGGACGGGCGCGGCGCGGGCCGTCGTCGGGTGCCTCGGCACGGTCGCGGCGCGTGGCGCCGGAGCGGCCTCGCGCATTATGCCCGGCTGGCCGCCTGCGTGCCCGCCGGGCCTCGCAGGCGGGCGGCCCGGTGCGTCAGCTTGCCGACACAGTCGGCAGCCACGCATTTGCCGCGTTTTGCGTCGCGAGTTGTTTCGCGATCGAGCGCGCGAGGCGGTCCGTATCGGATGCCACCGTGTCGTGCTTCACTTCCGACACGCCATGCAGGCCGGCGCCAACCGCCGCCGACGTCGCGAGGCGGCCGGCCGCCGCGCCGACCCCGGCGGTTTCCACCATGCCGGGCAGATGGCCGCTGTTCGCGCTGGACGAGAACGTGCCAAGCGGCTGCGGCGCGCCATGCGCCGGCTGGAACAGCACGGTGACCGATGCCTTCACTTCGCTCTTGCCCGCGCCGAGCCCGATCAGCGTGCGGCGGCGGCGGTTGCCGGCGTCGATCGACTCGAACCGGCCTTCGACGACCAGCGCGTCGCGTCCGTCGGGCACCGGGCCGCGTAGCGCGGGGATGCCTTGCGACCGGAGTTCGCGCACGAGGGCGTCGGCGAGCTGCTCGCGGGTCTTCAGCGCGCTCTGCTGGCGCTGTACGTCAGCGGACGAGCCTTTCGCGAGGGTCGCAATCTTGCTGATCATCCCGCCGTCGACCTTGACGTCAGTCGTGTCCACATCGAACGGGGACACATAGACGACGTCCGCACGAACCTGCGGCTGCGTGTGGGCGGTCGGCGCGGCGGTCATGGACGTGGTCGCGGTCGATGCGCAGCCGGTCATCGCGAGGGTGCCGGCGATCAGCGCGACACTGGTCAGACGTTTGGTGTGGGCAGCAAGTGCGTGAAGGGAAGAAAACATGTCGATCTCCGTGGCCTGGGTGAAGTTGCCGATACTGTCGCGGCATTCAGGAACGCGAACGATCGGAAGCGGGGCGTGATCGCTGGCTGGGGAGAGGTTTCATGCCGTTGCGCAACACGCAGGCGCAAGTATGCGGAGGTCAGGCGTGATACGCCACGCAGGAATTATGTCGGCGCATGTCACATGCCGCTGCGCGCGGATACGTGCGGCCGTGGGGCTGCGAGGCAGATAATCGATCGACGGTCAGACGGTCAGACGGTCAGACGGTCAGACGGTCAGAAGGCCAGAAGGCCAGAAGGCCAGAAGGCCAGAAGGCCAAACGGCACACTACAGGCGGCAGGCGGCAGGCGGCAGGCGGCAGGCGGCAGGCGGCAGGCGGCAGGCGGCAGGCGGCAGAAGCCAGAAGCCAGAAGCCAGAAGCCAGAAGCCAGAAGCCAGAAACCAGAAGCCAGAAACCAGAAACCAGAAACCAGAAACCAGAAACCAGAAACCAGAAACCAGAAACCAGAAACCCGAAGGCAAACAACCCATCACGCCGACAGCGACCGCCGCACCGCTCCCGACGCATCGAGCGGCAACGCGACGACGGCCTCCAGCCCGCCGCCATCGCGGTCGCGGAACGTCAGCGAGCCGCCGTGCAGGCGGGCGATCCGCTCGACGATCGCGAGTCCGAGGCCCGTGCCGCCCGCATGGCTGCGCGCGTTCGCCCCGCGGCTGAACGGCGCCTTGAGCCGTTCGAGTTCAGCCGCGCCGATACCGTTGCCGCGATCGCTGACCACCGCATACGCGATGCCGCGTTCGGTCCAAGTGCGCACGCCGAGGCCCGTCCGGCCGTAGACGACCGCGTTCTGCATCAGGTTCATCAGCAGCCGCATCAGGCTGATCGGACGGAATGCGAACGCGGGCACCTCGCCTTCGTCGAAGTCGAATTCGTGGCCGAGCCCCGCGAAATCCGCGACGAGCTGGCCGATCAGCGCATTCAGGTCGCCGGTTTGCGGCGTTTCTCGCTCACCGCTGCCCGCGTAGTCCATGAATTGCTGCAGGATCGTATCGATCTGGTCCAGGTAATGTTCGGTCGACGTGGTGAGCGCGTCGTGCGTGCCGCGCGGCAGCGCCATCGCGATCGCCAGGCGCAGCTTGGTGAGCGGCGTGCGGATGTCGTGCGACACGCCGGCCAGCATCAGCGAGCGGGTCGCTTCCGCCTGTTGCAGCGCGTCGGCCATCTGGTTGAACGCGCGGCTCACGTCGGCGATTTCGGTCGGGCCGTCGGTGGGCAGCGGCGGCGGGCGTTCGCCCGCGCTGACGCGCTGCGCCGCGCGCGCCAGCGCGTCGAGCGGCCGGTTCAGGTGGAGCTGGATCAGGTAGCCGGTCAGCGCCGCGAGCAGCGCCAGCCCGACCGACAGCACGAGCGCTGTCGTGATGCCGCTCGCCTGCGCGTCGGCGGCCATCGGCAGCGGCACCCACACCGGCGAGCCGGCCACATGCAGCCGGATCCACAGGCGTTCGTCGTCGCCCGATTGCCAGCGCGCCGGAAGGTCAGGCGGCAGGTGGCGTTCGAGCGCCTGCATGAACACGTCGCGCTGCCAGGTGCGGAAGAAGGCCGCCAGGTTCGGCGCTTGCGGCGGTGTGGCGGGCGGCAGCGCGGCCTGGCCGCCGAACTGCGCGATGACCGTGCCGCCAGCATCCGGCGGCAGGCTGGCGAGCGTGCGGTCGAGCAGCTTCACATAGTCGGAAAAGACGATCGAGGCCCGCTCGATGCGCGGGCGCTGCACGTAGTGCAGCAGCACGGTGAGCGAACAGGCGAGCGACAGCGCGACGAGCGCCACCAGCAGCGCGATGTTGCGCGCAAGCAGCGAGCGCGGCAGCGGGATGCGCATCACGAATCGACGCCGGCCACCAGCATGTAGCCGATGCCCCAGACGGTCTTGATGAAGCGCGGCTTGCCGGGATCGTCCTCGACGATCTGGCGCAGCCGCAGGATCTGCACGTCGACACTGCGGTCGAGTGCGGCATGGTCGCGGCCGCGCGCGCGGGCGAGCAGGTTCTCGCGGCTCACCGCGCGGTTCGGCGACGAGCCGAGTGCATGCAACAGCAGCATCTGTGCTGAGTGGATTTCTACGGGCGTGCCGTCGCGCATCAGCGTCTGCTGGCCAACGTCGAACGTGAATGCGCCGAAACGCAACCGCTGCGACGTGACCGTCGGCTCGCCGGCCGCCATCTTCTGCCGCCGCAGCAGCGCACGCACGCGGGCCACGAGTTCGTCGGGGAGAAACGGCTTCGCCAGGTAATCGTCGGCGCCCGTCTCGAGGCCGACGACCTTGTCCGCGGCGTCGCCTTTCGCGGTGAGCATCAGGATCGGCAGCGTCTGGCCTTCGGCGCGCAGGCGCCGGCACACGCTCAGGCCGTCCTCGGGCTCCATCATCAGGTCGAGCACCAGCAGATCGTACGGTTCGCGCTGCAGCAGGCGGTCGAGCCGCTTGCCGTCGGCGACCGCGCGCACCTGGAAGCCATGGCCGGTCAGGAAGCGCTGCAGCATGTTGCGCAACTCGGCTTCATCGTCGAGCACGACGATCCTGCAGGACTGTTCCATCGCTTGCCTCCCGGTGCCGTGCGCGGCCGGATTGTCGTGCGGGTTCAACGGGCCGCCATGCGCTGGCGCATGAAACCGGCGAGCTGCTCGAGCGTGACGTAGCCGTTGTGCTGCGTGTCGATTTCGTCGAAATGCTGCGCGACCATCGGCATGCCCGCGGCGGCCTGCTCGCGGGTGAGCTTGCCGTCGTGCGTCGTGTTCGCGCTGGCGAAGCGGGTCTGCAATTGCATCAGCGCGCGTTCGACGCGTGCACCGCCGTTCGCCGTGCCGGGCGGCACCTGCTGGGCCGACGCTGCTGCTGAGACGATACACAAAACGACGACGGCAATCATCTTCTTGATGGACTTCATGGGGTTTCTCCTTGCGTGGCCGACGGTCTGCGCCGGCCGGGTGGTTGATGAAACGGATGGAAAACGAAACGAAACGAAGCGGAACGCCGCGGCGCCGGGTTACGCCCAGTGCGCCGGCACCCACACGCGGCCGGCCCAGTGGGCGGGCACCCAGATGACGGCGCGCGGCGGGTGAGCGACATACACGGCGCGCGGGGCGACGTACACCGAGCGCGGCAGCGGCGGCGCGAGGTACAGGACCTTCGGCGGCGGGGGCGCAACGTAGACGACGCGCGGTGCGGGCGTGACCACGACAGCCTTCGGCGGCGCAACACGCACGACCTTCGGCGGGGGCGGCGGCGTGACGACGATTGCGGCGGGCGGAGGCGGCGGGGGCGTGACCACGACGGCGGCCGGTGCGGGCGCCGGTGCCGCGACAGCGACGGTGGCGACGGGCGGCGGGGCCGTCACGAACACTGCGGCAGGCGGGGTCGCCACGACGGGCACCGGGACAGGAACCGGCACCGTCCCGCCGGCCACGACGACCGCGCCGCCTGCCGTCGTGCTGCCGTGGATCACGGTCGTGCCGCCGGTCGAGACCGTGCCGCCGTGGACGACCGTCGAGCCGCCCGACGTCGTCACGACACCCGGCGCCACGCGCGTCGCGCTGCCGGAATGCGTGACGGTTCCGCCGTCGGTGCCCGTCACGGTGCCCGAGCGCGAGCAGGTCGAGCCTGCACAATTCGTCGATGCCGTGTGGCTGGCCGTGTTGCCGTTCGCGCCCGTGATCGTGCCGCTCGACGAATACTGGCCCGGGCCGTTGCGCGTCACGCTGCCCGACGTCGTTGCGCTGTGGCCGTCGGAGCCCGTCAGCGACCCGGTGTGCGAGCAGGTGCCGCCCGCGCAGCTCGTGTCGCCGCTGTGTTCGACCGAGCGCCCATTCGGGCCGACGGCCGTGCCGCTGTTCGAGAACTGGCCGGGCGCGGTGCGCGTGACGGTGCCCGTGTTGGTCGCGATACCGCCGGCGGGGCCGATCACGCCACCCGCATGCGAGCAGCTGCCGCCGCCGCACGAGCCGGCATGCGCGCCGTTGTAGGTGCCGCGCGGCGTGTAGGCGGTGCCGTGGCCGGCCCAGCCGGCGAAGGCCGGTGCGCAGGCGAAGGTGAGGGCGGCGGCGGTGACGAGGAAGCGGGTTTTCATCGGGTGTCCTTGCGGTTCGTTTCGGTGCACGCAGTGGCGTGGCGACGGGACGAACTTTAGGGCGATGACACGCGCCCGTCGCGTCATAAAAGATGTCGCGGTGTTACACGTGGCCTGCCGTTTCGAGGTACGACGAATGCGTGCGTCGGCCGCGCCGATCGCGGGCATGCCGCGCCAGGGAAGGCTGTTGGCGATGCGGTCGCGGGACGGCGGGGTGCCGTGGCACGAGTGCGGAGCATGTCGTGCGCAGCGCGAATGTGTGTCGCGGCGACATGCGGCGACATATTTGCCGGCCGATTCATGCGTGTTTTGTGTCGAGCCGCGTCATGCGAATTGAACGCATGCGGTACGCCACATGCGATTGGAACAGCCTACTCCGTAACAGTGAGCCGCCGTCGCCAACCATCCGAAGAATCGATTTCCTTCCGATTGGTAACGACAGTGTTCACCTGTCGCGCAGGGCTTATCTGTCGGCCCGTGTCATGTTGTGTGCACCGTCGACCGGATTCGTCACGGGCGACACATTTACCGCCGGACTTGCGTACCTGCAGCCACGAACCGGCCACGCTCCTGTCTGCAAGTGTCCGTGCCCGCCATGCACCACCGGAACGCCTTCCGCCTCGGCATGCTGAAACAAATCTCCGGCCGGACACACGTAGGAACAGCCCCAAACCGGCCACGCTCAAGTCCACCAGCGCCCGCGCACGGCAGGCACCGCTTGAACACCTTTGCCCGCGACTTGCGGCGACACATTTCCCGCCGGACTCACATCCGCGCGTCAACAAACCGGCCACGCTCAAGTCCACCAGCGCCCGCGCACGGCAGGCACCGCTTGAACGCGTTCGCCCGCGACATGCGGCGACACATTTCCCGCCGGACACACATCCGCGCGTCAACAAACCGGCCACGCTCCGGTCCACAAGCGCCCGCGCACGGCAGGTACCGCTTGAACACTTTTGCCCGCGACTTGCGGCGACACATTTCCCGCCGGACACGCATCCGCGCGTCAACAAACCGGCCACGCTCCTGTCCACAAGCGCCCGCGCACGGCAGGCACCGCTTGAACGCCTTCCCCCGCGACATGCGGCGACACATTTACCGCCGGACACACATCCGCGCGTCAACAAACCGCCCAAGCTCCAGCCCACAAGCACCTGCGCCTGTCACGCACCACCTGACCGCCACGCTCCGCGACATACCGCGACACATTTCCCGCGTGGTCTTTCCATTCCGCGCCCACTACAGTGCGTTCCATTCGACGCGATGGCAGCCCGTGCAGCCGATGACGCGTCCGACTCAACCGGAGGAAAGGCCCATCATGCTCACCACTACAGGAAAGCTCGCGTACTACGTCACGCTCTTCGTCGTCGCCGTCTCGCTCGTCGAGGCGGTCGTGCTCACCTGGCGCCGCGCCCGCGGTCCCGAACCGTTCGACTGGAACGAGGTATGGCTGTCGCTCGCCGATCTCGCGGGCCGCAAGCTGCTCGCGCTGGTGCCGCTGTCGCTCGCCACGCCGCTGTTCGACCTCGCGTGGGCGCACCGGCTCTTCACGATCCCGCTCCACAGCGTCGCGCTCGGGCTGCTCGTGTTCGTCGGCCAGGAGTTCTGCTACTACTGGTATCACCGCGCGTCGCACCGCGTGCGCTTCTTCTGGTCGACCCATGCGGTGCATCATTCGCCGAACCAGTTGACGCTGTCGTCCGCGTTTCGCCTCGGCTGGACCGGCAAGATCGCCGGCGCCGCGATGTTCTTCACGCCGCTGGTATGGCTCGGCGTGCGTCCGGAAGCCGTGCTCGCGATCCTGTCGTTCAACCTGATGTACCAGTTCTGGCTGCACAACACGTGGATCCCGAAGCTCGGCTGGTTCGAATACGTGTTCAACACGCCGTCTGCGCACCGGGTGCACCACGCATCGAACCTCGACTATCTCGATGCGAACTACGGCGGCGTGCTGGTCGTGTTCGATCGCCTGTTCGGCACCTATGTCGCCGAACGCGCCGACGAGCCGTGCCGTTTCGGCCTCGTCACGCCGACCCGCTCGCGCAATCCGTTCGTCGTCGAGCTCGAGCACTGGGCGAGCCTGGCCCGCGACGTCGCCACGGCCCGCGACGTGTGGACCGCGATCCGTTTCGTGATGCTGCCGCCGGGCTGGCGCCCGGACAACCAGGGCGAAACGACGGAGGAATTGCGCCGTCGCAGCCTCGTCGCCGTGCGCACGGATGCGTGAACGGCGCTACGCTGTGGCGCATTGCCGGCCGCGCACGCATGCCGCGGCCGGCATGACTCATGCAACACGCATCAACAAGCAACCCTCGATCCAGGAGAAAACATCGATGGAACACGATCTCAAAGGCAAGGCAGTCGCGATCACCGGCGGATTCGGCCATCTGGGCGTCGCGACGGCCGCGTGGCTCGGCGAGCGGGGCGCACGCGTCGCGCTGATCGGCCGCGGCGCGGCCCCGGCGGCGCAGGCGCTGCCCGGCGTGCCGGCCGACGCGCTGCGCATCGGCGGCATCGATCTCGTCGATCCGCAGGCCGCCGCGCAGGCGCTCGATACCGTGCAGCGCGAATTCGGCCGGGTCGATGCGCTGCTGAACATCGCGGGTGCGTTCGTGTGGCAGACGATCGCCGACGGCGACGCCGCCACGTGGGACCGCATGTACGAACTGAACGTGAAGACCGCGCTGAACGCGTCGAAGGCCGCGCTGCCGCACCTGCTGGCGAACCCGGTCGGGCGCATCGTCAACATCGGCGCGGGCGCGGCGTTCAAGGCCGGCACGGGGATGGGCGCGTACGCGGCCGCGAAGGCCGGCGTCGCGCGGCTCACCGAGGCGCTGGCGGCCGAACTGCTCGACCGTGGCGTGACGGTGAACGCGATCCTGCCGAGCATCATCGATACGCCGCCGAACCGCGCGGACATGCCGGACGCGGATTTCACGCGCTGGGTGAAGCCGGAGCAGATCGCGGCGACGATCGCCTTCCTGCTGTCGGCCGACGCGCAGGCGATCACCGGCGCGTCGATTCCGGTAACCGGCCGCGTGGCATAGCGCGGCGGGGCAAGGGCAGGGGCTCGCGCCGCGGCCGGCCGTGCGTACAATGTCGCACCGGATTGCGCGAGCCCAGCCTGAGACCATGCATCAACCCAATATCCTGATCGTCGAAGATGAAGTGGCGATCGCGGACACGATCATCTACGCCCTCGGCACCGACGGCATGCAGACCGTCCACTGCACGCTCGGGCAGGCGGCGCTCGATCATCTGCGCGACACGCGCTTCGATCTCGTGGCGCTCGACGTCGGCCTGCCGGATCTCAGCGGCTTCGAAGTGTGCCGGCGGCTGCGCACGTTCTCCGACGTGCCGGTGATCTTCCTCACTGCGCGGCACGATGAAATCGACCGGATCGTCGGGCTCGAAATCGGCGCCGACGATTACGTGATCAAGCCGTTTTCGCCGCGCGAGCTGGCGGCGCGGGTGCGCGTGATCCTGCGGCGTTTCTACCGGACGGCCGCCCCCGAATCGCCCCTCGCGCCTGCACCCGCCCCGGCCGCGACCATCGCACCGGGCTTCACACTCGACACCGACGGCGCGCGCGTGTCGTGGCTCGGCCACGCACTCGACCTCACGCGCTACGAATTCGGACTGCTGGCGCTGTTGGTGCGCCATCCGGGGCGCATCTATTCGCGCGAACAGTTGATGGACCTCGTGTGGCACGAGGCATTCGATTCGGCCGACCGCACGGTCGACACGCACATCAAGACGTTGCGTGCGAAGCTGCGCGCGATCGACCCCGAACGCGACCCGATCCGCACGCATCGCGGGATGGGTTATTCGCTGCAACCGTAACGACCGGCACCGTCCATGCATATCGGCCTGCGCATCTTCTTCGGTTTTTTCCTGATCGTCGGCCTGGCCGCGCTGATCACGCTGCGCGTGTTCGTGCAGGAGGTGAAGCCGGGCGTGCGCGAGGCGATGGAGGACACGCTCGTCGATACCGCGCAAGTGCTCGCGACGCTGGCCGCCGCCGACATGGCGAACGGCCATATCGCCGACGGCGTGTTCGCGCGGCAGCTCTCGAATCTGCACGAACGCCCGATCAGCGCGAACGTGTGGGGTGTGCAAAAGAACACGATCGGCTACCGTCTCTACATCACCGACGCGCATGGCATCGTGCGCTACGACTCGTCCGGGAAAGCGGTCGGGCAGGACTATTCGCGCTGGAACGACGTGTACCGGACGCTGCGCGGCGAATACGGCGCGCGCAGCACGCGCAGCGATCCGAACGACGACAGCAGCACCGTGATGCACGTGGCGGCGCCGATCCGTCGCGGCAACGAGATCATCGGCGTGCTGACGATCGCGAAACCGAACCAGACGGTCGCGCCGTTCATTGCGCGCAGCCAGCGCAAGATCATGCTGTACGGCGCGCTGCTGATGGGCGGCGCGATCCTGATCGGCGTGGCCTGCACGTGGTGGCTGGTGGTCGGGCTGCGGCGCCTGCAGCGCTATGCGCGCGCGATCGCGGCGGGCGAGCGGGCCGACATGCCGCTGCAGGGCGCGAGCGAACTGGCCGAGCTCGGGCGCGCGGTGGAAAGCATGCATCAGCGGCTGGAGGATCGACAGTACGTCGAGACCTACATCCACACGCTCACGCACGAGATGAAAAGCCCGCTGGCGGCGATCAGCGGCGCGGCCGAACTGCTGCAGGAGGAGATGCCGGTCGCGAACCGCCGGCGCTTCACCGAGAACATTCGCCGCCAGGCCGGCCGTCTCGAACAGATGATCCGCAAGCTGCTCGCGCTTGCTGAAGTCGAGCAGAAGCAGCGCCTGTCGGTGCGCGAACCGGTCGCGTTGCGGCCGGTGCTCGAACAGCTCGTCGACGATATCGAGCCGCGCGCGCGGCAGCGCGGCGTGAACCTCGCGATCGACGCACACGACGCGGCCGACCCCGCGGTCGTCGAAGGCGATCCGTTCCTGTTGCGCCAGGCGCTCGGCAACCTGCTCGACAACGCGCTGGATTTCGCGCCGCGGGGCAGCACGATCCGCATCGCGCTCGAACGGCAGCCGGCGGGCAAGGCGCACGTCGCCGTGGTGCGGGTTGCCGACGACGGCCCCGGCGTGCCCGACTACGCACTGGCGCGCGTGTTCGAGCGCTTCTATTCGCTACCGCGCCCCGACGGGCAGGATCGCAGCACGGGCCTCGGGCTGTGCTTCGTCCGCGAAGTCGCGATGCTGCATCGCGGCCAGGTCGCGCTCGCGAACCGCGACGACGGCGGCGCGTGCGCGACACTCACGCTGCCGTCGGCGGGCTGAGCGCGCTTCACGTTCGCCACACATTCGCTTCACACCGGCTTCAATCGCCCTTCACCGGGGCTGCTCATGCTGACCGTACCCTTTTACTCCGGTACTTGTCGGCCATGAATCGAGTCCTGTTGTTCAAATTCGCGATCACCGCGTTTCTCGCGCTGCTGATCCTGATCCCGCTGCAGATGGTGCAAAGCATCGTGCAGGAACGCTCCGCCTATCGCCGGGATGCGCTGCAGAGCATCTGGTCGAGCTATGCGGGGCCGCAGACGGTGGCGGGCCCCGTGCTCGTCGTGCACTACACGGAAATCACGCGCGTGCGCGACGATGCACCGGCCGGCCGCGTGGCCAAGACGAGCCTGCGAAGCGAGACGAAGCGTCTGCTCGTGTTTCCGAAGACGCTGAACGTCGACGGCACGCTGACGACCAGCGTCCGCTATCGCGGCATCCACAAGGCGCTGGTGTACGAGCTGGCCAGCCGGATGACCGGCACGCTGCCGTTGCCGGACCTGAAGAAGCTGCCGCAGGCGGACGGCCACGTGAGCTTCAAGATCGACGAGGCTTATGTCTCGATCGGCATCGGCGACATTCGCGGGCTGACCGCGCAGCCTGACCTGCGTATCGGCGGCGCGCGCTTCGACGTCGAGCAGGGCACCCGGCTGGACAGCCTGCGCCAGGGTGTGCACGCGAACGTCGATCTCGCGGCGTTGGGCGATGCAAACGCGGGGGCGGTCGTGCCGTTCAGCGTCGACCTGCCGCTGCGCGGTGCGGATTCCGTCGCGTTCGCGCCGGTGGGCGACCAGAACGATTTCTCGCTGAAATCGACGTGGCCGCATCCGAGTTTCGACGGCGCGTTCCTGCCGAACAACCGCACGGTCGATGCGCGCGGCTTCACCGGCAACTGGCGCGTGACGTCGTTCAACACGAAGGCGCGTGAACAGATCACGTCGGGCAACGGGGAAGGGGCGATCGAAATGGCGTCGGTGTCGGTGATCGAACCCGTGAACGTCTATCTGCAGGCCGAACGCGCGACAAAGTACGGCGCGCTGTTCGTGATGCTCACGTTCGCCAGCTTCTTCATGTACGAACTCGTGAAGCGGCTGCGTATTCACCCGATCCAGTACACGCTGGTCGGCCTGTCGCTCGCGCTGTTCTTCCTGTTGCTGCTGAGCCTGTCCGAACACATCAAGTTCGCGTATGCGTATCTCGCGGCAAGCGGCGCATGCATCGGGTTGCTCGCCTTCTACCTGTCGTTCGTGCTGCACAGCGTGAAGCGCGGGGCGGTGTTCGCGGTGCTGCTCGCGGTGCTCTACGCGGCGCTCTACGGGTTGCTGCTGTCGGAAGACAACGCGCTGATGCTCGGTTCGCTGCTGCTGTTCGCGATCCTCGCCGGCATCATGACGCTCACGCGCCGCGTCGACTGGTATTCGCTCGGTGCCGCGTGGCAGCCGCTGGCCGACAAGGCGGGTGCGGGCGCCGCGAAGCCGGGCGCGCAGGCGAAGTAAGCGCGCGGGTGTGGGCAAGCGCGCTGGCCGGGGAGACTACGGCCGGCGCGTCATACTGCGCATCGCCGCATCGCCGCATCGCCGCATCGCCACATCACGCGCGCGACACAGGCCGGCGAAACCGCGCCATCGGAATCTCGGCCACAGCGGTGATCTCGATCAGCAGATCGGGATGGTAGAGACGCTCGACCTGAACGGTCGTCGTCACGGGATAGGGCTCGGCGAAGTAAGTCTTGCGGATGTCGCCGGCCTGCATGAAGGCATCGATGTCGGTCGCGTAGTGCACGAGCGAGATCACGTCCTGCATCTGCCCGCCCATCGTCGCCAGCACGGCACGGATGTTGTCGAGCGTCTGCCGCACCTGCGCGCGCATGTCGCCGTGGCCGACCACCTCGCCGTCGCGGTCGAGCGCCACTTGCCCCTTCAGATGCACGATCCGGCCGTCGCCCTGGATCACGGCCATCGAGAACGCGCCGAACGGCGCCCAGACTGCCGGGGGATTCACTGCTTCAGCCATGACGCAACTCCTGTGTGGCGTGAACGGGTCGGGCACAGCGGATCGATGTCGTCGATCATCGCGCCATTATGGATGCAATCGCTTTTGCGCTGCCTGCTGCCGGTGCGAACCGCCTGTCCCGATCGGGCGGCTCCCGGGCGGCGATATTTTTTCTTTCGCGGTGTGAATCGATTCGACTGTTGACGTAGCAGTAATTCTGCCGCGATTCGCACCTGGAGCACGTCTGCACCGATATGATGCACACGCGCATTCAGCGGTCGGGGACGCGCATGGTCCGAGGGGCGGGCCGATCACGCGCCCGCTATCGCTTCTCGTCAAAACAAGGAAAACAACATGTGTACGAGTTTTGTGATCCGCACGGTGGATGAGCACGTCGTCTATGGCAGAACCATGGAGTTCGCAGAGGATCTGGGTTCGGTCCCGATCGTCATCGAGGCCGGCAAGACGCTGTACGCGTCGCCGCCGCTCGGCAAGCAGGGCAAGAGCTGGACGACGAAGTACAAGGCGATCGGGATGAACGGGCTGAAGATGCCGATCCTGGTGGACGGCATCAACGAGGCGGGGCTGGCCGGCGGGATGCTCTACTTCCCGGAGTTCGCCGAGTATCCGGCGCTGACACCGGAGAACACGGCGCACGCGTTGGCGCCGTGGGATTTCCTCACCTGGGCGCTGACCGGCTTCGACAGCGTGAGCGACGTCAAGCAGGCGCTCGATGGCATCGTCGTCGCCGATATCCCGCACCCCGCATTCGACGGCGCGCCGCCCTTGCATTACACGCTGCATGACGCGAGCGGTGCATCGCTCGTCGTCGAGCCGGTCGGCGGCGAACTGCGTGTCCACGACAACCCGCTCGGCGTGATGACCAACTCGCCGCCGTTCGACTGGCATTGCACCAACCTGCACAACTACCTGAACCTGTCGCGCGTCACGCCATCGAGCAGGACGCTGTCGCTGTCGCGCGACGCGAAACACGTGAAGCTCAAGGCGTATGGCCAGGGCTACGGGATGCTGGGCCTGCCCGGCGACATCACGCCGGCGTCGCGTTTCGTGCGCGCGGTCGGGTATGCGACGTACGCAGAAAATCCGCATAGCGGCGCGGACGCGATCCGGCTGGCCGAACACATCATCAATACGTTCGACATTCCGAAGGGGTGGATCAAGGAGGACGTCGAGCACGATCAGCCCGTCTACGAATACACGCAGTGGACCACGATCGCCGACCTGGAGGCGCGCAAGTATTACTTCCGGACGTATGACGATACGGTAATGCGTGTGATCGACCTGGCGACGTCGAAGGTGTCGACGGTCGCGTCGCCGACGCACGTCGAACTGACAATCGTCTAGCCGTTCGGCCTGCTGGAAGCGGCGGTGGCCCGGATCGACCTATACTGGTCGTCTTACTTCACCGGACCACGCCGTGCCGAACCAACCTTCCGGGGATCCGTCCGTCGACGATCCCCGTCCGACCCCGCCCATCCAACCCGAACTGGAAGACTGCTGCAACAGCGGCTGCTCGCCGTGCGTCTTCGATCTCTACGACGAAGCCCTCGCGCGCTACCGCGTCGAGCTGGCCGAATGGGAAGCGCGCCAGGCGCAACGCAAGCATCACGCGTGAGCCGGATGCCGGCGAGCGGCTGCACTTGCACCGCTTCCGCGTCGGACCCTGCCGTCGCTGCGATTCCCGTCGCGCTTACGTCCCGGGATGCAGCCGCCGATGCAGCGGCCCGAGCATGGCCGACAGCGCGATGCACACGAGCAGCACGGCCGTCAGCGCGAACGTCGACGTCCTGAAGCCCTGCACATAATCGAGCGCGGCCGGATGCGCGCCGAGCCGGGCGAAGAACATGCCGCCGAGCGTGGCCGCGCCGACCGCCGCACCGATCTGCAGCATCGCGGTGACCATCCCGGATGCGACCCCCGCGCGCGCCGTGTCGACCTCCGCGAGCACGATCCGCACGACCGACGGCAGCACGAGGCCCTGGCCGATCCCGATCGCCGCGATCCCCGCGTAAAAGCCGGGGCCCGGCGCGGCTGCGCCCGCCAGCGCGGCGGCCGTCGCGACGCCGGCCGCGAGCATCGCGAAACCCAGCGTGAGCACACGATAGCCGCCGAACCGGCCGACGAGTCTCGGCATCAGCAATGGGCTCGACAGGAAGCCGAGCCCGAGCGGCAGGATCGCGAGCCCCGACGCGAGCGGCGACCAGTCCAGGCAGCCCTGCAGGTAGATCCCGTAGCTCAGGAAGAACGCGCTCAGCGTATAGAACAGGAACGCCAGCACGAGCCCGAGCGCGACGACGGGGTTGCGCAACAGGCGCACGTCGAGCAGCGGATCGTGTCCGCGTGCGAGACGGCGCGCCTCGACTGCCAGCAGCGCACCGAGCATCGGCAGCGCGCCGACGAGGCACGCGACCATCCACAGCGGCCAGCCGGCCTCGCGCCCGTGCGTGAGCGGGTAGACGAGCATCAGCAGGAACAGCGACAGCAGCACCATGCCGGGCACGTCGATGCGCTGGCCTTTCGGCGGCCGGCTTTCCGGGATGAAACGCCAGCTGCCGATCAGTGCCAGGATGCCGATCGGCAGGTTGACGAGGAAGATCGCGCGCCAGCCGAGCCCGAACGGATGCAGGCTGATCAACGCGCCGCCGCCGAGCTGGCCGATCACGGCCGCGAGGCCGAACACGAAACCGTAGAAGCCCATCACGCGCACCTGCTCCTGCGGGCTGAACACGCTGCGGATCGTCGCGAGCACCTGCGGCGCGAGGATCGCGGCGAACAGGCCCTGCAGCACGCGGCCGCCGACCAGCACCGCGCCGCTGCCGGCGAGCCCGCACAGCGTCGACGCGACGACGAAGCCGGCCATCCCGATCATGAACATGCGCTTGCGGCCGTACAGGTCGCCGAGCCGGCCGCCGGTGATCTGCACGACCGCGTTCGCGCACGCGTACGCCGACACGACCAGCTGCAGCTCGGCCGGGCGCGCGCCGATGCCGTCACGGATGGCCGGCAGCGCGAGATTCACAATGAAGTAGTCGAGCGGCGGCAAAATCGCGCCAACCAGCAGGACCACCAGCGCCCAGCCGTGATGGCTGCGCGGCGTCGCCGCGGCGGCCGTGCCGGCCGGCACGCAGGGGGCAAGGGTGTCGTTCGTCATGGAAGCAGGTCCGAAAGAATGAGTGCCACATTCACGCCGGACGCGACACCAGATGCGCCGGTTCGGCCGTGGACGGGCGATTGACCCCCATTCTGGGTGGTGGCGATGAATCGGAAAAGCGGGAATTGGTGGTAGCATCCATCGGGTTAATCGATGGATGGAGAATGGCGATGCGCGGTTTCGATCTGGATCAGTTGCGCACGTTCGCGGCGGTCGCGGACGCCGGCAGCCTGACGGCCGCCGCGCCGCTGCTGCACCTGTCGCAATCGACGGTCAGCGAGCAGGTACGCAAGCTCGAATCGCGTGCCGGCGTGCCGCTGTTCGTGCGCAGCAAGCGCGGGGTCGAACCGACCCCGGCCGGCTCGCGGCTGCTGCAGCACGCGCGGCGCATCGTCGCGCTGAACGAGGCCGCGTTCGACGAAGTGCGTGGGCAGGCGATCAAGGGCGAGCTGCGCGTCGCGATCACCGATTACTACCGGACCAACGAAGTCGCGGGCCTGCTCGCGCGGCTGCGGGAGTGCTACCCGCAACTGAGCCTGCACGTCAGCGCGATGAAGAGCGCGGATATCGAAACGGCGCATGCGCGCGGGCAGGTCGATCTCGGCGTGGTGATGAACCTGTCGAGCGGGCCGTTCCGGCCGGCGTCGGCCGATACGCGCTGGGTGCTGCGGCGCGAGCCGCTGTCGTGGGTCGCATCGCCCGCGCTGGCCGAGCAGTTGCCCGAGCCGCTGCCGCTCGTGCTGCTGCCGGACGACTGCATGATGCATCAGGTCGCGGTGCGCTCGCTCGACGAGCAGCACACGCCGTACCGGCTCGTGCACAGCGCGTCGGGGGTCGCGGGGCTGCAGTCGATGCTGGCGGCGGGGCTTGGCGTGGGCTGCCTGTGCGCGTCGGCGATCGGCGAGGGCCTGATGCGGCTCGGCGCGAAATACCGGCTGCCGCCGCTGCCCGACGCGGTGTTTTCGCTGACGCCGCCGATGCCGGGCGAACGCGAAACCGTCACGCAGGCGCGCGAGGTGCTGTCGCGGCAATTGCTGATGTAAAACCCAGTCGCACGACCTGCGGCGGCGCGTATCTGAGAGGCGCGCGAAGGAACATAAAAATGAACGACGAACTGCAACGCCAGATGGCCGCGAAGCTGCAGGATGCGCTGGAGCGCGTGGTCGACGAACGCTCGCTGATTCACTTCCTGCGCGTGCTCGGCCACGACTGGAACAAGGAGCGGCAGCTCGAGGCCGACGTGCCGCCGTCGCCGTATTCCCGCGCCGCGCTCGGCTGGGAAAACCACTCGATCGGCGAGTACCTGGACGCGATGGTCGATTGGGCCGAGGCGTCGGAGGAAGGGCTGCGCTTCTACGACCTGCCCGACAATCCGTGGCGGCGCATGGCGGACATCCTGTTCGCCGGGAAAATCTACGAATAGCGCCGCTCGGGCGATTCGTTCACTGCGTTCGTGACCGTCGCCGCGAACCGTCTATTCGATGGCTTCGCCGTTCACATACGCACGCAGCCCGTCGGCCAGCGCATCGAACACCGCGCGGCAGCGCGGGCTAGACCGCAGGTCCTCGTGCATCACGCCCCAGGTTTCCAGCTGCATCGCGGGCCCGTCCGGCAGCACGCGCACGAGCCGTGGGTCGCGTTTCGCGAGGCCGCTCTGGCAGAAGCCGATCCCGTAACCGGCGCGGATCATCGCGAGCTGCGCAACGTTGCTGTCGGTACGCAGCGCGAACGCATCACGTTTCCACAGCGGCATGCTGCGCCCCATCGAACGGATGAACGGCGTGACCGTATCGAAGCCGATCAACGGGTGATGCGCGAGTTCGTCGATCGTCGTGGGCGACCCGTTGCGCGCCAGGTAGTCGTCGCGCGCATACAGCGCGACGTCGATTTCGCCGATGCGCCGTGCAACGAGCGCCTCCTGCACGGGCGGGGCCATCCGGACCGCGATGTCGGCCTCGCGCTTGAGCACGTCCTGGATGCGGTCGGTCGGCACCAGTTCGATGACGAGCCCCGGATGGTTGCGCCGCAATTGCGCGAGAATCGGCGGCAGCACCTCGACGGCGATCACGTCGCTGGCCGAGATCCGCACGATGCCGCGCACACCCGCGCCGTGGCTTGCCGCCGCGCGCTCGAACGCGGCCGCCGCGCTGCGCAGCGCTTCCGCATGGCCGCGCAGCGCGAGCGCCGCCTCGGTCGGCAACAAGCCGGACGGCGAGCGCGTGAACAGCGTCTGGCCGAACGCGGCCTCGAGCGCCGCGACGTGGCGGCCGGCTGTCGGCTGCGTGATGCCGAGCGCGCGCGCCGCGCCCGACAGCGAGCCTTCCGTCAGCACGGCGAGGAAGGTGCGGTAGCGTTCCCAGTTCAGATCGATAGCCATACATAAATGTATAGCTGATCCGTTGTGCTCGGCAATTCCTTGTTAGCCGTCGGCGCGCCAGAATGCGTGTCATCACGGAAGTTCATTCAAGGAGAGCGGTAATGACGACCCACGCAGGCGGGACACAACGACAGGCACTCGTGCTCGGTGCGAGCGGCGGAATTGGCGGGGAAGTCGCGCGCCAGTTGCGCGACGCGGGCTGGCAGGTGCGTGCGCTGAAGCGCGGGCTCGACGCCGAGGTCGTGGAGCGCGACGGCATTGCCTGGATGCGCGGCGACGCGATGGACCGCGACGCGGTCGTCCGGGCCGCGCGCGGCTGCAGCGTGATCGTGCATGCGGTGAATCCGCCCGGCTACCGGGACTGGGCCGGGCAGGTGCTGCCGATGATCGACAACACGATCGCGGCGGCGAAGGCGGAGCGGGCCACCGTCGTGTTGCCGGGCACCGTCTACAACTACGGCGCCGATGCGTTTCCGGTCTTGTACGAAGACGCGCCGCAGCATCCGTCGACGCGCAAGGGCGCGATCCGCGTCGAGCTGGAGCGCCGGCTGCAGGATGCGGCCGGGCAGGGCGTTCGCACGATCATCGTGCGCGCCGGCGATTTCTTCGGGCCGAAGCTCACCGGCAACAGCTGGTTCGCGGCGGGGTTCGTCAAGGCCGGGCAGCCGGTGGCGGCGATCAGCGTGCCGGGGCGGGACGGCATCGGGCATCAATGGTCGTATGTGCCGGATGCCGCGCGCGCGATGGTCGAGCTGATCGAGCGGCGCGACACGCTGGAACCGTTCGCGCGCTTTCACCTCGGCGGACATTGGGATGCGGACGGCACGCAGATGGCGGAGGCCGTGCGCCGCGTCGCGCAGCGGCACGGGCTGCGTCCGACGGTGCGCAAGTTCCCGTGGTGGTTCGTGTGGGCGGCGGCGCCGTTCGTCACGACGCTGCGCGAATTGCTCGAGATGCGCTACCTGTGGCGCGAGCCGATCCGGCTCGACAACGCGCGGGTGACCGCGGTGCTCGGCCGCGAGCCGGTGACGCCGCTCGACACGGCGGTGGAGGCGACGCTGGCGGGGCTCGGGTGTCTCAAGTGAGCAACGGCGGTCGCGAACGCAAGCGCGTTCTGCTATGATCCGCGCTCCCTTCCTCGACGCTGCTGCAGGAAGGTACCCACGACCGCCGGAACGCCGGAGGTCGCGTCGTACCTTTTTCATTTCCAGCAGCGATGTCTACTCTTCCTCGCTTAAAAAAGGCCTTGCAACGGCAAGGCATCCATGTCGACTATCACGCCGGCATCTATCACCTGCGCAATGAACTGACGCAGGCGTCCGTCCTGTTGCCCGAAGCGCTCCCGCTCGAGGAGAAGGCCGTTCAGCAGTTGCTCGCGTTCGCGGCCGTCCGTTCGCCGGATGGCCATCAGCGCGTGTGCAAGGCTTGCGCGACGCCCGATTTTCATCCGGGCGGGGTTGCGCCGGTCGGCTCGATCGTCGCGACCGACGACGCGTTCGTGATTCCCGCCGCGATCGGCACCGATATCAATTGCGGGATGCGTCTCGTCACCACGGGCCTCAAGCGGTCGGCGCTCGCGCCGTTCGAGACGGCCCTCGTCGAGCGGCTGACGCGCGCGATCCTCGCGGATCGGCGCGACGTGCCGGTTACCAGCGATGCATTCCGCGCGCTGTTCGATGCGGGCCCGGCGGCATTCGTCGATCGCGTTGCGTCGCAGGGGCTCTGGCAGCACGTCGACCGCGACCGCCTCATCGACGAACTGTCGTCGTGCATCGGCCTCGACCGGTTCGACGGCAGCGCGAAATATGCGCCGGACGCACACGTCGGGTCGCGTGAAGTCTTTCGCGATCCTTGCCTCGGCACACCCGGGTCGGGCAATCATTTCGTCGAGCTGCAGGTGGTCGATGCCGTGTTCGACCGGCATGCGGCCTACCGCGCGGGACTCGCGAAGGACGATGTTGTCGTGATGATCCACAGCGGTTCGCGCGATGTCGGCTTCTACGTCGGGCGGCGCTGGATGGACCGGGCGCGCGCGGCGTGGCCGGCCGGCGTCAGGCATCCGGAAAGCGGCCTGTACGGCCTTTCCGGCGAGCTGGCGCGCGAATACCTCGTCGCGATGGGCACGGCTGCGCGCTACGCGTGGCTCAACCGTGTCGTGCTGGCCGAAATGGTGCGCAAGGAACTGGCGGAACTCACCGGCGAAACCCGCTCGGCCCTCGTGGTCGACGTGCCGCACAACGTCGTGCTGCGCGAAAACGGGATGAACATCCATCGCAAGGGGGCGACACCCGCTCGCGACGGCGATCTCGCGCTGATTCCCGGATCGATGGGCGATGCGTCGTTTCTCGCGACCGGGCTCGGCCATCCCGACTGGCTGTGGTCATGCAGCCACGGCGCCGGCCGCAGCGTGCGCCGGCAGGCGGTGCGGCGCATGCGCACGGAGCAGGCGCCGGGCACGTCGCGCTGCGTCACGCTGCGCGACGAGCGTCGCATCGAGGAAGCGCCGGAAGCCTACAAGCCGATCGGGCCCGTGATCGATGCGCAGGAGCAGGCCGGCCTCATTCGCAGCGCGGTCCGGCTGAAGCCGTGGGTCACGTTCAAGGCGTGACGGGCGGCCGCGTGCTCCGTGGCCGCTGTCGTTGCGTGCGCCAGGGCGGCGACGCGCCATCCGCTTCCCCGTGCCTCGGGCTGCGCCCGGGCACGGGGAAGCGTCATCGCGAACCGGAGCCCACGCGGCACAACAATTTTCCACATACCCGGGCGCGTCCGATGAGCATCATGGCGGTCAACGTCGAAAAAGCGAAAACGGGGGCGCAATGTTGCATTTCGGATGGAAAGTGTCGGTTGCGGGCGCAATGATGTTTGCATTGAGCGGGTGTACCAACCTGGTTGGCGTGCTGTATTGCGGCAACTCGCAGTTCAACTTTCCGGACTATCACTGCTTTCAGCCGTACTAGCCGGGGCAGGCGCGGCGACAGGACGCTGTCGCGCCCGTGTGCCGCGCGTCATCGTCCCTTATGCCACGACCGGCAGCACTTCCACTGCGTAGCGGTGCCGAAGGCTGCGCCCGAGCACCGGGTCGTGCAGTTCCATCTCGAACGCATCGCCGTCGCCCATCGCCGCGATCGCGCCATGCACGGCAACCGTGCCGCCATACATCGCGCTGCGCGCGGGCATCGTGCGGCGGTCGTCGAAGCGCTGCCACAGCCCCTCGGGCGCAAGCAGGCCGCTCACCGCGCCGTGCTGGTACGCCGTCCGCTCGCCATCGCGCGAGATCAGCCACGCGCGCATCTCGATCGCATCCCAGTGATCCGCGACGTCCGCGTAACGCCACGCGTCGCGGCCGAGCGGTTTCGCGCACACCTGCTTCGACACCGCGACGCCGTAGGCTTCGACCTCACGATCCGTATGATCGGAGCCGACCGTCACGAGCGTGCCGGCCGGGCTGTCGAGCAGCACGCATTCGATCTCGCCGCCCGAGCGCGCACCGAGCACGCCGATCGATGGTGCCTGCGTGAGCAGCGCGGCCGATACGCGATAGAAGCACGGCGTGGTCGACGGCGGCGCGACGCCGAGCGCCGCGAGTTCGTCGATATGCGCCTGGATCGCGGCCGGATCGCGGCCGGCCCAGCCGGCGATCACGACGCGCTCGATCTCGACGTCGACGGTGGCCGGCGCGTGTTGCCGGGAAATCACGTTGAACGACAGGGTTGGCATACGGGTTATCCGGTTGAAGTGCGAAGGAATGAAGCGGCTGGCTGCAACGCTCAATCCGCGAGCGGCTGGTGCGCGGTTTCGCGGGCGACGAGGAGCGCGATCGACGTGACGACGAGCGCGGCGGCGACATACAGCGATACGGCCGTCGTCGTGCCCGTCTGCCGGAACAGCGCGGCGATCACGAGCGGCGCGAAGCCGCCGCCGACGATGCCGGCGAGCGTGTACGCGAGCGACGAGCCCGCATAGCGCACACGGGTCGGGAACTGTTCGGTCACGAACGCGCCTTGCGGGCCGTACATCACCGCGTGGATCACGAGGCCGATCGCGACGGCCGCGACGATCGCGCCGGGGCGTGCCGAATCGAGCAGGGTGAAGAACGCGAACGCCCACACGATGCCGGCGAGCGCGCCGGCGAGATACACGGGCCGGCGGCCGAAGCGGTCGGACAGCGCACCGAAGAACGGCACCGCGAGCGCGTTGCAGGCCGTGCCGATCATCACGGCCGTCAGCGCGACGGGGCGCGACAGGTGTAGCACGGTCGTCACGTAGGTGAGCGTGAACACGACGATCAGCGCATACAGCACGTCCGAACCGATCCGCGACCCGCCCGCGATCAGCAGGCGTTTCCAGTGGACCTTCAGCACGTCGGCGACGGGCACCTCGGCGGTCGCGTGCGATTCGGCGAGCTGCTCGAACTGCGGCGTTTCGTCGACGCCGCGCCGCAGCCAGAAACCGAACACGACGAGCAGCGCGCTGGCCGCGAACGGCACGCGCCAGCCCCATGACAGGAAATCGCCCGACGTGGTCGACAGCGTCACGAGCGCGATGCAGCCGGTGCCGAGCAGCGTGCCGAACGACGGGCCGATCTGCGTCCACGACGCGGACAGCCCGCGCCGCTTCTGGTCGCCGTGCTCGACCGACAGCAGCACCGCGCCGGCCCATTCGCCGCCGAGCGCGACGCCCTGCACGAAGCGCAGCGCGACGAGCAGGATCGGGCTCAGGATGCCGGCTTGCGCATAGGTCGGCAGCGCACCCATCAGCGCGGTCGTCACGCCCATCAGCACGAGCGTGAGCATCAGCACCGCGCGGCGGCCGATGCGGTCGCCGAGATTGCCGAACACGAAGCCGCCGAGCGGGCGCGACACGTAGCCGACCGCATAGGTCGAGAACGCGAGGATCGTGCCGGCCAGCGGATCGACCGACGGGAAGAACAGATGGTTGAAGACGAGCGCGGCGAGCGTGTTGTAGATCGTGAAGTCGTACCACTCGAGCGACGTGCCGATCATGCTCGCGGTCGCGAGTCGGCTGGTGCGGACGCGGTGGGGCGCGTGGGCGGCGGGCTGGGCGAGAGTGCTCATGGTGTCGGGCATGTCGTGACGGGAACGCGATGAGGCGCCGGGCCGGTGCGCTGGCGTGCTTCGTGCCTGCGGTGCGGCCGGCGTGGGCGATCAGGCGGGCAGCGCGGCGGCGGCAGCGGGCTCGGTTTCGACGTCGCTGCGCGTTGCATGCAGCGGTGCGGCGGCGCGCCACAGCAAGTCGAAGGTGCGCACGTCGTCGTGCCCGGCGAGCGTGGCGGCGACGCGGCGCGTCGCGGCCGCATCGCTGCCCTCGATCAGCACGAGCGCATCGGCGGCCGGGCGGGCGGTTGCATCGGCGCCGATCGGCGCGGACAGCTCGGGCGCGGTGCAAAAGAGGCACGCGGCGTGGATGCCCGGTTCGTGCAGCACGTCGTCGAAGCGCTCGCGCAGCTGCGGCACGTCGATGCGATCCGGCGGCAGCACGAACAGCGCGAGATGCGCACCTTCGCCGTCACCGGCCTCGATCGTCAGTTCTCCGACGCGTCGCTGCGTGCCCGTCATGCGCTCGAAGTTCGCGAGCGACCATGCGGTCTGCTGCGTGAACGCGCGCCGGTACGCGTCGCCATGAAATACGTCGAGCGCGTCCGTCACGTACAGCGCGAGGTATTTGCGCGGGCCGCGATCGGTCGCACGAAAGCGCCGCGCATGCGTGAAGCCGGGAATCGCGACACGTTCCTGCATGTGCTCGCGGTCGTACCACGCGTTGAAATCGGCTTCGTGCGCGGGGTCGATATCCGTCCAGACGCAAAGCTGGCCGTGCGGAAGGGAAAAGCGGGTCATCGCGGGGTTCCTCGTGACGGGGGGATGTCAGGAACCGCAGTTTCCCGAAGACGGGCCGTGCCCGTCCAACAAGAAAACAAATTCGCGGTGAACAGGTTTTCTTATGAGCGGCGCGGACGGCGTTTCGCGGGAGGCGTGGCAGGTGGTGCGGATGGCGTCGTGCGCTTTGCTTTCGCGGGCGTATTGGACTTTGCTTTTTTTGCGGGACGGGCGGGTGTCTTGTCGACGCTATCGGGCCTGACTGGTGCAGCAGTTTTTGCGTGACTCGCGGCCGCGGCCATCGCGCGCGCGACTTCGCTGGCCAGTTCCGCGATGCGCGCGGCCACCGGCAGGCCCTGGCTGCGGTACGTCGCGACGAGCGGCAGCGCGGGGAATTCGGGCTCGACGTCGAGCAGTTCGAGCGCGCCTTCGTGCAGCTCGCGCCCGATGATCGCGGGCGGCAGCGCGGCCACGCCGAAGCCGTCGGCGACGAGGCGGATCATCGCCGCGACCGACGTGATGCAGTTGATGCTGGCTGGCCGCTCGACGGCCGCGAACAGCCGCTCGATCGTCGCGTGCGGCCCCGAGTGGCGCGAGAAGCTGATGATCGGGAATTCGGCCAGGCGCGCGACGTCGAGCGGCTGGCCACCGAGCCCGAGGCGCGGGCTGGCCGCCCAGCGCACCGGAAATTCGCACAGCGGCAGGTTCGTGAAATCGGGGCCCGGCACCGGGTCGGTCTGCAGGATCAGGTCGACGCCGTCGGTGCTGAGCAGGCGGATCAGGTGCAACGTCGTGTCGCTGGTGATCTCGACGTCGAGGCGCGGATAGCGCTCGCGCAGTTGCGCCATCAGCGCGGGGAACCAGCTGTGTACGATCGATTCGATCACGCCGATCCGGATCAGGCCCGCATCGCTTGCCGCATCGATATCGCGGCGCATTTCGCCATCGAGCCGCACGATCCGCTCCGCGTACGCGAGCATGCGGCGCCCGGCGGGCGTGAGCGTGGCCGAGCGCGTGTTGCGGTCGAACAGGCGCACGTCGAATGCTTCCTCGAGCGACGCGATGCGGCTCGATACGGCGGCCTGCGTCGTGTGCAGTTTTTCGGCCGTGAGCCGGAAGTTTTCCAGCTTGGCGAGCCAGACGAAGGTTTCAAGAAACCGGATGTTCATCGACGCTCGAACAGTGGGGCAGTGCCGGGCAGGGCGGCGGGATCGGTCGATGGTAGCGGATTTTCGGGGGCGGGAAGCAGGAGGGAAGCAGGCGGGCGGCGCGGTGCGGTGCGCGTGCGGCGGCGGGGGGCTTGGACGGTCCGCGTAGGGCAGTTGCGCGACGGGAAACGCCTGCAGGAGGATGAGCGTGAAGGGCCGCCCGCGACGCACGCGTCACGCGGGCGGCGCACCCGCGCGCATCAAAGCTTGTCGAACGCGAGCGTCGGCACGTCGACGACCATCGCGCCACCGTCCGCGACGAGCGTCGCGCCGGTCACGAACGACGCGTCCGGTGACGCAAGGAACGCGCAGACGGCCGCGATTTCGTCCGGGTCGGCCGCGCGCCGCAGCGGCACGTCGGCACTGACGCGCGCATACGCGCCGTCGAGCGTGTCGCCGTGCGCCGACATCAGCGGTGCCATCTCCGCATCGGCCATCGGCGTACGGACCCAGCCGGGACACACCGCATTCGCCCGCACGCCGTGCGGCCCGTAGTCGCGCGCGAGCGACCGGGCGAGCCCGAGCAGCGCGTGCTTGCCGACCGTATAGCCGCACACGCCGGGCCCGGCCGCGAGCGCGGCGATCGACGCGACCAGCACGATGCTGCCACGCTGCGCGATCAGGTCGGGCAGGCATGCGCGCGCACTGACGAACGCGGTGTCGAGGTTCGCGTGCATCGCGTCGCGCCACTGCGCGTCGTCGGTTTCGTCCGCGCGGCCAAGCCCGTGGCCGCCCGCGCACGTGACCAGCGCGTCGACGCGGCCGAAGCGTTCGGCGATCTGCGGCAGGAAGCGGGCCCAGTCGGCGGTGCTCGCGGCATCGCCGGCCAGCGCGAAGCCGCCCGTTTCGGCGGCCAGCGCGTCGAGCGGCGCCTGACGCCGCCCGATCAGCACGACGCGATCGCCGCGGCGGGCGAAGCGGTGCGCGCACGCGGCGCCGATACCGGTGCCTGCGCCGGTGATCGCGATCGTGCGGGGTTGCGGGTGTGTCATGTCGTGCTCCGGAAAGGTGTCGTTTCCGGTCACTTTAGGCGGCGCCGGCAAGCGCCGGTATCAGCCGAAAGGATGAACGCGGGCGGCATCCGGCCGGCCGGTGCGACCGCGGGCCATTTTGCAAAGGCTGACGTTGTGCGGCGCCGAATCGCTCTATCCTCCACATTTTTGCGATAAGTCACGAAAGCCCGGCAGAATAGCGCGGGCGGGCCGCGCCTCGACGCGCGGCGCATCGGCCGGTCGATTCCGTCGTGCGAGCGGAGCCGCAGGCCGGCGATCCCGGCGGGAGCGCACACCCGGTGCGCGGGCGTTGCATCGTCCGAGGATCGTGCCACGACAACATATCGCCCGGTGGCGCGTTCGCGCGCCGGACCATCGACAAGAACAGGGAGGGCCGGCTATGAGGCTGGACGACGAAAGGGAAAGCACGAACGTCGAGGATCGCCGCGGTGCCGGCGGGTTCGGCGGCGGGCGCGGCGCGACGATCGGCATCGGCACGATCGTGGTTGCGTTCGCCGCGTCGTATTTCTTCGGGATCGACCCGCGCGTGATACTCGAAGGCGCATCGGCGCTGCAGGGCCACCAGCAGCAGGCGCAGCCCGCGCCCGCGCAGCGGCAGGGCGCGGCGGCGAACGAACCGAACGTTGTGTTCACGCGCAAGGTGCTCGGCAATATCGAGCGCACGTGGACGAGCGTGTTCAATACCCAGTTGCACGCGCAGTACCAGCCGCCGACGCTCGTGATGTTCAAGAACTCGACGCCGACCGCATGCGGCACGGGCCAGACCGCGATGGGGCCGTTCTATTGCCCGGGCGACCGCAAGGTGTACATCGATCTCGGTTTCTACGACGAATTGCGCAAGCGTTTCGGCGCGGGCGGCGATTTCGCGCAGGCTTACGTGATCGCGCACGAAGTCGGCCATCACGTGCAGAACCTGCTCGGCATCTCCGACAAGGTCGACGCCGCGCGTCGGCGGGCGAGCCAGGCGCACTCGAACGCGCTGTCGGTGCGGATGGAACTGCAGGCCGATTGCTTCGCCGGCGTGTGGGCGAACAACGCGCAGCGCGCGAACCAGCGGCTGATGGAACCCGGCGATTTCGAGCAGGGGCTGAAGGCCGCCGCCGCGATCGGCGACGACCGGCTGCAGCAGCAAGGGCAGGGCTACGTGGTGCCGGAAAGCTTCACGCACGGCACCAGCGACCAGCGCGTGTACTGGCTGCGGCGCGGGATGGAATCGGGCGAGCTGAGCGCCTGCGACACGTTCGCCGCGAACGCACGCTGAAAGCGGCGCGCCCCGTCGCGCGCCCGCATCGTCCCGGCCGAATCCCCCATGCCGGCCGGGCCGGGACGATTTGCCGATTTGTGCTCACCGGCGCTTTTCGGCGCCGGTAGGCTGGCCCGAACTTCGATCTTCGATCCGTTCGCCTGCCAGCCGATTCCACCATGCCGACTTCCTCCGTTTCCGCCGACCCGGCCGCCGCCGACTGGCAGCGCGCGCTGCGCGCGTGCGTGGACGCGTTCGACGCGTTCGCGAGCCCGTCCGCGATCGTGTTCTACCGGCTCGACCAGAGCGGCGAACCGGCCGATTTCGAGCTGTTCGGAATGCCGGAATCGATGCATCGCACCTATGTCGCGCGCTACCGGATGCTCGATCCGCTGCATCCGTCGCGCTGCGCGGCAGGCGAACGCGCGGTCGTCACGCTCGCGTCCCAATTGCCTGATGAAAGGCGCGATGCGTCCGCGTACTGGACCCGTTTCCTGCAGCGGCACGACGTGGCCGACGTCGTCGAGATCTGGCTGCGTGACGCGGGCCGGACGGTCGGCGCGTTCTCGCTGCTGCGCTTCGGGGCGGGCGACACGGGCGGCGGCGCGGCCGGCAACAGCACGGCCGGGCGGTTCGCGCCCGGGGAGATCGATGCGCTCGCGCGGTTGCAGCCCGTGGCCGAAGCCGCGCTGAGCCCGCTGTTGCGTGTGCGGAGCGGGATCCACCGGATCAGCTGCGAGGAGCGGCTGACCTACCGCGAGGAGCAGATCGCGCGCCTCGTACGCGACGGCCGCTCGAACAAGGAGATCGCCCGCGATCTCGCGCTCGGCCAGCCGACCGTCAAGACGCACCTGATGCGCATGTACCGCAAGCTCGGCGTGTCGAACCGCACGGAACTGGTCGGGGCGCTGTTCCTGTAATTCATCGGATAATTGCGATCCGGAATTCGAACCTTTCGCGATTGCCGATTCATGAATACCCAAGCCAAAGCGTTGCTGGCCGCGCTGCTCGTGTTGCTGGGGGCCTCCACGGCCTCGACGGCGTTCGCGCAAGAGGGCGAACCCGATTCGTGCTCCGTGCTGCAACCGACCCGGATGCTGGCCGATGACGTCGGCGATGCTGGTACCGATCTCGGCGACGGATGGCTCGCGCTGGCGCCCAGCGGCAATCGCTGGAACCTTGCGCCGGCACGCATCCGGCTCACACCGGCGCAACCGGATGGCGCAGTCGTCGACGTCACGCCCGACGTGAAAAAGGCCGTCGCGCTGTTGCGTTGCAAATCGCTCACGCAGGGCCGGGTCGAAGCGGCGAACCTGGCGTTCCGGAACGGCGGAAGGGTGATCGAGCCAGGCCGCGAACCGCTGCGTTTCGCGTTTCAAGGCCGCCGGTACGCGTTGCGCTACACCGCATCCGGCGCGGTGATTGCCGAAGGCGGGGGTAAGCGGTCGGTCCTGCATGATTTCGGCGGCGACACGCCGCCGTTTCGCGTGACACTGATCTGGGCGGGCGACCTCGATCGCGACGGCCGACTGGATTTCCTGATGGAATTCGGCAGTGAAATCGGCACGAATTTCTGCCTGTTCACGTCGGGCAATGCGAAGGAAAACGAACTGGTCGGGCCTGCGGGCTGCCTCGATGTCAGTGGCTGACCGGCAAGAAGCCCGTGCCAAGCACCCATCTCGCAAGCCCGACCTGCCGAACCGAACCGAACCGAACCGAACCGAACCGCACCGAACCGCACCGCACCGCACCGGCTGGCGCGCTGCCGCCGCAATCGTCCGGCTCGCGAGCCCTTGCCGTCGTGCAGTACCATGCGCGATCGTCGTTTCGATAACAACCAGGGGCCGGGAACATGGACGTCACGATCATTGCAGTTTCGCTTGTGGTCGTCGCCTTGAGCGTTGCACTGCCGATTTTCATCGTCAGGACCGTGAGAAGCGGGATATACGATTCGCTGTACTTCCTGATTCCGTTGGCGCTCGGCATCTACTGGCTGGATTACCAGGCGTACGACTTCCTGGCGTCGATGGGGCACGGCTTCAGAAACTAGCATGGCAATGACCGGGCATCGGCCCGGTACCGGCACGAGCATGCCCGCGCCGGTCGAACAGGCCGGCCTGTCTGCCCGCGCGATACCGAGCCGGCTTCCGGTCTCGGCATTCGACCCGCCCCCGCGGGGTTCGAACCCGCCCCCCTCGGCGCCCACGCGCTGCCAATTTGCGCTCACCGGGCGCGAACCCTCGTCGATACAGTGGAACGACGCCCGCGTGCCCGTGCGCACGCGGTCCAGCCACGACAATCCTCGAGACGCCCATGAGCACCACGAATTTCGTCGCCGTCAGCGACACCGTGCGCACCTTCGTTGCGCGCGACTTCGGCCTCTTCATCGACGGTGAAATGCAGCCCGCCCACGCGGCCGCGCGGCTCGACGTGTACGACCCCGCGACGGGCGAGCGGCTTGCGACGGTCGCGGACGCCGACGAGCGCGACGTCGATCGCGCGGTCGCCAGTGCGAAGCACGCATTCGACACCCGGGTGTGGAGCGGCCTGCGCCCGGCCGACCGCGAACGCATCCTGCTGAAACTCGCCGACCTGATCGAGCGCGACGCCGAAACGCTCGCGCAGCTCGAAACGCTGAACCAGGGCAAGTCGATCCACGTGTCGCGCGCGATCGAGGTCGGCGCAAGCGTCGAATACGTGCGCTACATGGCCGGCTGGGCGACCAAGATCACCGGCCAGACGCTCGACGTGTCGATCCCGTTTCCGCCCGGCGCGCGCTATACGGCCTATACGCGCAAGGAGCCGGTCGGCGTGGTCGCCGCGATCGTGCCGTGGAATTTCCCGCTGATGATCGCGGTGTGGAAGCTGATCCCGGCGCTCGCGGCCGGCTGCACGATCGTGCTGAAGCCGTCGCCGGAAACGCCGCTCACCGCGCTGCGCCTGGCCGAACTTGCGCTCGAAGCCGGCGTGCCGCCCGGCGTGTTCAACGTCGTCACCGGCGGCCGCGTGTGCGGTGCCGCACTCGCGAGCCACCCGTCGATCGCGAAGATCTCGTTCACGGGCTCGACCGCGACCGGCAAGCTGGTCGGCGCGGCGGCCGTGCAGAACATGACGCGCTTCTCGCTCGAGCTCGGCGGCAAGAACCCGATCGTGATGCTCGACGACATCGACGTTGCACAGGCGCTCGATGGCGTCGCCGCCGGCGCGTTCTTCAACCAGGGGCAGGTGTGCGCGGCCGCATCGCGCATCTATGTGCACCGCAGCAAGTTCGCGCAGCTTGCGGATGGCCTCGCGGGCGTCGCGCAATCGATGAAACTCGGCGCGGGCCTCGACACGACCGCGCAGATCAACCCGCTGGTTTCCGCGCACCATCGCGACAAGGTCGTCCAGCACATCGAAGGCGCGCGCCGCGCGGGCCTGACGTTCCTCGCGGGCGGCACGCCGGCCGACGACCTGCCCGGCTACTACGTGAAGCCGGCGGTGATCGCCGATCCGCATCCGGACAGCGCGATCGTGCGCGACGAAGTGTTCGGCCCGGTGATCGTCGTCGTGCCGTTCGACGACGCGGCCGATGCGGTGCGCCTCGCGAACGCGTCGCCGTACGGCCTCGCCGCGAGCATCTGGAGCAACGACCTGAAGCGCGTGATGAACCTCGTGCCGCAGATCGAGGCCGGCACCGTGTGGGTGAACTGCCATATCCCGCTCGACCCGTCGATGCCGTTCGGCGGCTACAAGCAATCGGGCATCGGCCGCGAATTCGGCCAGTACGCGATCGAAGGCTTCACCGAAACCAAATCCGTCTGCATCGCGCACTGACGCGCGGCGCCAACGACGAAAACCTCGGACCTCGGCCAACGAGGTTCAAACGATCCGACAGTGGAGACTGCAATGAGCTACAACGAAGCGAAATTCTGGCATCCGATGGTGCACCCGAACGAGATGAAGCAACGCAAGCCGATCCGCATCGTGCGCGGCGACGGCTGCTATGTGTTCGATGAAGAGGGGCGGAAACTCGTCGACGGCGTCGCGGGCCTGTGGAACGTGAACGTCGGCCACAACCGCCAGGAAGTGAAGGACGCGATCGTGCGCCAGCTCGACGAACTCGAATACTTCCAGCTGTTCGACGGCATTTCGCATCCGCGCGCGGAAGAGCTGTCGAAGAAGGTGATCGACATGCTCGAGCCGGAAGGCATGCGTCGCGTGCTGTACAGCTCGGGCGGCTCCGATTCGATCGAGACCGCGCTGAAAATTGCGCGCCAATACTGGAAGGTGCGCGGCCAGGCCGACCGCACCAAGTTCATCTCGCTGAAGCAGGGCTATCACGGCACGCACTTCGGCGGTGCGTCGGTGAACGGCAACACGGTGTTCCGCCGCAACTACGAGCCGAACCTGCCGGGTTGCTTCCACGTCGAGACGCCGTGGCTGTACCGCAACCCGTTCACGCAGGATCCGGAGGAACTCGGCCGGATCTGCGCGGAAATGCTGGAGCGCGAGATCCAGTTCCAGAGCCCCGACACGGTCGCCGCGTTCATCGCGGAGCCGATCCAGGGCGCGGGCGGCGTGATCGTGCCGCCGGCCAACTACTGGCCGCTCGTGCGCGAGGTGTGCGACCGTTACGGCGTGCTGCTGATCGCCGACGAGGTCGTGACGGGCTTCGGCCGCAGCGGCAGCATGTTCGGCAGCCGCGGCTGGGGCGTGCGCCCGGACATCATGTGTCTCGCGAAGGGGATCTCGTCGGGCTACGTGCCGCTCGGCGCGACGGTCGTGAACGCGCGGATCGAGGACGCGTTCGCCGCGAACGCCGATTTCGGCGGCGCGATCATGCACGGCTATACGTACGCGGGCCACCCGGTCGCCTGCGCGGCCGCGATCGCGAGCCTCGACATCGTCGTGAAGGAAGACCTGCCGGCGAACGCGGCGAAGCAGGGCGCGTATCTGCTCGAAGCGCTGAAGCCGTTCGCGGAACGCTTCGCGGCAGTTGGCGAGGTGCGCGGCAAGGGGCTGATGCTCGCGCTCGACCTGGTTGCGAACAAGGACACGCGCGAGCCGATCGACCCGCTGTCCGGCTATGCGAACGCGGTCGCGGAAGTCGCGCGCGAGAACGGCGTGCTGGTGCGCCCGGTCGGCACGAAGATCATCCTGTCGCCGCCGCTCGTGATCCAGCGCGAGCAGCTCGACCGGATCGTCGACGCTCTGGCGGCGGGCTTCGAGGCCGTGCCGTTCGCGTGATGGCGTGATCGCGTGACGGCACGCCGGCGGCGGGCAGCGCGGCTGCCGCCGGTTTGCCGATTTGCGCTATGACCGGATTATTTTGCCTGCGTATTTTTTCGACATCGGATCGAGTTGTGATCGACAAGGGGCCCGGGAATCGAAGCGCTTGAGCGCCGCTCCGGGCCGACCGCATAGCCATGGAACCCCGGCCGCCGACGAAGCGGCGGCCGGGGTCGACACAGGAAGGAGACAAGGATGTCGGGATGGTCTGGAGTTACCGGCGCAGCGGGCGATACGCCCGGCGGCACGCCGGCTGAAGCGGGCGGCGGCACGGCGCTGAAGGCGGGTGCGGTCGGTTTTCCGACCGCGCTGGCGAGCGCCGTCGGCCTCATCATGGCAAGCCCGGTGATTCTCACCGCGACGTCGGGCTTCGGAATGGGCGGCTGGGCGTTCGCGGTCGCGATGATCATCGCGTTCGTGATGATGCAGGCGCAGGCGACGACCTTCTCCGAAGCCGCCGCGATGCTGCCCACGGCCGGCTCGGTTTACGATTACCTGTCGTGCGGGCTCGGCCGCTTCTGGGCGATCACCGGCACGATCTCCGCGTATTTCCTCGTGCACGTGTTCGCCGGCACGGCGGAGACGATCCTGAGCGGCATCATGGCGCTCGTCAACTTCGAATCGCTGAATGCCGCGTTCGAGAAGCACAACAGCTCGTGGCTCGTCGGTGTCGGCCTCGTCGTCACGTTCGCGATCACCAACATCATCGGCATCAAGGTGTTCAGCAAGCTCGAGATCGTGCTGACGGCCGGCATGTGGCTGTCGCTGATGATCTTCGGGATTCTCGGGCTCGCGGCCGCGCCGGCCGTGCACCTCGACGGCTGGTTTGGCGGCTCGGAAGTCGGCACGTCGATTCCGGCCGTGCTGTCGCTGGTCGGGATGGCGATGTTCATGTTCGTCGGCTGCGAGTTCGTCACGCCGCTCGCGCCGGAAATGAAGTCGCCGGGCAAGACGATCCCGCGCGCGATGGCGCTGGGCCTCGTCGGCGTCGCGATCTGCATGTTCCTGTACGGCGCGGCGATCCGCCGCCAGGTCGCGAACGTGCCGGTGAGCCCCGACGGCCTCACGCACCTGCTCGACACACCGGGCGCGATTCCCGCGTTCGCGCTGCAGGTGCTCGGGCCCTTCGGCCGCATCTGGTTCGGCATCGCGTTCCTGTGCGCGGGCGCCGCGACGATCAACACGCTGATGGCCGGGCTGCCGCGCATCCTGTACGGGATGGCGATCGACGGGGCGCTGCCGCGCTGCTTCGCGTACCTGCATCCGCGCTTCAAGACGCCGGTGGTCGGCATCGTTGCCGCGGCGATCGTGCCGATCTTCCACGCGTGGCTGATCAACGGCAATCTCGACAGCATCCTGCACCTCGTGCTGGCCGCGACCTGCGCGTGGGGCACCGCGTACCTGCTCGTCACCGCGTCGGTCGTGATGCTGCGGATTCGCCGCCCGGACCTGCCGCGCCCGTACCGTTCGCCGCTGTTCCCGCTGCCGCAGATCGTGTCGAGCGTCGGCATCGTCCTGGCGATCTGGTACATCACGCCGCCAGGCATGAACGCGCGCGACATCTACGTGCCGTTCGGCGCGATGCTCGGGCTTACCGCGCTGTACGCACTGTTCTGGACGCTCGTCGTGCAGCGCCAGCATCCGTTCAAGCCGGTGCCGGTCGAGGAAGTGCTGCGCAACGAGCACGTCGCATCGTGAAGCTCGCACTCACCCGCTGGCGCGCGGCGCCCGATGCGCCGCCGCCCGGCCATCGACCCGGTGCGATCGCCGCGCGCGTGCTGGCCGACCTGCGCGCCGAGCGCGATGCCGACGGGGCCGGTGGTCTGACGGCCCGGCTGCCGAACGGCGTGCGCGTGAGCATGGAAGAGCGGGTCGACCGCCAGTTCCTGATGCATACGGTCAGCGTGAAGGTGGCGGCCACCGTGTGCGGCCCGGCCGTGCAGGGCAGCGCGCGCGTGCGCCAGACCGGCTGGCTGCGCAGCACGGGTATCGACGCGGTGGCCGTGCCGGGATGTGACCCCGGATTTGTCGACACGCTGGCCGCGCTGGTGGCAGAGCCGTCGCTGGCCGACGCGCTGCGGCCGCTGCACCTGACCGATTGCACGATCGACGCGCACGATGGCCGCTGGACGCTCGCGATCGTGCCGTTCGGCGGCAGCGAGGTCGTGAACCGGATGCCGTCGTTCCGCCGCTACGTCCGCCTGACGGGCGAGCAGGCCGCCGCGCTGTCGGCGGCCTGTCTTGCGTTCGAAACCGCACTACGCAGGATTTTGCACGGGTAAGCTGTGGCGTTGCGCGCCGGGGGAGCCCGGCGGCCGCGTTTAGGGGTTTTACCGGAGATGCCGATGCTGTTCCAGTCACGCTCACACGAAGACGTGCACGATCACGGGCTCGCGATCGCGGGCTGGCATCAGGTCTACCGCCAGATGACGCCGGGCCGCTTCAAGGGCACCGTCACGCAGGTGCTGTACGACGATTTCCACTTCTTCCGCGAAACGACCAACCGGCGCGTCGCGCAAACCGGGCTCGCGCCGGCCGGGCGCACGTCGCTCGCGGTGCCGCTGTCCGTGCCGCTCGCCGGCACGTTCCAGGGCCAGCCCGTCGACGGCTATGCGCTGCTCGCGCTGCGCGCCGGCGAGGATTTCGAATTCCACACGCCGGAAGGGATGGGGCTCGTCGGGATCAGCGCGGCGTCCGACATGGTCGACGAGCTGTGCGAAGCCGAATTCGGCGCATCCGGCGCACGCAAGCTGCGCCACGTGACGCGGCTGTCCGACGAGCAGGGCGTCGCGCTCGGCGTACGGCTGTCGGCGCTGATCGACGACGCGCAGCGCAATCCGGGCCACCTCGAATACGCGGCCACCCGCAAGATGTTCCGCGACGCGATGCTCGGCATGTTCCTCGACGCGCTCGAGCAGGGCATCGGCGTCGAGCGCCGCGACATCACGCACGCCACCTACAGCGACATCGTGAGCCGTTGCGAGAAGCATCTGCGCGACCGGCCAGAAGAACCCGTCACCGTGCTCGAACTGTGCCGCGCGCTGCGCTGCAGCCGCCGCACGCTGCAAACGAGTTTTCAACGCGTAGCCGACGTCACGCCGGTCGGCTATCTGCGCACGATCCGGCTGAACGCGGTGCGCCGCATGCTGCGGACGACGTCCGTGCAGCAGCTCGGCGTCGGCGAGGCCGCCGCGAGCTGGGGTTTCACGCACCTCGGCTATTTCGCGCGCGAGTATCGCGACCTGTTCGGCGAGCTGCCGTCGCAGACAACGCGCCCCGAATGACGCACGCGCGCCGCAACGGCGCTGTTGGGCACGGTCGCGGGCAACGCGTGCGACTGTTTGCCGATTTGCGATAGAGGTCCTGAATTTTCGCTGGATAGAGTCCTGTCACCCATATCGATAACCCCATCGATCTGCACTGCGAATCGATGACAACAGAGGGGCGGGACATGAAGATCGGACGACGACTGGCCGCGGCTGCGGCGACGCTGGGTTGCATGCACGCACACGCGCAGACCACGGGCAGCGTGACGCTGTACGGCACCGTGGACACCGGCATCATCTACTCGACGAACCAGCAGTTCACGCGCGCCGACGGCAGCACCGGCGGCGGCCATGCGTGGCAGATGGGCGGCGGCAACCTCGTGCCGTCGCGCTTCGGCTTCCAGGGCGCCGAGCCGCTCGGCGGCGGGCTCAATGCGGTGTTCACGCTCGAGCAGCAGTTCCTGTCGGCGAACGGGCAGGCGCTGCAGGGCGGCACGGCCTTCAGCCGGCAGGCGTGGGTCGGGCTGCGCCAGGACGGAATCGGCACGCTCGGCCTTGGCCGTCAATACGACTCGTACACCGACATGCTCGGCGCGTACGTGTCGAGCAACAACTGGGCGACACCGTACGGCTCGCACCTCGGCGACGTCGACAACCTGAACGCCGCATTCAACTTCAACAACGCGGTGAAGTTCACCAGCGCCGATTTCAACGGCCTCACGTTCGGCGGCACGTTCAGCTTCGGCGGGCAGGCTGGCGACTTCTCCGCGAAGCGCGGCTATGCGGTGGCCGCGACGTACACGCGTGCGCCGGTCGCGTTCTCGGTCGGCTACCTCGACCTGCACCAGCCGCTCGACGCGGCGCTCGGCGGCGCGAGCGGCTATATCGGCGATTTCGCGTGCAGCAACCCGGGCGCGATGTACTGCCTGCTGCAGGACGCCGGCTCGATGCGCGCGTTCGGTGCGGGCGGATCGGTCACGTTCGGCGATGCGACGATCGCGCTCACCTACACGCATACGCGCCTCGGCGACAGCCGCTATTTCTCGACCACCGCGCAGCCGCGCACGCAGGCGTTCACGTTCGACATCGGCGAATTGAACGCCACCTACATGTTCACGCCGGCGCTGCAGGGCGGCGTGGCCTATATCTTCAACGCCGCGCATACCGACGGGCGCGGCACGACGCGGTTCCACCAGGTGAACGTCGGCACGAACTACAGCCTGTCGAAGCGCACGGCGCTGTATGCGGTCGCGATCGGCCAGATCGCGAGCGGGAAGGGGCTCGGCACCGACGCGGACGGCAACGCGGTGAACTACGCGCAGATCCCGGTGCTCGCGAACAGCAACTCGAGCCGGCAACTGGCGGTGATGGCCGGGATTCGCGTGAACTTCTGACCGTCTGCGGCGCTGGCGCCAGTCCATCGATGGAAAGCGATGCTTGAAAAAATCGCCCGTATGCTTGACTGAACGGGCGAGATTGATGGAAACCCAATATCGCGAGCCATGGCGTGGAAGGTCGGGAGCGGTTTTCCCGCCATTTTCATCAGGTGCCGGATCGTTCTGTCCGGCGCACCTTCGCGTGTCCCGGATTGCCCGGCTTGCCGCTTGCCACAATACCTTCACGGTCGACGTGAACAATGGCGACGCTTCAGGCGACCCGACGTGTCGCCCGCGTTGCACACGTGTGCAACGAATGGTTGTCCCGCTACAAACGCCGATCGAGAGAGACCACATGACCCTGCTGAGCCGCCTGCGCGCGCTGTCCGCCGCCCTTGCGCTGTCCTTCGCCGCCACGCACGCCGTTGCCGCGGATCTCGTCATCGCAGGCCGCGACGACATCTACGGAAAGGGGCTGGCCGACGCCGTCGCCGGTTTCAACAAACTGCACCCGGGCACCGAAATCGAGCTGCTCAAGCTGCCGAACGCGAACCTGTACCAGAAGCTCAAGCTGTCGATGCGCGAAGGCACCGGCGCATACGACCTCGTGATGATGGACGACACGTGGGCGCCCGAATTCATCGGCAACGGCTGGCTGAAGCCGCTGCCCGCGTCACTCGCGGATGCCGATCTCGTGCCGTCCACCGTCGCGCTCGGCCGCAACGCGGCCGGCGCGCTGTACGCGCTGCCGATCGTCGGCAACGTCGAGATGTTCGCGTACCGCAAGGACCTGCTCGCGAAGTACAAGCTGCAGCCGCCGCGTAACTGGGACGACGTGCTGAAGATCGCGCAGACCGTCGGCGGCGCGGACAAGAGCGTGTCGGGCGTCGTGTTCCGCGGCACGAAGGGCAACCCGGTCGTGACGGGCTTCCTGCCGATCCTGTGGGCCTACGGCGGCGACGTGTTCGACCATGCCGGCAACGTGACGATCGATTCGCGCGAGGCGCAGGCCGCGCTGAAGACCTTCCTCGCGCTGAAGGCGTCGGCGCCGAAGGATGTCGACGTGTACGGCGCGGCGGAAGTACGCGATGCGCTGCAGCGCGGCACGGCCGCGCAGTCGATCGAGGTGTGGCCGGCGTGGGTGCCGGCGCTCGACGATCCGAAGCAGTCGCGCGTGGTCGGCCAGATCGCGCTGCAGCCGCCGCCGGGGCAGACCGCGGGCCCGGCGCCGATGCTCGGCATCTGGCAGATGGGCATTCCGAAGGACGCGCCGCACGCGAAGCTCGCGCAGGATTTCCTGGCTTACCTGACCGCGCGCGACACGCAGACGCGCCTTGCCGGCATCGGCATTCCTCCGACCCGCCGCAGCGTGTTCAACGATCCGGCGCTGGTGCGCCAGTACCGCTGGTATCCGGATCAGCTGAAGGCGCTCGAAGCCGGCCGTGCGCGGCCGCGCGTGAAGGACTGGCAGCAAGTCGAGAGCATTCTCGGCGACCAGCTGCAACTCGCGCTGACCGGGCAGGCCGCACCCGACGCCGCGCTGCGCCAGGCGCAGCAGAAGATCGCGCAGGCGACGGCCGCGGCCGGCAAGTGACGGCTCGTCTCGAACTATCGCCGGGAATCAGCGCATGAAAGCCTTCGGCCGCAGCCTGCCGTTCGTCGCGCTGCTCGGGCCCGCGCTGCTGGTGCTCGCCGCGCTCGCGCTGTATCCGGTCGCGCAGGTGCTGATCGACTCGTTCTGCCAGGTCGACTACTCGGCCGGCCGCCGCGCATTCGCCGGGCTCGCGAACTATCGCGCGGTGCTCGGCGACGACGCGTTCACGGCCGGCTTCGGCAATACGCTGCGCTTCACGATCGTGGCATCGCTCGCCGAAGTCGCGCTGGGCTTCGGCCTCGCGCTGCTGTTCGTGCGCGCGTTTCCGGGCCGGCGCATCGCGCTGCCGCTCGCGATCCTGCCGATGATGCTGTCCACGCTCGTGTGCTCGGCGATCTGGCGCAACTGGCTGAATTTCGACGGCTTCCTGAACTCACTGCTCGCCGTGTTCGGCATCGAAGGCGTGCGCTGGCTGTCCGATCCGCATCTCGCGCTGTGGTCGCTCGCGCTCGTCGACGTGTGGCAGTGGACGCCGATGGCGTTCCTGATCGTGCTCGCCGGGCTGCAGTCGATTCCGCAGGAACTGTACGAAGCCGCGCGCACCGACGGCGCGAGCGAGTGGCAGTGCCTGCGCGACATCACGCTGCCGCTCGCGGCGCCGCAGATCGGCCTCGCCATGCTGCTGCGCTCGATCGACACGTTCAAGCTGTTCGACAAGGTCTATGCGCTGACGGGCGGCGGCCCCGGCAACGCGACGCAGACGCTGTCGACTTATATCTACGACACGGGCTTCCGCTTCTTCAACGTCGGGCCGGCGAGTGCCGCGTCGGTGCTGATGCTCGCGGCGTCCGCGCTGCTGGTCTCGGGGTACGTATGGCAGACGGTTCGCAAGCGGCGCGCATGACGGCGCAACCCGCAGGCATCACGGGCGCACGCATGGGCGCCGCATTCGGTCGCGCGATGCCGTGGGCACTGCGCATCGCCGCGCTCGCGCTGTTGCTGCTGCCGTGCCTGTGGATGGCCGGCGCGGCGTTCATGCCGACGCTCGAACGCCTCGATCATCCGTTGCGGATCTGGCCGGCCGCGCCGACCTTCGAGCATTTCGCGTCGGTCTGGTCCAACGGCATCGGCGCGCCGCTGTTCAATTCGCTGCTGGTCGGCTTCGGCACGACGCTGCTCGCGCTGGCGCTCGCGTTTCCGGCCGCGTACGCGCTCGTGCGGCTGCGGTTTCCGGCGCGGCTCGACCTGCTGTTCCTGGTGCTCGTGCTCGCGTTGAAGCTGATGCCGCCGATCACGATCGCGGTGCCGCTATTCGCGCTCGCGAAGCGGCTGCACCTGCTCGATTCGACGCTCGGCCTGATGCTCGCGTACCAGATCTACGCGCTGCCGATGGCGATCTGGATGCTGCTCGCGTTCGTGCGCGACGTGCCGATCGAGTACGAGGAAGCCGCCTGTATCGACGGCGCAGGGCTCGCGCGCCGGCTCGTGCAGATCGTGTTGCCGTTGTGCGCGCCGGGGCTGATCGCGACCGCGATCTTCGTGTTCATCGCCGCGTGGAACGAATTCCTGATCGCGCTGCTGTTCGTGTCGACGCCGAGCCGCTTCACGCTGCCGCTCGCGATTGCCGGCTACGTGACGGAGAACGGTATCGACTGGGGCGACCTGATGAGCGCCGGGTTGATGGCGTCGCTGCCCACGCTGGCCGTGGCCGGCTATGTGCAGCGCTACCTGTTGCGCGGATTCGCGGGCGGGCTGAAGTGACGCGCGGCGACGCCGCGCCCGATTTCACTGAGTCACGCTCACGCGCAACTGGCCCGCACCACCTGCGTGACCGGCACGATGCGGGTGCGCGACGGGCCGTCGAACGTCTGCATCCGGTCGGCGAGCAGCTCGACTGCCGCGTGCGCGAGGCCGCGCGTGTCCTGTCGGAGCGTGGTGAGCCGATAGGCGTCGTATTCGGCGGCCGGGATGTCGTCGAAGCCGATCACGCGCACGTCGTCCGGCACGCGCAACCCGAATTCGCTGCGCGCGACGTCGATCACGCCGAGCGCGAGCAGGTCCGACGAGCAGAACACACCGTCGGGACGCTTGCCGTTCGCGAACAGGTGCCGTGCGGCTTCGACGCCGCTTGCATGCGTATCGGATGGCGTGTCGAGCACGTGCGCGAGCGTTGCATCGAACGCGTCACCGCGCCCGATCGCGTGCTCGAACGCGGTAGCGCGCGACTGCGCGCTGTAGCTCGCACTGCGCGGTCCGACGAACGCAAGCCGGCGCGCGCCGGCCCGCACGAGCCGCTGCGCCGCATGGACGGCGCCGGCCGCGTTGTCGCTGACGACGATGTCCGCGCCCGGCAGGTTCGCCTCGCGATTGATCATCACGACCGGGATCCGGTGTTCGAGATACTGCTGCGCGACCGACAGCGGCGGCGACGCGGACGTCATCACGAGGCCCGCGATCCGGTAGCTGAGCAACTGTTCGAGCGATTGGCGGACCTGGCGCGGATCTTCCGCGTTGGTCACGAGCGGCGTCAGCGCGCGCTGCCCGAGCGCGGCCATCAGGTCCGACAGCAGCCGCGCGCGAAACGGATTCTCGAACCCGGCCGTCACGACGCCGATCATGCTGCTGCGCTGCGTGATCATGTCGCGCGCGATCAGGTTGACCTGATAGCCGAGCGCGCGCGCGGCGACCATCACGCGCTCACGCGTCTGCGGGGCGATGCTCGCCGTCGGCGAGAATGCACGCGACACCGCGGAGCGCGACACGCCGGCGCGCGCTGCGACATCCGATGCCGTGACCCACGGCTTTCTTTCCTTGTCATTCATCGATTCATGATCCCTTCGAGCCACGATACGTGCATGCCGCTCGCCGACTGGATGTCGGCGCTCGACGATGCGCGGCTGCTGCATACGCTGACCCTACCGGGCAGCCATGACACCTGTGCGTATACCGTCGACGATTTACTCGTGCGCACCCAGCGTGTGCCGCTCGATGCCCAGCTCGCGCATGGCGTGCGGCTGCTCGACATCCGCTGCCGGCACGTGCGCGATGCGTTCGACATCCATCACGGCGGCATCGCGCTCGGCATGACGTTCGACGACGTGCTGGCAACCTGCGCGCGCTTTCTCGACGCGCATCCGCGCGAATGCATCGTGATGTCGGTGAAGGATGAATGGCCGGCGCACGCGTGTACGCGCAGTTTCGATGCGACGTTCGACGCGCATCGCGCGCGGCATCCGCGGCTGCGCTGGCATGCCGGCGGCACGCTGCCCGCGCTCGGCGACGTGCGCGGTGCAATCGTACTGCTGCGCCGCTTTCGCAGCAGCCGGCCGCTCGGCATCGACCTGACCGCGTGGCCCGACAACGCGACGTTCACGATCGATCACCCCGATGGCGCATTCGTGATCCAGGACGAATATCGCGTGCCGGTGGCCGCGTCGATCGGCTGGAAGTGGCGTGCGATCGATGCGCTGCTGACGGACCTGCCGTTGCCGGACAGCGGCCGCTGGGCGATCAACTTCTGCAGCGGGACCGGAATGGGCGCGAATCCGTCGGTGGTCGCGCACGGCGACGGCAGGGTGCGGGGCATTCATGCGCGGCTGGCTGCACGGCTGCGCGAGCAGCCCGGCCCGTATGGCGCGATGCTGCTCGACTTCTGCGATGACGACGACTGGGCGCTGGTGCGCGCGCTGATCGCGTGCAACGACCATGCGCCGGAGCAGGGTGTGTGGCGCAAGACGTTTCGCTGCTAGCGGGGATTAGCGAAGATTGGCGCTGAAGAATGCGAGCGCCTTCGCGTCGAGCGTTTCGTGGAAGGCCGCGCGATCGAATCCCTTCGCATCGGTACAGACTTCAGGCGAGACGCGCGCCAGCTGTTCGGGGCACGGCGCGAGAAACGCGAAATGCGCGGAATTCGGCACGACGTGGAATTCCGGTCGTTGCGGCAGCATGTCGGCCAGCGCGGGGACCGTTTCCGGCTCCACGCCGTCGCCACCCGCTTCGGAGCCCCACAGCTGGATCGGCGCGTGCACGTTCTTCAGCGTATCGGCGCTCGGGAATTCGTTCATCGGATCGGCGATCACGTAGGCCTTGATCCGCGGATCGTGCGTCAGCGGTTGGCGCGGCAGGTCATGGTCGCGGATCTGCTTGCAGATCAGCCAGGTCGGATCCGGGCAGGCCACGTGCGCGTGCACGAAATCCGGATTGGCGCCGGCCAGCACGAGGCCCGTGTAGCCGCCGCGCGAGAAGCCGAAGAAGCCGATCCGCGCCGGATCGATATGCGCGGCGTCGGGCCCGTTGGCCAGCATGTAGTCGACCAGTCGCTTGATGTCGTCCGGCCGCTCGACCAGCTCCCTCAGGTCGGCCGCGCGGCTCATGTCGGTATGCGTGTCGCCGGGATGGTTGATCGCCGCGACGACGTAGCCCGCGTCGGCGAGCGTTTCGGCGAGATCGTGATGCCCGAAGTACGTGCCGGCGTGGCCGTGCGAGATCACGACGAGCGGCAGCTTGTCGCCGACGGTAGGGCAGTTGCGTTGCCCTTTCAGCAGGAACGGGCCGATCGTGAGCGATTGCGCGGGAGCTGCGCACGGTGTCCAGATGGCCGCGCGCAGTTCGGGGCCGGCTGCGTCGGCCGGGATCGTGACGAACTTGATGCCGGCCGCGTGCGCGACCGTGGCGGACAGGCAGAGCAGGACAGCCGAAAGCCAGGTTTTCATGTCGATTCCCCGGGCAGTGGAGCGGGCGCGGCGCGACGTGCGCCGGACAGATGCGCTCAGCGCGTTGCGATCATCACCGCCGCACCGGCCATCGCGGTCGCGCTCGTGCGGTTGGCGACCCGCTTGGCGCGCGCCGACGTCAGGAACGCCCGTGCGCGTGACGCCAGCAGCGACCAGAAGCAGTCGGCGAGGATCAGGACCGCGAGCATCGTGCCGATCAGCTCGGCCCATGCGGTCACGCCGACGTGCGTGAGATCGACGATGGTCGGCAGCAGCGCGAGATAGAACACCATGATCTTCGGATTGCCGAGCGTGACGAGCATGCCTGCGACGAACATGCGCCACGGCGACTGGCCGCGCGGCAGGTCGTCGGCGCCTGCTTCGGTCGGCGCGGTCCACATCTTCCACGCGAGGAACAGCAGGTACGCGACGCCGAGCAGCTTCAGCACGATCAGGCCGGCCGCGAACGTGTGCGCGAACGCGGACAGCCCCGCGACCGCGAGCGTGAGCCACAACGCTTCGCCGAGCCACATGGCGGCGAGGAACGGCAGCACGTCCCGCACGCCGTTCGTCAGGACGCGCGCGACCAGCGCGGCGACGCTCGGCCCGGGGGTGCCGGCGGTGACGAGCAGGGTGACAGCGAAGACGGCGAGCGCGGACAACGTCATGACGAACCTCGTGGGTGGGGGCGTTCGAAACGTATGAGGTTTCGATTATAGTGACGACCGTTCCAGACTGCCTGCCTGAATTGCCGTCATGACTGCATCGATCCTGATCCGTCCCGCCACGCGGGAAGACGCGGCCGCAATGGCCGCCGTCGAAGTCGCCGCCGCGCAGCGGTTTCGAGAAATCGGCATGACCCATATCGCCGACGCCGAGCCGACCGATGCGGCGGCCGTGCTCGTCCGTATCGACGACGGCCGCGCGTATGTCGCGATCGATCCGCGGGGTACGTGCGTCGGGTTTGCGTTCTACCGGCTGCTCGATGCGCGGCGGCTTTATCTGGAAGAGCTGGATGTCGCGCCGTCGCATGCCGGGCAGCGGATCGGCGCGCGCCTGATCGAACAGGTGACGGCGCGGGCGGCGCAGGAAGGGATCGCGGAGGTCGTGCTGTCGACGTTTCGCGAGGCGCCGTGGAATGCGCCGTATTACGCGCGCCTGGGTTTCAGCATCGTCGACGACGCCACGCTCGACGACACGCTGCGTGCGATCCGCGCGCACCACGTGTCGCTCGGGCTCGACGAGACACTGCGCGTGTTCATGCGGATGCGCGTCCCGGGCTGACGCAGTCCCGGCGAGTCGCGGTGCAGGTGGCGCGACCGGGTGTCAGCGCAATGCCGGGCTTCCGGTCGCCGGCAGCGACGCGAACGCGGCCTCCACGTGCGCCAGAAAGTCGGACGCGGGCCGCGTCAGTTGCAGGCCGGGCGGCGTGAGCCGGTACAACTGAAGCGGTGGCGGCGACATCGGCAACGGCAGCGGCGTCAGCTTCTGGCCGAACACGGTTTCCGCGAGCGACAGCCGGGTCCACGAGAAAACCGCATCGTTGGTCATGAGCAGGCTGTAGAACAGCGCATACGACGTGCAGCGCGTGATGCAGCGCGGCGGGGGCAGGCCCGCATGCGCATGCAGGTCGCGGATATACGTGGGGAAGTTGTCGCTTGCGTCGGCGTGGATCCATTCCGCGTCACGCAGCGCCTCGAGCGATGTCGCGCCCGCGAAGCGCCCGTTCTCGCGGGTGACGAACGCGGTGTCGAACGTGCGGATCGCCCTGATGTCGACCGACTCGGCAATGGGGCCCGTGACGGCAACGAACGCGAGATCGAGCGTGCGATTGCGCAACTGTTCCGTGAGCAGGTTGAACGTCAGTTCCCGAAGTTCGCATTCGACGTTCGGCCAGTGGCGGCGGAAGGCGGCGTAGGCTTCCGCAAAGCCCGTCACCGCGACGATCGGCGTGAAGCCGATCACGAGCCGCCCGTCACGCAGCCCCTTCATGTGCGCCATGTCCTCGCTCGCCCGTTCGAGCTCGCGCACGACGGCCTGGGCGCGCCCGAGCAGTGCGTCGCCTTCCGGCGTCGGCACCACGCCCCACGGTTTGCGCTCGAGGAGCGTTACGCCGAACTCGTTTTCCAGTTCCTGGATCGCCTTGCTGATGGCCGGCTGCGTGACGTGCAGGGTCCTGGCCGCGGCCTTGATGCTGCCGGCCGTCGTGACCGCGACGAGTGCGCGCAATTGATGGATTTTCATGATGCGGAAGATATTACCAAAAGTTATCCGCATCAAAATTCGTGAGTTTTTTGACCCGAAACGCGTCTCTATGCTTGGCCGGGACGGTCGCGAGGCGGCCGATTCCACGGAGCCATCCATGACGCAGAACCTTGCTCACGTACTCGCGGCGATTCGCGAGTCGGAGTCCCGATTCGTTGCTATCCGCCGCGATATCCACGCCCATCCCGAACTCGGTTTCGCCGAGACCCGCACCGCGCAGCTCGTCGCCGAACAGTTAACCGCATGGGGCTACGACGTGACGACGGGGGTGGGCGGCACCGGCGTCGTCGGCCAGTTGCGGCGCGGCGCGTCGGTGCGCACGCTCGGCCTGCGCGCCGACATGGATGCGCTGCCGATCGAGGAGGCGACGGGGCTGCCGTATGCCAGCACGGTTGCGCGCACGATGCACGCGTGCGGCCACGACGGCCACACGGCGATCTTGCTGGCCGCGGCCCACTACCTTGCCGAACAGGGCCGTTTCGACGGCACGCTCAACGTGATCTTCCAGCCGGCCGAGGAAGGGCTCGGCGGCGCAAAGCGGATGATCGACGACGGTCTGTTCGAACGTTTCCCGTGCGAACGCGTGTATGCGCTGCACAACGCGCCGGGCGTGCCGGTCGGCCATTTCGCGTTGCGCTACGGGCCGATGATGGCGTCGTCCGATTCGGTGACGATCACCGTGACGGGCAAGGGCGGGCATGGTGCGATGCCGCAGCTCGCGAGCGACCCGATCGTCGCGGGCGCGCAAATCGTGACCGCGCTGCAATCGATCGTCTCCCGCAACGTCGACCCGCTGAAGCCGGCCGTCGTGACCGTCGGCACGTTCCATGCGGGCACCTCCCCGAACGTGATCCCGGAAACGGCGACGCTGCAGTTGTCCGTGCGCGCGCTCGACGCGACCACACGCGACGAAGTCGAGGCGCGGATCCGCCGGATCGTCGACGCGCAGGCGCAGGCGTTCGGGATGACCGCGCAGATCGAATACCAGTCGATCTCGCGTGTCGTGGACAACGACCGTGCGGCGTCGGATCTCGCGGTGGAGACGATCGCGGCGCTGGCCGGCGAGGGCGCGCTCACGCTGTTGCCCGATGGCGTGATGGGCAGCGAGGATTTCTCGTGGATGACCGAATGCGCGCCGTGTTGCTACGTGCTGATCGGTAACGGCGTCGATTCCCGGGGCGGATGTTCGGTGCACAACCCGCATTACGACTTCAACGACACCGCGCTGAGCTGGGGGGCGGCCTATTTCGCCGGTATTACCGAACGCTTCCTGAAGGCGGACTGACGAAAGCGCAACGGTGACGCGCTGGCCGGACATGGGTTGACTTGACGATAAGGATAACGAATGAAGAAGCGATTTGCACTAGGCGCGGCCTGTCTCGCGCTCGGCGCCGGCAACGCGCGCGCCACGCCCTATCAGGACGTGTTGCTGGCGGCGGTGCCCGAGTACAACGGCCGGATGACGGAGGGCGTCGCGCTGTATGGTTCGCTCGACATGGGGATCAACTACCAGACGGTCGGCGGCCGTTCGCTGTGGCAGACGCAGAGCGGCGGCGAGTGGACCTCCAAATTCGGCTTCTTCGGCCGCGAGAACCTCGGTGGCGGCTGGCGCGCCGAGTTCAACCTCGAAAGCGGTTTTCTCGCGAACAGCGGCGCGCAGCAGGATGCGCAATCGACGTACAACCGGCAGTCGTGGGTCGGCCTGTCGTCGGACAGCTACGGGCGGCTGCGTCTCGGCAAGCAGATCGGCACGGCGCTGCCGCTGTTCATCGACGTGTTCGGCACGGTGGGCACGAACTCGGTCTATACGTGGCTGGGCGCGGCAGCCGTGCAGACGAGCCGCGGCGTCGGCTACAACTCGGACCTCGGGCCGGGCGCGACGCAATTGCCGGCGCGCGTCGACAACGCCATCACGTACCGTACGCCGATCGTCGCGGGCACCACGTCGCTGATGTTGATGTACGCGCCGAGCAACGTGGCCGGGCGGGCACCCGCGGCGTCCGCGCAAGGCGCGCTGCTGCAGTGGTACAACGGCACGACCTATCTGGCCGCGAGCTACAACCAGGTGTGGGGCATCAACGGGGCGAGCACCGTGCGCAACGACTTGTACGGGCTCGGCGCCGTCTATGACACCGGGCGGATCGTGCTGTCCGCATCGTTCAACCAGTACGCGCCGAAGCTGGCCGGCGACGGCATCGCGCGCGTCTACACGCTCGGCGCGATCGTGCCGTTCGGCGTCAATGCGATTCGCGCGTCGGTCGTCTATCGCGATACGTCGGGCGTGCGCGACGCGGCCGGCCAGCCGGCCAGGGATTCGGCACTCGGTGCGATGCTCGGCTACGACTACCTGCTGTCGAAACGCACGGGCCTCTATGCGCGTGCGGGGTTCATCCGCAACTACGGCATCTCGACCGTGTTGCTGAACGGCAATCCGCTGCCGACCGAACCGGGCGGAACGACACCGCGCACCGGGACGACCCCCGTGACGCTGTCGCTCGGCATGTATCACAACTTCTGAACGGGAATTTCCGATGCATACCCTGAATCGCACGGCCGCTGCGCCGGTCGAAGCCGGGCCGCGCGTAACGCGCCGCACGGTCGTTGCGGCCGCACTCGGCAACGGGCTCGAATTTTTCGACTTCACCGTCTACAGTTTCTTCGCCGCCCTGATCGGCAAGTTGTTCTTTCCCGCGTCGAGCGATGTAGGCGCGCTGATGCTGTCCCTCGCGACGTTCGGTGTCGGGTTCGTCGCACGGCCGCTCGGCAGCGTCGCGATCGGCGCCTATGCGGACCGTGCCGGACGCAAGCCCGCGCTCGTGCTGACGGTCGCATTGATGGCGCTCGGCACCGGGATCATCGGCTTCGCGCCGACCTATGCGCAGATCGGTATCGCCGCGCCGCTGCTGATCGTCATCGGGCGTCTGTTGCAGGGTTTTTCGGCGGGTGGTGAAGTCGGGGCCGCGACGACCCTGCTGATGGAGTCGGGTGACACCGGCCGGCGCGGCGAGCGGGTGAGCTGGCAGATGGCGAGCCAGGGCGGTGCGACGCTCGTCGGCGCGTTCGTCGCGCTGACGCTGTCGCGCGCACTGCCGCCCGACGCGCTGCACGCGTGGGGGTGGCGCGTCCCGTTCGTGCTCGGTCTGCTGATCGGCCCGGTCGGCTTCTACCTGCGGCGCCATCTGGACGATACGCTGCCGCACGCAGCGGCCGGCGCACCGCGCGAGCGTGCGCGCATTCCGTGGCGGCAGGTCGTGGCCGGCACGCTGCTCGTGATCGGCGGCACGTCGACCACCTATACGATCGTGTTTTTCCTGCCGTCGTTCCTGACGCTGACCGTCGGCATGCCTGCATCGGTGTCACTGCTGTCGGGCTGTGCGGCCGGTGCCGTGCTGCTGATCGGTTCGCCGTTCGCGGGACGGCTCGCGGATCGCGTGCGCCGTCGCAAGCGGCTGGTGGGCGTGACGTGCGTCGCGTCGGCCGTGCTCGTGCTGCCGGCGTTTTATGCGATGAAGATGTGGCCGTCGGTGGGCACCGCGGTTGCGGTCGTGATCGTGCTGATCGGCTTGATGACGCTGTCGAGTCCCGCCGGCTTCGTGATGATCCTCGATGCGTTTCGGCCCGAGGTGCGGGCGATGTCGCTCGGGATGATCTATGCGCTCGGCGTGACGATTTTCGGCGGGTTCGCGCAACTGATCGTCGGCGCGATGTGGCGCGCGACCGGCAGCTTTTACGCGCCTGCGTGGTATGTGCTGGGATGCAGCGCCGCGAGCCTGGTCGGTCTGGCGCTGTTCGCGGAAGCGTCCGACGTGGAAGGCAGGCGGTGAACGGGCGGGGCGGACACGTGACGTGCCCGCCCGGTGGTGGTGTGCGCGACGAACGGACGGGTGGGGCCCCGCCGTTCATCGCGCATGGCCTGCCGTGCGATCAGGCCGCGTCGCTCAGCGCCGGGTAATCGGTATAACCCGTTTCACCTTCCGCGTAGAACGTTTCCGGCACCGGCTTGTTGAGCGCCGCACCGAGTTCGAGGCGGCGCGGCAGGTCGGGGTTCGCGATGAACAGCTTGCCCCATGCGATCGCGTCGGCGTTGCCGCTTGCAAGCGTGGCCTGTGCGGTGTCGAGCGTGAATTGCTCGTTCGCGATCAGCGGGCCGCCGAACGCTTCCTTCAGGCGCGGGCTCAAGTGATCGCCCGAATACGACTCACGCGTGAAGATGAACGCGATCTTGCGACGGCCGAGTTCGCGCGCGACATAACCGAACGTTGCCGCCGGATCGGAATCGCCCATCGTGTGCGCGTCGCCGCGTGGTGCAAGGTGCACGCCGACGCGGCCGGCGCCCCACACGTCGATCGCAGCGTCGACCACTTCGAGCAGCAGGCGTGCGCGGTTCTCGACCGGGCCGCCATAGGCATCGGTGCGGCGATTGGTGCTGTCCTGCAGGAACTGGTCGAGCAGGTAGCCGTTCGCGCCGTGGATCTCGACACCGTCGAAGCCGGCCGCCTTCGCGTTCTCCGCACCCTTGCGGTATGCGGCGACGATGCCCGGGATTTCGTCGAGCTCGAGTGCGCGCGGCGTCACGTACGGGCGCTGCGGACGCACGAGGCTCACGTGGCCGCCCGCGGCGATCGCGCTCGGCGCGACCGGCAGGTCGCCGTTCAGGAACACCGGGTCGGAGATCCGGCCGACGTGCCAGAGTTGCAGCACGATGCGCCCACCGGCCGCATGCACGGCCTGCGTCACCTGTTTCCAGCCTTCGACCTGCTCGTCGGACCAGATGCCGGGGGTGTCCGCGTAGCCGACGCCCTGCGGCGTGACCGACGTGGCCTCGGTAATGATCAGGCCGGCCGTTGCGCGCTCGGCGTAGTAGCGGGCCATCAGGGCGTTCGGCACGCGCGTCGCACCGGCACGGGAGCGGGTGAGCGGCGCCATCACGATGCGGTTCGGCAGGGTCAGGTCGCCGAGGGTGACGGGATCGAACAGGGTGGGCATGGCAAATAACCTCTTCACGAAAGGCGGGAAACCGTCGCGTCATGGGCGACAGCGCTCCGCATGGCCGGTTCGGCCGTGTTGACTAGAGTTCGCGGCGCAGGGCGTCGTGAAATGCGTCGATGACGGCCTCGTTGCGCTGAAAGAACGCCCACTGGCCGATCCGTGTCGACGTCACGAGCCCCGCGCGTTGCAGCGTCGCGAGGTGTGCGGAGACGGTCGATTGCGACAGCCCGCAGCGCGCGTCGATCTGGCCCGCGCAGACGCCGTGTTCATACGGCAGCGTCTGGTTCGGGAAATGCTCGCCCGGCGTTTTCAGCCAGTTGAGGATCTCCCGGCGCACGGGGTTCGAGAGCGCTTTCAGGATCGCGTCGATGTCGAGTTCGGTCGGCATGGATAGGTTGGGTGTGTCGGTCGGGCAACAAGGTATCGTCGATGGGCGAATCTTATATCGTTAACTGACGATATGTTTGAAAGCATTGCTGCCAATGGGGTTGATAGTGAACGGCTGTCGCGGGGCATCGAGGCTGGCTGGGTGATCTGACGCCAAGATCGTTCGGCGAGGCGTGACACGCAGCGGCTGGCAACGATGGACGCTCAAGCTGCTTCGGACAAAAATCGGGGGCAGATCGGGGAGCTTGATGGAAGCAGGGGAGTTCATGGACGGCTTCTATCGACGATGAGCTGCGCGGCGGAACGTGTTGCGCGCCGCACCTTCGTCATTTGAACCGGTGGCTTGCCGAATCGACGCGGGGCCGGTACGCGCCCGCCGCACGTCGGCGTGCTTCAGCCGTTCGACCGTGTCATCGCCAGCAATTCGTCGATGAATTCCTTGCGCTGCGTCGGGTCCAGCGGGCGTACCCCACACACTTCATCGAACCACAGTCCTTCAACGGCAAAGCGGATGATCCGCGCGGTTCGTTCCGGCAACGCGTCCCGGCTCAGCAATTCCGTCCAGCGGGCAGCGTGGCCCGCATAGACGGGGAGCAGGCTCGGCTCCAGGAGCAGGCTGCCGATCACGGCCGACAGGCTCCTGCCCTGAAGCGCTTGCTCGGAGCTTGCGATGATGTACGCGCGGGTCCATGCCCCGGGCTGGCCGTCCGCCAGCGCGGCGTCGGTCACGGCCTGCTCGAAGGTGGTCGCTTCGAAATGCAGCAGCCCTGCGAGGAGTTCCGACTTGCTCGAGAAGTGATAGAGCAGCCCCCCCTTGCTGATGCCCGCAACCGACGCGGCCTCTGCAAGGGTTAATCCCAGGATGCCTTTGTCCTGCAGGATTTTTTGCGAGGCTTCGAATATTTTTCTCTTGGTATCGCCAATTTCGCTATCGATATTCTCGTTCATCGGGAATTGCGCGGAAAATTTACTGAAATGAGCCGTACCGGCTGGACGGTGCATTATACAAATTCCCTTTGCCATTTTTTTTGCGTTCGGTGCTGTACCGGCTGGACGGTATAGTTTGTGCCAGCGAACCTCGAACCCCTCTACCCGGGCATGGATAGAACGATGAACGAACATGCAAGCCTCCCCACGATCGACGACTGCATCGAGCGCCACGGCGGCGTGCTGACGCTTCCGCAGGGCAGGATCCGTGGCGACTGCCAGGATGGCATTTGCCGATTTCTTGGCATTCCTTACGGAAAGGCTGCGATCGGCGACCGGCGGTTCGGGCCGCCCGTGCCGGCGCCGGCATGGGACGGACTCCGCGATTGCCGCAGCTACGGAGATGCGTGTCCGCAGGTCAACGACGACTTGCCCGCATGGCAATTCGATGGAGATCACTCGCTGGACTGTCTCAATCTCAACGTCTGGACGCCTGCGTCGGCGGCGCCCGGCGATCGCTTGCCGGTGATGGTGTGGGTGCACGGCGGCGCCTATCTGTCCGGGTCCGCCAACCTGCCCCTGTACGACGGACGCGTGCTCGCCGAGAAGGAGCAGGTGGTGGTCGTGTCGATCAACCATCGTCTCAACGCGTTCGGCTACCTGCACTTCGGCGATCGGGGCGACAGCCCTTCGTCTGCAGCGAACGTGGGGCAGCAGGATATCGTGCTGGCGCTCGAATGGATTGCGGCACACATCGGTGCGTTCGGCGGCGATGCAGGCAACGTGACGCTGTTCGGCGAATCGGGCGGTGGCGGGAAGATCTGCGCGCTCACGATGATGCCGTCGGCCGATGGCCTGTTTCACAAGGCGATTGTCCAGAGCGGAGCCTTTCTTACCGTGCTGTCGCGAGCGCAGGCAAAGGTCAGGGCCGATGCGTTCCTGTCGATGCTTGGCGCCGACATCCGCGCACTCGATACGATCAGTGAGGAACAGGTTCTTGCGGTCGCGCGCCGCCTGATCGAACGGTACGGCTATACCGCATTCTGGCCCGTCGACGACGGTATCGTCATCGATGCGTCGAGAATCCCGCGTGCATCGGTGCCGATGATGATCGGCACGACCCGGCACGAATCGGCGTACTTCCTGGCGCCGCGGCTGCTCGCGCACGGCCCGCTCGAGCCGGGCGGCTACCGCGATGCGCTGGAGGACGGCCTGAGGCCATTCAGCATCGGCCCGGACGATGCGAGGGCAACGTCTGACGTCGCATGGCGTACGCGTGCGATACCGCCTCGCTCGATCGGCAGGGACCTCACCGACGTCCTTTTCTGGATGCCGGCGGTCGCGCTGGCGGAATGCAACAGCGTGCATGCGAACACGTTCATGTACCGGTTTGACTGGGCATTCTCATGCTGCGGCGGCCGTTACTCGATTCACGGCGCCGAAATCCCGTTCGTATTCGGCATGCTCGACTACCCGTTGCCGGCCTGGGATGACGCTGATCTCCCGAACGCGCGGTATTCGGATGACACGCGTGGCGAGCGGTTCGACCTGGCTGCACGTGTGCAGCGCGCGTGGGCCGATTTCGCCCGATACGGCGATCCGTCTGCCAGCGGCGGGTCGGATTGGCCGCACTACACACCGGACGCGCGTGCGACACGAATTTTCGATCGGGTCTGCCGCGTCGAGGAGGATCCGGATGCCGAGCGCCGGCAGGCGCTGTTCGCCGAGCGCGCGGGCGCGTGACACATACATCATCGACAAGGAGCAGACATGGAGACGTCAGCGGTAACCTCGGAATCCCCATCCACGCGCCCCCTGAACTGGATCGCGATCGTGTTTTTCGTCCTCGCCACCAACGGGCCCCTCACCAGTCTGATCGGATGCGTGCCGTACGGCGTCGCGTACGGCAACGGCATCGGCATCGCCGGTTCCTACCTGTGCGTCGGCCTGATCTACCTGTGCTTCGCCGTCGGTTTCACGGCGATGAGCCGTCATGTGGGGAATGCGGGCGCGCTGTATGCGTACGTCGGGCAGGGGCTTGGCCGGCCGGCGGGTGTCGGCGCCGCGTTCATGGCGGTCGTGTCGTATTTTGTGATCACGCTCGCGTGTTACGCGTTGCTCGGGTTCTATATCAGCTATTTCATCAATAACCTCGCCGGCCTGGCTGTGCCGTGGTGGGTCAGCACACTCTGCGCGGCAGCCATCGTGCACGCGTTCGCGATCAACAACGTCCAGTTCAACGGCGCCGTGCTGTTCCTGCTGATGATCGTCGAGATCGCGCTGATCGTCGCATTCAACCTCAAGGTCGCTGCCACGGGCGGCGGGGTCGAGCACTTCAGCCTCGCGCCGCTGCACCCCGCGAACGTGTTCACCGGGAAATTCGGCACGTCGCTGGTGTTCGTCGTGGTCGCCTACATGGGCTTCGAGACGACGGTGATCTACGCGAACGATGTCCGCAATCCGGGCCGCTCCATTCCGATTGCGACCTACGTCAGCGTCGCGGTCGTCATGGCGATCTATGTCGTGTCGACGGTGCAGATGTCCAATGCGTTCGGCTATGCCGAAGTCGTCGCGCTGGCGGTGAAGTCGCCCGCGGATCTGTGGTTCGCCGTGACGGAGCGGGTGCTGGGCAAGCAGATGGTGGTGGTCACCAACGCACTGCTGATCACCAGCATGCTCGCGGCGATCATCAGTTTCAACAATGCGACCGTGCGTTACTGGTATTCGCTCGGCCGCGACGGCATAGCGTTCAGGCAGCTCGCGCAATTGAGCGAGAAGAAGGGCCTGCCCGTCCGGGCCGCGAACCTGCAGTCCGTGCTGATGATCGCGCTGATCGCTTTGTTTGCCGCCTATCGAGTCGATCCGGTGATGGTGATTGCACCCTACCTCAGCATTCCGTCCGCGATCGGGATCGTGTGCGTTCAGGCGTTGACCGCGCTGGCGGTCATCCGCTTCTTCGCTGCCCGCCGCGAGCGTGAAACGCGGTTCATCCGGTGGGCCGTTTTCCCTGCCTTGAGCTTCGCCGGATTCGCGTACTTCCTGTACGCAATGATCGGCAACGTATCGCTGATGGCCGGCACGGCTTCGACCGTCGTTTCGCTTCTGCCGTGGACGACGCCGGCGGTTGCTGTCGCGGGTGCGGGCTTCGCGGTTTGGCTGCGACGTGCGCGGCCTGCGACGTACAACGGCCTGGGGCGATTTCTCAACGATAGTTGAGCATACGGACACATTCCTGAAACGGGCATGGTCGAATCACTAAGGTATCCATATTGAAGCGCGTGGAGACGGTGTTCCGGACTCGTGATTCAGGGGAGATTCGACCGACGAGCCCCGCATCCATGCACGTCGGCTTCAGCCCGACAGGCCGACGATCTCGTACCGCCCCTGCGTTGCATCGACATGCGCGACCGTATCGAGCACGCGTATCACCGGCGGAAAGCCGTACACCCGCTCGACCATCGCCTTGTAGTCGTCGCCGTGCCAGCGCGCGGCGGCTTCGCGCGTGCGCCACACGTACACGCCGCCGCCTTCGTGCGTTGCCGCGTCGTAGAAGTACCACTTGTGCAGCAGGTCCGGGTTCACGGCCCACTTCGCGGCGGTCGCCTCATATCGCTCCCGCAGCGTGGGCAGGTCGACGTCGGGCTGTAGCTTGAAGAAGACGATTTCGGTGATCACGGCAGTGCCTCCATTCGCGAATCGTGGGGTGCGGCGGGGATGCCTCCGGGGCTTCCGGGTCAGGCTGCGGGCCCCGGGAGGCGCCGTTTCTCAGTACGGTGACGGCCGGTTTTCCGTGCGCCACTTGAGATCGGCCGGCGTGCCGGGCCGCGGCGGGCGCAGCCCTTCGATCGTCCACAGCCCGAACGGCGTTTCGCCGATATGGATTTCCCAGCGCAGGCCGCGCTCGCCGATGAACGGCGCGAGGCGCTGGCCGACATGTTGCATGAACCGCGCCTGCTCGGCAGGGTCTTCGATCTGCCGCGCAATATGGTCGACCCGGATCCGCACGAAGTCGTCGGTCGGCTTGCCGCCGATCAGGAATGACGCGCTCGGCAGCGGCTGGAACAGCACGTTCACGTAAAAGCGCGGCAGAAACCCGTCGTAGAAGCCGACGATGCGCCCGGCGATCTCCAGCTTGTCGGCGTCGGTATAGGTGTGTTCGGGATGGTAGATGTTCCAGAGCGGCATGGGTGTTCCCCGGTTCGTGAAAGAGAGCGGATGTGGCCTCAGATTGCGCTGTAACGCGCGGCGGGCTGGCCATCCCGCGTGACGGCGTGAAGGAGGTGGCCGCGCGCGCCGTCGAACTGTTGCCAGGCGCCGAGATCGTGGAGCGTCGGAAAGCACACGGATTCCTCGTGATCCAGTGCGTGCAGCGCGGTGTCGACGAGCGTTTCCGGCGACATGAACAGCGCATCCGGGAACGGCGCGGCGGCGTTGCCGAAAAACTCCGTGCGCACCGGTCCCGGCATGACGGCCTGAACCGCGATGCCGCGCGGTGCAAGCTCGGCGTGCAGCGAACGTGTGAAATTGAGCACGTACGCTTTCGAGCCGCTGTATCCGCCCGCGCCGGGTACGGGCATCAGCGTGACGATCGACCCGATGTTCACGATCATGCCGCGTCCCGTAGCGCTGCAGCGGCGCGCGGCCGCGAGCGAGAGCCGGGTCAGCGCGAGCACGTTGACGCGGATCATCGCGTCGACGGCGGCCGGGTCGACCGATGCCGACAGGCCCAGTGCGCCGAGGCCGGCGGCATTGACGATGCCGGCGAACTCGACGGTGCCGTCGATCAGCGCCTCCACTTGCGCGACGCCGTCGTGGCTCGACAGGTCGGCGGCGACGGCCTGCGCATCGCAGCCGTATGCGGACCGGAGCCGGTCGGCGAGCGCCGCGAGTCGCTCGTGCCGGCGCGCAACCAGGATCAGGTCGTAGCCGCGAGCGGCGAGACGATCCGCATAGACGGCGCCAATACCCGACGACGCGCCAGTGACGACCATCACGCCTCGATCTTCTTGCTGCATGTTCAAGCCTCCAAGGGGTTGGACTGACAAGGTTTCTCGTAACTCTTATTATCAGAGTAAGTGGCGGGCGACGCGCCGTCAAGCATTGCCGGATGCGATACGATTACCGCCGCGCGCGCCGACATGGGCTGCGCGTCGAAGTCAGGAAAGGTGATTCGCAATGAAATCCAAGAGTTTTGACGGCATGACCTGCTCGATCGCCAGCGTGCTCGACGCGCTCGGCGATCGATGGAGCACGCTGATCGTGCGCGATCTGGCGCTCGGCCTGGCGCGTTACGACGATCTGCGCCAGTCCACGGGCGTGACCCATGCGACGTTGTCGGACCGGCTGAAGGCGCTCGAAGGCAGGGGGCTGATCGAGCGCAGGCTGTATCAGTCGCGCCCCGACCGGTACGAATACCATCTGACGCCGCGCGGCCGCGACATCGGCATCGTGCTGATGGCGCTCGCGCAGGTCGGCGATGCCTGGGGGCAGGCGGAATCGAAGGCGCCGCCGCTCCGTTTCATGGAGGCGCGCTCGGGGCATGCGGTACGGCTCGCGGTGGTCGATGCCGAGACGGGCAGCCCGATCGACTGGACGGACCTGCGCGTGGAGGCCGGGCCCGGTGCGGACGAGGTCATGCACTGGCGGCTCGAGAAGACGCGCGCGCGTCGCGGCGAATCGTGACGCATGAATTGCCGTCGCGCTGGCGGCTTGCGGTTCATGACGGGAATCGCGCGGCGCCCGGCTCCGGCGGCAGGCGCAGCCCGTTGGTGAGGTAGCTGACGGTCCGGTAGAAGCCCGCGAGCATCAGCAGCTCGAGCAGCGCCTCGTCGCTGTAATGCGGGCGCAACGCCTGCCACAGGTCGTCGTCGATATCGCACTGCCGATGCAGTGTGTCGGACAGCCGGATCAGCAACCGGTCCTCATCGCTCCAGCATGCGTCGTCGGCCGAGCCGCGGGCCAGCGAGCGAATCTGTTCGTGGGTCAAGCCCGCGGCCGGCGAAAACACGGAGACATGCACGCCCCATTCGTATTCGGACCGGCACAGCGCGGTGGTGCGGTCGATGACGATCTCGCGTTGCCGGATGTCGAGGTGGCCTTTGTCCAGCAGGCCGGCGGCGAAGAACTTTGTGAACAGGCGCGCATCGCGTGCCAGCGTGGTGAAGAGGCGCAACGGCGGGCGGCCGCGCATGATCCGGTCGATCGACGCGGCGATGTCGGGGGCGAACGGCGGCACTGCGCATGCGATACGCTGAGTCATGTGAACTCCTTCGTGCTCGTGCTCATGGCGGGGCGTGTGACTGCTCGCAGTCGCCGATGGCTGAGTCGGTAGCGTAGGTGGCGTGCTTTAAAAAGTAAAGCAAGAGGGAAGAAAATCCCCTCGGCACTGCAATGCGGCATGCACACGACATCGCATCGATTCGTTGACGTCACGCGATGGATGCTTTAAAAAGTACAGCATGACCACACCCAAGATCGGACAACGCGTTCGCGGATCGAAGACGGGACGACCCATCATGGTCGTGCTGGATCTGCTCGGGCGGCGCACCACGCTGCGCATCCTGTGGGAGCTGCGCGGCGAGCCGCTCACGTTCCGCGCACTGCAGGAAGCCTGCGAAACGAATGCGCGCCTGCTCAACATGAGGCTGGCCGAGCTCAAGGCGTCGGGTCTCGTCGAGCATGGCGAGGGCGGCTACTGCATGACGGCTGAAGGCCGGCGGCTCGAGGCGGCATTGCAGCCGTTGCTGGGGTGGGCAAAACAATGGGCGAAGCGCGACCCGGACGGGTTCGACGCGGCCGATCGCGAGCAATCCGGTCAGGAACGCTGATCGATCGACACGATCGGCACGCGGGTGCGCTTCGCAATGTCATACCGGTTCGCGCATTGGGCGCGAGTTACCTTCGTTTGCGGAGTCCTTTCATGTCGGTTCGGGCTGTCATCTTCGATTTCGACCTGACGCTGGCGGATTCGTCCGCCGCGATCATCGAGTGCACGGAATACGCGTTGCACCAGCTGGATGCCGCCGGCGCGACGCCGGCGCAGATCGGTGCCGTGATCGGGCTGCCGCTGCACGAGATGTTCCGCTTGTTGACGGGCGAAACTGAACCGGCGCGGGCCGATGCGTTTGCGCGTCACTTCGTGGCACGTGCCGACGAGATCATGGTGCCCGGCACCCATATCTATCCCGAGGTGCCGCTGCTGCTTGCCCGGTTGCGGGCGCAAGGGCTCGCGGTCGCGATCGTTTCATCGAAGTTTCGCTACCGGATCGAAGCGATTCTCGAACGTAACGGTTTGCAGTCACTCGTCGACGTGCTGATCGGCGGGGAAGACGTGCAGCGTCACAAGCCGGATCCCGAAGGGCTCGTGCAGGCACTGGCACGGCTTGATCTGCCGGCACACGCTGCGATCTATGTCGGCGACCACGCGGTGGACGCACAGGCGGCCGAGCGCGCCGGCGTGGCGTTTGTCGGCGCGGTGAGCGGGATGACGTCGTTCGACGGATGGGCGCGCGCGGGCAAGCTGGCAGTAGGCACGCATATCGGCGAGCTGGACGCGATCGTGCAGCAAATGCAGCGCGATCCGGGCCACGCGTCCGGCCCGCACGACGCCTGACGCCGGATTCGGGAGCCGCACGATGGCGCGCCATGTGAACCATCTTCGCTGGAAGATCGTCGCGTTTCTGGTCGCACCGATGACCTTCGTGATGACGCTCGATCGCGCGGCGATGGCCGTGGCTGCACCGACGATCCAGGGCGAATTCGGCCTGTCGATCGTCGAGATGTCGATGATCCTGACGATTTACTTCTGGGCCTATGCGCTCGGCCAGATTCCGGCCGGACGCGCGGCCGAACGCTTCGGGTCGCGCAGCGTACTGTTCGGCACGAGCACCGTGTGGTCGCTGATGATGATCGTCACGCCGTTCGGCAATTCGTTCGCGTGGCTGTTCGGTTGCCGGCTGGTGCTCGGCGGCGCGCAGTCGGCCGACTGGTCGAGCAGCGTCGTTGCGCTCAAGCGCTGGTTTCCGGCCGGCGAGCGCGCGAAAGGCAACGCGGTGCTGCTCTCGGGACTGTATTTGGGCCCGATCGTGTCGGCGCCGCTCACGGCCTGGACGATCGTCCATTTCGGCTGGCATGCGGTCTTCTACGGATTCGGTGCGCTCGGCCTGCTGCTCGGTGCAATCTGGTGGTTCGGCTATCGCGATGCACCGGCGTCGCATCCGCTCATCACGCAGGCCGAGGTGGACTACATCGCGGCCGGCCAGCCGCCCGGCCACACGGTCGTGTCGGGTTCGCTCATGCGTTGCCTGCGGTTGGGGCGCTTCTGGATCTTCGGCATCCAGTATTTTCTGCTCGTGCTGATCCAGAGCTTCTACACGACGTGGCTGCCCACCTACCTGATGCGCGCACGCGGACTGTCGCTGAAGGCGATGGGGGTGGTCGCGTCGCTGCCGTGGGTTGCCGTGTTCGTGGCGGTATTCGTAGCAGGCACCGTCAGCGACCGCTTGCTGAGGAAGACGGGCTCGATCTACTGGGCGCGCACGCCGGTCGCCGTCGCGGGATTCGTCGTGAGTGCGCTGGCACTGGTCGCCGCGTCCCGCGCGGATGCGATGGCCGCGGTCATCTCGCTGCTGTGCCTGTCGTTTGCGGCCGTCGGGTTCGTGCAGGTCGTCGTTTGGTCGGCCGCGCAGGATCTCGGGCGGCCGTTCGCCGGCGTGATGTCGGGCTGGACCAACGTGTGGGGTGCGCTGTCGAACGTCGCGGGTCCGATGGTGCTCGCGCTCGTCGTCAAGGTCACCGGCAGCTGGGGCAGCGGGATGTTCGTGATCGGTGCCGCGGCGGCTTGCGGCGCGGTACTGTGGCTGTTCGTGCATCCCGAGCGCTCGTTGCTCGCCGTGACGGCGGGCGACTTGCCGCCGGCGGCAGAGGGCCGGAACGCGCCGCGCGGCGACGCGCGCAAAACCCGAGCCGACGCCGGGCGGGTTTCCGAGCCGGCCGACTGAGCCGTATTGCGCAACGGGCCGGCAGCGAGCGACGGATTCTGCGACCATCGCCGTTAAAGTCATACCTGCCACTCGATCCGTCGCCATGTCACTCATTTCCGTTGCCTTTGCCAGCCTCCGGCGCTCACGCGCGTTGCCGGCCGCCCGAATCCTGTCGTTCGCGATTCCGGTCGCGGCAGCCATCGGCGTTCTGGGTGGCGCGGATCCAGTTGAAGCCGCCACGCCCACCCAGCGCGAACGTCTCGAAGCACCGGTGAAGGCCGTCGCCGACCAGCGCTTGACCGTCGACACGCCGCAGGGCAGCGCGATGTTGCCCGTCTACGCCGACCATCGGGTCGACAAGGCGGCACCCGACGTCACACGTGTCTTCGTCGTGATTCACGGCACGCTGCGCAATGCCGACGCGTACTACGCATCGGGGCTCAAGGTCGTTGAAAAGGCCGGTGCGGCCGGGAAGGGCACGATGGTCGTCGCGCCGCAGTTCCTGACGCGTGCCGATACGCGCGCGTTTTCGTTGCCTGCGCAAACACTGGCGTGGACGCAGGAAGGATGGAAAGGCGGTGAAGCGGCCCGTCAACCGGGGCCGATCAGTTCGTTCACGGCGCTCGACGCCTTGCTCGCGCATTTCTCCGACCGCAGCCTGTATCCCGCGTTGTCGACCGTGGTCGTGATCGGCCATTCCGCCGGCGCGCAGTTGCTGCAGCGCTATGCGGTAGCCGGGCACGAAGGCGATGCGCTGGAGCGGGCCGGCATCGCGGTGCGTTATGTGGTGGCGAACCCGTCGAGCTACCTGTATTTCGACGACGAACGGCCGGATGGCCAGGCGATCGCAGGCGGAACCTGCCCGGGCGCGACGGAGTGGAAATACGGGCTGCAGTCGGCGCCGCCTTATGTCGCGTCGCAGGACGTGCGGGATCTCGAAACCCGCTATGTCGCGCGTCATGTCGTCTACCTGCTCGGCCAGGCCGACACGAACCCGTACACCCACTTCATCGACCGCTCGTGCGCGGCGATGGCGCAAGGCCCGTACCGGCTCGCGCGCGGGCTCGCGTATTTCGACTACCTGAAGAAGCGGCATCCTGACGATCTCGCGCAGCAGGTCGTCGAAGTGCCGGGCGTCGGGCATGACGGTCTCGGCATGTTCACGTCCGCTTGCGGGCTGGCCGTGCTGTTCGGGCAGGCATTGCCGCCATCGTGTCCGGTCGTTGCCGGTACGGCACCGGACCTGCGGGCGGCGGGGCAGTGAGTGTGCGTGCGAGGTCCGCTCACGGTGAAGCTCGATCGATCAGAAAAATGCAGGAATCGGCAAGATAAATTCATTTCCGTGCGAAGCGCTCCTGGTTCAGGATGACGGCGTTGCCAGGAGCGCTCCCCATGAACATCACGATCCTCGACGATTATTTCGACACGCTGCGCACACTGCCGTGCTTTCGCAAGCTGGACGGGCACACGGTCACGATCTGGAACGATCACGTGCAGGATGTCGACGCGCTGGCCGAGCGCCTGCGCGACACGGACGTGCTGGTGCTGATCCGCGAGCGCACGCAGATTCGCGCGCCGCTGATCGCGCGGCTGCCGAAGCTGCGGCTGATCAGCCAGCGCAGCGTCTATCCGCATATCGACATCGATGCGTGCACCGCGCACGGCGTGATCGTGTCGTCGAACCAGCATTCGGGCACGCCTTCCTATGCGGCCGCCGAGCTCACGTGGGGCCTCGTGCTTGCCGCGATGCGCCAGATTCCGCAGCAGATGCGCGCGCTGCAGGCCGGCGATTGGCAGATCGGCGTCGGGCGGACGCTGCGCGGGCGCACGCTGGGGATTTACGGCTATGGCCGGATCGGTGCGGAGGTCGCCCGGTATGGCGCCGCATTCGGGATGAACGTGCTGGTCTGGGCGCGCGAAGCGTCGCTGCAGCGTGCGCGCGACGACGGGTGGCGCACGGCGCCGGACAAGCACACTTTCTTCGACACTTGCGACGTGCTTTCGCTGCACATGCGGCTCGTGCCGGCCACGCGCGGCATCGTGACGGCCGAGGATCTGGGGCGGATGAAGCCCGGCGCGCTGCTGGTGAACACGAGCCGCGCGGGCCTCGTTGCACCGGGTGCGCTTGAAGCGGCGTTGCAGGCCGGCCGGCCCGGGATGGCGGCGGTGGACGTCTACGAGACGGAGCCATTGCGCGACCCGCGGCATCCGCTGCTGAGTTTGCCGAATGTCGTGTGTACGCCGCATATCGGTTACGTGACCGAGGACGAATACGAGACGCAGTTTTCGGATGTGTTCGACCAGATCGTGTCCTATGCGGCCGGACAGCCGATCCACGTGGTCAACCCGGATGTACTCGCGCGCGAAACGGCGTCGATCGAGCCGCTGATCCTCGACCTGCTCGAATGGATCGGGCCTGCCGGGCGGCCCTATGACGAGGTGATCGATGCGTGGCGCACGTCGTGTCCGCGCTTGCCGGTGTGGGAGGAAGCCTGCGCGCGCGGCTACGTGGTGCGGCACCCGGCGCGTGACGGCGTGGCGATGGTCGAGGTGAGTGCGGCCGGCCGTGCCCGGCTTCAGGCCGATCGCACGTGATCGTGACAATGCTGTCGGCGCGCGGTTGCAGGGCCGCGTGTCATGCCGGGTTTTCCGACAAGGGCGGCGCGCTGGCGTCGAATACCGTCAGGCCTTCCGTCGGGTCCGTCGGCGTGTCCCACGGACGTGCCGCAATGGCCCGTTGTGCAGCTTCGTAGCCGGCTTGCCGTCGGGCGGCGATGCCGTCCGGCGTGAAGTCGATGTCCTTCAACTGATTGTCGCCGGCGAGTCGCGGCGCCGCGAGCTTGACCAGGTGCATCGTGGTTTCGCAGCCCCACGCGGCGAGCCGGCGCACCGCCGGCGACGCGCGTTCGGCTTCCGGCACGTGCCGGGCCAGTTCGCGGATCACGTGGCGTAGCCGATGAATCTGCTGCTGGCGCGCGATGTGGCTGTCGGTGCGGCTCGCATACTGGATATCCTTCTGCCGCTCCGACACCTGCCAGATGCTCTCGGGCTCGGGGCCGGCCGGGTTCCACATCTGGACGGAGAAGATGATCGAGCTGCGGCGCGGGTTGTCGTCGAGCACGACCTCGACGGGCGTGTTCGAGTACACGCCGCCATCCCAGTACGGCTCGCCGTCGATCCGTATCGCCGGGAACGCGGGCGGCAGCGCACCCGAGCTCATGATGTGCTCGATCCCGAGCCGCGTGTCGCGCGAATCGAAATAGCGCATCGTGCCCGTGCACGCATTGACTGCGCTGACGGTCAGGCGCGGGTGGCCCGCGTTCAGCAGGTCGGGATCGATCAGCGACATGAGCGTGTCGCGCAGCGGCGCGATCCGGTAATACGACGCGCGATCGACGCCGAGGCGGACCATCGGCCCGAGCCACGATGCCGGATTGGGCTGGAAGAATCCCGCGATGCCGCCGCCGATGATCATCAGCTCGGCCAGCGTCCGGTCCCAGCCGGGCAGCAGCGGCGCAGTGTCGAAACGGGTCCGCTCGGTCACCCGGCGCCAGAATGCGGACAGTTTCTCGTAGCGCAACGCCGGCGGGTTCCCGGCGATCAACGCTGCGTTGATCGCGCCGATCGACGTGCCGACCACCCAGTCGGGCCGGATACCGGCTTCGTCCATCGCCTGAAAGACGCCGAGCTGGAATGCGCCCAGTGCGCCGCCGCCCTGGAGCACGAGCACCACTTGCCCGGGGAGATCCATGCGTGCCGGCTGGCTCGCGGTCATGGCTGGCCTCGCTGCGTGTGATGGTGGGTCGGATCCGAACGGATCGATTCAGTTTAGGCGATCGGCGGCGGAGGGCTGCCCGCAGTGCAGCGGGCGGCTGCAGGTGCTTCGCCAGTCGCATCCGACCCTCAAGCAGGTTCGGGGTGGTGCGCTCGCGTGCGGCAGCTCGCGCCGTTTCGGGCCGCGTATCCACCGGCATGAGCAGCAGGCGTCACGCGTCCGGGTAAGGCGTGCCGTCCTTGTGCAAGAACCGGCCGTCGCGGCTCGGGCTCATCATGTCGATGTCCGGGCAGGTGATCACGTCGTCCGGCGAGCGCGAGCCGACCTCGAGATACACGGCGACCGCATCGGACCGGTTGACCAGGTGATGGCCGTTGCCCGAGTCTTTCGGGAACGCCGCACAGTCGCCGGCACGCAGCACGGTTTCGCCGCCGTCCTCGATCAGCACGAGTTCGCCTTCGAGCACGTAGACGAATTCGTCTTCGTCGGAGTGCCAGTGGCGCTGGCTCGACCAGCCGCCTGGCGGCACGCGCATCAGGTTGACGCCGAAATCGCGCAGCCCGCCGGCGTAGCCGACGCGCTGGCGGATGCGCTGCGCGCACGGCGCGTCGAACGGCTGCGGATAGCCGCTGCCGAGGCGTTCGGGCACAGCGCTGAGGTCGATCCTGGGCATGGGCGGCTCCGTCAGCCACGCGGGCGAATGGGATGGGGGCATTGTAGGCGGCCTGCCGTCCGCCATTCGTCCGCGTGTTTCGCGGTGCGCCGCGTCATTCGACCGTGATGGTCTCCTTCATGTACGGGTGAATCCCGCAGAACACCTTGTAGACGCCCGGCTTGTCGAAGCGGAACGAGTACGTATCGTTCTGGTCGAGTGCGCTCGAGTGAAAGATGCCGGCATCGTTGACGACCGTGTGCGGCTCTCCGTCGAGGTTCTTCCACGTGATCGTCGTACCGGCCTTGATCGTGGTCGACATCGGCGAAAACATGAAGTTGTGGATCGTCACGAGCGTGGCGTCCGGGCCTTGTGCAAACGCGGCGAGCGGGGTGGTGGCGCACAGGATCAGCGCCGCGATGAGGCTGGATTGCTTGAAGCGGGTCATGTCGGTCTCCCTTGGGTTCGGTGTGTCAGGCCAGCGTTGTATCGTGCAGCGACGATGCAACCGGATGGCCCGCGAAGTCGACGGTCGTCACGCCGAGCATCGACGGCAGCCGGTCGCGCGGCACGGTGAGCGGCACGGGGCCCGGGCCGTTGCCGGCCGTCGGCTGCGGGAACGCGGTGGAGCGCGCGGTGTGGAAGGTCACGTTGCCCTCGACCTTCGACACGATCTGGTGGATGTGCCCGTTCAACACGGTGACCGAGCCGAAGCGGCGCAGCAGCGCCATCGTCTGCGGCGCGTCGCCGGTGCCCCAGCCCCACGGCTCGTAGATGGTCCACATCGGCATGTGCGAGAACACGACGATCGGCGTGCTCGACGAGCGGCCCTTGAGATCCTGCGCGAGCCACGCGAGCTGGTCGTCGCCGAAGCTGCCGAGCCCGTTCGGCTTGAAGTGCATCACGTTGACGAGGCCGATGAAGTGCACGCCCGCGTGATCGAAGCTGTAATAGCCGCGGTTGTCCGACGCCTTGCCGAACCGGCCGAAATATTCGGCGCCCGAACCGTCAGTAACGTCGTGCTCGCCGGGCACCGTATGCAGTTCCGGCACGCGCAGCGCGGAGAGCAACTGCGACGCGTGATCGAACTCCTCGGGCTTGGACAGGTGCGTGATGTCGCCGGTATGGATGGCCAGCGCGGGCATCGCCGGCATGCCGTTGACGAGGTCGATCGTCTGCTTCAGCGTGGCCGATACGTCGGGGTTCGCCTCCTTGTTGAAGCCGATATGCGTGTCGCTGATCTGCACGAACAGCGGGCGGCCCGCGTTGGCCGGGAGTGCGTCGCCGGTCTGCGCAAGCGCGAGGTCGAACGGCGTCAGGATGCCGCCCGACAGCGTGAACAGCGTGCCGAGGCCGCCGAAGGCCATGCACTGCAGGGCCTTGCGGCGCGACGGGTTGGTGGGGGTCGATGAAGACATGTGAGCCTCGCATTCGTGTGACGAAACCGGACGGCCGGATCGTCCTGGAATAAGCCGGCGCCTTCGCGTGCCATACCGGCGCAGCGGCGAATTTATTCCCGTGCGTTACAAGGTCGAACACCCGTGTTGGCGGCTTGCGCGGCGGTGCAGGATTTTTGAAGGATGACCTGTCAATGTCTTGTAAGTGACACGTCACATTTGCGTCACGACCGACCGATAGCCTGCCACTCCGAGTCACCTCTCCGGAGCCCCTTCATGCCGAATCTCGCGGCAACGGAAACCAGCGGTGCGGTCAGCAACCGCACGCGCACCATCAGCCTCGCGCTGTTTTTTCTGATTATTGCCTGCGGCATCGTCTATGTCGGCATTCATCTCAGTGCCGATCTCAGTCCCGTCAAGGAAAGCTCGGTCCTCCCGTTCCTGCTGCTGATCGTCGCGCTGCTGATCGCACTCGGCTTCGAGTTCGTCAACGGCTTTCATGACACCGCGAACGCGGTCGCGACCGTCATCTATACGCATTCGCTCGACCCGCATCTGGCCGTCGTCTGGTCGGGCCTCTGGAACCTGGCCGGCGTGCTCGTGTCGAGCGGCGCCGTCGCGTTCGGCATCCTGCAGTTGCTGCCGGTCGAGCTGATCCTGCAGGTGGGCAGCGGCTCGGGCTTCGCGATGGTGTTCGCGCTGCTGATCGCAGCCGTCACATGGAACCTCGCGACCTGGTATTTCGGGCTGCCGTCGTCGAGTTCGCACACGCTCGTCGGCTCGATCATCGGCGTCGGCCTGATGAACCAGATCGTCAGCGGCCCGTCGGGCACGAGCGGTGTCGACTGGAACCAGGCGCTCGGCGTCGGCAAGGCGCTGCTGTTCTCGCCGCTGATCGGTTTCGTGCTGTCCGCGCTCGTGCTGCTGCTCCTGAAGGCGCTCGTGCGCGTGCCGGCGCTGTACCAGGAGCCGAAGGGCAACAAGCCGCCGCCGTTCTGGATCCGCCTGCTGCTGATCCTCACCTGCACGGGCGTGTCGTTCGCGCACGGCTCGAACGACGGGCAGAAGGGCATGGGGCTGATCATGCTGATCCTGATCGGCGTGATGCCGACCGCGTATGCGCTGAACAAGGCCGTGACGCCGGACCAGACGAGCACGTTCGTCGCGGTGGCGCGTCACGCGTCGACGACGCTCGTCAAGTACGCGGACCCGGCCGCACAGTCGGCCGACCCGCGCGCCGATGTCGAGGCGTACGTGCGCACGCACAAGCTGACGCCCGCGACGGTCCCGGCATTGGGCAAGCTCACCGACACGATCGCCGACCAGGTCGCGCAGGCCGGCGGCATCTCGAGCGTGCCGCAGAACCTCGTCGACAACGTGCGCAACAACATGTACGTCGCGTCCGAGGCGATCCGGCTGATGGAGAAGGCGAAGGCGCCGGCGTTCTCGGTCGAGGACGCGAGCGCGCTCGAAGCGTTCAAGAAGCAGATGGACCGCGCGACGAAATTCATCCCGACCTGGGTGAAGGTCGCCGTCGCGATCGCGCTCGGCCTCGGCACGATGGTCGGCTGGAAGCGGATCGTCGTGACGGTCGGCGAGAAGATCGGCAAGTCGCATCTCACCTACGGGCAGGGCGCATCGGCCGAAGCCGTCGCGATGCTGACGATCGGGATGGCCGACGCATACGGGCTGCCGGTGTCGACAACGCACGTGCTCGCGTCGGGCGTGGCCGGCACGATGACGGCCAGCGGCGCGGGCCTGCGCTGGGATACGGTGCGCAACCTCGTGCTCGCGTGGGTGCTCACGCTGCCCGCATCGATCGCGCTGTCGGCCGGCCTGTACTGGGTACTGCACGGACTGTTCTGACCCGCGCCGGGGGGCGCGACGTCCGGCCGCGCATTGCGCGGCTGGTCCCATCGATTTTCAATTCAACACAAGACGCTACCGATGGATATCAGTTTCGATCCGAACCGCACCGCGAACGCTTCGGCGTGGCGCGTGCTGCCCAACCGCTGGGATGCCGTCGCGTTTCCGCTGATCATCTGCCTGCTCGCGATGGCGATCGTCGGCTTCCACCAGACGATGGCGCCGATCGGCGTGCTGCAGACGCAGAAGATCTCGCTCGATCCGTCGAACCTGCCCGAATATGCGTTGCGCACCACGCTGCGGATGCTCGCCGCGATGGTCGCTTCGCTCGTGTTCACGCTCGTCTACGGCACGCTCGCCGCAAAAAGCCGCCGCGCCGGCATGGTGCTGATTCCGATCCTCGACATCCTGCAGTCGGTGCCGGTGCTCGGCTACATCTCGTTTACCGTCACGTTCTTCCTTGCGCTGTTTCCGGGCCGCGTGCTCGGTGCGGAGCTGGCCGCGATCTTCGCGATCTTCACCAGCCAGGCATGGAACATGACGTTCAGCTTCTACCAGTCGTTGCGCACGGTGCCGCGCGACCTGAGCGAAGTCTCGCGCGGCTTTCACCTGACGCCGTGGCAACGCTTCTGGAAGCTCGAGGTGCCGTTCTCGATGCCGGGCCTGATCTGGAACATGATGATGTCGATGTCGGGCGGCTGGTTCTTCGTCGTCGCATCGGAAGCGATCACGGTCGGCAACCAGACCATCACGCTGCCGGGCATCGGCGCGTATCTCGCGCAGGCGATCTCCGACAAGAACCTCGGCGCGGTCGGCTGGGTGATCGTCGCGATGTCGGTCGTGATTCTCGCCTATGACCAGTTCCTGTTCCGCCCGCTCGTCGCATGGGCCGACAAGTTCCGGATGGAGAACACCGCGTCGGGCGATGCGCCGCAATCCTGGCTGCTCGACATGATGCGCCGCACGCACCTGATCCATCAGTTGCTCGTGCCGGCCGGCTGGCTGCTGTCGCAGGCCGCGCGGATTCCGCTGCGCTTTCCGTCGATGAAGGGCACGCGTGCGCGTGGCGCGTCGTCGCGCAGTTCGTCGCGCATCGGCGACATCGTGTGGGGCACCTTCGTGATCCTGCTGACTGTGTACGTCGTGTGGCGCGTCGTCACGTTTGTCGCGACCGGCGTGACGATGGGCGAAGTCGGGCACGTGCTCGTGCTCGGGCTCATCACGTTGCTGCGCGTGCTGGTGCTGATCGCGATCGCGTCGGTGATCTGGGTGCCGCTCGGTGTGCTGATCGGGTTGCGCCCGGCGCTGGCCGAGAAGATCCAGCCGCTCGCGCAGTTCCTCGCCGCGTTCCCGGCGAACCTGCTGTTCCCGGTGTTCGTGATCGTGATCGTCCACTTCCACCTGAATGCGGACATCTGGCTGTCGCCGCTGATCGTGCTCGGCACGCAGTGGTACATCCTGTTCAACGTGATCGCCGGTGCAATGTCCTATCCGAACGACTACAAGGAAGCGACGAAGAATTTCCGCATCCGCGGCTGGCAGTGGTGGCGTCAGGCGATCCTGCCCGGCATCTTCCCGTACTACGTGACGGGTGCGATCACCGCATCGGGCGGCGCGTGGAACGCGAGCATCGTGTCCGAGTTCGTGCAGTGGGGCGACACGAAGGTCGTTGCTCACGGCCTTGGCGCGTACATCGCGCAGACCACCGCCGCCGGCGATTTCCCGAAGATCATCCTGGGCATCGCCGTGATGTCCCTGTTCGTTACCCTGTTCAACCGTGTGCTGTGGCGTCCGATGTACGCCTATGCGGAATCCCGGCTCCGTCTCGATTGAGAGTAAGCGCGATGCAAAATTCGAACGTTATCAACGCCCCCGTCAAGACGAACCAGCCGCTGCAGCCGCCGCGCCTCGGCGATGAAATCCTGCGCGTGGAGCACGTGAACCGCGGCTTCAGCAAGTCGCAGGGCGAACTGCTCGTGCTCGACGATGCGAACCTGTCGCTGCGCGAAGGCGAGATCGTCGGGCTGCTTGGCCGCTCCGGCTCGGGCAAGTCGACACTGCTGCGCATCATCGCCGGGCTGATCGAGCCGACCGGCGGCGAAGTGACCTATCTCGGTCAGCCGCTGCGCGGCCCGGCCGAAGGCGTCGCGATGGTGTTCCAGACCTTCGCGCTGTTCCCGTGGCTCACCGTGCTGCAGAACGTGGAAGCGGGCCTTGAAGCGCTCGGCGTCGGCGCGCGCGAGCGGCGCGAGCGTGCGCTCGCCGCGATCGACCTGATCGGTCTCGACGGCTTCGAGAACGCGTACCCGCGCGAGCTGTCGGGCGGCATGCGCCAGCGCGTGGGCTTTGCGCGCGCGCTCGTCGTCGATCCGACGATCCTGCTGATGGACGAGCCGTTCTCCGCGCTCGACGTGCTGACGGCCGAGACGCTGCGTACCGACCTGCTCGATCTGTGGACGCAAGGCCGGATGCCGATCAAGTCGGTGCTGATCGTCACGCACAACATCGAGGAAGCGGTGTTCATGTGCGACCGGATCCTCGTGTTGTCGTCGAACCCGGGCCGCGTGATCGCCGAGATCAAGGTGCCGTTCAAGCATCCGCGCAACCGGCTCGATACCGATTTCCGCAAGCTCGTCGACGACATCTACGCGAAGATGACCGCCCGCCAGACCAACGAGGCGACGAAGAAGGGGCTGGAGCTCGGCAGCTGGATGCCGCGCGTGTCGACCAACCTGATGGCCGGCCTGATCGAGACACTCGCGATGGCGCCGTACCACGGCCGCGCGGACATGCCGGAAATCGCGCGTACGCTGCACCTCGAGGTCGACGAACTGTTCCCGATCGCCGAAGTGCTGCAGTACCTCGGCTTCGCGGACGTGCGGGAAGGGGACGTGTTCCTGACGCCGCCCGCACGCGTGTTCGCGGAATTCGGCACGCAGGAACGCAAGCTGATGTTCGCGGATCACCTGCTGAAGCACGTGCCGCTGGCTGCACGGATCAGGAAGGTACTGAACGAGCGCCCGGGCCATCGTGCGCCGCGCGTGCGCTTCGAGCAGGAGCTGGAGGATTTCCTGTCCGACGAAGCGGCCGAGGAAACGCTCGACGCGGTGATCGACTGGGGCCGTTACGGCGAAGTGTTCTCGTATAACGACAAGACCGAGGTGTTCAGCCTCGAGGATGTCGAGAGCTGAAAGTCGAGTGAACACCGCATCTCGTCACGCCGGGTGGTGACGAGGTGCGGTCATGCGCCGTCTGCTTCTTCCCACTGCGTGAGAAGCTCCGCCGGAATGGCCCTGACGACATCAACATAGCGCTTTCCGACGAATTGCTCCGCGCGCCTGAGCAGCACCGGGATCGGGCTACTTGGTTCGTTGGTTTCGAACCACCGGCGTGCCGTGTAGATCAGTGTAAGCGCTGCTTGCCGGTCCATCGGTACATGGTCGGGGCGCGCAACAATGGAAGGCGAGTCCGGCGAAACAGCAGATTCGCTATCCGGAAGTACTGGCGAGGGCACTGCTTCGGCGAGCACTGACGGCGCATCCGTGTCGCGATCTTCGTATTTGGCTGCGGGCAAAGTGTCAGGCCTGGTTTCGTCCAGCGAATCGCTTGCTTGAAATAGCTTGAGCAGGCGGATCAACGGGGAAAAATCCGGCAGGTACGTCTCGAGGTGCGTCGAGCACCACGAATCGATAGCGGAGAGACTCGAGATCGCGTCGTCGAAGGCCTTCATCGTTGACGGCTGCTGTTCCCGCAGGTTCTGCAATTGCAGGATGACCGAATCGGGCGCGAGCGCATCGACCGGACGCGGATGCGCGAACGCGCGCTCGACGTCACGAACCTGCAACCGGGTGGCAGTCGATCGCATCAGTACGATCTCTCGCACATCGGCCAGCAACCCTTCCGGATCCGACAGCGCTTGCAGCGCGTTCATTCGCATTTCGAGCGCTGCATGGCGATCGTTGTCGGCATCGGCCTGCGGATGGACCTGCTCCGGAAATGCCTGCAACCACGCCGCCAGTAACCGCATTCCTTCCCATAGGCCTGCCACGCCGCCCAGGCGCGTGCGACAGCGCGTATGCAGCACGGCAACGCGTATGTCCTTCGTGCGCGTCATCAACCGCCGGCAGTCCCGCTCGGTTTCGCTCCAGTTGAGCGGTTCGGGCGAACCGACGAATGTGCCGTATTGCACATCCGGTCTAGGCGCGCTGCCGGCAAATAGCACCACGAAATCGTGGTCGTATTCGAGATCCGGGCCGCACGGCTCGGTACCGTTCAACGGCGCCAGCCAGTCGTCATGCGGCGTATCTGCGACGGGTGAACGGACAGGCTTGTTTGAGGCGGGAGATGATTTTTTGCTCATTGTCGATGGTCGGAGACAGGGGCGCGACGATTGAAATGGCGTGCATGGCGTTCCGGCTCGAAGCGCATGCCGGTGATCGGCTTGTCGGCGGCGGGGCGGCCCAGCCAGCCGGACCAGCCCATGCGTTGCCGGCCACCCATGACGGCCGGCGGCGCGCTCTCGGGCTTGATGCGAAGTTCCAGTTCCCACTCGAGCTCGTGGCCGACGAATGCCCGAACCCACTCGACGAGTCGCGGCAGATCTTCGCCTTGCGGCGTGAAGCGCAGGTATGCATCCAGATCGACGGGGCCGATTACGATGCGGAACCGGTGCTGACGATCCGGTGCGACACGCCCGAGCACGGCGCCCCGGCCCATCGTGGCCGCAGCGCCCGGGTATCCGATGCGCCCGCAGTCGGCCGGATCGATTTCGATCCAGTGAAAGACGTTTTCCTCGAGGGTGACTGGAACGCCGAAGTAGTGTTCGAGCGTGGTGCGAAGCCCGTCCGGATTACGCGACTCGCGGACGAGATGGGACGAAGCGGCAAGGCGCGCATGCGACGGAAGAGGGCGCCGGTCGATTTCGCCGACCGCTTGCCCGACGAGGCTTGCGATATAGAACGAGAATTGCTCGTCGTGTTTTCGGTCGAGGCCCGCAGCGGCTTGCGCCGAAGCCCACGCCCGATAGAACAGGGTGAAGAACCGGTGATGGAAGATGTCGAAGAAGTCGACGGTGGTCGTGTCGCGGCGGCTGCTTTCCCGGTCCTTCGCGATCTCGGTAACGTGGATCGGCAATGGACCGTTGGGCCCCAGCATGCCGAGGCCGAACAGCCGCACCTTGAGTCGCCCGGCCGTCTCGTGTGCGCTCGCGATTTCCCGCGGCGGGAAGGCCAGGCTCGGCTGTTGGCCTAGTCTGAACGGTTCGGCCCGTGGCCGGCGTGCGGTGCCGATCGGGTCGACCGCCGGGTTCGCGCCGATCCGCCGTAACAACGACAGGAATCCGAAGCGCCAGGGTTCGGCCTGCAGGGCTTCGATCAATTCGGGCGACAACGTGGGTAGTGTGGCGCGCTTCATTACAGCGCTCCGCGCGTGCCCGTGCGCGCCGGCCATCGCGCGATCCGGCCGCGTTGCATCGAGTGCAACTCCGTCTGCGTGAAGCTGTTGATCGAGACGTGCCGCGCGAGCCAATGCTCGAGGATCACCCCGAAGAGATAGGGACTTACGCCCGAGAAGCCTGTCTCGTCGACCGTCAGCGCACATTCGATGCCGCGGCCGAAGGTCATCGGGCCGGTTCCCGGCAGCTTGCGCGTGACGGGGCGCGTTTTCGCACCCACGAGGCTCTCGACCTGACGGCCTTGCCCTGAGTCGCCATCCACGAGGTACAGACGCAGCAGGTCGCGCAGGCCTTGACCGCCTTCCCGATGATCGAGTGCTTCGAGCGGCAGATAGTTGAAGTTCAGCTGGCGGATCAGGCGCCACGCCATTTCCCGCTCGGCATAAGGCGGCAACGGTGCGCTCGGCGGGCGAATGAGGCCGATGCTGTCGACCGGCGCGGACTGTGCGGTTTCCAGGTCGTGCACGCCGTTGCGCGGCACGAGTGTGGCGAGATCCCGGTTCGTCAACAGTGCCTCGACCGACAGGAAGCGAATGTTTTCGCCGTACGGCGCCTCTGCCTGGTCGACGAGCGAGAGAAATACCTCCGTACCGACGTAAGGCGTGCGCGTACCGTAGCGGCGTGCCGAATCGGACAGCAGGCGACGCTCGCGCCGCACCGAAAAGTAACGACCGTGATTGCCTTCGTCGTTGTTCAGCGTCTGATAGAGCGGCCGGAACTCGAGTTCGGAAGACGTCGCGGCCACCTGCCCATAGACGGTGCGGACCGAGAACACCTCGTAGTCGAGTGGCGTGAGTCTCGCCGGCACCAGATGGAATTCGGTGTCGCGCGGCGAGATCTCGACCCGGTCGGTATGTTTGCGGAACAGATTGATGACGGGCGTGCAGAAGAGTGCGAAGCGTGATGCATCGACGAGATTGGCGAGTGGCCCGGGCGCCCGGTCGAGCAGCACGACGATCTCGACCTCTCTGCCATTGACCCGCGAAAAGCCCTCGGCAAGGCCGTTCAACGCAAAAAACCAGAACCGCGCGGGGCACGCGAAGTATTCATGCAGCAGGTTGTGCCCGTGGAACTTGGCCCAGTTGAGCGGCAACAGGCTTTGATCGACACCCAGTCCTTCGTGTTCGATCGCGGTTTCCATGACGGCCGCGAGCGAGCGACCAGGTGTGCCGAATTCTCCAGGTGCACCGATCACGGAGGCAATTCCGCCCGCATGCAGCAACTCGAACAGGTGCGATGCGACCTGTTCGTCGCCTGCCAGATACACCGGAAGCCGCTCGAGTCCTTTCAGGTCGGCGATCCGCATGTTCCCCGTGGTCGCGAGCCTGATCCGCAGCGCGCCGCGCACTTGCTTGTCGGGCGGACTATAGCGCTCCAGCGCCGGGATGTCGGGTGGAATGCCTGTCAGCCGTGCCTCGGTGATCGTGAGCGGCCACAGCGTGATGTCCTGCCCGTTCGTGAACTGGCATGCCGTGCGCTCTCCATCGGGAATCTTCGCGGTGAACGAGGTCCCGCGAGCAAGGCGATAGCCATTGACGAGGTTGCCTTCTGCCTGTCCGGGATACAGGCGAGCGATCGAGATCGACGGGGTCGGCGCGACGTAGTTCGGATAGGTGACCTCGAGTAGCCGTTCCGTGAAGCGCGGAAACTCAGCGTCGAGCTTGATCTGCATGCGCGCAGCCATGAAGCTGAACGATTCGATGAGACGCTCGACATAAGGGTCCGCCACTTCGCCGGTCTGCATGCCGAGTCGTCGTGCGATTTTCGGATGGGCATGCGCGAACTCGGCGGCGAGCTCGCGCATGTAAATGAGTTCCTGGTTGTAGTAGTCGAGCAGTCGCGGGTCCATCGGAGAGGTCTCGTTGTAGTCGGTGTGTGCGCCGTGCTCAGCCGGCGCGCATGCCCGTGATGCGGATTTCGCTTGTTTCGAGATCCAGCGAGCTTTGCACCATGAATTCGAGCGGATACGGATCCATGTGAATCAGGCCGCGGACTTCGAAGGCGAGCACGTTGTGATGTTCACCCGCGGAATCGGCATCGGCATCGGCGGTGGTGCGGGGTGATATCAGCAGCGAATCCGGGATCAGGCGCGGTTCGAAATCGCCGATGGCCCGGCTGATCATCTTTTCGACATCGTTCCACTGGCGTGATGCGATAAACGTGCCGGCAAGCGGCGGGACGCCGAAATTCACTGTCGATGCCGCTGCTTGCGGATGGCGGCCGCGATCGATCCGGTCTTCGATACTCGTCGTGTTGAGCAGATAGGCGAGATCGCGCTGCACTATGTCGCGCATCTGCTTGCGCGTGACGGTGTATTCCTCCGGGGCTTCGGTCTGCCGATGCGGTGCGTCGTCGCGCAGGCGATCGAGCAGCGTCGGCATCAGATACGAACTGGCCCGTCGCGGCGTACGTGCGGTCGGGGTGTCGGCACCCGGCTGGCGCTTCCGGTGCTCAGTCATGGGATTGATCCGCGTCGATCGCGGCAGGCGCAGCGCGCGAGCCGAACTCGGCGTGCGCCAGCTCGAACAGGCTGAAGTCGCCCACGTCGGTTGCCCAGGTTTTCTGTCCGAGCGCGACGACACCCGTGCGGCTGATGTCGTGCCAGCGGGTTTCGCGCCCAAGGCGCACGGCGTCACTGCCGGTTTCCGAACCCGGATAGCGGGCCGGCATGAAGCCGTGGACGAGGCTTCCGTCGATGTAGGTGAGTGTGCACGGTGCCCAGACCAGATCGACCGGTTGCGCCGGCTGCGACACGCGCCATGCCGCCAGGTCGGCGAACGGTACCCAGCGATAGTGTCCGGCCGTGATGACTTCGCAGACCGGGCCGAAACGGGTGTCGCTGTCCGCAATCCATGCGGCAGGGCCCTGCAGTGGCGCGACGAGCGGAACGTCGGATGCAGCCTGAAATGCCGTATCGCGGAGGGTGTCGGCTTGTTCGACCTGCCCGTCGGCCGCGTGGCGGATCGCGTCCAGCATCGCCTCGATCCACGGCGGCGATGGAAGAACGGCACCGGGTCGCTCCCGGCCCTCGACGACCTTTGCCCGCCACCGTTCGGCACGGATCAGATCGCGATACACCTGCGCGGTTCGAGCCTGAGCCGGTTCAAGCTGCGCCCAAACCTGCAGTTGCTGAATGGCGCGTGACCATTCACCCACGAGGCACATCAACTGGAACAGTGCCCAGCGATGGGAGGCGCTCGTCGGTTGCGAGCGGATGTTCGCTTCGATACGTGCGATCTGGTCGACTAGCGGGAGGTCGCCCGCACGTTGAGCGGAGGGCGTAGCGGTGGCGGTGAGTGTGGTCATGGTTGGTCCTTGCGCAAGGGCGCGGCCAGCGGACTGTCCACGGACAGCGCATGGTGCTCGCGCCGGGTAAGCGGCGGAGGCGGCGAGAGGGAGCGGTGCGCCGACTGGGTATGAAATTCGAGCGGCGCGAACAGTTGCAGGATCTCCGGAACGGATTCGCCACCGATCACCGCTTCCACGTGCCCTTCCAGATGACCGAAAGCATCCTCGATCGTGCGATTACCTGACAGGAGCGTCTCGATCGATTCCGAACGCTCGCGGGTTTCGTCGGCATGCGTGTCGTGCCGATGATCCGGTGTGTTCTGGTGCAGGGCCGTGTCGTCTACCGATGGAGCCCATACTGACGCGATCGGCGCGCCGGGGTCGGTCAGGGCACGCCAGTACTGCGCATGAAGCGTATCGATCAGTGCATCGGTGTGGTCGGCGTCGACGCCGGCCGTGTCAGCTGCGGTATGCGGATAGGCTGCCGCACCATCCCGGGTGCCGATACCGAGGAGGCCGAGCATGTCGTCGTCGATGCGAACGGGACCGAAGGCGTCGTCCAGCGGCAACGTGCCGGCAACGGGCTGCGAGCGTGCGTCCTCCGGCGTGGGCGCGATGAGCGAGGTGTTCGACTGACGACGCCAGGGCAAGAGAAGGGAGCGCATGAGCAGGTTCGATAGCGAAAGATCTGAAAATCAAACGCGAGTATCGACGAATCTTTCATCTCGAAAAAGCGCTGTGGACGTAAATGTATTGAGATTGATGGAAAATTGATTGTCAAAAATTGCAACGAATAAGCGGAAACGTTATTCCGACAAAAAAATGAAATCGTTCGCTTGCGTCATTGTTCGTCTGATTTTGGAATTTATCTCGAAATAACAATGGCTTGTAGACGGGGTGTTTGGTGGTTTTTGCCGTTTTTCACATGGCTGATCAGGATTTTTTGTGTGAATCAAGATCTGATGAAATATAAGACTAGTCCGAACTTTTAATTGATGTTGTTGGCGACATTATTGCGTTGACGCAATTATTGTTTCGTGTTGATAATGCGACTCCCGATTCGGAGTGGCCGCCTTTTCCGAACCTGAGAGAGAAGCGTGTTTCGAAAGTCGTCGATCCCATCTGGCAAGGTATCCATAAAGGAGTCCTTACTGCCGTGACGGATTCGTTCGCGACACGCTAACGAACAAAACTAGACCACCATGAACATTTCACGCCAGACCTTGTTCGGCAAGCTCGGGGTCGAGCTTTACCGAGGAATCGAGTCGGCAACGAGTTTCTGCAAACTGCGCGGGAACCCGTTCGTCGAACTTGTCCATTGGCTGCATCAACTGCTCCAGCAGCCGGACGGCGACCTGCAGCGGATCGTGCGCCATGCGCATATCGATCGCGATGCGCTCGAGCGCGATCTTGCGCGGGCGCTGGCTGACTTGCCGGCAGGCGCGAGTTCGATCAGCGATTTCTCGTGGCATGTTGAAGCGGCGATCGAACGTGGTTGGGTGCTGTCGACACTCGGGCATGGTGACCATCGTGTGCGCGGTGCATGGCTGATTGCGGCGCTTGTCTCGACCCCCGAACTGCGGCGCGTGCTGCTCGCGATTTCCCCGGAATTCGGCAAGATCCCGGTGGAAGGCTTCGGCGATGTGGTGCCTGCCTGGATCGCTGGTTCGCCGGAGGCGGCCGACGGGGCGTACGATCACAGCGAACTCGAGCCGGCCTTGCCGGGCGAGGCATCCAGTGCCGTGTCGGGCACGTCGAAGGGCAATGCACTCGAGCAGTATTGCCTGGATCTCACCGCTCTGGCCCGCGCAGGAGAAATCGATCCGGTCATCGGCCGCGAACTCGAGATCCGCACCATGATCGACGTGTTGCTGCGCCGGCGGCAGAACAATCCGCTGGTTACCGGCGAGGCCGGCGTCGGCAAGACGGCTGTCGTGGAAGGGCTGGCGCGTGCGATTGCATCGGGCAACGTGCCGCCGAATCTCGCGGAGGTACGCCTGCTGAGCCTCGATGTGGGCGCGCTTCTCGCAGGGGCGAGCATGAAGGGCGAGTTCGAGGCTCGCCTGAAGGGGGTGCTCGAGGCTGCGGCAAGATCGGCGGTTCCCGTCATCCTCTTTGTCGACGAAATTCATACGCTGATTGGCGCGGGTGGACAGGCCGGCACGGGTGATGCTGCCAACCTCCTGAAACCGGCACTCGCGCGCGGTACGATCCGCATGATCGGTGCGACGACTTGGGCCGAATACAAGCGGCATATCGAGAAGGATCCGGCGCTGACCCGGCGCTTTCAGGTATTGCTGGTCGCGGAGCCGTCCGAGGCGGCTGCGACCGACATGATTCGCGGGCTCGTGCCGACGTTCTCGTCGCATCATGGCGTCGTTGTTCGGGACGAAGCGATCCGGGCATCGGTGACGCTGTCGCATCGCTATATCCCGTCCCGTCAGTTGCCCGACAAGGCGATCAGCCTGCTCGACACTGCATGCGCGCGTGTGGCGCTGTCGCAGCATGCGACGCCGCGCGAGCTGGATGACGTGCGGCAGCGGCTGGCGGCCGCGCGCGCAGAAGAGTTGCTGTTGGTGCACGAGGCCCGTATCGGTATTGATGCGGACAAGGCGTTGAATCGCGTCCGCACGCGCATCGACGTGCTGGCGACGGAAGAAGCGGCAATCGCGGATCGCTGGCGCGAGCAGGTGTCAGCCGCCCAGGCGTTGCTCGCCGGCAGAGATGCCGCGATCGCAGGCACAGGAGATTCACCGGTATCGGTCGATCAACTGCGCAAACTTGAACGTACGCTGGCCAAGCTGCAGGGCGATGTGCCGCTCGTCTTTCCCGAGGTCGACGAATCCATCGTCGCCGAAATCGTTTCGGACTGGACCGGAATCCCGGTCGGCCGCATGGTCATCGACGAGGTCGCCGCCGTGCGTCGCTTGCCGGAAACGCTCGGCGCGCGCGTGATCGGACAAAGCGAAGCGCTGCACCTGATCGGCGAGCGTGTACAGACTGCGCGGTCGGGTATGACCGATCCGAAGAAACCGCTGGGCGTATTCCTGCTGGCCGGCCCGTCCGGTGTCGGCAAGACCGAAACCGCGCTGGCGCTTGCCGAAGCGCTGTACGGGGGCGAACAGAACCTGATCACGATCAACATGAGCGAGTATCAGGAGTCGCACACGGTGTCGGGCCTGAAAGGTGCGCCGCCCGGCTATGTCGGCTACGGCGAGGGCGGTGTGCTGACCGAAGCGGTGCGCCGTCGCCCTTACGCGGTCGTGCTGCTCGACGAGATCGAGAAGGCGCATCGCGACGTACATGAAATGTTCTTCCAGGTGTTCGACAAGGGATACATGGAGGACGGCGATGGTCGCCATATCGATTTCCGCAATACCACCATCCTGCTGACGAGCAACGTCGGTGCCGAACTGAGCGCGAGCCTGTGCGCGGATCCGGCACTGTCGCCCGATTTCGACCACCTGCGGGCCGCGCTAGCCCCGGAATTGCTGAGCGCATTTCCGGCGGCATTCATGGGGCGCGTGACGGTCGTGCCGTACCGGCCGCTTGCCGACGACGCGCTCGCCAGCATCGTTCGCCTGCATCTGGATCGCGTCGTGAAACGCATGGCGGACAGCCACGACATCGCGCTTGCCTACGACGCCACGGTCGTGAACTACATCGTCGGCCGTTGCCTGGTTCAGGAGACCGGTGCGCGCGTGCTCATCGGCTTCATCGAACAACACGTGCTGCCGCGCCTTTCCGCGCTCTGGCTTGACGCGTTCACATCGCGCGCGCCGCTCACACGCATCGCGATCGGCGTGGCCGATGCCTCCGCTTCGCCTGCCCAGGCGCTGACGTTCGAGGCGACCCCTTCTCATCCTGTCGAGCCGTGTCGTTGAGCTCGACATCCGTCAATCCCTGTCAGGAGACTGTTCATGTCCGCTAGCAGTTCGCAGAAGTTCATCGCGCGCAATCGTGCGCCGCGCGTGCAGATCGAATACGACGTTGAAGTGTATGGCTCGGAGAAGAAAATCGAGCTTCCGTTCGTGATGGGCGTACTCGCCGACCTGTCCGGCAAGCATCCGGTCGAACCGCTGCCTGCGGTGTCGGATCGCCAGTTCCTGGAAATCGATATCGACAACTTCGACGAGCGCATGAAGGCGATCCGGCCGCGCGTTGCGTTCGCCGTACCGAATACGCTGACGGGCGAAGGCCAGATGATGGTCGACATGACCTTCGAAAGCATGGAGGACTTCTCGCCGGCCGCGATCGCCGACAAGGTGGAGCCGCTGCGCCGCCTGCTTCAGGCGCGTACGCAACTGGCGAACCTGCAGACATACATGGACGGCAAGTCGGGGGCAGAGGCGCTCGTCACCCAGTTGCTGCAGGACCCGGCCCTGCTGAAGTCGCTGGCCGCGGCGCCGCGGCCCGAGCGGCGCGAAGAAGGCGCGGCCGATTCGAGCGACGCGAGCTGACCGACCAACCGATCGAGGATGACCATCATGGCAAAACAGCAAGCACCGGCCGTCGAGGCCCAGGCGACCACCCAGTCCGACTTTACGCAGCTGCTGGAGCGGGAATTCCGGCCGAAGACGGACCAGGCCCGCGCGGCGGTCGAACATGCGGTGCAAACGCTTGCGGAGCAGGCGCTCACGCAATCGATCACGATCAGCGACGACGCCTACAAGAGCATCGCGGCCATCATCGCGCAGATCGATCACAAGCTTTCCGAGCAGATCAACCTGATCCTGCATCACGACGACTACCAGGCGCTCGAATCCGCGTGGCGCGGCCTGAACCACCTCGTGTCGAACACGGAGACGGACGAACACCTGAAGATCCGCGTGATGGACGTCTCGAAAGCCGAGCTGCATCGCTCGATGCGTCGCTACAAGGGTCTGGCGTGGGATCAGAGCCCGCTCTTCAAGCAGATCTACGAGCAGGAATATGGCCAGCTCGGCGGCGAGCCGTACGGCTGCATCGTGGCCGACTACTACTTCGACCATACGCCGCCGGACGTCGACCTGCTCGGTTCGATCGCGAAGGTGGCAGCGGCTTCGCACACGCCGTTCGTGACCGGCGCGGCTCCGTCGGTGCTGCAGATGGAGTCCTGGCAGGAACTCGCCAACCCGCGCGACCTGACCAAGATCTTCACGCAGAACCTCGAATACACCGCGTGGAATTCGCTGCGCAATACTGAGGATGCGCGCTACGTCGGTCTCGCGATGCCGCGCTTCCTGGCGCGCCTGCCGTATGGCGCGAAGACCAATCCGGTCGACCAGTTCGATTTCGAGGAAGATACGAACGGCTCGAACCACAGCCGCTATGGCTGGGCCAACGCGGCCTACGCGATGGGCGTCAACATCAACCGCTCGTTCAAGCAATACGGCTGGTGCTCGCTGATCCGCGGCGTCGAATCGGGCGGTACGGTCGAGAACCTGCCGTGCCATACGTTCCCGACGGATGACGGCGGGATCGACATGAAGTGCCCGACCGAGATCGCGATTTCTGATCGTCGCGAGGCCGAGCTGTCGAAGAACGGCTTCATCCCGCTCGTGCATCGCAAGAACACCGATCACGCGACCTTCATCGGCGCGCAGTCGCTGCAGAAGCCGGCCGAGTATCACGATCCCGACGCGACTGCCAACGCGAACCTGTCCGCGCGCCTGCCGTATCTGTTCGCGTGCTCGCGCTTCGCGCATTACCTGAAGTGCATCGTGCGCGACAAGATCGGTGCATTCAAGGAGCGCGAGGACATGCAGCGCTGGCTCAACGAATGGATCATGCATTACGTCGACGCCGACCCTGCGAACTCGTCGCAGGACACGAAGGCGCGCCGGCCGCTCGCCGCTGCGGAAGTGCTCGTCGAGGAAGTGGAAGGCAATCCCGGCTATTACCAGGCGAAGTTCTTCCTGCGCCCGCACTTCCAGCTCGAAGGGCTGACCGTTTCGCTGCGGCTCGTGACGAAGCTGCCGTCGATCAAGGAAGCCGCTTAACCACCCGGTAGGTCCCGCAGGGCCGGGCATCGGCTTGCTTCGGCAACCGACGATCGGCCAGTTTCAAATCGTTAAATAAAAGGAGTACTACACATGTCGCAGGACATTTTTCTGAAGATCGACGGCATCAACGGTGAATCGCTCGATGACAAGCACAAGGACGAAATCGAGATCCTGAACTGGGACTGGGAAATCCAGCAGGAATCGTCGATGCACTCGGGCAGCGGCGGCGGTGCCGGCAAGGCAACGGTCAAGGATCTCACGTTCGAACACAACATCGACCGTGCGAGCCCGAACCTGATGAAGTATGCGCTGACGGGCAAGCACATCGACCAGGCCGTGCTGGTGATGCGCAAGGCCGGCGGCAATCCGCTCGAGTACCTGAAGCTCACGATGAGCGACGTGATCGTCACGCGCGTGAAGCCGTCCGGCAGCAAGGCCGGTGAAGAGAAGAGCCGCGAGACGGTGTCGCTGTCGTTCTCGAAGGTCAAGCAGGAGTATGTCGTGCAGAACGCGCAGGGCGGCAGCGGCGGCGCCGTCACGGCGAGCTTCGACATCAAGGGCAACAAGGAAGCGTAAGTGCGGGGCACCGGGCGCGGCGGAGCGTTCGTGCTCTCCGTGCACGGTGCATTTCGTTCGTCATCGAGGTGAATTCTGCATGCGTTCGATTCTGACTGCCGCGTCGCTCGCCGGCGTCGTGCTGCTCTCGGCCTGCGCGAGCGGCGAACCGAAGCCGAAGGAGCCGGTTCGGCTCGAACTGGCCGTCAAGGCGGCATCCGACGTCAATCCAGACGATCGTGGCCGGGCGGCGCCGATCGTCGTGCGCATCTACGAGCTGAAGAACGACAACGCATTCGAGGCGGCGGATTTCTTCACGCTGGAGAATCAGGACAAGACGGTGCTGGCCGACGACGTCGTCAAGCGCGACGAGTTCCAGCTGCGGCCCGGCGAGCAACGGAAAGTCGTCCGCCGACCGGATCCGGAAACGACTGCCATCGGCGTGATCGCGGCCTATCGCGACCTGCCGAACGCGGTGTGGCGGTCGGTTTATACGATGCCGGCCTCGCCTGACAAGGCGTGGTACCGCTTTACAACGAAGCTGAAACTGATTGTCGATCTTGAGGCCAAGGCCGTCAGGATCGACGAAGCGAAGAAGAAATGAAACACGTCGCGCAACACAACGGACGATACGTATGAGCTGGTACGCCAAGGTCGCCTGGCAGGAAGGGTTGTTTTTCAGACCGCAACTGTTCCAGCAACAGGAACGCTACTTCGAGAAGTACGCACACATGCGTGCGGCGCCGCTGTCGCCGTTTTTCTTCGGCTTCGCGCATTACGGGCTCGATCTTGAGTCGCTCGCACTCGGGAAGGTGATCGTCAAGGCGGCCGCCGGCGTGTTCGCCGACGGCACGCCGTTCGATGCGCCGGGCAACACGCCGTTGCCGCCGCCGTTGACGATCCGTCAGGAACACCTCGATCAGGTGATCTATCTGGCGGTTCCGGTGCGCTTGCCGAACTGCGAGGAAACCACCTTCGAGAACAAGGCGGATTCGATGGCGCGCTACCAGGTGTTCGATACCGAACTGCGCGACTCGAATTCAGTCGGGCTGGCGCCTGAATCCGTGCAGTTGTCGAACCTGAGGTTGCGCCTCGTGCCCGAGAAGGAGCTGGGCGATGCATGGATCGGCCTTGCGCTGACGTGTGTGAAGACCATCCGCGCGGACGGCAGCATCGAACTTGACGACACGATCGTGCCGCCCGTGTCCGGCTATGGCGCGAGCGATCTGCTGACGAGCTGGGTCACGAAAATCCACGATCTCGCCCACCTGCGTGCGAATGCGTTGTCGCAACGGCTGGCCGGTACCGATGACACAACCGCGAGTGCGGCGACGGTCACGGATTATCTGTTGTTGCAGATACTGAATCGATACGAGCCGTTGCTGCAGCACATGCTGAGCGTGCCGACCACGTCGCCTGCCGATGTGTACACGTTGCTGATCGCGATGGCTGGCGAGTTGTCGACCCATCTGCGTACAGACACGCGCCGCCCGCTCGATACGCATCCGCCATATCAGCATACGACGCCGCATCTCTGCCTGAAGCCGGTGGTCGACGACACGCATCGGCTGCTCAACGCCGTACTGGTGCGGAGCGCGCAGAGCATCGTGCTCGAGGACCAAGGCCACGGCATGCGCAATGCGGTGGTCGATCCGGTGGATATGCAGGGTTTTGCGTCGCTTGTGCTGGCCGTTCATGCGGCGATGCCGCCCGATGCGCTGCGCCAGCAGTTTCTCGCGCAGGCAAAGGCGGGGCCGTCGGAGAAGCTGCCGAGCCTGGTGCGCAGTCATCTGCCGGGTGTTGGCATGCAGCTCCTGCCGGTGCCGCCGCGGCAGATTCCGTTCAACGCCGGATACATCTATTACGAGCTGATGCAGGGCGGGGCGCTGTGGGAGGAGGTGGTGCGGCATGGCGGTGTTGCGCTGCACGTCGCGGGGGAGTTTCCGTCTCTCAAGCTCGAATTGTGGGGCGTACGCGCATAAGCACGACTTAAGTGAGGATATATGTTCAAGAAGGCTGCGGTAACGATCACCTATTTGATTTTCCTGGCGATATTGTCGGGCTGCTTTCGCGTAAATGGTTGGAAGTAAGGTAGGACATCCGTCACATCTCGAATACATGAAAGACGATCAGTGATCCGATCGATTCAACGGAGATCCCGGAATGGCTTTGCTTGATGTACCACGGACGTTGTCGGTTTCCGGCGCTGCGCTGCCGATGTACGGCGGACAGTCGATCCTCACTCCGATGAAGCTGACCGGCGGCGAAATCATCGGAGAATTGTTCGAGTACACGCTCGAACTGAAAACGCCGGATTCGCTCGGGTTTTCGCAGAGCATCGCTGCGAACGTCAATCTTGATGCGCTGATTGGCACGGAAGTGACCGTATCGATCCAGCTCGAGGGAAAAGGGCGTTTCATTCCGGGTCTAGCCGGTGCCGCCGGAATGGCGAACGTCGGTGCTGGCATGCGCGAGATCACTGGTGTTGTAAGCCATGCGACGATCGTGCGTGAAGACGGACGGTCGATCGTCTATGAGCTCACGCTCCGACCGTGGCTGTGGCACGCGACCAAGAACTGCGATTGCCGCATCTTCCAGGATATGTCCGTTGTCGAGATCACCGATGCGGTACTCTCGGTCTACCCGTTTCCGGTCGAAAAACGACTCACGACTCCGCGGCCGAACAAGGTATGGCCCAAACGGGACATCCAGCGCCAACATCTCGAAAGCGACTGGACATTCCTGCAGCGCTTGTGGGAAGAGTGGGGCATCTATTATTTCTTCGAGCACGACGAGGGCAAGCATCGTCTCGTGCTTTGCGACTCGATGGGGGCACTCAAACCGCTGAGTGATGCCTATGCCGCACTTCGCTACGATCCGCCGACCAGTCGGCGGATTGATGAAGAGCACATTCACGAATTCTCGGTATCACATGCGCTGACCAAGGGCGCAGTGACGAGTGTCGACTACGACTACACGTTGCCGCGCGCAAATCTCAAGGTGACGCGCGAGGACCCCCGCGACACTGGGCTCGCCCATCAGGAGCAGTACTCATGGGGGGATTATGCGCAGCCTCAAGCTGGCGCGGCTGGTCTTTCAGGCGACCACAACGAGCCGCGCACGGAGGCGGAGTATCTGACGCTGGTGCAGATGCAGGCGTGGCGTTGCCAAGGCTTGAGGGCTTACGGTAAAGGTAACCTGCGCGGCCTCGTCACAGGTCAGACGTTTGTGCTGGCGCACTACCCGCAGGACGCGGCCAACCGAGAGTATGCAGTCGTCGGCTGCATGCTGACGATTGAGGATATCGGCGAAGCGTCAGGTTCCGGTCAGCGTTATCGCTGCGAAGCGGATTTCACGCTGCAGCCGGCCAACGAGCCATTCCGGCTGTTGCGAACTATCGCGAAGCCGCGCATGACCGGCGTCGAATACGCCGTTGTGACGTGTCCCGAGAACCAGGAGATCTGGACCGATGCCTATGGTCGGGTGAAGCTGCAGTTTCTGTGGGATCGGCTCGGCAATAACGACGAGCGTTCAAGTTGTTGGGTGCGAGTGGCCGGTGCATGGCATGGCGATCAGTTCGGTGGAATCTTCCTGCCGCGTCGGGGACATGAGGTCGAAGTCGCTTTCGTCAACGGCGATCCTGACCTGCCGATCATCGTGGGCAGCGCGAGCAATGCGTTCAATATGCCGCCGTTCGCGTTGCCGGAGAACCAGACGCTGGCCGGCTATCGCAGCCGGGAGATCGGCGGTCGTCGTGCGAACACGCTTGCCTTCGACGATACGAACGGAAAAATTCAGGCGCATCTGTCGAGCGACGAAGGCGCGTCGCAGTTGAATTTGGGTTACATCACGCGTATTGCGGGCAACGCAGGGCGGCAGGATGAGCGTGGTCGCGGGGCTGAACTGCGCACGGATGGTCATGGCGTATTTCGTGCCGGGCAGGGGATGCTGCTCACGACCGAAGTTCGGCAAGACGCGCAGGCCCATGTGACCGACATGGGTGAAACGACGGCTCGACTCGAAGAGGCCGAGCGTTGGCAGACGATGATCGCGGAACTGGCGCAGCAGGCGACGGCTCAAGAGGCGAACAGCCATCAGGAGGAAGTCGCCAAGACGCTCGCCAAACAGAACGCTGTGATAGGCGGATCGCAAGGCGCTGCCGCCGATGGCTTTTCTGAACTCGGTGCGCCGCACGTCGTCATCGCCGGCGCTGCCGGTATCCAGACCACGACGCCAGCGACAACGCATATCGCAAGCGGTCAGCACGTCGCACTGACGAGCGGGGAGCACATCGCGGCGTCGGCAAACGGCAGTGTCCTCATCAGCGCACAGGATTCAGTGCGCCAGTTTGCGGCACGTGGGGGCATGAAATCCGTCGCGGCAGACGGGAACATCGACATTCACGCGCTTCAGAAGGCGATCAATCTGCTGGCCATGCTCGAGGTCAACATAACCAGCGACACGATTCATATCAGCGCGAAGAAGAAATTGGTGTTGAACGGGGGCGGCAGCTATATCGAGCTTGAACAGGGCAGTATCAAGAGCGGGACGAGCGGCGTCTGGCTTGCCCATGCAGCCAATCACTATTTCCCTCAGCCAGACGAAGTGCCTGTCGAGCTCCACGTTCCCAAGGTGTGTATCGAGTGCCTGCTGAAAGCCGCGAAGAGTGGCGCATCCGCTGTTCCTCGGCTCTAAGGTTTGCATCATGACGATAGTAGACGACAACGCAAAACTTTACGGTCTGGTTGACGGTGCTCAGTATCCAGATTCGATTGCTACATGGGTGCTCGAATTCTCGCCAGAGGTGCGATCGTTGTTCGAGGGGCTTCCGGAGGAAGAGGCCGGAAATTCCGCGCCGATCCTCTTCGAGATCGACGATGCAAAGAGCGAATGGGTTCGCCACATCGATGAGTTGGACCGGTATCGACCATGCTTCACCGTGGTGCGCAGCGCATTGAGTATTGATGAGCTCAAGGTGCACCTGCAGCGCTTTCTCTTTGTCGACATCGGTGAAGGGATGCACGCACTGCTCCGCTGGTTCGACCCGCGTTCGCTTCCGTCGATTCTGGAAGTCTGGGGGAAAGCGGCACAGGCAGAACTAACTCGCCCGTTGACGATGTGGATGTACCGGGGAGGCCGCTCGGAGTGGCAACACGTTGGAATCGACGCACGCGCGTCGGCCGCAGACGCGGGAGAGATTCCCCTGTTCTTTAGTCAACAGCAGCTCGATGAGTTGGAACGGCATGACGAACCGCACGCGCTCATGAGCGAGTTGAGCGACCTTGGTTTGATCGATGGGAATCAGTCGTATGCAACGCGATTCAAGGATTTCCTTCGAGGCTATAAACGTGCAGGTGAGTTGGGGCTGATTTCACGCGCAGACCGCCACGCGTTCTGTGTGGCCTCGTACCAATACGGAGAATCATTCGAACGCCAAGATGAAGTTCGAGCGGCGATTCGATCGAGTGTCGCCAGCGGAGCGCCGTTGGTGCAATCGTTCGATATGGTTCCGGCCTATGTCTGGCGGGAGTTGATGCGTAGCCACGAGAAGAAGGCGAAGGCACTCCAAGAACAGGAGGTTGGGAAATGATCGAGTCTATCTGGAAGCGTTTCGCCGTGGTATTCGTCGTTGGGTTGCTGTTGACACTGGCGGGTTGCTCCGATGCGGACGAGAGCAATCCGTCAGATGTGAGCGGCTACAACTATACCGAATACTACATCGCAGGATTTCGTGTCGGGAATGAAGGTAAAGATCTTTGGGCGGGCGGGCCAAACATTTTTCCGAAACGGCATGGCGAGTCTCGCTCTGGTGGTGGGGGGGGAATGTGTTGCATCAGTATCCCTTCCAAATGGCGGCCTGACATGAAGCTCGTGGTCAAGTGGAGGGTCGACAAGATTCAAGATGGAAAAACTCCGAGCAAATGGTACACGGCGATCACGGAAGTTCCGCCGTATGGGCCGCGGACCTATGGTTTTTGGGTGCATTTTCTTCCGGGCGATCGTATTCGCGTTGAAATTCAGGATAAGCCGCCGATGCCGGCTAAACCGGCTGAACGGGATCCCTACATCGTGCAAGGTGCACTAGACCCAGAATTGAACAATAAGTAAGGAGAAGATGCGATGAGTGAGATCCGTTGGCCCGAACCATTCAGCGAAAACTGTCATCTAGAAAATACGGCGGTGCTCCACGAGCTGGGGGGCGGGAAATGATTGTGTTTGTTTGGAAGCGTTTCGCAATGCTATTCGTCGTCGGGTTGCTGTTGACACTGGCGGGTTGCTCAGATGCAGATGAGAGCAATCCGTCAGATGTGAGCGGCTACAACTATACCGACTACTACATCGCAGGATTTCGTGTCGGGAATGAAGGTCAAGATCTTTGGGCGGGCGGGCCAAACATTTTTCCGAAACGGCATGGCGAGTCTCGCTCTGGTGGTGGGGGGGGAATGTGTTGCATCAGTATCCCTTCCAAATGGCGTCCTGACATGAAGCTCGTGGTCAAGTGGCGACGCGACACGCATCCCTACGACGACGATCGAAGCGGTGATCAGTGGCTTACTGCGATCACGGAAGTTCCGCCATATGGACCGCGTACCGCTGGCTTCGTAGTGCACTTCCTGTCTCGCGACCGAATTCGTATCCAGATTCGTGATGAGAAAGGGGGCCTCCGCAGAATCGACGACCAAGACCCCTACATCGTGCAGGGTGCACTCGACCCGGAATTGAACAAGAAGTAAGGAGAAGATGCGATGAGTGAGATCCGTTGGCCCGAACCATTCAACGAGCAAGGGCGTTTGTCCGAAGGGGCTGCTGCCCAATCAATGGGCAAGAGTGCCTTGGCCGGGGAAACGCCAGGTTGCCCACAGACGCTACATGTCAATTTGTTCTTTGACGGCACGAATAACAATCTGGAAGAGGACATAAAGAGCGCGGAAAGGCCCACGCATAGCAACGTCGCAAGGTTGTTCAACGCGTGTAGTTACAACTACGCGGATGGGGAGTATCGGTTCTACGTGCCTGGTGTTGGTACTCCATTTCCTGAAATCGGTGAGAAAGAATTCACCGCGAAGGGTAAGGCATTCGCCGCTGGTTTCGGCATGCGCGTCGCGTGGGGGTACACTCGCTTGCTGAACGCTGTGCATGAGGCGATAGTGGGCGACATCCTGTTGTATGACCCTGATGCTCGCGCACTATGCTCGCTAATCGACGATGAGGTCATCGCGACCAACGGAACTGTAGTTTCAGCCGTCACGAACATAGCTAAGACCAGCCGCATTGCAGGAGTAGCGGCAAGTAGTCCTATGTTTTACTACGGATACAAGGTTCGATCGAAGCTTGAGCGATTACATGGGGAGCTGTCGGCGCTTCAAAGGAAGCACAGCAGCCCGGGCGGGCAGCTCAACCGGTCGATCAAGAAGGTGTGGGTTAACGTTTTCGGCTTTTCTCGAGGTGCCGCAGGCGCGCGGGTGTTCGTGAATCGTCTCATTAACACATGGGCGCCAGGTGGAAAGATCGCTGGTGCGATTCCGTACGAAGTCAATTTCCTGGGGATCTTCGACACTGTCGCATCGGTTGGCATACCCGATACCGCTACGGCGGCGATCAATCGGGTGGAACTCGATGGGCATTGGGCATGGACGTCAAGGGGGGCGCTCAACGTTCCCATATCGGTCAAGAAATGTGTGCACTTCTTCTCGATCCACGAACAGAGGATGAGCTTTCCGCTCGATTCCATTCGGGAGCGGCAGATATATCCAATAGGCGAACCTCGTAGGATCGAGATTGCTTACCCCGGGGTGCATTCTGACGTCGGCGGTGGTTATCCCGTTGGTGACCAGGGTAAATCGAGAGCGGGAGAAGGTAGTAAGCTCAGCCAGATTGCCTTGCACAATATGTACATTGAGGCGCTGAAGGCTGGGGTGCCACTGTTGACAGGAAATGATAAAAATCCGCTTCCGAAGGTTGTAGGGCAAGATTTTCGGATTTCTTCAGCAGTCGTCCACGCCTTTAACGACTGGTTGTCGACTGTCAATCAGAAGCCGCTCGACAGCGTTGAAACGGCGTTGCGTATTGGCATGGGGCAATCTCTCGCGTGGCGGACGCTGCGAGCGGATGTAGGCAATTCTCATACATACATTACGTCTCAGGAGTTCTTTCGCCGCGCGCGGGAGGATCAGGTCACCCCGTACGGACTGGAAAAGCGCCTCGAGAAAAAGGGATCATCAGCTCGGCTTGACGGCCTGAAGCGTGAAAAGCGCGAGCTCGAAATTCGAAAGAATACCCTCGAGGCCGCAGCGCTTGGAACGATCCGAAACCCCCTCGAGTCGAATGTGTTTAAAAAGCGAGCCGAGCAACTTGCCGAGCAAATCAAGAAGAAGGATAAGGAGATACTTGAGGCTGCGGCAGATAACGGAAAGGAAAGTCGGCCTGGAGAGGGGGCGACGGACATCACCACCAATGACAAGACCGACCTTCTCGAGGCGGCCGAGGAATTTCGGCTCGTTCTAGCATATTTGCGCCCCGATCAGCGAACGCGCTTGCAGGTGTACTGGTCGCAGGCGCCGGCGAAAGCAGTCAAGATGGGGAGCGGGCTCTTCTCGGCAGAGATTTTCATATCACAGAACCCCAACGCCTACTATTTGACCGTCGATCGAAAGGACGCGGGTTCTCACCGACGACAAGGTTCGAACACCGTTTGGTTGGGCGATCGCGATCTCGCCATCCAACTCCTCGGCGCTGTCGCTGCCTACCAGCCGGTCTTGGACTTCGTGCTGGCTCCGGAAACGCAGATGTTGCCGTTTCTACTTGAACACACGTCCGACGAGGCTGTGCGGAAGCTCTCGCCAGCCGTCGTGCGCCTAATGGACGATTACGTACACGACAGCCGCGCCTGGTTTCGCGTTCCGTATTTTCACGAATATTCACCAGGCGGCTATGGATGGGCGCGCACGTTCTTTGTCGGCAATGATAGGCGTGTCCGTAACCTCGGTCTTACGGATCAAGCCACAGCCGTTGCTGCATCACGAGAGCAGAAAGCGGCGGCGGATCGCGGCAAGTTCGTCGTCGAGCGGTCGAGGACGTTGCCGCCCCCGGTGAAAGTCGACTTCAGCACTTTTCCGCGCTAGTGAGCGCGCTCCTACGAATAGCACCATGTCAATCAGCATCGCAGTCGTCGGGGACGCAACCGACCATGGCGGCCGGATCATTACCGGCTCTGATACGCACAAGATCGGCGGCAAGAAAATAGCCCGTCTGCACGATCTGGTCGACTGTCCGGAAACCTATCCGGACGGGCGTCCGCACGGCATCAACAAGATTATCGAAGCCCATCCGACGCTTAGCGTCGGCGGGCGTTACGTGGCATTGCACGGGCATCGCACCGAGTGCGGCTGCCGGCTGATTGCGACTTCGACAGCCAAGGTAGGGCGCTAGTTATGTCGACACCAAGGAAATCCAGTACGCCGTTTGGCGTCGCGCACACTCCCGCGAATGGCGAGGAAGCATTGGAGAAAGCGCTGAACCGGGAGGGCGATACACCTGTCAGTCAGGATATTGCACCTCCCGAAGTTTTCGAGCAGCGTCTGGCCAAGGTCAAGGCCGCTTCGAATCCCTTGCTCGAGGCATCGCGCGTCTTGCTGCGTGCGCAGGCCGACATGCCCGAAACGTTCGAGTCGAAAGATGCAACCGTGTTGTTACGGACGCTTCTCGTGGAAGAGGTCCGCGTGTTCGAGAGACTATGCGAACAGGCCAATATTCGACGCGACCACATGATCGGCGCGAGCTACTGTCTGTGTACGGCACTCGACGAAGCGGTAGCGCAAACCGCATGGGGCAAGAATGGCTCATCGGCGATCGAATGGATCAATGGCGGTCTTGCGACCACTTTCCACGGAGACCTCAAGGGTGGCGACAAGGTCTATCTTCTGATTGGCCGCTTGCTGGAGGATCCGGATGAGCACCGGGACATCCTTCAAGTGATTTACCGGATTCTCAGTCTCGGCTTCGAAGGACGCTACCGAGGCGTGGCTGATGGCCCGCGCAAGCACGACGCGATTCGTCAACGGCTCTACAACGTGATTACATCGCAGCGCGAACCCGTACCGCTGACGCTATCGCCCCACTGGCAATCGACCGCGCATGGCAAGCGCTTGTCGTTCACCGATTTTCCGGTATGGATCACCGTCACGGTCTTGTCGGTGATCCTGCTCGGACTGTTCGGATGGTTCAAGTACGAACTGTTTAGCCGCAGCGCGGACATCCAGAAGCAGATTGTCGACATCGCCCGCATGACACCACCGCCTGCGCCGCCACGGCAATTGCACCTCAAGCAATTGCTCAAGGATGAAATCGCGGCCGGCACGGTCAGTGTCGACGAGGATGCCCGCCACAGCGCCGTCACGTTCCGCGGCGACGCGATGTTCAAGCCCGGCGGGGCTTCGGTTCAGGCATCGATGAATCCGCTGATCTTGAAGATCGCGGGCGAGGTCGCCAAGGTGCCGGGCAAGGTCACGATCATCGGCTACACGGACAACGTTCCGATTCGCAGCCGGCATTTCGCATCGAATCAGGTGCTGTCGGAAGAGCGCGCCATCCAGGTCATGCAGATGCTGCAAGCCGCGGGGGTGCCGGCAAGCCGGCTCGAAGCCGTCGGCAAGGGCGATACCGATCCGGTTGGCGACAACCGAACTGCGCAGGGACGTGCGCAAAACCGCCGCGTCGAGATCGACGTCGCACGATAAGCCAGATCCGTTTCCGGAATAACACATGAAGAAGTTCCAGTTCCTGTCGTTTCTGGCCTCGCGCCAGTTCCTCGCGTTCCTTGCACTGATCGTCGTTGCATTGGTGATCTGGTTCGTCGGCCCGTTTTTCGCGTTCGGCGGGCTCAAGCCGCTCGCCAGTGCCGGCATGCGTGTGCTGCTGATCGCGCTGTTGCTCGCCGGCGTGTTGCTCTGGCTCGTGGGCTGGTCGACGATCGTCGTGTTTGCCGCATTGCTTTGCTTGTTGATCTGGTATGCGGCACCGCTGCTCTCGTTCGGTCATGTGGCGCCGTTCGAGGCGGTGTCGGCTCGGCTCACCGCGATCGCGCTGGTGGCGGGCGCTTTCGTTCTTTTCGGGATGTTCCGTCTGTGGCAGAAGATGCGGGAAGACGATGCGTTCCTGAAGAAGATGCTGCGCATGGACCGCCGCAAGGATGATTCACCCGCTGCACCGCGCTTGCGTCAAGTCGAAGGGATCATGACGAGCGCGCTCGCGCGTCTCAAATCGATGCGTACCGGCGCGCGAGGTCCTGGCAAGCTGTTCCAGGGCAAGCGCTATTTGTACGAACTGCCCTGGTACATCACGCTCGGCTCGCAAGGGTCCGGCAAGACCAGCGTACTGACGAACGGCGGATTGGTGTTTCCCGTTGCAGAGCAGATGCAGCGCGCGACCGGCGCACCGATCGGTGACGCCGCCGCGGTGGAATGGTGGATGACCAATGACGCGGTGCTGATCGACACGGCCGGCTACTACGCGCATCACGGCATGTCGACGGCCGAGGACGTCGACGCGCCCGTCTCGGAAACGGGAAAGCCGGCAACCGGCGTTCCGGGCAAGGACGGCGCCGATACCGGGCCGGCTGCGGAGGGCGCCGAAGACGATGCGAAGCGCAATGAGGCGTCGCAATCGAAAGCCGCCGCCGTGTCCGCAGCCAGCGGCTCTGCCGTTCCGCCCGGTCAAGGTGCGGGGGAACGCCGGCAGAAGGTCGATCGTGCGGAATGGTTCGGATTTCTGGGCATGCTGCGCCGGCATCGGCCTCGCGCGCCGATCAACGGTGCGTTGTTGACGATCGATCTCGCCACGTTGGCGGGCGCCGACGAACAGGCGCGAGTGGCTGAGGCTGCCATGTTGCGCGCGCGGCTGGCCGAACTGAGGCAGGAACTGGGTATTCGCTTTCCTGTTTATGTGATGGTCACGAAGATGGACCGTCTGACGGGTTTCGCCGAGTGTTTCGGGACGCTGACGGCCGAGGGGAGAGTGCAGGCATGGGGCTTCACGCTTCCGTATGGCAAGGAAACGGTTGCGAAGGAAGGCGTGCGCGAGCGCTGCCGCGCCGAGCTTGCCGAACTCGCACAACGGCTCGGCGGTTCGATTGATACCCATCTTCAGGATGAGTACGATCCCCGCAAGCGCCGGTCGCTTGCGGCATTGCCCGAGGAATTTTCGGCGCTGCTCGAACCGCTGCTCGACCTGATCGATCGGGTATTTCTCGACTCACGGTACGACGATACCCAACTCCACTCGACGTTGCGCGGCGTGTATTTCACGAGTGCGCGGCAACGGGGCAGCGAGATCGTCGCGGAGCGCGGTACAGTCGTTCAACGCCTTCTGTCGACCCAGGACCACGCTCCCGTGTCGTCGGTACGCGCCGAAGGCAACCAGGGCTTCTTCCTGCATGACCTCCTGACTCGCGTCGTGTTCCCGGAAGCGCATCTGGTGAGGCCCAACCTGCGCTGGGAATACCGCTACCGGCTGTTGCGCCTGATCGGCCACACATTGGCGCTGCTGGTGTTCGTGTGGCTGGCCATCGGCCTGCGTGCAAGCTTCGGCAACAACGGCGACTATCTCGATGCAATCGGCCGCAAGGTGAAGGCGCTCACGACCCGCGTCACCCAACTCTACAAGGAACCCAAGCCGGAATCGGTGCCCGACACGCTGACCGAGGCCCGCTATCTGGCGACCTTCCCGGGGCTGGACCTGTCGAATCCGGACAGTACGTGGCGCTACGGTCTCTATACGCCAGCGGACATCGCCACCGAAAGCCGCCATGCGTACGACGCCCTCGAGGACAACCTGCTGCTGCCGCAGATCGTGTACCGCCTGGAAGACGTCATGTCCGGTGCGATCGCCAGCAAGGCTCCAAAGGCGGCCTACGATGCGCTGCGTGTCTACCTGATGTTGTACGACAAGGCGAAGTTCAACGCCGCGGACGTCAAGGCCTGGGTGCTTGACGACTGGGCGAAGACCGACAGCGCGGCGGTTTTCGGTGGACGTGCGTCGATGATCGACCACGTGCAGCAGCTTTTCTCCGGAGAGCGCGTGGTGCAATCGCCGCTGATTCGCAACGATGCGCTGGTGCAGCAGGCGCGCGCGTTTCTCGACGGCAGCAACGCAACCGATCGCCTTTATCAGCGTGCGAAGGCGGCGATGCTCAAGGAAGCGCCCGACGAGTTTACGCTCCTGCGCGCGGTCGGCCCGCAGGCCGGCACGGTGTTCACGCGGGCGAGCGACGCACCATTGTCGCGTGGCGTGGCGGGGCTTTTCACGTTCGACGGCTATCGGAATCTGTTCGACAAGCGCTTGCCCGAATTCGTGCAGATCGCGCGAGATGACGATGCGTGGGTGATGGGGCGCTCGTATCTGGCGGGTTCGTCGGATTTGGCTCAAAAAAAAACGGCTGAGATCGTGAGCAACGCGACTGGCGTGGACGATGCGCTGACCGACGCGGTCCGTCGCGAATACCTGATGGAATATGCGCAGCAGTGGGACGCGTTTCTCAACGACATCCGGACCGTGAGCGGCACGAGCCTTGCGTTCAATCTGAAGGTGCTGGGCAGCTTCGCGGCGCCTGATTCGCCGCTCGTGCGGCTTGCGCGGGCAGCCGTGCACGAGACGACGCTCACGCAGGCGATGGCTGTGTCGGACGGGGCGCTGCTGCAGCGAGCCGCCGACCAGCTCAATCAGAAGGCGGACAAGGCGTTGGGCATTCGAGCATCGGAGCGCGTTGAACGGGAACTCGTCGACAATCACTTTGCGGCGCTGCGCGAGGTCGTAACCGGGAGCGTGGATGCGCAATCCGATACACGGCCAGCCGCCACGCAGGCGGACAAGACGGGGCTGGACGGCGTCACCAACCTGCTGAACGACTATTACACGGCGCTCACGGTTGCCGACAATGCGTTGTCGAACAACAGCATGCCACCGGCGAGCGACGTAGCCGCGAAACTGAAAATGGCGGCCGACACGATGCCCGCACCGTTCCGCGCGGTATTGCTGCAGCTTGCCTCCGATGGCTCGCGCGAAGTCAATCAAGGCATCGGCCAATTGCTGTCGCGTCAGATGCAGGCGGTGGTCGGCGACACATGCCGGCTGATTGTCGAGGGTAACTATCCGTTTTCGCCGGACAGCAAGCGCGATGTCAGCATCGACGATTTCACCCGGGTGTTTGCACAAGGGGGCTTGATCGATGACTTCTTCACGAAAACGCTTGCACCGTTCGTCGACACAGCCGCGAAGCCTTGGCGCTACCGGACGCTGCCGGGCGCGACCGAACCCATGCAGGGGCCAGACCTGGAGCCGTTCGAGCATGCGAAGGCCATCCGCGACGTCTTCTTCAACGATCCCGGCCGCAAGCAGATGACGTGGAAGGCCGACATCCGGATTCCCGAACTCGATCCGACGATCATGAGTCTCTCGCTCGACATCGACGGACAGACGACGCTTTACCAACATGGTCCTGTTGCGCCTTTCACTGTCACATGGCCGGGGCCGCGCGGCGGCGTCCACACGGAAATCACGGCCAGCCCGCGGATTCGGCCGGATACGTCGACGATCGCAGCAGACGGACCGTGGGCGTTGATGCGCCTGCTCCAGAACGGTCGTGTGGTGGAGACGGCAACGCCGGGCCGCACGCGCATCGCGTTCGGTTTCGACGGTCGTCAGGCAGCACTCGACGTCGCAAGTGCCGGGAGCGTCGCTAATCCGCTGACGAGTGACGTGCTGAAGACGTTCCGGTGCCCCAGCACGATGTCGGCGTTCAACCTGCCGGATAGTGGCCCGCCGCCGGGGTTGCCGCGAGGCATGTTGCCGGCAAGCGCGGGTAGCGCTTCCCGCTGAACCAGGAGGGGCGATCGATGGTTCTTTCGACAACCGATCCGCAGGGCCATGCAGGGGCCATGGCGTCGCCGTCTGTTGCCGCACGGCTGAAAGCCGCGGAGCAGGCGATCAACCCGCTGCTCGAAGCGTCGCGCGTCCTGTTGCACGCGTTGGCCGAGACGCCCGCAACGCTCGATGCCGATGCCATTGCACGGTGGCGTCGATGGCTGGGGCAGGAAATTCGTCTCTTCACCTGGCTCTGCAGTGAACTCCGGCTCCGACCCGAGCACGTCCGATGCGCCAGCTATTGTTTGTGCTCCGCGCTCGACGAGGCGGCGATGCGGACGCCTTGGGGAAAGGGCAAAACAACCGGCGTCGAATGGCAGGACAACAGCCTGGCGAGCGCGTTGGGGCATGATCGTCAGGGCGGCGACCGTGTTTTCCAACTGATCGACGACGCCATGCGTAATCAGCGCGAGAACCTCGATCTCATCGAGTTGTACCAAAACGTACTCGATCTCGGGTTCCGTGGGCGATACCGATTCGAAGCAGGCGGTCAAAAGCGCTTGCAGGTCATTCGCGAACACGTACACGACGCGGTGATGACCGGAGGGCAGAGCGTGAATCGCGTTAGCGAGCCGCGGAAACGTCCGCGACAGACGATCGATCCGTGGGTACGTCCGGTGCCGGTGCGCCGGTCGCGAGCGAGGTTCGCAGGCGGTCTCATTGTTGCGCTGTTGCTGGGGGCAGGGGGCTACGTCGCGGCGGACCGTTGGGTGCGCACGAATGAGGGGCTCCGGGCATCGCAGCTCGATGTGCTCGCCCGAAACCTGGAGCAGCAACTTCGCGACGAGGTCGCTGCAGGGAATGTCGAACTGATCCGCGACTCCGGGCGCAATGCGTTGACGCTCCGATTCAGCGGCATGTTTGGGCCAGGCGAGGCAACGGTGGCGCCGTGGGGTGCTTCGGTGGTGGCTTCGGCTGGCCGGGAAATCGCCGCTGTGACCAAGGGCGCGACCCTCCGGGTTGCGGGATACGCGGACAGCACTCCGATCAGTTCGACACGTCAAGCATCTAACCAGGTGCTTTCCGACGTACGCGCTCGGCACGTGGCTCAAATTCTCGTTGCGGCTGGCGTATCGGCGCCGCGTATCAGTGTCGAGGGAAACGGCGATGCCGATTCGCTGGCGGACAACGGTACCGCGTCGGGAAGGGCGAGAAACCGGCGAGTCGAAGTGACTATTTCAGACTGACTTCCAATTGTGGGCGATACATGAGATCACCAAGGTGCACGAGACGACGTCCCACACATTGCATTTCGTCGATCGAGGTGTGTTTTCGCTTCTGCATCAACGTGACGGCCACAGGATGTCGATTCAGGGAAATCGTGCTTTGATCCGGACCTAGCCATATGGCTTGATGGTTGTTTGCGGGACAGTGGGTTAACGGACGTGTTGCCGTCACGAAAACGCACGTTACGTTATCCAATATGTAACAGACGGATCGTCGAATTTTTATGCTAAGTTTTTTTGGGGAGTTAGCATGTCTCGGAGCACTCGGCATTGCAAGGGGCGAGCCCCTTCTCTACTAGCGATGGCCCGGCCAGCGCACGTTATTCGACTACCGCAACATCTGCGAAAATTTTCCGTGGTTGAAGGTGATCCCGACTTATTCGGCACTCGCTGCATCAGTTTTGCCACGGCGTTGCTCTGCATGGTCGCGTGTCTGGGGCTCGGAGCGACATCTGCGATAGACGACCGCATTCAGTGGACCTTCGAGTTGGCGATCGTTTTGATTGCGTTGTTTGTTTCGATGGCCGCGTCAGCCATTGTCATGACGCGCGAGGGAATCAAGGCAGGGGCGTGGTTTCACGTCGATCAGATTGGTCTGTGGTATGGCACTGGAAAGTTATCGGATAGCAACGCGCTGTCCGCGGGAAGACGCATCCTCTGGGATGAGATAGTCGGGAAGCCGGATGCCGGGTGTGACGTGCGAACCGAATACCAGACATCCAGGTCATTCACGAAGAACTTCGTGTTCTGGCGCCGCTTGGCGACCGGTGAAATCGTCGAGCAACGAATTCCGATGAGGCTCACGTCTAATGCTATGCGATGCATACGGTTCAGGAATCGCGACGCACTGATTGTTGCGATACTACGCGGCCTTGCTGGTCGTGGTTTGCGGTTTGACCTTGATGTATTCGTCGATGCGGGTGTGCATCCTGAAACTTGGAGACCGATGAAGCGGCCGCGGCGGATGCTGAATTTGCTGTACGCGGCGAGCAGTTTGCTGAGTGCGTGGTTTGTCATGCAATGTGTATTGACATGGCCCGTTTGGGCAACAATTGGCGGGATGGTTGTGGTATTTTCCGCCGCTATTTTCCTAGGATATGTGCTGTGGGTATGCCGTTATCGTGACTTGACGGGTATCGTTTGCTTTGAAGCTCATGCTTCAACCACCCCTCACTCCGGCAAATCCCGCTGACTGATATCCGGCTCGCTTCCCCCGGAATTCAGATGCTCGATCTTCTCCATCCGCTGCCGCGCCAGTTCCGGCAGCTGGTTCGTCACGCCAATCACGAGCGCCTCGGCAAGCGCAAGCGCCGGCACATTGGTCTGCAGCATCGCGAACGGCTGCCCCCGGATGCGCAGCACGATCTCCGCAAACTCGCCGATCGGCGAGTGCCATTCGTCAGTGATCAGCAACACGCGCGCACCGAGCCGATGCGCGGCCTGCGCGAACCGGATGCTGTCCCGTTGATAGCGGCGAAAATCGAAAATGACGAGCACGTCGCCGGGCCCCATGTCCGCGAGCGCGACCGATGCGAGGTTCACATTCGGTTCGACATACTGAACATGGGGCCGCGCGTAGGTCAGCGTGAACGAAAACAGCGACGCGAGCGGCGCCGTGTAACGCCCGCCGCCGCAAAAGACACGCACATCCGGATTGGCCAGCAACGCCACCGCGGCGTCGAACGCCGCAGCATCGAGCCCCTCGATCGTGGTGGCCAGCGACTCGGACAGCCGCTGGAAAATTGCCGAATGACTGTCGCGCATGCCCGCGGACGAGTGGAACGCATCCATCCGCGCGAGCGGCGAATTCATCGCCGTGTCGATTTCACCGTACAGCGCCTGCTGGAACGACGAGTAATTCGGAAAGCCGATCCGGACGACGAAGCGAAACACGGTCGGGTCGCTCACTTCTGCCTGTTTGGCAAAGCTCGCAATCGGCCCGAGCCCGAGGCTCGGGTAGCGGTCCAGCAATGCCTGCGCGACCTTCTGTTCCGACGGCGTGAAGCTATCCATCTGGGATAACAGCAACGCCCTGATGCTCGTCCCCATCGGGCACTCCAGCTCTCTGATCTGAATGACAAACGGCAGACGGATGTCTGCCGGCGACTCCACGCATGTTAGCCGATCGACGCGCGGCAGGCCGCCGGCGGCCCGAAATTAGAGGGACGCATCGCGCGATCACGTGACGCATCAGTCTCTGTAATAAAACAAACATACATCGAAATGCGCCCTCGGCCGCAGTGGTCATAAATTCAGTGATAACCCTAGGTTTTAGCGAAAAAAAGCGAGTGCTATGATCGCGGCCTCGCCGGAATGTATTGTTTATTACATGCCGGATTGGTGGCGCCGACACGCGACGATGCGACGGCGCATCCCGGCCTGGCCCGGTTTATTTGTCTGGAGGATTCCGTCATGAGGCGGCTCGTAGTACTCACCCTGTTGTCGGCCATGAGCGTGTGCGCGTTCGCCGCGTCGGACCCCGCGGTTGAAGCGAAGAACGGCATGGTCGTTTCGTCGCAGCATTTCGCGTCGCAGATCGGCGTCGACATCCTGAAGGAAGGCGGCAACGCGGTGGACGCGGCGGTGGCGGTCGGCTACGCGCAGGCCGTGACCAACCCGTGCTGCGGCAACATCGGCGGCGGCGGTTTCATGACCGTCCACCTGGCCGACGGCCGCGACCGCTTCATCAATTTCCGCGAAACCGCACCGGCTGCGGCTTCCGCGAACATGTATCTCGATGCGAAGGGCAACGTCATTCCCGACGACAGCCTGTATGGCTATCGTGCGGTCGGCGTGCCGGGCACGGTCGCCGGCCTCGATCTTGCGCAGCGCAAGTACGGCAAGCTGACGCGCAAGCAGGTCATGGCGCCGGCGATCCGCCTCGCGCGCGACGGCTTCGTGCTGACGCGTGGCGATACGGACATCCTCGACACGACGATCGACCGCTTCAAGAAGGACCCGGATGCGGCCCGCATCTTCCTGCGGCCGGACGGCACGCCGCTGCAGCCGGGCGACCGCCTGGTGCAGAAGGACCTGGCCCGCACGCTCGAGCGCATCGCGGAGCAGGGTCCCGACGCGTTCTATCACGGCGAGATCCCGAAGATCGTCGAGGCGGCGGCCAAGAAGGGCGGCGGCCTGATCACGGCGGCCGACTTCGCGTCGTACCGTGCGCAGGACATCGCGCCGCTGACGTGTTCGTATCGCGGCTACGAGTTCGTGTCGGCTCCGCCGCCGAGCTCGGGTGGCGTGACGATGTGCGAGACGCTGAACATCCTCGAAGGGTATGACATGCGCAAGCTTGGCTACCATTCGGCCGCGGCGGTTCACTACATGACCGAAGCGATGCGCCATGCATACGAAGATCGCAACACGCTGCTCGGTGACCCGAACTTCATCGACAACCCGGTCGCGAAGCTGACGAGCAAGGAATACGCGGCGCAGATCCGCAAGAGCATCCATTCGGATACGGCAACGCCGTCGGTCGACGTGCAGCCGGGCGTCGGCGTGCACGAGAAGCCGGAGACGACCCACTATTCGATCATCGACAAGGACGGCAACGCGGTGTCGACGACCTACACGGTCAACGGCCGCTTCGGCGCCGTGGTCATCGCGCCGGGCACGGGCTTCTTCCTGAACGACGAGATGGACGACTTCACCGTGAAGGTCGGCGCGCAGAACCTGTTCGGCCTCGTGCAGGGCACGCGCAACTCGATCGCGCCGGGCAAGCGTCCGCTGTCGTCGATGGCGCCGACCATCGTGAAGAAGGACGGCAAGGTGTTCATGGTGGTCGGCTCGCCGGGTGGCTCGCGCATCATCACGATCACGCTGCAGACGGTGCTGAACGTGATCGACTACGGGATGACGCCGCAGGACGCGGTCACCGCGCCGCGCATCCACCACCAGTGGCTGCCTGACGAGGTCTATTACGAAACCTACGGCCTGTCGCCCGACACGCTCGCGATCCTGCGCAACATGGGCTACAAGATGGTCGAGCAGACGCCGTGGGGCGCCGCCGAGCTGATCATGGTCGGCCTGCCGGGCACCGAAGCGGCGAGCCGCCAGAGTTCCGGGAACGATTCGTCCGTGTCCGGCAACGTGCGGGTCGGCTTCATCTACGGCTACAACGATCCGCGCCGTCCGGCCGGCTCGGCAATCGGTTACTGATCTGGCCTGATCGCATCACGCTGAATCGCTGCCGCCGGCGTTCGCCTTCGCGCGAATGCCGTAGCGGCGGCAGCACGTCAGCTCGCGGATAGCCGCGAGCCTGACCGGCGCCGGCGCCCGTGCCCGACACACCGGGCACGACCGGCTCGCCACGCGCGCCCCCTGGCACGGCACGGGATGCGCGCCTTTCATCCGTCAACTTCTTCCCGTGCGTCGAATTCCGCTATGAACAAACGAATGTCCGCGGCAGGCTGGATCCTGCTCGCGATGGCGGCCGGCATCCTGATCGGCTACATGATCTATACGCAGCTGCCGGACAAGCAGTCCGCGGTGGAGATCGCCGGCTACATCTCGCTGGTGTCCGACGTGTTCCTGCGGCTGATCAAGATGGTGATCGGCCCGCTGGTGTTCTCGACGCTGGTCGTCGGCATCGCGCACATGGGCGACGCGTCGTCGGTGGGCCGCGTGTTCGTGAAGGCGCTCGGCTGGTTCGTCACCGCGTCGCTGATCTCGCTGCTGCTCGGCCTGCTGATGGCGAACCTGCTGCGTCCGGGCGAGAACCTCGGGTTGCCGCTGCCGGATATCGGCGCGTCCGCGCATCTCGCGACGTCCAAGTTCACGCTGAAGGATTTCGTCGGCCACATGGTGCCGAAGTCGATCGCCGAGGCGATGGCGAACAACGAGATCCTGCAGATCGTCGTGTTCTCGATGTTCTTCGGTGTGGCGCTCGCGTCGCTCGGCGAACGCGGCAAGATCCTCGTCGCGGCGATCGACCAGCTCGCGCACGTGATGCTCAAGATCACCGGCTACGTGATGAAGCTCGCGCCGCTCGCGGTGCTGGCGGCGATGGCATCGACCGTCGCGATCAACGGCCTGTCGATCCTGCTGAAGTTCGCGGTGTTCATGGGCGACTTCTACCTGAGCCTGTTCCTGCTGTGGGGCACGCTCGTCGCTGCCGGGCTGCTGTTCCTCGGCCGCCGCGTGTTCAAGCTGCTGGTGCTGATCAAGGAAGCGTTCATGCTGTCGTTCGCGACCGCGAGCTCGGAAGCCGCGTATCCGAAGATCCTCGATGCGCTCGACCGTTTCGGCGTGCGCCGCAAGATCTCGAGCTTCGTGATGCCGATGGGGTATTCGTTCAACCTCGACGGCTCGATGATGTACTGCACGTTCGCGTCGCTGTTCATCGCACAGGCATACGGCATTCACCTGTCGCTCGGCACGCAGGTCACGATGCTGCTGATCCTGATGCTGACGTCGAAAGGCATGGCCGGCGTGCCGCGTGCGTCGCTCGTCGTGATTGCTGCCACGCTGCACCAGTTCAACATCCCGGAAGCCGGGCTGTTGCTGATTCTGGGCGTCGATACGTTCCTCGACATGGGCCGTTCGGCCACGAACGCCGTGGGCAACTCGATCGCCAGCGCGGTGGTCGCGAAATGGGAAGGCGAGTTGATGCCGGAAGCGGAAGCCGAGGCGAATGCGGCGCGGCTGGATGCGGAAGCCGAAGCACGCATGAACGAGGCGGTCCGCGATACGGATCGCGTCACCACCGCCTGAAGCGGAATCCCGGGTCGAATCCCGGGCTGTCAGGCCGCCTCGGCGGGGCGGGCCGCGTCGATGCACGCGGCCAGCACCATCGCGGCGGCGTTGCCCGGCGTCGAGCCGAGCAATTGCGGCGCGAAGACACTGTCGCCGATCTTGATCGGCTGCCCCGACAGCGCACACACGCCACGCTTGCGCGTGGTGAACAGCCGCCACTTCTGATAACCGTAGTGCCCGGTGCACGCGTCGCACCATGAAATCATCACGGTGTCGGCCGTGGGCCGCTCGAGCACGCTGATGGACGGCTTGCTCGTCGCGTCCCACGACGGCAGCCGGTCGCGCGTGACGCTGCGGCGTCGCGGCACGCCCCACGAGACGGACGGCATGTCGAAGCTGCTGATCGCGGCAACGGTCACGAGCCAGGGCGCTAAACGGTTGTTCATGTCAGTTTTCCTCGAAACGTTACGCGACACCGCCACGCGCGGTATCACGACAGGCGGATGCGCGGCTGCACGCAGCCGTTGATCCGTTCGGCGATCCACAGCAGGGTCGCCTTGGAGAAGCCGTGCAGCGCCTGCTGGTGCCGCCGGTAGAGCATCAGGTGGCTGAACTGCGCAAAACGCCCCTGGATGAAGCCGCCGCGAAAGAACCCGAACTGCCCGAGCGTGCCGAACGCGTCGTAGTCGCTGATCGACACGAGCGCGCCGAAATCATGGAACGCGAATGGCGGAATCGGCTTGCCTTCGAGCCACGCGGGCAGGTGCTTCGCGAGATGCTCGGCCTGTTGCGTCGCGACTTGCGCGGTGGGCGGCAGCGGCCGCTCGTGGCCGTCGGGCAGCAGGCTCGCGCAATCGCCGATCGCGAACACGTGGTCGTCGCCGGTTGCCTGCAGCGTCGGCCCGACGACGATCTGGTTCGCACGATTCGTGTCGAGCCCGTCGAGCGCCTGCATGAAATCGGGCGCCTTCACGCCGGCCGCCCAGACCATCAAGTCCGCCTCGGCGAACGAACCGTCGCCATAGTGGAAGCCGTTTGCGGCGGCGGACGTGACGCGGGTCGACGTCAGCACGTGAAAGCCGATCTGTTCGAGCCGCCGCTGCGCGGACGCGGAAATCCGCGGCGGAAACGCGGCGAGGATGCGCGGGCCGCTTTCGAGCAGCGTGAGCTGCAGCCGTTCGCGCACGGTCGCGTCGCCATAGGCCTGGGCCACTTCCAGCAAGCGGCTCAGCTCCGCCGCGAGTTCCACGCCGGTCGCGCCCGCGCCGACGATCGCGACGCGGAACGGCTCGTCGCGCGCGATGCTGCGAAAGACGCGCACCCGCAACGCTTCGTTGAAGGTCTCGGCCTGCTTCTGGCTGTCGATGAAATAGCAGTGATCGCGCACGCCCGGCACGCCGAAATCGTTGGCCTGGCTGCCGAGCGCGAGGATCAGCACGTCGTATTCGAGTTCGCGTGCCTCGAGCACGAGTTCGCCGTCCTGCGAGCGGATCTCGCCGAGCTGCACGCGACGGCGTGCGCGATCGAGCCCCGTCAGTTCGCCGGGCTGGTACGAGTACCCGTGGTCACGGGCATGGGCGAGGAAGATCACCTGCTGCTGCTGCACATCGCGCGTGCCGGCCGCGATCGTGTGCAGCATCGGCTTCCAGATGTGGGTCGGGCTGCGGTCGACGATGGTGACCTGTGCACGCCCGGACCGGCCGAGGCGCTCGCCCAGACGGGTGGCAAGCTGCAGTCCGGCGATGCCGCCGCCGACGATGACGATGCGTGTAGGGGTTGTCATGGATAAATCATCAAGTGATGAATAAGGTATGATCCTAGCGCTTCCCGGCTTCGCGTGTCAACGGAGCGGGGCAGGTCACCCGGTTTTCGGCGCCGCTAAAGCGGGGTCTGAACAGGGGTATTCGAATCATTCAAGGAGATCAGGAAGACGTGGCTGAAGTCACTGAGCGCGCGCCGGCCAAGCGGCGTATGCGAGGGCGGCCGCTGGCCGGGGCGTCCGTGGGGCCGGACGTGATATTGCGGGCCGCGCGTCGCACGTTCGCGAAGCGTGGCTACGACGCAACGAGCGTGCGCGAAGTCGCGCGCGAGCTGGGGGTCGATGCGGCGCTGATCGCGCACCATTTCGGTACGAAGGAAACGTTGTGGCTGGCGGTCGTCGAGCAGATCGCCGAGCTGGCCGAGCCGATGTTCGACACGCTGCGCGCGTTGCGCACGTCGCCGCTGTCGCCTCGCGACCGTGTGCTGCGCGCGATCGAGCGGTGTGTCGAGCACGAGTTCGACGAGCCCGACATGGGCATGTTCTTCTCGACGGCGGCGACCGAAGTGGGCGGGCGGCTCGACCGGCTGCAGGAGCGGATCGTGCGCCCGTATTACGACGTGCTGTTTCCGCTGTTGTCGGACGGTGTCGAGGCCGGCGTGATCCGCCCGGTCGATCCGACCGTGCTGTTCTTCATGTTTGCGAGTGCGATCGGCACGACGGTGTCGTACAGCCACATGATGCTGGAGTACACGTCGCTGCCCACGCAGCAGGACGCGTTCCGGAAGGCCGTGGTCGACGTCGCGTTCAACGTCGTCGGCGGCTGAGCACGGCGCGCGTGACGCACTCGGTCACGTCGCCAGCACCAGCCCCAGTTCGCGTACCGCGCTTCGCGCGGTCTCGCGCAGCGCATCGATGAGCGGCGATGGCGTCCGGTACGCGATCGCCAGCTCGTACGCGAGCGGGCTGCCCGCATCCTTCAGTTCGCAGAACGTAATGCCTTGCGGCTGCATCGGCACGAACAGGCGCGGCATCAGCGCGACGCCGATGCCGCCCGCGACGAGCCCGGCCGTCGTCTGCATCTGGCGCGGCTGCTGGACGATGCGCGGCGCGAAGCCGGCCTGCGCGCATGCCGTTGCGATCAGCGCATGCATGCCGGGCCCGTGGTGCGCGGCAAACATGACCCACGGTTCGTCCGCCAGCTCGGCAAGCGCGATGCGCCGGCGGTGTGCGAGCCGGTGACCGTGGGGCAATGCGGCGACCATCCGGTCGCGCAGCAGCGGCTCGACGCGCACGTCGCCCGCATCGGCCACCGGCAGCACGACGAGGCCGACGTCCGTGCGGTCCTGGCGCAGCGCGAGCACCTGCTCGGCGGTCGTGCCTTCCTCGAGCTGGAAATCGACGTCCGGATGGCGTTCCTGGAACGCGCGGAGGATCAGCGGCAGCAGCGCGTTGACCGTGCTGTCGACGAAGCGCAGACGCAGCGTGCCGCCGAGGCCGGCGCCCGCGCGGCGGGCCACGGCCACCGCGCGTTCGGCCTGTTCGAGCGCGCGCCGCGCTTCGAGCAGGAACGCCTCGCCGGCCGGCGTGAGCGCCGTGCCGCGGTTGTCGCGCTCGAGCAGCAAGACACCCAGCTCGTCCTCGAGCTTGCGGATCGCCGCACTGAGCGGCGGCTGCGCCATGTGCAGCCGCTCGGCCGCGCGCCGGAAGTTGAGCGTCTCGGCGACCGCGATGAATTGCCTGAACTGCCGTAGATCGATCATGCGATACCTTTTGCGTATCAGTGGATCATCGAATTCGTATTTTACCTATCACACTGCGCTGCCCAGAATGGTCTTGTCATCAACGGTCGACATTCGGGAGGGCAGGTCATGTCAGCGAGGGAACAGGCGCGAACGGCAATCGTCACGGGCGGGTCGAGCGGGATCGGCTTTGCGATCGCGCGCCGGCTGGTGGAGGATGGGTATCGGGTCGCGATCGTCGGGCGCGACGCGGCGCGGCTGGAAGCGGCCGTCGCACGGCTCGGCGGCGCGGCGATCGGGCAGGCGGCCGACCTGAGCGTACGACGGAGTGCGGAGGCGGCGGTCGCCGCGATCGTCGAGCAGTGGCCTTGCATCGACGTGCTGGTCAACAACGCAGGGCTGACCGGCCGTGTCGGCGCGGATACGGAGGCGGGCGAGGCCGAGCGCGTGTGGGACGCCGTGCTCGACGCGAACCTGAAAAGCCTGTTCGTGACGACCGTGGCCGTGCTGCCGCACCTTGCAGAGCAGGGTGCGCGGATCGTCAACATCGGCTCGATCGCGGCGCGCGCCGGCAGCCTGCTGCCGGGCGGCCTGGCGTACGCGGCGGCGAAGGCCGGCGTCGAAGGGTTCACCGTCGCACTGGCGCGCGAACTCGGGCCGCGCGGCGCAACGGTCAATACGGTTGCGCCCGGCTATATCGCCGACACGCGCTTCTTCGGCGAAAGCGGCGTCGCGCCGGCCATCGCCGCGACGATCCGCGAGCAGACGCCGGCCGGCCGCGCCGGGCATCCGGACGATATCGCGGACGCGGTCGCGTGGCTCGCCGGGCCGCGTGCATCGTTCGTCACCGGTGCGACGATCGCGGTGAACGGCGGCTGGCGCGTCGGGTGACGCAATCGACCCCGGTGGCCCGGCACGGCATCGCGTGCCACGCCCGGCCTGCCGGTCATTCGATATCCGTCGGCGGCTTGTCGCCGAGCCAGCGCCGCGCGCCGGGCCCGTTGCGGCCCGCGCGGTCCTCCGGGTTCGTCAGCTTGCAGCGCTTCAGCGACAGGCAGCCGCAGCCGATACATTCGTCGAGGTTGATGTACAGGCGCTGCAACTCCTCGATCCGGTTCGCAACGCGCTGCTTCCAGCCGCGCGACAGCCGCTGCCAGTCCTTGTTGCTCGGCGCGGTGTCCTCGGGGAGGCTGACGAGCTGCTCGGCGATCTCGTCGAGCGTATAGCCGATCTTCTGCGCGAACACGATGAACGCGATCAACCGCAGCACCGCGCGCGAATAGTGGCGATGGCTCGAGCCGTTGCGGTGCGACTTGATGAGCCCGCGCGTCTCGTAGAACCGCAGCGTCGACGCCGGTACGCCGCTGCGTGCGGCCACTTCACGAATCGACATCAGCGGCCATTGTGGTGTTTCCTGGATACCCATGTTGCCCCTCCGGGAAAGCTTGACTTGAAGTTAACTTCAACTTTTATGCTACGCGGCAGTTTAACCCGTCGCGAGGCATCATGCTCTCCTTATCCCTACGCAGGACGTCGCCTTTGGGTGCGGCCTGTGCACTGCTGCTGGCGTTGTCGGGCTGTCACGACGGCAAAGGCGCATCGTCGGCCCAATCCCTTCCCGAAGTCGGCGTTGCCACCATCGCGCCGCGCACGATCCGCCTCGCGGACGAATTCAACGGACGCGTCGAAGCGGTCGATGCGGTCGAACTGCGGCCGCGCGTGAGCGGCTATCTGCAGCGTGTCGCCTACAAGGAAGGCGACCTGGTCGCGCAGGGCGCGCTGCTGTTCGAGATCGACCCGCGCCCGTACCGGATCGCGCTCGATCGCGCGAACGCGCAGCTGCAGCGGGCCCGCGCGGCCGCGAGCCTCGCGAACGTGCAGCTCAAGCGCGTGCAGACGCTGATCGATGCGCATGCGACGTCGCAGGAAGAACTCGACAACGCGCGCGCCACGGCCGAGCAAGCGCGTGCGGACCTGCAGGCGGCCGATGCGGCCGTCGCCGATGCGAAGCTCAATCTCGGTTTCACCGAAGTGCGCGCGCCGATCGCGGGCCGCGTCGGCCGTGCGGTCGCCACCGTCGGCAACCTGGCGCGCGCGGACGACACGCTGCTGACGACCGTCGTGTCGCAGAACCCCGTCTACGTGTATTTCGACTGCGACGAACAGAGCTACCTGCGCTACAACGCACGGCGTGCCGATCCCAAGCATCGCGCGATCGGTGCCGATCCGGTGCGCGTGGGCCTCGCGAACGAGACGGGCTTCCCGCATGCGGGCACCGTCGACTTCCTCGACAACCGGCTCGACCCGCAAACGGGCACGATCCGCGCGCGCGTGCGGCTGCCGAATGCGGACCATACGTTTACGCCGGGCCTGTATGCGCGCGTGCAGCTCGTCAGCGGCCGCGACCAGGATGCTTTGCTCGTCGACGACAAGGCCGTGCTCACCGACCAGGACCGCAAGTACGTCTATGTGATCGGACCCGGCGACAAGGCGCTGCGTCGTGACGTAACGATCGGTCGCGGGCTGGATGGCGAGCGGATCATCGAGAAGGGGATTCAGGCGGGCGACCGCGTGGTCGTCGACGGTCTGCAGCGGATCTACTATCCGGGCGCGCAGGTGAAGCCGAAGGCGCTGCCCGCGCGCGCCGATGCCGGTGGTGCCGGCAATGGCGCAGGCAACGGCACGGGTAACGGCCCGGGTAACGGCACGCAGGCCGTCGCCGATGCCGGCGCGCCGCCGGCTGCGCAGTAACGGGAGACAGGCAATGGATTTCTCCCGATTCTTCATCGACCGGCCGATCTTCGCGGTCGTGCTGTCGATCGTCATCTTCGCGATCGGCCTGATCTCGATTCCGATGCTGCCCGCCGGCGAATACCCGGAAGTCGTGCCGCCGAGCGTCGTCGTGCGAGCAACTTACCCGGGCGCGAACCCGAAGGAAATCGCCGAATCGGTCGCCGAACCGCTCGAAGAGGCGATCAACGGCGTCGAAGGCATCATGTACATGAAGTCGGTCGCCGGTTCCGACGGCAGCCTGCAGGTCGTCGTCACGTTCCTGCAGGGCGTCGATCCCGACACCGCCGCCGTGCGCGTACAGAACCGCGTGAGCCAGGCGCTGTCGCGCCTGCCCGACGAGGTGCGCCAGTACGGCGTGACCACGCAGAAGCAGTCGCCCACGCCGCTGATGTACGTGAGCCTCTATTCGCCGGACAACAGCCGCGATTCGCTGTACCTGCGCAACTACCTGACGCTGCACGTGAAGGACGAGCTGTCGCGGCTCACGGGCGTCGGCGACGTCGGCCTGTCCGGCTCCGGCGACTATGCGATGCGGTTGTGGCTCGACCCGAACCGGCTCGCGTCGCGTGGCCTGACCGCGAGCGACGTGATTGCCGCCGTGCGCGAGCAGAACGTGCAGGTGTCGGCCGGCCAGCTCGGCGCGGAGCCGTCGCCAAAGAAAAATGACTTCCTGCTGTCGATCAACGTGCGCGGCCGGCTGCGCACGGTGCAGGAGTTCAGCGACATCGTGCTGCGTACCGGCGACGACGGGCAGGTCGTGAAGCTGTCCGACGTCGCGCGCATCGAGCTCGGCGCGGGCGACTACACGCTGCGCTCGTATTTCAACGACAAGCCATCGGCGGTGGTCGGCATCTTCCTGTCGCCGGGCGCGAACGCGCTCGAGGTCGCGAAGGCCGTGTATGCGAAGTTCGACGAGCTGTCGAAGCGGTTCCCGCCCGGCGTCGCGTACCGGCCCGTGTGGGATCCGACGGTGTTCGTGCGCGAATCGATCCGCGCGGTGCAGCACACGCTGATCGAGGCCGTCGTGCTGGTCGTGCTCGTCGTGATCCTGTTCCTGCAGACGTGGCGCGCGTCGATCATTCCGCTCGTCGCGGTGCCCGTCTCGGTGGTCGGCACGTTCGCGTGGCTCTATCTGCTCGGCTATTCGATCAACACGCTGACGCTGTTCGGGCTCGTGCTCGCGATCGGGATCGTCGTCGACGATGCGATCGTGGTCGTCGAGAACGTCGAGCGCAACATCGCGCAGGGCCTGAGCCCGCGCGACGCCGCACACCAGGCGATGCGCGAGGTGTCGGGGCCGATCGTCGCGATCGCGCTCGTGCTGTGCGCGGTGTTCGTGCCGATGGCGTTCATGTCGGGCGTGACGGGCCAGTTCTACCGGCAGTTCGCGGTGACGATCGCGATCTCGACGGTGATTTCCGCGATCAACTCGCTGACGCTGTCGCCCGCGCTCGCCGCGAAGCTGCTGCGTCCGCACGGTGCGCCGAAGGATGCGCTCACGCGCGGGCTCGACCGCGCGTTCGGCTGGCTGTTCCATCCGTTCAACCGCTTCTTCGACCGCAGTTCCGATCGCTATCACGGCTTCGTGTCGCGCACGCTGAAGCGGCGCGGGGTGGTGTTCGCGGTCTACGCGGCGCTGCTCGCGGCGACCACGCTGCTGCTCAACGCGGTGCCGGGCGGCTTCATCCCCGTGCAGGACAAGCTGTACCTGTTCGCGGGCGCGAAACTGCCGGAAGGCGCGTCGCTCGCGCGCACCAGCGAGGTGACCGAGCAGATGACGAAGATCGCGCTCGGCACCGACGGTGTCGAGATGGTGCCGGCGTTTGCCGGGTTGAACGCGCTGCAAGGCGTGAACACGCCGAACATCACGAACTCGTACGTGATCCTGAAGCCGTTCGACCAGCGCCACCGCAGTGCCGCGCAGATCAACGCGGACCTGAACGCGCGCTTCGCGGCGATCGGCGGCGGCATTACCTATGCGCTGATGCCGCCGCCGATCCAGGGCCTCGGCAACGGCTCGGGCTATTCGCTGTACCTGGAGGATCGCGGCGGGCTCGGCTACGGCGCATTGCAGAACGCGCTCACGGCGTTCCAGGGCGCGGTCGCGAAAACGCCGGGGATGAGCTACCCGGTCAGCTCGTACCAGGCGAACATCCCGCAGCTCGAGGTGAAGGTCGACCGGCTGAAGGCGAAGGCGCAGGGTGTCGCGCTGACTGACCTGTTCAGCACGCTGCAGGTCTATCTCGGCTCGATGTACGTGAACGACTTCAACCTGTTCGGCCGCGTGTACCGCGTGATGGCGCAGGCCGATGCCGGCCACCGGCAGACGGCCGCCGACATCGCGAACCTGCGCACGCGCAACGCGAAGGGCGAGATGGTGCCGATCGGCTCGATGGTGACGGTGGCGCCGGCGTACGGGCCCGACCCGGTCGTTCGCTACAACGGCTATCCGGCCGCGAACCTGATCGGCGATGCCGATCCGAAGGTGATGTCGTCGTCGCAGGCAATCGAGAAGCTCCAGCAGATCGCGAAGGAAGTGCTCCCGCCGGGCATCACGCTCGAATGGACCGACCTCAGCTACCAGCAGGTCACGCAGAGCAATGCGGCGATCGTCGTGTTCCCGCTCGCGGTGATGCTCGTGTTCCTCGTGCTCGCGTCGCTGTACGAGAGCTGGACGCTGCCGCTCGCGGTGATCCTGATCGTGCCCGTGTGCATCTGCGCCGCGCTGTTCGGCGTGTGGCTGTCGGGGGGCGACAACAACGTGTTCGTGCAGGTCGGGCTCGTCGTGCTGATGGGGCTCGCGTGCAAGAACGCGATCCTGATCGTCGAGTTCGCACGCGAGCTCGAAATCCAGGGCAAGGGCGTGATCGAAGCCGCGCTCGAAGCGTGCAAGCTGCGGCTGCGCCCGATCGTGATGACGTCGGTCGCGTTCATCGCGGGCTCGGTGCCGCTGCTGATCGGCGGCGGCGCGGGCAGCGAAGTGCGGGCGGCCACCGGCATCACCGTGTTTGCGGGGATGCTGGGCGTCACGCTGTTCGGGCTGTTCCTGACGCCCGTGTTCTATGTGGCGATCCGCAAGCTCGCGGGCGGCACGCCGGCCGTGTGGAGCGAACACCACGGCACCCTCGAAGGAGAAAACCGATGAGCGCCGCTTTCCGTCTTTCCGCGCTCGCGATGTCGGTGACCCTCGCCGCGTGCGCGGTCGGCCCCGATTTCAAGCGGCCCGACACGACCACGGCCGCGCGGTTCGCCCGCGACGCGCATCCGGTGGCGTCGCGCGATGCGGCGCCGCCCGGTACGACGCCGGATACGCCGCCCGACGCGTCGGCCGATGCCGATGCCACGTTCTGGCGCGGCTTCGGCGATCCGGCGCTGACGCAGCTGATCGACACGGCGCTTGCGGCGAACCAGGACCTGCAGGTCGCCGTGTCGCGCTACGACGCATCGAATGCGTTGCTGTCGCAGGCCACGTTCGACCGCTATCCGACGATCACCGCGAGCGGGCAGATCGGCCATCAGCTGATGAGCAAGGACCAGGCGTTCGGCGCGTCGCGCAGTCAGCGCGATACGCCGACGTCCAGCATCGGGATCAATGCCGCGTGGGAGCTCGACCTGTTCGGCCGCGTGCGCCGTTCGATCGAGTCGCAGCGGGCGGAAACGGCTGCCAGCGCGGCGGACGTGCGCGCGGTGCGCGTCGCGATCGCAGGCGAGGTGGCGAGCACGTACGTCGATCTGCGCGGCTCGCAGGAGCGGCTGCGGATCGCGCGTGAAAACGCCGATAACCAGAAGCAGACGCTCGCACTGATCAATGCACGCGTCGGCGCGGGGAGAGGGTCGGAACTCGATGCGGCGCGGGCGCGCGCGCAGTACGAATCGACGACGTCGCGGATCGCCGTGTACGAAGCGGCGATCGGCGTCGACGAGCACCGGCTCGCAGTGCTGACCGGGCAGACGCCGGACGCGTTGATCGGCCGCTTCGATCTCCCGAAGGCAGCCGCGTCGGCGGGCACGCCCGTGCCGCTGCCGGCACTGGCCGCCGACATCGATCCCGGCACGCCGGGCGACCTGCTGCGGCGGCGGCCCGACGTCGCGGCCGCCGAGGCGCGGCTGCACGCGGCGACCGCACGCGTCGGCGTCGCGACGGCCGACCTGTTCCCGCGCTTCACGCTGTCGGGGTTGCTCGGCAGTGCGACGAGCAGCTACGGGTTCTTCCGCGCGGGCAGCGACACGAACCTGATCGCGCTCGGCATCGACTGGTCGTTCCTCGACGTCGGCCGCGTGCGTGCACGGATCGCCGCGAGCGATGCGGAAGCGGCCGGCCAGCTTGCGCAGTACCGGCAGACCGTGCTCGGGGCGCTGGAGGAAACCGAGAACGCGCTGCTGCGCGCCGCTCGCACGCGCGACGAGACGGGCCATCTCGTGCAGGCCGCGGCCGACAGCGCGCGTGCCGCGCAACTGGCGCAGGCGCGGTTTTCGGCGGGCGCGATCGACTACTACGAAGTGCTCGATGCGCAACGCACGCTGCTGCAGGCACAGGATGCGGCGGCCGACGGGCAGATGCGCAGCGCGGCATCGACGGTGGCGCTGTACAAGGCGCTGGCAGGCGGCTGGCCGTCGGGAACGGGGCAGGGCCCGCAAGGCCCGCTCGCGCAGTCGGTGCAGTAACGCGCGGGCACGGTGGCGCGGCAGGCCGGAGCGATCCTGCCTGCCGCGCCGCCGCGTGACTACACGCTGGCCGGATCGACCTTGTCGATGTCGATGCCGTAGCGCCGGATGGCTTCGCCGACGCGCGCACGCGGTATCGCGCCGTCGTCGGCGAGCGCCTTCAGCGCGGCGATCACGATGAAGTGCCGATCGACCTCGAAGAACGTGCGCAGCGCGTCGCGCGTATCCGAGCGGCCGAAGCCGTCGGTGCCGAGCGACACGAAGCGCCGGCCGTCGACGAACGCGCGGATCTGGTCGCCGACGATCTTCATGTAGTCGGTCGCCACCACCACCGGGCCCGTGCGGCCGTCGAGGCATTGCTGCACGTACGGCACACGCGGCGCCTGCTCGGGATGCAGCAGGTTCCAGCGTTCCGCGGCCAGCCCGTCGCGGCGTAGCTCGTTCAGGCTCGTCGCGCTCCACACGTCGCTCGACACGCCGAAGTCCTGCGCGAGCAGGTCGCTTGCGGCGAGCACTTCGCGCAGGATCGCGCCGCTGCCCATCAGTTGCACGTGCGGCGCACGCGGCGTATCTGCCGCGCGCGACGTGTCTTCGCGCAGCAAATAGAGACCCTTGAGAATGCCGGCCTCCGCGCCGTCCGGCAGTGCCGGATGCGGATAGTTCTCGTTGAGCAGCGTGATGTAGTAGTAGACGTCTTCCTGTTCCGCGAACATTCGCCGCAGGCCATCGCGCACGATCACCGCGAGTTCGTACGCATAGGTGGGGTCGTACGACACGCAGTTCGGAATCACCGACGACAGCACGTGGCTGTGCCCGTCGTCGTGCTGCAGCCCTTCGCCCATCAGCGTCGTGCGGCCCGACGTCGCGCCGAGCAGGAAGCCGCGCGTACGCGCGTCGCCGGCCGCCCACGCGAGATCGCCGACACGCTGCAGCCCGAACATCGAATAGAAGATGTAGAACGGGATCGCCGGCAGGCCGTGGTTGCTGTACGCCGTGCCGGCCGCGATCCACGACGCGATCGCGCCCGATTCGTTGATGCCTTCCTGCAGGATCTGCCCGTCCTTCGCTTCCTTGTAGTAGCTGAGCTGGCCCGCGTCCTGCGGCGTATAGAGCTGGCCGAGATGCGAGTGGATGCCGATCTGGCGGAACAGGCCCTCCATCCCGAACGTACGCGATTCGTCCGGCACGATCGGCACGACGAGCTTGCCGAGCGCCGGATCCTTCAGCAGCGTGCCGAGGATGCGCACGAACGCCATCGTCGTCGACAGCCCACGTTCGCCGCTGTCCTTGAGCTGACCGTCGAACGCGGCGAGCGGCGGCACCGGCAGCGGTTCCACGTGGCTTAAGCGGGCCGGCACGTGGCCGCCGAGCGCGGCACGGCGTTCCTCGAAGTAGCGTGCCTCGGCGCTGCCCGGCTCCGGCTTGAGGTAGGGCAGTTCGTCGAGCTGCGCATCGCTGACCGGCAACGCGAAGCGGTCGCGGAACGCGCGGACGGCGTCCGCGCTCATCTTCTTCAACTGGTGGTTCACGTTCTGGCCTTCGCCGGCTTCGCCCATCCCGAAGCCCTTGACGGTCTTCGCGAGCACGACGGTCGGCCGTCCGTCCGCGCGCATCGCCTGCGCATAGGCCGCGTGCACCTTTTCCGGGTCGTGGCCGCCGCGCGCCAGTTTCCAGATGTCGTCGTCGGACAGGTCGGCGACGAGTTCGAGCAGTTCGGGATACTTGCCGAAGAAGTGCTCTCGTACGTACGCGCCGCTTTGCGACTTGAAGGTCTGGTAGTCGCCGTCGACGCATTCCATCATGCGCCGGCGCAGCAGGCCCGTCGTGTCGCGTTCGAGCAGGCGATCCCAGCCGGCGCCCCAGATCACCTTGATGACGTTCCAGCCCGCTGCGCGGAACGTGCCTTCGAGTTCCTGGATGACCTTGCCGTTGCCGCGTACGGGGCCGTCAAGTCGCTGCAGGTTGCAGTTGACGACGAAGATCAGGTTGTCGAGCCGTTCGCGCCCGGCGAGCGAGATCGCGGCGAGCGATTCGGGCTGGTCCATTTCACCGTCGCCGAGGAATGCCCAGACCTTGCGGCCCTGATGCGCTTTCAGCCCGCGATATTCGAGGTAGCGCATGAAGCGCGCCTGATACGCGGCCGTGAGCGGCCCGAGCCCCATCGACACGGTGGGGAATTGCCAGAAATCGGGCATCAGCCGCGGATGCGGATACGACGACAGCCCGTCGCGTCCCGCTTCGCGACCGGTCTCGCGGCGGAAGTTGTCGAGCTGCGCGTCGGTGATGCGGCCTTCCAGGTATGCGCGGCCATAGATGCCGGGCGCCGAATGGCCCTGGATGTAGACCATGTCGCCGTCGAACGTATCGGTGCGGCCGCGGAAGAAGTGATCGAAGCCGACGTCGTACAGCACCGCGGCCGACTGGTAGGTCGCGATGTGCCCGCCGACGTTCGAATGCCGGCCGGCACGCAGCACCATCACCATCGCGTTCCAGCGGATCATCGCGTTCAGGCGCCGTTCGAGCGCGAGATCGCCCGGATAGGCCGGTTGCCGTTCACGCGGCACCGAGTTCACGTACGCGGTCGTCACGCGGCCGTGCAGGTCGCCGTGGCGTGCCGCATCGAGGTCGGAAAGCTGGTCGAGCAGGAAGTGCGCGCGCGGGCGGCCTTCGAGCGCGATCACGGATTCGAGCGCATCGAGCCATTCGCGGGTTTCCTGCGGGTCGATGTCGGGTAGCGCGAGAGGTGCGGTCATGCAATGTCTCCAGAAGCATAAGACTGCGCGGGGCGACGGTCGTGGCGCCGCGTCGCGCGACGGAACGCCCGCCGATCGGCGGGCAGATAGTTGCAATTGCAATCGTATGGAGGCAATTGTTATCGAGGTAAAATTTAATTGCAACTGCAATTCAACGAGAGGAACGACCTGACATGAGCGCACCCGAACCCGATCTGTGGTTCTCGTTCGTCCGCGCACACCGGACGATGATTCGCGAGATCGAGCGCCGCCTCGCGGCGGCCGGCCTGCCGGCCTACGCGTGGTACGACGCGTTGTGGGGGCTCGAAAGCGGGCCCGACGGCACGCGCCGCATGCACGAACTGGCCGACGTGCTCGCGATCGAGCGCTACAACCTTACGCGCCTCGTCGACCGGCTCGAACAGGAGGGGCTCGTCACGCGCGCCCGTTCGGCGGACGACGGCCGCGCCGCGTATGCGCGCATCACCGACAAGGGGCGGACGCTGCGCAAGAAGATGTGGAAGGTGTACCAGTCGACGGTCGCGGAACTCTTCCTCGATCAGTTCGGCGGCAAGGAGCAGGCGGCGATGGCCGCCGCGCTCGACCGTGCGGCCGCCGCGGCGCGCGACGCGGCGGCCGACGCGAAGTAGCGGCGGCCGGCCCGCGCGTCAGCCGCTCGCATAGCGGCGCATTGCCTGCGCGGCCCAGTCGGCCGGCACGCGGCCGTCGTCGGCCAGCAGGCGAAGCGCCACCGCGGCGATCCAGCGCGCACCCGGCACGCGCGTACCGGGGCTCGGGCCGGCCAGATCCGCGCCGAGCACCGCGAAGCGGGCCGGTACGAACGCGCCGATCTGCGCGGCGACGTGCCCCGCGTAGCCCGTCACCGCGAGCACCGGTGTGCGGCTGTCGCCGAAGCATCGGCGCACATGCGCGATCTGCGGTTCGTCCTGCGGGTGCAGCAGGTTCCACCGGTCGGCCGCGTGACCGTCGCGGGCGAGCTGCGTGTAGCTCGGGCAGCTCCAGATCGTCGAATCGACGCGCCATTCGTCGTGCAGCAGATCGGCCGCTTCCATCACCTGCGCGAGCGTGCTGCCCGCGCCGCACAGCCGGATCTGCGCGGCCGCGCCCGCTGCCGCGCGCCGGCCGGCGCGCACCATGCCGCTGAATGCATCGCGGGCCGCCGTGGCCGACAGCGGTTTCGCATCGGGCACGAGGTTGTCGTGGCTCGCGAGGTAACAGAATCCCGGCTGGCCGGCGACATAAAGCGTGCGCAGCGCGTGGCGCAGGATCGCGATCGCCTCATGCCCCGAAGCCGGATCGTACGGCGTGCACGCGGGGTTCGCGGCCAGCCAGTGCGGGACGTCGGGCGTCACGCCTTTCGGCCAGGACGACGCGACCGTTTCGGCATCGTTGACGAAGATCCCGCGATCGATGGTTTCGACCGACGCCAGCCGCAGCCGGTCGGTCGCGCGCGCATGCAGCAGGTACAGCAGGGGTTTCTCGAACCGCTTGCGCGCATCGAGAAACCGCAGCGGCCATGCGCTGATGCGGCGATGGGCTCCCGTGTCAGCAGACGGCTCCCGCGCATCGGCACGCACGATCCATACGCGCTCCGATGTCGCGGCATCGCGTTCGAGACAATCGGCGGCGGCACGCATCGCACCGAGCGGCGACACCGCGCGGCCACGCGGCGCGAGCCGCTGCGTCAGCAGCCTTTCGAGGCAGGCCGCCGCGGCGCGGCGGGTGTCGGGTGTCCGCACGGGCGGACCGGATCGCGCAGTCTGCATGTCCCTCCTTCGAGTACTGGCATGTCGCCGGAGCTATCGGTTCCGGCATAGGATTGCAATTGCAACGATTGTAGTTGCAACGATAACCGGAAGACAAGGACCGACATGATCTCGACGCATCCCCTCACGTTCCATACGGCCGACACGCCGAACGGACACAAGATCGCCATTTACCTGGAAGAGGCCGGGCTCGCCTACGACCGCGTGCACGTGGACCTGTCCGCCGGCGAGCAGCGCAGCCCGGCGTTCCTCGCGATCAACCCGAACGGCAAGATCCCGGCCATCGTCGACCACGATGCCGGGCTGACCGTGTTCGAATCCGGCGCGATCCTCGGCTATCTCGCCGCGAAGACGGGCGTTCTGCAGCCCGACACGCTGGCCGAGCGCACGGCCGTCCAGCAATGGCTGCACTTCCAGATCGGCGGGATCGGGCCGATGCTCGGCCAGCTCTGGTGGTTCCTGCATGCATCGAAGACGGTCAATGCGCAAGCGCTCGAGCGCTACCGGAACGAGGCGCGGCGCCTCTATGGGGTCGTGAACGGCCGCTTGGCGGAATCGGCGTATCTCGCGTCGCCGCGCTACTCGATCGCCGACATCGCCGCGTTTCCGTGGCTGCGCACGGCGCCCGAACTCGATCTCGACCTGGCCGGCTACCCGCACGTCGAGCGCTGGCTCGCCGGCATCGAGGCGCGGCAGGCCGTTCAGCGGGGCCTGATCGCATGCCGCGCGCCGGCGGCGGAGGGCGCGCGCTGACGTCGCATCGCCCGCGCCGCACGGATGGCGCGGGCGCCGGCCGCTGGCCTGCCGGGAAACATCGTTCTCCTTCGTCGTAAACGTCTCGAATGCGTGATATTTGCGCCGCGCGATCCGGTTTAGAGTGGCCGCGAATCGATGACGATGTGTCGTATCGCCGCAGCCCCGGGCAGTACAGACGCACCAGAGGAGTTGGAGACAAATGAGTGAAGGCAGGATTACGCAGGTCGAGTCGTTCGGTTTCGAGCGCATTCCCGATGTATCGCGCTATGCGCGGCCGATCGATCTGTTCAGGTTGCTGTTCGGCGGCTGCAATACATTTTCCACCTCGGTGCTCGGCAGCTTTCCCGTGCTGGTCGGGCTGTCGTTCAAGGCGGGTGTCTGCGCGATCGTGCTCGGCGTGCTCGCCGGCACCTGCATCCTCGCGCCGATGAGCCTGTTCGGCCCGCGCAACGGTACGAGCGACCCCGTGTCGTCCGGCGCGCATTTCGGCATTCACGGCCGGATCGTCGGCTCGTTCCTCGCGCTGCTCACGTCGATCGCGTTCTTCTCGCTCGCGGTGTGGAGCTCGGGCGATGCGCTCGTCGGCGGCGCGCACAACATGGTTGGCGTGCCCGTCAACGGCTTCACGCTCGGCGCGGCTTACATGGTGTTCGCGGTGCTCGTGCTGATCGTCTGCATCTACGGCTTCCGCTTCATGCTGTGGGTCAACAAGATCGCCGTGTGGGCCGCGAGCGTGCTGTTCGTCGCCGGCCTGTTCGCGTTCGCCGGCCTGTTCGACATGAACTACGCCGGCACGGTGCAGCAGGGTAGCGCGGGCTTCTGGGCCGCGTTCGTCGGCGCGGTGCTGGTGGCGCTGAGCAACCCTGTCTCGTTCGCGTCGACCCTCGGCGACTGGGCGCGCTACATCCCGCAGAACACGCCGAAGCATCGCGTGATGGGCGCCGTGTTCGCCGCGCAGATCGCGACCTTCGTGCCGTTCTTCTTCGGCCTCGCGACCGCGACGATCATCGCGACGAAGGCGCCCGCGTTCATCGCGTCGAACGACTACGTCGGCGGGTTGCTCGCGATTTCGCCACGCTGGTTCCTGCTGCCGATGTGCCTGATCGCGATCATCGGCGGGATGTCGACCGGCACGACCGCGTTGTACGGCACCGGCCTCGACGTCTCGAGCATGTTCCCGCGCCTGCTGAACCGCGTGCGTGCGACGCTGCTGATCGGCACGATCGCGATCGCATTCATCTTCGTCGGCCGCTTCTGGTTCAACCTCGTCGAAAGCGTCGCGACGTTCTCGACGCTGATCGATACGTTCAGCTGCCCGTGGATGGCGATCATGGTGATCGGCTACGTGACGCGCCGCGGCTACTATCTCGCGGACGACCTGCAGGTGTTCAACCGCGGGCTGCGCGGCGGCCACTACTGGTTCACGCATGGCTGGAACGTGCGCGCGATGGGCGCGTGGCTGCCGGCCGCGTTCGTCGGTCTGTCGTTCGTGAACCTGCCGGGCCAGTTCGTCGGGCCGCTCGGCAACCTCGCGGGCGGGCTCGACCTGAGCGTGCCGGTGTCGCTGCTGGTGGGCGGCGTGCTGTATTTCGTGCTGTTGACGCTGTATCCGGAACCGGATGGCGTGTACGGTCCGCACGGGCGACGCTTCGTGCGCGGCGGCATGCAGGTGGTGCGCGGCAATGGAGCACCGGCGATCCAGCCGAAGGGGTAAGAGCAGCGCGTGATGGGCTGCGCTGCAAATGACGATGCCGCCGCGCGGGAGAGCCGCCGGCGGCATTGTCGTTTGCGGGCGTGTGATTGCCTGCGGGGGGGGCGGCCGTACTTTCCATGCGGCGGGCCGCAAACGCCAACGAAAACGAAAACGAAAACGCCCGCCGGGTTGGCGGGCGCGCGTTGACCTGGAGGCGGGTTAGTGGAACGAACTGCCCGCGAGCATCCCGCCGTCGACGATAAATTCCGATCCCGTGCAATAAGCGGATTCGTCGGACGCGAGGAACAGCACGAGGCTCGCCACTTCGTCCGGCTTGCCGATGCGCGCGATCGGCAGGCCGCTGTAGATCGACGACGGATCGAAATCCGCGAATTCGGGCGGGCGCGCCATCACCGTATCGATGCCGCCCGGATGCACCGAGTTCACGCGAATGCCGTAGCGGCCGAATTCGAGCGCGGCGGCCTTCGTCATCCCGCGCACCGCGAACTTGCTCGATACGTATGCGCTGCCGCCCGCGACGCCTTCCATCCCGGCCGTCGACGACACGTTGACGATCGAGCCGCCGCCTGCCGCCTTCAGCGCGCCAAGCGCCGACTTCATGCCGAGCCAGCAGCCGACCTGGTTCACGTCGATCACCTTGCGATAGTCGTCGAGTGAGCACGCTTCGATCGGCACGAGCTTCAGGATCGCCGCGTTGTTCACGAGGATGTCGAGCCGGCCGAACTGCGCGAGCGTCGCATCGACGGCAATCTGCCAGTCGGCTTCGCGGGTCACGTCGAGATGCTGGAAACGTGCGGCGTCGCCGAGTTCGGCCGCGACACGCTGGCCGGCTTCGTCCAGCACGTCGGCGATCACCACGCGTGCGCCTTCGGCCACGAACCTGCGCGCTTCCGCTTCGCCCTGGCCGCGGGCACCGCCCGTGATCAGCGCCACCTTGCCTTCGAGTCGTTTCATGTTGCTTGCTCCTGTGAGTGAGAGGGGCGCGCGGGGCCGCTTACGCGGAGGCGCCCGCCGCGTCGATGATGCGAACCGGATCGGCGCCGTCCCATGCGCGGGCTTCGGCGATGCCATGCGCGATCATGTCGCGCATGCCGGCGCCTGCGATCACTTCGACGCGCACGCCGGGATCGTCGGCGTCGTCGAGATACGCGACGCGCGTGGCCGGGTTGCGTGCGTCGAACACGACACGCAGGCCGCGGGCCGTGAGCTGCGCGAGCGCGGCATCGAGATCATCGACGACCCACGCGACGTGATGCAGCCCGACGAGCGGCTGCCCATGCGCATCGCGGTACGGCGAGGGCGCGTCGTTCGTCACGTGAATCAGTTCGATCTGCAGAGCGCCGCGATACGCGAGCCCGACGTCCATCGTGACCGTCACGGGTTCGCCGAGATGAATGCCGTCGAGGCGCACGTTGCGGAATACGGTCCACGGGCCGACGTCGTGGCGTGCGCGCCAGCGCGCGATGCTGCGGTCGAGATCGGCGACCACGTAGCCGATCTGGTCGATGGGGCCGAGGACAGGGTCGTTCATGGCGTCTCCGTGGCGGACGCACGTGTGCGTGCCGCGCGATGATTGACGGCCATGATCGCAACAAAGCGCGCGCCGCGTGCCGTCCAAACGGATGAGTGCGCGCGCTTTGTCGTGGCGTGACGGGTGAGCACGCGCGCCAGGGCGCGACGATGCAGGTGTGCGAAGCCGAACGGAGAAGGGGCGCGCTGTCGGCCGGGCGATCCGCACGCTAACGCGCGTTCGGCCCCTTGACCGTCATCCGGCACACGGTCGCGAGTGCGAGCAGGTTCGGGTCGCGTTCGCGCCGGTGCAGGAAGCTCAAGCCGATCGTCTGGCGGATCGTGGGTCCGGCGAGCGGCACGAGCGCGATCTTGTGCGCGAACAGGTCGCGCACGCGGCCGGGCAGCAGCGAACAGCCGACGCCGCCCGACACGAGGTTGATCAGCGAGAAGATGTCGCCCACCCGCATCACGACGTTCGGCGTGACGCCGGCCGAACGAAACGCTTCCGTGAAGCCATGATGCGTCGCGAAGCCTTCGCCGAGCGACACGAACGGCGCGTCGCCGCACGCACACAGATCGATTGCGTCGTGCCGCGCGTACGGCGAGTCGATCGGTGCGGCGAAGAACATCTCGTCCTCGAACAGCGCGATCGATTCGATCTCGGCGTCCGGTTCGGGCAGCGCCATCAGCGTCGCGTCGATCGCGCCTTGCCGGAGCTTGTCGAGCAGGTCGGCGTTCGAGCCGAGCACGAGCTCGGCCTGCAGCTCGGGACGGCGTTCCTTCAACGCGATCACGACTTCGGGCACGGTGCGGATCGTCAGCGAGTAGAGCGAACCGATCTTCAACTGGCCGGCGCCGTAGCCGGCCGCCTCGCGCGTCGAGCGGATCCCGTCCGTCATCGTCTTGAGCACTTCGCCCGCGACTTCGGCAAGCACCAGCGCGGCGTCGGTCGGAATCAGGTTCCGCCCCTCGTGGCGAAACAGCGCGCAGTGCATCCCTTCCTCGAGCGTGTGCAGCGCGCGATGCACGCTGACCGTGCTGACGCCCAGCGCCTCGGCGGCCTTCGCGAGGCTGCCGGCTTCCATGAAGGCGAGCAGCACCTCGAGCTTGCGGAACGTGATCTCTTCGTTGATGCGGTTGCGCATGGTGCGGACGACGGGAAGGGCGGCCGACGATTCTGCCGCAGAACCGGGGTTGCAACAATGCGCGAATTTCCGGGGTTTTCGCATGGCGGAGCCCGGCGGGGAAACATTTAATCTCCGGCTAATCATCTGCCGCGGGCATTAATTGATGCGGGTTTTCGGCGTCCCTATGATCGTTTTACGCCGATGGTGCGGGCCCGTGCCTCACCGGCCGGCGATACGAACAGCCGGTTCGCCCATGCCAGCCAAGGAACGCGGCACGCATGCGGCGCGGCGCCATGAGACTGCAGGAGACAAGCATGCGCGACTCACGTCGGAACTCGCGGCATCGGCAGGTGGTTGCCGCTGTCGTCGGCAACACCCTCGAGTGGTACGACTTCATCGTTTACGGTTTCTTCTCCGGCATCATCGCGCGGCTGTTCTTTCCCGCCGAGAGCCAGTACGCATCGCTGCTGATGTCGCTCGCGACCTTCGGCGTCGGCTTCTTCATGCGCCCGGTGGGCGGCATCCTGCTCGGGCTCTATGCGGACCGCAAGGGCCGCAAGGCCGCGATGCAGCTCATCATCTTCCTGATGACGCTGTCGATCGCGCTGATCACGTTCGCGCCGTCGTACGCGGCAATCGGCCCGGCGGCGCCAGTCCTGATCGTCGTTGCGCGGCTGCTGCAGGGCTTCGCCACCGGCGGCGAATACGCGAGCGCGACAGCGTTCCTCGTGGAAAGCGCGCCGGAGAACCGGCGCGGGCTGTACGGATCGTGGCAACTGATCGGCCAGTGTCTCGCGGTGTTCTCCGGCGCCGCGATGGGCGCGTGGGCCACGCAGTCGCTGTCGGAGGCGGCGCTGCATAGCTGGGGCTGGCGCGTGCCGTTCGCGCTCGGGCTGCTGATCGGGCCGGTCGGCCTGTGGATCCGCCGGCACATGGAGGAGACCGAGGCGTTCCTCGACGCGAGCAAGTCGACCGTCGAGCCGCCGGCGAGCGTGTCGGGCGTGTTGCGCGACAACCTGCGCGGCGTGCTGGTGTCGATGGGGCAGACGATCACGGGCACGGCCGTGTTCTACGTGATGCTCGTCAACATGCCGACGTTCGTGCACAAGACCTTCGGGCTGCCGCTCGACCAGGTATTCAAGGTACAGATGGCGGCGGTTGCGCTGCTGACGGTGACGATCCCGTTCGCGGCGCTCGTGTCCGACCGCATCGGCCGGCGTCCCGTGCTGATCGCCGGTTCGCTGGCGCTGCTGACGGTCACGTATCCGCTGTTCACGTGGCTGGCCGCCGCGCCGGGCATCGGGCGCCTGCTCGTGATGCAGCTCGTGATCTGCACGATCATCGGCATCTGCTACGGGCCCGCGCCGACCACGCTCGCCGAGCAGTTCGCGACGCGTTCGCGCTCGACCGGCATCGCGCTCGCCTACAACGTCGCGGTGATGGTGTTCGGCGGCTTCGCGCCGTTCATCGTCACGTGGCTGACGCACGCGAGCGGATCGCCTGTCGCACCCGCGTGGTACGTGCTGTTCGCGGCATCGTTCGGGCTGCTCGCGAGCGTGTTCATGCACGACGGCGCGCCGTGCGTGCTCGCACGCCGGCAGTTTCAGGGCGAGCCGGTGAGCGCCAAGTAGCGGCCGCTGCCTGCTGCCCGCACCGGCGAGCCATCGGCGCGGGCGGCAGGCAGGGTATCGGTCCTGCCGATGCTTAGCATCGCGGGCGGCGGCCTACCGCGGCCGCCGTCCGGTCATTACGCTTGGGCGATCATCCACTCTGTCCGGAAGGTCGCCATGTCCCGGCTCGACTACAAGTTGCTCGGCCCCTGCCTGCTCGCCATCGCGATCGACGCGATGGGTTTCGGGCTCGTGTATCCGATGATGTCCGCGATCTTCAGCGATCCGCACGCGGGCATCCTGCCGGCCGACGCCGGCGCGCATGCGCGCAATTTCTACCTGGGTCTCGGCTACGGGATCTACCCGTTGTGCATGTTCTTCGGCTCGTCGCTGATGGGCGACCTGTCGGATCGCTACGGCCGCCGCAGGATCCTGCTGCTGTGCGTGCTCGGTCTCGCGGCCGGCTACGCGATGATGGCGGCCGGCGCGTGGCATGCGAGCGTCGCGCTGCTGCTGGCCGGCCGTGGGCTTACGGGCTTGATGGCCGGCTGCCAGGGCATCGCGCAGGCGGCGATCACCGACCTGAGCACGCCGGAGAACAAGGCGTACAACATGAGCATCATGTCGCTCGCATTCAGCGCGGGCGTGATCGTCGGCCCCGTGCTCGGCGGCGTGACGTCCGACCGCACGATTTCGCCGCTGTTCGACTACGGCACGCCGTTCGTATTGGTCGCCGCGCTGTCGCTGGTCTGCGCGTTCTGGACCTGGGCGTCGTATCGCGATTCGGCCGCACCGCGCGGCGACACGCGCATCGACCCACTGCTGCCGCTGCGGATCATCGGGGAGGCCGCCCGCCAGCGCAACGTCGCGTTCCTGTCGGTGGTGTTCTTCCTGATGCAGGTCGGCTACGGGCTCTACCTGCAGACCATCATGCTGCTGCTGCAGGCGAAATTCGGCTACACGAGCGCGCGGCTCGGGCTGTTCAGCGGCGTAATCGGGCTCTGCTTCGTGTTCGGGCTGCTGTTCGTCGTGCGGCTGATGCTGCGCGTGTGGCGCGTGGTCGACATCGCGAAGGCGGGCCTGCTCGTCGCGGGCATCGGCCAGGTCCTGTCCGCGCTGTTCCCGCACGAGCCGGTGCTGTGGGCGCTCGCGATGGTCGTCGGCTGCTTCGACATGGTCGCGTATACGACGATGTATACGGCGTTTTCCGATGCGGTCAGCGAGGACCGGCAAGGCTGGGTGCTCGGCGTCGCGGGTTCGGTGATGGCCGTCGCGTGGGTCGTCACGGGCGCGTTGACGAACCTGCTGCCCGTGTTCGGCGAGATCGGCCTGCTGCTGATCGGTGGCGTGGGCTTCCTGCTCAGCTTCGCGATGATGGTCGCGTACGGCCGCACGCAGCCGGGTGCGCGAACCGCCGCGCTGTCGTAGGCGGTTTCCACGTTGGCCCGATCCTGTCGGACGTTGTCCCGTGCGCGGCTGTCGCGCCAGGCCGCGCGGCCCGACACTGGCGCCTCGCGTCCCGGGAGCATCGGGCCGCGTCCGGCGGCGCCGGCTGGCCCGGCACGCCGTTCCTTCGATATGCCAACCGAGAGAGCGACCCATGCAACATCCGACCATCCGTACCCTGGCGGGCGCGACCGCGCCGACGTCGATCGCCGCCGCCCGCACCGCGCTGCTGGTGATCGATTTCCAGAATGAATACTTCGGCGGCCGCCTGCCGATTCCGGAGGGGGCGCGCGCGCTGGGCAATGCGCAGCGCGTGATCGCGTTCGCCGACCGCGCGGGCATTCCGGTGTTTCACGTCCAGCACGTCGATACGGCCGACAGCCCGATCTTCGCCGACGGCAGCGACGGCTTCCGCTTTCATGCGGACCTGCAGCCGGCGGCGCATCACTCGGTGGTGAAAAAGACGTCGGTGAGCGTGTTCCCGACGACGGACATCGATGCGCGCCTGAAGGCGGCCGGGATCGACACGCTGATCGTCACGGGCCTGATGACGCATGCATGCGTCGCCGGCGCGGCACGCGATGCGGTGCCGCTCGGCTACGCGGTGATCGTCGTCGACGACGCATGCGCGACGCGCGACCTCGACATCGCGGACGGCGGCACGGTATCGCACCGCGACCTCCATCGCGCGACGCTGGCCGCATTGTCGGACACGTTCGGCGACGTGCTGACGACCGAGCAGGTGCTGGCGCTCGGCGTCGCCTGACGACGGCCCGGGTCGACGCTCAGTCGGCCCAGCCCGGCGCGGCGTACACGACTTCGCCGCGGAAGCACGTCTCGATCGCGCGGGTCTGCGCGAACGTCTCGACCGGATGCGCGAACGGATTGCGGTCGAGGATCGTGAAGCTCGCGTCCTTGCCTGCTTCGAGCGAGCCCGTGCAGTCGTCGAAGCGCAACGCATACGCGGTGTTCACCGTATAGGCCTCGAGCATCGTGAGCAGGTCGAGGCGTTCGTGCGGATTCCACGGCGGGCTGTCGGGCTGGTCGATCAGCAGGTGTGTGACGCCCGTCTGGATGATCTGCATCGGGTCCATCGTGCTGACCGACCAGTCGGAGCCGGCCGCGAGCATCGCGCCCGCGTTGCGCAGGCTGCGGAACGGATAGTTGCGCGCAGTGCGTTCCGCGCCGAGCAGGTCGCGATAGAGCTGCTGCTGCTCCTCGCGCGCGGCCGTCCACAGCGTCTGCACGCTGGCGATCGCGCCGAGCCGGTTGAAGCGGCTCATGTCGGCCGGATCGACGATCTGCAGGTGCGCGAGCTGGGCACGCCGGTCGCGCATGCCGTTGCGGATCTGGACGTATTCGAGTGCGTCGAGCGTCATGCGCACCGCGCGGTCGGCGAGCGTGTGGAAGTGCAGGTCGAAGCCGGCCGTATCGGCAAGCAGGCAGATCTCGTTCAGCGCGTCCTGGCTCCACAGCGCGAGGCCGCAATCGTCGGTGCCGGCGTACGGCTCGAGCAGCGCGGCGGTTTTCGATTCGGGCACGCCATCGACGAAGATCTTCACCGTATGCAGGCGCAGGTTGTCGCATTCGTACTCGCGACGCCATCTCGTGAAGCGCTCGATCTGCTCGCGCGGATCGCGGCGCGGGTTCGCATAGAGGCCCGCGCTCATGTACACCTTCAGCGTGCCCGCGCGCTGCGCGTCGGCATAAGCCTTGAGCTCGGCCTCCTCGACGCGCGCGTCGAACCAGCCGGTGATGCCGTAACCGTGCGCCATCGCGTGCGCTTTCGCGAGCGACTTCGGGTAGCCGGCCGGGCTCAGTTGCGGAATGATCGGGCACACGCGGTAGAACGCCGCTTCGTGCACGACGCCATTCGGCGCGCCGGACGCATCGCGCTCGTATACGCCGCCGGCCGGGTCCGGCGTGTCGGCGTGGATGCCGGCCGCTTCGAGGCCTTTCGTGTTGAGGCAGCCGCTGTGCACGTCGAAGCCGACCACGAGCAGCGGCCGGTCGGGCACGATCCGGTCGAGCAGCTCGCGGGTCGGATACGCGCCGAATGCGGCCAGGTTGGCGCCGCCGAGATAGACCCACGGTTCGTGCGGCGTCGCATCGGCGCATGCGCGGATGCGCTGCAGGATCGTGTCGGGATCGTTGATGCCGGACAGGTCGAAGTCGCCGAGGATCTGGTGGCCTTCGAGCGGGTGCACGTGGCCGTCGATGAGGCCCGGCAGCATCAGCCTGCCGGCCAGGTCGACGATGCGCGTCGCGGGGCCGGCCAGTTGGCGGATGTCGTCGTCGCGGCCGACGGCGACGATCTTGCCGTCCCGGGTGGCCAGCGCCTGAGCGAAGCGGCGCTGCGCGTCGCCCGTGTAAAGCAGGCCGTTCAGATAGACGGTATCGGCGTGTTGCATGTGTCTCCTCCGGATGGGGGGATGTTCGACGGGCGCACGTGTCCGGCGGGCGGGCCGTGTGGCTCGTCCGGTCGCGTGAACCCGGTCGGGTTGGAATGGGGTGGGGGCGGCTAGGTGCCGGTGCAGTGCGGCAGGCGCGGCGATGCGTCGTGGTGAAGGCCGGCCGCCGCCGGAGCGTCATGCCGATCGCGCCGCCAGGTCTGGATCGGCAGATCGATGGGCGACGCGCGCGCGGCCGTGCAGGCCGGCGTCCATCCGGTATTCGGCATTCCGTGTCTCCGTGATATCCGACGCGTTCCTGTCGCCGGGTGAGTCAGATACTAGGAGCGGGGCGGCCGGCTGTCTGTCATCGTTTTGAGGACAACGCGCGACAAAGGCGGTGGGGCGGGATTGCAGCGACGTGGAGGTGCCGTCTATTGACCGCGATCCGCCGGCGGTTCCTCGTCGGTCACGCACCACGCGAACAGTCCGGCGCGGTTCGCGACGCCGAGCTTCGCGAGCGCGCGCCCGAGGTAGGTGCGCACGCTGCTGGGCTTGAGCGCGAGGGTATCGGCGATCTGCGGGACGGGCTGGCCTTGCAGCACCGCGCGGCACACGAGCCGTTCGCGCTGCGACAGCGCCGCGCCGCTGGCCGACAGGCGCTGTTCGAAGCGCTGCAGCAGCGCGCCGTCGTCCGAGCGTGGCGTCAGGCGTGCGAGCCGCGCATGCTGGATCAGGAGCGGCAGCACGAAATCGCCGAGTTGCCGCAGCAGCGCCAGCTCGGCCAGCGTATAGGACGGCTGGCCACGCCGGCGGAACAGCGAGAACGCATAGACATAGTCGCGCTCGCTGCCGATCAGCGTGCAGTCTTCACCGAGTTCGCCGAGCGCGAAATGGCGGCCGTATTCGGTCGCCGTATCGATGTCCTCGTTGCACGAGAACACAAGCTGCGAATCGGTGGCGCGCTCGATATGCGGAAGCAGCGTGTCGGTGCGCCAGTCGCCCTGTGTATACAGATCGAGCGCGTAGCGTGTGCCGTCGGGATCGTCGCCGCCGGCGAAGAACAGCACCTCGACGCTGTCGACCGACTGCGACGACGCATCGCGGCGGTAGCGCGTCGCGACACTGTAGTGGGACTGCGGGTCGACGGTTTCGCGCAGCCACGCCCAGAGCCGGGCGGGAAACTGCGGACTGCCGAGGCTGGCGACCAGGTCGCCGGCATTGCTGAGGGAAATATGGGCGGGGCTCATCGTTGACACCGTCTGCGCGAACGGCCGCCCATGCCGGCCGTGCTTCGCTTGCGACGGCGCGCCGGCTGGCGGTGCGGTCAGGCGGGACGGAGGCCGGCGCGGCGGCGAAGCTCGATTGTAGGGGACTTCGCCGGCGCGGGGCATTCGCGCTTGCCCGGCGGGTGGCCGACCCCCGTAGACGGGTGGTGTGCATCGTTGTGCACCACGTGCGGGCCCCGCGCGTCAGAACATCGTGTTCGCGTTCGCGGACTTTTCCGGTACCGGCTGGATCACGTCCCAGTGTTCGACGATCTTGCCGTCCTTCACGCGGAAGATGTCGACGACCGCTTCGCCGCGGTCGCCCGGACGCTCGGTCGCATGCACGTGCAGGTAGACGAGGTCGCCGTCGGTTGCGCTGCGCACGATGCGTGCGCGTGATGCCGGGTTTTTCTGGAACGCGCCGACGAAGTACGACACGAACGGCTTCTTGCCGTCCGGTACGTGCGGGTTGTGCTGCTTGTAGTCGTCCGCGACGACGGCGGCGGCCTCGACGGCTTCGTGCTTGTTGAAGAAGCGGTCGTAGAACGTCAGCACGAGCTGGCGGTTGGCTTCCTCGGCGGCCAGGTCGCGCGTGGCCGGGCCGGCGGCCAGCGCGGCCGTCGACGCGGCCAGCAGGACGAGCGCGGCAACGGCGCGAACGGGGGAGCGGAGCGATGACATGTAGCGGGTTCCTTGTCTGACGAAGCGTGGGTGGGTGCGCGAGGCGCGACGGCGGGCCGAGCCTGCCGAGACGATCGGCGATCGGCGGGCGACGGCGCATGGTTGCGGATACACGAGCCTTGTCGACGCGAGGGATTCACCGCCCGGCCCGCATCATCACGATACGGATCGGGCGAGGCTGCGCGCCGTCGTCATGCTTCGTTGAACTGGCGAATCCGCGCGGCTGTCGGGCCGATCGAATGGTACAGTTGCCGCGAACCCGTCACAAGAAGTCAGCGCGGTGTGAACAGGTCACACCGCGCTGACCATGCGTTGCCCTTGAAAGAGAATCCAGTCATGTCGTTTCCGCCCGCCGATGAACCCGTCGAACTCGACCAGCCATGCCCGATTCGCGATGTGCTCGACCGCATCGGCGACCAATGGAGCCTGCTCGTGCTCGAGACGCTGTCCGGCGGGACGATGCGTTTCAACGAACTCGGCCGTACGATCGGCGATGTGTCGAACCAGATGCTGTCGCGCACGCTCAAGCGGCTCGAGCAGGACGGCTTCGTCAGTCGCACGCTGTTCGCAGAAGTGCCGCCGCGTGTCGAATATGCGCTGACCGACCTCGGGCGTTCGTTCCTGACGCCGATGCAGGCGATGATCCGGTGGGCCGACGAACATCATCGCGCGATCTGCGTCGCGCGACGTCGTGCACGGGAGCTGGAGGGCAGCGGGCGCTGAGCGGGGCGCTTGCGCTGTCTCGTCGAAGGGCGTCGTGCTGCGGATCGGGTGTGGTGCGACGAGACATGGCAGAAGCGCACGTGTATCGCCATCGCATGATTTCGTTATCCGAATGATCTGGTCGAGATGGGGGGCTGGTGCTTTGGTGTGTCCCGGCCATCCCGAAGCCGGCAATGCGCTGGCAATGCCCCGCTTGCGGGGGCACGCTCCGTGGCGACCGAAACGGCGGTCTTCCGCTGCATCGCGCATGACAGGTGCGGCAGGATCCGGTCGAGGCGGGATGGTGTGCCGGAGATCGGCGAGCAGGTCGATGGTCGAGTTTGCGTGACCGAAAGCCTCGCCCTCGGTTTGCGCGCGGGCATCGGGGCGGGGTGGGGCAGGATTCGCGGAGGCGCCTGCCGGGCATCACGATGTCGGGGCCGAACGGCACGGGTTCGCTCGCGCCGCCCGGCCCCGGCCCCGGCCCCGGGCCTGCCACCGGCCGGGCGTCGGGTGGCTGCCTATCGCCACGTACCGTCGACGTAGATCCACACCTGTCCCTGGCGGCGCCAGTAGCCGGGCACCCACCGGCGCCCGGGGCGCCGTGAGACCCAGCGGCCGGACACCCATATATAGCGGCCACGCTGCCAGCGCCAGTAGCCGTCCGTCCATATATAGCCGTGCGGTCGCGGCGGCGGCGGGCGGCGGTCATACCGGGCGGCCGGCGGTGCGAAGCCCGGGCGGTCCGGATAGGGCGGGCCGCCGGGCACGCGATTCGGGCCGGACGGCCGGTACACGGGCGGCGCGGGCTGGGCCGAGGCAGCGCGGAGCCAGCCGCCGGTGCCAACGAAGGCGGCGGTCAATCCGATGGCGCGTAACAACGAGCGTCGATTCATGGCGTGTCCTGTTCTGTATTCGAGGCTGCCTTACATTAGCCTGCCAGTCGGCCGGCCGGGTTACGCCAGCGGTTAAGGCTGTTACCGTGTGTCACGGCGGGCGGGAAAGCCGTCGGCAAGTGGAGGCCGGCCTTTCTGTATGTGTGGTTGACGGGGGATGCGACCCGCTGAACGAATGTCGTGCCCTGTTTACTGGCTGACGAATGCGTTTTAGATGCCCGGGGCCTGAAATTCGAGACCAAATCGGGTAAAATTTGCCGATTCCAGGGTGTCGCACCGAATCCGTTTGTTGTTTCTATGCAACCGTCAAGACGATGACATGAAAGAATGGTGCGATGGAAGCCTCCAAAATGCCCCCGTCAAGAAGTCAAAAACAAACGTCAAAACAAATACTTATAACGCGGCCCCATTTCTATTATTTCTAGTTCTGGAAAAGCTTATTTCTTTATTTGCGGATCGCTCCCCTAGGGTACACCCCTAAACTCACGGTTCCCAAACGGGCAACTATCCGGGCGCGGCCAGCAGGATCGATGGCGCTCCCGGGCGGTTGCAGACCGTTTATGAACAAGGTCGCGAGACCTGCCTCTTTTTAGAAGGGAGCTCCACGAATGAACAAGACTCTGATCGTTGCAGCAGCTGCAGCATCGTTTGCTACCGTCGCTCACGCACAAAGCAGCGTCACGCTGTACGGCGTCCTGGACGCAGGCATCACCTACCAAAGCAACGTCGGCGGCAAGTCGCTGTGGTCGATGGGCTCGGGCGTTGACCAAAGCCGTTTCGGCCTGCGTGGTTCGGAAGACCTCGGTGGCGGCCTGAAGGCAATCTTCACGTTGGAAAGCGGCTTCAACATCGGTAACGGCAAGCTGGGCAACAACGGCGGCATGTTCAACCGCCAGGCTTTCGTTGGCCTGTCGAGCCAGTACGGCACGGTTACGCTGGGTAAGCAATACGACGCAACGCAAGACTACCTGGCGCCGCTGACGGCAACGGGCTCGTGGGGCGGCACGTACTTCGCGCACCCGATCAACAACGATCGTCTGAGCACGAACGGCGACGTCGCGCTGAACAACTCGATCAAGTACACGAGCGCTAACTACGCTGGCCTGCAATTCGGCGGCACGTACTCGTTCTCGAACAACACGAACTTCGGCAACAACCGTGCATACAGCGCGGGTGCTGCATACCAGTTCCAAGGCCTGAAGCTCGCAGCTGCATACTCGCAAGCTAACCTGGGCGACGGTTCGAACACGAACGGTGCATCGTCGATCAACGCACAAGGCCGCGTCCGTACGTACGGCGCTGCTGCTGGTTACGCATTCGGCCCGGCACAAGTCGGCGCTGCATGGACGCAATCGCGTATCGACAACCAAGCTAACGGCGTTGGCACGCTGCGCGCTGACAACTACGAAGTCAACGCAAAGTACAACCTGACGCCGGCTCTCGGCCTGGGTGCTGCTTACACGTACACGAACGCGAAGGTCAACAACGGCAGCTCGCACTGGAACCAGTTCGGCGTTCAAGCTGACTACGCTCTGTCGAAGCGCACCGACGTCTACGCACAAGCTGTGTACCAGCGTGGCGCGAAGGGCAACAACATTGTTGGCACGGGCATCTACAACGGCAACCTCGACACCGCGTCGAGCTCGTCGATCAACCAAACCGCAGCAACGGTTGGCCTGCGTCACCGCTTCTAAGCGTGACGGCGGGGTAACCCGCTTCGCAGCATCGAAAAAGGCGCCTTCGGGCGCCTTTTTTTTCGTCTGCGGAATGTGATGGCGACGATTCACGTCGTCCGGACGCAAAAAAAGCGAGGCCAGTGCCTCGCTTTTTTCGTTGTGCGCCGCTGCGGCGCGGTGCCGGCGGCAGTGGCTCAGCGCGTGTATTCGCCGTTGGCTTCCGGCTGGAACACGATCGCGGCGACCTTCATCAGCTTTTCGGCACCGCTCGGCTGCGTCACCTTGACCATCTGGCCGCGCTGGGTGCCCAGCAGGGCCATGCCGACGGGCGAGAAGACGTTCAGGCGGCCGAGCTCGAGATTGGCGGCATCCGGGTAAACAATCGTCCAGGTGGCTTGTTCCTGGGTCGCTTCGTCGAGCAGCGTGATCTGCGAGTTCATCGTGACGACGTTCGCCTTGATGGCGTCGGGCTGGACGATGTCGGCGCGCTCAAGAAGCGTATCGAGCATCGTCTGGAAGCGCGGGTTGTGTTCGGCGTGCTTCTCGAGGCGAGCAACGTCGAGTTCGGTCAACTGGTAAAGGCGTTGTTTCATGGCAGTTCTCCAAATGATCGGCAGGGGCAGGCGTGGCGTGCCTATGGGGATCGCCCGGAGCCTGTCTGACCTGGCTCCGGGAGGAGACCGAGCCGTCAGATCAGGCGCCGGGCAGGGGCGAGCGGCGCCTGGGCCGTGCGTCGAGCGAGGGGATGCGCCGGATGACCGGCGTGCGCGCGCACGCCGGCCGGGCCGGACGGCGAAACCGAAAGGGGCGTGAGCGCGTACATGGTGGATGGGAAATCGACTGGCGAATAAAACCTTACGATTCTACAACACAACCTTTGGGATATGTGATTTGGCTGTCGGCATTTCGTCAGCGATTGTTGTGCAGGTGAAGCAAGTTGCGACGATATCGTTCGGGATTCGCCGGCGATTTTTGTCAAAATCGCAACGCTGTATGTTCAAACTAAGGGTTTCCCCTTGGGTTGGCGAGAACTACACTGGATTCAATCGCTTCAGACAGTCCTGCCGAGGCGACGCCATAAGAGAACATATACCGGAGGTAAATCATGAAGTCGGTCATCTACGCAGCTATCGCCGCATCCGTCATTGCCACCCCGATCGCATCGTTTGCACAGTCCGAGCAGGGGCTGACCCGTGATCAGGTCAAGGCCGAGCTCGTGCAACTCGAACAGAACGGCTACAAGCCGCTGGCGAGCGATTCGCAGTATCCGGACAACATCCAGGCCGCGGAGCAACGCATTCAACCGAACCAGCCGATGCTCGCGCAAGCCGATACGAGCGGCTACGGTGCCGTGGCGACGGGTGCCGGCCAGGCCGGCCGTCGCATGACGCGCGAAGCACCGAATCCCGTGAACTCGGTCTACTTCGGCAACTGAACGCCCCCGGGTCTGCCCGAGCGCACCGCTTGATCGACGAGACGCGCACCGGTTGTGCGCGTCATTCGCCCGCAGGAGCAGAACCTCCGTCGCCGCATTCCGGCGGCTTTCCGCCCAGACGCTCGCGCGTTTGGGCCTTTTTTGCTGGAGCGGGTCAGGCGGACGTGACCGCGGGCGTGCCGTGGATATAGTGTTCGAGCTGGCTGATCGTGAACTGCTGATCGGCAATCACGCTCTTGACGAGGTCGCCGATCGAGATGAGGCCGACCAGCTTGCCGCCGTCGAGGACGGGCAGGTGGCGCATCCGGTGCTCGGTCATCAGCGCCATGCACTCGTCGGTGGATTGCGACGGTTCGACGTAGCGCACCTTCGCCGTCATGATTTCCTCGACGCGGGTGGCTTTTGACGAGCGGTCCTGCAGGACGACCTTGCGCGCGTAGTCGCGCTCGGTGACGATGCCCGCGATGTCGTCGCCGTCCACGACCAGCAGCGCGCCGATGCCCTTTTCCGCCATCAGCTTGATGGCGTCGTAGACGAGATCGGTCTTCGTGACGGTGTAGATGGTGCGGCCCGAATCCGGCTTGGCCTTGAGAAGTTGCGCGACAGTCGTGCTCATTCGCTTTCTCCGTGTGCAGGTCGTTGCTGGGCAGGCAGGGTGTGATGCTTGTCACCCGATGGGCCCAGTATAGCCGCGCAGGTGGCGGCAGTCGCGTGACGATTCCAGATTAGCGGTAAACTCCGGTCACGCACTATCCACACAACTCCTACATTCCTGAACGTTTCGATTGAATTCATGATGTCTTCGCGTCCCCAATCGCCCACGCTGGGCAACGGCCAGGCCGACGAGTGCGTGACGCTCGTCGCCACCGCGTCGCTGCCCACGCGCTACGGTACGTTCACGTCCTACGCTTTCCGCGTATCCGGCAGCGATGCCGAACACCTTGCGCTCGTGATGGGCGACGTCGCCGGCGAGCAGTCCGTGTTGACGCGCCTCCATTCCGAATGCCTGACCGGTGATGTATTCGGCTCGTACCGCTGCGACTGCGGCGAGCAGCTCGATCTCGCATTGCGCTACATCGCGGCCGAAGACCGCGGCGTGCTGCTGTATCTGCGCGGCCACGAAGGGCGCGGGATCGGCCTGAGCAACAAGATTCGCGCGTACGCGCTGCAGGAGCAGGGGCGCGACACCGTCGAGGCGAACCTCGACCTCGGCCTGCCCGATGACGCCCGCGAATATGATTCGGCCGCCGCGATCCTCCGGATCCTCGGTGTGACGTCCGTGCGGCTGATGAGCAACAACCCGGCGAAGTTCGACACGCTCGCGAAGCACGGTATTCCGGTTTGCGAACGCGTCGCGCTTGCGGTGCCCGTGCGTGAGGAAAACGAGCGTTATATCCGCACGAAGCAGACGAAGTTCGGGCATTACTTCGAAGAAAACGAGTGACAGAATCAAGGGGCTCTTCGGAGCCCCTTGTCTCATCTAGGTTTTGTGCCTTAGAGGCTTTCTGGTAAAGGGTTTGAGCCGAAAGTTGCGTTTTCCAGGTGGCTTGTCTGCACTTGACGAAACAGGCGAAAACTTGGCACTCTAGCGTAGCATTTTGACGGGCCAGACCGAAAAGCTACGCTGCGGTCCCGGCATCCAATAAAAACCTACGCCGACCGCCGATGAGATTCGATGCACGCACCGCGAGCAAGCTTCCTGCGGGCCAACACCTGACCTTTGACGGATTCCCGGGGCTCCGCTTCCAGGCGAGTGAAAGCCGCCGCTCATGGATCTACCGCTACAAATCCCCCATTGACGACCGGATGCGCCAGGTCAAGCTTGGCGAATGGCCAGCTATGGGCTTTCCTGCTGCCATCGCAGAGTGGGAGCGAAAGCGGTCCGACCGTGACGCCGGCGCAGATCCTGCCGCGGCAAAGCGCGAGAAGCGCACTGCAGTCGCCATTTCTCGGGCCGTCGACGCCTATACCGTCAAGCAAGTGTGTTTCGACTATATGGGTGGCTATCTGGAGCCGAACCGCAAGGACAAGGGTGTGGTCGAGGTCCGACGAATGTTCAAAGCGATGCTCGGCCCAATCGAGACGGTTGCCGCCGCGTCGATTACCCGCGCTCAGGCTTTCGAGTTTCTCGATTCCTTTCGTGCCACGCCAGCGCTCGCGGCTCGCCTTCGTATGGAACTGGGTGGGGCGTGGGACTATGCAATGGATGCCGGACGACTGCCCGACGGCACGCCGAACTGGTGGCGGATGATTCTGCGCGGAAAGCTGCGCAGCAAGGGGCGCACGATCGACGGCGTCGCCATGGGTACAAAAAAGCGAGTTTTGAGCGAGGACGAAGTCGGCACTTTGCTCCGCTGGCTCCCGAATATGAGCCTAACGGTTTCCGACGCGATCACGTTGTACCTGTGGACCGGTGCCCGCGGAGGCGAAATCATTTCGATGGAGGCGCACGAAATCGCGGACGAAAGCGATGGCCTCTGGTGGACTGTGCCGAAGGAAAAGACAAAGAACTCGTGGCGCTCGAAGGCGGGAGACTTGCGGGTTCCGATCACCGGTCGCGCCGAGGCCATTGTGCGACGGCGCAAGGAACAGGCCGTGAACGGATTTCTGTTCCCGACCTCGACCGGCGAAATGATGAAACAGACCGTCATTTCGCATGGCGTCTACTACCATCAGCCATACTGCAAACAAGCTCCCAATCACAATCGGCCGCGCCTGACGGTAACGCACTGGTCGCCGCATGATCTGCGCCGTACCGCCCGCACGATGCTCGCGGCGCTTGGTTGTCCCCATGATGTCGCAGAGGCGGTGCTCGGCCATATTCAGCCAGGCGTGGCCGGCGTGTATAACCGGCACCATTACGACCGCGAGCGGCGTGAATGGCTCACGCGCCTTGGACAGTTTCTTGACGAGCTTGCGTTGAAGTATCCGAGGAAGTAGCGCGCCGGCGGCGATTGCTGTGGCCGGTGTTGGGTGGAGGCGCGAGATCCGATTCCGGGCACGCTTCCGCCCAGGCCTCAACTTCGCGCGTTAGCCAGGCAACTCGCCGATCGGAGAGCAGCCGCGGCTTCGGAAATTTGTTCTCCCTTACGAGTTTCTGGACGGTCGCCTCCGACAGTGAAAGAGCGGTCGCCACAGCGGGTAGATCGAGGTAGAGCGGTTTCATTTTGGTGGATGCGGACATGCTACGATTCCTCTGTCTCAAAAAGGCGTTGAATCAATGCAGAAGAAATTTGTAATGCGCGGGTACGAGATGAACTGCGAACCGCGTGTGACGGAGGACGGCAAGTACGCCGCCCAGGTCGAGGTAACGAAGCTGGGATTTAGCCGGGAGGCTGCGTTCCGGAATCTGGGTGAGTTTGATTCCGAAACTAAGGCCGTCGATTACGCGAGGCAATTCTCGGTTGAATGGCTTAGCCGGTACGGTTGAGCAAGCAGGGGCAACGTGAACAAAAACACGCCGCGGCGACGTAAGTCCGTGAAAGATTGGCTCGGCCTTGGTCTGTTGATCTGGGTTGTCGCGCCCCCACTTGCATCAATGGCCTTCTTGTTGTTGTTGATGCTCTGGTGTCGTGTCTTCGCAAGTTGCAAAATTTAGTGTGCCAATGGAGTTAGTGTTCAGCGCATTCCGCAAGGAGAGTTCGCCATGTCTAACTGGAAAATCGTCGATAAAACACACACTGCTCATTTGACGTTACGCCCGAGTTTGCAACCTGGTATGTTTGTTGTTGCAGTATGGATTTTGCCGAACGGTGTGCCGAAGGGCGATTCGCCACAATGGGCCCAGGAATTCCCTTCGGAGCTTGAAGCACGCAATGCTGGTGAGGATATGGCAACGGCCAAACTGCGAGCTCTCTCTCCTTGATCTGGGGCGCTGGAGACTCGTTTCGCAAGATTGGATTTGCTCGAGATCCTAGATTGGGGGGGGGGCATGGTGCGGATACAGACGCAGACGGGTGTTCGGAATGTTCAAGAGGACACTTACAAGGGCCGCAAAATTGAAGTGGTGACCGGTTACGATTCGCTCTCTGACAAGTGGCCTTTCCACATCTATATCGACGGCACTCACCTTGTCGGGCAGTGGAAAGCCGATCGAATGGAAGAAGCTTTCGATTCTGGATTTCAGATCGCTCAAGAGCAGCTAGATCGCGTCTAGATGCTCATGAAGTGGCGTTCGAGCTGTCTATCGCGCTAGGTGCAGCAGCGCGTGAATCTCGCCGCTCCGCGACGAACCGCTCAAGCCATTCGATAGCATCGGTCGGCGATCCAAGCGATCCCGTGACCTTCCTCCGCTTGTTCATCGCGCCGCACTGGCGAAAGGTTACTGGAATGGCACCGGCGGCGATCGCCGCGGCACGCTTGCTGATGGCGATGTCGAAGTGCTCGTCGCGCGTGCCGGGATGCTGAATCCATTTCGGGTTGACGCCGATCTCGCGCACCATGGCGAGCAGTTCCTCGGTCGTATCGGCAATGAGGTGCGACATCTTCATCCGGCCGAGTTTGCCGATCTCGTGCCGGTACATGTCGTCGACATAGACGGCCATCATGACTCCAGGAGCTGGTATGGGAGGTGGCGACCTGGAGGCGCAGAGTCAGGACATACAACTATCACTCGCCCGGATGCCAGCTTGATTTTTCCGGTTCCGTGCGTGCTACGCTGTCCTCGTGAAAGTATTCGGAGGCAGCTATGCCAACTTGGGAACAGGCAATGGAACGTGACGCGGCGTACGAAGCTCTCGTCACGCTTCAGCGGAAACGCAGAGCGGATTGGCAATCCGAGGGTCACCATCAAGATCAGCAGTACCGCATGGCAGAAGCTGCCGAATTCATGCGCGCGTACGTTCGGTACGAGATTGCATGGCGCCCATTTTCCGGGTACGGAAGCTTCCTTGACGCGTAAATCGCAGAGGTAAGCGACGGCCGCGATGGTTCCGATTTGGCGGCTGCTCACGATGCTTCTCCGGTGCGGGCTACGGCCGCATGCAATTTTGCGACTTCACCGGGGTTTTCGTCGCGCCACTGACGCCAGCTCGGGTCGGTGAGCTTCCACCGGATCCAGTCTGGGTGATCGGGCTTCGCTTCGAAAGGGGCGACGTACGGACCATCATCGATTTTCGTCGCGCACCGTTCACACATCCCGGTACCACTTAGGTGCGCGTGGCAGAAATACAGGCCGCAGCCTTCTTCGCCGCCATAGGGTTCTTCGTGTGCGCAGACATGCGCCAGGCCGCGATCGATCTTCGCATTGCATTCTGGGTGATCGCAGGTAGCCGGCACATCGTATCCGATGTCTCGCTTCCAGTTGTCGTCGTATCCGATTGACCAGCCCATCACACACCCCCTGCGCGGGCGGCGTCGATGGCGAAGTCGATGGCTTCGTGGATCCGCCAATCGAAGTGGTCAGCATCGCTTTCGAAATTCGGTTCTTCGCCGTTCGGCCCATACACTTCGACCCAGCCGGCGTCGCGTTCCATGCAGGCGTTGACGCCCCAGCCATCGGGTAGCTCGGTACAAGCGCGCTGCACCGGATCGGTGTTGTAGACCGGGTTCCAGTGGCGCCCCTCGCGATTGACTGCCGTCACCTCGGCGCGCGGCTCCGGCTGACCTGCGAGAATGCAGCGCACCGCTGAGATGAGGCGATTGGCATTGACGTTCCCGTCCGCGAACTTCAAGCGCGTCTTGAGCGCGGGAGTGTATGCCTCATGAAACGTGATTCCGGAAAGCTCGAAAGCGTCGAGGATTTCTTCGGTCATCGCATCCTCAAATCAGAAAAGAAGCGGGCGCCACGAAGGACGCCCGCAAAGCACTGCCAAGAAGGGGGGGAACGAAAAGAGCGGGCGCTGCACGAGCCGCCCACAAAAAAAGCCGCGCATCCGAGGCAACGGAATTTGCGCGACTTGGGAATAACGTGGTCGTGCTACGATTCGCACCAAAACTTAAGGGGGTGTAATGAGAGTCTGGAAAAATATGGTGGGCATAGTTATCGGCTTGTTGGTCGCAGTCGTTGGGATTGCATGGGTTGCCTCAGGGAACGGAGGCAAAGATGCCTATAACCCGGCAAATATGGCTTACTGGATACAGGCCATTGGGTCGATCGCCACAATCGGTGGGGCGTATCTTCTCGGACAGCGTGATGAAAAATTTCAACGCGAACTGGCCGAGAAACTTCGCACAGATCAACTCCAAAACAGACGGTCAACCCTTAAGGCTTTGGTGGATGACGCATATGCGCAAGTGAAGAAGCTGCAATTTTCTACGTCCGAAGACAGAGATTTTAGCCCGGTCGCATTTATTTCAGTATCCGAAAAATCAATGCGGGACTCGATTGACCAAATTCGTACGCTGCCGGTATTTGATCTCGAATCAGGTGAACTGGTCGCAGCAGTACTCGGAATCCGCAGACAATGTGAAAGTCTGGTGGACTTCATGGTGTACTACAATGAAAATCGATTTAAACCTCACGAATACTACGGCGGCGACCACTCCTTAAAAGTCACGATGAACGATCGATTCGAAAAACTCGACAAGCACTATCAAGATTTTCTCAAAATTGTCGGAGGGGATAGTGTTGAAATCGAACCGCCTCAATTTTTCTGAGCTGTATGTCGTTGCTGTTTGGGAAAATGAAGGAGGCGGCCTACACGCGACCGTGTGCGAGCACGGTCCGACTCGAACGTTCCTACAGGAGCGCCTGAAGGCAGAGAAACAGGGTCATGGCAACGAGGGCGCCAAGCCAGATTTTCAGAAGGGCCACGCTAGAGCCCCCGAACGAAAGGCGACACAGAGAAACCGCACGCATCCGACTGCGACGCCACTCCCGCCAGCCCAGAGACTTTCCTTGACGGCATAGCTATGGGTGCGGTCACATGAAGCGAGAAGGGCGTTGTCGACGTGCGGTTGACGAATCCGAATCGGGCGCATCAAAGGTTCTCTCCTCAGATCCGGATATGCCTGGGCGGCTCGCTTTTCCACGCGATGGTCAGGTAGCCAGCTTTCACAAGCGCCGCTTCCGCGACGATCCGTGTGCTCGACTTGACGACTCCGTCCGGGATCTCGCTAAGCAGGTTCCGCAGTGCCTCTGCAACCTCCGGGCCGGAACTTGCCATGCGGCAGTCGTCCCGATTGATGAAGCGAGCCGCGCCGGCCGCATCGACCGTGAGCAGCGAAAGCGTCGGTGCATGGGACGAAACGAGGACCTCCGGGTAAAGCGCATGCTGCAGCCACGGCCCGGGCGTGTGCTTGATCTGGTTCATGAGGGCGCTCACATGCAGCGCGAAGCCGCACATTGAACTTCGGATTGCGCGACCTGATCCTGATACTGGGCATAGCCGGTCACGAGGAGATAGATGAAGCACACGCCGAGGACGGCGAGCACGTTCCAGGTGACGCGGAACGCCATTCGCGTGACGCGCTTCAGGCGGGTAGCCTGTTTCGCGCGCTTCCAGGTGATCACGGATCCAGTCGCCGTGTCGTTCGTCGAATTCATGGTCTTTCCTCGTTGTGGTCGGGTCAGCAGCCGCCGTGCGCGCTCGCGACGCCTGGCGCGATGAGATTCAGTGCCAGGCGCCGGAGCTCGTCAGAAAATGGGCGGTCGCGGCGCAGCTCGAGCAGATCGCGGGCGGTTTGGCTCATGACGTCTCGGTGTGGTGTGATTGGTCGCCGCAGCGGGAGCGGTTGGTCAGATTCCGGTGAGCGTGATGCTGAAGAATTCGTGACCGACAAGCGCGAGCGCCATGTCGTGTGCCTCGTCTTCGCCACAGGCATTCACCCATTCGACGTTTTCATCGCCGTCCTGGTCTTTCCAGTTGACGCGGTAGCACTTCATGTCTTTCTCCTGTAGTGGGAGCGGTTGTTAGGCGTAGTCGCCTTCGAGCGCCCACCACGCATACAGCCGGCGCCACGTCGCGAAGTCGTACGGCGGGTACACGCCATTGCGGAAGCAGCGGCCCTTGTAGGCGACATAGAGCGTAAAAAGGCGAGTGTTGTTTTCCATCGTCGTTCCCCTTCGTGTTGCGTTGGTCAGTGGCGCTGCCGGCGCGTCGGCGTCTTCCGAGATCGAAGGCAACGACGAGCAGAAGCGCCGCGGAGAAAATCCCAAGGACGAAGCCGATAAGTAAGGTGCTCGCAGATCCGTACTCCTAAATAAATTGGTGCCTGAATCGTTTCCCACCGCCTGACTGCGCTCAAGAAATGGCACTGTGGTCAATGCCATTCGATCAGCGCAGTCGACGTTACAGCACTCAGGGAGGGCGCCTCGGTTCCACCAACCGAGACCGTATGCATTTACGGGCTGTTTAGAGCCGCCGCGCCGGCTTGAGGCGCCCTCACTGAAAGCTGTTACGGTGTCGGGCGCTACCCCGTTTCTCGGCCACACCGTTGAGCCGCCCGGTTGCTCCCTCGCGGGCCGCGAACTGCGTTGCATGGCGAACTTCGCGATGCGGATCTTCCCGACTGGCTGCCGAGGGACGCATGGCTTGACTGGTGCGAGCACCGTGAGGCGAAGGAAAAGAAGGCCGACGTGCCGTGGACTCGCCCTGCAGCGAAGGTGACGATCAAGAAGCTGGCGAAGCTGCACGAGGACGGCCGCGACGTGGTGGCGGCAATCGAGGAATCGGTGCTGCGTGGCTGGACCGGGATCTGGGAGGCCAAGGACGGTGCCGCGACCGGTTCTGGAGTGTCGGCTGTGCCGTCGAACTGGCACAAGAGCAATACGGGCGTCACCGAGCACGGTAAGCGCCTCGGCGTGACGCAGAAGGACGGCGAAGTGTTCATGCGCTTCAAGGCCCGTGTCGTGAAGGCGGCGGGCCCGGGCGAATGGATGGAGGAAATGCTCCGCGATGCTGCGCGTTTTGGCGACGAGCAGTACGAGGGTCTCTATCGCTACTTCAACGACATTCCGCGTGAGCAGGTTGCGCAAGCGGAGGCCGCGTGACGAAGCGAACCTCATGGCCAATACGCGTCGACGCGGGCACCAAGGCGGGAGGTACGGCCCGTGTGCCCGTGAACTGGAACGCGAAGACGCTGGCGCCGTACCTCGTTCGAATGGATAGCGGTGAACTCGAATTGAATGTCGGGGGTGACGAGTGAGCGAAGTGGCATGCATTGAACTTTCATCGGTACCCGCGCCCTTACGCGCGATCGCAGCAAGCCGGGTTGATGCCGCCTCGGGCGATCGTCTGGTCGCGTTCACGGGGTGTCCGGTGATCGGCCGGGAAGCGGACAACGGAGAAATCGAATTTTCGTTCCCTCGTGGCGTCGACCTCCGCGAATCTCTCATCGACTGGATGCTGTATTGGGGCATCCCTTTCCGGGTGATGGTCTGATGGGTGCGGCACAACATCCGAAAGGCGGCGCGCTGGCGAGACTCGCCGGCCTCTGGGCCAATGAGCCGGAATTCCTCGATTGGATGCGGTCGATCGGGCAACCGGCCAACACGCCGGTGGACGCGGCCGAATTCGTCCGTGCGCGTTGCTGCATCGAGAGTCGCGCTCAACTCGACCACGATCCGCGCGCTAAAGCCCGGTTCGAGCAATACGTTCGCGGCCCTTACGCCAAATACCGAGCCGCAGCGGGACTGCGGTAAAAATCAAATTCGAAACCAGGACGAACATGACGCCCGATCAGAGCCAACAAATCGAAGAACTCTTGATGACCTGGTACCGCTGGCAGATCCGCCAGTCGCATGCCGTGCAACTGGCGCACTTCTACCGTCTCGAGGATCGTACGTGCCGCGGTTACGAGACGCCGATGAGCGATGAGGAGCTCGACGAGCAGGCGGACGAATGGGTCGAAAACCAGATGTCCGAGCAGGTTCAACTGTGCGTCGACCAGCTCACGATCGAGCAGCGGGCCGCGGTATCGGTGAGCATGCGCAACAAGGAATGCGGTGCGAGCGTATGGAGCAACGGCCGGGCCGGCGCGCAGCACGCGACGTATCAGGACGCCAAGGTTGCGCTTTTGCCGATATTCATGACGAAGCACCTGATCAAGATCGGGGAGGTTGCGTGAAACGGGGAAACGGACTCACGCCAATTGAGTCAGGTGAGAAGTCCTCTTTTATCTTTGTTGACGGAAACTTCCGAGGGGGGCTTCACTTTGAATTCGAACGTTCGATGTAGACTCCTGTGTATTCAGACTGGGGAGTCCAATGGCAAATTTCTACGAATTCAGACACGCGGCGCTTGAGGGAATGGTGAGCAGGGAGAAAAATCGTCAACGCTCGAAGGAGGTGCTTGCGCGCGTTGCGGTATCCATTCTCAATGGTGTCCAGGGAGTATCTGGCCTGCGGCCGGGAGTTCTCGGGAACATGTGCCTAGTGGACGGTATGTCCAGCAACGACACGCCCAAAGCGTCGAGAGATCTTACACGGTATAGCCTGAGCGGGCGTAGGCTTCGGTTCGCAATTCGACTCATTGTAGTAGGTGAGCAGGATGACGATGGGAAAAAGGAGGAGGCACCCGAATACCGCTGCGATTTCCCGATTTCCGTTAGCTTCACGAGTGACGATCAAAAGTTTGACGTTGGGTTTCCATCAGAGAGCATCGAGTTTTTCGAGGGTGGGGATAACACCGATCAATGCGCCAGAATCTGGGAAGTCCTGCAGAACCAATTCAGTGTTGCGAACGGGTAGCAGCGCCGGATTGAAATTTGAGTCCTCGGCTTCACGTGCGTGTAGCAAGTCGAAGTGGAATGACATGAAACTCACGGCGGCCGAAGTGGAAGGGGTGTTGCGCAAAGGCATGGCTCGGCAGATCGAGGTTAGATCATTGGAAGTCAGGACCTGACATGAAAGCTGGTGTGGCAATTTCGAATTTGCATTCGGCGACTGACGGATCACGTTCTTCCGCGCCGGGGGGGGGCTTGACGACGTCGATAGTTCGGTTGTCCCAGATGGGCGAAGTATCGATTACTCAGAATGGATCAGTTCGAGTGAGAGCGAAAACGCGGATTCGCTCGAGCTTCTGTCAGAGGTCGAGCGCAATGCCCTTCCGGTGATTTTGGAGCAGGTGTTCGAATCCCGTGTCCTGCCAGTGCACGTACCAGGATCAGTTGAGACTTGATATATTCGCAAGATTAGCGAATCGGGGGGGTAAGAATGCCATCAGTTGGATCAATGCTGCGCTGGGCCAGCTGTGGCGTGATTGTTGTCCTTGGCATTAGCGCTATCGCGACAAATCTCATAGAGCACAAGTGGTGGAGCGTGGTCGCATATTTGGGCGCGGCGGGTGTGGCGACCGCAAGCGTTGCACTTGGATTAGAGGCTACGTGGTCTGACTGGAAGTGGGCTCCGATTTGTTTCGTACTTGTAGGATTGTCAATGTTCGCTGTCTTTTTCGACGAGATGCCATATGGTCTCGGCGAGAACGATGCCGTCGTCGATATTCACGATCAAACTAGCAAAGCAGTCGAGAATCTCGAAAACCCATATCAACCTTCCGAGGTGCAGCGCGAGATTAGAGGCGCCAATATGGCTTGTAACTGGGCTGTCGCGGACTGGACTAAGTACGTGAGAGTTGCCGTGGCTGGCCTGAAGGCGTTGTATCTGGGGCCGATTGCAACAATGTTTGATTGGGCAATCTCTACCAGGATTCCAGCAGGACCGACGCCCGGCAGACGTTGTTATGAAGCATATGCCCACGTGCTTGCGAAATATCCGAACCTTGTCGCTCCGACCACGGAGAAGGCGCAGCGCTTCTTCTCCGGCAACTCAAAATAACCGTTTGGGGCGCTTTGCAACGCGATCAAAGGCCTGCTACATTTAGTCCCGGGAAGATGCGTCTTCCGAAAGTCCGTTGGCCGAAAGGTTCGCGGGCTTTTTCATTTGCCTCGTGCATGGTCCTGCCGGCTTCCGGCCGCGCGGGATTTTCTATTCTTGTAGCTCGCAATGCTCACGCTCTCGGTGAAATCTGACGTTCGCGCACTATCGAAGAAGCTCGATGCGCTCGCGCGCAAGCACTTGCCTTTCGCGACGGCGCAGGCAATCAACGCCACTGTCGAGAAGGTGCGCGACGCCGAGCGCGAGAACATGAGCAAGGTGCTCGACAACCCGACGCCTTTCACGCTGAATTCAGTCGCGATCAAGCGCGCCACGAAATCGAATCCCGTCGCGCTGGTGTACGTGAAGCCGATCGCGGTTTCGTACCTGCTGCCCTACGAAGTAGGCGGCAAGAACAAGCTGAACAGCCGTGCGCTGATCAAGCCCGTGGCGCAGAAGGTCAACCAGTACGGGAACCTGCCGCGCTCTGCGATGGCTCGACTGAAGGGAAAGCCGAACGTCTTCATTGGCAAGGTGCAGACCAAAGCCGGTGTCGTCGATGGTGTATGGCAGCGCACGAAGAAGACCCGCGGCAAAGCCGCCGGCCTGAAGCTGATGATGAAGTTCGAGGACGCACACGACGTGCGGCAGCACCTCGATTACCGCGGCGTCGGCAAGCGTGTCGTTGCGGCGGTGTTCCGGCGCGAGCTCGACGTCGCGATGGCGAAGGCGATCGCTAAATGAACTACCGTCGTTCTGGAAAGCGCGCCGAAAACACCTGTTGCTCTTCTTCGGTCATGTCGTGAATTATCAGATCTGGTGCCGCCACATCGATGGATGTCGCCGACAAATGGCTCGCGGGCACATCGGACGACGCGTTGGTAAGTGGTCGGAAGGCTATGCGTTGAGTCAGGGTTTGAAGATCTTGTTTTAGCGCTTCAACTGTAATGTCCAGAAGCGTTGCGATCGTTTGCATTTCGGCATCGGTAGGCATGTACCCCGCGTCTTTTGTGCGACGTAGCCTCATTCCGAAGCACTTGAACAGGCCGATTGTATCGAGGAGACGCATCTCCTTGTCACTGTTGATACCTTTTATAATCTGTTTCTCAAGGCCGGCGCCATGTGAAGAGTTGAGGGGGCCAGAGCACAACGCCATCGCTGTCCACTTTTCACTCGAGGCGGCCGCCCTTTTTTGACTGAATACGTGGTCCGCGTGGAACCCGCTCACTTTTCCAGGATGGTTCTCGTAGTTGTTTCTTAGGAAAGTGGCAAAGTCCTCGGCATAATCGTCATTGTCAAACCGTGTCCACATAACCCTGTATCCGAGGGACGCGCAGTGAGCTTCGCGGGATTTATCGGAAGCGCCCTTGATCGTGCTAAGTGTCAACGGATGCTGATGGCGTTTCTCAGACGGAAATTTTCTCAGATCCTCGATGTCTTTAAGCGCACAGAACGGCAGAATGCCTATCTTATGCGCACCGTATTCGCTGAGGATCCATTGACGCTGGTCGTTTATTACAGTGTCGGAAAAGGGGTTTGTCATGAATGGTTTGCGAGTAGGTGGGTGATCGCGAGATTACACCGGGATGCCCTCGAAGTGGAGACGCCAATGCAGATGCATCTCAATTCGGATGATCAACTCGGCACCACAAGTGATCTCGGTTGCAGCGAATGGGGAGATCGCCAAATACAGTCGCGCCTCAATCGCGACCGAACGGGTCCCCTCCAGACGGGGGAGGGTCACGGGCAATTGCGCGCCGTGGTTATTCTCTAGCTACAGACTTTTCAAATTTGGGTAACAGGGTAACAAGCCGACCATGAACCAGAGCGAGTTTGCAGTCCTCCACCGCGTCAGTCGAAAGACGGTCACGAAGTGGAAGGAGCGCGGCTGGCTTGTGTTTGCGGGCGATGAGGTGGACGTCGATTCGTCCAACGCGCTTCTCAAGCGGTACCGTCGCGACGGCATCCAATCTGTTACCCAGCCCGAGGAAGGTAACACTAAGGGTAACAAGGCAAATCTCACGCCGAAACGTGTTACCTCGCGAAACTCGGAGGTAACAATCCGCGACGGCGAGACCGCCGCGACGGCTGCTGAGCGTGTGCTCGTCGCGACCGGCGCTGAAATGAATGTCGACGAAGCCAAGCGCGTGAAAGAGAACTACCTCGCGCTGCAGGCGCAGCTCGAGTACGACCGCGATGCCGGCCTAGTCGTTGCCGTGTCGGACGTAGCGAAGGCTGTCGGCGATGAGTACGCCAAGGTGCGATCCCGGCTGCTCGCGATACCTGCCGAGCACGCCCCACGCATCCAGCGTTTGAAATCTGCCGTCGAAGTGCAGGACGCTCTGCAAGAAATTATTACTGAAGCGCTCGAGGAGCTAACCCGGGATGGAGTCGATCGCCCCGCCTGAAGCGCGGCGATATAGCTCCGGATATGACGCGTTGCGCCGCGGGCTACTGGATGCGCGCCGGCGCAATATCCAACCGCCGCCCAAGCTGACGCTGAGCGAGTGGGCTGATAAGTACGCGGTTCTGTCTCGCGAGACCAGCGCGCAAACTGGTCGCTTCCGTGCGTTTCCGTATCAGAACGGGATCATGGACGCGGTGACCGATCCGACGGTCGAGACCATTACGGTCCAGAAATCGGCGCGAGTCGGCTATACGAAGATCCTCGACCACGTCGCGGGGTACTTCATCCATCAGGATCCGTCGCCGATGCTGGTGGTGCAGCCTCGCGTCGAGGATGCCGAGGACTACAGCACCACTGAGATCGAGCCGATGCTCCGGGACACCCCGGTGCTTGCGGAGATCGTCGGCGATCTGAAGAGGAAGGACGCGAAGCAAAAGATCCTGAAGCGCGTCTACCGAAACGGTGCATCGACGTCGTTCGTCGGAGCGAATAGTCCGGGCGGCTTCCGCCGGATCACTGCACGGATCGTTGCGTTCGATGAGGTCGACGGCTACCCGGTCCAGGGGGCCGGGAAGGAAGGCGACCAGATCAAGTTGGGGATCAAGCGAACTGAGTCGTTTTGGAACCGGAAAATCATTCTCGGCAGTACGCCGACGGTGAAGGGTTTCAGCCGAATCGAGAAGAGTTTCGAGAATAGCGACCAGCGGCGGTATCACGTGCCATGTCCGCACTGCGGCGAATTCCAGGTGCTTGAGTGGGGTGGCCCGGATACGCCTCACGGGATGAAGTGGGACAAGGATGCCGACGGCGTTGGCTTGCCTGAGACCGCGTACTACGTCTGCCGCCACAACGGCTGCATCATCCATGACGTCGACAAGCCGGATATGGTCGAGCGTGGCGAATGGCGCGCGGCGAAGCCGTTTGCCGGTCACGCGGGTTTTCATATCTGGGCCGGCTACAGCCTGTTCCCGAATGCGTCGTGGCGCAATCTGGTCAAGGAATGGTTGGAGGTAAAGGACGACCCGCTGGCGCGGCAGACGTTCATCAACCTGGTGCTTGGCGAGACGTACGAGGATCGCAGCGACCGCGCGCTGAAGGAAGATCGACTTGCGGCTCGCGCCGAGGTGTGGTCGGCCGAAGTTCCTGACGGCGTCGCCGTGCTCACGGCGGGTGTCGACACGCAAGGTGATCGCTTCGAGGTCGAAGTGATCGGTTGGGGGCGCAACGAGGAGAGCTGGTCGGTCGCCTATGAGGTGATCGAGGGCGATATGGAAACCCCCGATCCGTGGGACCGACTCGATGGGTTCCTGCAGCGGATCTGGCATCGCGCGGATGGTCGCGGCTTCGAGATCATGGCGGTTTGCCATGACTCGGGCGGCAATCACACGCAGAAGGTATACGAGTTCTCGAAGGCGCGTTTGGGGCGCCGTATCTGGGCAATCAAGGGCGAGTCGGCTGTAGCCGGAAAGCGCAATCCGGTGTGGCCGACGAAGAAACCGACGCGCAAGACGCGCGCGTCGTTTCGCCCGGTAATTATCGGCGTGAACGCGGCGAAAGACACGATTCGGAATCGACTTCATGTCGATGCGCCGGGGCCCGGGTATATGCACTTCCCGACAGATCGAGACATCAACTACTACGCGCAACTCACCGCTGAACGTCAAGTTCGCAAAGTCTCGGGCGGCCAGGTCTACAAGGTATGGGAGCTACCGCGCGGCCGTACGAACGAGGCGCTCGATTGCCGTGTGTACGGATACGCAGCTCTATGCGGCCTGCTGCACCTTGGGTTGCGCCTGAACGTGACAGCCGACGAAGTTCGTGCCGCGTACACGCCTTTGCCTTACATAGCACCTGAACCGACGAAGGAAGAGCCAGTCATGGAGGCTCCAATTCCTGTACAGGATCGTGGGCCGATGGTGAAGAAGGTGGGCGGGTCAAACAGCGGAGGCAAGTCGCGCGCGAGCCGCCTCGCATAACGGGAGTGGTGATGGGTGCATACGATGGACGAAGCAGGGCCGACCTGCAGGCGCAGCTAACCGCGCTGCTGAAGGCCTACGATCAGTTGGCCGCCGGCCAGTCGGTCGCGAGCGCCAGCTATTCGCAGAGCGATGGCTCGCGCTCGGTCACGTACCGACAAACCGATCTCGGTCTTCTCGACGGTCTGATCTCGAAACTTCAAGAGCAGCTAGGCATCGTGCGCCGAGCACGCAGGCAAATTCGATTCGTGTATCGCTAATGGACAATCCCGTACAAATTCTCGGCGTGGACGGCAAACCGCTGCCCCCGCGCCAGGGGCGTGCGTCGATGCTGTCCGGAGCGAGCCAGACTCCCTACGACGCTGCGAACCTATACGGCGCGCACGTTGAAGACTGGAATCCGTACCTGTGGTCTCCCGATGGGGAGATCAACATGTACCACGACCGGATCACGGCCCGTGCGCGCGATCTGGTCAGAAATGACGGGTGGGCGACGGCCGCAGTGATGCGGACGCTCGACAACGTCATCGGCCCGGATTTCCGGCCGATCTCGAAGCCGGACCATGTCGCGCTGCGCGCGCTGACCGGAAACAAGGCGTTCGACCACGTCTGGGCCGATGAATTCGGCCAGCAGGTCGAGGCGAATTACCGTGCATGGGCGCACGATCCCGGCTTCTACTGCGACGCCGAACGGATGCTGCCTATGCCCGGGCTGTTCCAGGTCGCTTTCCGACACAAGATCGTCGACGGCGACGGCCTTGGCCAGATGCATTACCTGCCTCAACGGGTCAGTGTCGGACGTGCGCGCTACGCGACCGCACACCAGGTGATCGACCCGGATCTCGAGGCGCAATATCGGCTGCCGCGTGGTCTTCTCGATAGCGTATGGACAGTCGAATCTGGGCGTGGCGCGAACATGCTTTCGCCGAAGGGCGCGATGGGGCATTTCCAGTTCATGCCGGCAACCGCGAAGCAATATGGCCTGACGGATCCGAACGATCTGCAGCAGTCGGCGACGGCCGCGGCCCGGATGTATAGCGATTTACTGAAAGCGAACGGCGGTGATCTTGAGCGCGCGCTGGCCGGGTACAACTGGGGGCAGGGGAACCTGAATCGCGCTGGGCTTGGCGCTGCGCCGAACGAGACTCGGAAATACATCGCTGCGGTCGAAGCGAATATGGCCGGATCCAGCCCGACGTCAGGCGGTGCGGTGCCATCAGGCGCCGCCGGCGCTGGTGCGCCGCAATCGATGCACGTCACGCTCGACATGAAGAACGTGCCGCAAGGGATGCGGGCCGAGGCGAAGACGGCCGACGGGAACTATTTGCCTACGCGAGTCGAATACCGGCTTGACGGAATTTAAGGAGAATTGCGGTGGCATCGACAACAACCGACGTCCTGGCCGTGGTCGGCAGCATCGGTGGGCTGGCGTCGGCGGTTAGCGATGCTGCGTCGCTCCTGACGGGCGATTGGTTTTCGACACTTCAAGAGGCCAGTTATGGCGGCGTGCCGTTCGGCGTCTTTGAGATTCGAAACTCGACCGGTCGGCAACAGGCGGTTCACACCTACCCGATCTTTTCCCGGATGCACAAACTCGGCGACGAGAAACGGGCGGTCGTGATCCTGCATCCGGACGACTGGGAGGAATGGCTGACGACGTCGAACGTCGAGGCAGCGCGAGCGATGCTGCAGCTCTATCCTGCTGACGAGATGATGGACGAGCCGATGATTGAGCGGACTAAAGATTTAGACTAGTTTTCTGTTTGTTCCTCGGTTTGTTCGCTTTCATTGTTGCGTTTGAGTAGGCTCTTATTCGCTATGTGCAGAGCTCGTCCCATGTACTCACCTTTGAGGACTCCTCCGATCGCAGTCGAGACTGAAATAACTGTTATGACTGCATAGACAATGAGTAGTCCTAATGTCGTCAGTTTGTCTGAATCGTGGAGCAGCCACGACAACTTGTCGGATGGCATTTTGTTCCATTCATCAAGATGGGGAGCAATAAAAAGTAGGTAGAGCACGACAAAAAAGACCGCGCAAAGCACCGAGAGAGTTAGTGCTTGGGTCGCGAGTGACCGAACTCTGATTTCACGTTGAAAATAATCTTCGCGTAGTTCGCCGCTTGATCGGAGAGCATTGACGGTGGTATCAAATCGATCGCGAGCCGTTTTCGAGCGCGATGACCATGCAGACAGTCCTTTCGAAATGGCCTTCTCAATCCCTACTTTTGTGTAGTCGCTCAATACTTTTAGAACTACGGCGCCGGCAACAGCGGTAAGCCACCACGTCGGAGTAGTCAGTTCACTAAGCGTCATGATGTTTGCTCGTTCGTCGCGCGCACAAAAAAGCCCGCACGCAGCGGGCCCGTAGTGTAGTTGCATCGCTTCATTTGATAATTTTCAATGAACTCTGCCCCGATTTTTTTTGCAGAGTTGATGCTGGCGCGGCCGGCCGTGCCGGTGCATTCGAAGGTGCGGACGGCGTCGTGCCAGGGGCGATAATATTGCCTGAAGCCGACGTGCCGCCAAATTTCGGAAGTGGTGTGCCCACTGGTTGCCCAGCTATCAACGCAGGAATATTCTGCGCGGCTGTCAAATTGACGTTTGCCTCGACCTGATCAATTGACTGATCCGGATGGTAGTCCGCCTTGACTCGGGCAGAATGAAGGCTCTGAGCCATTACACCCAACTTGAAAGATAGTTTGCGTCTCGGATCGCTTGCGGGTACCGTCGGGTTTTTCAGGCCTGTGTACAGTTGATGGTGCATCCCAGGTTTGGCCCCCGCTATGTTGCCGCGGTAAGCCGCTGCCGTCAAAGAGTCCGCAAACGCTTTGAGGTCGTGATAGATGGCGTAATAGGAGCGCGAACAGGTATTGCGCCAATCTGCCTCACACGTCCCCGTCGTAAATATTTTATGTGCCGCAGTCAGCAGGTCCGTTGTAGTGACGCTCATATCGTAACCGTGAGGATTCTACGTTGTTGTGCATAGCACGCAATCAATGCGTGATGTTTTGTCCTTCGAAAGATACGACAAAAGCCGAAGGCACGGGAACGTTCTCGTCAAAAAGGCGGTCGAGGAATTCGTTGTACAGCCAAGCTGCCTGATCGGGAGATATGGCAAATCGATAGCGAAGCTTGACACAATCTGTTGAGTCAAACGCATCAAGTTGCACAGTTCCTGTATGGACCAGTCCATACTCGCGAACTACATGGCCGGCGACGTCCAAAACGCGAGCAACAGCTGCATCGTCAGTTCCTGCATTCTCAAGGATTCGTTCCGCCGTGCGAAGCATCTCGACGGGGACTCCATCCATGTTGGAGAGGTGCATCGTTTCCGCCTGAGTTAAAAATCGCCCAATTGCGCGAAAGGCTCCAAGCGCTATGCCACCGGGTAGGCACTTAGTGAAGGAACCAGTCGTTGGAGATCCTACAACTGAATATAGCTCTAAACCGCGTGATGCATATCCCAAGTTCGTCAGAGCCGCAAAGATCTCGAAGTCACGCCGGCTCGGCGCAAGACCCGAACCCGCTAGAACAGCAATTGCTCCGTCTAAGTCGCCACACATGACATGCAGGAATCCGCGGAGCTTGGCGGCATCGGTTGCCATTGCCTCGCTCAACTTGTCAATGCGGTCGCCGAGACTCAGAGCAAGCTCAGAGTCTTTGGGGATCAGATGACCGCGCTCAAAAGTAGCGGACATCTCTTTGCTCAAGTCGACAAACAGCGTTTGAGGCCGATAGATCATAGTGATAGCTTGTACACCGCCGTGACCGCCTCGTCGAGGTTGAGGTGCGTCTTTCGTAGTATTGTTTACGGATGTGCTGCGCGAATACTTGAATCGATCGCGCTGTTGATGCAGCAAAGCTGAATCAGGGTTTGCGTCATTAGGCGAAGTCCCCGTCACTTCAGGTTCATGAACTCCGTACCTACATCTGTCGGATGATAGACGTATCACCGGACGCTGACGGAAACGAACTCAACTTTGATGCGATGCCAAATAGTAGCAGATGTTTGTCCGTGAGGTTGGGAAGTTGGGCGTAGGTTTTGGCGTGGGTTTGTGATTTGCTGAGCTACAGCAATGAGACTAGCATTACTTCGAAGAAAACGAGTAATCGCCGCGGGCGCGCCAGCGCCCGTTTCTCATCACCCGTTCCCAGGATCGTCGCCGGCAAAGGCGACGATTTCCATTTCCCCGCTATCCGTTCCGCTTTCGGGTTTGCGACGGCGCTCGCGTGACGTTGCCTGAACGATCCGTCTCCCCCATGTCCACACCGTCGAAGATCGAAACCGAACGTCTGACGCTGCGCCGCTGGCGGCCGGCGGATGCGAACGCGCTGTCGGCGATGCATGCGGATCCGGACGTGACTGCGTGGCTCGCGCGCGGCCCAATGTCCGTTGACGAGGCGAGCGACGTCATCGCGCGCTTCGACGCGCATTTCGATGCACACGGTTTCGGTCCGTGGGCGGTCGAGCGCCGCGCCGATGCGACGTTGATCGGAGTGTGCGGCCTGTCGCACGAAGTGCGTGCAACGCATCCGATGGCGCCGTGCGTCGAGATCATGTGGCGTCTGGCGCGCCACGCATGGGGGCACGGCTACGCTGCCGAAGCAGCCGCTGCCGCACTGGGCGACGGGTTCGACCGGATCGGACTCGGCGAGATCTTCGCGTGGACGGCCGACACCAACCTGCGATCACAACGCGTGATGCAGCGGCTCGGCATGCAGCGTCAACCCGCGCGCGATTTCGACCATCCAGCGTTGCCGGAAGGGCACGCGCTGCGTCGGCACGTCGTGTATGCCGCCCGCGCCGCCGGTCTGGCCGGCGCGTAACGGCTCACGCGCGTTCGCCTGTCAGCGCCACGTGCCGTTCTGCAGCACGATCCGGTAGCCGTCGGCATCCTCGAAAGTCTGGCCGGATATTTCCCAGAACGGATTGAACGACGTCACCGGCATGAAGCCATGCTCCGTGGCGCGCGCGCAGGCGGCTTCCCATTCCGGCCGATCAGGCAGGTAGAACACGATCAGGTCTTCGGGCGTCGGCGACGGCGCGATCGGATGGTCGGGGCAGTGCGTGAATTCGAAGTGATAGTCGAGGCCGTCGCGCCCGAGCATCACGCCGGAAAAGCCGTCGTGATCTTCAAAGCGCGCAAGAACGGACAGGTCGAGGGCGTCGCGATACATGCGCTCGGTGCGGGCGAGGTTGCTGACCGGGCGGGCAATGCGCAGATGGGCGTGCAAGATGGCCTCGGGGGCGAGTGGCGGGCCGGTCAATGATAAGCCGGCCGATGCGCGTTGCGTGAGGCAAGCGGATGACATCATCGCGCGTCGCGTCCGGCGAGGGAGTTGGGGAGGGGGTGATATGGCCCCGAAAAAGTGTGCAGGCAAGAAAAAGCCCGCTGCATTGAGCGGGCTGAATCCATGTTTGGAGACATGGAGGAGACAGACGTAAATTTAAGGGAAAACCCGAGGCATGGCAAGCCCTAGTTGTATCGATACAACTTTCTGTTGCGTCGCACTCACATGCTGCCAGCCCGGGCGTGCGCCGCAAACGCGCTGAAACGCTCCTGCGCGACCGGTAACGCGTACTTGTCGCGCATCTCCGTCTCGATCCATGCACAGGCCTCGCGCGCGCAGTCAGTCAGCGCGTGCCGCGTCGCGTGCCCGTCGATGTCGTAGACGAAGCGCACGCCGACCTCGTCGTCGGCCACCTGTCGCTCGAGCTGGTTGAGCTGCAGTTGCGACCCATGTTGCTGCGACAGCGCACGCAACTCGTCGAAGTGATATTCGAGCCAATCGGCAAAGAACAGTGCGTCGCTGTGGCAGGGCAGCCGGAAGGCCGCGCTGCGTGACGGGCGCAGCCCGGCTTCGCCGGCCGACGCGTGCGGTTCACCGTCGGATGCGATGGATGTGTCGACGGGCGCGAGCGGTTGCCGAATCCGGCGGTAGGGCTCGCGATCGCGCAGCGCATGCCACAGCAGTTCGTCGCCAGCGGCGCCGGACGGCTGCATCGTCAGGTCATACCGGCCTTCGCCGGCCGGAGCGATGTCGCGGATCACGAGGCGCAGCGAGCAGAGCGGCTCGTCCGCAACCAGCAGCGTCGCCGCGCGTGGCAGCCCGCAGACGAGCGGCGCGGCGCCGCCGGCGCGGAACACGAGGCCGCGACGGTCGAGCCGCACGAGCGGCAGCGGCCGGGGAAACGACGGGTAGGCGACCGCGATGCGGGCGCCGTTGGCGCTCGTCAACCCGGGCATCATCGCGCGAAAGACCTGAGACTGGTCCACGTTGATTCTCCTTCGTTACGATGCCGCCCTGACAGAAACGCGCGTTCCGGTTCAAGCGGCGATGGCTTGCCGGGCGGCCTGCCCCGGCTCGATTCCTAGTGCGGCAAACGTTTGCGGATCGATGTCGATCCAACACGCGACCACCAGACGTCCGTCCACCTGCTTCGGCGGGCCTGCGCGGTGCGCGTGTATGCCGATCCGGCGGAACAGCCGTTCCATGCTCGCGAACGTCACGCCGATCAACTGCCGCGCGCCAAGCTGCGCCGCGCATTCGACAACGGCCGCGAGCATCGGACGCACGGCCCATTCGGCGTTGCCCGGCCCGCCTTCGTCATCGGTTGCCGCGAACCGGGACAACTCCCAGACGGCGGCCGATTGCGGCAGCGGCATGTCTTCGGCGATCAGGTCGGCGAACAGCGACTTCAGCAGGTACGGGCGTGTCGTCGGCAGCAGGCGCGCACATCCGCACATGTCGCCGTCGGCGTTTCGCGCGAACACGTACACGGTATCGTCGCGATCGAACTGGTCGCGCTCGAAGCTTTCGTTCGCCGACGGGAGCGCCCAACCAAGCTGCTCGACGAACACACGGCGCCGATAGCGCCCGAGATCCGCTGCAAGTTCGTGTGGCAACCGCCCTTCTTCGTGAACGAAGGTCCGCATGGTGTCCTCGGATCTGTGCTTTTGTATGCGTGCATTACATCGCGCAGCACGAGGGGGCTGTAACTGGTAACTCTTACAGGGTGACGCCGGAAAGACGTCGTTTAGGACGTGGTAACGGTTTCTTGATCAACGGGATTGAAAACCGTGGCGCTTTTGCTTATAAAGAGCGCCAGCATCGCGTAAATTGTCAGAGGAATAGGTGTGCAGCCAGTTGTCACTGGAGCGTCGGACCGGCATGATAGGCGTCGTTGTGGCCGAGCAGGGCTGACGCGACAGCGGCGGGCCAGTCGATGCACGCGAGCCGTGCGGCGAGCGCGGCGGCTGTGTGGAACATGCCGATGTCGGCGCCGGTGGCGTCGATGGCCATCACGTTGCTGCGGACGTCGCCGCCCGCGATCACGAACGTGCCCGTCGCGCGGTCGAGATACCAGTCCCAGCCGATCGTCACGTAAGCGACGCCGGCACTGGCCGGGCGATGCCATTCGGTATAGCCGGCGAGGCGAGCGTCGATTGCGCTGTCGCGCAATTCCTCGCGCAGCGATGTGTCGAGGCCGCTTGCGACATGGTCGAGCGCAAGCACGGCCAGTGCGCCTTCTGACAGGCGTACGTAGCCGTCCGGGGACGGGCCGGGGACCGGGTGCAGCAAAGGTGAAGTCATGCGCGGAATGTATCAGCCTCGAACGGGTGCTGGAACCTGACAAGTATGACAGCGTGACGTTGTCGGAGAATGAATGGAACTGCGCTGGCAGGATGCCTATCAACAATTCAGCGCCGCGGAAGATGAGCAGCAGCTCTTCCAGCGGATCGCCGCCTATTCCAAACGGCTGGGATTCGAATACTGCTGTTACGGCATTCGCGTCCCGCTGCCTGTTTCGAAGCCCGCGGTCGCGATCTTCAATACCTATCCGGACGGCTGGATGGCGCACTACCAGGCGCAGAACTACATCGAGATCGACTCGACGGTTCGCGACGGCGCGCTCAGCACCAACATGATCGTCTGGCCGGACGTCGACCGGATCGAACCGTGCCCGCTGTGGCAGGACGCGCGTGATTACGGATTGTCGGTGGGGGTCGCGCAGTCGAGCTGGGCGGCCCGCGGTGCGTTCGGCCTGCTGAGCATCGCCCGCCATGCCGACCGGCTGACGCCGGCCGAGATCAACATGCTGACGTTGCAGACGAACTGGCTCGCGAACCTGTCGCATTCGCTGATGAGCCGCTTCGTGGTGCCGAAGCTGGCGCCGGCGGCGGGCGTCACGCTGACCGCGCGCGAGCGCGAGGTGCTGTGCTGGACGGCCGAAGGCAAGACCGCGTGCGAAATCGGCCAGATCCTCAGCATCTCGGAGCGGACGGTCAACTTCCACGTCAACAACATCCTCGAGAAGCTGGGTGCGACGAACAAGGTCCAGGCGGTCGTCAAGGCAATCTCGGCCGGGCTGATCGAGACGCCCTGACAGGGCGTGAGGGCGGCAGCGCGACATGCGGCTGCCGCCAGGCCGCTTACTCCATCATCGGCTCCGCTTCCTTCGCGGTCCAGCTCACGCTGGAAATGCTCTTCTCCATGCTCATCCGGCTCGCGATCTGCTCGAGCTTCTGCTGATCCTTCGGATGCAGCTTCAGTGTCGCGGTCACCTTCAGCCGGTCCGGCTGGTCGGGCACGTCCTCGCTCGTGAGGCTCTGGAACGACAGCGGCTTCGCATACATCGAGTTCGACAGCAGCGTGCGGATGTGCACTTCGTCGGAGGCCAGGCAGATCACGGTGATCTGGTATTCGCGCACGAGATCGGCGTTCGATACCGGCGTCGCGTTGATTGCCTGGCTGACGCTGCGCAACAGCGTATTGGTCAGCAGCACGACGCCGGTGCCGGCGAGCGCCGGCACGTAATGACCGGAACCGGACAGCACGCCGACGGCGGCCGAGCACCACAGCGTCGCGGCGGTGTTGATGCCCTGGATCGAGCCCTTGTCGCGCATGATCACGCCGCCGCCGAGGAAGCCGACGCCCGACACGACGTAGGCGGCGATCTGCGTGACGCCCGCGACGCCGTTGCCAGTCAGCACGCCGAGCGTGACGAACAGGCAGGCGCCGCTCGCGACGAGCGTGATCGTGCGCAGGCCGGCCGTGCGCTGGCGCATCTGGCGTTCGATGCCGATGGCGACGCCGCAGGCGAACGCGGTGAAAAGACGGAGTGCGAAATCGAAAGTCATGGTTGTCCTGCCGTGCAAGGAGCGCGTGCCGTTTCGCGTCGCTGCGGCGCAAGGCCGAAGGCGACGCGAAGATAGCCGTCATCGCGCGGTACTGTACCGCGCGAATGCGTCATTCAGTGTGAAACGGTAGGCGTGCGGCTCGCGGAACGCGAGCCGGGCAGGAGAACTGCGTCGGACAGGCGTTCAGGCGGCAAGCGGCGCACGCAACGGAGTGCTGCAACTGTCCACGATGGTTCCTGAAGGAAGAATGGGCGGCATTCTAGTGGGCGGCGCGCGCATGCGTCAACCGCCTCGCGGCGGTTGCGCTACTGCGCCGAGCCGATCGTCCCGGTCGCAAGCGCGAGCGCGGCAGCAGCGGACAGCGCCCCGGCATAGCTGTCGACCTCCGCGTTGCGGGCCGCCAGGAGCTGGCTTTGTGCGATCGTCGCATCGGTAACCGAGCCGACGCCGTTCCGGTACGCGGTCAGCGCCGCGTCGTAGCTCGTCTGTGCGGCATCGACGAGCGCCTTCGCGGCGTCGTGCGACGCAAGGCTCGTCTGCACCGCGTTCTGCGCGGCGACGACCTGTCGGACGGCTTCCTCCTTGGTCCGCGTGAGTCGCGCGGAGGCGCTTTCCGCATCGTTGCGCGCCTGCATCAGCACGGCCGAGCGCAGGCCGCCGTCGTACAGCGGAATCGTCACGCCGAGGAACACGCCGCCGCCGTAGCGGCTGCCGTTCAGGTTGACGGTCGGCGCCTGGTCGCCGATCGCGGGCAGTGCGGAAATGGACGTGCCGCCGCTCGCGTACGACGTCGACGCGGACAGGAAAATCTTCGGCATGAACGCGGCTTCCGCCGCCTTGATCTTCGCGCGATTGGCCTTTTCGAGCGCGAACGCGCCCTGCAGGTCGGGGCGGCGCGCGATCGCATCCGACACGATCGCGTCGACCGACGAGCCGAGCGCGGGCGGCAGCGGCCGCTTCGGCAGCGCGGCAATGGTCGGCTTCGACAGTGGCGAGATGCCGAGCGCGGAGACGAGGGCGAGGTAGCCGTCGCTCTCCGTGCCGTTCGCCTGCACGAGCGCGAGGTTTGCCTGCGCGCGGTTTTGCGTCGCCTGCGCGAGCTCGACGACCGTGCCGACGCCATGCTTGAGCCGCGCGCGGGAGGCCGCGAGGATCGCGTCCGCGTTCGCGAGGCCCTGCTGGGCGCTGAGCGCGCGCGAGCGTGCGGCTTCGTACCGGTAGTACGCGACGGTTACCTCGTGGATCACCTGCTGGTGTACGGCCGTGAACGCGACGTTCGACGCGATCGACGCTTGCTCGGCCGCTTCGACACGCGCCGAGCGGCCACCGAAATCGAACAGCAGCCATTGCAGCGACAGCGCCGAGATGGTGCCGTGCACGGTGGAGTTGCTCGACGAGTCGCCGAGGATCGACGACGTCGAGCCGTGGTTTGCCTGGTACCCGCCCATGGCCGTCGCGGACAGCCTCGGCAGGTAGGCGGTCTTGGCCAGGCCGACCGCGAGCGCCGCGTTACGTGCGTCGTTCCACGCGATACGGGTCAACGGGTTCGCCGATTCGGCGAGATCGATCAGCTCGGGCAGCGTGTACGCGTGCGTGGCGTCGAGCGCGGCCGGCGGCGAGACTGACGCGAGCGCCGGCGACTCGGGCAGCGTGTAGTCATGCGAACCTTGTGCGGACGCGCGCGGCGGGCCCGGCACGATGTCGCCTGCGGCCGACGTTTGCGGCTGCCACGGGCGATCGGACGCCTCCGGCGCCAGATCGATCGACGACGTCGCGCAGCCGGCCAGCGCGACGGCGGTCGTGAGGGCGGCGGCGGCGATCGAGGCGGCCGGCGGTTCAGGTAGGCGCATGGGGAACGGGCTCCTTCGGTGTGGCTTGGCGGGCGGCGTCTGCGATGTGCGCGAGCCGCGTGTCGATCAGGTTCAGCAGCGCGTCGCGTGCGGGGTCGGTGGGGGCGGTGCGCAGCGGGGCGGCCGGCGGCGCGGGCGAATCCGTATGGGGCGCGGCTTCGTCGTCGCGCGGTTCGGTCACGCGGGCGAGCTGCGCACCGATTGCCGCATCGCCGGGCTTGCGCTCGGCGAGCAGGAACAGCGGGCCTTCGAGCGCGCCGAGTTCGGCGAGCGCGCGCCGTCGCGTGGCGAGCCACGTGGCGGCCGGCCGCACCCACGACGGTTCGTAGTGGACCAGCCCGAGCTCCTGCGTGAGCGCGCCGTGGCGGGCGAACGCCTCAGCGGCGAGCGCGCGCCGCTCGGCCGGCTGCGCGACCTGCACGAGGCGCCGCCACTGGTCGATCAGCGCGGCGAGCCCGACGTCGATCTGCTTGCCGATGCTGACGGGCCAGATGCGCGTGAACACGAGATACACGACGACGTTGCCGAGCAGGATGCCGATCGTGCGATCGCGCGCGATCGTCAGGTCGAAGCCGGGGCCGGCGCCCTGGATCACGCACAGGAAAAATGCGAACGCGATCTGGAAGCCGGCATACGCGATGCGCGGCGAGCCGAATGCGACCCACGCGGCGAGCCACCCGCCGGCGAACACCAGCGCCATCAGGTGGCCGACCGACGATAGCGACGGCACGACGAAGACGAGTGCCGCCGTGCCGAGCAGCGCGCCGACGATGCAGCCGAAGATCCGCAGCGTGAGCTTCTCGACCGTCTCGGCCGTCGAGCCGAGCGACACGATGTAGCAGGTGACGACGCACGTGTGGATGCCCGACCAGTCGAGCTGCGAATACAGCAGGTAGCAGAAGATCGCCGCGGCGGTCGTCTTCAGTGCGTAGCGGATATGGTCGGGATTGGTGCGCGCGTCGGGCAGGAAGAAGCCGCCGCGCGGCGCGGGGGGCGGGGCGGATTCGGGGGCTGCGGTCGAAGCGGTCGAAGCGGTCGAAGCGGTCGAAGCGGTCGAAGCGGTCGAAGCGGTCGAAGCGGTCGAAGCGGTCGAAGCGGTCGAAGCGGTCGAAGCGGTCGAAGCGGTCGAAGCGGTCGAAGCGGTCGAAGCGGTCGAAGCGGTCGAAGCGGTCGAAGCGGTCGAAGCGGTCGAAGCGGTCGAAGCGGTCGAAGCGGTCGAAGCGGTCGAAGCGGTCGAAGCCGTCGAAGCCGTCGAAGCCGTCGAAGCCGTCGAAGCCGTCGAAGCCGTCGAAGCCGTCGAAGCCGTCGAAGCCGTCGAAGCGACATCGGTCGTTGCGGCCGGTTCCGCGAAATGCGTGATCGCCGCATGGAGGTCCGTCGCGGCAACACGCGCGAGCGGCGGCAGCGTGTCGGGCGGCGGTAGCGCGAGTGTCACGTCGACCGGGTAGCCGCCCCGGTCGAGGATGCCGGCCATCTCGTCGAGCGTCGCGGCGATCGGTGTGGCGTAGGCGTCGGGCAGCCGCGCGCCCGGCTCGCGATCGGCCAGCGCGACGCCGACGAGCAGCGCGGTGCTCGATGCCACGGCCTGCCGCAACGCCGCGAAGTCGGCGGCGGACGACGAGCCTTCGAGTTTCGACAGCTTGAGCCACGTGAGCAGCTGCTTGTCGCCTTCGTGCAGGCAGGCGTTGAATGCGTCGCGCGCCGCATCGTCGCCGCGCAGCCGCTGCGCGGCGAGCCGCAAGCGCTTCGCGAGTTGCGCGTGCGCGAGCTTGCGCGGCGATGGCGCGATCAGCAGGTTGACGACGATCGCGACACCGACCGGGATCGCGATCGTCAGCCAGATGTACAGCAGCGCGCGCGTTGCAGCTTCGCCGAATGGCGCGAGGCCGAGCTGGTCGAGCCCGAAGCCGACGATCATCGCGAGGATCGCGCCGACCGGGCGCAGCTTGCTGGCCGACGTCAGATAGAGGAAGCCGACCGACAGCACGGCCATGCACGCGACGCGCAGGATCGAATAGTCGATGCTGAAGATCGCGATGCCGAGCACGAGCCCGATCACGATCGTGACGATCACCAGCAGCGCGGCCGCGAGCACGACGCTCGTCACGCGGTCGGCACGGATCATGAAGAACACGACGTACGCGGACAGCGCGGCTTCGGGCGTGCCGTAGGCGGCCGTCACGAGCGCGGTCAGTGCGCAGATCAGCGCAACCCGCACGGCAATCGACATGCGCCCCGGAAACGGCGCGAGCAGTCGCAGGACTTCGCGCGGGCCCGGCGAGCGAACCTCAGCGGCAGGCAGTGCCATGCCGGACCTCGACGATCGCACTGGCGCCGACGCGCACGAGCTTGCCGTCGGGTTCGTCGAGCTTCACGCGCACCGGGAAGCGTTGCGCGACGTGCACCCAGTTCACCGAGTTCTGCACGATCGGCAGCGTGCGCGGCAGGTTGATGCGGGCGCTGTCGGCGATGCCTGCGCCGACGCCGACGACCTTGCCCGTCAGCGGGCGGCTGCGGTCGATCATCGAATAGACGGTCGCGCAGTCGCCGACCTCGATGCGGCTCAACGACGTCTCGCGGAAGTTGCCGACGGCGAACCATTCGCTTGCGTCGATCAGCGTGAAGATCGACTGGTTCGGCGCAAGGGTTTCGCCGGCGAGCACGCTCAGGCCTGTGACGAGGCCATCGTGCGGTGCGCGCACGACGGTGTCGTCGAGCGCATGCTGCGCGCGGGCCAGCGCGGCTTCGCGCGCATGCAGCGTCGCGATCGCGTCGGCCTCGTCGCCGATCGTCTGCGCGGACGCGCGCTGCTGTTCCTGTGCCTGCGTGAGCGACACGGCGGCGTCGCGCTGGCGGACCTTCGCCTGGTCGAACTGCTGCGCGCTGACGTAGCCCTGCGCGGCGAGCGGTGCGAGCCGGTTCACGTCGCGCGTCGCCAGGTCGCTGTTCTGCGTGGCGCGCTTGACCTGCTCGGCGGCCACGGCCGCGTTCGAGCGCTCGCCGATCAGCGAACGGCGGCGCGTGTCGAGCGATGCGCGCGCGAGCTCGAGGTCGGCCTGCGCCTGGGCTACCGTCAACCGGTACGGCACAGGGTCGATGACATACAGCAGGTCGCCCTTCGTGACGCGCTGGTTTTCATGCACCGCGAGCTGCACGATGCGGCCGCCGACCGGCGACGCGACGTGCACAACATCGGCGTCGATCGACGCGTCGTCGGTGGACGGGTAGGCCGTCGTGCGGTAGTACGCGTACACGAGTGCCGCGATGCCGAGCGCGACGATCGCCAGTGCGATCACGCGGCCTTTGACGGAGGGGCGGGCAATGCCGGCGGCCTTCATGCGAACGGCCCCGTGCCGGTGAGCCACACGATGACGGCGACCACGAGCCCGATCGCGGTGCAGACGGCCAGCTGGTAGGGCACCGTGGCGGCCCAGCCGGTCGCGACGAAGACGCGGTGCGCGACGATCGCGCCGATGACGCCGACGATCGCGCTGACGAGCCAAAGCGGGAAATACGCGCCGAACAGGACGTACGACGGTGCGCCGCGCGATGCGCAGCCCGCGAGCGGCAGGGCTGGCGCCAGGACGGCGGCGACGCGCAAGGGCGCGCGCGGCGTTGTTTTTCTCATGGTGTGACGAGCTCGACGTTGGGGGTGGATGCCGGGCACGGCGCAATGCGGATCGTCGCCGCGACGACGATTCCGGGATACGGAGCCGATAATAAATCAGCGCGATGCGGACCGCCAGCCACCCGCCCGGCGCGCCGTGGGGGGTATTGCCGCCCGGGGGGGCGCATCCGCCCGTTCGGCACCGCGTTTCCGCAATGATGGTCGGACCGTCGCGATTCTGCCAGTGCAAGCTCGCGTAGGGTTGCTAACGGACTGTAAAGGATCGTCAGACGAACGAAGGGTGGCTGATTTGTCGTGTCGGCAGCGCGGAATCGGTGCGGAAACGGCCGATTGCCGTTCGGACGCACGGGAATGGGGTCGATCCGTCAGATCGGGGGACGATGTTGACGAGCAGGTCGACCGGATTGCGTGTGAAGTGCTGCAGCGCGTCGCGATCGGTGACGCAGATGCGCGGCGGGTGTTCGGCCCGAGCTGTCTGTTCGTTTGCTCGTTTGCTCGTCTGCGAGAGCGACGACGCGCGGCGCCTTCGAGCAAGACGCGGACGTTCGCGTCGATCATCCGGACGCCGTTCTCGAAATGGCTGACCTGGATGGGCAAGCGCAGCGCGCGCCGCCTGTCGGTAACGACGGGTTTCAGGAAAGCGTCAACGTCGCTCGCGTCGGGCGGGCCGATGCAGCCGCGGTCGAGCGCTGCGACGAGCGGCGTCGAAGCCCGGCCGGCGACCGGTCGTCAAAGCTGCGATCTGTGTACCATCGTACGTATGGCGCGACGCGCGGTACGGGGCCTCAAGGCCTCGTGCAACACGCGACGCGGAAGCGGTATCGGTATCGCAACGAAGGTGAGCATTCCATGCGAAGTTTCTTTGTCCGGTTCATTGCAATCGGCGTGCTGTTCCATCTGTACGTCGGGATACGGATCATTCCCGATGCGTTTACGTCGCCGGTCGCGCGCACGATCGCGGCGCTCGTGCTGGCGAGCTTCGTCGTGCTGATCCCGGTCGGCATGTTCTCGCGCCGCTTCGACGAAGGTTGGGCCGCGACGCTGGCCGGGTGGGCCGGTTCGCTCGTGATGGGCTTCTTCTCGTCGCTGCTCCTGCTGACGTTCCTCCGCGAATTCGTGCTGCTCGGCGTGTCCGGATGGCGGCAATTCGGGCACGACGGCGCGTGGCCTGCCGCCGCGACCGACACGGCGCTCGGCGTGCTGGCCGGTGCGGTATTCGTCACCGTGATCGGGTTCGTCGGTGCGCGCCGCACGGCGGCGGTCAAGCGTGTGTCGATCCCGGTCGCGGGGCTGCCGGCCGGGCTCGACGGGCTGACGATCGTGCAACTGTCCGACATCCACGTCGGGCCGACGATCAAGCGGCCCTATGTCGAACGGATCGTGCGTGCGGTCAATGCGCTCGATGCCGACCTCGTCGTCGTGACGGGCGACGTGGTCGACGGCTCGGTCAAGCGCCTGCGCGAGCACACGGCGCCGCTTGGCCGCATGCAGTCGCGGCACGGCAGCTTCCTGGTGACGGGCAACCACGAGTATTACGCGGGCGCGCATGCGTGGATCGACGAGTTCCGGCGCATCGGGCTGACGGTGCTGCTCAACGAACACGTGCTGATCGAGCACGACGGTGCGCACGCGGTGCTCGCGGGCGTCACCGATTTCACGGCGGGCGGGTTCGATCCCGCCCATCGCAGCGATCCCGTGCAGGCGCTCGCGGGTGCGCCGCGCGACGTCGGCACGAAGATCCTGCTCGCGCACCAGCCGCGCAGTGCGGAAGCGGCGAACCGCGCCGGCTTTACCGTGCAGTTGTCGGGGCATACGCACGGCGGCCAGTTTCTGCCGTGGCCACCGTTCGTGCGGCTGCAGCAGCCGGTGATCGGCGGGCTGAGCCGCTTCGGCGATCTGTGGCTCTATACGAGCCGCGGCACCGGATACTGGGGGCCGCCGAACCGCTTCGGCGTGCCGTCCGAGATCACGCTGATCCGGCTGACGCGCGGCGCGTAGCGCACGCTCCCCCGTTTCAAAAGAGGCCGGCTCCGACCCGTCATCAGCGGGAACCGGCCCCGACCGGCAGCCGTCACTCGATGCGGGCGATGTCGTCGAAGTCGAAGCGCGGGCTGCGCGGGAACAGGCCGGCCGGATCGCCGTAGCCGAGATTCACGAGGAAGTTGCTCCTGATCGCGGTGCCCGCGAAGAACGCGGCGTCGACCTTCGCGCCGTCGAAGCCGGACATCGGGCCCGCGTCGAGGCCGAGTGCGCGCGCGGCCAGGATCAGGTATGCGCCCTGCAGCGACGAATTGCGGAACGCGGTGGTCTCGATCAGCGCATCGTTGCCGGCGAACCAGCTGCGTGCGTCGGCGTGCGGGAACAGGCGCGGCAGGTGCTCATGGAATGCCATGTCCATGCCGACGATCACGGTGACCGGCGCGGCCATCGTCTTCGCGAGATTGCCTTCGGACAGCGCGGGCTTCAGGCGCGCCTTCGCCTCGGGCGACTTGACGAACACGAAGCGTGCGGGGCTCGCGTTCGCCGACGTCGGGCCGAATTTCGTCAGGTCGATCAGCCGGTGCAGCAGTGCGTCGTCGACAGGTTTGTCCTGCCACGCGTTGTGCGTGCGCGCGGAGAGAAACAGTTGGTCGAGAGCGGAGTCGGACAGCGTCGTCATGATGGATGGGATCCGGAAGGAAAGCGGCCGGGGCGAGCCGACCGGGCAGAGGAAACAATGCGGCACGCTTCGGCAAGGCGGGCCGCGACACGCCGCGATGATAGCGTGATGCGCGAACCGCGAACCGCGAACCGCGAACCGCGAACCGCGAACCGCGAACCGCGAACCGCGAACCGCGAACCGCGAACCGCGAACCGCGAACCGCGAACCGAGAACCGCGAACCGAGAACCGAGAACCGAGAACCGCGGGCACGGCGGATTCCTCTTGTCAGCGAATGACAGCGCATGGCAGTGTGCGACGCCGTTGGCTAGTATGCAGGCATGCACTGTTCGCTCCGTTCATCGCCCGTTTCTCCCGACATGTCGACACCCGATCTCTTCGCTGACACGCCCGCACCCGACGTGGACTGGTACCCGGACTGGCTGGCGCCGTCCGATGCCGATCGCGTGCTGGCCGCGTTGATCGGCGAGGTCGCGTGGCAGCAGGACACGATCCGCACGCCGCGCGGACGCATTCCGTTGCCGCGGCTGACCGCATGGCAGGGCGAGCCGGATGCCGTCTACGTGTATTCGGGGATCCGCAACGTGCCGGCGCCGTGGACGCCGGCCGTGCTCGACTTGAAACGCGCGGTCGAGGCGACGTCCGGCGCGCGTTTCAACAGCGTGCTGCTCAATCGCTACCGCAACGGGCAGGACAGCCTCGGCTGGCATGCGGACAACGAGCCCGAACTGGGCGATGCGCCGGTGATCGCATCGGTGAGCCTCGGCGCGATGCGCGTGTTCGACCTTCGCCATCGCAAGACCGGTGTCACGCATGCGTATCGCCTCGGGCATGGCAGCCTGCTCGTGATGCACGGGCGCACGCAGGCCGAATGGCAGCACCGCGTGCCGAAGGCGCCGGGCGTGCAGGGCGAGCGCGTGAACCTGACGTTTCGGCGCGTGATGCCGGTTGGTACGGGCCGGTAACCACCGTCGCCGCCGAGGTGCCTGGATCGCCGGACGATTCGCGCCCCTTTTTTCGATTCACCGGCGATCGATGCAGGCAAGCAGTCGCGTGTGCGGCACGTTGCCGCACGAGTGCCGAACCGGGCGCGTTGAAACGGCGCTGAGGCCCGTGCCATATAGGTTTCAGGAAAATTCGATCGACCGCCCGGTTCCGATAGATGAGTGAAACCTCTGATGGTGCGTCGCAACAATCCTTGACTAGACTGTCGAATGGCAGAAGCGCGTCGCATCCCGGCGCGATCCTTTCGACATGCCCCAAGCGTTGCCGATGCGGTGCGCAAGGGGGCAGGAGCAAAACGCGTGACCGTATTCGACCCTTCCTTCGAACCCTCGCTGCACGTCTTTGAACAAGACGGCGGATGGCAATGGGCGCTGACGGTGAAGCGGGCGACCGGCGTTGGCGTGAAAGTCGTTGCGTTCAGCCAGGAAGGCTTTCGCGGCGAAGCCGAGGCCTACGCCGCCGGCCAGCTTGCCCGCGCCGAGTATGACGACGCCGTGACGGCCTGACGCCGTCGCGTCGATCCCGCCGCCCGAGGCTCGTCTTCATCGCTTGCCGCCCGCCGCCGGGTGGTTCTTTCCCGATCGTTTTCAGTTTTCCGTCGCCTGTCGCGCTTCGCGCGACAGTGCGTGCGGCGTGTTTGCACGCCCGTCCGCCTGAGCCCGCCGCGCCAAATGGTCCGTACCATTCGACACGTGTGTGCCATACGCCACGCTTAACGTCGCTGCACGGCGTCCGTCGCGCCGGCGATGCGGCTTCGTGCCGCGATTCGAATGCCGGACGCCGGACGCTGACCCATCGACAAGAATGCAGGTCATGTGCGACGACAGAACCGACTACAACCGCCAGGCATGCGGCGGATCGCGCACGGCGCGGGCGCCGGAACGGGGATTCACGCTGATCGAGGTGCTGATCGCGCTGGCGATCGTCGCCGTGGCGCTCGGCGCCGTGATGCGCGCGATCGGCGCGCTCGCGTCGGATACCGACATGGCGCGCATGCGGCTGCTCGCGTTGTGGAGCGCCGACAACGCGCTCGGCGAAATCCGCATTGCATCGACCTGGCCGTCCGTCGGCACCAACACGTTTGCCTGCCCGCAGGGGCGCTACCGGTTCGTGTGCCGCCAGTCGGTGGCCGCGCTGCCGAGCCCGCTCGTGCGTCGCGTGACGGTGAGCGTGTATCCGTCCGCGTCGAGCCGCAACGTGCTCGCGGAAGTCGTCACGGTGATCCAGAATGAAGCGCGCCGCTGACCCGCGCGCGGCAGCGCGTGCCGGCAACCGTGCCCGTGCCCGCGGCTTCACGCTGATCGAGATGCTGGTCGCGATTGCGCTGCTCGCCGTGATCGCGCTGTTGTCGTGGCGCGGTCTCGATGCGACGATCCGCGGCCGCGACGATATTGCGTCGAATCTGGCGCAAACGCGTCTGCTCGGCCGCTACTTCTCTCAACTGCAGTTCGACCTGACGAACCTCGTGACGCCCGATGAAGTATTCGGGCCGCCGCTGCGCATCCGCCCGGGCGAACTCGTGATGGTGCGCCATCTCGGGGTCGGCGGCGGGCCGACGCAGATGCAGGTGGTGCGCTACCAGCTCAAGGGGCGCGAGCTCGTGCGCAGTGCGTCGCAGCCGCTCGCGTCGCTCGTCGAAGTCGACGACGCGCTGCATCACATGGATGGGTTCGCGCGCGTGGTGGTCAGCAATGATGCGCGCTCGATGCAGCTTTCCGTGTGGATTCCGCCCGGCGGATGGACGACGAGCCAGGCCGTCATCGAACAGTCGTATGCGCAGTTTCTCGCGCAGCACGGCATCAGCAACTTCACGTCGATCGGCGTGCCGGTGCCGCGCGGCGTTCGCTTCTCGGTCACGATGGGCGCGCCGGCGGTCGAATACGTGCGGACGATCCCGATCGGCCAGTGACGGCGGCGCGCGCGGCCCCCGGCACGGCGTGTGTTCCGTCCCCCGGACAAAATGGTCCGTAACTTTCGTCATACATCTGTTATTGCCCGTCCGTTAGTCTCGTGACGAGCATGGCCGCCGCGACCGGTTCCATCGAACCGGATCGGCGGCGGCATCGGCAAACGGGAAGGGGGCGAACGTGACGGTCGAGCACCGGCATGATGCACACGCGGGCGCGTCGGGACTCGACGCGCGCGAACAACGGCAATCGGCGGCGATCCTGAGCCGCGCACAAAACTGGCACAGCGCCGGACGATTCGACGACGCGGCGCGCGAATATCTCGCCGTGCTCGAGAAGGAGCCGGACAATCCCCAGGCATTGCACCTGTACGGCATCCTGCAGTTCCAGCGCGGGGCGGCCGACGACGCCGAAGCGTTGCTGCGCCAGTCGGTTGCGATCGCACCCGGCACGCGCGTGCTGTCGGATCTCGGCGCGATCGCCGGCGAGCGTGGCCGTGTCGGCGAGGCGCTCGAGCATTTCGCGGCCGCGCTGCGAGCGACGCCCGACGACGTGCAGACGCTCGTGCGCCGCGGCAACACGCTGCTCGGGCTGCGCCGCCCTGACGAGGCGCTGGCGTCATTCGACCGCGCGCTCGCGGTGTCGCCGCTGGTGCTCGATGCGCTTTGCAATCGCGGCAGCGCGCTGCGTGCGCTGAGTCGTTTCGACGAGGCGCTCGATACCTACGATCGCGCGCTGATGGTCGACCCGCGTTCGTTCGAATCGTGGTTCAACCGCGGCCTCGTACTGCGCGAGCTACAGCGGCCGGCCGATGCGCTGCAGTGCTTCGAGCGCGCCAATGCGATCCGGCCCGGCATGGCCGCGATCATGGCCGAGCGCGGCCGCACGCTGATCGATCTCGATCGGCCGGGCGAGGCGCTCGACGCGTTCAACGAAGCGATCGCTGCCGATCCCGCGCGGATCGACGTGCTTTACAACAGCGCGGTCGCGCTCGAACGGCTCGGCCGCGCGGACGAAGCGCTCGCCCGTTGCGAGCGCGTGCTGAGTTTCGATCCGGATCATGTTCGCGCCCATGCGAGCCGTGGCAACGCGCTACTGCAGCTCAAGCGCCACGATGACGCGCTGGTGGCCTATGCGCGTGCGCTGGCGCTCGATCCGCATTCGGCGGAGACGTTGTGCAATCGCGGCACCGCGTTGCGTTACCTGAAGCGTTACGACGACGCGCTGGCCAGCTACGACGCCGCGCTTGCGCGCGACGCGCGGTTCGCCGAAGCGTGGACCAACCGCAGCAGCGTGCTGCAGGACCTGCATCGCTACGACGAAGCGATGGCGTCGCTCGACCGTGCGCTCGCGCTGCGTCCCGATCACGCGACGAACTGGCTCAACCGCGGCAACCTGCATTTCGAAACGGCGCGCACGGACGATGCGCTTGCCTCGTACGACCGCGCGATCGCGCTGCAACCCGATTACGCCGAAGCGCATTTCGCACGTGCGTCGTTGTATCTGATCGAAGGCGATTTCGCGCGCGGCTGGCCCGAGTACGAATGGCGGCTGCGCGATGCGCAGCTTGCGCGGCACTACCGGCCGTTCACGCAGCCGGCGTGGCAGGGCGACACGCCGCTCGACGGTCGGACGGTGCTGATTCATGCGGAACAAGGATTCGGCGACACGCTGCATTTTTGCCGCTATGTGCCGCTGGTGGCCGCACGTGGCGCGCGAGTCGTGTTCGAGGTGCAGCCGCAACTGCGCGCGCTGATGGCGTCGCTGTCCGGCGCGGCCCACGTGATCGCGCGCGGCGAACCATTGCCGGCGTTCGACTGCCAGGCCCCGTTGTTGAGCCTGCCACATGCGTTTCGCACCGACGAAGCCACGATTCCGCATGCCGGCGCCTATCTGCATGCCGACCCGCAGCGCACGCGCCAGTGGGACGCGCTGCTCGGCGAGCGGCGCCGGCCGCGGATCGGGATCGCATGGGCCGGCAATCCGGAGCACCGGAATGATCACAACCGGTCGATCGATTTCTCGTGGCTCGCGCCGCTGTTCGATCTCGACGTCGACTGGATCAGTCTGCAAAAGCCCGTGCGCGAACGCGACGAGGCGCTGCTCGCGGGTGCGCCGGTGCGTCGCGTCGACGACGAACTCGGCGACTTCGCCGACACGGCCGCGCTGATCGGCGCGCTGGATCTCGTGATTGCGGTCGATTCCGCCGTCGCGCATCTGGCGGGTGCGCTGGGCCACGCGGTCTGGGTGCTGCTGCCCGATCCGGCGGAGTGGCGCTGGATGCGCACGCGCGGCGACAGCCCGTGGTATCCGTCCGCGCGGCTGTTCCGGCAGGCCGTGCCGGGGGACTGGACAGGCGCGATCGACGCGGTGCGTGCCGCGATCGGGCCGATGACACGTTAGACACGACACGCGATACCAACAGCGACAAGTGGGGGCCACACGATGACACCGAACGGGGAAGGGACGACACTCGCGAGCGCGCCGGTCGCGCCGGATCGCCGTCCGCCCGATACCGCGCAACTCGAACGGCTGCTCCTGCGCGCGCGCAAGGCGCACCACGAGGGCGCGCTGCAGCATGCGGAGCACGCGTATACCGAATTGCTGACGCTCGATCCCGAGCATCCGGAGGCGCTGCACCTGCTCGGCGCGGTGCGCTTCCAGCAAGGGCGGCTCGACGACGCCGAGCCGCTGATGCGGCGCTCGATCGAGCACCGGCCGGTGCCGCTCGCGCTCGCGAATTACGCGGCGGTGCTGACCGGGCTCGGGCGGGAGCACGACGCGCTCGTGCGCCTCGACGAAGCACTCGCGATCAACCCGGTTCACCAGCGCGTACTGTTTCAGCGCGCGGGCCTGCTCGGGCAGCTCGCCCGGTACGACGACGCATGTACGGTCTACGATCGGCTGCTCGAGTTGACGCCTGGTTTTGCCGACGGCTATGTGAAGCGCAGCGACATGCTGCGCGCGCTCGGCCGTCACGACGAAGCGCTTGCCGATTGCGATCGGTCGATCGCGCTGGCCGGGCGTTCGTTCGATGCGATGCGCGGACGCGGCCTCGCGCTGCGCGAACTCGGCCGCTTCCGCGATGCAGTCGACAGCTACGGCTACGCGCTCGCTCAGATGCCCGGCAGCACCGAAGTGCTGTTCCTGCGCGGTGTCGCGTATCTCGATCTGCAGGATCCCGAGCGCGCGCTCGCGGATTTCAATGCGGCGATCGCGGCGAGCCCGACTTTCATCGATGCGATCTTCAACAGCTCGATCGCGCTCGAGCTGCTGGGCCGGCACGACGAAGCGCTCGTGCGCTGCGACCGTGTGCTCGCGATCGATCCGCGCCACGCACGGGCACTGGCGAACCGCGGCAACGCGGCCAGCCACCTGGAACGCTATCGCGACGCGGCCGACAGCTACGCGCGTGCACTCGACGCGGAACCGCGCAGCACCGGCGTGCTGTGCAACTACGCGAGCGCGCTGATGCGCATCGAACGTCACGACGATGCGCGCGACATGTGCGACCGTGCGCTTGCGCTCGATGCGGGCTACGTGCCAGCCTGGTTCACGCGCGGCCGCGTGCAGCTCGAGACGCACCGCTACGAGGCCGCGCTCGACGATTTCGCGCGCGTGATCGAGGCGACGCCGCGCGACAAGCTTGCGCATTTTCATCAAGCTAACGCCCTGCGTGCGCTGCGGCAGCACGACGCCGCTCGGCAGGCCTACGCGGATGCGATCGAGATCGATCCCGACTACGTGCTCGCGCACTGCATGCGTGCGTTCCTGTGCCTGTCGATCGGCGATTTCGAAGCGGGTTGGGCCGAGTATGAATGGCGTTGGCGCGATACGCAGCTCGATGGCAGTCGACGCAATTTTGTGCAACCGCGATGGAAGCGTGAAATGCCGCTCGACGGTAGGACGATCTTGCTGTACGCCGAACAGGGGCTCGGCGACACGCTGCAGTTCTGTCGCTACGTGCCGCTCGTGAAGGCGCTCGGCGCGCGTGTCGTGGTCGAGTCGCCAGTTGAATTGCGGCCACTGTTGGCGACGCTCGACGGCATCGATACGATGATCACGCGCGGCGATCCGCTGCCGCAGTTCGACTTGCATTGCCCACTGCTGAGCCTGCCGCTCGAATTCCGTACGGACCTGGCGTCGATTCCCGCTGGCGTTCCGTATCTGCGGGCCGACCCGGTGCTGGTCGCGCGCTGGCAAGACATGCTCGGCTCGTCGGGCCGTCCGCGTGTCGGGCTCGTCTGGTCCGGCAATCCGATGCACTCAAATGATCGGAATCGTTCAATGACACTGACCGATCTGCTGCCGCTGCTCGATGACAGGTACGACTGGATCAGTCTGCAGAAGGTGGTGCGCGACGAGGATCGTCCGGTGCTCGAATCGAATCCGATCCGATTCGTCGGCAATGAACTGCGAGACTTCGCCGATACGGCGGCGTTGGCTCAACTGATGGACTGCGTGGTCAGTGTCGATACGTCGGTTGCGCATCTCGCTGGCGCGCTCGGCCGACCGCTCGCGATGATGATTCCGCATACGCCTGATTTTCGCTGGCTGCTCGATCGGGACGACAGCCCGTGGTACCCGTCCGCGCGACTGTTCCGTCAGCCGGAAGGTGGGCAATGGGCACCCGTTGTCGAACGGATCGCGGCCGAGTTGCCCGCGATCGTAGGTGGAGGGCCGCGATGAACGTGCGTCCGACGACAGGCATGGAAGCCGGCGCAGGTTTGCTGCGTGCAGCACTCGACGATGCGCTGCGCAATGCGCGCACGCGACTTGAGCAACGTGACTTTGTCGGTGCGAGGCGGCTGTACGAGGGTGTGCTGACGATGTCGCCCGACAACGTCGAAGCGCTGCATCTGCTCGGACTTGTTCATCTACGACTCGGCGATACGACGCGGGCGCAACCACTGATCGCGCGATCGATCCAGCTGGGGTTGAATCAGTCGTGGAATCTGGCGAATCATGCTGCCGCGTTGACCGGCGTCGGCCGTCATCAGGAAGCGCTTGCGGCGGCCGATCTGGCACTCGCACGGGACGTGGGTCATGCACCGGCCTACGCCGCGCGCGGAGACGCGCTGCTTGCGCTCGGGAGATATGAGGAGGCAATTGCAGCATACGATTGCGCGCTGACACGTGCGCGCGATCTCGCCGCATCCTGGATCAAGCGTGGCGAGGCGCTGCGGAAGCTCGGACGACCCGCCGACGCACTGATCAGTGTCGAGCGTGCGCTGCACGTCGATCGGAACGATCCGGACGCGCATGCAGAGCGCGCTCATATATTGCGGATTCTGGGTCGTTGCGAAGAGGCGTTGCATGGTTACCAGCTTGCGATGGTCGCGCGCGGCAAGACGTCGGAACTCGTGTACGCATGCAGCTATGTGCTGACTGAACTGGGCCGTCCGGCCGAGGCGCTGGCGTACCTCGACGAGGCGCTTACCCGCACACCGAACGACGTGCAGTTGCTGTTCGCGAGCTGCGTCGCGCTCGATCTGCTGCATGCGCGCGATGCACTTCTCACGCGTTGCGACAGGGTTATTGGACTGGATCGCGACCATGTTGCTGCATGGGTCGGCCGCGGTAATGCACTGCTCGGACTCGAACGCTACAGCGAGGCCGCGATCGCATACGGCGAGGCGCTCGCGCGGGTACCCGACGAAATCGACGCGCTGCGCAATCGCGCCGCCGCATTGCGCGCGCTCGGCGCTTTTGATGACGCGCTGGCGCATTACGACCGAGCACTTGCGACGACTGGCGCTCATGTGGAACTCCTGCACAACCGTGGGCTGACGTTGCAGCAGCTCGGTCGTTACGACGACGCGCTCGCGAGCCACGCGGCGGCAGCCGACGCGCCCGCCGATACCGCGCACGCGATTTATACGCGGGCGGTGGCGCGTCAGCAGATGGGCGAGCACGACGCGGCGCTCGACGATTATGTGCTCGCCTGTGAACGCGATCCGCACAACGGCACTGCACGCCGTTCGGAAGCGTTCTGCCGGCTGCTGATGGGGGATTTTGAGTCGGGCTGGCGGCAGCATGAGATGCGCTGGCGCGCGTCCGACGTGGTACTTCATCGGCGTCATGCGGACCGACCGATGTGGCGTGGCGACGAGTTGCTTGCGGGCCGGACGGTGCTGCTTCATGCGGAGCAGGGCTATGGCGATACGCTGCAATTCTGTCGATACGCCAGCCTAGTTCATGACCGGGGTGCGACCGTGATCGTCGAGGCGCCGGCTGCGCTCGGCGAACTGCTCGGCACGCTGCGCGGCGTGAGCCGGATCGTCACGGAAGGGCAGCCGATGCCGGCGTTCGACCTGCAGTGTCCGCTGATGAGCCTGCCGTATGCGTTTCGCACGACGCTCGATACGGTGCCGGCCGACGTGCCGTACCTGCGCGCCGATGCGCGACGGCGCGACGCGTGGGTAGAACGTCTCGATGCGATTTCGCCGTCCGGCCGGTTGCGAGTCGGGCTCGTATGGTCGGGCAACCCGCGCCATGCGAACGACGAAAACCGTTCAATACCGTTTGCCGCGCTCTTACCGCTTGTTGCAGCGCACGACGCGACGTTCGTGAGCCTGCAACCGCAGATACGCGCACGCGATGCGGACGCGTTTGCCGCGAGCGGTGTGCTGTCGTTTGCGGACACGCTCACGAATTTCGCCGAAACGGCTGCGCTGGTCGACACGCTGGATCTCGTGATCAGCGTCGACACGTCGGTTGCGCACCTGGCTGGCGCGCTCGGGCGGCCCGTATGGATGCTGCTGCCGCGCGTACCGGACTGGCGCTGGTTGCTCGAGCGCGACGACTGCCCGTGGTATCCGTCCGCGAGGCTGTTCCGGCAGGTGCGGCCCGGAGACTGGCCGGCAGTGATCGGCCAGGTGGCCGACGCACTCGGCACGGTGCGTCGCACGCCCGCTGTGGCGGCGTGACCGCCTTCCATGACAAAAGCTACGGACCTTTTCACGGCGGCCGGAATGGTCCGTAACAGTCGCCATGTCGCTGCCATTCGCGCTTCGTATGGTCTTCGGATTCCAGCGGCCTGTTTCAGGCGCAACGACATGTGCGGTGCCGGACCGGCGCCGCGCGCAAATTCCTAGCATCGGGGTGGCAAGAATGGCAGCACGCGCACGTACGGAACGGCAACTTCGCGCAACGGCCTCGCGGTCGGTCCTGAAATCGGAGCTGAGCCCGCTTTACCGCGCGGTCGTGCTGATGCTCGCGGCGGGTGTGTCCGCTCATGCGCATGCGGCAGGCATCATGAACCTCGGTCACGTGGCTGCGAGCCCGGTGGCCGGTGGCGCGGGCGGTGCCGGCGGCGTGCCGGGGATTCCGAATCTCGGCGTGTCGCCGCAGCAGGCGCTGCAGGCGAGCCAGCCGTCGATCCGCAACCTCGGCTATGCGGCGCACGCGATCGCCGCGCAGATCGCCGCGCAGCAGAATGCGGCGGCGGCCGCGGCGAAGCTGCCGTCGACCGTGCCGAACGGGCTGGCGCCGGGCGGGCTGCAGGTGGCCGCGGGCGCAACGGGCGATACGAACAATCCGGTGCTGTGGGTCAACGCGAACGCGCCGACGCAGAACGTCGACGCGAGCGGCCACGTGAACGTCGACGTGAAGCAGACCGGGCAGAACGCGGTGCTGACGTGGGAGACGATGAACGTCGGTCGGCAGACGACGCTGAATTTCGACCAGTCGGGCGGCACGCAGACGAACGGCGCGAACAACTGGGCCGTGCTGAACCGGATCAACGATCCGAGCGGCAGGCCGAGCCAGATTCTGGGGAACATCACCGCGCAGGGGGCGGTGTACGTGATCAACCGGAACGGGGTGCTGTTCGGCGCCGGGTCGCAGGTGAACGTGCATTCGCTGGTGGCGTCGTCGCTCGACGTGCTGAACATGAACAACTACAACCAGACCCTGCAGAACCGGGTGCCGGTTGTGACGGATAGCAGTCTCGCGCAGGATGCGGCGGGGATCGTCGCAAGCAACAAGCAGTTCCTGAGCCTGCCTGCCGGGACGACGGGTGGGCTCGCGTATCTGGAGTCTGGCAGCTCGGGCGGGTTGAACGGCAACAGCCGGCTTCCGAACGAGGTGCTTGGTCTGGGCAACCAGGTCAATCTTACGTCCGCGAGCCAGTATCAACCGTGGGGCGACGTCACCATCGAACAGGGCGCCTCGATTACCACGCACGCGAACGGCAACGCGAGCGATGGCGGCTTCGTGATGATCGCCGCACCGAACGTGACGAACGCGGGGCATATCAAGGCGACGGACGGGCAGGTGGTGCTGGCGGCCGGCGTCGGGGTAAGTCTGCGGCCCAACAGCGGAGCTACGACGAACCCGCAGGTGCTGCTGCCGGAACTCAGCGGAAAGATCACGCTGCTGGGCCCGAACGGCCAGATGACCGACATCACGCCGGCCGGTACGCTGACCAATACCGGCATCGTCGAGGCTGCGCGCGGCAATGTGAACCTGCTCGGCAGCCGCGTTGCGCAGAACGGCGTGGTGGGCGTGACGACGAGCGTCAATTCGCCCGGCACGATCACGATTTCCACGGTCGACGAATATTCTTCCAACAATCCGACCGGAGCGGCCTATCTCGGGCAGGCGCTTCAGACGACGGACGGCACCGGTGGCGCCAACGACACGCACCGCGCCGGCTTGCTGAGCTTCGGCCCCGATTCGGTGACCACGGTGATGCCGGACGGCAACGGCCAGACGACGCCATCGACGCCCGGCGCGACCTTCACGCCTGGCAGCATCGGCATGACGGCCGGCTCGGTCTGGTTCCAGGGCGGCTCGTTGATCGAGGCACCCGGTTCCAAGGTATCTGTCGCGGCGTTGACGCCCTCTGCATCGCGCGCACAGCCACCGGCCGGCCAGACGGCCGTTCCGGGTCGCATCTATCTCGACAGCGGCGCGACGATCGATGTGTCGGGCCTCGCGAACGTCGAGGTGCCGATCGGGCAGACGCTCGTGACGGTCGACCGTATCGGCCAGAACGAACTCGCCGATTCGCCGCTGCTGCGCAACGGGTTTCTGCTCGGGTACAAGAACCTCGTGTTCGACAGCACGCTGACGGGCACGCGCAGCGACGGCGTGCAATGGGTCGGCAGTCCGATCCTGAACCTGTCGGGTTATGTGAACCTGATTCCGCGCACGGTCGACCAACTGTTGACCAATGGCGGTTCGATCACGCTGTCGGGCAACGAGGTGATGACCGCGACCGGTTCGTCGATGAACCTGAACGGCGGCTACGTGCATTACAACGGCGGGATCGTCAACACGACGCGGCTGGTCGACGCGAACGGCGCGCTCGTGCCGATCGGACAGGCAAGCCCGTACGACACCTACGTCGGCATCGCGGGGCAATTCGTCGAATCGCATCCGCGCTGGGGCGTGACGAAGACGTGGTACAACCCGCTGCTGACGATGGGCGGCTATCAGGGCGACTATATCGTCGGCGGCAACGCGGGGACGCTCGATATCTACGGACTGCAGTCGACGGTGCTGGACGGTGACATCAGTGCGCAGGCGTTCGGTGGCGCAAAGCAGATGCAGGGCAACAGCCTGCCGAGCGGCGGGACGTTCAACCTCGGCGCCGATCCGAAGCTCGACGGCGCCGCGCTGGTGCACCTGACGTCGAACAACAGCGATGTCGCATCCGGCACCGCGGGCCTGGTGGTGCTGCAGGACAATGCGCCGCAGCTCGCCGACATCGCGCCGGGATTCTCGATCGATACACCGCTCG